>JBQLZJ010000001.1:0-442916 GCA_052168215.1 Phycisphaerales bacterium
GTACAACGGGCGGACAGGCGGCGCCGAGGTGCGGAACAAGTACGGTGCCCTGCTCCGCGGCCTGCTGCGCTGCAAGGCGTGCGGGTACGCCATGAGCCACACATTCGCGCGGGGGCAGGGTCGGCGGATGTACCACCGCTACTACCGGTGCATCGAGTCCATCAAGAGCGGAGCGATCCATTGCCCGTCCAAGACACTTCCAGCGCTCGAGATCGAGCGGGTCGTGGTTGAGGAGGTTCGGAGGCTCGGCGAGGACCGGGACCTGTTGAAGCGGGTTCTGGTGGACGCCGAACGCCTCGTCGCCGGCGAGCTCGGCGAACTCCGGAAGGAACGCAGCGGTCTCACTCGGTATCTGGAACGGCATCACGCGGCGCTGGGACGACTCGCCCAGAGCGGGATCACTTCCGCCGACGTCGCCCTGCGGGTCGCCGACCTGAACGAGGTGCATCAGCCTGGAACTAATCGTCGCGCCGAGCGGGCCCTCGCGGCCCACCCATCTGATCGAGTATGTCGACGGATTGATGACCAACGACTGATAGGACCCGTTCGCCGATGCCGCAGGAGCGAGACGCTCGAATTCAAGAGCGACCGAATCGATCCGATCCGCCATCACCCGGAGGACACTCGCGATCTCAAGAAGAGTGGGATGCTGTGACGCTGTTTGTTCGTGACCCATCGGACATCTCCGCGCAACGGCGGCGCCCGTGGGGTGCGACGGCACACCAGCTCGTGGTCGGTAGGTACCGCCAGGAGTGACATCCTCAGGGTCGGCGGCTAATGAAAGTCCCGCGACACCGACGCAACGGCCGGCAGATCCGCGTCGAGCGATTCGAGGTGGCTCGCGTGCACATGCACGACCTCGCCTTCGCGCTCCACCGTGCCGCGGACGAGCAGGATCGTGCTGAGCCGTCCGATGCGGCGGTATCGTTCGAATGTATCCCGCCAGATGATGAGGTTGGCGATGCCGGTCTCGTCTTCGAGCGTAATGAAGGTGACGCCGGACGCAGTGCTGGGACGCTGCCGGCAGAGCACGAGGCCGGCAACGCTCACTTGCCGCTTGGCCGGGCAGAGATGCTCGAGCCGAAGATCGCCCGCGGGCGTGACGCCACGCTCGTCGAGCTGCGCGCGCAAGAACGACAGTGGGTGCGCCTTGAGCGAGAGCCCGGCCGAGCTGTAGTCGTGCAGCACGCGATCAACCGGCGAGATGACCGGCAGCCGATCCAGCCCCGCCTCGCTGCTGACATCGGCCCGCTCAAACAGCGGCATCGGCTCGTCGCGGAGCGGCTTGATCTGCCACAGCGCCCGCTGGCGGTCGAGGTCCATGGAGCCGAACGCGTCGGCCCGTGCCAGACACCTCAGCGACTTCACGCTCGCGCCGCTGGCACGCCACAGCGATTTGATGGTCGAAAACGGCCCGTGGATTCCGACAGCATCGGCGATGTGCTCGGCATCGGCATGCGCGAGCCCTTTGGCGAGCCGCATGCCGAGTCGCAGCGCACCACCTTCGACCGAGCAGTCCCAACCGCTGTGATTCACATCGATCGGTCGCACCTCGACGCCGTGTTCCTGCGCATCTCGGACGATCTGAGCGGGTTCGTAGAAGCCCATCGGCTGGCTGTTGATCAGCGCCGCGGCGAACGCGGCCGGGTGATGGCGCTTCAGCCACGCCGAGACATAGACGAGGATCGCGAAGCTCGCGGCGTGGCTCTCGGGGAAACCGTACTCGCTGAAACCTTTGATCTGATCGAAGCACCGCTCGGCGAACTTCTGCTCGTACCCGTTGGCGACCATACCATCGATGAGCTGCTCGCCGTACCTGGCGATCGCGTTACCCTTGCGCTTCCACGACGCCATCGACCGGCGGAGCCCGTCGGCCTGATCGGGCGTGAACCCCGCGGCAACGATCGCGAGCTGCATCGCCTGCTCCTGGAAGAGCGGCACGCCGAGCGTCCGCCCGAGCACATCTCGGACCGCATCGCTCGGGAACTCGACCGGCTCCTTGCCTTCTCGCCGGCGTAGATAAGGATGCACCATCCCACCCTGGATCGGCCCGGGCCGGACGATGGCGACCTCGATCACGAGGTCGTAGAAGGTCCGAGGTTTCAGCCTCGGAAGCATCGACATCTGGGCCCGGCTCTCAATCTGGAACACGCCGATCGTGTCGGCGTGACTGATCATCTCGTACACCGCGTCGTCAGAAGCTTCATCCGCCATGACATCGGCGATCGTCAGCGGCTCACCGGTGGTGCTGCGAACGCCGACGCTGTCGAGCAGCTCGAACGCCCGGCGCACACAGGTCAGCATGCCGAGCCCGAGGCAGTCGACCTTGAGCATCCCCATCGCGTCGATGTCGTCCTTATCCCACTCGATGACCGTCCGGTCGTCCATCGCCGCGTTCTCGATCGGGACAAGGTCGCACAATGGCCCGCGGGTGATCACCATGCCGCCGACATGCTGCGAGAGGTGCCGCGGGAAGCCGATCAGCTCGGCCGAGAGCCTGATCACGCGGCCAATCGTCGAGTCGTCCGGGTTCAGGCCGCACTCACGCACGCGCTCCGGCGTCGGGGCCTCACCCCACGGGCTGAGGTTCTTCGCCAGCGCATCGACCGCGTCCTCGGGCAGCCCCATCGCCTTGCCGACATCGCGGATAGCGCTGCGACCGCGGTAGCTGATGACCTCGGCCGTCATCGCCGCCCGCTCCCGCCCGTACTTCTCGTAGATGTACTGCAGCACCTCCTCGCGCCGCTCGTGCTCGAAGTCGATGTCGATATCCGGCGGCTCGTCGCGCTCGCGGCTGATGAACCGCTCGAAGAGCAGGCTGTGCTTCGCGGGGTCGACCTCGGTGATCCCGAGGCAGTAGCACACCGCCGAGTTCGCCGCCCCGCCGCGACCCTGGCACAGGATCCCGCGGCTTCGCGCGAAGCGCACGATGTCGTAACATGTTAGAAAGTACGCCTCGTACCGCAGTTCGGCAATGAGCCTGAGTTCATGCTCGAGCGCGCAGCAGGTCTTCTCCGGAACGCCCTCGGGGTACCGCCGCGCTGCACCGGCCCACGCTTCGCGTTCGAGGTACGCGGTCGGCGACAGTCCGGTGGGACAGGGCTCGGCCGGATACTCGTATCGGAGCTCATCAAGGCTGAACGCTGCCCGATCGGCGATCTCGACGGTCCGCGTGACCGCGTCTGGGTACGACGCGAACAATCGGGCCATCTCAGCGGCGGGCTTGAGGTGCCGCTCGGCGTTGGCTTCGAGCCGGTACCCCGCCTGCTCGATCGTGCAGCCGTGGCGGATGCAGGTGAGCACATCTTGGAGTGGTCGCCTGCCAAGCTCGTGATAGAGGACCCGGTTGGTCGCGACCATCGGCACGCGGGTGTGCGCAGCGAGAGCCGCGATCTGGCGCAGCCGAGCCTCGTCATTGCCCGCGTACAGAAAGGACGCCGCGATCGACAGGCGATTGTCGTCGAACACATCCCGCAGACTGCGGACGGCTCGGATGAATGCATCGTCCAGCACCGCCGCCGGCTCGACCACCGCCAGCAGCCCCTCAGCGTGCTCGATCAGGTCGTGTAGCGTGAGATAGCACTCGCCCTTCGGCGCCCGCCGCTTGCCGAGTGTCAGCAGCCGGCACAGCCGCGAATACGCCGGCCGATCGGTCGGATACACGCACACCGCGAGCCCGCCTTCGAGCAGCAGCCGGCACCCCACGATGAGCGGAATCCCAGCAGATTTTGCCGCGATGTGCGCACGGACGACGCCCGCGAGCGAGTTCGTGTCCGTGATCCCGACAGCCCGGTGCCCCAACGCCGCGGCCCGGGCGACCAGTTCCTCCGGATGACTCGCACCAGTCAGGAAGGTGAAGTTGCTCGTGACCGACAACTCCGCGTAGGTCACCAGCGATGGCGTGTAAATGGGTCGGCGTGCATCGGGTGCCTTCGAGGGGTGCGGCCGCAGCTTGGGAAACTCGTGGTCGGGCATGCTCAGGCCCATACCCCATGCACGAACCACAACCCGCTTTCGACACCCCGGCCCAGCCACAACCACCGCCCGCGATCGTCGCGCACCGCGAAGTAATCGCGCGTCCGGTCTGGCTGAGCGGGATGCGCCCGCCACCACTCCCCGCCGATCCGCTCGGGGCCGACGCACGCCGTGACCTCGTGCTGCTCGCCGCGCCATGTCAGCCGGTGCACGGGCCCGTCGGGCGTCAGCGCGATCACCTCCGCGAGCGACGGCCGATCGAACAGCACCGACGGTCGATCGGATGTCATGACATCCGCGGTCGCCGAGCTCGTGTCCGAAGCATCGCGCATCTCGAACGCACGCTCCGGCAATCGCGACTCACGCAGCGACGCCCGCAGCACCCGCCCCTCGCCCAGCCGGTTCCGCAGCGTGTCGAGCAGCTCGCCGCAGGACCGCTCGATCTCCGCTGTCGGGACATCGCCCGCGATACCGGCGCACTCGGCCTGCTCGTGCCTGATCTTCCGGACGACGCGTGCGCACACACGCACCGCCTCGACGCCGAAGCCGAGGTGCGCTCGCTCGAGCTTCGGTCGGAACAACTGCCACAGGTGTTTCGCGTCCCGGCTCGGGCGGCCGAACATGACGGCCAGCCGCTCCGGCCCGAGATCCGACCGAAGCAACTCCACATCGATTCGCCGGGCCCCGCAGCTTCGCCGCTCGAGCTCGCCTGCCACCTCGCCCAGCAGCTCGCGCACCGTCAGCTCGATCGCCTCAATCCGGTCCGTCGGCCCGTCGAACACCCGCTCGACCGCCGGCGGCGGCACAGGCCGGACCGGCTCAATCGTCTCGATCGCTTGCCCGAGCGCCTGATCGAGACGGAGCAGCAGCTCCGACCCGAAACGCGCCGGCAGGGTCGATCGAGGCAACTCCAGAAGATCGCCGACGCGCTCGATCCCGACATCGCCAAGCTGGACCGCGACAGCGCCATCAACACGCAACGCCGCGATCGGCAATGGCGCCAAGGCATCCCGCACGCCATCGGGCGGTACGAGGGAAGCACGCTCAGCCCCGAAACGCGACTGCGCCCACGCACACCCGAGCGTCGGCCCGATCGCCACCCGTGCTTTGAACCCGAGCCGTCCCATCGCATCGATAGCTGCTCGAAGAAGCCGATCCTCCCCGCCCCAGACCCGCACACATCCCGTGACATCCAGGAGCAAGCCGTCCGGCTCGTCAACCGCCACCAGCGGCGAGAACCGCTGCGCCCATACCGCAAGCCGGTACAGCGCCGCCGCGTCTGCTGATGGGTCGTGCGTCTCGATGCACACGCTCGGTGTCGCGAACAACGCCCGCGCCTGCGCCAGCGGCATGCCGACACGCACACCCGCCTCGGCCGCCCGTTCGCAACACGCCGCGACCACCTGACGCTGACGCTCCTGCGTCACCAGCAACAGCGGACGATCAGGAACACCATCCCGATCACGCGATGTGCGCTCTCTGCGTTCGAGACGCCGGATGCGATCCGTCGCCCACCGCGGCAGCCACACCGCCATCGCCCGCCGGCCACCGATGCCACGCGTCTTCGATCTGATCTGCGCTTCGACTTGTGTTCCAAACTGTTCCATGATCTCGCCGCACGACCCACCGCCGTGCGTTCCCGGGTGTCTCGGGCCGCAGTCCCTTGCAGCGCAGCAGTTCCACCGCCCATCCCTGGCAGCGTTCGCCCTCGGTCTCATCCATCGCGAGCGGTAAGACCTGCCACCGCGTCCGCGCTGCCGACAGCTCGTGGGCTTCCCACGCGGGCCGCGCCAGCAGCAGCGGGGTGTTCTTCGTCGCGAGTTGCAGCCGGCGCGACTCGGCCATCGACAGCCCGCCGCCGTCACCGATCACGATGCCCACGCCGGCGCACCGGGCCGCGAGCTCGACCGCCCACACGCGCTCCTGTCTTGATGCCGGATCAACGAACACCGACGCATCGAGCAGCCGCCGATCGGCTCCATCAGGGCCATGCCGCACCAGCGCCGGCGGATACGGCCAGCACCGCCGCCCGACCCACACCACCCGCCGACTCGGCCCCGCCCCCGGCAACATCGCTGATCCGATCGCCCGCCACGCCAGCCCGATCAGCACACCCATCGGCGGCAGCCACGCCGATCCCCGCCCGCGGCCGTCACCCGCGAACCACTCGTGCAGCCCGCTGCGAAGGGCAAGCTCGGCGCCACCGAGGCGGCTCTCGAACGCTGTCTCCAAAGACCCACCAGCTCGATCAATCTCGCACGCAGCCAGAGCGGCCCGGGCGATCTCGACCCGTGACCCGAGGTATGCTTCCGTATCGATGAATGAGGACCTCCGGGCGTATGTTCGCATTTTGATAGTATATCGGGCAACCTTCACGGATCAAGGCCAAAGCACACCCAGGAGCATGCCGCGTGCATCCTCTCGATCGTGAGACTTTGAGACTGACCCCTGATTTGCCGCGTTTCTGGCTCAGAAACGGCGATTTTTGAGTCTCACGATTTGGTCTCATCCGGGGCGCGTGAGACTGACTCATGCCGCCGGAATTCGCCAGGCTCGCGGACGCGTTGAGCTTCGGCAGCGTGTCGGGAAAGCGGGCGCAGAACTTACGAGTTTGCCGTGCAGCTTGCAGACGGCCCTTTCACTTTCCGTCTCCGGATTTGCCAGCATCGCCGACCCACCCGTCTCGCTGCTTTCACCGCCGGAACCCGATCGAGTCCGGGGCGATAATCCTCAAGCTCGCTCGAAGCCATGCGGCATTCGAGATCAACGAACCTCGCACAGACGACCCACTGTCAATCGCCTCCAGTCCATTCACCGCAATGACGGAATCCGAGCGGGAGCGCTTCGAGACAGGGGTTGGGGCTCGTACTGTCGAAGTGTGGCCGGAAGTCGGCAGCCGAGCGATGACCCGCGCAGTCACTGGTGATGATGTGAGACCGGGCGGTTGGATAACCGTTCAGCCTGAGATGTACCGCTATCGCGTGAACTGGAACGACGGACTCAGTGTCCAGATCGTGGTTCGTGAGTATCTAGCTGCCGAAGTCATCTGGGAGTGAGCCCCGCCGTCGCACACGGCCACCACTCCAAAGGTAGCTTTGATCGAGGGTCAGAACACCGCGCACGGCGCGAATCGCCGGTATAGATAACCCGAGACACGCCCCATGTCTCGGAGTCATCCATGCCCACCGGACGCAACCCCGACCACATGACCGCTGACGAGTGACGCCGCGAGATCGCGGGCATCCTCGCGGCGGCTGTCCTGCTCATCGGCGGCGACAAGTCGGGCGACAGCAGGTTCTGCGAGCGGATGCTTCCTCTGACGGCCGGCTTGTATCAGGAGCATCTCGCCGAGCTCGCTCGCGCGTCCCCAGCCATTTTCGAATGACATCGCCCCGTCCACGCCTGCTCGGATTCACCGTCGACAACTGGGGAGCAAAGCAGTCAATCCCGTCAATCTTTCGTACAACCCGTCGCCTGCTTGTTCACCCACCGTCTCTGGACATGCCTGCGTCGCAGGCGACGGCGCCGCTGTTCGGCGATGAACAGAGCGAGTCGAGGCTCTCGCGGGCGATGGACGCGATCATCACACGCTGGGGTCCGGCGGGGGTGTACCCCGCGTCGATGCACGGGTGCTGCCACGAGATGGACGAGAAGATCGCGTTCGGCCGGATCCCGACGGGCTCGCGGGCGAGCGCTGTCAGGCCGACGCGTGGGCCTGCTCGCGGGTTGCGAGGGTGAGGATATTGGTCTGGGTCATTGCTTCGCCGACCAGCTCCCCGGTGCAGTGACCCGAAGCGAGGACCATGATCCGGTCCGACAGCGCGAGCAACTCGGGCATCTCGCTCGAGACCAGCACCACGGCAAGGCCTTGCGAGGCAGCCTGGTTGATCAGGTTGTACACCTCAGCCTTGGTACCGACATCGATGCCTCGCGTGGGCTCATCGAGCAGGAGGACACGCGTGCGCGATCCCATCCACCGCGCGATGAGGAGCTTCTGTTGATTGCCGCCCGACAGCTCCCCCGGCGTGCTCCTGGTCGAAGCGGTCTTGACGCGGAAGGTCCGCAGCCGCTCATCAACAAGGGCGGCTTCGGCTGATGCGTTGCGGAGACCGAAGGGGAAGGTGTTGTTCGCCAGACCGCGCATCGAGGGCACGAGGATGTTCTCGTCGACGCCGAGCTGGAAGAACAACCCCTCGTGCCGACGGTCCTCGGGGACGAGGCCGACACCGGCACGGATCGCTGCCCGCGGCCGGCCCATGGGCAGGGGTTCACCGCCGACTTCAACGGCGCCGCTCGCGCGCGGATCGAGGCCGAAGAGCGCCGCGAGCAGCTCGCTGCGGCCGGCACCGACGAGGCCCCCGATGCCGAGGACCTCCCCGGCACGGACCTCAAGCGAGACGCCATGGAGCCGACCGGGTGAGCGGATGTCGCGGGCCCGCAGAACGACCTCGCCGGGCGTGTGCTGCCAGTGCCGATGGTGCTCGTCGGCCTCCTCGGCCAGCTCGCGCAGAGCGTCCGCTTCGCCGCCGGGCGAGTGCGCCTTGCCGGGCGGTGTGGAGACTCGTCGGCCGATCATCTGCTCGACGAGCGTCGGTTCGTCGATCTCGGCGACGACGCTGGTGGCCACGAATCGACCGTCACGAAGGACGGTGACCCGGTCGCAGCAGGCGAAGATCTCGCCCATGCGGTGGGACACATAGATGATGGTGAGCCCCTGGCCCGCCAGCTCGCGCACGATCGCGGCGAGGCGGTCGGCCTCGGCGACCGAGAGTGAACTCGTCGGCTCGTCGAACACGATGACCCGCGGGGAAGACCCGCCTCGGTCGGCGCCGTCCTCGAGCGAGGCCGCGATCTGGCAGATCTGCCGTCGCCCCGGGCTGAGCCCGCCGAGCGGGGCGGCCACATCGATCGTCGGATCGAGCCGATGCACCAGCGCTGCAGCTCGATCCGCCATCGCCCGAAAGTCGACGCGGCCCAGGCCCCTCGTCGGCATGTCGTGCAGGCACAGGTTCTCGGCGACGCTCAGGTTCGGGCACTGGGCGAGCTCCTGGTGCACGATGCGCACGCCGGCGGCGAAGGCGTCGTCGATCGAGCCGAGCCGAAGCTGCCGACCGTCGAGCGAGATCGTGCCGGTATCGGGGCGGTGCAGACCGGCGATCGCCTTGCCGAGCGTGCTCTTGCCGGCGCCGTTCTCGCCCATCAGGGCGTGGACCTCGCCGGCGGCGAACTCCACAGACACATCGCTGAGCGCCTGGGTGATGCCGAACCGCTTGGAGATGTTGCGCACACGCAGCAGCGGCATCGAAGGCTCGGTGGTCATGACGCGGCCCCAGCGCGCGGGCGGAATGCGTGCGGCGCACCGTCGCGCGCCCCACGCTGCTGGATCATCCAGCGGCTCACTCGCCGCCGCTCTCGCCGATCCACTCGTCCCAGCGGCCGGCGAACTCGTCGACATTGGCGTCGGTCACGATGTCGAACTCGGCATAGTTGAACTCCGAGGCCGGGTCCTGCCCGAGGTGCACCTTGTTGAACAGCATGGTGACCGACTCGTAGCCCCAGCCGAAGTACGGCTGGCCGACGAGCACCTGCACCTGGCCGGCGCGGACATACTCCAGCGGGAGTGGCAGCGGGTCCATCGAGACGACCATGGCGTTCTCGTAGATGCCGTCGAGCGCGTTGTCGGTGTACAGGGGCCAGCCGCCGACGAGCGCCCAGCCCGTGATGTCCGGATCGGTCGTCTGGACCTGCTGCATCTTGGCGGCCATGTCGGCCGCGGTCTCGGTGGGCACATAGTACACCTCGCGGATCTCGATGCCCTCGTACTCCGCGGCCTTCTCGCGCACACCCTCGACGCGCGCGGACAGGTTCGCCGAGTTCGGGTTGCCCGAGAGCACCGCGACAACACCCTGGCCGTCCATGACGCGGGCGAGCTCTTCCATCACCTTCGCGCCGGCGGCCTTGTCGTCGACGCCGTAGTAGGCGAACCGCCCGCTGCTCGGAGCGTCGGAATCGAAGGTCACGACGGGCACATTGCTCTCGACCGCGGCGCTGAGCGCGGCGGTGAGCAGGTTGGCGTCGGAGACGCTGATGGCGATGCCGTCGATGCCCTGGCTGGTGAGCAGCTCGACGAACTCGGACTGCTTCTGCGCGTCCTCGTTGTTGGGGGTCCGCCAGTTGATGCTGATGTCGACGCCGTGCTCCTCGCTGAGGTCACGGGCGGCGGCCTCGGCCCCGGCGCGGGCGGCCTTGAACACGGGGTTGCCCTCCGCCTTGGCGATGACGCCGAAGACATATCGCTCCCCACCGCTCGACGCGCCGCCGCTGGCCGAGGTGTCCGCGCCGCTCTCGTCGCCCTGGTTGCCGCACGCGGCGAGCAGCGCCGTCGCGAGCACGCCGAATGAGATTCCGATCCGTCGCATCATCATGAGATGCCCCCTTCGTCGGTTTCCTGCGGGCCGGCCGAGCGGGCCCTCACCCCTTGGGCGCCAGGCGGGCCTTCGCCTGGTCGATCACCACCGCGATGATAATCGCCACGCCCATCACGATCTGGTTGTACGACTGATCGATCTTGAGGATGATCATGCCGTTCTCGATCAGCTGGATCACGATCGCCCCCAGCACGGCCCCGAAGGCCGAGCCCCGCCCGCCCATGAGCGAGGCGCCCCCGATCACGGTGGCCGCGATCACCTTGAGCTCGTAGGTCAAACCGGCGTTCGGCTCGGCCGCCCCGAGGTAGCCCAGGTACACCGCGGCGCTCAGCCCCGCCAGCAGCCCGAGCAGCGTGTAGACGATGATCTTGACCCGCCCCACCGGGATGCCGGCGTACCGAGCCGCCGTCTCGTTCCCGCCGATCGCGTAGACCTGCCGACCCACCACCGTCTTGCTCAGCAGGAACACGCCCACCGCGCCCACCAGCACCATGATCAGCACCGGCACGGGGTAGGTGCCCGCGATCTCCGCCTTGAAGAAGCCGCTGGTGTAGCTGTCCGGGAACGAGCCGACCGACTGCCCCTTGCTGGTCACGAAGATGATGCCGCGGTACGCGGCCATGGTGCCGAGGGTGATAACGAACGGGTGCACGCGCAGGCCGACGATCATGACACCGTTCGCCGCCCCGCACACCGCCCCCACCAGGCAGCAGATCCCCACGCCGACCGGGACGGAGAGCAGCAGGCTCGCAGTGTCGTCGAGGAAGGCGTTGAGCGCCATCGCGCCGGCCAAGGCGGACAGCCCGTAGGTCGCGCCCACCGACAGGTCGATCCCCGCGAGGATGATGACCGCGGTCATCCCCACCGCCATGATCGCGATGAAGCTGGCGTCCTTGGCGACCAGGACGAGGTTCTGCTTGTCGAGGAACCGGTTGACCTCGCGCGTGCCGAAGATGGCGCCGAGGCGATCGTTGTACGAGAACCCATCCGCCCGGCTGTACGCACCCGCGTCGCCGCCCGAAGTCACTCGCCAGCCGACGACCTCGGGCAGCGGCCGCGAACCCGGCGTGCCCTCGCTGCCGTCCCGGTAGGTCTCAACGACAACGGCGTCGGCGGGCAGGGCGATGCGCGTCTGCACGCGCTTGTCCCCGCCGAACAGTGTGAGACCCAGGCCCATCAGCAGGATGACGAGCACCAGACCCGTTTCCTGCGCGCCGGCGAGCCGGCGCAGCAGCGGACGCCGGCGGACGGTCGAGCCTGCTGGCAGAGAAGGGTCACTCACGAGGGCCCACTGTAGCGGCCAAGAGATCGGCGGGGAGCGATTTCATGGACGAGGCCGACCACGGCATGATCGACAGACCGACGACGATGGACGGCATCAGTCGATGGTCTGAAGCGTGGCCGAACGCAGGGGGCGGCCGTTCTCACCGTTGAGAATCGTGTTCACACTCTGCGGGTTGCCCTTGTACTCACCAGAGAAGAACAGGTCGTGTATGGAAATGGAATCGCCCGCGATGCTCTGTTCGTTGGCGAGGAACTCGGCGTGACCGTCGGAGAAGACGAAGTTGCCGCCCTCGTCACCGAACATGTCAAGTTCGGAGTAGAACCCCGGGCGGGTGTTCGCGGAGGTCGAGAGCGGCGTCGAGCCAGCACCCCCTCCGAGCGTTCGTCCTGCTCCGTACCAGGCGTCGAGCTGGACATCGGGGCCGACGGTCTCCGTTCCCCACAGCGGCGCCGGGCTTACCACGGTCGGCTCTGTTGACTTCAGCCCCGCGATGTACAGATAGCTGATGTTGTAGGAGATGACCTCGGTCTCGCTGGAGGGCACCTTGGGCTTGACCGGCGTGCCCCGGCGGACATCGTTGATGTCGCCCGGATCGATCACGGGCCCGGCGACCGGGTGGTAGTTGTAGTCCTCGCGCTGCGCCGGGGAGACGAGCACGCCGAAGCCGTCCAAGTAGTTCCGAAGGAGGGGGGTGGGGTTGCCGCCCCAGTTGCGCGAGTTGTCCGGCGTGCCGCCGAGCCGCGACCAGCCCTCGGGGTTCTGCAGGTCGCCGCCCTCGGTGCCGACCTGCCAGTGGCTGAACAGGCCCGCGACGCCGCCCGCCTTGTGCTGCTCGCCCCAGAGGTTCCGGTTGTCGCGCGGCGTGGGCTGGACGGGGTACCAGTCCTTGTAGTCGTTCGAGTAGGTCGTGAGGACCAGGCCCATCTGCCGCAGGTTCGAGAGGTCGGCCGCTTTCTGCGCGGCGGCTCGAGCCCGGCCCAACGCGGGGAGCAGGATGCCGATGAGCAGCGCGATGATCGCGATGACGACCAGCAGCTCGATCAGCGTGAACCCGCGGCGGTGCGAACGCCGCGAAACAGCAAGCATCGTCGTTCCGTGAAGCAAGTGTGTTCCCCTGCCAAAGCCCCCTCGAGAGACACCGAGGGTGGCACGCCTCGAGCCGTGCCGTGGTGAATGCGCCCGTATGCTACTGCCTCGATCGGAGATTCGCACATGTTTTCACGACCTCCGGGTGTCATTCGGCGGCTCTTCGTGGCGATGGCGAGCCTCCTCGCGGCCCCGGCATGGTGTATACAGCCTCCGGGCGTCACCGCGGAGGTGGTGCATGTCGGCGAGCGGCTGGTCGATGTCACCATGGTCCCGACCGCGATCGGCGTGACGATCGAACGGACGGGTTCCTCGGCGTCGCCGCGCTGGCTGGTCGACGAAGCCGGATGGATGCGAAGCCGCCTGCGGCTCGAAGCGGATGAGCGGCTCCGGATCCGGATCGGCTCGGGTGAGCCCGGCGAGTGGTTCGACCCGCTCGCGGAGACTCAGCCCGAGCCTGAGGCGCTCGAGACGCCCGGCTGGGCGCTCGGAGCGGTCTGGTACAACATTTTTCCGGAGCGGTTCGACGACGCCAACCCCGCCAACAACCAGGGCTGGCCCCACGGCACGCCCGTCCCGTGGACCGCCGACTGGTTCGAAGTCTCGGCGGATGAGTTCGAGGCCTCGGCGAACCGCGCGATCGCGAGCCCGCAGCGGTACGGCGACGACCACGAGCGACGCCGGCCCCCGCTGCGCGAGACGGTCTTCGAGCGGCGTTTCGGCGGCGATCTGGAGGGCGTGGTCCGCCGACTGGACCACATCGCCGATCTCGGCGCGACGGCGATCTGGCTCTGCCCGGTCTTCGCCTCGACGAGCCTGCACAAGTACGACGCGGCCGACCATCGGCATATCGACCCCTGGCTCGCCGGCCCGGGACCGACGGACGCGCTCGCGGGGCCGGGGCAGTTCGATGACCCGGCGACCTGGTCATGGACGGAGGCGGACCGCGTCCTGCTCGATCGGCTGCTTCCCGCGGCGCGAGAACGCGGGATGCGCGTCATCCTCGACGGCGTGTGGAACCATGTCGGGCTGGCGCACCCGGCGTTCGTCGACGCGGCGTCTCGCGGGCCGGCGAGCCCGTACTTCGACTGGTTCGAGATCGTCGCGGATCGGACGGGGCAGGCCGTCTCGTGGCGCGCGTGGGACCGACGCAACGGGAACCTGCCCGTGTTCCGCCAGCACGCCGGCAACCTGGCGCCGGGCCCGATAGCGCATGTCGATGCGGTCACGCGGCGCTGGATGGATCCCAACGGTGACGGCGATCCGAGCGATGGCGTCGACGGGTGGCGGCTGGATGTTGCCAACGAGGTGCCGCTCGCGTTCTGGAGCCACTGGAGGAGCCTGGTCCGCTCGATCAACCCGGACGCGGCGCTCTTCGGCGAGCTCTGGTTTGACGGCTCGGACTACTTCGGCGGGCGCGCCTTCGACGCGCAGATGAACTACCCGCTGGCGTTCGCGCTCACGGCCTGGCTGGGACGGGATCCCGCGTTCGATGCGAGGGCGCTCAGCGATGCGCTGGATCGCGTCTACCGGCACCATCCCGCGACCCATCTCGCCCAGATGAACCTGCTCAGTTCCCACGACACGCCCAGACTCGCGTCGATGCTGGCGAACCCGGGGCGCGAGTACGACCGATCGGCGGGCCTCGGCGATGACGGGTTCAACCGCGGCCGACCGTCGGACGAGGTCTACGACCGGATCGAGCTCGCGTACGCGGTCCTGGCCGTGATGCCCGGCAGCCCGATGCTCTACAACGGCGATGAGCTCGGCATGTGGGGCGCGGACGACCCGGAGAACCGCAAGCCCTTGGCGTGGCCCGGCCTCGTCGAGGATCGGCCCACGCATTGGCCGACCGAGGCGCACGCGGAGGCGATGACGCAGCGGCTCGGCCTGTGGCTCCGGCTCCGATCGGATCCCTCGCTCGGCGGGGTCCTGCGTTTCGGGCGGGCCGCCTGGCACGCCGAAGGCCCCCTGCTGGTGATCGATCGCCAGCTCGACGACCGGCGGGTGCGGCTGATCGCCAATCCAGAGGACACGGCGATCCGCTGGGAGCAGCTTGAGGTCCCCGCTCGAGGAGTGCTGCTGCTTGAGGCTGACTTTGAGAGTGGGTTGGAGGCGTGGCGCACGATATCGCACACGCTCCGATAGCCCGGCGTATGGAGCGACACCGCACCGCGGATGGGCGCAAGTCGTTGTATACAGCCGTATAACATCCCTTGGCCGTGCAGATTTCTGTGTGCGTTGTGACCGGGGCGCGATACGATTCAGGGCAGTCCGTGCGCTGTATGCGCGATGGACAGCTTGGTCATTCGGAGACCTGGGCGGAGCCGCCCAGGAAGGGAGATGGTGCAGATGAAGAACACGATGATGACGGCCGCCGCCCTTGTGCTGGTCAGCGGTCAGGCGATGGGTCAGGCCGTTGACGGCCAGATCGACGCCACGGAGGCAGGGCTCTACCAGCTCAACTGGGTGCAGAACCAGCCGACGAGCTTCGGCGACAACCTGACCCAGGTGGGCCAGCCCGAGGACAACTCGGACGCGATCAATGTGACGACCGGCGTGGAGCTGCGCATCCCGCTGAGCAACTTCGGGCTGGGTGAGGCCATCCCGACCGGGCAGATCCGCGTCGCGGGCTACATCAACAGCGGCGGCAACGACTTCCTGTCGAACCAGGTGCTCGGCGGCCTGGGCGGACCGGGCGCCAACCTCGGTGACCCCGCGAATGTCAGCTTCAAGGAGCCGAGCCCGGCAAACCCCGACGGCGTCCCGGGCAACCAGTTCATCATCACGCCGGTGAGCGTGGTGACGGGCGCGCTGACGGTCGACGGGTCGGCCGAGTCGGCCTACGGCTCGCCCATCTTCGTCAGCAACACCGGCACCGGGTTCGGCGACAACACCGATCCGGATCCGATCCTGACCAGCGGCGGCTCGGAGCTGTCCAACGCCTATGCCACGCTCGCCGACGAGGACGGCAACGGCTCGGCGGACACGCTCTACCTGATGCTCGGCGGGAACCTGGAGCAGAACTTCAACAAGCTGCACCTGTGGTTCGATGTCGATGCCGACGCCGTCTCCCCCACCGGGCAGAATGTCGTCCGCGATGACAATGTCGATGTCAGCTTCAACGCGATCAACCGCGCCGCTGGGCTGGAGTTCGACGACGGCTTCACGGCCGACTTCTTCCTGACCTACAACTTCGGCCAGACCGGCACCGACACCATGGGCAACCCGATCTTCGAGTCGTTCGCCGACCTGGCGACGACCCCGACCTCGGGCGGCGGTGTCGGCGCGTTCCTCGGCGCCGGCACGCCCGGCTTGCTGACCTCCACCGCCGGCGCCGGCACGCTGGGCGAGGGGATCCAGATCTCGGTCGACAACTCGAACATCGGCGGCGTCGGGCCGAGCGGCTTCACGCCCGACATCCCCGACCGCGATGTCGCGGTCGGCTCCGAGCTCGACGCGATCTACTCGTACATCTCGGGCGGCCGGCTGAATGTCCTGCTCGCGGGCAACCTGCAGTCCAACGGGAACCGCATGCTCGTCTTCTTCGACGGCGACGCCGCGGACGGGCAGAACACGCTCCGCAACGACAATGTCGACATCGCCTTCCGCCTGCTCGATCGGATCGGCGAGAACGATCTGTCCGACCCGGATGATGTCGGCCCCGAGGGACCCGGCGTCACCTTCGACGCCGGCTTCACCGCGGACTATGTCCTGGCGATCGACAACAACGGCACCACCTCGTCGACGAACACCATCTTCGCGAACGCCGCGACGCTCCGGCTGAACGGCCCGAACATCCTGCAGGGCTTCATCACCGACTTCGGCGCGTACGACGGCGGGCTCAAGTCCGCCAGCGGCAACGATCCGCTGCTGTTCGACGGCGACCTGGACCTCGGCGACAATGCCGTTGAGCCGGGCACCGGCGACGACATCTTTACCAACTTCGGTCCGCGTGACGCCGCCGCCGCCTTCCTGGCGAACGGATCGCTCGGGTTCGAAACGCCGGGCCTGATCCAGATCGCGCTGGACAACTCCAATGTCGGCGGCGTGACCGCGAGTGACGCGGCCTCGCCCAGCGTTGACGACGCGTGCAATGTCACGACCGGTGTCGAGATCTCGATCGATCTGGACGAGCTCGGCTGGGATGGCTCGAGCACGATCAAGATCGCGGCCGTGATCACCAACGGCTCGGCCGACTTCTGGTCGAATCAGGTCGCGGGCGGCCTGCCCACGGCGGACCAGCTCGGCGAGCCTCGCGCGATCGACTTCTCGACGATCGCCGGCACGCAGTTCGTCCAGACGACGGACTCGGGCACCTGCCCCAGCGCCCGTCTCTGCGCGGATGTGAACGAGAACGGCACCGTCGAGCCGGGCGACTTCACCGCCTGGGTCGCGGCATTCAACAGCGGTGACCTCCGCGCCGATGCCAACCAGAACGGTGCCAACGAGCCGGGCGACTTCACCGCCTGGGTCGCGGCGTACAACCTCGGCGCCGCCGGTCCGACCTGCACGCCGTAATCGGATCGCCCCGACCGGGGCCGACCGTGCTGCTTCTTCCTTTCGCCCCGCTTCGGCGGGGCGTTTTTGTCGCGCTGCGCCGTCAGCGGACGCCGAGTGCCTCCTCGAGGCGTGCCAGGCTGTGCGAGAGCGACGCGAAGAGATCGAGCGTGGCGTCCTCGGGAACTTCGGCATGGACCGGGAATGGCACAACACCATCGCCGCTGTACACCGTTGCGCCGGCGCGGTCGACAAGCACGAGATCGCCGTCCGACGGCAAACCGTTCGTCACGATCGTCACGCCAAGCCGACGCCCCAGGTAGTTGTAGACCGGGGCGTCGGCACGGATCACCTTGTCCTGTGCGTACGGCGCGATCGCATCGAGACGCTCGCTCAGATCGGCCAGCTCGTCGATGAGTGCCTGGAGATTGCGTGAGAACACCTCAGCGTGCTGCGGGAAGGCGGCTGAGGCCTCGCGGTGCATCGCGCGGGCCTGCTCCGCGGCGAGGTCAGGGTCGAGCCACACATAGCCATCCGGCCCACGATGCGTGTGCTCACCCCCGATGCCGTGACTATGGGTCACCGCGCTTTCGACCGTCAGCAGCCGATCATCGAATCCCGCGGACAGCTCGACGGTTCGGCTTCTCGGGAGGCTGACGAGCCTGACCCAGGGCTCCAACCCCGCGCCGCTGACGACGATCAGGCGCGATCGCTGGGTTCGCTCGATCGCCTCGGGCGAGGGACGGTAAGTCTCCGGCGGCACGCCGGTGGGCGCAGGGCAGTGAACGGGCACATGATCGCCGACGATGCGTCTGGCGATCGACGCCGCGGGGAACGAGGTCGCTGTGATCTCCTGCCGCACGCCGATATCGCGCGATGGGGCCTCATTCTCGCGTCCGCAACCCGCGCACACCGCGACGAGCATCGCGGCCAGACCGATCAGCGTCGCGTGTCGACGCGTGAGGCGATTCGGTATCGGAACAACATCATTCATGGCGACCATCCGGTCCTCCCGGGAACGCTAGATCCCGATCCATGCATCGGCGAGCAGCACAGCCGTGCCCACCGCGCCAGCCGAGGCCACGCCCCCAAGGATCAGCACAAGCAGCGACTGTGCCACGACGAGGCCTGCAACGAATCCTCGCGGCGCACCGATACGGTCCAGCACCTCGAACTCGTCACGACGCAGCCTCGAGGCCAGCACGGTCGTCAGTACAACCAGCGACACCGTTGCCACCCCGAGCAGGACCGCGATACCATCGAAGACCGTCCGCACGCGGAGCACGAACTCGAACAACTCGTCGACCAGTTCGACTGGGCGGACCGCCTGATACTCGCCGTCCGTGTTGACCGTCGCCTCGAGAATCGTCCTGTCCTTCTCGGTGTTGGGAAAGACAAGGGCCGCGGACAGCGGCAGCGTTGCTCGGTCGGCGTGAAGATGGAAGTCGAACGCGTCGTCGCCGGTGGCCTCGGTTATGTCGGTGATGGTTTCGAGCGTGGGCCTGAGCGCGACGGCTCCCTCTCCTTCGAAGACGATGTCGGCCTGATCCAGACGGTCCGCCGGCGCGTGCGCGTGCGAGAACCCCTCGATAACCCAGGCGGTTTCGAGATCCACAAAGACCGCATCGTCGTCCGCCGTGCCGGTTGGTCGCAGGATTCCGACGATCGCCAGGTTGACGGGCGGTGGAACGGACAGGTCGTAGAGCTCTCGCCGATCGGTTCGTATCGCATCGCCCGGCCGGAGCTTGAGACTCTCGGCGGTGTTCGCGCCGAGCACGGCCTCGCCGATCCTGCCGGGCAGTCGTCCCCGGACGGGCGTCAGGGCAAGCAGCTCGAAATACTCGAAGCCGACGGCGACAACAGGCACGCCGCGGGCGGTGTGTCGGGCGTGAATCGGAACGACTGTCGCACGGCCGCCGTCGGCGAGCGTTTCCGCAGCGCCGAGGGGCAGCACGCCGGCGGGTGTTTGGCGGAAAAAGAGCGCGGCGAGCAGCAGGTCGAACCGGCTCCCCTGCGCGCCGACGATGAGAGGCACGGCGACAGATCGTGCCTGCAACCGGTGCTCGTACCGCTCGACGAGCACGCGGCCCGCGATCGGCAACGCGGCGGCCACCGCGATGCTCGCCGCCACGACCGCTGTCTGGAACGGCGTGCGCCGAGCGTAGAGCAGAGCGAGCCTGACCACCCCCGTCATCCGTCGGTCCCTCCGCACGGGCGGAAGTCGGCGGCGTCGTACACACGGTCCGCCAGATCGAGCAGCGAGTGGTCGTGGGTCGACATCACCACCGCCACTCCGCGCTCGCGAGCCGCCCGGATCAGCAGCTCGGTGGTCGCTCGTGATCGCGAAGGGTCGAGGTTGCCGGTGGGCTCGTCGCAGAGCAACAGCTCGGGCTCGAGGAGGAGGGCCCGGCAGATCGCGATGCGCTGCCGTTCGCCCTGGGACAGCTTCTGGGGCCGACGGCGGAGCAGCGGCTCAACGCCGAGCTGCGCCGCGAGCGTCCGCGCCCGCTCGACCGGCAGCGGACGAACGCCGGCGACGATCGCAACGAGGAGGATGTTCTCGAGCGCGGTCAGATGGCCGACGAGTGCGAGCGTCTGGGCGATGTCGCCGATGCGTGTCAGCCGGAACCGTCGACGCCGGTGCGCCGGGAGCGTGGAGATCGGTTCGCCGGCAATGCTGATCCGGCCGCTGATGGGAACGAGCCGGCCGGCGAGCAGATCGAGCAGCGTGGACTTGCCCGAGCCGCTGGGACCGATCAGGGCGGTCAACGCCCCGCGGTCTGCCTCGAAGCGGGGGATCTCCAGCGCGAAGGCTCGGGAGCCCGGGTAGGCGAATCGGACGGCGGTGCACTCGACCGCGATGCCGGGCTCGGCGGCGTCACGATCCATCGTCTAGAGCTCGGTCGGCCGCAGATCGGCGACCTCGATCGGATCGGACCGGGTGATGCGCCATCCCTCGTCGCGCGGTTCGACGCGGAAGAGCGCCTCGAACTCGCGGCGTTTGGCGTGCGAATGGCCGAAGTGGTAGACGGTGCCCTCGACCTCCCACGCGGCGCGGACATCGAAGCCTCGTTGGCGTGCGCCGACGCCGACTTCCTCGATGCGAGTCTCACGCAGCTTCACATCGGTGACGCGTCCGATCGCGCCGTCGTTCTCCGCCTGCCGCAGACCAGAGCGGATCTGGGTGAACAGATCGTCGAGCAGGTCGCCGGAGACGCTGCGCGCGAGGGCGTCGTAGACATCATCATCAGAGGAGTAGTCGAACGCACGGTAGACATTGGTGTGCAGCGGCTCGAAGACACGGAGCGCCTGCTCCCGGCTCAGCTTCGGCGGCGAGCCGTGCCACACGCCGGTGCCTCGGGTCACCACGGCGCCGAACAGCAGCGCCGCGAGGGCAACACCCGCGATCGACCGCTGGCCACGAGCGGCCAACACGAGACCGCCCAGAGCTCCTGCGGCCACGAAGGCCATCGAGAGCACCGGCACACCGGGGCCCTGCTCGGGCATCGCATCAGGAACCGGTTCGAGCACATCGCTGATCTCGGTGCCGCTGGGACGCCAGACGACCCAGGGCTCGGACTCGCTGAAGTGGATCATCTGGATCCGGCCCTCGGCCTTGAGCTGCGCCTGGATCACCAGCGGCGGGAGTTCCTCGGCGGGCCCCTCCAGCCCGACGCTGAGCACATCTCCCGGGAACGCCCCCCACTTCAGCCGGATCTCCTGCGGATCCGACTTGGCCGGGTACACGGCGACGAGTGACAATCGCGTCAACGCCGCTCGCCCCATGTTTGGGAACAGAGCGACCATGCTGTCGTCGATGCGGTCGATCAGCAGAGGCTCGAATCGCGGCAGGACCTCGATGCCGTCGATCACCACCGCGTGTTCGTTGCGGATGTACCGCAGCAGCGCTCGCTCGACGAGCTCGGCCTCCGCCGGGTCGACCGTGTCACGGACCTCCCGCACCGTGGGGGCGGCGTGGTCGACAAAGGGCAGGTTGAAGCCCATATTGAAGCGCACCTCGTCGTCCGAGATCGAGATGCGGACATCCGCGTGGGGGCCGTCCTGCGGGTGCTCGCCCCAGGCGCCCGCGGTGCAGCACAGCAGGACCAATGGCACCCAGACGGCCTCGCGGATCGAGAAATCGCGGGTCATGGCAGAGATGCTAGCATCGAAGATGTCTCGGATTGGTATACCGCAGCACCCGGCGGCGGGTTGCCGGGGACGATCTGGGTGTCAGCCCTTCCCGCCCACCCCGCCGCCTGCGGCCACTGGACGGCAAGACACAGAGGAGTGAACCAGCCATGAGGACCTTCGGCACGCTGATTCTTGCGACGAGCTTCGCGTCCCACGCCGGCGCGGCGGGCGTGGAGCGAACCGGTGATCGATGGACTGGCGAAGCCGGCATCGCGGCGTTGCTCGACGATATCCGGGACTCGGTGCTGGACTTTGAGGCGGACCACCGCGTGTGGACCGCCCACGCCACCTTTCTGGCCAACGACTTCATGGAGGGCCGCGTGCCGGGCTCCCGCGGCGCGGAGATCGCCCGGCAGTACGCTGAGGTCGCCTTCGAGCAGGCGGGTCTCGAGAAGGCCTTCCCGCTTGTCGTGACGGCGGCCGACGGCACCGAGGTCGAGACCCCGTTCGCCTCGTGGCGCCAGGCGTTCGACCTCGGCGGGCGAACAGAGGTAAAACTGGCGGAGTTTGATGTGTCGAGCCACCGAGCCGGGCCGAAGTTCGTGCATGAGAAGGACTATGTCGTCACGGGCTTGGGCACCGAGGGCCGGTTCAACGGCGACGCGGTGTTCGTCGGGTACTCGATCGATGGCGAGCCGGGCGGGTTCACCTCCTACCCGGAAGAGACGGACCTGACGGGCAAGCTCGCGGTGATGTTCCGGTTCGAGCCGATGACCGAGGACGGCACGAGCGCGTTGACCGAGGACGGGCTGTGGTCCTCGGCGGCCGGGTTCGACGGCAAGCTCCAGGCCGCGTTCGACCGGGGCGCGGAGGCGGTGGTTGTCATCAACACGCCGGGGGCCGCGGATGCGCGGATCGGCCGTTTGGACACCTTCCGCAGCGGTCGGCCGAGCGGCTCCGGCCCGGTGCTGCTGATGTCGCCCGAGGCCGGCGCACTCTGGCTCGAGGGCGCGGCCGGCAAGCCGATCGATGAGCTGATCGCCCACGCCAACGAGGGCGGCGAGGCCATGCCGCTCGACGGCCGGGTCCGCATGGAGGTCGACACCGAGCGTGAGATCCTGCAGGCGGAGAACATCGGCGGCGTGCTGCGCGGCCGAGGCGACCTCGCCGATGAATGGATCGTCATCGGCGGGCACATCGACCACATCGGCATGGGCAACTTCGGCTCCAGGTGGGGCTCCGGCAAGCTGCACCCGGGCGCGGACGACAACGCGTCGGGCACCGCGACCGTGCTGCTGCTGGCGGACCTGCTCGCCCGCGGGTACGACCAGCTCCCCGCCGATGCTGACGCACGATCGATCCTGTTCATGTGCTTCGATGCGGAGGAATCGGGTCTGAACGGATCCCGGTACTATGTGACCGATCCGATCGCGCCGATCGACACCCATGCGCTGATGATCAACTTTGACATGGTGGGCCGAATCGTCAACGAGCGGCTCCTGCTCTCTGGCCTGGAAACCGGCGAGGGGCTGCAGGAGCTGATCGAGCCGGCGATGGAAAACACCGATCTCGAGCTGGTGATCCCCAACAGCATGAACGGCGCCTCCGACCACAGCTCGTTCCTGGCCGTGGGCATCCCCGTGCTGTTCTCGATCATCGCGGACTTCCACGACGATTACCACACGCCGTCCGATGTGGCGTGGAAGCTGAACACCGAGGGCGGCACCAAGACGAGCCACCTCTACTTCGATATCGCGATGCTCACCGCGACCGCGGCGCAGCGTCCGGCGCTGATCAGCGCCTCGGATCGCCGGTCGCAGCGGCAGGCCGGCCCGTCCATGCAGGACATCAAGGTTCGCTTCGGCGTCTCTCCGGGCTACGCCGCGGAGGGTGACGGGATCCTGATCCAGTCCGTCACCGACGGCGGATCCGCCGCGCTGGCGGGCGTGCTCGCTGGCGACCGTCTTGTCCGCTGGGATGGCCAGAAGCTCAGCGATGTCGAGGCGTGGATGCCGCTGCTCGCCCGGCACGAGCCCGGCGATGTGGTCAATGTCGGCGTCGTCCGAGACGGGGACGAGATCACCCTCGAGGTGACACTCCAAGCCCGCTGATCCGCCGGGCGGCCTTCCAGGCAGTCTCGCCGAGCGCCGGCCCGCCGGCGCTTTTTTTTCGCGCGTGTCGCATGATCGTCCGCGGTTCCGCATGGGTCTTCGGCGGTGGACCCGCCGACCCGCTCGTGCATCACCCTGTAGGAGAACTGCCATGACACGCACGACTCGACTCGCGCTCGCTTTCACCCTGCTGGCCGGCTCGGTGAACGCCCAGACCTTCAGCCTGGACGACAACCCCTCCGCGCCGCTGACCTCTGCCCCGTTCGCGGGGCTGTTCTCGGCGGAGGACCCGTTCGGGCTGTTCCTGCCCCCGGTGCCCGCCGGCCGAATCGGCCCGTCGCCGACCCTGATCACCGCCAGCGGCATCACCTACACCGACGGCGATGTGCTGACGGTGATCGCCGGCGGCCCGCCGGAGCCGGTGCTCGACATCGGCGCCCCGGCGCGCAGCTACCTTGACGCGCTGAGCGCCGATCACGAACGGCTCGGCCCGGACCAGGCCCAGGAGCTGTTCATCCGCTTCAGCGTCGACCGAGCCACTTCCGGTCTGCCCGGCACGGCGCTCGAACGCCAGTTCCTCCTGAACCAGCAGCCGGGTGACATCTTCATCAGTGAGCGGGCATTCCCGCACCCGGCGATCTTCGTCGGCACGCTCGGCGGAGGCTTCTCCGGCGTGCTGCCCTCCGCCGCGCCGGGCGGGATCGGCTCGAACCAGCTCGAGTTCGACGAGTCACGGTTCTTCCTGACCGCCGGCCTCGGCCCGGGCAGCTTCATCTCCCCGGCGCTTCCGGCCCCCCCCATCACGCCGGGTGAACACGACAATGTCGACGCCTTCAACCTCTTCCCCGAGCGGACCCTCGATGTGGACGGCGACCTCGTGACGGATGTCGACACCTTCCTCAGCGTGCCCCCGGCCGAGGCGTTCCTGCTCGGTGTCAGCGCGGCTGACATCTTCATCGTGCCGAAGGGTGCCACAGGCATCGTGCCCGCGCCTTGGGCTCCTGGCTTCTTCATGGGGCTCGACAGCTTCGGCTTCCCGCCGAACCCGCAGATCGAGCAGCTCGACGATGTTGATGCGCTCGTGGTGTGGGACATCGGCGAGCCGAACCCGGATCAGGTCCGTGCCGAACCCGGACGGGACTTCGCGCTGTTCTCGCTCAGCGAGGCCTCCGCGTCGCTCGCGGCCATCCGGGCCACGGGGCTGCCTGTCGACGGGTCCACCGTGTTCTTCACGGACTTCACCGGCTCGTTCGCGGTCTACGCCTTCGGCGAGAATGTCGGCGTGCTGCCCCTGCAGTTCAACGATATCCACGCCAACATCGATGCCCTCGAGGTCTTCGCGGAGCTCAATCCCTGCGATCCATGCGTCTTGGCGGATGTCAACGGAGACGGCGTCGTGGATCCGTCAGATTTCACCGCCTGGGTCGTGGCGTACAACAACGGTGACCCGGCCGCCGACCAGAACTGCGACGGCGTGATCGATCCTTCGGACTTCACGGCTTGGGTCGTGAACTACAACGCCTGCGCCTGACAGCAACCGGTTCCCTCCAGCGCCGCCTCGGGGCCGTGAGCTCCGGGGCGGCTGCATGCGCGGCGAGCATGCCATGCCAGAGCGATACGCCGTCGATCACTCACCGATGGATTCGATTCGGGCCCGGAGTGCCCGGCGCTCAGCATCGGATCGGGTGGCGGTCTTGCCTTCATCGAGCCATCGCAGCGCGAGGGCCTTGAGCCGCTCGGTCTCAGCCCGATCCCCCACGAGCGCCGCGGCCGCCGCGCGTCGGGCGGCCACGGTATCCAGTTCCCGCGGATCGATGGTGTCCGCCCGCTGCAGGTACTCGACGGCCCGCGGGCCGTCGCCGCTGTTGAGGTACCAGGTTCCGAGGTTGCGGACCGCCCTCCCCCAGCGTCGACGGGAGGGCTCGTCCAGGCCACCCTGCTCGTGCAGCGCGGCAAAGGCCCGGTCGGCTTCCAGATAGGTGTCAACCCACCCCGACGCTTCCCCGTTCTCGGGGTCGGCCGCCCGCAGCAGTTCCTGCGTCCTCGCCATCGCGAGCAGGATCCGTGCCTCGTCCTGTCGGAGGTCCGCACGAGCGGGGTCCTGCTCGATCAGCCAGCGGACGGTGGCGGCCGCGTCGCGGTACATCGCGATCGCCTCGACCAACCCGGCAGCCGGGTCATCGGCATCGCGTTCGGCCCGCTGCCGGGCGATATCGCCCAGGAGCTCCGTCGCCAGCGCAACGCGCCGCTGCTTCGTCCAGTCCGTCGGGTCGCGATCCGCCTGGCGCCTTGCTTCGGCGAGAAAGACCGCGGCAGATCGCGAGGCGGCGTCGTAGTCGCCGAGCTCCTCGAACGCTCGCGCGATCGCGTCATGCGAGGTGATGACCGCCTCGGCGAACCTGGCATCCTCGGGATCGATCAGCCGGAGTGATTCGGCGGTACGCAATCGCTCGCGGTGCAGCTCGAGCGCTTCGGCATCCCGGCCCTGCTCTTCGAGACGCTCGGCCATGAAGTACAGCAGCGTGAGATGCCGGCGGAACACGACCGCGTCCGAAGGCGCCTCCACGATCAACGCTCGGCGATCGTGCAGAGCCGACTCGAACAACGCCGAGGCCTCAGCGTTCCGGCCGACCGCGTCGAACACCTGACCGAGGTCGGTACGCAGGGTGAGCAGGAGGTCGCGGCCTTCGAGCGAGGGGTCGGCCGAGTCGGCGAGGGAGATCGCGCGCTCGAACGCCTCGATCGCCTCCTCGAGCCGTCCCTGACGGACGAGCACCTGCCCACGGACACGCGCAGCGCGCACGAGCGGCCACGCGTCGGGGAGATCGGCCACGAGTTCTTCCGCCTGCGCCGCGGTGGCGAGCGCCGGCTGCGTGCCGCCGCGGCGCAACGACGCCACGGCCGAGCCGAGCAGGGCATCAGCCAGTTCGACTCGCAGCCCCTCATCGCCCGGCGACTCCGCGGCGAGCTGTCGGAACGCCGCGACGGCGTGATCGAACGCATCCTGCGCAAGAGACGGGTCCAGGTCGTCGATCAGCGCGATCGCCCCCACCTGTGCCTGGCTTCTTGCGTAGCGCAGCCGGAGCGACGGGATCGCCTCGGCACTCGCCGCGAGCGGCTCGACCGCCGCCGCCGCGGATCTGGCGAGCACGCGCCGCGCCGCGGTCGCTCCGGCAAGCCTGCGGATCGATCGCTCAAAATCGAGCGACGCGTCGGTCAGTGTGACGAGGCGCTCGAGTGCCTGGGTCGCACGATCCCGTTCCGCCTGTGTCTGCCGCAGCGACTCGGCGAGCGCATCGCGCGCCGCGGCGGTTTGCTCTTCGGCGGCGATCGCCCGCTGAAGCATCAACGAGGTCGCCGCCAGCCCGCCGACGATGCCGACGGCGCCGATGCCCATCCCCGCAGCCAGCACACGGTGCCGCTTGGCAAACTTCCGCACCTGATAGATCGCGCTCGCGGGTCTGGCCGTGATCGGCTCGTCCCGGATGTATCTGTGGATATCGGCGGCAAGCTCGGACGCGGACTGATACCGGCGCGTGCGGTCCTTGGCCAGCGCCTTGCCGACGATGGTCTCGACATCACCCCTGTACACGCGGCTGATGCTCGACAGACGCCCCGGCTCGACCTCGCGGATGATCCGCATCGCCTCCGAAAGAAGCTTGCGGTCCAGCTCGTACGGCAGGTGCCCGGCGAGCAGCTCGTACAGCAGCACGCCCAGCGAGTACACATCGCTGCGTGCATCGAGCTGGTCGTGGTCGCCCTCGATCTGCTCGGGCGACATGTAGGGCAGCGTGCCGACAAGCTGACCGACCTCCGTCCGTACGGAACTCGACTGTGCGTCCACGCCGATGGATCGAGCGACGCCGAAATCGAGGATCTTCGGCTCGCCGTCCTCCGTGATGAGGATGTTGCCCGGCTTCAGATCCCTGTGGACCACGCCCCGCGTGTGCGCATGGTGCACGGCGTCGGCGATCTTGCCGATCAGCGACATGCGTTCGCGCACGGTGAGGCTTCTGAGCCGTGCGTGTTCCAGCAGCGGCTTGCCTCGCACGAGCTCCATCGCAAAATACGGCTGTTCACCGGCGTCGGTGGTCGTGGTGCCGGCCTCGTAGATCTGCGCGATGCCCGGGTGCGTGAGCTTGGCGAGGGTCTGGGTCTCGAACCGGAACCGTTCAAGGACGGATGCGGAGGTCATGTGGGGCTTGATGACCTTGAGCGCCACGGTGCGGCGCGGGAAGTCCTGCGTCGCCTTGTAGACCACGCCCATGCCGCCCTCGCCGAGCCGCCCGATGATGGTGTACCCGCCGATCCGCCGAGGATCGCGTGGCTGCGGCGGTGCGGAGGGAGCCTCCGGATTGTCGGAGCCGCTCGCCGCGGCAACCGTGGCGTCGAGGTGAGCCAGCAGCGATTCGACCTCTGCGCGCAACGCGGCATCGTCGGCGCAGGCGTCATCCAGATACGCGGCCCGATCCGACGACGGCATCTCCGCCGCATCCGCCAGCAGCCGCTTGATCCTGGTTCTGCGGTCCTCACTCACACGCCGCACCTCGCGTCGCTACGACTCGTCGAGCTCCCGCTTCAGGAACGCTCGCGCATAGATCCAGTCCCGTTGCACGGTTCGGACGCTTACACCCAGCACCTCCGCGATCTGCACTTCCGGCATCGAGAGGTAGCACCGGTAGCGGACGACTTCCGCCGCCCGCGCGTCGTCCGCGTCGAGAGCTTCCAGGGCACGATCGAGCGCAAGGACATCGTTGGTCGGGGCATCGTCGGAGAGCTGGGCGAGGTCCAGATCGACGCGGTGCCGATCGCCGCCTCGCTTCTGCGCACCCCGTCGGCGGGCGGCGTCGATGAGCACCTCCCGCATCGCGCGGCTGAACGCGCCGTAGAGGTGGCGACGGTTCTCGAAGTCAGCGTGCGTGTTGCCGAGGACTCGGAAGTAGGCCTCGCCGATCAGCGCCTCGGCGTCGAGCGTGTGGGACATCAGCTTTCGCCGTTGCGATTCCGCCAGCTCGCGCAGCGTCTGGTACACAGCATCAACCAGCCGATCGCGCGAGCCGGGCTCGCCGTCGCGCACCGCGTCGAGCAGGCGCGTGACCTCGTGACCCGCGGAAGTCATCATCCGATCGTCCATCGGCTTGCCTCTCCCCTGCACCCGGCTCCGGACGCGGCGCGTCCTCCACTCCTCCATCCGCAATCCGCCGACGAATCCGACACGCCCGCGGTGCGATCGAGCGTTTCCGGACCCGGCCAGAACCCTACCTCCGCACCCGGGCTCCGCGAACTTCTGCCTCCGGTGTCGCGTGCCGGACCGGTTCTCAGATAGCTTACTGATGGAGCCCGCCGCGGGGGTCGGGAGGGGATCGTGCCAGAGCGGATTCGGTGGAGCGCGGCATCGCTGTGGACGGGCCTGGCCCTGAGCGCGGCCGCGGCCGCTGCACAGGATTCCCGGTGGGACCCACGGCCGATTCTGACGGATCAGCTCTCCGTCCCCGAGTCGGTGTTGCTCGCGGACCTCGACGGCGACGGCGACTCGGACGCCGTCGTCGCCGATGCAGCGACCGATCGCCTGCTCTGGTTCGAGAACAACGCCGACATCGACCCCGGGTTTACGCTGTCGCACACGATCTCGTCGGCGGCGCTGGGCGCACGCGCGGTGCGGACGGGCGATCTCGACGGCGACGGCGCGCTCGATGTCATCGCCGGCGTTTCCGCCAACGACGGCCGCGTCAAATGGTATCAAAGCGACGGCTCAAGCCCCCCCGCGTTCACAGAGCGAGACCTGGGGCCGACGCCGACCGCCGATGTGGGCCTCGTCGTCAACGATGCGGCCGTGGTGGATCTTGACGGCGACGGCGCGATGGATGTCGTCGCAGCGTTCTGGGTCGGCCACCAGGCTGGGCAGGGCCACCTCGTGTGGTACCGCAGCAACGGTCAGCCCAGCCCGTTGTTTACGCCGATCGAGCTGTCGTCGCCTCCCAGCGTGCTCGAGCGGGTTGATGCGCTGGCCGTCGCCGATCTCGATGTGGATGGCGATCTCGACATCGCCGCGGTCTCGCGGCCGGTGCTCGGTGTTGGCCTGACCGGTGTGCTCGCGGTGTGGACCAGCGCAGGCGGTCATACGCCGACCTTCACGCCGGTCGTCATCGACTCGACGCTGTCGGCGCCGGTCGACCTCGAGATCGGTCTGCTGAACACGGACAGCCGTCCGGATCTGGCGGTTGTGGATCAGGCGACCGGTCAGGTGCTGGTCTACCGCAATACGGGCGGCTCGCCACCGTCGTTCAGCCGCACCACCCAGCTCATCACACCGAACGCTCGTGGTGTGGAGATCGCGCCCCTTGTCGGCGGAGGGGGGCCGGATATCGCGGTCGCCTCGGGCACGGGCGGAACGGTGCTCGAGAACACCTCGGGATTCGCGGTCAGCTTCACACCGCTTGTCCTGTCGGTACCGGACGGCGCGGCGAACGATGTCGCCCCCGGCGATCTCGATGGCGACGGCGATCTGGATCTGCTGTTCTGTCACCGAGCTATCGGTACGGTGCGATGGATCGAGCGTGTCGAGCCGATCGTCAACGCAGATTCGGGAGACCGATTCTCGAACATCGACGATGCGTTGACCGCGATTCAAACCGATGAGACCCTGCTCACTCCAACGGAGCACCTGGAGGCCGCGCGGTCGTACACGCTTCCCTCGTCGGCCGTGACGCTGTCGCTGGACGGATCGCTGCTGCTTGACCGCCGATCGCTGCTCGATCTGCGAGGCCCGACGGAGCTGGTTGTCCCCCCGGATGCGTCGCTCGATCTGCGGGGAACGCTGCGCACGGGACCCAGCGTCGATGTGTCCTTCCTGGGCGGCCCCACCCGGCTGGCGGGCATGGGCGAACTGTCGACGGGCGGACCGGCTCGCTTCGCCGACGACACGAGCATCGACTCGCCGCGCGTACCATCCGTGCACGAGCTTCAGGGCTCACCGACGCTGCAGCTGCCGGCGGTGATCGGTCAGCCGCAACGCGTGGTTGTCTTTGCGCCGACGCCCGGCGCATCGCGCGCGGTCGCGGCGGTCGGTGGTGAGCCGGGAGGCGGCCCGCTCGCCCGGCCGGGCAGCCTCGCGATCTTCACCCGTTCCGCCGGCGGGCCGGACGGCTGGTCAGGCTCGCCCATCCAGCCCACGCAGGCGGGTCGGCACATGCATGTGGCGGCGGGCGATCTCGACCGCGACGGCGCTGAGGATCTCGTTGCGTACTTCGATCCTGACGGTGGGCCTCTGGAACTCCGGGCGTACCTGTCCGACGGCGGCGACCCTTCGATGTTCACCACCCAGGTGATCGGCCTGCCTCCGGTTGCCGGGCCGCTCCGAGTCATCGACCTCAACCGAGATGGGTTGACCGATGTCGTGACCACAGGCGGGTATTACCGACAGGTCGTCGGCGGCGGGTTCCAGTTCCAGCCGTTCGCACCGGGGCCGCCCGAGCCGGGCTTCGGCATCGCGGTCGAGGACTTCGACGGCAACGGCACGATCGATGTGGCGACCCACACCGCTGTGGAGCAGCCGCCGAGCGGACGCCGAGTGGGATACCGCCTGCGCGTGTGGTTCTCCGGCGGGGGCCTGACGCCTTCGTTCAGTGAACAGGTGCTCGAGACCGTCGACCGGTCGTCGGACCCGCAGTGCATGGGCGACTGCTATCCGTCTCTCCAGTTCACACCGGACAACACGGACACACTGGCGGTGGCGGATCTGAATCACGACATGCAGCCCGACCTGATCGTCTCGGAAGATGCGGGTCTGCGTGTGCTCCTCAGCGATGCCGGGGGCGGCGGGTTCGTCGCGGGCGGAGCCGTACCTTCGCTCCGCTGGGCGTCGATCGAGCCCATCGACGAGAACGGCGATCGCGTCCCGGATCTCGCGTTCGCCTCACCCACCCTCGGGCTCGTGGGGGTCGTTCGGAATCTCGCCGGCGACGGGCTGCAGCTCGCGCCGGAGGACCTGCTCCGGCCGGTTGAGCGAGCCCGCGGCGTCGCTGTCGGAGATCTCAATGGGGACGATGTACCGGATCTCGCCGTCGCCGCCACGGGTTTCGATCGCGTCGCCGTCATCGAGCGTCGCCCCGCACCGGGCTACACCGCGACGGGGGGGCAGATCATCGCCGAGCGTTTGTTCGATCTACGCCGGGGTACGGTGGATCTTGCGGGCACAACGGTCGTCGTGCAGGAGGGAGTTGAGGTTGCCGACTCTGGCACGCTCCGAGGTGAAGGAACCATCGTCGGTCCGCTCTTCAACGCCGGCGTGGTGCAACCCGAGCCACTGCTGTCGGTCACGGGCGCGTACACACAGCACGCACGGTCGGACGCGTCTGACACCGGCTCGCTGCTATCTCGGCTGCGTTCGGACGGCTCGGCGGCGCTGCTCGGTGTGGGGCAGCAGGCGAAGCTGGCCGGCGCGCTGGTCATACAGGAGGGCGCGCTGCCGACGCTGACCGCCGGCAGCGTGCCGATCCCGGTGATCAACGCGGGCTCGCTCGATCCGGCCGGCGCCCGGTTCGACACGGTGCAGACCCCGCGGACGCTGGTGGATGTGCAGGGTGAACCGCGAGAGGGCGAGAGCCGCGTGGCCTACCGCACGACCCCCGGCGACTCCGGGGCCGACCTGCTGCCCCGACTGGAGCGACTCCCCGGGCTCTCACGCACGGGGCTGCCCGCGATCGGCACGCCGAGCGACGCGGTGTTGTTCGATGTTGCGGGACCGGGCACGCCGAGCCCCGACGGTGTCGTGGATCTAATCATCGCGTACCCGCGGGCCGAGAACGAACTCGCCGGCACTGTGGCGGTCTTCCTCGGCAGCGTCGCCAAGGGCGCATTCGTCTTCGAGCCGATCGGCCTCTATCAGGGCAAGTTCGCCGATGCGCCGGTCGCGGTCGAAGCGGGCGACTTCGACGGAGACGGACTGCCCGAGATCGCCTTCGGAAACCGTGGCGACAGCCGATTCTCGAACACCGTGCACTTCCTCCGCGTGAACCCGAATGCGCCGACCCCAGTGGACGATGCGCCGATCCCACCGCTGCCGTTTCCGAGGGACCGGATCATCTCCGATCTGGCGGTCCTGCCCGGAACCCAAGGCAGGATGGCGCGCGGCCCGGCTCCGCTTTCGCTGGCCGTCGTCTCGGATACCGAGCTCGATGGCGCGGTGACCGTGGCGATGTTCAACGAGCCGGCGAACGATTGGGACACCTGCGACATCGATGTCTGCGATGATCCGGACAGCGTGGACCCGATCGACATGGATGGCTCCGCAGCCGCGCTCGGGACCGGGTTCGCCGCGACATCGGCCGAGGACGACAAGGTCGTTGTGGCGTTCAACACCGGCGGGCTGCCCGACACCTTCCCCCAGCAGAGCTTCGGCACCGGAAGCAACCCGGGCGAGGTTCGCGCTGCTGACCTTGACGATGACGGGTTCCCGGATCTCGCGGTGGTCAACCGGACAGGCGGCAGCGTCTCCATCTTCCGCAACATCCCCGACACCGGCAGCCCGGGCGGGCGGACGCTCAGCGAGCAGCTCGAGCTGCCGCTTCGCAACGACGCGGCCGACCCCAGCCCCTCGCCGAGCTCGATCGCGATCGCGGACCTCGACGACGACGGGGACCTCGACCTCGCCGTGGTATCGACGAACGCCTCGGGCGAGCGCGCCGTTCGATGGCTCGAGAGCCAATGGGCCGAGACCGGCGTGCTTGCCTTCGAAGCGCCGGCGGATCTTCCGGAACAGCCCGACGGCGTCCCCCTGCTCGTCCGTGAGACCGACGACGGCCTGGAAGGGGCGGTCACACTCAACGACGACCTCGTCGTGCTGGTGGACCCGCTCGCGACCGGTTCCCGATCGAACGGGCCCGTGTCGGCGGTACACGAGGCGTTCGAGTCGGGACCACCCTGCCCCGCGGATGCGAACGGCAACGGCCAGCTCGATCCGGGCGACTTCTCCGCCTGGGTCGCGGCGTACAACCTCGGCCTGCCGGAAGCGGACCAGAACAACAACGGCCTGATCGAACCCGCGGACTTCACCGCCTGGGTCGTCAACTACAACGCCGGCTGCCCCTGAGTCGGACCGGGCATACCGTTGCCCATGCCAGACGGACCGGCCGTGCCAGAGCATCCGATCGTCGGCGTGATCATGGGATCGCGTTCCGACTGGCCGACGATGCGGCTCGCCGCGGACCGTCTCGATGAACTCGGCGTGCCCCACGAGACGCGTGTCGTCTCGGCGCACCGCACGCCGGATCGGCTCGTCGCGTATGCCCAGTCCGCCGCGGACCGGGGCCTCGAGGTGATCATCGCCGGCGCCGGCGGGGCGGCCCACTTGCCGGGCATGGTGGCCTCGATGACCCGGGTGCCGGTGCTCGGCGTGCCCGTGCCATCCCGTGCGCTCAGCGGCATCGACTCGCTGCTCTCCATCGCCCAGATGCCCGCCGGTGTCCCGGTCGGGACGCTCGCGATCGGCGAGGCGGGGGCGGCCAACGCGGGCATCCTCGCGGCGCAGATCCTGGCGATGCGGTACCCGGCGATCGCCGAACGCGTCGATGCCTTCCGTGATCGCCAGACCAAAGCGGTGCCCGAGGCCCCCGACGGGGACAATCGTTGACGGGGCATCTGGCGGTGCTGGGCGGAGGCCAGCTCGGCCGGATGATCGCCTTGGCCGCGGCACCGCTCGGCCTGCGCACGCGGCTGCTCGATCCCTCGCCCGATGCGTGCGCGGCCCGGGTGGCACCGATGATCACAGGGCGCTTCGACGACCCGGCGGCACTCGCACGACTGCTCGACGGGGCGGCCGCCGCCACCATCGAGTTCGAGAACATCCCAACAGCGGCCCTGGACGCCGCCCGTGACCGCGGCGTGGACCCCGCGCCGGGCGTCGAAAGCCTGCGGATCTCCGCCGATCGGCTGCTGGAAAAGCAGCACCTTGGCTCGCTCGGGATCGCCGTGGCGCCGTTCGCGCCCGTGCGCGATGAGCATTCGCTCGCTGAGGCCGTGTCAGCCGTCGGTACGCCGGCGATTCTCAAGACCAGAACCGGCGGGTACGACGGCAAGGGGCAGGCTTCGATCGAGCACCCTGACCAAGCGCTGGAAGCCTGGGACGCCGTCGATCGGAAGCCCTCGGTCCTCGAGCGGAGACTCTCGTTCACGCGGGAATGCTCGATTATCGTCGTGCGCGGCCGCGACGGAGCCGTTGAGTCGTACCCGCTCGTGGAGAACGAGCATGCTGGGGGCATCCTCCGCGTCAGCATCGCGCCGGCGGATGCACCGTCAGATCTCGTCGAGCGCGCGACCGGTTGGGCGACCGAACTCGCCCACTCCCTGAATCATGTCGGCACGCTCACGCTCGAGTTGTTCGACACGCCGGACGGGCTGATCGCGAATGAGTTTGCGCCGCGCGTCCACAACTCTGGCCACTGGACGATCGAGGGGTGCGAGACCTCGCAGTTCGAAAACCATGTGCGAGCGGTCATGGGATGGCAACTCGGCTCAACCCGGCCCCGGCGGCACACGGTGATGCTCAATCTCGTCGGGTCGATGCCCAGCCTGGGCGAAGTCCTCGCGATCCGCGGGGCGCACTGGCACGGCTACGGCAAGCAGCCCAAGCCGGGCCGCAAGATCGGCCATATCACCTGCGAAGGGGAGGACCCGGCCGTCGCGCGAGCGGTGGCGGATCAGGTCCGCCGGGTTATCCGTCGGACCGCCGAATCGAGGCCCGTGCATTGAATGCCGGGCTTCAGCCTGCCGGATGATCGCACGATGACCGGGATGCCCGCGGCCCGACCGGGACCGGGGGCTAGTGTTGACCGAGCGCCGTGGCGTGGAGCCGGGTGCCGAGCCGAACCGCGCCATGCCGCGTGAACACCGAGGGATCAGCATGAGCAGCGCGAGCACGCCCGCCGGCAGGCAGGACAACAGCGTCTACGAACACGCGGAGACGATCGATTCCTGGGACGACACCTTTTACCGCCCCGCTGCCCGCGCCCACTATGACCGCGCCGTGGCGGGGCTGATCCGTGCGATGGGCGTGTTGCCCGGGCAGACGGTGCTCGATGCCGGCTGCGGGACGGGTGTGCACTCGATCCGCGCCGCTCAGCTCGGTTGCCGGATGAGGTCGGTCGACATCTCCGAGGCGATGCTCGCCAAGAGCCGACAGAACGCCGAACGCGCGGGCCTCGAGCACCCGCCCGAGTTCGAGCAGCAGGATCTGACGAACCTGACCCTGCCGGACAACTCCGTGGACCACGCGTTCAGTTGGGGCGTGGTCATCCACATCCGGGAGATGGAGAAGGCGCTCGCGGAGCTTGTCCGCGTGGTCAAGCCCGGCGGCTCCATCGGGCTGCAGATGACCAACGCGTCTGCCGTGGACCACAAGCTCGAGTCGGTCGCCAGGGCGTTGCTCCCCGGTCGCAAGCCGCTCGATGTGGTCCGATCCCCGTTCGGCCCCGGCTTCGCCTGGGAATGGAACGGCGCCGAGATCTTTACCTGGCGGATCAAGGCTGACCAGCTCGTCCGGCACATGCGCGAGGCGCACAACGCCGTGCAGACCTACCGCCGCATCAGCGAACTGACCGAGATCCAGCACCGGCTGCCGGGGTTCCTGTCCACACCGATCCATCTGGTCAACGGCCTGGCCTACCGCGTGGGCCTCCCGGCCGGGCTGGCGGTCACGCAACAGTTCGTCTTCCGGACGCCTCCGGCCGCGCCGGCATCGACCGAAGAGGGCCAGGCGGCTTAGACTGCGCAGCCGCCACCTTAGCTCAGCTGGTAGAGCAGCGGTTTTGTAAACCGCAGGTCGCCGGTTCGATCCCGGCAGGTGGCTCTCGTCCCGGCCTGGCTCAGCAGCCCGCGTTGAAGTTGGCGATCCAGGCTGCGAAGTCCTCGGGGGTGCAGAGCCCGTCGCCGTTCTGGTCGCAGCCGGGCTCCTGCGCGTTGTACGCCGCCACCCACGCGGTGAAGTCCGCCGGGCTGAGCAGGTCGTCCCTGTTCGTGTCGGGCGGGCACGGCGTGACCGACAACAGTCGCAGCGTGAAGGTCGCGACCGCGGGTGTGCCCACGAAGGGCGCCTCCCCGTGGATGCTGCGGATCGGCTCGGGCGGCTGGGTGTCCGCGTTCGGCGAGGTGAACTCCGTTCCGCTGTCCGTGCCGGCATCCCAGACGGTCAGCGGCAGCACGAGTTCGGGGATCCAGGAGCCGTTCGCGTCGAGCAGTGAGACGCCGCTGACGCCGACGAACCAGTCGGGGCTCGGCGCGAGCATGCTGACCATCGTAAACCGGTGGTGCCGCTCCGTGAAGTCCCACTCGATCGTGAACCCGTCCACCGGGCCAATGCCGCGACCGCGGATCCGATACCTGGCGGTGCCCGCATCGACCGCGGCGTCCGCCTCGGCAAAGAGCGGGCGCGCATCGCCTCGCTCGGCCATGAACTCGATCGCGTCACTGGCCAGCTCGCCGGGCCGCCACATGCTCGCCTCGTCGCTGTGGATCATGCCCGCCGGCACGCTGAAGTGCGCGCTGGCGATGTACCCGTCGCCGTGGTCCGCCAGCGTCCAGTGCGAGTCCATCGTGATCTCGTACAACGCCCGGCTGGTCTGTGCCTCCGCTGCGCACGCTCCGCACACCGCCACCAACGCTGCCGCCCTTCTCATCGCTTCGCCCCTGTTCTCGGAGTTCCTCGATCCCCCGGCCAGCACGGCTCAGCGTCAAGATATTCCATCGAGCCGGAGCTGTCATCGGCCCCGATCGGGGGATGGCCGCCCGACGAACCGGACGCACAGCCGTCTCAGTCCCCGTCGGTGTGCTCGATGCACGCCTCGGATCGGTACGCGCAGTCCGGCCTGGGCTTCTCGAGCAGGGTGTACAGGGCGTTGTTCACAAAGGTGGGATGCCGGGTCAGCATCATGTGGTCCGCCGGAACGAATGTGATGTTGTCCCAATCGATCGGGGTGAGCACGCGTGGCTCGCGGCGGCGCCAGCCACGCTCATCCATGATCGCGCTCGAGCGAAGCACCGTTCCATCGCCGTAGTCGTAGCGCACGGGCTGGACTCGTCCGCTCGTGTCGATGCTCGCCCGTGCGGGAGTCATGACGCCATCGCCCGCAAAAAGATGCTGCACGACCGTGTCGGGCGCCCTTCGGGGCAGGTCCAGAGCGCGGTGCAGCCGGAACGCCGCATCGAGCGCAAGCGCCGTGTGCTCGTACGCAGCGTCACGCCGCTTCGAGCGTGCCCCGAGCTCCGGGTACATCAGCGCGATGACCTCGTCGGAGGCCTCCGACAGCAGCCCCCAACCGCGACGCTCCCACGCGTCGACGGACATGAAGTCCTCGATCGGTGTCTCGCCGTCGGCCTCGACGAAGGGCTCGTGCCGAACCCGGGGAAGCAGCTGATAGATCGAGGGCATCGTGCACAGCACCGCGGGCGGATACGCGGGTGTCGCGGGCGAGGCGGGCAGGCCGCCGAGCAGCTTCTCCATCGCCAGCATGGAACCAGCATTGGGTGTCCCGACGATGATGGCGTGCTCGATCGCCTCGGCGCCGGACCAGTCGGGCTCGGGCGCATCGCCGATCTCGTGCAGATCGCGAACCCCGTACGCCAGGAAGTACCGAACCAAGAGCCCGCCCATCGAGTGCGCGACGATGTCGACCTTCACCTCGTCTTTGCCGCCGAGACCCGCGTCGTACGCCGCGAACTCGCGCACCTGCTCGATGAATCGGCCGAGCCGGGCGGCGTTCTCCGCGATGCTGCGGCGCCAGTCGTACGAGAACTCGAAGCTGGTCGCGACCGATCGCTGGCCGTAGTGATCGCTCAGCGATTTGCCCCGCTTCTCCTCGTTGAGAAACCCGCCGACGCCGAGCATCGCCAGGATCGGCCCGTACGCCTGCACGCTCAGCGGGAGGCCGAACAGCTTCGCACGGAGCCGGTACACCGAGCCGGTGATCCGCGTCTCGTCGGTCGCTTCGTGCAGCGGCCTGCCCAGCGCCAGCGGGTGCGCGACCTGCCTGAGCTGCTCTGCGTCCCGCGGGTCGGCGAACGCTGTGCGCTCGGGGCCGCCCCACAGCACGCGGTCCGTCCCCGGCGCGACGATCGACGAGCCCATGATCCCGGGGAGCACGATCACGGGGTTGCGCGTCGAGGCATCCTGGCTCGCTGCCTGCCCGTAGAGATGCGTCAGGCTTGGGTGCGCGAGCCCGGCGGCCGCCCCGGCGACGCGCGCCTTGAGGTTGTGCAGCTTTGCGCGTCGATGTTCGGCCACTGTGCTCTCCGGGCGAGTTGCTGCCCACAGAACAACGGCGGGCCCGGGATTGTTCGCATCCCGAGCCCGCCGCGTGTTCAGATTCGATCAGGGTCGGCTCGACCCCGTGGCGCGAGGTCAGCAGCCGGCGTTGTAGTTGGCAACCCAAGCGGAGAAGTCGTCGGGGGAGCACAGCCCGTCGCCGTTCTGGTCGCACTCCGGGTCGCCGTTGTTGTAGGCCGCCACCCACGCGGTGAAGTCACCCGAGTCGGTTGTGCCGTTCCCGTTGACATCCGCCGGGCAGCAGGTGCCGAGGCTGGTGACGGTGACGCTGTACGCGCCGATCGAGCCGTAGTCCGAGACCGGTCCGCGACCGAGCCCCAGGCGGACCTGGCCGTCGATCGTGAGGTAATACTGCCCGGCGGTCAGCTCGAGCAGGCCGGACGCGGAGACCGACAACTCGTTCGAGAGGTCCTCCACGAGCAGGCCGATCTCGTTGTAGACGATCAACGCGATGTCCAGGTTCGGGCCGGTCGCCAGCTCGGGCGAGGCCGTCACCGAGACCTGTCCGTCGCACGGCACGGTAAACGCGAAGCCGTCCAGCTCGTTCTCGGTGCCGATCACACCGAACGCGGGCACACCCGAGCTCAGCTCGGTGCCGTCGAAGAAGTTGAATGCGTGGTCGTCCGGGAGGTAGTTGATCCCGTTGCTCGAATTCGTGATGATCGCAACATCATCCTGGGAACGGGTAGCGCCGGGGTAGTCACCGTTGCTCCACTGCACGAGGTTGCGGCTGAACGGGGCACCCATGATGGGCCCCCAGCTGGTCTCGCCACCGATGTTGGTGCCGGGGTGGTACTCGGAGGTGTTCAGGCCGTCGTGGAAGAGCCCGAGCGTGTGGCCGACCTCGTGGCTGGCGGTCATGCCGCCGTTGAGCACCCCCTTGTTGAACGCAAAGCAGCAGTTGTCGACATTGTCGCCGAACGAGTTGAGGAACGCGACGCCGCCGATGCCGTTGCCAAACCCGCCGGTGGCCTGCGTCATAACGCAGCGGATGCCGTACTGCTGATCGGCGCCGTTGCTCCGGACGATCGCTGCGAGGCCCGGGTCCTGGGTCGTCACATTGACATCGAACGGCGCGAAGTCCTCGGCGACCTGCTGCCAGGTCCCGATGATCTCCTCGAGCTCGGCGTCGGTGAAGCTGCTCGAGGATCCCGAGCGGTTGAACGCCGGGAACACGATGTTGTGGCCCCAGCCATTGTTCCGGGAATGGTGCCCATCAAAGTCCAGGTAGATCGTCTTGGAGGCGCCGGGCCGCGAGTTCAGCAGGAACGCCTGGTCGAGTGGGATGGAGCCTCGCCCGACGGCCGGGGCGCCCTCCTCCTCTTCGGGCCGGGCCGTGCAGACATAGACGAAGCGTCCGCTTGCATCAACGCGCATCGAGCGGTCCGTGCGCATCGCCGAGGCCGCGTTCTCCGGCGTCAGCCCGTTCAGCTCGGCGAGGTCCGCCAGCTCCCGGGCCGAGAGCGTCCGGAGCAGCTCAGCGCCGGTGACCATGTCCGTCAGCGACACCGGCTGCTGCGTCGACACGCTCTGCCCCGCGACCGTCCCCGCGGCGGCGGCCACGACGACACAACAAAGACTCACTCCACGCTTCATGCTGCCAGCTCCATCTCGATCGGACCGTGAATAGGAGAACCTGAACGCGTCAATCGACAAACACCGAACGGCGTCCGTCGCTCACCGCATGCGGAGGGAGCCGTGCCGATCCGGCACCGACCGCGCCCCCGCGTCGCAAGTCGGTTCGCAGCGCGCCACGCCGCGGATCCCCCGCGATCGGCACGACACCGAGAAAAAACCGCCCGGGCACGGAGGCCCGGACGGCTCACGAGCAGTCGATGGTCTGCTGATCGGTAGATCAGCAACCGTTGTTGTAGTTGACCAGCCAGGCGTTGAAGTCGGACGGATCGATGATCCCGTCCTCGTTCTGATCGGCCGCGGGATCGTTCGCGCTGTAGGCGACGGTCCAGGCGGTAAAGTCGCCCGGGTCCAGCTCGCCGTTGCCGTTCACATCGGCCAGGCAGCCCGCGATCGCCGTCGGCACGAGCCCGTTGATCTTGATCTCCGTGCCGGGGCCGGGCTTGAACAGTCCGAGCGAGATCTGCGCCTCCTCAGGAGCCGAATCCGCTGTGAACCAGAAGTTGTACAGTGTGCCCCACCGCAGCGCGTTGGAGTTCGGATTCTGCGCAAAGGTCTGGGGCGACGCCCACACGATCTCGTCCGAACCGACCGACACGGACCAGTCCGTGTTGTCCCACGGCTCGCCACTGTGGTAGTCGATGTCCTTGAACCCAGCATTGGTGACCGTCACACCGCTGCCGACGGGGATCGTCAACGAACCCCCCGAGCGGTCGGAACTCAGGTTGTGGACGGCGTACTCGTAGCGCCAAGTCCCATCGCCGTTGTCGGTGACCTGATACGCGACCCAGAATCGGCCGTCACCCTCGACATCCACCGGAACGGTCTCGACGGTCGGGTCATAGTCCTTCCACGCAAGAATCGCGGGCTTGCCGCGCTGGGTCCCGCCGACATACGACATGCTCCAACCGTTGCTGCCGAGGCTGTTCACGCGCATCTCGCGATAGCTGGCGTTGTTGTTGTCGTTGCCCGCTGCCGCGTCGTCGGGCGTCACATAATGGCCCTCACCGAAGTAGATCGCGCCGGCGTTGAGCGAAGGATCGAGGTCCGTGTTCTGGACCTGGATCCGCTTGAAGAGCGAGTTGCCCGAGGTGCCGTCGCCCGTGAAGGGCCACGGATACTCGCCGGTGGCAGCGTTGATCTCAAAGCGTGCGCCGAGCCCGGTCTGGCTCCCGTTGAGGCCCGAGCTGTACGGGTCGGAGCAGCCCGGCCCGAGGGCGGTACCGAAGCCCGGCGCCGGGTCGCACGGGAAGCCGCAGAGGCCGTTCTGGTTCAGGGCGAAGAAGCCGTGCTTCAGCCAGCTCATCCCGATCTGCTCGAATCGTCCGTCCTTGAGGCGGAACATGTTCTGCGCAATGACCGGGTGCAGGTTGCCCGGCGTGCCGTCGTTGGTTTCGTCGTCCCAGAGCAGATCCTCGTCGCCGAGGTTGCACGAGGTCGTGCCGAGCGAGTATGCGGACACGCCGCCGATCTGTCCCCACAGCGACGGACCGGTGAGCTCCGCCACGATCACATCCGGTCCGATCTGCCCGGTCGAGGGACCGGCCATACACAGAGCCGCACCCATCGCCGAGATTCCCATTCGTTTCAACATGCATCCGCCCTTTCCAACCCCTGAACAGGGTCGTGTACCACAACCAAAGGAACCAGAATCCCGAGTCTAACGACTTGTCCACCGGGCCGAAACCGGCCTGCCTGAGAGAAAGCGGGCTACTCGCCGCGGACGGCGCCGACCCGCGCCACGGCCTGTTCGTATCTTGATTGGAGCGCCGCGTTATCGGGAGCGTCGGCGGCCGCGGACGCGAGGCGAGCAAGGCCCTCATCGAACCGTCCGAGCGCGAGCTGCGCCTGGCCGACATCGTGCCGGATCGTCGGCGATCCCGGCCGGGCCACCTCCGCCGCCTGCAGCACCTCGAGGCCGAACTCCGCCACCGCCAGATTCCGAGCCGAGAGCCCGGCCCGGACAACACCCTCGCCGAGCGACGCCATGCCCCACGGATCATCCGCCACGAGAGCCATCGCTTCCTGATAGCAACGCAGCGCGGCATCGGTATCGCCTCGGGCCAGGCTGATCGAGCCGGCGAGCTCGCGCAAACCGATCGACGAGGGGAGATCGTCCACCGCCTCCGCGATCAGATCGACCGCCAGCGTTTCCTGCCCGGTCTGCATCAGCAGGGTGATCGCCGAGCGGATGACTCCCGCGGAGGATCCGTTCGACCGCGCCGCGCGCTCGAGCAACCGGGCGGCGTCGTCGGCGTCCCCCAGCCTCGTGCGGAGTCGGCCGGCGAGGAACAGCTCCTCGCCGCTCTTGAGCCGCTGCTCATCGATCGCCGCCACGAGGTCCCGCGCCCTCGCGGCCATGCCGAGCGACGCGAACAGCTCCGCCGCGGCGAGACGCTCGACCGGCCGAACACGGCGATCTTCGAGCCGTTGTTCCCAGTCGGCGACAGCCTCGGCGGGTGGCATTCCCCCGCCGATCCTGAGCCGGGCCAGATCCGACCGCACCAGCGGCAGCGCCGGGTGACGCTCGAGCGTTCGCTGATACGCGTCGATGACTTCCTCCCGCGTTGCTCCGGAAGCGATCAGCAGCGAGCCGAGGTGCTGGACGATCTCGTCGGTGGGCGTGCCGCGTTCGATCAATCGTTGCAGATCTGCGGCGGCGGACTCGGGGTCGCCCATCACCAGCCGAAGGAACGCCGTCTCGCGCAGGTCACTGGGGCGGAGCGCCCAGCCGATGCCGCCGTCGCGGATCGGTCGGCTGCGCTCGATTCGTTCAAGACCGCGAGAAGCGAACCGAGCGACCTCCGGCGCGGGCACGAATTCGGGTCGAAGCGTCACGGCAAGCGGGACGCGGATGCGTTCGTGATCAAGATGGCCGAGCCAGCGTTGCAGTGTGACGGTGCCGCCCCACGCCGCCGAGGCAGCGGTGAGCACGCCGATCGCTGCGAACAGCCATCCCGACACGAACCACCGCCCTTGCGCTTTGAGCTGGAGATTCTGCACGCGCACACTCGGCCGGGTGAGCAGTGACCAGCACTTCCAAAGGAGGAAGGCGCCGACACCCGCCATGCCGATCGCCATAAGCATCGGCACATGGTTCAGAAAGCCGCGGTACGCCAGAAACAGCGCGATGAACACCACGGCGACGGCCCATTCTTCGCGTTGCGTCAGGTCAAACCGCTTGGTGGAAGCACGGCGCCGGGCCACGCGTTCCGCCGCGGCGGTGTCGCGCGGCTTGGCGAGCGCCGAGGGCTTCGCAAACCCGAAACTCAGCGCTTCCTTTGGGCACGCGCTCACGCAGTCCAGACACTTCATGCACCCGGGATCGACGACCATGCCGAAGTCGCGGACCTCCTCGTGGACACGGACATTCGAGGTGCAGACTGCGGTGCAGTGCCCGCATCCCTCGCACGCATCGCTGACGACGATGCGCCCGGGGCTGACCTTGTCGGCGACACCGAAGATGCCGCCATATGGGCAGCCGTAGGTGCAGAACCCCTTCGAGCCGAGGAAGTAGACCGCCGCGAACCCCACCACGCCGAAGAACGGGATCGCGACATACCAGGGTGGGAAGCTGGCCCAGAAGTCCTGCACCATCAGCCCGTCGTGAAAGCCGCGGAACTCCGCCACCGGCCGGAGCCAGATGGGCCGCTCCACCCCCACCGCCGCCATCGCGGGGAGCAGCGCCTCTCGCTTGAAGGTCGGCCAGACGAACATGTAGAGCCCAAAGACCAGCGGCACCCAGACCAGCAGGCGGGACCGGAACGGCTTCGGTCGGATGCCAGCCCGCGTCATCAGCCACGAGCAGAGGTCCTGCAGCGCGACGACATGGCACCCCCAACCGCACAGGAACCGGCCGAAGATGATCGTCGAAACGATCGCGAGCAGGAAGAAGACGAACCCGGCGTTGACGGCGCCGAGCTCGAGCGTGCTCATGGACTCGCTGGGTTCGACCGGCGAGAGCGTCGTGCCCATGACGAGCCACTGCACGATGTGCGCGATGATGATGACATGCACGCCGATGAGCACCACGGCTCGCCACTTGCCTCGTGTGGAGCGGGGTCGGCGGCGTGGAGCCGGCGACGCCCCTCCCTCCGTGAGCACGGGCAAGGACATCCGTGCCGGCTTGTCACGACATCCTGCCATGAGAACCCCTTCCGCTGCCGACGATCGACCATAGGAAACCGCCTCATGGTACCGGTGAGTACGGCGTTGCCCGAGTCCGTCGCTGTTCTATGGAGCGAGAGGGCATCCGACCCACCGATGCCGGCTGGACCGGGCGCCCGCTCGGTGGGGCCTGAGCACGGTTGCTCGCCCGGCTGGAAGTCGCGGTGTGGAGTCCTCCCGACCGATCGACGATGACCTCGGCGTCCGCTGCACCCCGGACCAGGAGACGACGATGGCACAGATCCCGGAAACGGTCAACCCCCGCATAGCCGAACTGCTCGAGCGGCTTCGCTCAGGGCGGGTGCCGGCGTCGGCGAGCGGCAAGAGCTCGCTCGAGAAGCTCCGTGGATTCGATGTCGCCTCGCTCCGGGACACTCTGCTCAACTGGGAGGCCACCGAGCAGCAGGTCGACGACGCGATCACCTGGGTGCTCGGGCTCGCGCACGATGTCGACCGGGTGGTCGGCTCGATCGACAACGACGAGGACGCGATGATCAATCTCGCTGTCAAGTACATCGAACTCAAGAGTCGGTGGATCGGCATCAACAACTATGTCAACTACACAATGATGCGAGGTGATCGGCCGAACGATGCCGATGTCCTCCGCGGCGCCGCCGTCAGCCAACTGCTCGCCACGATCGAGGACTGCATCAGCCCTTCGGACATTGAAACGATCACCGAGTTCCTGGCCGAGCCGATCGGTCATGCGGCCTGATCACGGCGAGATTCTCTGATGCCGTCGGAGGAGAGCCATCACGACATCGAGCGGCTGACGAGGCAGGTTGAGGCGCTCGTCGCCGAGCGGAACCGTCTGTTCGGGGAGCTGGGCGTCGCCGACGCCGATGGGCTTATCGCCATGATCAGGAGCCTCGAGTCCCAGCTCGTCGCGCTGTACCGGGATCGAGAAGCCGAGCGGCATGCCGAGGCCGACACGATCGTCCGGCTGCTCGATCGCGTCCGGACACTGGCGGGCGAACTCGGTGACGAACACCCTCATCACCGGGACAACTCGGCATGATTCTCGGCATGGATCGGCGTGCGGCATCACCAACACTCGCGGCCCGCCTCCGCGCGGCACTGGAAGGCCGAGGCGACACGGCTCTCGCCTTGCCGGATCGAGCCGTGTCCGGGGAAGCGCTCTGCGAAGGCATCGATGCCTGGGCGGAGGCCCTGGTTCGTGCGGGCGTGAGGCCGGGCGACCGGGTCGTGCTTGCTTCTGCTGCCTCACCGGAGTTCATCATGGTGCTCGGCGCCTGCCTGCGCGAGCGGCTCGTGTTCTGCCCGGTGGATCCTTCGTGCGCCAGCGGCGAGTCGGCGGCGATCCGTTCATGCGACGCGAAGCTGGCGATCGGTCGAAGCCCCGGCATGGTGCAGCCCGGTATCGATGGACTCCCGCCACGGTCGCTGCGTGCTCACTCGTCACGACACGGCCCGACGCCCCAGATCGCGATGATCCTGCGTACCTCAGGAACATGCGGCGAGCGCAAGCACATCGCCCTGTCCGCCACCAACCTTCTCGCCTGCATCATGAGCCATACGCCGGCGCTCGAGATCGAGGCAGGCAGCGCGTGCCTGTCCGTGCTGCCCTGGCATCACGCATTCGGGCTGCTGATCGATCTGCTCCCAGCGTTGGTGGCGGGAGCCACTGTGCATCGCGAACCGAGCGGCGGACGGAACGCCGCGTCGATCGCCGCGATGCTGCGCCGGCTCGAGGGCCCCCGGTGCAGCATGGTGCCGCTGCAGATCGAACGATTGACCGACTCTCCGGATGGGCTGGTCGCGCTACGCCGGCTCGCGGGCGGCGTCGTCGGAGGTGCCAGGGTGGGCGAGCAACTCGCCCGCGTCCTCTCGACAACGAGACTGCGCGCCGGCTACGGACTGACCGAGGCCTCGCCCGGTGTCTGCCTGGGAGAGCCGGGAGCGTGGCGAGCCGGCATGCTGGGGCGGCCTGTCGGATGCACCGTTTCACTATCCGAGCAGAACGAGCTTCTTGTGATGGGACCGAACATCTGTGTTGGGACCTGGACCGCTGCCGGGCTTCGGGCACGCGACGGGACGCAGCCGCTCGCAACCGGGGACATCGTGCACGCCGAGAACGACGGCACGCTGACTTTCGTTGGGCGATGCAGCCACGCGTTCAAGCTCCGAAACGGTCGCTTCGTCGAGGCAGCCTCGCTGGAGGCCCTGCTCCGTGAAACACTCCACAGCGATGCGGTCGCCGTGGGACCGGGACTGCACGCTGATGTCGGCATCTATGTCGAGGGGCGCTCGACATCCGGGCGAGGCACCAGACGGGCGGCATCGCTCATCTCGTCACGGCTCGGCCCGTCCGTCACCGTGGAGATGATCACCCGCGACGCCCTGCCTCGCACGAGCAAGGGTGAGATCGATCGCGCCCTGCTCAGCCGGGCGTCACGGTGCGAGTCAGCCATCCCATGAGAAACGCCATGACACACCCGGACACCCCCGCCGCGCCAAGTTTGTTCCTTTCCGAGCCGAAGCCCTACGAACAGCAGGCTCCTCTGGTGCTCGGTCCGGATGCACAGCTTCGCTGCGAGGACATCGAGCGCACGGCGACATCGGACCGGCCTGCCATCGCGTGGAGCGAGCGGGCGATCCTGGGAATGACACGGAGTCATGACGCGCTCGGCCGAGCCGCAGAGGCCGGCGTGCCGGTTTACGGGCTGACCACGGGCTTTGGCCCGTTTGTTCGTTTTGCAGCGGACGGCGACGGCCGCCGACAGGGACTGGGGCTCGTGCATCATCTCGGCGCAGGCTGGGGGGAGGATGCGCCCGCCGAGATCGTGCGATCGACGATGATCATCCGAGCGCAGACGCTGGCGCAGGGGTGCTCGGGCGTCTCGCCTGCAGCCGCGGATGCGTTCATGAACATGATCCGCGCCGGGATCGTGCCGTGCGTGCCCGAGATCGGCTCGGTCGGCGCCAGCGGTGATCTCGTTCCGCTCGCCCACTGCGTCCGCGCGCTGGTCGGCGAGTCGCTTGTCTATCTCGGCGGCAGGCGCATGCCGGCTACCGATGCGTTGCGACGCTGCGGCCTCGAGCCCACGGCACTCGACGCCCGCGATGCGTTGTCGATCGTGAATGGCACGGCGTTCATGACTGCGCATCTGGCGCTTGCCGTCTCACGGTCCGAGCGGCTGCTGATGCACGCGGAGCGGCTCTCGGGCTGGCTGTGTCGCGCGCTCGGGGCGCGTCGCTCGGCGCTCGACCCACGGCTGCACGCCGCGAGGGGTCATACCGGGCAGACCATCAGCGCATCGCTGATCCGAGCCGAGGCCGAGGCGTTCGGTCTGTACGAGGACGGCAGCAGACCGCTGCAGGAGGTGTACGCCGTCCGATGCGCAGCCCAGATCCTGGGGGCCTGCCGAGAGAACCTGGCCCACGCCCGCCGTCTGTGCGAAGCCGAGCTTGCCGGCGTGAGCGACAACCCCATCATCGATCCGGACGCATCCCCGGACGAAGCGGTCATGCACGGCGGCAACTTCCAGGGTCAGCAGATCGCCTTCGCCGCCGATGCACTCAACGCTGCCCTCGTGCAGGCCGCGGTGCTCGCGGACAGACAGGTTGCCGTGCTCGCCGATCCTGATCTGACCGGTGCGCCCCTGCTCCTGGCCTGGGAGCCCGGTGCGACGAGCGGGATCGCCGGCGCCCAGCTGACAGCCACCTCGCTCGTCGCCGAAATGCGCCACCACCAAGGACCGGCCGCGACCGCATCGATTCCCACCAACGGGCGAAACCAGGACATCGTGTCCATGGGCACCATGGCTGCGCGGCAGGCGCTGGGGCAGACCGAGCGGCTCGCCGGCGTGCTCGCGATCCTGGTCATTGCGCTCGACCAGCTCGCCCATCTTCGCACACAGGGTCGCGCCGAGGGGCTGCCCACGCCTCGTTCCGTGGGGCTGCCAGGATTCGCCCCGTTCACCGTGGATCGTCCGCTGCGCGATGACATCGAGCGGATCGGTTCCGCGCTGCTCGCAGCGGAGTGAGCGGCGGGGCTGTCGAATGATGTGCCGCTCTGTCACCCGGCCACGAGACGGGGCGAGAACGAATAGGCGGGCCACGGACCATCAAGCCTGTAGCCGATGCCCTCGCTCGCGTGGTCAGCGTTGAGCCGCTCGATCACCATCGCGAGAGTCCCCCGCTTCTCGCGTGGCACCCACAACGCCCACGATCGCTCGACGCTGTATGAGCCGTGATCGGCCTCGAGGACCCGGCGTTCCTCGGCGTCGGCCACGCACGCACCGATCCGGTCGATCGCCTCTTCGACGAGCCGATCGATGTCGATGCGCCGGCGCTCAGCCGCTCTGAGCGCCTCCCGGCGCCGGAGCAGATAGCCGGCTCCGTCGTTCGCCGAGAGAGGGTCGGATGCGCCCGAAGCCGCCTGGCGCACGAACACCTTGATGCCCAGTTCCTCGTGGCACTCGGCCTCGTCCAGAAACGCCTCGATGGCTTCGCTGCGGCCGCGCAGGGCTTCGATGAGACGCGACTCGCACGAAAAGACGGCACCGAACTGCGCCGGGAGCACCGGACCGAACGCGGCCGCCCGCTGAACCAGCCGCTCGTGTGCCTCGACCCGAGGGCCGAGCCAGTTGATGTCGGCCAGATTGGCTTCGGCGGCAGATCCGACGAACATCGATGCGGGCACGCGCACGGCGACGGCCGTCAGCGGTCCTACGACGACACCCCGAGCCGATTGCTCGGGGTCCAGCCCCGGTGCCTCGAACCGAGCCAGGGCATCCGCTCGCCCCACACAGGCGCAATACTCGAGCGACGCGCTCGGGTTCGTAGCCGGTATGTCATTCGTTGCCACGCTCATCGCCCATGACCTCCTGAATCGCCATCTCGATGTCAGCCGGTGTCAGCCTGGGCAGCGCGGCGTCTCCATGATGCAGGCGATCGACCACCCGCCGGACCGCGCGCCGTGCTGCTCGCGTACAGACCGATGCCAGCTCCGCCCCAGAGAGCCCCTCGCACCGACGGGCAATCGCCGCGGTGTTGATCCCATCCGCGAGCGGACGCCCGCCCAGGTGCACCTCCAGGATCGATCGGCGGGCCTCGGCGTCGGGCAACCCAAGCCCAATCACTTCATCGAACCTCCCGGGACGGAGCACGGCGGCATCGAGCATGTCCAGCCTGTTGGTCGCGCCGAGCACCAGCACGCCGCGGAGCTCCTCGATCCCGTCGAGCTCGGTCAAGAACTGACCCAGCATCCGCTCCGCTACACCCTCGCCGGCCTGCGACGCGCCGCGACGGGGCAGGAGCGCATCGATCTCATCGAAGAACACGATGCACGGCCCCGCCTGCCTCGCCTTGCGGAAGATCTCGCGGAGCGCTCGCTCGGAGTCACCCACGAACCGGCTCAGCAGCTCCGGTCCTTTGACGGCGATGAAGTTTGCGTTGGTCTCGGTGGCGAGCGCCTTGGCCAAGAGTGTCTTGCCGACGCCGGGCGGGCCGTGCAGCAGCACGCCCTTCGGCGGTCGGAGCCTCGCGTGCTGGAACAGCGTCGCGTGCTCCAGGGGCCACTCCACCGCTTCGATAAGCCGCTGCTTGACCGTCTCGAGCCCGCCGATGTCTCGCCAGCGGACGCTCGGCACCTCGACGATCACCTCGCGGATCGCACTCGGCGTGACCTCATGCATCGCCGTGGAGAAGTGCTCGGCCGAGACCTCCAGACGGCTGAGCACCTCGTACGGTACAGCCGCCGCCGAGAAGTCGATCTCGTCGAGCACGCCACGCAGACAGGCCATCGCGCTCTCTCGGCAGAGCGCTTCCAGATCAGCCCCCACGAACCCGTGCGTGACCGATGCCAGGTGATCGAGGCTGACATCCGCCGCCAGCGGCATGCCCCGGGAATGGATCTCGAGGATGTGGCGGCGCGCCTCGCGATCCGGCACCGGCATCTCGATCTCGCGATCGAATCGCCCCGGCCGCCGCAGCGCCGGGTCGAGGTTGTTCGGGATGTTCGTCGCCGCGATGACCACCACGCCGGCCCTGGGTTCGAGCCCGTCCATGAGCGTCAGCAGCTGCGCGACGATCCGCTTCTCGACTTCGCCCTCGGTCGATTCGCGGCGAGGAGCGATCGCGTCGATCTCATCGATGAAGATGATGGACGGCGCCTTCCGCGTCGCCTCCGCCCAGATCTCGCGGAGATGCTTCTCCGATTCGCCGTAGTGCCGATGGACCACCTCGGGACCCGAGATCGTGAAGAACGCGGCTTCTGTTTCATGCGCGATCGTGCGTGCAATCAGCGTCTTCCCGGTGCCGGGGGGCCCGTGCAGCAGCACACCCTTCGGCGGGGTGATGCCGAGCCGGTCGAACACTGTCGGGAACCGAAGCGGCAGCTCGATCATCTCACGGACGCGGCCGAGCTGCGTGCCCAGCCCGCCGATGTCCTCGTAGCCGATCACCCTGGCTTCGGCCGAACCCGACGCGGCACGGGGCACCCGCAGCACGGTGGACGGCGTGATCAGCGCTGAACCGGCCGGCTCCACGCTCTCAACGCTGAACTCCGCGGTCCCCGATCCAAATAGCCTGGCCTGAACACGGTCGCCCGGCGTCACGATCAGCCCGTCGAGCAGACGCACGATGTACTCGAGATCCTGTGGCGTGGGTGAACGCCCGATCGCGGCGAGGCTCACCGATGTTGCGGAGCCCACAGGGCATGGCGAGACGCTGACCTGTGTATCAAGACCGGCGCCGGCGTTCTCCCGCGCGAGTGGATCGAGCTGGATCCTCGCCCCACCACGATCCTCGCGAAACGCCGGCCAGACTTTGCAGACTGTGACGCGCTGTCCGCGGACCGCGATCGCATCGCCGACACCCACAGCGAGCCGGTGCATGTCGGCCGGATCCATCCTCGCAATCCCGCGGCCCACATCCTTCGCCAGCGCCTCCGATACTCTCAGCCGGACCGGATCGGACGCCTTGGCCGCGCTGGAAGTCATGCAGGGCTCCTTCAGCGGCTGAGGTTCAAACGGATCTCGAACACGCCGTTTGTGCTGGACACCACCGGCTCGCCGACCGCCTCACTCGGGAGGGTGAGCGTCTTGGCGAACCGCTGCTGGCCACGCTCGGCGGACAGGCTCAGCGTGCCCCCGTCCACACGGAGCGAGAGGTCCTCGAGCGCAACGCCCGGCAGCTCCGCGACGATCAGCAGGTGGTCCTCCTCCTCAAACACATCCGTCGCCGGCTCGCGCACCTCCGCGAGCTCTGGACGACCTGTCGATGCGTCGCGTCGGACATGCCCGAACGGCTCAACGGTGTAGCGTGCGCCGTCTGATGATCCACGCTCCGCTGTGCGGATATTGAACCCGACCTGGAACGAGCCCCGCTTGCCGGAGCGCGTTTCGAAGTCCCCAGATCGCCGGAGCGCTTCGCCCTTCTCGGCGAGGTCGCCCACGGAGTTCAGCAGCTCCGCCAGGCCGCCCAGAATACCGCCGAGTCCCTGCTCGCGCTCGGTGGCATGGTTACCCGATCGATCCGTCTCACTCATGACCGTCTCCCGTTGACGCCGCCGGTTCCAGCAGCATGATCTCGTTGACCCGGATATCCGCCGGCAGGTGACCGGCAACATCGTGCAGCGCACCAACAAACAGCACGCCGAGCTCGCCCGCGCACAGCGTCCTGTCAATCCGCCCTGCGATGAACCGGTCCCTCGCATGAAGAAGCGCTCGGCCGGCATCTTCGTCCTCGGGCCGTGCCGCTCCCGAGGCGATTCGCCGGGCCAGCTCCAGCTCTCGAAGCAGCAGGTCCGCGTCTTCCGTGCCCATGAGCACGGCGCCCCGCGCGACCAGCCGCTCGAGCAGCAGATGGTTGCGGACACCTTGACGGGCCAGGTCGCGCACAATCTCCTGCTCGTGGTTGCAGACAGGCAGGCCATCCTGGTACACCCGCGTCGGGACTCGTTCCACATGCAGGGACGCCGCCCACTGATCGATCCGATCCCACAACGCCGACACCACGGCACGCTTCTGCGCGAGCACGGCCTCGTCCGCTGCCGACCGCAGCCTCGCCGACAGGCAACCCATGTCGCGATCGCCGTGCACGATGCTGACCAGATGCAGCTCCCGAGGCTCCATCATGCCCCCCCCGGCGGAGCAGAGATCGACCTCGCAGCTCCACGCGTGAGCTCCGCTTCCAGTTCGGCAACTCGCTGCTCGAGGGCCCGCTCGCGATCGGCCGCCGGCAACGCCTTCGGCTCAGGCTGGGCCATGAACGCGGGGTTGTTCACCCACCAGTCCATGCCCATTTCCTTCGCCTTGTCCACGGAGCACACGACCAGCCGGAGCTGGATCGACAGCAGCTCGATGTCGACGAGCTTGATCTTGACATCGCCGGCGATGACCACGCCCTTGTCGAGGATGCGCTCGAGCAAGTCCGCGAGGTTTGTCCCGCCCGTGCTATGGACCGGCGTTGTTCCCACCCTCGTCTCCTTCTAGAACAGCGTGCCCAGAGGGCCAAGATCCAGATTCAGGTCCTCATGCTCGAGCCCGAACTCCCGTCTGAGTCGATCGATCTCCTTCGCCTGCGCCTGCATCGCGCGGCCGAGCGCCTCGATCTCCGATTGCGTCAGGCTCCCGGAATCGATCCGACGAATGGCCTGCCGCTCGAGCAGCTCATGCAGCAGCTTGATGATCGTGACGACGAGCCGTCCGAGCCCCTGGCGCACGGTGTCCTCGTCCAGATCGATTCTGGGAGCGTGCGGCGACTCGCGTGTCTGCGTCGTGACGGAGCTCATCCCGCGTCCCCTGTGCGACAGACCGGCTCCATCGCCCGCTGCGCTGCTTCCACGGATGCCACGATCGACGACACGCCGACATACAACAAGTCCACCCCGGCCACGGAGATCGTCAGATCGCCCCTCGCGCACACCCCCGCCGAGAGCACCCGATCCAACGCATCGCACAGCGACACCGGTCCACCGTGGGACCGCTCCGCCGCATCATGGCACCGCGATGATGCAGCGCTGGCACGCCTGAGCTTCGATACACCCTGATGAGTGCTCATGCCGCAACCTTCCCGGCCGGCACCGGTGCGAACACGCGATCGGCCAATTCGCCAAGCGCGCGGACGCCCCGCAGGTCGTCGCCGCGATGGACACGCACGGCATCGGCGAGAGGCACCACTGTCGCGTACTGCTCGAGCCTGGCGAGCTCTTGAGCCGCCATAGCTCGGGTCAACTCGGCTCGCGAGCCGACCGTCAGCTGGTTGACGATCACCGCACCAACGGGCACACCGAGGCGCCGGCAGCTGCCGATCAGATCGGATGTCTCTTCAAGCGACATCGCGGTCGCGATAGTCACGGGCATGACAGCGGCGTGCGAACCGGCCAGAGCCGTCCGCAAAGCACGGATGCCGCGCGAGATCTCGAGCAGACGGTCCTGCAGCGTCGGGAGCGTGATCAGGTGCTCGTACTTGAGGAACACATCGAAGATCGCACGGATCCACTGCTCGATCACCTCCGGCAGTTCCAGCAGTCTGATCAGGTGGCCCGTGGGTGCCGTGTCCAGCACGATCAGCCTGTCCTGCGCACCGAACAGCGAGGCCACCCGTGTGAGCGCCATGACCTCGTCCAGGCCCGGCGGGCTCAGATCGATCAGCGCCCGCATCGCATCGCCCTCGAACGCCAGCGTCGCGCCCGACACCAGCCGATCCAACGCTTCGGTGATCTCGTCGCGGTACAGCTCGCGCAGGGTTCGGAACTCCTCCGCCGAATCAAGCTGCATCGCCTCGAGCCCTGGGAGGATCTCGGACGGCTCAGCGGTGACATCCACACCCAGGCAGTCGATGAGCGAACCGGCGGGATCCGTGGAAATCAGCGTCACCCGACGGCCGTGGTTCGCCGCAGCGATCGCCGCGGCACAGGCCATCGTGGTTTTGCCAACGCCGCCCTTGCCCGCGAAGAGCAGGAGGCGCCGCTGCGGATCAAGCGGTGCATCCGTCACGCCGTGCGTCACGGGCGGCGTGACGCGAGACGACCATGCTGGCTCACCGACAAGATCCGCCGTCGACAGCACATGCCAGCTGTCGGCAAACGCCGCAAGCCGCTCTGCCCCCACCGGCTCGCTCGCGCACTGCTCGGCCACCCAGAGCACGCGGCCCGCTTCGCACCCCGGGCCGCCGCGAAGCTCGGCAACCTGCCTTGCGCGTCGGACGGCCACATCCACATCCGAATCCGCCGGCATCACCCGGTTGGCGATCAGCTCCGGCGCAGCGATGCCGAGCTCGTCGAGCCGGCCGAGCAGATCACGCGTCTCCGCGGTGCTCATCGGTTCGGCGATCATGACGGGCACGAACCGGCACACGGATGAATCCGTCAATGCCGCGTGCAGCGTGCCGACCGACTCGCTCATCATCTCGAGGAAAGCCTCGGTCTCGTCAACGCCGCCGCCGAAGACGGACGCCATGTAGCGGTGCTTGGCGAGCAGTCCATCCACCGCCTCGAGCCACGCCCCGATGACCTCCGGCATCGCAAGCAGCCGAAGGGCATGACCCGTCGGCGCGGTGTCGACGATGTAGGTGTCGTACTCGTCGCGATCGATCCACGCCGCCAGCTGCAGGAATCCCATCAGCTCATCCACGCCGGGCATGGACAGATCCATGAGCGAATCGACATCGGCACCGTCGAGAAAGGTGCCTCGCTCCGCGATGCTGCGCAGGTGGCCGCCATGCTCGCCCAGAAACGCCTCGTGAAACGCCGGCGCATCGAATTCCACAACATCAAGATTCGCCGGCACCTCCCCGCCGCCGAGGCAGTCCCGAACCGAGTGCGCCGGATCGAATGAGACAAGCACGATGCGCTCGCGCTGGCGCTCGCGCGACAGCCGGATCGCTGTGGCAGCCGCGCAGCTCGTCTTGCCGACGCCACCCTTGCCGCCGAACACCAGCAGCGCAAGACGGTCGTTCGCCAGAAAATTGGGCCGCTCCCGGGTCATGTCTGCTGCTCCTCGTCGTGGTGTTCACCCGCGGTGTCATTGGCACCGTCCAGCTCATCGAGCCGATCCAGGATCTGCGCTTCTGCCTCGTCGAACTCCCGTTCGGTGATGCGACCGGTCTCAAACTGCATGTGCAACGACCGCAGGCGATCCGTGAGCCTGTCACGCTCGTTCTCCTGCTCCGCGAGCACGGCACCATGCAACTCCTTCATGAGCCAGACGAACCCCGTTACCGGGAGCAATGCAAGACGATCGATCACGAACACATCACACTCCTCCGACGGACGCGGTGAGTTGGAGCGACACGAAGTGGTGCGGCGGCCACGGACCGGTCAGATCCACCACGAAGCTCTCATCCAGCCGCGATGCCGCGTGCTCAACCGCCCGCTCGAACGCATCCGTGGCGTCCCGCTCGACCAGGCAGGCCAGGTCCACCACCTCACGCTCCGTCTTCGGCGGATTCAGGTGCCACTCACGGCTGAACGGCCCGATCGACTCGATCAGCATGCCGGCATGCGATTCACGGTCCGCGTTGAGCACGCGTTCGAACGCGCGACCGGTGTCCATCAGCAAGTCGCGTGTCGCGCCCTCGCCAGCCGCCGCGACCCGGCGAGCCAGGTCCGCCAGCTCCGGGTGCGCGTTCACGAAGTGACCGAAGATGTCCTCGGACTCCCGCGAGAGCCGAACGCCGAACTCCACGCACCCGCCCACACGGTCGAGCTCGGCGGACAGATCATCGGCGTGCTCCCGGAGCAGCGCTTCGACCTCATCCAAGGACTCCGCGACCATCCCGAACGACATCGGCAGCAGATCACCTACTTCTGACAAACGCCGGATCACATCCTGGTGCGCGGCGAGGTGGCTCCGCTGCGGGCGAAGCCGACCCTCGGGCAAGCCCGAGATACACGCCGCCAGTCGACCCCAGCCGTGAAACGCGACGGGCCGGGACTTCAGCCCCATCAACGCGTCCGGCAGAGGCATCGCCGCACGGGTGACGCCGTAGATGTAGTATCGCTGCTCGCTCACGGCTGTCTCCGTTCCGCTACGCGCTTTGGGCCTGCTCGCCGACCGACTGGTCGAACGCCTGAGGCCTTGCGGCTGGTCGCTGCTCGAGCGATCCCGGTCGGCATGACTTCATCTGCCCATCGATGCTGCGGATCTCGAGCAGACCGCCGCAGGTCGGGCATCGCACCAAGCCCTCGTAGTCGTCGTACGCATCACCGAGGTCCTGCTTGTGCCCACAGAACAGGCAGTTGATCTTCATGACGCTCGCTCCCGTCGCTAGTAGCTGTACCGTGCCGTCGTGCCCGGCTCTGGCTTCGGCTCGTACACCGCCGTGGTCGCTCCGATCACGCCGATGCGTTCGAGCAGTTCGCGGATCTCCGCGGCAAGCTGCTCGCAACGCGCCTCGCACTGACGCACACGCGCCAAGCAGGCATCGCGCTCCTGCATCCGCCGAGCCCGCTCCATCTCCAGCGAGCCGATGCGCATGTACAGCTTGTGGATCCCCGTGTTGGGCGTGGCCAGCGCCGAGGACGATCGAAGGTCCGACGCCGAACGAGCCCGTTGCCGCTGCGCCATCTCGAAGACTCCTCTACGCCGCCGTCGCCAACCGAGCATCGCCCATGCTCGGCTCCATCGCCTTGCGCACGAACACATCCAACCCCGATCGTTCGATGTCCGACGCGGCCCTGATATCCGGACCGATCACATCCCACACCACCTCCAGGAACCGCTCGTCGTCCGGCGATGCCCCGAGATCGGCGTGCGCCACGACCCGAGCGATCGCGATGCCGGCGCGGATCGTCGGCCGGTGACCATCGGGACAGAGCGCGCGGACAGCCCGGCACACGGCGGCGATCGCAACGCTCGACGCCGCGGACAGGCCGCTCTTGCGCTGGATGATCAGCCCTTCGGTGACTTCATCGTGGTGGCCGATATCAATCGCGACAAGCCGGTCCGTCAGTGCGTCCTGCGTGCGGTGCACACCCGCGTACTCGAGAGGGTTGGAGGTGAGAATCAACCGGAAATCGGGGTGCACTCGCAGGTAGCCGTCACGCCCGGGCACCCCGAGGATGCCCTCCTCGAGGATGCTGAGCAGGACATTGTTCGTCTCCGGGCTGGAGCGGTTGAACTCGTCGTAGATCAGCGTGCACCCCGTCTCGCACGCCGAGAGCAACCGGCTGTCCACCCAGCGCACCCGGAAGTCCTCGCTGGTCTTGAGCACCGATCCGATGAAGTTGTCCACCACGCTCGACCGCGAGTAGCCAGCGTTCGCGCCGATCATGTCCTTGCCGTCGATACTCGACGAGCCATGAAAGAGCACGACAGGTCGGCCCCGGCGGGAGGCGATGTGGAAAGCCAGCGTTGTCTTCCCCGTGCCCGCCGGCCCGGCCAGGTGGACGGGGTACCCCACCTCAAGGTAGCTGAGCGCGCGATGGGCGATCGATTCGACGCGCTCGTCGGCGACGAAGCTCTCGCTGGCATCGATCCGGAGGTGGTGGTCGTGGAACATCGGGGTCGCTCGGTGGGACATACCGTCCGTGTATCGGGCGTGCGACGCGCCGACGCGATCCTTCGGGCTGCATCGGGTATCAGGCGATGCCTGAGCGAAGCACCGGATCAGCGGTCGACGCGCCGAAACGAACGCACGGCACCAGGCGCGGCCGGATCAGGCGGCGCTTCGCCGCCGTCGGCCGGCGACACCGGACGAAAGCGAGCTGGCTCGGGCGGGATCGGGGCGCATCCGGCATCGAGACGCCCGTGCGTCGTGAACCCCGGTGCGCGGGTGGATGCCGGGGATGCCAATCCCGGTGCATCGCGCGGCTCGGGTGCATCGTGATGATGCGCTCTCGGGTCCGGGCCGTGCAGGATCGTCACGCTGACCGACTCCGTCGAGCACGGCGATGAATCGATCCACGACGCCGGCGGCGCGGGGAAGACCTCGATCGTGTCACTGGCTTCGGTCGCGTCGTCATGCTGCGCTTCTGGCGCTGGCTCGGGCTGACTCGGCGTCATCGCGGATACCCCGCTCAGGGACTCGGCCCGCGCGGAGCGGAGCTCGGCGAGAAACCTCGCCCGAGCCTCACGCGCTTCGCGGGCACGGACTTTCCACGCCGGCTCATCGGCGGGCTGGTGCGGCGACTCCCGCGAATCCAACGCTGCCCGAAGCTCCGTTACGAGACGGTGCAGTTCGCCGAGCCGGCGTTCCGCTTCCTCAAGCCGTTCGCTGAACGACAGTGCCGATGGTGTGGGTCTGCCTCGTTCTCTGACGGGCGTCGTCATGGGCGTGTCCTCCGAAGCAAGCCCTGAGAGCGGGCGAATGCCGGGCCCCGCGGTCTCCCGAGGGGCCCGTTGCTCGCACGCTCCGCGTGTCAGGCGTTCGGCGACGCGGCCGTGGCGGTCAGACCGATCGCCTCGGCGTACTTCAGGTAGGTCTCGACCGACGCGACGACCACGCGGGCCTCCACCGACACCAGCTCGATCCCCACCAGCGACACCTTGGCAAACGCGTCCACCACGATGCCCTTGTCCAGAATCCGGTCGACGACCTCAGCCAGGCTGGACGAGTCCGTCGACTTGTTGATCTTGGCCATCACATGTTCCCTTCAATGCACAAAGCCACTCGAGTCGCGCGGCCCCATGCCGCGACGCCGATCGGGTGTCGGCGCACCGCGGACCACGCGTAAGCGCCGCGACATACCCTCGGCCGGCGTGTACGACACCGCCACTTGTTCGCGTGCGGACCGAGTAAACGCACCGTGCTCTGTGAGGCTTGCACGCCCGGTTCCGCGGATGACTAGGCCGAGTCGTAGGGCGATGTCCGAGCGCACACCCTGTGCGGCACTCCCGCACACGATCACCGCCGGCGGGGCTCAACGCCCTTCCTCCGCGCGTCGATGAACCCCGCCAGACGGAGGACGCCGAGCAGTGATCGAACACCCCGAAACACATGACGCCTCATGCGAGCCGCAACCACGCAGCGAGGGTGCACGCTCCAATCCGATGCAACCGGAGGTGCCGGCGTGGGCGCAGCAAGACGACGATGGTGTCCCGGGATCGGAGACGATGGCAGCATGCTCAGTCGAGTCCGTCGCGCCCGTGACCGAGGAGCACGACACGACGCCAGCAACACCCGAGAGAACGATCCGGTTCCGTTGCGTGGCGCATGACGGCACCGACGCGGACGAACCGCCCGCGCGATCGGAGAGCCCCCCTCGGCCCAACGACTTCCAGCACGATCCGGACGACAACGCTGTCTCGTCGAGCGAGCTGCACCATCCACCCTCGGAGCCGATCGAACCGGCGGCACCCGCAGAGCATGATGCGTCTGCACGCGCTCCCTTCGGCCCGCTCGTCGACTCATCCGTGCTGGCCGCCCTCGGCGCGCACCTCGAAGCGATCGGCAACGATCTGCGGAACGAACTGCGTGACGAGCTCGTGAGGCTCGCGGATCGGCTCGACCTCGGCATTCGAGGCATCGGCGACGAATCATCGCCCGAAGCCACATTTTGCGAGATCGCCGACGAGCTGCGCCCGCTCGCGGAGTTCTTCGATGTCGACGAGCTCCGCCAGATTGCCGACCGCGTGGACGAGCTCGCCCGACGGGTCGCCGACAACGCCGTGGCGGCCGGGGATGCGGCGCTGCAGAGCTCCGCCGTCGGGCTCGCCTCGGTGCTTCGGGGTGAGAGCTCGGCTCCCGACGCTCTGCACGGCCCGGCCACATTCACACTTCCCATGGCGCCAGAGCCGGCTGCCGCCATCGAGGAAGCAGCCGAGGGTGATACGCCCGTGCCGACCGAGATCGACCCGAGCGCTTCGACGGACCCGATGACACCCACGATCATCGACACCGGCATGGGAGTGCTACCCGATACACCCCTGCCGGAGGAACCGGTGCAGCTCGATCCGTCATGCCCCGCCGAGACGGGTTCCATCACAGACCCGGCGGGCGCCGAAGGACCGATCGCCATCGACGCCGACGACATCCAAGCCATGCTCATGGGGCTTGACGGCGACTGGGGCAGCAGGCCGCTCGATCTCTCGAACGGCCGGGGCGAACGGCTGCAAGCGATGGTCGCGGACCTGCGCGACTGCGTCGCCCAGCTCGCGCCGGCCATCGCGGATGCGCAGTCGCACGGCGACAGGGACGACGCGGCTTCGGCCTTCGCCGAGGTTCAGGCGCGCCTGCTCGCGCTGAACGCCGGCTTCGAGTTCAAGACGCTGGAAGCCGGGGCACGACTGCTCGGCATCGTTGTCTCCGGCATCGCCACCGTGCCGGATGCGCTCTTCCCCGAGTTCGAGGTCCGCCTGCGGAGCATCGCGGAGCTGCTCGAACAGTTCGTGGGCGGGCTCGAGGTCGCGATGGAACTGACCTGGCCCATCGAGACGCTCGAGCGCCGGCTCGGCCTGCTGGCCGCGGGTCAACCCCTGCACCCCGATCTGATCGGGTGGCACCGGGGCGAACCGGAACGCGTGCTCGAGCTCGACGGCGTCACCGAAGGCATCGAGGACCCTCCCAAGCCCGCCAGCGATGCAGCCGATGCGGCTGCGCCGCTCCCGACCACCGTGCCCGCCTCGCCGGCGGTCCCCGTGGCGGGTCCTCGGCCGAACACGGATGCCGGAGCCGTCCGCGTGCCCCGCCCCACGATCGAAAGCCTGGTCAACACCGTCAGGCAGCTTGTGCTCAACAAGAACCAGCTCGTTGACATCGCCGAGACGCTCCGAAGCGAGCGTACACCCAGTGAGTCCATCGAGCTGCTCTCCACACAGACGACAGAACTCGACCGACTGCTCGGGGAGCTGCGCGAGTGCGTCAGCGGCACACGGATGCAGGCCTTCGATCGCGTCTTCGACAGGCTCGAGCGGTACACACGCGACACATCCCGGCTCAACGATCGAGAGGCTTCGCTGACGCTCGAAGGCGGTGACACCCTGATCGACAAGTTCACCCTCGACCAGCTCGTCGAACCTCTCACACGCATCCTGCGAGTCATGATCACAGAGTCGATCGAGCAGGAGCCGGCCCGTGCGGCTGCCGGCAAATCGCCGGCCGGGCGCATCGAGATGCGCGTCAGGGACCTCGGCGGGCAACTGCTCGTGCGGCTTGTCGACGACGGCGCCGGCGGCCCGATCGCCGAAGCCTTCGAGCCAGACCAGCGCGAAGCGATCGAACCAGGCGGCGCCGTGGCGGAACTCGGAGGCATCGCCGTATCGCTCGGCGCGCTCGGCGGCAAGCTCTCCGCCCAGCCAACACCCGCGGGCGGGCTGGAAGCAACGCTGCTCGTGCCAATCGACGGGGCGGTCATCCCCGCGATGCTCGTTGTCATCGCGGGCGAGCAGTACGCCATCCCGCTCGCGAATGTCGTCGAGATCGTGCGCATCGACCGGCGTTCGCTCGGCTCGGTCGGACGCCGGCCCGTCCTGCGGCTCCGCGAGAGCGTGCTGGGTGTGCTCGATGCGCGAGAATCGTTGACCCTGCCGGACGACTACGAGCCCGGCGGCATCGCGGTGGTGATCCAGGCGGGCGCCGACGCCGCCGTGCTCCGTGTCGAGCGTGTCATCGGGCAGCGCGAGATCGTGCTGGAGAAGCTCGACCGCCGCACGAGCGACAGCCGGGTGTTCTCCGGCGCCACCATCCGCTCCGACGGCGGGATCAGCCTCGTGATCGATGCCGCCAGCCTGATCGGGTCCGAGCTGGTCTCGGTGGCACAGCAAAACGCCCCGACAAGCGGGGCGTAGACAGACGGCATCGCGGACAGAAGGCGATCAGCCCGCCGACTTGCTCTCGACGAACTTGCGGAGGCTGCTGGGCCTCGGCGCTTCCGGGTCGAGCGGGTCGACATGCACCGTGCGTCCCTGGAAGACGACCTTGCCGAGGCCGACCGAGAACAGCGTGTCGTCCTTGCCTCGCTGCACCATGAACCCGGGGAGGAACTTGGTGCCGCACTGCCTGACGATGATCGCGCCGGGCTTGGCGACCTCGCCGCCGTAGAGCTTCACGCCGCGATACTGCGGGTTCGAGTCGCGGACATTGCGGGTCGAGCCCTGTCCCTTCTTGTGTGCCATGCTGTTCGCCTCTTCCGCCGCCCTTCCGGCGACGCTCGTTCCATCTCAGGACCCGCGGGCTGGGTGTGCCTGGTTTGCGGGGCAGGGATCCTAGCGAGCCGCTACCGCATGATCCACCGCTCCGCCACGACCTGCAACGGCCGGGAGCCGCGGCCCACCAGACTCCCCGGTGTCGAGTACCGCACCATGTAGGTCTTCCGGAAGGTCAGCTCGATCTGCTCGCCCGTCTCCGGATCGGTGAAGGGAACGATCTGTGTCTCGCCGCTGAAGCCCGAGGCGTACATGTTGAGCTCGTCCGCGTCCAGATCGACAGCGGGCCAGATGACCAGCCCGTCCTTCGCGTTCTCCCGGCCTTGCAGCAGGGTGCCGATGATCTCGATCTGATCCTCCAGCAGCGGGTTGTCGAGCAGGTCGAGCAGATGTTCCCGGACCTCACGCGGCACATCGACACCCGCCCGCACCAGGTCGCCGTCCTCGTTGCCGAGCTCGAAGCTGGGGGCGAACTGCAGATCTTCGCCCGAATTGTTCGTTACCCGATAGGTCATATAGAAGAAGGGCAGCACGCCCCGCTCGGGCACCTCGACCTTGGCCAGCCGCATCGGCCCCACCTCGATGTCGAGCTGCCAGCGCTGCGGGATCGGGTCGGGCTCAGGGGGCCGTACGCCCAGACCGACGGCCAGTGCCGACACCAGCACCAACACCCCAGCAGTGAGTAGACGCATCAAGGACGGCTCAGCCTGCATACCGATCTCCACAGGATCCGGCCGCGGGCAAGTCGCTGTCGCGCCCACCGACCGGCGAATCGTAGTCTACGGTTGGCCCGAGCATGATCAACCAGCCCGAGGACCAACCCGCTCAAGCCCCGCCAGCGACCGATCCGCTAGGACGACCCGAGCGCATCAACGGTGAGTTACTCATCGCGGCGGTCGCCAGGATCGTCCCGGGGACCGGCGCGGGGCGACGGGTCGCCGCGGAGCGGTTCGTCGCCGGCGCGCGGATCAGCCGGACCGATCTCTCACGAGCATTCGCCATCGTCGATCGAACGGTTCCCGACCGTCCCTGGGTGCGACAGGCCTGTCTGGCCATCCCTGGCGCCGGCCGAACCGCGATGCTGCTCGTCTCCTCGCCGATCGGCTCCGGTATCGAGATCGAGCAGGACGCGCTGGATCGTGCAGCGTGCGTGCGAGCGGCCGCGGCGGCATGCGCGGCACCGGAGATCGCCATCGTGCAGACGCTGCCATCGCCCGAGGAGCCCTGGGCTGTCCGCGCCGCGCAGGATGCGGGGTTTCTGCATGTCGGGGATCTGGCGTACCTCGAACGGCCGCTGCGAGGTCGTCCGCGATCGGCCTCGCCCACACCCTTCCCGCCCGGGATGAGCCTCCGTCCGGTGGCCCCGTTGTCCAGCACGAGCGGCGACCGGGTCCGGCTCGAACGCGTCCTCGAACGCTCGTACGCTGGCACGCTCGACTGCCCGGAGCTGTGCGGACTCCGCAGCACCGCCGACATTCTCGACAGCCACCTCGCCACAGCCGGGGAGGATCCGCGGCACTGGTACCTGCTGTTCGAGGCCGACACCCCCATCGGCTGTGTCCTGCTGGCGGCCGTCGGCGATTCTGACACGGCCGAGCTCGTCTACCTCGGTCTCGCGCCCGAGGCGCGCGGCCGCGGGCTCGGGCGTGCGATGCTCGAGAACGCGATGTTGGGACTGGCGTCACCCGGGACACAACGGGTGGTGTGCGCGGTCGATCGTCGAAATGTACCCGCGGCTCGGCTGTACGAGTCACTCGGATTCATCGAGTTCGCGAGTCGCCGCGCGTTCGTCCGTGTGACGGGGCAGCCGGCGTGATCGCGCCGCGACACCGGCCGAGCTGTGGATACATTCTGGATGATCCGGGCACGGCAGTTTTTTTGTGCGGCTAAGCGCTTGCGAGTTCCTGCGCAGGAGACGATCGGTCGGTGTCGTGCGGATCAACCCCGTTGCTGGATCGCGAAGGGCGCGCTAAGCTGACCACCTGCAGCATGGATCGCTGTGATCGCGGGTGCGTGTGTTCCGCGACGACACAGGATGTGCATCGCCCCACTGTCCCAAGTTCCCCCCGGCGTGCCGGTCGCGTTGTATGCGATCCGTGCGGCGATCGGTGTGTCGTGAGGCTGCGGGGAGTCGTGGAGTTCGGCGGGGAACGCGGGCTCCGGATCGGGTCCGCTCTGGAGAGGGGGTTGAGCGTTGGAGACGCGTCCGCGAGTTGTTCGCCGAGAGAGCCACAGCCCGACCGACCCGACGCGTGATCCCGCGTCGAACACCCCCGATCGACGCGAAGCGAGCGCCACGGAGCCTACCCGCGAGCGCGCCGAAGCCGCCGGACGGGCGGCCGGGGCTGATCGGCCTTCTCGACGGCGCGCCAAGGCGGTCCGCTCCCGCACGCCCGAACCGCACGAGCCCACTCGGCACGACCCGAGGCTCGGCCGGATCATCGATCTCCTGGGCGAGCAGCTCGGCCCGCAGCGCGTCGAGCGGTATCTCAACGGGCATATCCGGCTCTCGATCGAGGGCTGCACGCTGGTCGTCGACGCCGAGACCGAGTTCATTGCTCGGCTCGCGGCGAACCGGTTCGGCAGCGTCATGCGGCTCGCCGTCGATGAGGTTCTGGGCCCGGGCAGCGGCCTCCGCTTCGCCGTTGCCGACCTCGGCGCGGCCGGGACCGCCGCTCCCGCCGAGCCGTCGCATGGGCCGCAGCGCGCGAGTCGGCGACACGCATGGACGGGCTCGGATGAGCGACGGGACCTTTCGCGGTTCGTGGTCGGCGCGAGCAACCGGCTCGCGCACGACGCGGCGCTCCGCATGATCTCGACCGATGCCTCCGCCAGGCCGTTCTCGCGGCTGCTCGTCCACGGCCCCTGCGGCAACGGGAAGACACACCTGCTCGCGGGGATCGCTCGGCGTCTGCGGGAGCAGCAGCCGCAGGCACGAGTGCGATTCGTCGCCGCCGAGGCCTTCACGAACGACTACATCCAGGCGATCCAGTCCGGCCGGAGCGAGGCCTTCCGCCGCAAGCACCGAGCGCTCGACCTGCTCTGTCTCGACGATGTGCACTTCGTGGCGCGCAAGAAGGGGACGCAGACGGAGCTGCTGCACACGCTCGACGCGATCGAGGCGGGCGGCGCCCGGCTGGTGCTCGCCAGCGATGCCCACCCCCACCGCATCAAGGATCTCAACGCCGCACTGACCAGCCGCTTCGTCGCCGGTATGGTGCTCGAGATCTCGAACCCCGACGAGATGCTCTGCCTGGATCTGGTTCGGCACTTTGCCCGCGAACGGCGGATCAACCTCCAGCCGGACGCCGCTGATCTGCTCGTGTCCAACGCGCGGCGTCGCAACGCATCGGCGCGTGACATCGAGGGGATGCTTGTGCGTCTCGCCGGCGCGCTGCACGCCGAGAAACTCGAAGGCGCATCCGTGTCGGCCGATCTGGTCCGCACACTCAGCCGTCAGGCTGGCTCGGCGTCCCCGGCGAGTCGGTCCGCCCGCTTCGAGGATGTTGCGGGCGTGGTGCTCGAGCACTGCCGCGTCCCGTTCGAGGAACTCGGCAAGCCCGGGCGACAGGCGCGGGTCGTGCTGGCCCGGGGCCTGATCACCGAGCTCTGCAAGCGTCTGACGGGCATGAGCTATCCGGAGATCAGCCGGGCGATCGGCAAGCGCAACCATTCGACGGTGATCACCGCTCGCCAGCGGCTCGCCGGGATGATGGAGGAGCGGATGAGCTACGGCCTGCCGTCCGATGGGATGTCTCACGCGGAAGCATGCGACATGCTCGAGCGGGCCGTGGCCGGTCGGCTCTAACTCGCTCCAGACCCGATAACGCTCGGACGAGCCAGCTCTTGGGAGCTGGTGACCGGCCGCGGCAAAGCGGACCGGTCTGCGTCACGATACCGGATGCATGCTGGTCTTCTTGGCGTGCGCGCCGCCGAGCGCGATCGTTGCCCCCGAAACACCACCCCTGCGTGAACCCGTGCTCGACCGCGCTCTGTCGGCGCTGCACGCGACGGCGTTCTCCGACGACCCGCTGCTGCGGGCCCGGTGCGCGCGGTGGCTGGGCCGGCTGCGTGATCCGGCGTACGGCGCCCTGCTGGCCAGGCTGTCGCGTGATCCCGATGAGAGCGTCCGGGCCGAGGCGCTGCTGGGCCTCGCCGCCGCCCGCGCTCCGAAACGGCTCGAGCTGTTTCACCTCAATGATTTTTCGCCGGAGACCCGCTCGAAGCTGGTTCGAGAGGCCGTCCGTCGCGGGCTCTTCGACACGGGGCAACTCCGAACGCTCGCCCAGGCAGCCGACCCCGCGTTGCCCGACGAGGGTCGCCTCGTGACGCTGCTGGCGCTCCGCGCCCAGGGACAGGATCGTGCCGAAACCTCCGGCTGGGCCGACCTGCTCGAGGCCGATCGTCACGGGATCCGGATCGTGGCGGCGACGGCGATCCTCAACCGATCGACGCCGGACGATCGCTCACCGTTGGCATCGCGCGCCAGGCAAACGCTCGAGAGCCTCGTCGGCATCGAGGCGGTCGCCCTCGCACGCGCGCTGGAAGCGTGTCCTCGCGGCTTCGCGACGGTGGCGTTCGCCGAGGAAGTGTTCGAGCGACACCCGCACACCGATGCGCTCGTGGCCGCGATGAACGCCCTGCTCCGGCACGACCCAGCTCGGGCGGGGCTGCGAGATCGCTGGTCCCGGTTGTGCGATCGGCTTGCGCCGCGAGACGAACCTGTGAAGGCGCTGCTTCTGCTCCGTGCCGCGGGCGCCGCCGCCGAGCGCGGGGAGCCCCCGCCGGTGTGGCTCGCCGAACCGGTGTTCCTGGACACAGACAACGGAGCGTTGGCAGCGGCGGCCCGGGTCATCAGGACACGGGGCGGTGATCGTGCCTCGCTCGCGTCGATGCTGTCGGGTGACGGCGTGTACCTGGCTGAGGCGCTCATGGACTGGGCCGACAAGGAACCGAGGGCGGATCGGGCCTCGATCGCGTTGGCGGTCATCGAGGCGGACCCGTGGGCGCATCCGCTGAGCGATACGGTGCTGCGGGCAGGACAATGGGTCGAGTTGCCGAGCCGTGAAGTCGGGGCAGAGGCGGGTGTCTCGGAACCGGTTCGCCGGGCGGTAGCGGCGGCTGCACTGGCGGGTCTGACGCCCAACGCGGAGGAGCGCTCCGGCGAGCCGACAGACCCGACCGGGGTGCTGACATCGCTGGCCCGGGCCAAAGAGACGCCACACGCGACCCAGCAAGGACTCCGTCAGGCCGATCGCCTGATCGAACTGGCCGAGGATGCCTGGCTCCCGGCGGAGTGGCGGGCGCAGGCGGCGTGGCTCGCGGCCGTGCGGACCGACCGGGTCCCGGAACTGCTGGCGGCGCTGCCCAGAGCCTCACGGTCGGATCGCGGCCTGTCCAGCGTTGACATCGATCCGGCCGATACGCTGAGCAAATGAGCAGCGCGGACCACATCCCTCTGAGCAAGCCCGACATCACCGATTCCGAGCGCGGCCTGGTGGACCAGGTCCTCCGCTCCGGCCGGCTGGCGCTCGGCCCGATGACCGAGCGCTTCGAGGCGCTCGTGGCGCATCGTGCCGGCTGCGCGCACGGCGTCGCCATGAACTCGGGCACCTCGGCGCTGCATGTCGTGATGATGGCGCTCGGGCTCGGCCCCGGCGACGAGGTGATCACCACGCCGCTGAGTTTTATCGCCTCCGCGAACCCGATCCTCTATGTCGGTGCCACCCCGGTGTTCGTCGACATCTGTCCGAAGACGCTGAATATGGACCCCGCGCAGGTCGAGGCGGCGATCACGCCGAGGACACGCGCGATCATGGCGGTCGAGGCCTTCGGCAACCCCGCGTACATGGACCGCTACGCGCAGATCGCCGCCAAGCACGAGATCCCCTTGATCGAGGACTCCTGCGAGGCGCTCGGGGCCAGCGTCGCCGGTCGCCCCTGCGGCTCGTTCGGCATCGCCGGTGCCTTCGGGTTTTACCCAAATAAGCAGATCACGACCGGTGAGGGGGGCATGCTCGTCACGGACAACACCTCTCTGGCGGACACGGCCCGGTCGCTCCGCAATCAGGGACGGGACAGCTTCCCGACCGCCGATCGCGGCACCGAGCACCAGCGGCTCGGGGCGTGGCTGGAGCACCACCGCCTCGGGTACAACTTCCGCATGAGCGAGGTATCGGCGGCGATCGGCATCGCGCAGATGCAGCGGTTCGATGAGATCATCGAGCGGCGGCAGCTCGCGGCGACGCTCTACATCGAACGCCTCGCCGGCAACGAGCAGGTCATCCTGCCGACGGTCATGCCGGGCTCGGTGCCCTCCTGGTTCGTGTTCGTCATCCGGCTCGCGGCGGGGTACACGGCGGAGGAACGGGACCGCGTGATCGCCGGGCTGCGGAACCACGAGGTCGGGGCGGCCCCCTACTTCCCGTGCATCCATCTCCAGCCGTTCTACAGGCAGCGGTTCGGGTTCGCGCCGGGGCGCTTCCCGATCGCCGAGTCGATCTCGAACCGGACGATCGCGTTGCCGTTCTACGGCGGTCTGACGGCCAGGGAGGTCGACCTGGTCTCGCAGACACTCGAGCTCATGCTGCAGCGCGAGAACCTGTCCCGGGGCTGAGCTCGGGGCTTGTCGGTCGGCTCGGGAGGCCTATGATCGTGGCCCGGGCCGGGAACGCCGGCCGAACCGACGACGCCAGCCGCGCCAGGACAGAGGATTCCGCGATGCCTTACGAGTGCTACTTCACCGGCAAGAAGTCCAGCTTCGGCAAGTCGAAGGCCTACGGCGGACAGCGGATCTCCAAGGGTGGATTCGGGCTCAAGACCACCGGCATCACCCGCCGGAAGTTCAAGCCGAACCTGCACAAGGTTACAGCCCTGGTCGACGGACGCCCGACCCGCGTTCGCGTCTCCGCGAACGCGATCAAGACCGGCCTGGTCGTCAAGCCGCTCAAGCGGAAGTACGGCTACACCCGGCAGCAGAAGGCCGGCGGCGAGGGCTAGCCCCCTGCTCGGTCGGCGGGCGCCTTCGCACGCAGCCCGGCATCCGATACACTGCGAGCGCGGGCAGCCGGTCCACGATGCGGCCGGACCGGTGGGCCTCGCCATGCCTCCAGGTTCCAACCCGCGGGTGCCCACGGTGAAGTGCCAGAACTGCGGCAAGCGAGCGACGATCGAAGAGGTCAAGCTGATCAAGGGGGCTTATCGCAAGCTCCAGCTGTGCGAGGCGTGCGCGGTGGAGTTCGGCGTGCTCGGCACCGCCCTCCCCAAGCCGCACCCCGCAGCGCCGGTCGTCACCGGTGCGGTGGTCACGATCCGAACCGGCACGCCCGCCTCCGCAACGCGGGCGTGCTCTGCGTGCGGGCTGACCTTCGAGGCGTTCCGTGAATCGGGCAAGCTGGGGTGCCCCCATTGCTACGCGGCGTTCGAGGACCGGCTCTGGCCGCTGATCTCCCGTGCCCACGAGGGCGCAACGCACCATGTCGGTAAGATCCCCCGCCGGCTGCTCGAGACCGCGCTTGCGCAGTGCGATCCGGCGCAGGCCGACAATCGCGAGGCGATCGATCGCCTGCTCGGGGCCTCCCGGCAACGGGAGGAGAAGATCCAGACGCTCAAGCAGCAACTGGCGGCCGCGCTCCGGGCGGAGCGGTACGAGCACGCCGCGATGATCCGTGACGAGATCTCCCGACTGCTGTCCGCCCGAGTCGGCGGCGCGCGGCCCCACGAGGAACACGAGGGATGAGCGGCGGGAGAGCCCCCGGCGACGAGCCCCATGACGCCCTCGAGCCGCTCGAGTCCGGACCGGTTGGCTGGCTCGGCTCGGGACCTGCGAACGATGTCGTGCTCTCCAGCCGGGTTCGGCTCGCCCGGAACCTCGCTGGCTTCGGCTTTGTCAACGGCTGCGACCTGTCGGAGCGCGAGCGGCTGCTCGAGATGCTGCGCCCGTGTCTGACCGAGCCCTCGGTGTTCGCCGGCGCGTCGGGATCGCCCCGGCGGGCGCTCTGGCTCGATGTCCATCGGCTGAGCCGGGCGCAGCGGGAGTTGCTCCAGGAACGCCACATCATCTCGGCACACCTGGCGCGGGGCTCCAAGGGGGCGCTCCGGGGCGTCGGCGATCCGCGTGCGGTGGTCGTTGCTGTGCCGGACCAGCGGCTCTCGGTCATGATCAACGAGGAGGACCACCTCCGGCTGCAGTGCATCCAGCCCGGTCTCTCACTGCATTCCGCGTACGAGGAGATCAGCGCGGCGGATGACGCGATCGAACGCTCCGTGGACTATGCGTTCAGTGCCCGCTTCGGCTACCTCACGGCCTGCCCGACCAATGTCGGCACCGGGGCCCGGCTCTCGGTGATGCTCCATCTGCCGGGGCTCCACCTGCTCGGCGAGATCGAGAAGGTCAAACGGGCCGCGTCCGACATGTCGCTCGCGGTCCGGGGCTTCTGGGGCGAGGGCTCGGACCATCCGGGCGAGTTCTACCAGATCTCCAACCAGACCACCCTCGGCCGAACCGAGGGGATCATGCTCGATGAGCTCGAACGCAAGATCGTTCCGAAGATCCTGGACTACGAGCGACGGGCCCGCGAACGCCTGCTCAGCAAACGCCGGACGATCCTCGAGGACACGGTCTTCCGATCCCTCGGGACGCTGCAGCACGCGCGACGGATCACCGCGGCGGAGGCGATGCAGCGGCTCAGCGATGTCCGGCTCGGCGTCGCGGTCGGGGTGCTCCGGGAGCCGACGCTCACCGAGGTCTCGACGACGCTGCTGCTGGTGCAGTCTGCGCATCTGCGTCGCCGAGTGGGCGATGTGCCGCCGGATGAGCTGCGGGAGGCGCGGGCGAGGATCCTGCGCGAGGCGTTCCGGGGTGTCGGTTCGTGAGCTCGTCGTTCCGCTGGCCCCCTCGCTCGGCGGGGGAATCGGCCTCCCAGCCGGCCTCTCACGAGACACCCGTGCACTCGCCGGCGCCTCGGCCCGCGGCCGTCCCCTCCCGCAACGCGTGGTCGGCGATCGAGACGGCATTCCTTGGCACACCCGGCCTGGCTCTCGGCGGCCCGTTGCGGTGGGAGCCAGAGCCGCTCGACGCGTCCTGCCCGCGCTGCGGCCGAACCGTGGCACCCGGTGAGGTCAGCCCCGACGACCGGCGTTGCCCCATGTGCCGGGTCGAGCGGCTTCGATGGGAATGGAGCGTCCGGCTCGGCGAGTACGAGGACCCGCTCCGCCGAGCGATCATCGACACCAAGTACACACGCTGGCGCGCCCAGGGCACGCTGCTCGGCCGGATGCTGGCTCCCCGGGTGGCTCTCCGCCTGGAATCACTGGGTGTCGCCCTGTCCGACGCGATCGCTGTCCCGGTCCCCATGCCGTGGGATCGCCGATTCCGTCGTGGGATCGATCACGCGTTGACCATCGCCCGGGCCATGGCCTCTTCGGCTGACATCCGGCTCTGCCAGCCCCTTCGGCGTCGCGGGGGTCGGCCGCAGGTCGAGGTCGCGCCGAGCGCACGGGCGGCGAACATCCGCGGGCGGATCCATCTCGCTCGTCGGCTGCCGGCGGGCACCCGCGCGATCGTCCTGGTGGACGATGTCCGGACGACCGGCGCGACGGCGGATGCCTGCTGCCGGGCACTCCGGCAGGGGCTGTCAGCCGAGGTTCACCTCCCCATCGTGCTGGCGACGGTGGCGGTGGCTCGCGAGCCGACCCGCCGCCTGCGGAGCCCCGGGAGCGGGGATGCAGCCGGCTCTCTGGGCCCGGGGAGTGGAGATTCCTGCGCCGAACGACGGGAAAATTGCAGGCTGGCTTGACCAATTGATGCTGCCGGCTACACTCGTCTCTTGCCCCACGGGGCACCCTGCCGGGTCTGGTGGGACCCGCATCCGCGGTATCCAACCCGGCACCGCTCTTTGACAAGTTGTGTATTGTCTGCCCGCGAGAATGTGGGGTGTCGGTCAGCGCCGAACAGCGTTGTGCCCGGGAGGGCCGACCGTCATCCACATAATCGCAAGCCACGCGGGGGTTCACAGCCCCGCGTTCCCGCGGTCAAGTTCAACCGGCCCCGTCCGGTGTCCGCGGGAGAACAAATCCGTCGCCTAGCCGGGCGGCGGTGGTCGGGAGCGATCCCGATCCAAGTCGACGACTTGTCCGGACCCATCCCCTCCGGGGTGAAGGAACGGCAAGTTTATCCAGTTTCAGCTTGACATTGACCGGTTCGTGTCTTTGAGCACGATCCGGACGCCATAGGCAATCAATTGAAGAGTTTGATCCTGGCTCAGATTGAACGCTGGCGGCATGGCTAAAGCATGCAAGTCGAACGAGAACCCTTCGGGGGGACAGTGGCGAAAGGGCGAGTAACGCGATCGAACGTACCCTGAGGTGGGGAATAGCGTCGAGAAATCGGCAGTAATACCCCATGTGCTCTGCGGAGGAAAGCTTTGGCGCCTCGGGAGCGGCGATCGTCCTATCAGGTAGTTGGTGAGGTAATGGCTCACCAAGCCGAAGACGGGTAGCGGGTGTGAGAGCATGACCCGCCGCATCGGGACTGAGACACTGCCCGGACTCCTACGGGAGGCTGCAGCGACGAATCTTCCGCAATGGGCGAAAGCCTGACGGAGCAATGCCGCGTGTGGGATGAAGCGTCTTCGACGTGTAAACCACTGTCAGGTCCTAGGACCAACGACCAGGACCAGAGGAAGGGCCGGCTAACCTCGTGCCAGCAGCCGCGGTAATACGAGGGGCCCGAGCGTTAATCGGAATCACTGGGCTTAAAGCGTGCGCAGGCGGCCCGGCAAGCATCTTGTGAAATCCCACGGCTCAACCGTGGAACTGCAGGGTGAACTGCCGGGCTTGAGGCAGGTAGGGGCTGATGGAACCATGAGTGGAGCGGTGAAATGCGTAGATATTCATGGGAACGCCGATGGGGAAGCCGATCAGCTGGGCCTGTCCTGACGCTCAGGCACGAAAGCGTGGGGAGCAAACAGGATTAGATACCCTGGTAGTCCACGCCGTAAACGATGCACACTAGGTCGGGGCGGTTCTGACACCGTCTCGGCCGAAGGAAAACTGTTAAGTGTGCCGCCTGGGGAGTACGGTCGCAAGGCTAAAACTCAAAGGAATTGACGGGGGCTCACACAAGCGGTGGAGCATGTTGCTTAATTCGAGGCAACGCGAAGAACCTTACCTGGGTTTGACATGCACGGATTAACTCTTTGAAAGAAGAGCCACGCCCTTTGGGTGGAACGTGCACAGGTGCTGCATGGCTGTCGTCAGCTCGTGCTGTGAAGTGTCGGGTTAAGTCCCTCAACGAGCGCAACCCCTATCGTTAGTTGCCAGCGCGTCATGGCGGGGACTCTAACGAGACTGCCGGTGTCAAACCGGAGGAAGGTGGGGATGACGTCAAGTCCTCATGGCCTTTATGTCCAGGGCTGCAAACGTGCTACAATGGCGTGTACAGAGCGAGGCGATCCCGCGAGGGGGAGCAAATCGCAAAAAGCACGCCCCAGTTCGGATTGCAGGCTGCAACTCGCCTGCATGAAGTTGGAATCGCTAGTAATCGCGGATCAGCTACGCCGCGGTGAATGTGTTCCTGAGCCTTGTACACACCGCCCGTCACGTCATGGAAGCCGGGAGTGCCCGAAGTCACCTCGATTCAGGGGTGCCTACGGCAAGCTCGGTGACTGGGACGAAGTCGTAACAAGGTAGCCGTAGGAGAACCTGCGGCTGGATCACCTCCTTTCTAAGGGATGTCCTTAGACCCGCCCTGCCGGGCGACGCCGAAAGGCCCCGGGACCGCACGATCGCGGCCCGTGAAACTCGCTCGGCTCGTGGAGCGATCCACAGCGGGATCGTCAGCACACTCTCGTCCGCACATCCCGAGGGTTCGCCCTCAACGCGGATAGCCGGTCCGGCAACGGTCGGCCAATGGGCAGACAATCACACTTACGAGAGGCTCACCACACCGGTGAGCCTCTTTTTTTTTCACCTGCAGGGGGCAGAGGCAGTCTCGGGCGCGTCAGGCGGCCCCGCTGGCAGACCCGTCGTCGCCCTCGCCAGGACGAGCTACCGGCTCGCCGTGACGCACGATCCGGCCGGTCGCCAAGTAGAAGACATCCTCGGCGATGTTCTTCATCAGGTCGCCCACCCGCTCCAGCTCGCGTCCAACACGGTACAGCAGGAGCCCCGCCGCAGCCTCGTCCCGCGAGCCGCCCTCGATCTGCTGAACCAGTTCGTTGAACGATGCCCGATCGAGCCGATCCAGCAGCTTGTCACCCTTGACGATCTCCTCGGCGGCCGCCACATCTTCATCCATCAGCGCTCGCAGCAGCTGGTGACAGGTGCTCGGTACGCGCTCACCCAGCTCGCGCAGGCTCACCGGGAACCGCGGCACCATGCTCAGCTCGCTCAGGCGGATCGCGATCTTGGCGATCGAACAGGCGTGGTCCGCGACCCGCTCGACATCGTGGTTGACCTTCAGGATCGTCGTCATCACGCGGAAGTCACGGGCGACCGGGTGCATCAGCGCCAGGATGCGGAAGCAGTCCTCTTCGATCACCACTTCCTCGGCATCAATCGCGTCGTCCTGTCGGCGGACATGCTCCGCCACCTCGGGGTCCAAGGCCCAGAGCGCATCGAGGGAGGCCTCGAGCATGCCGATCGCCACCGTGCTCTGGCGGGCCAGCCGCCGGCGGATCGTCGCGATTTCTTTCTGGTAGTCCCGTTCCATGGTCCGAACGCCTCCGCCGAGCCGAGCCCGGCCGGACTCCGCTGTGAGCGCTATCGGCTTTTCGCGGACCCCATCCGGCATCCATAGGAGACAGCCGCCCTTGTGTCCAGAATCGGTTGCAAAATAACCGATCCATCGGTCGAGTGTTCGTATCTTTCACGGGCCCGTTCGGGCGGGTTGCGAGGCGCCAGCACCCAGCGCTTGCCGGAGCCGGGCATCGAGGACGCGGAGCAGTGTCTCCGGCTCCCGGTGGTTGCTCGGGGGCCGGTAATACACCTCGCTGACAGACTCGTTCGACTTCGGCGGCAGCACCCGCACCGTACCCGTGGCGGATTGCATCGCCCTCGCGATGGGCGTCGGGTCTTCGGCTCGGAAGATGACATCCGGCTCGCGGAGCACGATCGCGCGGACACCGAGCGCCGAGGCCGCGACCCGCACCTCAGCCAGCGCCAGGAGACGGCGAACGGGCGCCGGCGGCGTGCCGTACGCGCTCTCCAAGTCCTGCGCGAGCCCGGCGAGTTCGTCGAGCGAGCCCGCGGTTGCGATCCGCCGGTACGCCTCGAGGCGGCGAACCTCCGACGGGATGTAAGGCCGAGGGATCACGCCGCCGATCCCGAGCTCCAGGCTCGCCCGGCTCGCCGAAGGCGGCGGTGCTTCGTGCGTGAGGTCGCGGACGGCCGCTTCGAGCAGCCGGCAGTAGAGCTCGTACCCGATGGCGGCGATATGCCCCGACTGCTCGCTGCCGAGGATGTTGCCAGCGCCACGGATCTCCAGGTCGCGCATCGCGATCTTGAACCCTGCGCCAAGCATGGAGTACTGCTCGAGCGCACGCAGCCGCTTCCTCGCCACCTCGTTGATCGTTCGGTTCTCCGGCAGCAGCAGGTAGCAGTAGGCCCGGTGTTTGCTCCGTCCCACTCTGCCGCGAAGCTGGTGCAGCTCGGAGAGACCAAACCGATCCGCGTTGTCGATGATCATGGTGTTGGCGCGCGGGATATCGATGCCGGACTCGATGATCGTTGTGCTGACGAGGATGTCCGCGTCCCCGCGGATGAACCGGAGCATGATCTGCTCGAGCTCGGCTGGTGGCATCTGGCCGTGAGCGTGGACCACGCGCGCGTCGGGCGCGAGCCGGCGCACCTCGTCGGCGGCGCTCTGGATGTCGTGCACGCGGTTGTGGACCCAGAAGACCTGCCCCTCGCGCGAGAGCTCGCGGGCGACGGCCTGAGTGAGGCGTTTGCGGTTGAAGGGGATCACCTCGGTCACGATGCTCTGGCGGTCCGCCGGCGCGGTCGCGAGGGAGGAGATGTCGCGGATGCCGAGCATGGACATGTGAAGCGTTCGCGGGATGGGCGTCGCGCTCAGGGTGAGGACATCCGCTGTGAGACGGAGCTGGAGCAGGCGTTCTTTGTGCTCGACGCCGAAGCGTTGCTCTTCGTCGATGATGACCAGGCCGAGGTCCGCGAAGCGGACATCGCGTGAGAGCAGGCGGTGCGTCCCGACGATGACATCGACCTGCCCTTTCCGGAGCGCGGCGAGGATGCCGTTGATCTCCTTCGCAGACCGGAACCGGCTCAGCGATTCGACGCGGAACGGGTACCCGGCGAACCGACTGAGAAAGGTCCGGGCGTGCTGCTCGGCGAGCACCGTCGTCGGCACGAGGACCGCGACCTGCTTGCCGAACTCGCACGCCTTGAAGGCGGCGCGGATCGCGAGCTCCGTCTTGCCGAAGCCGACATCGCCGCAGATCAGCCGATCCATCGGGCGTTCACTCGTCATGTCGCGCTTGATGGCCTGGAGCGCCGCGAGCTGGTCGTCGGTTTCCTGGTATGGAAACTCGGCTTCGAACTCCTGCTGCCAGGGTGTGTCGTCGGGGTAGCGGATGCCGGGCAGGCTCTCGCGTGCGGCGCGGACGCGCAGCAGCTCTGCCGCCAGATCGCGCACGGACTCGGCGACCTGCTCCTTCTGCCGCGTCCACTTCCGGCCGCCGAGCTTGGAGAGCGGCGGCTTGCCCGCGAAGCCGCCGATGTACTTCTGCACCTGGTCGATCTTCAGCGTCGAGACATGCAGCTGGCTCTTGCCCGCGAACTCGAGCGTGAGGAACTCTTCCTCATCGTCGCCATCGCTTCGACCGCGCGCGTCCGGAGGCTTCGGCTGGAGCTTCCGGCCGAGGCGGTCGGGCGACATGAGCCGAAGCCCCACGAACTGCGCGATGCCGTGCTCGGCGTGCACAACATAGTCGCCCGGCTCGATCTCGAGGAAAGTATCGAGCGCGCGTCCAGCCCGCAGGCGTCGCGCCCGCCGCCGGACATGGAACCGGTGGAGCAGCTCGTGGTACGGCAGGACCGTTGTTGCCGTTCCACCCTCCGGCTCCCAGCAGAAGCCTCGGTGCAGGTATCCGATAAGCAGCTGCCCATCGGCCAGCACACCCGGCGCCCACTCGCCGAGCAGCTCCAGGCAGCGCGATGCCTCGCCGGCGTTCTCGCAGGTGATCAGCAGCCGACGCCCGTCATTGCAGTGTGTCGCCAGCTCCCCCACCGCCTCCTTCGCGTCCTGGCTGAACGGGGGCAGCGACCGGAGCGGGAGCGAGATGCGGCGGTCCGAGGCGTGCGGCACCGAGAACTGGTTGACCTCGGCAAACGCGTGGAACCGCTCGCGGAGCAGCTTGATGACGGCCGGGGGGCCGAAGACGCCGCGTGAGTCGGTCAGCCGCTCGAAGTAGCCCCTCGCCTGCTCGGTGACCTCCAGCGTCTCGGCGAGAACAGCGATGGCGCGGTCGGGCACGAGTTCGAGGAAGCTGACGCCCTCGTCGGCGAGGTTCGGGTCGAGCTTCGCCGCCACCAGCACGCATCGATCGAGTCGGCGATCCGAGCCCATGGTCTCCAGATCGATCTCGTTGACATGCTCGACTTCATCGCCGAAGAAATCGATGCGGATCGGTGTCGGCGTGTCGCCGCCGGTCGGAAAGACATCGACGATGCCGCCGCGGACGGAGAATTCCCCCGGCTCCTCGATGGTGTCTCGTCGATCGTACCCCGACTCAGCGAGCCACTGCACGACGCGTTCGGGCCTGAGCGTCTGGCCGGTCTCCACGGCGAGCGTGAGCCGGTCCAGCTGCGCGGGCCTCGGCACGCTCTGCATGAGTGCATGCACGGGTGCGACGATGACCGGGGCAGAACCGGCCTGGCATGCCAGCACGCGGCGGACCGCGGCGATCCGTTCCGCGACCAAGTCCGCCGCTGCCGAGGACTCCCCGGGCAGCACCTCCATCGCGGGCAGGCGGATCGCCTCCGTCCCGAGCAGTTCAAGCTCGTCGACCGCGAACTCGGCGTCCTCGAGATGGGCGAGCACGAGCATCACGGGCCGACCCGTGCGGCGGGCGATGAGTGACGCGAGCACGACGGTCGACGATCCGACGGCACCCTCGCACACGATCTTCGCGCCCTCGGCCGATGCCGTAGCGATGGCGACGACGGCCGGGTCGTCGAGCAGCGGCTGCCAGGGTGAGCCTTGGGCGGCCATCAGGCACCCGCCCGAGCGCGCTCGCATGTCCCGACTGGGTGCTGGGACATCATCAGTCGAACCGGACCAGTGCTTCGAGCTGCTCCGCCGTCTTGGGTCCGATGCCTCGCACGCGCTGCAAGTCCGAGAGGCTGCGGTACGGTCCGTTGGCGGCGCGGTCGTCGATGATGCGCTGGGCCAGAACGGGCCCGATCCTCGGGAGCAGCTGCAGTTCCGCGGCGCTCGCCGAGTTGACCGCGATGCGGACAGCCGCCTCGTCGTCCGCGCGCAGCGCCGGAGCGGATGTTGACGGAACGGCGCCGTCGGTTTGCTGCGCGGCGAACGGCGCCGGCTCACGATGCCGTTCGCCGGGGGTGACGACGAGTGCTGCCGAGCTGCGATCCGGCGCGATGGGGTCATGCGTACGGTCGGCCACAAGGCCGTGCAGGACACCCACGACGCCGGCACCTCCGAGCACCGCGACGGCGGCCCAACGCGCTGGACCTGTCGTCCAGTGCGGCTCGCCGCTCATCGCGCGGCCCCGGACGCGGGCTGGCCCGCGGCGTTCGCTCGCCCATCCCGGATCATCCGCCGAAGCTCCGAGATCGCCCGAATCGCGGGCCGCGGCTGACCGCTGCCGTCGATGATGCTGCCCGGCACAGGGCCCTTCGCGCCCGGCGGCAGCTCACGCTCCTGCCAGGTGAGGCTCACCACGCTCGGCTTGCTGGCGATGAGCTCCAAGGCCCGGCGGATCCACTGGCTGTCGTCCTCGGTCGGGGCGGGTGCGCCCGGCTCCCGCGCGGGAGAGGTCGCTGTGATCGCCAGCGGGCGATCCAGCAGCGCGTAGCGGTCGACGACGGCCGAGAGCTGCATGAGGTCGCGGCCGATCTCGCCCGGGCGAGGCCGATCGAGCTCCAAGCGGATGCCCCATGCATCGACGCCGATGCCCGCCTGCTGAACCATCTCCGCGTACAGCGCCCCGGGCAGGGCACGAGGCCGATGTCCCGGCTCGGCGGAAAAGGGGTGCACCACCTCGATCTGGATCTTGCCCTGCGGGTGCAGCTTCCGGGCCTGCAGCATCGTCATGCGCGTCAGGTCCATCATCTGCTCGAAGGTCAGCTGCACATTCTCGTTGCGGTTCAGCCCGGAGAGCAGCGTCCAACGCGGCACCGTGCGCCGGTACCGTGTGATCACATTCTTCACATGCTCGTAGATCACCTCGCGCAGTGTCTCGTAGTCGTGCTCCCAGATGTAGAGCCAGTCCGGAACATCGCCGCGCGAGAAGCTGATCACCGGACCGGCAAAGACCTGCAGCCGCGCCCGGCGCACGGCCCACTCGATCCACCGATCCGTCGCCGCGAAGCTGTACCGGCCCTCGTCCGGCTCCAGCTCCCTCCAGCGCAGCGGCAGCGAGAGGTAGTCGCTCGACGCGGAGACCGCCTGCTGGATCGCGGGCGAGAACTGGTTCGGGTTGATCGATGCCGCCAGCGCCGGCTTGCCAGCCAGCACGAGCCCCGTGTCATTCGGGCTCTTGACCGGCGGGCCTTGCACCGGTCCCGAGGTTGCGGCCTTGCCGACCGCCGCCAAGTACCCCGCGCCCGTGACACGCTCCGGTAACGCACGCTGGACATGAGCCCGCACGAGGGCGTCGCTCGCCTCGACGGCCATCTCCAGGGCGCGACGCGCGAGCCGCTCGGCGTCCGCTGAGTACTCGCCGTGGTGCGACCGATCGAGGTTGTGGCTCACCAGGGCATCGGTGAACGCCAGCCGGGCGTCCTCCAGCCGCTGCATCGCGGGCGAGTCGCTCGGCAGGTCGAACAGCTGCCAGTCCTCGAGTTTGTTCAGCAGCATCATGATCCGCTGCCGTGCCAGTTCGAGGCTCAGCAGGTACGGATCGTCTCGCTCGGGGAGCAGGCAGGTGGCCAGCACCAGCGACCGCGAGCCGGCGTCGCCGAGCGCCGGGGGGGGGAAGACGAGGGAGAGCCCTGCCGCCTCGCCGGAGGCCTTCTCGCAGACCACCCGGCCCGGGATCGCACGGACCTCCGCCGGGACGGGGATGCCGTCCGGTCCAAACAGGTGCGCATCGGTGACATCCCACTCCGCCGCGGGCGCAAGGGTGCCGTCGGGTGCCTGGCTGAACACGGCAAAGCTGAGCATCTGGCGGCAGGGTACTCCGGTGCAGCGCGGGGCCCAAGCGGGCCCGGAGAGCCTCGCCGTACAGTAGGCTCGGACGACGGAAACCCCCTCGCGGAGTCAGAAAGATGGACGCCCTCGTGGAGACGGATCTCGCGCTGCCCGCCGTGCGGGGCAAGGTCCGGGATGTCTACGAGCTTGGAACGGATCGGATCCTGCTCGTCGCCACGGATCGGCTGTCGGCGTTCGATGTCGTCCTGCCCACGCCCGTGCCGGGCAAGGGTCGGCTGCTCACGGAGATCGCGGCCTTCTGGCTCCGCTGGGCGGAGAGCCGGGGCATCTGCCGGACCCATCTGGTCTCCACCGATGCCGACGACATCCCGGACAACGCCTTCACACCCGGCGGCACCCCCCGGGCGGCGCTGCGGGGACGCGTGACCATCGGCCGGCGGCTCCGCGTCCTCCCGGTCGAGTGCGTCGTCCGCGGGTATCTCGAAGGATCTGGCTGGGCGGAGTACGCCGAGCGAGGGACGGCCTGCGGCGTCCGCCTGCCCCCGGGTCTGCGTCGCTGCGAGAGGCTGCCCGAACCGATCTTCACGCCGGCGACCAAGGCCGAGCACGGCGAGCACGACGAGAACATCGACGAGCCCGCCGCCCGGGCGCTACTCGGCGATGCGCGGTTTGACGAGCTGCGCCGCGTCTCGCTCACGCTCTACGCCGCGGCTGCCGAGCACGCCGCCCGCCGCGGCATCATCATCGCCGATACGAAGTTCGAGTTCGGGGTGCCCGTCGATCGTCCCGATGCCGAGGCGGTGCTGGCGGACGAGGCGCTCACGCCCGACAGCTCACGCTTCTGGCCCGCGGACGAGTACGCGCCCGGTCGGCCGCAGCGGAGCTACGACAAGCAGTTCGTCCGTGAGTACCTCGAGGGGCTGGTCGCCGAGAAGACATGGGACAAGCGAGCGCCGGGGCCGACGCTGCCCGAGCCCGTGGTGCTCGGCACACTCGAACGATACCGCGAGGCCCGGGACCGCCTGCTCGGTGATGCCCTGTAGCACCAACCCGGCCGGCTACTTCTGCTCGATGCCGATGGCCCGTTCTCGCTCGGCACGCCTGGCCTCGAGCCTGGCCCGGTAGTCGTCGATGTTCAGCGGGGGCGGGAACATGTCATCGAACGGTTCGGTGCCGTCCGCCTCGGCGAGTTCGTCGATTCGTTCGCGGAGGTCGCGCTCCAGCAGCAGGTACGCCGGCTGACGCAGATCGTTCGGCGCACGCAGGTACAGGTCCCGCTTGGTCTCGAGCGGAAGAGCGGACATGAAGCTGTAGAACAGGCCACCCGCGAGCACATCGAAGTCGCGCGGGAGAACCTCCATCCGGCCGACCTCGGGGTTCGCCAGCACCGTGCGCAGCTGCTCGTCGATGTAATACTTGTGGTACTCACGCGCCCACCGGTACTGGGATTCGAAGAGGTCCTGGTCCCCCGCGAGCAGCCCGCTGGTGAACGCGCCCTGCAGTGCGCCGGTCACCTGCGTCGCGTAGAGCTGCGGCGAAGAGAATCGGTCCTGCATCTCCTCCTCGACAAACTCCGCCAGCGGCAGCTCCAGCCGACGCTTCCACTGCCAGTCGTTCCAGTTCAGGCCGGGCCAGCTGCGCAGATGCTGCAGGTACCGGTTCGCCTCGCCGAGGTCGCCCCGGCGGTAGAACAGCAGGATCGCGTCGGCGATGAAGTTCTGGTAGCCGGCGGCGTAGGTGTTGTACGGGTTGCTCCGGCGGGCGTGGTCCCCGGCTCGCTCCGTGACCTCGTCGAGGATCTCCGTGTAGGCATCGATGAACCGGGGGTTCGAGACGGCGATGTAGTACGCGTACTCGCCCCGGACGGCTTCAAGGAAATCGAAGTACAGCTCGCCGTAGCGGAACAGCTCCTGGATCGAGTGCGTCACGAGCCGATCGGTGTTGATGAAGTCGAAGTCCTTGCGGTTGCGTTCCTCGTACCGACCCAGTCCGCGTTCCACGCCGGTCCGCGCCCAGTAGAGGCTGTGCGCCGCGGGGTGTCGCCAGTCCAGCGGGCCGTACATCTCGGTGTACCGCACCATGCGGTCCGGCTCCATGTTGTATTCGTCGCGGAGCACACGCTTGCGGAGATAGGCGATGTAGACCTCCCAGGCGGCCTCGAACGCGGGGTCGTGCTTGAGCTGGGTGTACGCTCGCAGACGGGTCAGCTCCCGGGCGTTGGTGATGCCCAGGATGCCGGCGAGCGAGTCGTCGCCGAGCCCGGCGCGGTGCATCGCGTCGTGAATGGCGAACCGGCGCAGCGTGTCCATCGGCTGCTCGTCGCCGTACAGCCCGACGAGTCGGTCGCGCAGCTCACGCACAGCGGACTCACGACGCACGGCCTCGTCAAAGGTGGACGCGGCGTCTGCCACGATGCGCATCCAGTCGGCGTAGACGCGCGTCGCGCTCTCCCGCGTCCGCAGGTCGGCGCTCGGCGGGGGCGGGGGCCCGAGCACGCAGGTCCACTCTTCCGCGACACGACGCTTGTAATACTGATTCGCGTCGTCCGTCACGCCCTGGATCTTGTGGATGAAGATCCAGGCGAGTTCCTTGTGGATGAGCATGTCGTTCGGGTTCGCCCGCAGCGCCTCCTCGCGGAGCAATCGCACGCCGGACTGCACCCACCGCCACCGCTCCTCGGCGGTCTGCGTCGTCACCGAGATGTTGTACGCCAGATTCCACGCGTGGAAGACCCAGACGCGTGGGAAGCGCGGCTGCAGCCGTGTGATCGCCCGAGACAGCTCGACCGCCTCGTGGAACTTGCCAGCCTCTTTGAGCTCGTTCGCCCGAAACCAGAGCATGTTGACGAAGACGCCGCGGAACGCCCCCATCGCGATGCCCATCGCGACCTCGGGCCGATCGTTCTCGGCGGCGGAGTCCGCGTAGACAAGCCGGTTCGTCCCGATCGATTCGGTCAGCGAGCCGCCGAGCACGCCGGAGACGGCCAGCAGACCCACGAGCAGCACCCCGGCAGCGATCTGGACGATCCGGTCTCTGTTCATGGCGCCTCCCGGGGGCTCGGCGGACCGCCCCACCACCCTCCTACGCGTCAGTGCCCCGAATAGATCGCCAGTTCGCGACGACGGAACACAACCACCGCCAGCAGGTACAGCGCCCCGGTCCAGGACGCGAGCAGACCGAGCCCCTTGGCGAGCGCACCGATCGACACATTGCTGCCGCTGACGATCTTCTCGACCGGTGCCAGGTCGCCGTAGGTGTAGAAGAGCCACGAGACGACATGGGCGATCGCCGAGATACCCACGCGGAAGAAGCTGATGTTGTTGTCGTGATCGGTGGTCGCGTAGACCTCCAGCGAGTCCTTGATGAACGGCGCGCTCTCCGCGATCAGGAAGACGCCGAACGCCACGAGGCTCGCGACGGAAAAGCTCAGGAAGGTCGCGGCCGTGATGCCGAGCATCGCCAGGAACGCGAGCTTGAGCCAGAGAACGAACACCGCTTTGGCGAAGTTGATGTGGTAGCTGCCCACCGGGAAGCTGATGCTCAGCGATTGCTCGGGGAACCGCATGGGCTCGGGGTTCGGCAGGATCTGAACCGACGCGATCTGCCCGGTGGCGCGGTTGATCGCGTAGCCGACCTCGCCGTTGTAGATGTCCACGGCGATGCTGCCGTCCTCCCGGACCAGGTCGCCCGCGTGGAGAACCTCGTGCCCGCGCAGCCGCCCGTCGCGGATCGCGGCCATGATGTCGTCAAACGGCTCCTCGTCGGAGAGGACGGTGATCGGCGCCGGGCTCCGCCGCGAAGCCGGCACGATGATCGAGGGTGTCAGCGGCATCGCGTGGGTGTGGCCGAGGCCGGTCTCACGCACAATCGGCATGCCGTCGTTGATCGCGAACGAGAGGCGGTACTGCGCATCCGGCTGATTCGCCGAGGCGTCGATCCGGTAGCGCAGCGTCAAAGGTACATCGTCCCGCGGCAGGCGCACATCTCGGAACACATACCGCTGCATGCTCCCCGGTTGCACGGCGAAGTAGAGCAGACGCCCCTGCTTGTAGATGTCCTCCGCCCAGTCGCGGAAGGTCGCGTCATCGAGCGTGAAGGTGGGATCTCGCTGCCGGATCTCGTCGACCCTCTCCCGGATGATCTCGTCGACGAGCTCGACGCTCAGCTCCGGCTCGGAGGCGTAGACGGTTCGGCTTGCGGTGAGGATTTGCGTCTCGAGGATCAGCCGATCTTCGCTTACGCCGCTCTCACCGAGGGCCACGAACGCCTCCCGCTCGCCCTGCGCGGGCAGGTTGCGGAGGTACTCGACGAACAGGAACACGCCGCTGGCGTTGACAGCGAGCAGGAGTGCCGCCAGCGTGGAGACACCCAGCCACTTCCCGAAGATGTACTGCCACGCCGAGACGGGCTTGGTGATGGTCTGCCAGAGGACCTTGTCGCGCTGCTCACTGGCCACGGTGCTGACGCTGAACGCGACGACAAGCACGGCGATGAGCCAGAAGGTCCCCCCTGTGCCGTATTGCAGGAACGATTGCACGCGGTACCGGAGCGGCTGCTCTGGGTCCATCAGGCCCGGCAGCGCCGCGAGGCCAAAGATCAGCAGCACGATGAACACCAGCGAGAGCTTGAGGCGGACCGCTTCGTCGAGCACATTGCGGGCGATCGCCCACACCGGGCCGCGACCGCCGAGCATCGTCTGTGCGCCGCGCAGCAGCACAGCGAAGGACAACGCAAGCGAACTGATACCCCCGACGAGCGTCGCCCAGCCCCGCGTCTGGTCGAACAACGCGAGCGGCGCGATCACAGCCGCGGTTACCGCGATGATGCCCAGATAGGTCAGCCCGAGCCCCAGCCACACGATCACCTGCGCCACGCCGCCGACGACGAGCACCGACAGGACGAACCCCGTCACGCCGCGGGCCTGATCCAGCAGCCCGAGGACCATCCGTTCCGCGGCGTCGGTGTTGGTGATCGAGTCCTCCGCGCCCGGCGTCTGCTCCTCGGTGAGCGGTGCCGCCTGGAGATCGGCGAGCGCCTCCGGCGCGTTCGCGCGGACGAACGCGCCAACGATCAGCACCACCATTACCAATGCCACGAGGCCGGACGCCACCGCCCGGAACCCCCGGGTCCGCTGCCAGCGGTCGAGCGCGTCCAGCGTCTCGCGGAGCTTCACGAGCGACGCTCCTCACCCCCGTCGGCCGGATCGCCCGTCCCGCCCAGCAGAGAATCGATCATGCCGCGGTCCACGCCGCCCGAGCCCTGGTCAGCAGGCGGTGCCGTCGGCGCGGACCGTTCTCGCTGGGACGACTCGGTGGGTGATCGACGAACAGGCGGCGCCGGCGCCTCATCGCGCATCGACTCCGGCTCCATCAGGTCGGACACGACATCCCGGTCCTCCTGTTCCGGCTCCGAGGAAGCCGCTTCCGACGGTGCCGGCGCTTCGTCTGCGGGCGACGGCTCCCGGTTCGTCAGCCGCTCGATCACCGACTCGGTGGACTCCGGCTCGGCGTCATGCCCGCCCGCGGCCGCGAGGAACGAAGCCGTGCGCCCTCCGCTCGCGGCACCGGAGGTCTCCATGCGGTCACGCCGCGCCTGCTCGACGATGTCGAGGAACTTCTCTTCGAGCTTCTGGCGCGGGTGCATCACAGCGAGGATGCTGCTGACGCCGCCGGACCGGGCCCGGATCAGCTCGTCGATCGCGGCAATGGTGTCCTCATCGAGGGCATCGGTCTCAATCGTGGTCTTCGAGTGTTTGGTGAGCAGCTGGTCCGTCGTGCCCTCGTCGCGCTTCTTCCCGCCGTAGAGAATCGCCATACGGTCGACGACATCTTCGACATCCGCGAGCAGGTGGCTGGAGAGCAGGATGGTTTTGCCGCGGCGGCCGAGTTCGAGAATCAGGTCCTTGACCTGCCGGGTGCCGATCGGGTCCAGACCGGTCGTCGGCTCGTCCAGGATGAGGAAGTCCGGGTCGTTGATGAGCGCCTGGGCGAGGCCGATGCGTCGCTGCATGCCCTTGGAGTACTCGCGGACGGGCCGGTGCTGCGCCGCGGAGAGGCCGACCATGTCGAGCAGCTCGTCGATGCGCTTCTTGCGGACCTTGCCGGTGATCTCGAAGAGCTTGGCGTAGTACTCGAGCGTCTCACGGGCGTTCAGGAACGGGTAGAGGAAGCTCTCCTCGGGCAGGTACCCGATGCGCGCCTTGATGCCGACATCGGTGGGCGGCTTGCCGAAGACCAGCAGCCGGCCGCGCGTCGGGTGGAGCAGCCCCAGGATCATCTTGATGGTCGTGGACTTGCCGGAGCCGTTGGGGCCGAGGAGCCCGAAGACTTCGCGCGGAGCGATCTCGAACGACAGATCCTCAACGGCGCGCACGCGGGGCCTCATCCAGAAGTCCCGGAAGATCTTGCTCAGTCGCTGGCACGCGACCACCGGCGTGGCGCCGCTCGTGCTGACCTGGCTCGATGCCGCCATACGCCGCTCCCGATCCCGCTACTCGACGCCCGCCTCGCCCGTGCGCAGCCGGAGATCCTCCTGGCGGATCATCTCTTCCCGTTCCCTGTTGGCGCGCTGCAATTCCTCTCGGTTCCTCGCGCGCTCCTGGGCTCGCTGGATCTGCGGATCCCTGTTCAGCTCCAGATCAACGAAGTCGCTGCCCACCGGGACATAGAACGCCTGCACCGTTTCCTTCGTGAGGAAGCGGCTCATCGCCTCCGTCCATTCGTCGACGATCAGCACACGCGGGTTGTTCAGGTACTGCGGCAGCTTGGCGCGGAAGACCGCGAGATCCGTCTGGGCAGCGTCCCGTGCCGTGCGCCGGTAGGTCTCCGCGTCCCCGATGGTCACCGTCACCTCGCCCGAGGCCGCCCCTTCCGCGACACGCACCGGCGCCGCGTCCTCCGGCAGGTCACCAACCGCGCCGAGCGTTGGATCAACCTCGACGGCCTCGCCACGCAGCACCGCGTCGATCGCCGCCAGCAGGACCTCACCCGCACCCGCATCGCCCAGGTCCGTCGCCCGCTCGTACCGGTCGATCAGATCCACGAGCGGGGCCGCGGCCGCCCCGGCGACGCGATTGAGCTGCGTCCGTGCGTCCTGCTCGGCCCGCTCGCGCGCCTCGTTCGCCTTCGCCGTGGCGCTCGTTACCGCCGCGAAGTCGTTGTACAGGCTGATCGGGGGCCCGGGGTTGTTGATGTCGATCCGCGTGATCTCGATGCCCGAGTCAATGCGAGACAGCAGGTCGCGCGCGATGTCCGCGGCCCGGGCCGCGACCGACCCCTCCGAGCCCGGAGTCAGCTTGACGATGTCGTCGATCGCCACCTCGCTCACCGCCCGAACGATGGCTCGCTCGGCCGTCACGCGGATCAGCTCCCGCTCGTCCCGGCGATCGATGTTGGTGATCCACAGTGTCGGATCAACCCGGCGGAAGTACACCCGTGCCGTCAGGTGCGCGAGATTCAGGTCTGCCGTGATCAGCGAGCCGTCCCGTTCCGGCTCGTACCGACCACGGAACCCCGACGCGAACTCCTCGACCCGCTGGCCCCGCTGCCGATCCGTCAGGTCGGGGTAGAACGCGTCATCGATCCGCAGGTCGTCCTGCCCGACGGGCACCTTGACCAGCTCACCGATCGGCGCGGGGTACGCAAACTGGAAGCCCGAACCGAGGTCCTGGTCGACGATCGCGCCGAAGCGCAGCCGGACCGCGCGCTCGCTCTCGCCCACCGACTGGAAGCCGCTGAGCACGAAGAGCACGACCAGCCCGATCATGATCCAGCTCAGGAGCGTGTACGCGATCTTGAGCGCATCGAGCGCCGAGCGGTTGGCGCGGTCGAACAGCTCGGCGTCCCCGGCCTCGCCGGAGCTGGTGCGCAGCGTGACTGACGCATCGCGGTGCGGCGGGGATGGCGGCGGGGTGTTCGGGGTCTCGTCGCTCATCGCGTCCCGCCCTCCGCGCGGCGGTTCTCGGCGCGCTCGCCGTCCTCGCTCTCCGAGCCGCCCTGCGGGTCGGCGGCGTCGAGCATCCGCTCGAGCGTCTGCGACTGCGTCCAGCGGAATCCGGGCGCGCCGGAGACCACCAGCGTGATCTGCTTCCCGTACGCGTCGCGCAGGAAGCGCAGCTCATCCAGCAGCGTTGCCAGGGCCGGGCTCTCGTTCATCTGCGCGATGTACTGGCCCGCCTCGCGGTCGCCGGCCGCGCGGAGCTCGCCCGCCAGGCGCTCGGCGAACGCGGTAATCCGGCGGGCATCGCGGTCCGCCCGGCTGCGGATCGACTGTGCCGCCGCCTCACCCTGGCTGAGCGTGTCCTCCGCCAGCCGGCTCCGATCCGCCTTCATCCGAGCGATGACATCCTCGCTGTTGGTCGTCGTCAGCCGAACGCGGTTGATCCCGACATCCACGATCTCGATGCCCAGATCACCGGCGCCGGCCTCCCCCCCCGCGCCCGCGTCACGGCGGAGCACCTGCAGGATCGCATCCTCGAGCTCGGGCAGCTTCGAGGCGCCACGCTCGGGCGTGAACAACTCGTCGAGACGGAACCGGCTCGTCTCGCTGATGGCGCTGTTCAGGCTCGAGGTCACCGTCCGCTCCGCCGCGAGGTAGTGGTCGTCGGCCGACTGTCCGGCGTTCGAGAACTTGCGGAAGAACGACAGCGGGTCGTTGACCCGCCAGAGCGCATACGCCTCGACCACGATCTGGTTGTTGTCGCGTGTCTGCTGCTGCGTCCCGGTCGCCTGCACCAACTGCAGCCGGGTGTCGTAGCTCGTGACCGTTTCGAAGGGATACGGCAGCTTGAACTTGAGACCCGGCTCGGTCTCGACATCGGCATCCGTCGCCGAGCCGAAGAACGCGACCACGGCCCGTTCGTTGAACGGGACCGTGTAGGTGAAGCTGAACGCCACCAGCAGGATCACGATCAGGCCCGCGAGCAAGAAGAACGCCGGCGTGCGAATCGTCTTGATCATCCGCGTCATCCCCGTCCGGCCGGCCGACGGTGCGGACCGGCCCATCTAGTCATGCGTCGCAGGCCGTCCGGGCCGCGACGCTCCCGATCGCTCTACAGGTCGTTCTCGCCGGGCGAGAACACATCCGTCCCCAGGTACACATCGTTGAAGTCGAACCGGAATCGCTTCTTGACCTCGTCGTCGACGATGTACAGCCGCAGATTCTCGATGGCCTCGGCCATCTGCTGCAGCCGAAGCCGTGTCTCGACGATCTCCGGTGCCGCGCGGTAGGCGTCCAGCCGGCCTCGGTACTCGGCGGCGGAAGCCCGCGCCGTCATGTGTGAGGCCCATCGGTCGCCCTGCGCCGCCAGGATCGCGTCCGACGCCGACCCGCCCGACCGCTCGACGAGATCACGGATCTCGACCTCGGCACGCCGGAGCGCCTCCGCGTCGCCGCCGGTCGTGCGCAGCGCGTCGTACGCCTCGATCGCCGCGATCACCGCCTCGGCGTTCTGCGCCGACCCGATGGTCTCGGCGAGCGTCTCGGCCCGATGCTCGAGAGCGAGCGCTACATTCTGCTCGAACTTTTGCCTCGCCTCGAAGATCTGCTCGAACGCCGCCGCGGCCTCCCTCGGCGGCCGAGCGTCCTCGAAGCCCACAAACACCACCTCGACCCCGGCGCCCCGGGGCGTGCCCGAGCTGTCCGGGTTTAGCGACGCAAACGCCCGTTCGATCCGCTCCTGCAACGCTAGGCGGATCTCGTTGCGCGCTGGACCGATGACCTGATCAATCGATCGCTGCCCGAGTTCCTGCACCAGCTCCCGCTGCGCGACCACGGTCAGGATCTCGTCGCGGGTCTCGGCGTCCGGCGCGAGTTCCAGGAATGCCTGCACGCCGCCGGGGGCCACGCTGTAGTACACCGGCACCCGAACCGTCACGATCGCCAGATCGCGCCCAAAGCTGGGATCGAACCCCGTCGAGCGGTCGGCCCCGCCGGGCTGCACGAGCGTGAAGGTCTCACGGAGCGTCTCATCCTGCCAGAGCGTCGGACCCTCGCCGCCGGCGGGCTCGGCCGAGAGCTCAAGCACGCGCACGCCCGTCGCGGTCTCTTCGCGAACGACCCGCGTCCGCTCCTCTGCCCCTTCGCCCGTGGTCTCGGACCGTACGAACTCCGGCACGATGACCCGGCCGAAGGGCCACGGCGGCTTGACATGCAGGCCCGGGGCCAGCTCCGACGAGGCCGGCTTGCCGTTGACCAGCAGCAACGCCCGCTGGTGCGGCTCGACCACCGTGAACGAGGTCATGAGCCACATCGCCAGGCCGCCCACGATCACGAGCCAGAGGAAGCTCTTGCTGAGCAGGCGGTAGAACCAGCTCGAGGTGACCTCGAAGCCGAACTGGTAGTTGATCGCGTCGCTGATCGATTCGGCGATGCGATCGGGCGCCGCGGCGAAGCCCAGCAGCCGGGAGTCGAACGCCGGCCTCGGGTACTCGCCCTGCTTGCGCGGGCGGTAGATGTCGAGCACGAAGTTCAGGAAGACCTCGACACCCAGCACGATCATGCCGATCGCGAACGCCGGCCGCAGCACCTCCAGCACACCCGGCACGCCGGCGATGTCCGCGAAATGGCCCACGGCCAGGAAGACGCCGAGGATCGATGACCCCACGGCATAGACCGAACCGCCGCGCAGGTTCTCCCACACCTTCGCCCGGGCCATCCCCGAGGTGAACCGGGCGAACACAAAGCCGATCACGCCCACGCCCAGGCCGATGCCGATGCCCCAGCCGTTGGACCCCGAGAACGCGCCCGTGGCGACACCCTCGGCCCCTTCGTTCATCCTTGCGAGCGTGTCGGCCTCCTCGCCGGGCAGTGAGAGCACACCCAGCAGGACCAACGCCGCGCCCAGGGCCAGGCTGACGCCCGGCAGCATGTACTTGTAGAGAATCTCCAGCCGACGGGCGGCGACGCGCAGGTCGGCCGCCGCGTCCTCGAACACGCTCGAGCTGGCGAGGTCCTGCTCGGCGAAGTTCTCCTGCTCGATCGCCTCGATGCGTTCGCGCCGGTGCTGATCGAAGATGATCGCCAGCGCGACCCACGCCACCGTGCCGAGCAGAACGAAGACCGACGCGGTCTGGGCGGCGGTGTCTGCGTTGAGGATGCCGTAGACCAGGAGCGTGGAGCCGAGAACGACCTGCAAGGCGATCCCGAGCAGCGACACATTCGTGGCTCGTCGATAGGAAAGGTAGTCCGCCCGCATATGCGATTCGTCCCCGCAATCCCGCCGGCGTGATGGTGCCGGGCTTCAGATTCGATACCGATCGGTCCACACCGCCCAGACGGGCCGAGGACCCGATTCTCCGCGGACAACCCCGCCCGGTCCACCCGAAGCGGGCCGCAACACGCCATGACCCGACGCGGACCGGCCCGAGCCGGGTCGGGAAGCGGTTTGATCTACGACCCGGGGCCAACTATGTTCACGCCGTTCCGCGAACTTTCTCCCGCCGGCCGCGTACCCCATCCGCGCGACCCGCCGACCGAGCACCCACTGACCGGACGCGGCCATGCTCAGCCAGGTTCTCAGCATCGCCAGAAACACGCTGATCGAGAGCCTGCGCCAGCCGATCTTCTTTGTCCTCATCATGATCTGCGGTCTGCTCCAGGCCTTCAACACCGCCTCCACCGGCTTCAGCATGGGCTATACCACCACCGCCGAGGTCTCCGGCGATGACAAGCTCCTGCTCGACATCGGCATGGGAACCATCTTCGTCATCGGGGCCCTGCTCGCGGGCTTTCAGGCGACCGCGGTCATCAGCCGTGAGATTGTCGATAAGACGGTCCTGACCGTTGTCTCCAAGCCCGTCGCCAGACCCACCATCGTTGTCGGCAAGTTCCTCGGCGTGCTCGGCGCGATCCTGATGGCGGTCGTCATCATGGTCACTTTTCTGCTGTTCGGCATCCGGCATGAGGTCATGACCATGGCCGCCGACGATGTCGACATGCCCGTGGTGATCTTCAGCGTCAGCGCCGTGCTGCTCAGCCTCGCGTTGGCGACCTTCGGCAACTTCTTCTACGGGTGGTCCTTCCCCCAGGTCGCCGTCGTCGGCATGTTCGCGCTGGTGCCGGCGTCCTACGCCCTGACGCTCATGATCAGCAAGGAGTGGGAGTTCCAGCCCATCGGGACCGACTTCAAGCCGCAGGTCTTCACCGCGTGCGTGGCGCTCGGTGTCGCGATCATGGTCCTCGCCTCCATCGCCACGGCCGCGTCCACCCGGCTCAGCCAGGTCATGACCATCGTCGTCTGCTGCGGCGTGTTCGTCATGGGGCTGCTCTCCAACCATCTCGTCGGTCGGCTGGCGTTCCAGAACGAGTTTGTAGCCGTCGTCCGGTCGGCCGAGCCCGAGGCCTCCCGCTTCGAAGGCTTCGACTCGGTGGCGGCCCGGTACCGGATCGAACTCGTGACTTTCCCCGAGCAGACGCTCGAACCCGGCGATTCGATCTGGTACGGCTCGAATCCGACCGGCTTCGCCCTGGCGGTCCCTCGGTATGAGCCCTTCACAGGAGACCCGACGGATCGCCGCATCGTCAGCGATGACTCGACCCCGCCGGCGATCGTCGTGGCGGAGGCCGACGGCACCAGCCTCGTGCTCGAGCAGGTCGGCGGCCGGCCCGTCCCCGTTGAGCGGGCGCCCCGCGAGGGGGACTACATGTTCCTCCAGCCCACCGAGGTCAACCCCGTAGCGCTCGGCATCTGGGGAGCGATCCCCAACATGCACTACTTCTGGCTGCTCGACGCCGTGACGCAGAACCGTGAGGTGCCCGCGGGGCATCTGCTCCGCGTGCTGCTCTACGGCCTGGCACAGACCGCCGCGTTCCTGTGCCTCGCCGTGATCCTCTTTCAACGCCGGGATGTCGGCTAGCCGACTACAGTTCTCCGGCACCGTTTGCAAGGAGACCGACCATGGCCGACGACAAGGGCAAGGCTGTCAAGATCGCCATCATCGTCATCTGCCTCGCCGGGGCGGCCGTCGGGCTGTACCTGGCTTTCGGCCCGTCCGGCACCCCGAATTACACCACCGGCAACGAGGGCGCACCGCCGGATCAGACCGACGGCAGCGAGCTGGCACCGCCGGATATGCCCCCGCCGAGCGGGGCCTGATCCGGCCGGGTCGTCCGTCTCTGGCGTGATCCCCGGCGTCGCTACCGCGACGCGGGGATCGCGCCGTTCGACCGCAAGACCTCGTGGTAGATCTGCGTGACGCGCTGCGCCGCTCCGTCCCAGGTCAGGCCCCGCAGCTCCATGGGGCCATGCTGCCGGAGTGTCTGGCTGAGCGGCGGATGCCTGAGCACCGCGATGATCTTGTTGGCGATCTCGTCGATGTCCCAGAAGTCCACCTTCAGGACATGTGTGAGCACCTCGCTCACCCCGGACTGCTTGCTGATGATCACCGGCACATCGTTGCGCATCGCCTCGAGCGGCGCGATGCCGAACGGCTCCGACACGCTCGGCATGACATAGCAGTCCGCCATCTGGAAGACGCGGTCGACATCCTTCCCGCGGAGGAACCCGGTAAACAGCACCTTGTGGCCGATCCCGAGCCCCGCCGCCTCCTCGATCATCCGCAGCGCCATGTCACCCGAGCCGGCGACGACGAACTTCACATCCTGGTACCGGTCGAGCACGCGGCGCGCGGCGCGGACGAAATACTCCGGCCCCTTCTGCATCGTGATCCGGCCGAGGAAGAGCACGATCTTGTCCGTGCTCTCGATCTGCTGGCCGGGCTTGGGCTGCTGCTCGTCGCGTGCGACGCCGTTGTAGACCACATCGATCTTCCCGGGATCGATGCCGTACCGCTCGACACAGATCGACTTCGTCAGCCGGCTGACCGCGATCACGCGCACGGCGGCGTTCATGCCGCGCCGCTCGATGTCGTAGATCCGCTGGTTGACATGCTCGCCCGATCGGTCGAACTCCGTCGAGTGCACATGGGCGACCATCGGGCGCGAGCTGACACGCGAGATCGCCATCCCCGCCGGGAAGGTCATCCAGTCGTGCGCGTGGATCACATCGAACGACTCCGCCCGAGCGATCTGCACGAGGATGCGCGCGTAGAGCTCGCAGTCCCGCATCATGTCGCCCGAATAGGTCGGACCGGTGATGGGCGTCGGGATCGCGGCGCTGCCCTCCACCCCCGCCTCGCCCAAAGCCTCGGCCTCCCCACCGCTGAGCGGCGCGGCGCGCTCGCCGTGCTCGCTCTCGATGATCCCACGGGTCCCGGCCGCGTCTGCGAACGGGGCGTACGGGCTCGCGAACGAGGCCGGCACACCGATGAAACGCGTGCGGGGGAAGCCGTCGAGCCCACCCTCGACCACACGGACCGGGGCGCTCCCCGCCGCGCGAGGTGCTGCGCCCGCCGCGACCGCGTCCGCCACGGTGTCGGAGCCGACGACGCGCACCCGGCTGCCGACCCACCCGTCGGCGCGCTGCGGCAACACGAAGAGCACATCCTGGCCCATCCGGTCCAGGCCCTGCGTCAGCCCGTGGCATGCGGTGCCCAGACCGCCGGCGATGAAGGGTGGGAACTCCCAGCCGAGCATCAGAATGCGCATCGTGTTCTCCGGCCGCGGCCGAGCCCGGTAGGTGAAGTTCCGACGCGTCCCGCAGCGAGGGCCGCACCGGGGGCCGGCTCAGTCGTCATCGCCGTCCGCTTCCATATCGCCGAGCTGGCGGAAGCACGCCTCGTACCCAAGCAGCCACTGCGTCGCCGTGCGAACAGCCGACGCCTCGTCCTTACCCTCCAGCGGCACCTCGCTGCGGAAGGTGAAGAGCATGTCCTCCGAGCGGAAGTGCTGGTAACTCGGCAGGCCCCCGGTCGGAGCCTCGAACCCCAGCTCGGCCAGCTCCTCGTCGAGCAATTCCTCGAGCTTGTCGCCGGAGTGCATCAGGTCCGCCTCAACCGATTCGCTGAGCCAGCGGTCGCGCATCACGAGGGAGACCCAGACCGCGTCGCCCTCCCGCTCAAGCCGGTACTCCGCCGGCTCGGCGGAGGCCGCGGCGTCGCACACCAGCCGATCGCCCTCCAACCGCACGCCCCCGAACACACCCGCTGATCGCGCCGCCTCGGCCACCCGATCAAACAGCCTGCTCACATCGACTCCGGCCATCGCACGCTCCCCGCGACCGGGTGTCAGAACAGGTCCCTCGCCGCGTGGGCAAGCGTAGGGATGACCTCGCCGCAAATCACCCGATAACCGCGCCGGAAACCCCTCGCTCGATCCGCGAGGGGCCGCGGCGTATAGTCTTCGCCCGCGGAAGCGGCACGCCTGCCCAGGTGGCGGAATTGGCAGACGCGCCACCTTGAGGTGGTGGTCCTGGAAACAGGGTGGAGGTTCGAGTCCTCTCCTGGGCATTGCCCGGCCTAAGCGCCGGGCTTTTTCCTGCGCGGTCTCCGCCCACGCCGACGCGCCTCAGGTTGCCCCTCGCCAAGGCCGATAGCCCGTCCGAGCCCCAGGGAGCTTCGCGCGATGCCCATTCGTGTTCTGGTCGTGGATGACTCGGCCTTCATGCGCCGAGCCCTCACCTCGATCATCGAATCCGACGCCCGCTTCGAGCTGCTGGGCACCGCCTTCAACGGGATCAACGCGATCGAGAAGATCCGGTCGCTCCAGCCCGATGTCATCACCCTCGATGTCGAGATGCCGGAGCTTGACGGGTTGGGCGCCCTCCGCCGGATCATGGCCGAGTGCGAGCACCCACCGGCCGTCGTCATGTGCTCCAGCCTGACCGAGGAAGGCAGCCGGGTCGCGCTCGAAGCGCTCGCGCACGGTGCCGCCGATGTCATCGCCAAGCCCACCACGGCCATCGGCCTGCACGAGAGCCCCGATGGCAAGCTCCTGCTCGCCAAGCTCGCCTCCGTCGCCCCCCATCGCCGACGCTTCCGGCCTCGTGCCACGCCGGCCAAGCCGACAAGCCTCACGGCGCCAACCCAGCCGAGAACAACGGTCCGGGCCTGGCGGTCGCTCGCGCGACGCCCCGTCGAGTGTGTCGTCGTCGGTTCCTCCACAGGCGGCCCGCCCGCGCTCGAGCAGATGCTCGGGCAACTCCCCGCCGACGGACGGGTTCCGGTCGTCGTTGCGCAGCACATGCCGCCGATGTTCACCAAGAGCATGGCCGAACGCCTCGCCGGACTCTGCGCGTGCCGCGTCCTGCACGCCGAGCCCGGCATGCCCCTCGTCCCCGGCGCGGTCATCGTCGCTCAGGGGGGCAAGCACCTCCGGCTCGTCCGAGGACCCACCGGCCGGGTGACCCTGGACATCACCACCCAGCCGGAAAGCGAGATCTACCGACCGAGCGTCAATGTTCTGTTCGAGAGCGCGGCCGCCGTCTTCGGGGGCAAGACCCTCGGGGTGATGCTCACCGGGATGGGTGACGACGGTCTGGTGGGGTCACGCGCCCTCATCGCCGCGGGCGGCCTCCTGCTGAGCCAGGACGAGGCATCCTGCGTGGTCTACGGCATGCCCAAGGCGGTGGCGGACGCGGGACTCGTCACCGCCCAGATGCCCCCCGCGGATCTCGGCTGTGCGATCGCCCACCTCGTGAACACCGAAGCCGACCCGAACCGCACGGCTTCGAATCAACCGGCCGCGTAAGCGTTGGCCTCGTCCGGCGGGCGATTCCGAGCCCGGCACGCCCCCCAGACTCAAGCATCCCGAGCGGACCGTCGATATCGGCCCTGCTGCCCCGAACTCCGGGGAATCCCAAGGAGACCGACCCGTGGACGCACCGGACCACCACGCTGACACCAACGACCAAGCCGGCAGCGACCAGCTCCAGCTGGTGACCTTTGTCGTCGCCAACGAGGAGTTCGCCGTCGACATCCTCGCGGTCCAGGAGATCAATCGGATGATGGAGCTGACGCGGGTCCCCGCGTCACCCCCGTCCGTCGAGGGCGTGATCAACCTGCGGGGCAAGATCATCCCGGTCATCGACCTGCGCACGCGGTTCGGCATGCCCGCGGGCGAGAAGACCGATCGGATGCGCATCGTTGTCGTCGAGGTGCACAGCCGCGTGGTCGGCTTCATCGTCGACAGCGTCAACGAGGTGCTGCGCATCAGCGCGGACATCGTCGAGCCGGCGCCAGCGATGGTCAGCACCGTCGACACGGAGTTCATCTCCGGCGTCGGCAAGCTGGAGGATCGCCTGCTGATCCTGCTGGACATCCAGCGGCTCTTCGACGCGGGCCTGGTCGAGGGCCTGGATACCTGCCGTCAGACCGCCGCCGCCGCCTGAGCCCCACCGCATCCGCAACGAGAACGCCCCATGCCCACCGCCATGACCACGCTCACGCCGGAGCAGTTCAAGCGACTGAGCGGCATCATCTACGAGCGCTCCGGGATCCATTTCCCGGAGAACAAGAAGTATGTGCTCGAGTCCCGGCTGGGACATCGATTGGGCGAGCTCGAGATCGAGGACTTCGATCAGTACATCGCCTTTCTGACGATGGGACCGTACCAGGCGGACGAGTTCCAGGAGATGTTCAACCGCATCACCATCAACGAGACCAGCTTCTTCCGCAACGAGCCGCAGCTCGATGTGTTCGAGAAGACGGTGCTCCCGGAGATGCTGGAGAAGCGCGGATCCACGAAACGGCTCCGGCTGTGGTCCGCGGCGTGCTCGAGCGGCGAAGAGCCGTACACCATGGCCATCCAGCTGCACCGCTCGCTGGGCATCCGGCTGGCGGACTGGCGCACCGAGATCCTCGGCACGGACATCAGCGAGAAGTGCCTGACCATCGCCGCCGCCGGCCGCTACAGCAGCTACGCCCTGCGCTCCACGCCCGAGCTCGTTCGCCAGCGGTACTTCAAGCAGGACGGCATGTTCTTCGATCTCGACCCCACCGTCCGGTCGATGGTGAACTTCGAGAAGCACAATCTCAAGGACCGCTTCGCCGCCAAGCGTCACGGGCGATGGGATGTCATCTTCTGCCGCAATGTCATGATCTACTTCGACGATGACATGAAGAAGCAGGTCGTCCAGATGTTCTACGACCAACTCGCCGACGACGGCTACCTCTTCATCGGCCACTCCGAGAGCCTGCGGAGCCTGGGCGTCCCGTTCCAGCAGGTGCCCGTCCCTCAGGGGTTCTGCTACCGCAAGGCGTGAGCCGCCCGACCCGCGAGGGAGCACGAGAACACAGACATGTCCATCGACGCGTTTGATCCCGAGATCCTGCAGGACTTCCTGACCGAGTCGGGCGAGCTGCTCGACGAGCTCGAGGGTGATCTCGTCTCGCTCGAGGATCGGCCCGACGACCCGGAGATGCTCAACCAGGTCTTCCGCGCGCTGCACACGATCAAGGGCAGCGCCTCATTCCTCGCCCTCACGAACCTCGTGAGCGTCGCGCACGCCGCGGAATCCGCGTTGAACGCGGCCCGCAACGGGCAGGTCAGCATCGACCGCGGCGCCATGGACCTGCTCCTCGACGGCGTCGACACCATCAAGGTGCAGATGCAGCAGATCGCCGCCGGCGAGCCCCTCGCCCAGGCGGACCCGGCCGTGGTCCGAGGGCTCACCGAGCTGGGCGAGGGCCGCCAGCCCGCCGGAGCACAGCAGAGATCCGCTGAGGCCTCGGCGGGCGGGGCCACCGTCACCGTTACCGCGCCGACCGCCACGATCGACGGCGGAGGCAGCGTCTCACCCCTTCAGCTCGCGGACAACAAGTCGGATCTGATCGACTTCCTGCTCGCGGATCTCGACGAGACGCTCGATCTCATCGACACGAAGCTGGCGCAGCTCCGCGACGAGGCCGCACGCGACGAGGCGTCCGAAGCACTCGTGGAGCTCGGAGAGTCGCTCGCTCGCTCAGCCGAGTTTTTTGAGTTCGGCGGCATGACCGAGCTCGCCACGCTCATCCGCCGCACCGGCGCCGAGAGCGCCGAGCTGGGCGAGGACTCGTTCGCGCAGCTCATGCCGCGAGTCGCGGCCGTCGCGCACCTGCTGCGAGAACAGGCGCAGGGCCTGGCCGACCAGCGGGTGATCTCGCGGGACATCGGCGGGTTGACCGACCGGCTCTCCAGGCTGCTCGCAGGGGAGGAACTCGACGAGGCGACGCTGCTCCCCGCCGATGCGACACCGGACCTCGTGCTGCGCTTCGACGGGGTGTTCGGCTCCGATCACGCCACCCCCGCAGCCCCGCCAACCCTGGATCCCGCGCCCGAGCCGGCACAGAAGCCCGGCCCCGTGCTGACCTCGCAGCCGGACGCGTCCACACCCTCGCCGAGCGGCGAGCCCGCGGCCACCAACGCCGCCACCGCGGTCGAGCAGACGATCCGCGTGGAAGTCGGTCGGCTCGAGACCCTAATGAACCTCGTCGGGGAGCTCGTGCTCCAGAAGAACCGCATCTCCTCGCTGACCCGGCAGCTCGAGAGCTGCGGCTCGCTCGACGGCGAGCTGCGCGAGGAGGTCGCGCTCGCCTCGAGCAACCTCGACCGCGTCACGAGCGACATGCAGGTCGCCGTCATGCGCACCCGCATGCAGCCGCTCGACAAGCTCTTCGGCAAGTACCCGCGCCTGATCCGGGATCTGGCCAAGAAGACCGGCAAGGAGATCCGGCTCGTCATCGAGGGCGGCGACACCGAGGTCGACAAGTCCATCATCGAGGAGCTCGGCGACCCGCTCGTGCACCTGCTGCGCAACTCCGCCGACCACGGGCTGGAGATGCCCGACGCCCGCGCCGCCGCCGGGAAGGAACCGACCGGCACGATCCGCATCGTCGCCAGCCACCAGGGCAGCCATGTCGCCATCGCGATCATCGACGACGGCAAGGGGATCTCGCGCGAGGTCATCGCCCGCAAGGCGGTCGAGCGAGGCCTCGCGAGCGAGGCCGAGATCGCCGCGCTCTCCGACCGCGATGTCTACCGCTTCATCATGCAGCCCGGGTTCTCCACCGCCGAGGCGGTCACGGATCTGTCGGGCCGCGGCGTGGGCATGGATGTCGTCCGCACGAACATCGAGGCGCTCAAGGGCAGCATCGAGATCGACTCGGCCGTCGGCCAGGGCACGACCATCACCATCCAGATCCCGCTGACGGTGGCGATCATGCCGGCGATGATGGTCGGTGTCGAGGACGAGACCTACGCCATCCCGCTCTCGAACCTGCTCGAGATCGTGCGCCCCGAGGAGGGCCGCGTGAGCACCATCCACGGCCGGCCGGTGCTCCGGCTCCGCGACAGCATCCTGCCGCTGCTGAGCTCGCACGCCCTGTTCGGGCTCGGCGAAGCGGCCCCCGACCGTGCTCCCTTCGCCGTGGTGCTCACGCACCAGGAACGCTCGTTCGGGCTTCTAGTCACCCGCCTGATCGGGCAGCAGGAGATCGTTATCAAGCCGCTGGATGAGATCTTCGATGCCAAGGGTCCCATGAGTGGTGCCACCGTGCGCGACGACGGCGGCGTCAGCCTGATCGTGGATGTGGCCCAGCTCGCCAGGATCGCCGAGACCAAGCACACGAACTGACCGCTGAACCGCCCAACCCACCTGCCTGGAGAGGACATGGACGCACAGTACATCACACCATTCATCACGAGCATCCAGAATGTCTTTTCGACGATGCTCCAGCTGCCGGTCTCGGTCTCCGAGCCCAGTATCAAGTCCGGTCGCAGCGCCAGCTACGATGTCTCAGGCATCATCGGCATGTCGGGCGATGTCACAGGCTCGGTCGTGCTCAGCTTCCCCAAGGACACCGCCCAGCGACTGGTCACCCTCTTCGTCGGCATGGAGATCGACGCGGAGGGCGAGGACTTCGCCGACGCCATCGGCGAGCTCGTCAACATGGTCGCGGGCAACGCCAAGGCGCTCTTCAAGGACCGCCAGGTGTCCATCTCCTGCCCAAGCGTCATCGTGGGCGAGAACCACAATGTCAGCACCGGCAGCGACACGCCATGTGTCGTCATCCCGTGCGACACCGATTGCGGCGTGCTCGCGATCGAGGTCGCCATCCGCGACAACGCCGCCGCCGCCAAGAACGACACGACCAACAGCCAAGCCGCCTGAACGCACACGATTGGAGTCCCACGCCATGAAGATCCTCCTCGTCGACGACTCGAAGACGATGCGGAACATCCAGAAGTCCGTGCTGGCGCAGCTCGGCTACACCTCCGTCGAGGAGGCCTGCGACGGCCAGGACGCCCTGAGCAAGGTCGGCGCCTTCGCCCCGGACCTCATGCTCGTCGACTGGAACATGCCCAACATGGACGGCCTGACCTTCGTCAAGACCATCCGCGCCCAGGACAAGACCACACCCATCATCATGGTCACGACCGAGAGCGAGAAGTCTCGCGTGATCGAGGCCATCAAGGCGGGTGTGAACAACTATGTCGTCAAGCCGTTCACGCCCGATGTGTTGAGCCAACGCATCAACGAGACCCTCAGCAAGCGCGCCGCCTGAGCGATCGCCGAGGCGGCCGCCTCGCGCCGGACCGAACCATGTCCAGTGAGCTTGAGAACAAGGTCAGGGTTCGGCTCAGCGACAACCATCTCACCGCCACCCTCCAGATCGAGGCGGGCACCGATCCTTCCCTCGTGACCGAGCAGCTCCTGATCGGCGTCGCCGTTGCGCGCGGCGTCCCCGAGTCTGACGCCCTCCGGGAGCGCATCCGCATCGCCGAGGAACGCTACGACCCCGCGGCACCCGAGCGGTTCGAGCTCGTCATCGCCGAGGGCACATCACCCCGACCCGGCGAGAACGGTCGGTTCGAGCTCGTGCCCGCCCTCGACGAGATCCGCGAGCGGGCCCGACGGATCCGCCGCCGATTCCGCGGCGCCGACGAGAACGACACTTCGGCGTCGGTCGACGATCGCACGCCCGATGGTGACCCCGACGAGCCAACCATCTGTCACTACGACCGCTCCACGCTCCTGCTCGTCGAGCCGGGCGAGACCATCGGCCACATCATCCCCAACACCCCGGGCGTTGACGGCGTCGATGCCTGCGGGGTCCGTCTGCGCGCCAAAGACGGCGTGCCCTGCACGCTTGACATCGACCCGGAGACCGTCCGGCGAGACGAGAACGGCGCACTCATCGCCTTGACCGGGGGGCTCGTCCAGCTGGACGAGCACTCGATCAGCATCACCGACACCCTGCTCATCCAGGGACATGTCGATTTCTCGACGGGCCATGTCGAGTTTGTGGGCGACATCACCGTGCTCAAGGGCGTCCGCGACAACTTCTGCGTCGACGCACGCCGATCGCTCTCGATCGAGGAGCTCGTCGAGGCGGCGGAGATCCGCGCCGGGCGAGACATCACCCTCCGCCGGGGCATGGCCGGGCGCGACAAGGGCGAGGCGCACGCCGGCCGGGACCTCGCCGCCAACTACCTGGATTCCTGCCTCGTCCGCGTCGGCCGGGACCTCAAGCTCGGCAAGGAGCTCTCCGCCTGCGACACCGTGGTCGGACGCGATGCCAGGTGCCCCCACGCGACCATGGTCGGGGGCACACTCAGCGTCGCACGACAAGCGGAGTTCGCGCAGATCGGCAGCGAGTCCGGCACACACACGCTGCTCCGCCTCGGTCGGCTCGATGCCCTCGAGGAGCTGCTCGCCGAAGCCCGGGCCGTGCTCGACGAACTGGATCGACGACTCGAAAAAACGGCCGAGGAGACCGCGAGGCTCCGCTCCGCGGGTCGCATCAATGCCGGGATGGCGGAGCAGCTCACCGAGCTCCAGTTCGCCGAGGCATCACTCGAGGAGAGGCGGGCCCGAGTCCGGCGGGCGGCGGATGCCGCCGAAGCGCGGATCGCGGAGTCAACCAGCGTCGACCTGCTGGTGCACAAGCGGCTGATGCACGGCACCGAGGTCCACGCCGGCGGCTGGCGCCTCGAGCTCCGCGAGGACCTGGCCGGGCCGCTCCGGCTCTCCCTCGACGACGAGAGCCAACCTGTCATCACCGACGAGACCACCGGCACATCGACTCCGGCCGCCCACTTCGGCAAGCTCACCCCGCTGAGCGAGCCGAGTGAGGGCGGACCCACCCGCGCCCGGGCCGCCTGAACCTTGACCCGTCGGCCGGTGGACTCGCCGGCTCCGGGACGCCAGAATCGGAGCGATGAGCCCGCTTGCGCTGCCGCTGCTCCTGATCGCGCTCACCGCGGGCTCCGCCGCTCCTGGTCAGCCTGAGGAGAACGATCCGACCGAACCGGCCTCGGCCCCCGCCGAGGAGCCACCGGCCGACCCGGGCCCACGCACAGCCACCGTGATCCTGCACGACGGCCAGGTGCTCACCGGCGAGCTGTTCGCTGAGTCTCCCGAACGCGTCGTGCTGCTGATCAACGGCGTCCGCACAACCATCGAGACCCGACGCATCCGTGAGTCCTACATCCAGCCGCCGGTGCTGGACCGCTACCGCACGATCCGGCGGACCATCGCCGACGACGATGTCGACGGGCTCATCCAGATCGCCGAATGGCTCATCGCCAAGGGCCGACCCGACCTCGCGATCCCCGACCTTGAGCTGGCTCTCGAGGCGGACCCGTTTGCCCGGCGAGCGCGGGAGCTTCGATTGATCGCGCTCGAAGCCATCCGGCTGCGCGAGAGCCGCACCACCCCCGCCGAGCGGGACGACAACACCACCCAGCCCCGGACGACGCCCACCTGCGCCGAGCCGGCCGACTTCCCCCTCATCACCGAGGCGGATGTCAACCTGATTCGCGTCTACGAGGTGGACCTGGACAACCCGCCGAGGATGACCCTCGAGCGGCGGCACATGGAGGCGGTGCTCGATGAGTTCGCCGGCCAGCCGGGCGTCCCGGGCACCGCGGCCGGGCGTGAGGCGCTGCTCGATGCCCCCGTGGCGGAGCAGCTCGCGACGCTCTTCCGCCTGCGGGCGCGCGAGCACTACCACCGCGTCGAGATCCACGAGGAGCCCGAGTCGCTCCGGCGGTTCCGCGACGATGTCTTCCGAACCTGGCTCAACAACGCCTGTGCGACGGCCCGCTGCCACGGTGGCGCGGAGGCCGGCCGGCTTCGGCTCGCACGAGCCTCGAGGACCGACCCCAAGGTCTATCTGACGAACCTGGTCATCCTCGACCGGTACAAGACCGAGGACGGTGCGCCGCTGATCGACTACGCCGCCCCCGCCAGCAGCCGGCTCCTGCAGGCGGGGCTGCCCCGGCATGTCGCCGAGTTTCCCCACCCCGAGGTGCAGGGCTGGCGTCCCGTGTTTCGAGGGATCAACGGGGGTCAGTTCCGCGAAGCAGTGGACTGGATCCAGTCCATGTATGTCCCGAGGCCCGACTACCCGATTGCCTACACTCCTCCCACCGCCATGGAGCCCGGCGAACCCGAGGCCCGAGAGCCACGCTGACCCGGATCGGCCAGCCGAACACACACCCGACCCGCTCCCCGGCGACCGCCCGCCGGGACCGTGAGGCCCCTCCCGTGCACACGCCCCACCGCCTCCGCCGACTGATCCACCACTCGCGCCCCGTGGCCTGCGCGGCCGGCGCCCTGCTGCTCGCAGCACCGCTCGCCGGCTGCCTCGAAGATGACGAGCTCGGCCGGGCCATCGACTCCGTGTCGTCGAGCCTGAGCGCGCTCGCTGTCGAAGGATCAGCCGTTCCGGGGGAGCAGATGCGCACCTCGACCTACGAGGAGGCGATCCGCACGCTGCGTCCGCTGGTCAGCGAGGGAACCCAGGCGCAGCAGGCAGCCGCCCACCTGCTCATCGCGCGGGCGGAATTCGGGCTGTCCTCCGGTCCCGCTGCGCGGGTCGCCGCGGTCTCCCGCGACGCCCGTGCCCTGATCTCGGAAGTCAACGCCGAACGAGGCAAGCTGCTCACGCTCGAGAGCGTCGCCTCCGCCGTTGGATCATTCGATGCGTCGGATGAGATCGCCGAGCTTCGGCAGCGCATCCAGGACCGGATTCGGAGCGTGGAAACGGAGCAGCAGCGACTGGCCCAGGTCGAGGCGAGCGTCACCGAACTGGATAACCAGGCCGACGCCGCCGACGAAGAGGCGCAGCAGATCCGGGTGCAGGAGAGCACGCTCCGGGATCGCGCCCTGGCCCTGCCGGCGACCGAAGCCCTCCCGATCTTCGAACAGGCCGCCGAACTCCGCGTCCAGGCGGACACGCTCGCCGCCGACGCCGAGCGCCTGCGGGCGCAGGCCGATGTCATCCGCCCCCAGATCGGCGAGGTACAAGCGGAGATCTCCAGGCTCACCGAGCAGCGCCGGCTCGCTGAGGAGTCGATCGAGAGTCTGAACGCGGAGGCCGAGGCCTCTCGTCGGGAGGCCCAGTCGATCACCTCGCAGGCCGCCGAGGTCCGTTCCGCGATCCAGCAGAAGGCCTCCGAGCTGGCGGGGCTGGTCGAGGCGCAGCTCGCGCCGGCGTTCGATGCGGCGGTGGAGTCCTTCGATGCCGCGGCCTCGTCGGCGCGCCGGGCCACATCAGGTGAACGGACCGCCGCGAGGCTCGTGCTCGGTGAAGTCGAGCAGGCCAAGGCCGGGCTCGCCGCCAGCTACGCCGAGCTGCTCGACGCCGCGGTCGCCACGCTGGACGCCGCGGGGCTTGCCGCCGAGTCCTCGTCGATGCGTGATCGCGCCGAAGCGGCGCGCACGCTTGCGAGCGAGGCGATCGCCGAGGCTCGGACCAACTTCGAGTCAGCCGGCGTGCGGGGCGACGCCGCCGACCGGCTCGACTCGGTCATCGCCCGGCTGGGCGGGGGCGAGGCTGAGCCCGAGACCCAGACCGAGACCGAGAACTCACCGGCTGACGCCGAGGACACCGCGCCCGCCGACCAGGGCTGACCGTTCACGATGAGCAACTCCGCCGAGATCGAGACCAACACGGACTTCCCCGACCCCGTCCTGCCCGCGGTCGAGATGCACCTGCACCGCCCGACCGCCCCCGCGACAGCCGTGGTCACGCGGAACGAGGTCTGCTCCTCACGCAAGGCGGCCGGGTTCGTGCGCCATATCGAGCTCGACATCGCGCAGACGGACATCGCCGGCCGATTCCGGGCGGGCCAGTCCTTCGGCGTCCTGCCGCCGGGTGAGAACGACAAGGGCCGCCCGCACGCGCCGCGGCTCTACTCCATCGCCAGCCCGACACGCGGCGAGGACGGGCAGGGACGCATCCTCGCCACCACCGTCAAACGCACCATCGACGAGCACTGGGACGATCACCGGCTCTTCCTCGGCGTGGCGAGCAACTATCTCTGCGACCTGCAGGTCGGCGAGGAGGTCCGCGTCACGGGGCCCAACGGCAAACGCTTTCTGCTGCCGGAAGACCACCACACATGGAACTATCTCTTCTTCGCCACCGGCACGGGCATCGCACCCTTCCGCGGCATGCTGGGTGACCTGTTCGCGCCGGGCACGGCCGGCCCAGGATCGGCGACACTCGTGATGGGCTCTCCCTACCGCTCGGACCTGCTCTACGACGCGGAGCTCCGCGATCTGGCGCGGGCCGAGCCAGGGTTCGAGTACCTCCCGACGATCAGCCGCGAGCCCAACCCTGACGCCGATGGCAGGGGCCTGTATGTCCAGGACCGCCTGCTGACCCACCGCGAACGGCTGACCGAGATCCTGAGCCGGGACCGCACGCTCGTCTACATCTGCGGCATCGCGGGGATGGAGATCGGCATCTTCCAGCAGCTCGCCTTCGTGCTCCCGCCGGAGGTGCTGCCGAGATTCCTCGATGTTGACCCCGAGATCGCTGGCGGTCCGAGCCAGTGGACCCGACGGATGATCCACAAGCAGCTCAAGCCGACGAGACGGGTCTTCCTGGAGGTCTACTGATCCGGTCCGCCCGGCGGCGGCCGCTACACTTGCCCCCGGGGTCGACGGCCCACGATGATCGTCCCCGCCCGAGCCTCGCAAGGACACCGCACGCATGAGACCTCTCTTCAGCGCCCTTTCCTGCCTGCTGCTCCTGGTTGCCCCGATGCACGGGCAGGGCTTCGACGCCGACGCCATCGCCCGGGGGCTGACCGAGGGCGACACCGCCGAGATTCAGCGTGCCAGGTCCGAGGCCGTGGCATACCTCGGCACCGACCTCCGCGTCTCCGATCGGCTCGCCGCGGACGCAGCGCTGGGCGCGTCGGTCGACGAAGCCCTGGGCTCCGATGACGAGTTCCGCGTGGTCAACGCGCTGCTCGTCGCCGGCCATCTGGTCACACCGACCAGCCTGCAGAAGCTCACGCCGTTCCTCGATGACGAGCGCCCCGGCGTGCGGTACACGGCGCTCAAGTCACTCCGGGCGTCGCTGGAGATCCTCAGCCGACAGGCGTCCCCCTCGCTGCAGCCCGACGCCGCGATGTCGGCGTTGTCGGTGCTGGAGCGCGTCGCGTCGGCTGAGCGCGACCCGGCGGCGATCGAGGCGGCCCTTCGTGCCATAGCCGCCGCGGGGTCCATGGCGTCGCCACAGATGCGGGTCCTGCAGGACCGCGCCGCCATCGCCCTGCCAACCATCGCCGCCGAGCACCTCGCCCGCCTCGAAGCCATGGACGACGACGGTCTGCACACCCAGACCCTCGGCGCGATCCTCTACGCCATGCTCGAGCTCCGCATCGACCTGAGCAACCGCGACGCCCGCATGCCCGACAACGCCGTCCGCGCCGCGGCGAAACTCGGCGGGGACATGATCGCCTATGTCTTCCGCCTCTACGAAAAGGGGCAGACCGTTGCCAGCATCTCGCAGGAACGCCGCGAGCCGCTGGCTCAGGCGATCTCGGCCTCGGAGACGCTGGTCTTCTTCGCGCTCTCCCGGCTTGGCGCGGATGTTGAGCGGACAACCATCGCCGATGCGTTTCAGAACGCCGATGACCGCGCCTTCCGCGCGGGCGTGCTCCGGGTGATCGGCCCCACCGGCTCGCTCAGCCAGGCGGGCGTGCAGGTCGCGGGCGGTCCCGGCGCCGGCTGAGGGCCGTCTCTCCGGGCGATACCCCCGGGCCGATCCGCCCCCGTATCCTCTCGGCATGGTCAAGCTGCTCATCCCTGTCGTGATGCTGCTCGCAGCCGTCGTGCTCACCGTCGCGAGCGACGACCCCGATCCGCCGGCGGACTTCACCTTCATCAACCGCGGCAGCATCGGCACCCTCGATCCGCAGCGGATGAGCTGGATGCAGGATCTCCGCGTCGCGAGGCTGCTGTACGAGCCGCTCGTCAGGCTCGATGTCCTCAGCGAGAACTACGAGATTGTGCCGGGTGTCGCCGAACGCTGGGACATCTCCGACGACCAGACGCGGTACACCTTCCATCTGCGCGAGGACGCCCGATGGTCGAACGGCAAGCTTGTCACCGCCCACGACTTCGTGTACGCCTGGCGACGGGCGCTCCTGCCCGAGACCGCCTCGGATTACGCCAAACTCTTCCAGGCGATCAAGGGCGCCGAGGCGTTCTTCGAGTTCCGCAGCGACCAGACCGCCGACTACGCCGCGCGGGTCGACAGCATCCCGCCGAGCGAACGCCGTGCCGAGGTCGAGCGCCTCTGGGACGAGGCGATGGCGTACTTCGACGAGCAGGTCGGACTGCGCGCCGTTGACGATCGCACGCTCGTGGTCGATCTCAAGAACCCGACGCCTTACTGGCTCGATCTATGCGCGTTCGCGGTGTTCAGCCCGGTGTACCCGCCGCTGGTTCGGCAGTACGAACGACTCTCGCCCGACACGGGGCAGATCAAGATCGAGTTCGGCTGGACCAAACCTCCGCTGAGCGTCGTGAATGGCCCCTTCGTGCTCGAGCGATGGCGCTTCAAGCGAGGGCTGTTCCTGCGCGCCAACGAACACTGGTGGAACCGCGACAGCCTGGACATCCGCACGATCTCGATCCCGTCGGTCGAGGACCCGAACGCGGCCGTGCTCGCCTTCGAGACCGGCGCGGTCGACTGGGTGAGCGACCTGACGGCCGACTACCGCATCCAGATGCTGGCCGACAAGCGAGCGTTCTACGCCGAGCACGCCGCCGAGGTCGAACGCATGCGCGAGCAGGGCATGGATCAGTTCGCGATCGCGGCCGCGTTGCCCGAGGACACGCGGAAGCATGTGCATGCGGTCGACAACTTCGCAACCTACTGGTACAACTTCAACTGCCTGCCGACACTGCCCGATGGTCGGCCGAATCCGTTCCGGGATCCGCGCGTTCGACGCGCGTTTGCCATGGCGATCGACAAACGGACGATCGTCGAGAAGGTCAACCGGATCGGCCAGCCGGTCGCCAACACGATCATCCCCCGCGGCTCGATCGCGGGGTACACCTCGCCGGCAGGGCTGCCCTGCGTCTCCGACTTCCGCGACGACCCCGCCGGACTCGAGGCCCACCTCGCGCAGGCGCGTGACCTGCTCAGGCAAGCGGGCTACGACTCCCCAGAGGACCTCCCGGTGGTCGAGCTGCTCTTCAACAAAGACTCCGGGCACGACCTCATCGCGCAGCAGCTCGCGCGCGACTGGCAGCGGTACCTCGGTGTGCGCACCCGGCTGAACCAAAAGGAGATCAAGGTCTACCGAGACGATCTGAAGAACGCGAACTATATGACCTCCCGCGCGGGCTGGTACGCGGACTACGCGGATCCAACGACCTTCCTCGACCTCAACCGCACGGGCGACGGGAACAACGACCGCAAGTACTCGAACCCGGCGTACGATCGGCTGCTCGACGAGGCGACACGCGAACTCGACCCGCAGCGCCGCATGGCCCTGCTGACCGAGGCCGAGCGCATCATCATGGAGGACGACCTGCCGATGGTCCCGCTCTTCCATTATGTCAGCCTCTACCTGTTCGACCCCGATCGCGTGACGGGCCTCAACCCGCACCCTCGCGCGCAGCAGGACCTCTACCTGGTCGACATCCTGGGCGACGGGATCGGCCGGGACGAGATCAAGCCCATCCGCCGAGCCGGAGCCGCCCAATGACCGGCCTGATTCTGCGACGACTGCTCCAGCTTCCCGTGATCCTGCTGGTGATCTACACCATCACCCTCGCGCTCGCCTGGGCGATCCCCGGGAACCCGCTCGAGAACCCGGACGGCCGCCAGCCCCCGGCCGCCGTCGTCGAGGCGATGAAACGCCAGTACAACCTCGACAGCTTCCCGACCTTCTACACCAGCTACCTGCTCAGCGCTACCGGGATCGACTACGCCAGCGATGCGCTCAGCGGCGAGCTCGCCGATCGCGCCCGCGAAGCGCGAGAGGCGGGCGTCGCCCCGCCCACCCGGTACCTCTTCGACCTCGGCCCGTCGCTCACCTACGACGACTGGCGCGTCAACGAGATCATCGCCGGTGCGCTGCCCGTCTCGGTCGTGCTCGGGTTCACCGCGATCCTCATCGCGCTCGCCATCGGCCTGCTCGCCGGGGTCATCGGTGCGGTCCGCCCCAACTCCATCGCCGATCTCGCAACGCTGATCATCGCGCTCGTCGGCATCAGCCTGCCGAGCTTCGTCGTCGGCATGCTGCTGCTGATCGCCTTCGCGGTCGTCTGGCCCGTGCTGCCCGTCGGCGGATGGGGCACCGTGAACCAGATGATCCTGCCAGCGTTCACGCTCAGCCTGCCCTTCGCCGCCTACATCGCCCGCCTCACCCGCATGGGCATGATCGATGCGCTCGGCGCCGACTACATCCGCACCGCCCGCGCCAAGGGGCTCGCCGAGAACACCGTCCTGCTCAAGCACGCGCTCAAGAACGCCTTCCTCCCGGTGCTCAGCTACCTCGGCCCCGCCACCGCCTTCGCCATGACAGGCTCATTCGTCGTCGAGAAAGTCTTCAATGTCCCGGGCCTCGGCCAGCACTTCGTCAACGCCGTGCTCAACAAGGACCTCTTCCTCATCATGGGCGTGGTCCTCATCTTCGCGACGATGCTGGTGCTCTTTAACCTCGTCGTTGATGTGCTCTACCGCTGGGTCGATCCGAGAATTACCTAAGATCACCGGTTTGGGTGGACGCGCCGCCGGAATCGAGCGGATCTGGTTCAATTTTTCCCCAGACCCCTTCCCCCCCCGAACATCTCGGTATCTTCGGGCCATGACCGGTGCAGCACGGCAACGCTCAGGTCGGACGCGGAGAGGCTTCACGCTGCTTGAGGTCATCGTCGCCGTCGGCATCGTGGTGATCCTGCTCTCCATCCTCCTCCCAACACTCGGCGGGGCGCGGAGCAAGGCTCAACTCATCGGCCAGTCCGGCGCGATGCGTTCGCTCACACAGACGATCTATGCGTACGCGGGCGACTGGGACGATGTGTACCCGATGGCGGACACCCGGCCGTCGTACATCATCCCGAGCTACGGCCCGGGCCTGGTCCCGGAGCCGGAGGTGGATCGATCGACGGTCGGTCGCATGTGGCACGAGGCGATTGTTGATGCCGGCATGGCCACGGCATCCGAATTAGAGGACCCCGACAGCTACAACATCCTAAACTCGGTCCTCTCCAAGACGCTCATGCACGCACCTTCGCTCTTTGTGCCGGGCTCGGTACTGCCCTACGGCGAACGCGTCGTCGTCCCCGTCCGCACAACCGATGTCCTGCACCCTGGAAGAAAGGGCATCATGAGACCCCGTGGTGATACAGCCAACGATCCGGGAATCGCATGGTGCTGCGTTGATGCGATACGCGGACCGGTCGCATTCGCTGACACTTCGGTCACGGTCATGACCTGGCAAGACTTTCCACCGCCGAAGTACCCGATGATCGGCGACATCGGCAGACCTGTCACGGCAACCTGGCACGGTGTACGCGGCATCGACCGCTAGAGCACTCCCGCATCGAGGAGATCCCATCATGAGCATCAGAACAACCATTGCATACGGCACCGCTGTCGTCTTCTGCGCGATACCTGCGATTGCCGTCGCGCCGCCGACTGGATGCTGCAAGAACCAGAACGCGGGATGCGTAGCCAATTCTGACTGCAGCGGAATGGAGCATTGCCCTCAAACATGGATCTGCGGCAGCCAGATCAAGGGTGGCTTTACCGTTACCGCGTCGGAGATCAGAGAGATGCCTTGCACGACTTATGGAACATCATATCGTGCTCCGTGCACATCATCGCAGCCCGGCACGGTGAGTTTTTCAGACTGCGCCGGCGCGAACAACGGCGCAGGCGAATGCTGCTTTGGTGTGATCACGACGGCCCAACCCGGGCTCACCGTCGAGGTTGAGATACCGACTGCGACGGAAGTGTGCGGCATCATTCTGTAGAATCAAGCTTTGCAGCGAACACTCAGTATGCCCCAACCAGAAGCGACACAGGGTATCGCGGCCATGTTCACCGGCCCGGGGTTTGCCGAGGTGCTCGCGTATCACCCGGCGTCCCAGGCCGTCATGCGAGCCAGCCCGATTGTCACCTACTTGACCACACCCGACGGCGAGGGATTCGCCGCTTCTTTCGATCACGACCTCCTCTCAGAAGTATCTCCGATTGCCTCGGCCGCAGCAGAACTGGCCATCCCATCGGTGGCCTTCATCGAAATTCCTCGTGATGTGCGCTTCCGTGCAACGGGTGATGCCCCGAGTGCGACGCCGCTGCGATACGAGGCCTTGCTCCCGATCGGCAGCCGGGATCCGCTGCATTCCGGTCGCGATCTGCCGATGAATCGCGTCACCTATGATCTTGATTATGAAACAGGATATCTAGTTCGAACGACATACTCGTCGGATGATCCAGAACAACCAAGCGCCGTGTTCGCCATTCAGTCAGAACGCCGCTTCGGCGTATGGTTTGTGGCGCCGTCGCATGGCACGGCCACGCTCGAACGCGCATGGGAGGTGGATGAATCGTTCTTCTCGCCCGACGGGCTGAGGTCAACGGTCGCCATGGTGCGCGAGCACATGTGGAACGAGCGACAGGACTCGCTCGAAGAAGGGCGACTCCAGTCACGGGAAGGCGACCGACTCTCCACCTCCACCAAGGTCGGCATCATCGCCGGCGTCGTCGTGCTCATCGCCGTCGCCGCGATCATCCGTCAGAGGCTCAGGGCGTGAATCTCCGTCGAACCATCGCCCTGGCCGCTGTCCTGCTGGCGTCGTCGGTCCTCCTGTGGTCGGCGATCGGCAAGCTGGAGGATCCCTACGGCTTTGCCGACATCGTCAGGTCCCACGGCCTGGTCCCGGATCCGATGGCGGATCACGCGGCGTGGGGGCTCATCGTCGCCGAGGTTGTTATTGGCGTCTCGACGCTCTGGTGGACCTTGTCGGTGCAGCACTTCCGGCGGGCGTTGTGGATGCTCGCGGCGATGTTCAGCGTATTCGCCGTGTACGCCATGTGCCTGGTCTTTCTGCCGCCGCCCGGACCAACCGCGTGCGGCTGTTCGGGCGCCGGAACAGCTGGAACGCCGGCTGACTGGCGGTTCCTCACGGTACAGAATTCGGCATCGGCCGTCGTTCTTGGTCTCGTGTCCTGCATCGCTCCGCCGCCGGTCTTCCGACGGCACGCCTGGCAACGCGACGCCATACCCGCCTAGCCCGGCTCGGCATTGCCGCGGCCGAGCGCCTGGATCCGACGGCGAAGCTCCGCCATGCCCCGGACCCCGTCGAAGAACAGGACCTTCTCCGCCACGAGCGAATCGTTCTCGGGCAGCGCCGGTACCACCAGATAGGTCGTGAAGGTCTCGACGGTTTCCTCGTCACCCGGCGTGCGCTCGGCGTAGCTGGTGACGAAGTGGCCGTCGATCACCGGCGAGCCGTCCTCGGGATAGTCGTCGGGCGACTGGCGTCGTGCGGGCATGCCGGGGCGGGCGTCGAAACGCTGCGAGAACCGCTCGACGGCATCGGTGACCAGGCAGTAGTAGTGCCCGATCTCATGGACCAGCGTCCAGTCGAGCGTGCCGCGACGAGCGTCGACCGGCCGAACAGGATCCGCGAGGTTCTCCTCCGCTGCGAGGAGATACGCCGCGACCGAGAGCTTGTAGCCCGGGCGGCCGATGTCGTTGGCCCCGCTCCCGTCGAACCGGCCCGCCCAGCGCGAGCCGTCCTGCACATTGAACTGCACGATGCGTCGGCGTGCCCAGACCGGAAACATCGCTGCCACGCGGTCCCACGCCTGCAGCCCAAGCCGGGCGGCCTCCTCATCGCGCACATGCTTCGCTATGATCGCGTCCTCGTCGATCTCGAAGATCGCGAGGTACCGCTCGCTCGCGGCGCCGAACGAAGGGTCATCCGGGATCGCCGCCAGCCGATCAGCGATCGGATCGCTCGTGGCCCCGTCGGGCTGCGCTGACCCCGAGGCCGCGTGCAGGACCGCCGCGACCGCCAAAGCGCACAGCCCCGTCCTCCGGTTCACTCCGACGCCTGCTGGAAGGTCGCGCCGCGCAGCACATCGAAGCTGACGAACCGGCCGGGGGCGAACTGCTCCGCCTTCTGCCGGGGATCGGTGGGCAGGCAGTGGATGGGCATGCCCGCGTTGACGACCACCGCGCCCTCGTGAACCGCGACGACGGTGCCCTGCACCCGGCGGGGTCGGCCGAACACCGGCTCGACATACCGCCCGCCCGTGGTCACGATATCGATGCGCTTCGCCTCGGCTCGGATCGTGCCGACGATCCGCTTGCCGACTGTCGCCCGGATCTCCCCGACCGGCTCGAGATGGACGCGGTAGCTGGTATTCGGGAAGCCAACGACGATGTACGCCGGCTTGGTCGCGGTCGCCTCGTGGGTTTCCTCGAGCACGCCGCGGGCGAGCTTCGGATCGATCACGCTGGTCGGGGCAGGAGTCAGCATGCCTGAGCGTAGTCGGCTCAGGCCGTGATCGCCCGGATCCGATCGGTCGGCACAGCACGCCCGGCGGTGCCCATCGCCAGGAAGTTCGCCAGCAGGCGGGGCCCCTCCGGCGTCATGAAGCTCTCCGGATGGAACTGCACCCCGTCGAGAGGGGCGCGGCCCGTGTCGGACCACACCCGGCGAAGCCCCATCACCACGCGGCGGGTGCCTCCGGATCCATCGGGCTCGTCCGTCCATGCCGACACCGCCCAGCCGTCTCCAGCCGCGTCGGCCGCCGTCGGCACGGTCGTCGAGTCGACCACCAGCGAGTGGTACCGCATCACCCGAGTCGGGCTCGGCACCCCGGCGAAGAGGCCCAGCCCGTCGTGGTGCACCTCGCTCGTCTTGCCGTGCATCGGCAGCGGATGCTGCACCACCGACATGCCGTGCAACTCCCCCAGACACTGATGCCCCAGGCAGACGCCCAACACGGGCACACGCCCGGCGAACCGGCCGATGATCGATGAGCTCACACCGGCTTCACGCGGCGTACACGGACCGGGAGAGACGATGACATGGCTCGGCCCGCGCCCGCCATCGATCGATTCGGCCTCGTCGGGCGTGATGCGGTCGTTCCGCACAACCATCAGGTCCCGGTCCAGCTCCAGAGACGGATCCAGCTCGCCAAGCCGCTGCACCAGGTTCCAGGTGAAGCTGTCGTAGTTGTCGATGAGAAGGATCACGGACAAGCGTAGCCGGCCTTCGCCCCCCCGCTCACGCCGCGTCCCGGTCCTCTTCGCCCCGCAGGTCGTCCTCGCCGCCGGCCTCGAGATCGAGCACCTGATCGATCCCGAAGTCCGCGTGCACCGTGCCGGCTACACCGTCGCGCGTCACCAGGAACAGCCGATTCGTGATCGGGTACGGCAGGCGGTTGTAGTCCTGCACCACCCGCCGATGCAGCCGGCGGAGGAACGGGGTCGGCCCGGCTGAGAGCGCCACGAACATGTCTCGCGCCGGCACCGCCACCAGGAAGTCAGGCCCGAGCCGTGGCGAGAGCGTCGGATACAGGTCCGTCATCAGCAGCCGGGCCGCGTCGTACCCGTCCTGCTCGCTGATGATCGCGGCCTGCCCGCCCTCCTTGCTCTCGACGAACTGCATGTCCAGCTCTGGCGCGTAGCAGTCGATGTTCTCGCGCGCGATCGATTCGAGCTCCCCGACCGTCACGCCCCACCGGATCACCTGCTCGGTCGTGATGCTCACGGTCATGCTCGGCATGTCGGTGACGAACACGATGACCGTGCCGTTGACGAACGGCACATGCGCCACGAGCTCCCGCGACAGGTGCTCGAAGATCGACTCCGGCTGGATCCGCGGCATGATCCGATGCCGGGCGAGCTCGAACGGCAGGTCCGCCGCATCGAGCCCGTCGCCCGCGAAGAGCTGCTCCAGATAGTGCTCGACGATCTCCAGGCCACGGACCGGGTCGTGCGACACCATCCTGTACAGGTTCTCGAGGTCCAGCCGCCGGCCGTCGACGAGCAGCTCGCTCGGCCCGATCAGCCGCACCGGATAGTCCGGCTGGATCCGCTGGAGCATCGTGGCGACCTGCTCGGCGAACGCCTCGGGCTCTCGTGGCATGTGCGCCATTCCCTCATCCCCCCAACGGTCGGCCGGGGCTCGCCCCGCCGGCCCGATCCGGTCCGGACTCCCTCAACGGGGCAGCTATCTGCGATCCAGAGCCCGGGCTTGAGGCCGTCCACCGTGCGCGCCCGCCCCCGTTTGGGTGCCCGCCTGCAACGATCTGCGGAGCCGGTGCGTCCGACGGGTCCGGAGGGTGCCGGACCGGACCGAGCCGGGCGTCGGCCGGCCGTGAAGACCCGAACGACCCGCCTGGAGGGTCCGATTTTCCATCCCCCCACGGGGTGGCTAAACTCGACTCTCTTATGGCGGGGTCCAGGAACTGGCCTCGGCCGGGCGTGACCGGTCGACTCCCGCTCGAACGGAGACACATGGCGTGACCGAGCAGGACATCGAAGCGAAGGTGATCGAGATCGTGGCCGAGCAGTTGGGGGCCGACAAGTCCAAGATCACCCGCGACACGAGCTTTGTGGACGACCTGAACGCCGACAGCCTCGATACCGTCGAGCTGGTCATGGAGTTCGAAGACGCCTTCGAGACCTCCATCCCCGACGATCAGGCCGAGAAGATCGGCACCGTCGGTCAGGCGATCGATTTCATCAAGTCGGCCCAGGGCGTCGACTGATCCGGATTCTCAGTCGCCGGGGGCACCGCGTGCCAGCGGGCCCTCTGCGGCCGGGAGCATCGCTCGCCGTCCGGCCCCTCGGCGAGCCACGCCTGCGCCGCCGCGTCCGCCCCGTCGTGCGGCCGTTGTCGTGAAGGGACAGGTCAGCGATGAGCCAGAATCGACGCGTGGTCATCACCGGCATCGGCGCCGTCACACCGATCGGCCACACCGCCGCCCAGACCTGGGAGAGCATGCGGGAGGGACGCAGCGGCATCGGCCAGCTCGACACCCCCGAGTTCGCCGCCTACGACGGCTGGACCGTGACCATCGGCGGCATGGTCCGGGATTTTGATTCCACCAGCCGCGTCGATGCCCGCGAGGCCAAACGGCTCGACCGCTGCACCGTCCTCGGACTCTGCGCCGCCGGCGAAGCCATCGAGCACGCCGGACTCGACATGGACAGGGAAGACCCGACCCGCTGCGGCGTCGTCGTCGGCTCGGGCATCGGCGGCATCTACACCATCGAGACCAATGTCCAGGTCCTCAACACCAAGGGACCCAGCCGAATCAGCCCGTTCACGGTCCCCCGGCTCATGGTCAACGCCGTCGCCGGCAACATCTCCATCCGGCACAACCTGCAGGGCCCCGCGTCAGCCCACGCCACAGCCTGCGCCAGCTCGGGCCACGCCATCGCCGACGCCATGAACATGATCCGTCGCGGCGATGCGGATGTCATGATCACCGGTGGGGCCGAGGCCGCCTGCACGCCCCTCTGCGTCGGATCGTTCATGACCATGCGGGCGCTCAGCACGCGCAACGATGAGCCGACCAGGGCCAGCCGACCCTTCGACGCCGACCGCGACGGGTTCGTCCTCTCTGAGGGTGCCTCCATCATGGTGCTCGAGTCGCTCGAGCACGCCCAAGCCCGCGGGGCAAACATCCTCGCGGAGTTGGTCGGCGCCGGCAACTCCTGCGACGCCGGGCACATCACAGCGCCAGACCCGGCGGGCCGCGGGGCCGGGCGCTCGATGACCTGGGCCTTGCGCGACGCGGGCATCAAGCCCGAAGATGTCGGCTATGTGAACGCCCACGGCACATCAACCCCGCTCGGCGACGCCGCCGAGGTCGCGGCCGCCCTCGCCGTCTTCGGCGACCACGCCAGGGCCTCCGCCGGCGGCAAGCTCCTGATGAGCTCGACCAAGTCCGTCCACGGCCACACGCTGGGCGCCTCCGGTGCGGTCGAGATGGTCGCCTGTCTCCACGCCGTCCGCGACGCCGTCATTGCCCCGACGATCAACCTCGAGACCCCCGGCACCCGCTCCGAAGACGGGTCGACCATCGAGCCCATGGACATCAACCTGGTCCCCAACGAGGCGCAGGAGCGGCCCATCCGCTACGCCATGAACAACACCTTCGGCTTCGGCGGACACAATGTGACCCTGCTGATCGCACGCTTCGAGGGCTGAGCCTCAGGGCAACACCCGACCGCCCGGCCGCTTTCCTCGGAGCTGAACCCCGGTCCCGGCCGATATCCCGGGTATGGGCCGGACGCTCAACTCCATCCTGCGGCTTGAGGTGCCGATCATCGTCCGCCTCGCGGACCGCCAGATGAAGCTCTCAGACATCGCCTCGCTCACGCCCGGCTCGATCATCGAGCTGCCCAAGCGAGCGGACGAGGAACTGGATCTTCTTGTCAATAATGTCCCGATCGCGCAGGGCGAAGCCGTCAAAGTCAGCGAGAACTTCGGCATCGGGATCACCTTCATCGGGGATGTCACAGCCCGGATTGAAGCGCTCGGCGGGCACCAGCCCGCATCATCGAGCGCGCCGGACGACGAGGAGATCGACGACGCCACCGCGGCGATGCTCGCCGAGCAGTTCCTCAACGGCTGAGCCCGATTTCCGGGCTCGCCCGCGACACCGCGACTCAGTCCCGCGGCCCCCGGACCGATAGCCTTGCAGCAAGCCCGGGGCGAACCCGGGCCACCGCCGAGAAGCCCCGCCGGCCCCACGCCGGCCACGGAGCGCATCGATGCCCCGAGACATCCCCGTTGGAAACGGGAGCCTGCTGATCACCTTCGACAGCGACTACCGCGTCCGTGATCTCTACTACCCCTGCGTCGGCCAGCCCAACCACACCCAAGGCCATGTGCAGCGATTCGGCGTCTGGGCCGACGGCGAGTTCGCCTGGATCGAGGACAAGAGCTGGAACCGAAGCCTTCGCTATAAGCCGGACACCCTCGTCACCGAGGTTCGGCTGACCAACAAGAAACTCGGCCTCGAGATCATCTGCAACGATGCCGTCGATCAGACCGAGCCGATCTACTTCCGACGCTCGGTCGTGCGCGACCTGCTTGGCAAGGACCGCGATGTCCGCCTCTTCTTCCACTACGACCTCTCCATCGGCGGCAACCCCGTCGGCGACACCGCCAACTACGACCCCCAGACCTCGGGCGTCGTCTTCTACAAGGACGGCTTCTACTTTCTCGTCAACGCCTGCGACCAGCACAAGTGCGGCATCGACCACTGGGCCATCGGCTCCAAGCGCGTCGGCGGGGCCGAGGGCACCTGGCGCGACGCCGAGGACGGCCACCTCGGACGCAACACCATTGCCCAGGGCTCGGTCGACGCCACCATCGGCTACAACCTGCATGTCCCCGCCAACGGCGAGGCCTATGTCACGAACTGGTTTGCCTGCGGCCGGTCCTACGACGATGTCAAGCAGCTCAACCGGCGCATCTGGGACATCGGCCCCGAACGCATGATCGCCCGCACCGAAACCTACTGGCGACTCTGGGTCCGCAAGGAGGAGCTCGACACCTCGTCCCTGCCCGACGAGGTCGCCGACCTGTACTACCGCAGCGCGCTCATCATGCGCACCCAGACCGACAACGAGGGCGCCATCATCGCCGCCAACGACTCCGATATCGCGCAGTTCGGCGGCGACCACTACTCCTACTGCTGGCCCCGCGACGGCGCCCTGTGCGCCTACGGGCTGATCCTCTCGGGCCAGAGCGAGCTCAGCCGAAACTTCTTCCGCTTCTGCGACCGTGTCATCTCGCCCGACGGCTACTTCCTCCACAAGTACAACCCCTCGGGCACGATGGCCTCGAGCTGGCACCCGTGGACGCTCGACGGTCGAAAGATCCTGCCCATCCAGCAGGACGAGACCGCGCTGACGCTCTGGTCGCTGCGCAAGCACTTCGAGACCTACCGCGATGTCGAGTTCGTCAAGAGCCTCTACGAGAGCCTCGTCGTCAACCCGGCGGACTGGATGATCGACTACCGCGACGCCAACGGCCTGCCGCAGCAGTCCTGGGACCTCTGGGAGGAACGCCGGGGCGTGCACACCTTCACGGTGGCAGCAACGATCGGCGCGCTCAAGGCCGCCTCGCACTTCGCGCGGGACTTCGGCGAGCCGGACCGCTCCGCCATCTACGCCGACGCCGCCGAGCGCATGGTCCAGGCCCTGAACAGGCACTTCTGGAACGAGTCCGAGGGCCGCTACGCCCGCCGCGCCGTGCCCGAGGAGGACGGCGGCTACCGCCTCGACATGACCGCCGACGCCGCCAACTTCGCCCTCTTCGCCATCGGCGGCATCGACCCGGACGACCCGCGCGTCGTCTCCGACATGCAGAACACCCGCCGCCTGCTCTCGGTCCGCACGGAGATCGGCGGCATCGCACGCTACCAGCGCGACTACTACCACCAGGTCGAGACCAAGTCCACCGACACCGTGCCCGGCAACCCGTGGGTCATCTGCACGCTCTGGCACGCCCAGCACGCCATCGCCCGCGCCAAGTCGCGCACCGACCTCAAGGAAGCGATGGACCTCATCCGCTGGACCTGCTACCGCACCCTGCCCTCGGGCGTGCTCGCCGAGCAGTTCCACCCGTACACGGGCGAGCCGATCTCCGTCAGCCCGCTGACCTGGAGCCACGCGACGGTGATCATCGTGGTCAGCGAGTACCTCAACAAGCTGCGCGAGCTCGAACAGGTCGGCACCGGCACCCCGAGGCCGACCTTCGCGGGGCTGGCAAGGAACTGATCGACGACCGCCGTATCACTGACCCTTTGGGTCAGTGAAGTCTGCGTGTCACTGACCCTTCGGGTCAGTGGGACTTGCCAGACTTCTGTGACGAACCTGTTCAGAATCCACTGACCCACAGGGTCAGTGGCACGGGGATCAGCCGACCCGGACTCGGCCGGTGCCCTTTCGGACCTCGCCGATGACACGGACGGTCTCGCCGAGGCGTTCGAGCCGGCGCATGGCGGCGTCGGCGAACGCGGGGCGGACGATCACGACATAGCCCACGCCCATGTTGAAGACGCGGGCCATTTCATCGGGCGCGACGCGGCCGCGGGCGGCGAGGAAGTCGAAGACCGGCGGCACGGGCCACGAGCCGGGCTCGATGACGACATCGACAGCCTCGTTCAGAACCCGCTCGACATTCTGCGCGAGCCCGCCGCCGGTGATGTGCGCCATGCCGCTGATGACCTTCTTGACCTTGTACCCGCGTTGCAGCCTGACGATGGGCCTGGCGTAGAGCCGGGTGGGAGTGAGCAGCACCTCGCCGAGGGTCCGATCGGGGTCGAGGTCCTTGTAGGTCTTGTGCAGGTCGAGCTTGCGTGCCGAGACGATCTTGCGGACGAGGCTGTAGCCGTTGGAGTGCACGCCGTCGGAGGCGAGGCCGAGGACGACATCCCCCGGCTGGATGCGCAGCGGGTCCATGGCCTTCTTGAGCTCGACAACGCCGACGGCGAAGCCGGCCATGTCGAACTCACCCGGCGCGTAGACATCGGGCATCTCGGCCGTCTCCCCGCCGATCAGGGCGCAGTCCGAGGCCTCGCAGGCGCCGGCGATGCCGCGGACCATGGCCTCGAGCTCGTCGGGGATGACCTTGGGCACGGCGATGTAGTCGAGGAAGAAGAGCGGCTCGGCGCCCTGCACGATCAGGTCGTTTACGCTCATCGCGACGAGGTCGATGCCGACGGTGTCGTACCGCTGCATCGCGGTCGCGAGCTTGACCTTCGTGCCGACGCCGTCGTTGCACGCGACGAGCACGGGGTCCTTGTAGTTCCGCTGAAAGAGTTTCTGATTGAAATCGAGGCGGAAGAGCCCCGCGAAACCGCCGGGGTTCTGGATGACGCGCGGGCCGTGGGTCCGCCGGACGATCGAGCCGAGCCGGCTGATGAAGTCGTCGTAGGTCTCGAGGTCGACGCCGGCGTCGGCGTAGGTGAGTCCCGCGGGCTTGGCTGGGCGTTTGGCCATGCCCCGAGGGTAGCGTGGGCGGGCCCTAGCGGGGTCCCGTGGGCGTCGCACCGACCGCGCGCCGACCGCTTCCCACGCCAACCGGTTCGGCGTTCAGCACGCTCGTGCGACGGAGCTGGCGGAGCAACTCCCCCGCCGCGGGCTTCGGCACGCCGTCGGTCGACGACACACCAAGCGTCGACAGGAACTCGAGGAAGCCCGGGTCGCTGTAGCCGTAGTACGCCTCGAAAAAGCTGACCACATCCTCGGGCCAGTCAGCCAGGTGCAGCCAGGACACGAAGCGGATGGACTCCCGCCGGCGGACCTCGGTGAAGACCGCCCGGACCCAATCGCGCTGCAGGCCCGGGCTCGCTCCGATGACGCTCGGCCCACCGTCGACCGGGCCGCTGGGGCAGCCGACCTCCTGCAGGATGATCGGCTTGCCTGCCGCCAAGGCCTCGATGGTGTCGAAGTCGGCGACGACGGCCTGCGTCGGGAGCACGACACCGTCGATCGGGTAGTACGCCACGATGATCGCGTCGCTGACCGCCGCCACAAGAGCGGTCAGCTCGGGCTGCTCCAACGCCTCGCGTGTCAGCGTGACGCCGCAGGCAAGCCCGGGGGCGACCGCGTGCACCCGGAGCCGGCCGAACTCGGCGAAGGTTGCCAGCGGCAGCGCCTGATCCGGATGCGCTGACAGCCAGATGTTCACCTCGTTGGCGAGCGACATCGCGAAGCAGCCCTTGGACGCCAGCAGCGGAGCCAGCTCATCCAGCAGCTCAATCAGCGGAACGATGACCTCGGGCGAATCGAACGAGAGCCCGGGTCGAAGTCGGCTCGGGTCGGTCGGGTCCAGCAGGTTCGCCGGCAGCCGGAGCCGGGTCGTGTCGACGGACTGCAGCGTGAAGAAGACCTGCAGCCCGGCCAGCTCGAGCGTGTCGAGGAGGGGACGCACAAACGACAGGTCAGGCGTGCCGTCGGGCCGCGCGATCTCGTCCCAGGGCACAGCGAGCTGGTACGCATTGGCACCCTCCCGCAGCGCCCGCTGCCAGAGCGCGTCGATGACTGGCTCGGCACCCGGCGCCGCCTCGGAGTAGATCACCCCCAGACCAATCGGCGCGTGCAGCAGCGGCAGGCCGTCACGCTGACCCGTCGCCCGCCCGGCCAGCAGGCCGAGCACCGCAACGCCGAGCACGAACATGATTCGTCGCATGCGCCGCCCTCCTTCCGGGAGCCTACCGGATCAGCCCGCTCCTGATTGGGAAGCGGGGCCTCTCGCTTGCGGGGCGGCGGTTCCCGGACCCGATCGGCCGGGAAGGGCCCTGCCTATCCTCTGGCTCACCCGACAACCGCACGCCAGCAAGGAAATCGAACGCATGGGCCAGCTGTTTACTTCTGAATCTGTCTCGATGGGCCACCCCGACAAGGTCGCGGACCAGATCTCCGACGCGGTGCTGGACGCCATGCTGGCACAGGACCCGGCCAGCCGAGTCGCCTGCGAAACCATGGTCTCGACCGGCATGGCGATCGTGGCCGGCGAGGTCCGCACCGAGGCCTATGTCGAGATCCCCGACATCGTCCGCGCCACCATCGAGCGGATCGGGTACACCTCCGGCGATATGGCGTTCGACCATGTGTCGTGCGCGGTGCTCAGCTCCATCAAGGCCCAGAGCGCTGACATCGCGATGGGTGTCGACGAGGGCACCAAGGGCGAGGAGGGCGCCGGCGACCAGGGCATGATGTTCGGCTTCGCCTGCGACGAGACACCGGAGTTCATGCCGCTGCCGATCCAGCTCTCGCACCGCCTGGTCGAGAAGCACGCCGAGGTCCGACGGGCCGGCGGCATCCGGGGCCTGCGCCCCGACGCCAAGAGCCAGGTCACCGTCGAGTACGACGGCCGCAAGCCCGTCCGTGTCGACACGCTCGTGCTCTCCACCCAGCACACGCCCGAGTGGAACACCAAGCAGGCCGAGCTCAAGAAGGAAGTCATCGAGAAGATCTTCAAGCCCGTTCTCGGCGAGTGGTGGAACGACAGCATCAAGCTGCATGTGAACCCCACCGGCAAGTTCGAGATCGGCGGGCCGCACGGCGATGTCGGGCTCACCGGGCGCAAGATCATCGTCGATACCTACGGCGGCCGGGGCCGGCACGGCGGCGGCGCCTTCAGCGGCAAGGACCCCACCAAGGTCGATCGCTCGGCCGCCTATATGGCCCGATACATCGCCAAGAATGTCGTCGCGGCGGGCCTCGCCTCCGAATGCGAGATCCAGCTTTCCTACGCCATCGGCGTGCCCGAGCCGACCAGCGTGCATGTCAACACCTTCGGCACCGCATCGGCCGACGAATCCAGGATCTCGGACGCGATCCGGGAGGTCTTCTCTCTCACGCCCCGCGGCATCATCCGCAGCCTCAAGCTCGCCAGCCCCATCTACAGCCACACCGCCTACCACGGGCACTTCGGCCGCCAGCCCGGCACCGTCGAAGTCGAAACCGGGCCGATGGGCAGCGGCAAGACGCAGACCTTCGAGACCTTCACCTGGGAGAAGACCGACAAGGCCGACGATCTCAAGAAGCTCGTGAACTAGCTCCCGAGCGAACCCGTTCGACAGCTGATCAGACCATCTGCACGCGAGCACGCTCGACCAGACCGCTCGTGTTCGGGCACACCGGGGCGCCGATCAGGGCCCTGCGTACAACCCACGCTCACGGATGTACTCCAGGACACCCGACGCGAGCACCGACTCAAGCCGGGCGTTGTCTCGGTCCGATCCGAGCAGCCTCCGGATCTCCGTCGCACTGACATCCATCGTGCCGACATCCGCGGCCCCCGCCGCGATGCGATCGAGTTCACTCTCGCTCCAGAAGCCGGTCGCCACGAGCGAGGCTCGCAGAGCCGGCACCGAGTCGAGGGGTGATCGCAACAGCACGATCGGCTCCGCGAGCTCCAGGATCCGCCGGGGCTCTGCCCAGCGGTGCAGCGAGCGAGCCTGATCAGCGCCGACAAGAAACCACACGGCTCGCTCCTCGCCCAGGACCGAACGCACGCGTTCGAGTGTGTCCACCCAGTAGCTCGGCGCATCGGCTTCGGCCCGGTCGAGCTCGTCGGTCCACACGCCCGCGCGAGGCACATCCTCGAGCGCCAACGACAGCATGCGAACACGGTCGCCATCCGCTGCGCTCGGTCCACGAGGCTTGTGCGGGCTCCTCGCCGCGGGCACGAAGAGCAGCGCAGATTCCGGGCAGCACCGGGCACGAGCGGCCTCGGCGAGCCCGACATGCCCGCGGTGCGGCGGGTCGAAGCTCCCGCCGAAGAGCAGCACACCGGACTCGCCGGGATCGATCGGCAGCGGTGTGATCGAGGACAGCATCCGTCGATGATCCCCGCAGGCCACGGTTCGGACCAGCGGCCCCGGCGAACCCGGAGAATATCGACGCACGGGGGCCTCGGGCCTACCATCGCCGCGTTCAGGCCCCGTCGTCTAGTCAGGTCCAGGACACCAGGTTTTCATCCTGGTAACGCGGGTTCGAATCCCGCCGGGGTCATTTCGATCCGGAACGCCGCCAGCCGGCTTGCGATGGACCGGCTCCGTCGCTCGACAGGCTTCATCGAAGTGGAGCGGATCGGACTCGAACCGACAACTTCCAGCTTGCAAAGCTGGCACTCTACCAATTGAGTTACCGCCCCCGGGACGCCGATGCCAGCAGCAAGGGCGTGGAGTCGGCATGGTAGCCTTCTCGGCCGGGACCTGGGGTGAGGCATTCGATCGCCCCCTCTCTGAGCGCCTGTCGGTTCGGCCGGAGCACCTATACTCAGCCCGCTTCTGAAACCGCGACGGAGTTGCCCATGAAGAGTTGGATGCTGACCGTGACCGCCGCCCTGGCCCTGGCCGGAACCGTCTCCGGGCAGGCGGTCCGGGAAATCGAGCCCGAGGGCGAGCCGCCGCGTGAGCCGATCGCACCGGACCAGGGACCTCGGATCGCCCCGGAGCAGCGGACTTCGTTCATCGTCACAACCGGGGGGATGTTCAACAGTGCCAACGGCGACGGCCGAGCCGGCGAGCTCCTGACCTTCCGCGCGCCGCTTGAGATCCGCGTCTCTCACCCCGTCGACGAGAAGAACCGCCTGACCTTCAGCCTCAACCAGACTTCCTCCTTCTATGACTTCGAGGAGTTCACCGGGTTCAACAGGTTCCAGGTGCAGGATCCGCTCGACTACGGCATCGAGGCAGCCGCTTCCGTCGGCCTGATCCACCAGATCGACCAGCGCTGGTTCGCCTCGGGCGTATTCCGCGCGGGCTTCTCCGGGGAACTCGGGGCCGACTTCGGCGACAGCATGACCTACAGCCTGTTCGGCGGCGTGCGACACATCGTCTCCAAGGACCTCTCCGTCGGCATCGGCTTGGCCGTGCAGACGCGACTGGAGCAGGACCCGATCGTCTTTCCTCTCCCCACCGTCGATTGGCAGGCCACGCACTACTGGAGCCTGCACCTGGGCACCGTGGACGCCGGTCCTGGCGCCGCCACCGTCGGCGTCCGCGCCGAGTACGAGATCACCGACGACCTCGACGCGGGCTTGTTTGCCGGCATGCGCTTCCACCAGTTTCGACTTGCGCGAGACAACCGCGTGCAGTCCGCCGGCATCCTCGAGGACATCACGCTCCCCATCGGTGCCTACGCCCGCTACCGCCCCACGCCCCGAGCTGAGCTGTTCGCCAATGTCCATCTGATGGCGTACCGCGAACTCAAGCTCTACAACACCAACGGTGTCCCCAACGAGGACATCGAGCTCCAGCCGACCGTTGGGCTCGGCGTGGGCGTGCAGTTCCGCCTCTGAGCGTCCCCGAAGCCGTCGGCGGCGTCATCGGCCCGTCTGGCCCTCAGGGCTCGGCCGCGGCGCGGGCTTCGGCCCGGTGCCGTAGGGAGGCGCGTCGACCAGATCGACCGAGAGCAGCACCGGCGGGTCTGTAGGCCGATGGTTCTCGCCGGTCTCGACGGACTGCAGCGCCAGGATCGTGTCGGCGCCGGAGACGGCCTCGGCGAACGCGGTGTACTTCCCGTCGAGTGCCCAGGTGCGTTCGCGCGAGAGGCAGATGAACACCTGCGAGCCGTTCGTGTTCGTCGCTTGTGGCCCGTAGTCACGCTCGCTCGACCGCGCCATCGAGAGCACGCCGAAGCGGTGCTGCAACGCCGATCGCTCGAGGTCGATGAAGTAGCCCGGCCCGCCGGCGCCGATCCCCGTCGGATCCCCCACCTGCACAACGAAGGGTTCTTCCTGCGCGTTGCCGCCGATGATCCGGTGGAAGATGACATCCGTGTACAGCCCGCCGTCCGCGAGCGACAGAAAGTTCCAGACGGTGTTCGGCGCCTCGTCGGGTCGCATTCGGAACGCGATGTCACCGAGCGTCGTCCGCATGACCGCGATCTTGTCGACATACACCCGATACCCGGAGAAGACCCGGCGGATGCCCTGCCACGACACCTCGCTGTCCTGCCCGACCCGAGCCATGTCCGGCGTGAGCAGCGGCTGCAGCACGAGGGCCGGCCCCACCGCCGACTCACCCGCGAACAGCTGCAGATACCGAACCTTCTCGGCCGTCGTCGGATCCCAGAGGGAGGGGAACAACGCCGTCAGGTCGACCTCACCCTCTCCGCACGGCGCGGACGCCGCCACAGCCGCCGTCACGGGCGTGAGCAACCGGAGCGACAGCGGCCCCTCGGCACCCTGCGGCCGTTCGACGGTGACGGGGAACGCCCGCTCCACGCCGTAGTACACCCGCTGCGGCGTGATCTGAGCCACCACCGGCGACGCGACCAGGCCCATGATCAGCACGGTGATGACGACAAGGACGGGACGAAGCCCCGACGCGATGGGTCTGTCCATCGTTGGTCTCCTCGGCACCCGCGGCTGCTCGCCGACAGCGGACGCACGCTCGGCACCTGAGCTGCCGGAGGGCCCCCACACCGACCGGAGAGTGTAGCCGACTCTCACCGACGGCTACGCTAGCAGGAGCCGACAGCCATCGGAGCCCGACCAACCGCGCCGGCCTTTCCCGGCGGAGCGTGTCTCAGTGGGCATCGGGCGCGGAATCGGGCGTGCCGAACCCGTCGAGCAGCCGCCACGCGGCACCGGTCTGACCGGTCCGGCTCAGCTCGACCAGCTCGTTGTTGCCGTCGCTGAACCAGAGCGAGGCGAGGTCCGCGCGGAGCGTGTTTGCGCCGTCACGATGGTTCAGCTCGTCCTCGGGCCGGAGCGAATCGGAGATGATCATCGCTTGACGAGGGATGATGTCCCACAGCCGTCGCGTGCCGTCCGGCCCCTTGGCCCGGTACTGAAAGTTGCTGAACACGGTCGCGTTGGGCGTGTCCCACGCCTCGAGCTGGACCGGCTTGGTCTTGTCACCCGTGTGCGCCGGGCAGTAGTACACGCCGCGAGCATCGAGGTAATCGAGCCGGTGCAGGCGACCGATGCCATCCCACACCGCGGCCGGGGAGACCACCGACCGGGACGCGTTGCGAAGAGCCCGTGACAGGAAGGGTGAGTCCTCACCGATCCGGATCCGCGTCGTCTCGATGGGCACATCACCCTCGCCGGAAGGTGCCTCGACGAAGACGCTCGCGGGAAGCAGCCCGTTGTTGTCGTCGGCGAACATCGCCGTCCCGAGACCGATCTGGCGGATGTTCGAGGAGCAGGCGACACGGAACGAGGTGTCGCGGACCTTCTTGAGCGACGGGATCATGATCCCGATCAGCAGCGCGATGATCGAGATCGCGACCAGCAACTCGATGAGCGTGAACCCGTGCGCACGGCGACCGCCTGTTCTGAGCCGCGGTCGTATCAGCGGGCTCGTTGCGATCATCGTGTCGGACTCCCCCAGAGAACTCGGACAAGCGCCCAAGCGTCTCTTGGAATGATACCGGATTCCGCGAACTCCCACAAGCGGGGGTGGTCTTGGCCGTCGGATTCATTCCGTTCTTCGTCGGCTTCGACTTCTCGGACATTCCAGTTGCAAAACCCGGGATCCTCGGCTTCTGTTCCGCGTAGAGACACAGGCTCCTGGATCTGGACCCCCGGGAATGTGGCTTGTCGGGTGACCCGGACAGGCCGTGAATTGGGGACTTGTACGGACGCTTTGCCTCACTATGTCGTCATCGGCTGAGCACAAACAGGATGATCTTGCCCTGATGCGGCGTGTCGCCGCGGATGACGAGTCCGCGGTCGGTGAGCTGTACGACCGTTTCGGCTCGCTCGTCTATCGGATGGCGTATCAGAGCATGCCGACGCGGAGCGAGGCCGAGGACGCCGTGCAGGAGGTCTTCGTGCGGCTGTGGAAGACGGCCGATCGGTACGACCCGGAACGGGCGGCGCTCGTGACCTGGGTGCTGCTGATCACGCGGCGCCACCTGGTGGACCGTCTCCGGCGGGCCCAGGCCCGCGTGAAGCTCACGGGCATGAGCGAGCAGTCGTCGCCGGCGGCCCCCTCCGGCGAGGCGTCGGCGCCCATGGAGCAGGACGAGCAATTTGCGACGCTCATGCGTCGCGTGAACCAGCTTCCCGAGCTCCAGCGGACGGTGATCGTCCGCGCGTATCTGGGCGGGCAGACGCTCCGCCAGATCGGCGAAGAGTTGGACACACCCATCGGTACGATCAAGTCGGCACTGAGCCGCGCCCTCGTGCGGCTCCGCGAGCGTTCAGGTGTTGAGGAGTCTGCGTGATGTCGCCCCATGAGTTGCTGGAAGCCGCGCTCCTTGATGCGTGCGGCCTGCTGGACGAGCACGAGCGAGCGGCGTTCGAGCTGTCGTTCGCGGCCGCGTCCGAGGAGGTGCGGGCCTCGATCCGCCGGGAGCAGGCACGGTTCGCTGATCTCACGGAGATCCTTCCCGATGTTGCGCCTCGACCGGAGCTGCGTCAGCTCGTGATCGACGCGGTCGCCGAAGCCGCCGGCCGTGACCGTGACGAGACGGCGCTGCGTCTGATCACCCACGCCTCGGCCGACCGAGCGCCGTCGTCGCTGCCGATGCGCCGCGGCTCGGTCTGGCGCGTTGCGGCGTTCGGGTTCGCGACCGCGACCGTCGTCATGTCGGTGCTCGCGGTGCAGCTGCGCAGCGAGTTCGAGCGCGTGAGGCAGCAGATCTCCAGCAACCAGGCGACCCAGTTCTTCCTGAACAACGCGCCGAACGCGGGCTTCCGCGCGGCCGTTCTCGGGGCTGACTTCGACCGTGTCGCGTTGGCATCGTCCGCCCCATCGACCGAGCTGACGCAGGCGTCGGTCTTCATCAACCGGTCGAACGGCACCGGGCACCTGGGCCACTTCAAGCTGCCCGCGCTCGGCGAGGGGCAGCAGTATGTGCTCGTCCAGCTCGGTGACGCCGGCACTCCGATTGCTATCGTCGAGCGGTTCACGCCGAGTGGAGACATCGGCAGCGTGCGGTTCTCGTTCGACGCCGCGCGGGGCGAGCAGTTCGCCATCGCGGTCGATCGTGGCGGCAGCCTGAGCGTGGTGATGCGGACGGCCTGACGGCTACTCGATCACGCCCTGCTCAAAATCCTGGTGCTGCGAACGCAGCCGGCGGTAAAACAGCGTGCCGATGGCGGCACCGATGAGTGTTCCGCCGCCCCCGAATGCGGCCGCGTACACGATCCGTTCATCGCTGAGCGGCGGCCCCTCGATCGTTGCGTCTTGTGCGACGCGCGTGCCGGTGCCGCCCGCCCGCTGGTTCTTCGTCGCGTTCGACTGGGCGACGAGCGCGACGACATAGGTGTCGAGCGCCCGCTGCGTCGCGCCGCTGCCGACGCCGACGAGTTCGAGCACCAGTCGTCCCGACGCCGGGCTCGAGGAGGTCAGATCGTTCTCGAGGCGGACTCGGAGGTCGGCTGCCCTGGACAGGCTCTCGATGCCCCGCTTGTTCATGCGGTCGGCCGCGATCTCGAGCAGACCCGGGTCCGTGAGGAGACCCTCGGCGTAGCGCTGCCACTCGTCGATCTCGTCGGCCGAGAGCGCTCGACCGCGGGCGTCGACCTCGATCTCCGCGACGGCGGCGTAGGTCGCCGGCGCGACATGGTCCGCCACCGCGAAGCTGAGCACCCCAAGGATCGCGAGCGCCGCGACGACGAAGAACGATGCCGACATCGTCTTGTTCCGGGCCTGGATCGCCAGGACCTTCCGCTCCTTGGCCTGCACAACGCTGGCGGCCCTGGACACTTCGCGGCGCTGGGCGAGGATCTGATCCGCCTCGCGGGCGCGATCGGCGAGCACCGCCTCGTATCGCTGGAGCTTCATCGCCCGGTCACGCAGCACGGCCCGGATCCGCTGGAGCCTCGCCCGCCGGCTGCGGAGCCAGGTGGGCCGGGCGCCATCGTTCGCCAGCGCGGCCTCTCGGGCCCGCAGGGCCTCGGCCGCGTCGCGGAGCTCCCGGGCCATCGCGGCGCTGTTCTCGCTGATCTCACGCTCGCGCTCGGCCAGCGCCCGCTCCGCACGCTCGATCTCGCGGAGCTTGGCCTCGACCTCCGCGACCAGCACGGGGTCTGCGGCGTGGCCGGACGGGTCGGACAGGCCCTCCGCGGCCCCGCCGACGAGATCCGTGTGGTGTTCGTCGTGTGACATCCGTTCGCTCTCCCCGCACCGCCAGACGAACGCCGACTCCAGCCGGCTCGGACGGGTTATCGGTTTCAGAAGTGCCCGGCTGAACGCGGATCCGTGGAACAAGCGCCCGCGGAGAGGAGTTGGCCGAGACGATTGGCGTTTCCGGTCGAGGATCGTGCTGGCACACGCCGGGTTGCCGATATACTGGTGCCGGAGGCCCGATCAGGGCCGAAGGTTGTGTACGATAGTTGTTTGGAGAGCTGGGACCGTGGCTTGGTCCGGCGGCCGCCGATGAGCGGCGTTGATCAAAGGGATGCTGTGATGAACAACCGTGGATCGAGCCTTGTGTCGACCGTTCTGGCCGTGGCCGCCGCCGCTGGCGTGGGTGTGGCCGGGTATTTCATGATCGCTGGTGATTGCTCGTCGTGTACGACCGACGCCGCGGCGGCGACGCCTGTGGTCGCGGCGGTCGAGGGCGAGTCGTGCTGCCCGGGCGAGGCCGGCGAGGCGGTTGTGCAGACCGTCGCCGCCACCGAGGCCGGCGCCTGCGCCGTCGAGGGCGAGGCCTGCTCGGCTGAGAAGGCCGAGGCTTGTGCCACCGAGTGCACCGACGCCGAGAAGGCCGCGTGCGAGACCGCCTGCGCCGGCGAGGCGAACGCGGAGACTGTCGCCCTTGAGGGCGAGGCCTGCACCGCCGAGAAGGCCGAGTCGTGCGAGGGCAAGGTCTGCCCCGTCACCGGCCAGCCGATCGCCGACAGCGGCCAGTAACACCCAGGACAGCGTCGAGTGAATCGATCGACCGCCCGCGCTCCGGCGCGGGCGGTTATCGTTGGTGCATGGCGACCTTCCTCTGCAAGACCGAGCCGGACGACTACAGCTACGACGACCTGGTGCGCGACACACGCACCGACTGGACCGGCGTGGCGAACCCCGCAGCGCAGAAGCACATGCGCTCGATCAAGAAGGGCGACGAGATCCTGATCTACCACACCGGAAAGGAGAAGCGGATCGCGGGGCTCGCCGCCGTCGTCAAGGCCCCGTATCCGGATCCGCAGCACCCGGGGACGACGGCGAACGGTGATCCCAAGGCTGTGCTCTTTGACATCAAGCCCGTGAAGGCCGCGACCACATCGTGCACGCTGGCGGATGTCAAGGCCGACGAACGCTTCGCGGACTTTGCGCTCGTGACACAGTCCCGGCTGAGCGTCATGCCCGTTCCGGCGAAGCTGGACCGGATCCTCCGCACGATGGCGGGGCTGGAGCGATAGACCGCTACTCGACGACCAGGCCGTCGAGATCGGCCTCGGGCGGCGGCGGTTTCGGGTCCATGCGTTCGAGCCGGGCACGCAGGATCGAGGAGATCGCCCAGTTGCGGTACCACTTCTCGTCGGCGGGCACAATGTGCCACGGACAGTCCGGCGTGTTGCATCGCTCGATCGCCTCTTCGTAGGCGCGTTGGTAGTCCTCCCACCGCTTGCGCGTCTCGAGGTCACCGCGCGAAAATTTCCACCGCTTCTCCGGATCGTCGAGGCGTGCCTGAAGGCGCTTGCGCTGCTCGTCCTTCGAGATGTGCAGCATGATCTTGACGACGGCCGTGCCCGCCTGGGTGAGCAGGGCCTCGAACTCGTTGATGCGATCGAAGCGTGCACGCCAGACCGGCTCGGGCACGAGCCCCAGGACGCGGACGACCAGGACATCCTCGTAGTGCGAGCGATTGAAGACGACGATCTCGCCGGCGCGGGGCGACCTGGCGTGCACCCGCCACAGGAAGTCGTGCGCGAGTTCCTCCGGCGTGGGCTGCTTGAACGCGGCGATGCGGACTCCCTGCGGGTTCAGCGGTCCGAGCACATGACGGATCGTGCCGTCCTTGCCCGCCGTGTCCATGCCCTGCAGCACAACCAGCAGCGAGCGCCTGGCCTCCGCCCAGAGTCGATACTGCAGACGGCGGAGCGCTTCGATGTTCTCCGCGTGCAGCGCCTCGGCCGCCGCCCGTTCCACCGCCTCGGGCCCGCTGAGCCCGGGCGTGCGGGTCGGATCGATCGAACCGAGTTCCACGCGGGTTCCCGGCTGGACACGGTGCTGCTGCGCAAGATCGTCTGTCGTCATCGTTCACGGCCCCGGTCTGGTGCGGTTCGAGGCAGTGTATCGTGCGGCGGGAGTCACTCGGGGGATCTGCCAGGAGGGCTGTGCGATGGGCGACAGGCTGCGGCGCATCGACCGACGCATCGAGCACGCGCTCTATGTCGTGGGACACTCGACCCACGGCATCACGCTCGGCTGTGTCTTCATCTGGTTCGGCATGCTCAAGGTCCTCGGACAAGAGACCGCGACCAGCATCATCGCGAAGACGGTGTACTTCGGCAACCCCGAGGTCACCGTGCCGATCCTTGGCGGATGGGAGGTCGCGATCGGCGTAACGCTGCTGTTCCACAGGCTCCACCGCATCGCGCTGGTGCTGCTGGCGATCAGGCTGCCCGGCACAGTGCTGGCCCTGGTGCTGCGCCCGGAGGCGTGCTTCGTTGTCGCTCCGTACATCCCGACCATCGCCGGGCAGTACATCATCAAAGATCTGCTGCTGTTCAGCGCCGCGGCGGTCATGGGTGGCTATGTCCGCCAGAAGCCGCATCGCCTGACAGCCGCACCCGACGGGAAACAAGCGAGCGAGTTATCGAGCTGATGACCTGGTTCACAGCAGGTCTGCGGCACGCAGCGCCGCTCAGCCTTCGACTCGCCGGGCCTTGCGTTCCGCCTCGATCGTGCTCAGCACATCGGCCTGATGGTCGGCGTGGTAGCTGGAGCGGACCATCGGTCCGGATTCGACGACCTTGATGCCGCGTTTCACACCTTCGTCGCGATACATCTCGAAGGTCTCGGGGTGGACCCAGCGGTCGATGGGCAGGTGGTTGCGCGTCGGCTGAAGGTACTGGCCGATGGTCAGGATGTCGCACGGATCGCCCGGGTGCGGCCCGTCGTGCTTGCTGGTGGCTTCAACGAGCTCGTCCATCAGCTCGAGCACCTCGCTGTCCTTTTCACCGATGCCGACCATGATGCCCGTCTTCGCGACGCCGCCCTGCTCTTTGACGCGGCGGAGCAGCTCGAGCGAGCGGTCGAACTTGGCGCTCGGACGCACCGCGGGGTACATCCGGCGGACGCACTCGATGTTGTGATTGATGATGTGCGGCTTGGCGTCGATCACCATCTGCAGGGCCGCGGCATCGCCCTCGAAGTCTGGGATCAGCACCTCGATCGACATCTCCGGGCAGGCTTCCTTGCTGCGGATGATGGTCTCGGCCCAGATGCCGGCGCCGCCGTCCTTGAGCTCGTCGCGGTTGACGCTGGTGATGACGACATGCTTGAGGTTCATCAGGGCGAGCGACTCGGCGACGCGGCGGGGCTCGTCCTTGTCGAGCTCGGCGGGCCGGCCGGTCTTGACATTGCAGAAGCCGCAGGCGCGGGTGCAGGTGTCGCCCAGGATCATGATGGTGGCCACGCCCCGTGCCCAGCACTCGCCCATGTTGGGGCAGCCGGCCTCTTCGCAGACGGTGTGGAGCTTGTGCTCGTCCATGATGGAGCGGAGCTTCTCGTAGCCCGGTCCGCCGGGAAACTTGGCCTTGAGCCACTTGGGCTTTCGTTTGGTGGCGAGGTGCTCTGGCTCGGCCTGGTTGTTGATGACCATGCCCGAGAGGCTGACGACCGGGCGATCGACCCGGCGGAGGGGGTCCCCTCCCGCGGGTCGGGGGTGCCTGGCGATCGTGCGGGCGATGGCCTCGGGGGAGGGTCCGCGCGGTGGCGTGGCTGCGCTCATGGTGGATCGTAGCGAAGCGGATGGGCCGGCTCAGCCGTCACGCCGGGCCGGACGACCGAGAACAACCGCTCGGTTTCCTTCACGAGAGCGTTCCGTGGGACCGATCATCCAGCGTGAGGGCGTCGGCCCGAGCCCCCGTGGCTCGCTAGACTCGGCCCTGAGCGGCGATGCCGCGTCCGATAGCCACCCGACCCGCGAGAGAACCGGGTCATCCACCGACGGGATGCCAACCGTGAAGACCAGCCAGCCCCACCGCTCCGCCCGCCTCTCCGCCCTGAGCGTTCTGGTGCTCGCCGCCGCAGGCTGCGGCGTCGATTCGTACCTCGACCCGAGCGTCACGGGTCGGTGGGAGCAGACGCCGGTCGAGGTGCCGATCATCGATCGCATCGCCGCGATCGAGCCGGACGAGGACGAGTTCATCGAGGCGAGCGAGCCCACGCCGGCGGATCTTCGGCCCGAGATCAGCGAGTACCGCCTCTCGCCGGGTGATTCGCTCACGGTCATCATCTTCGACTACCCGGTGACCGGCACGCAGACGCCCTTCCCGGTGCGCGTCGAGGACAACGGCACGATCGATCTACCGGGCATCGGCAAGTTCTTCATCCTGGGCATGACCGGCGACCAGGTGCGGGCAAATGTCGTCGACGGGCTCGAGGCGCAGGACCTGATCCGCAACGCGACCGTGGCGGTCACGATCAACGATCGCCGACAGAACCTGTTCAATGTGATCGGCGCGGTGCGGGCCCCGGGTCCGTACTTCATCCCGGAGCCGGGGTACCGGCTGCTCGAGGCCGTCGCCGCGACCGGCGGGCTGCTCGATGAATCCACGGCCGAGATCTTCGTCATCCGGCAGACAGCGCTCAGCGGTGAGTTCGGCGACCCCGGCCGCCCGGGCTCGTCGGGACCCGAGACCGTCCCCGGTGTGCCCGAGGATGTCGAGGACCGCCCCGGCCGGCTGATCGATCTGATCGATCAGATGTCGCGCGAAGGCGAGGAGGGCGGCTCGCCCGCGGTGATGGGCGCCGTCGCCCGGCTCCAGCCCGAGACGGACGAGCAGCCCGCGCGTGATCCGGCGATCGATCTGGTCGAGCCGCGCCGAGAGAGCATCTTCGACACCTCGCCGAGCCAGTGGATCTTCCTCGATGGGCGGTGGGTGCAGTTCGACGAGAGCGGCGTGGGCGTGCCGGGCCTCGGGCTGCCGGAGCTCGCCGAGGCCACAGCGGCCGCGGAGGAAGCCGTCACGCAGCGCATCATCGCTGTGCCGGTCGAGCCGCTGCTTCGAGGCGATGCCCGCGTGAACATCGTTGTCCGGCCCGGTGACACGATCCGCGTGCCGGCCGCGGGGTCCGGGACGATCTACATCGGCGGTCAGATCGCCCGGCCCGGCGCGTACAACTACAGCCCGCAGCTGACCCTCTCCAGGCTGATCACCTCAGCCGGGGGGCTGGGCGGACTGGCCATCCCGGAGCGCGTCGATCTCACCCGGATGATCGGGACGGATCGCCAGGCGACGATCATGTTCGATCTGCGCAAGATCGCCGAGGGGACGCACCCGGACATATTCCTAAAGCCAAACGACCACATCAATATCGGCACGAACTTCTGGGCGTATCCGCTGGCGGTCGTTCGAGGCGGATTCCGTGCGTCCTACGGCTTCGGGTTCCTGGTGGACCGCAATTTCGGCAACGACATCTTCGGCGCGCCGCCGATCGACCGGGGCTTCTGATCCGCGTTGGTTGATCCGGTCGCTGTCGCACCTCGGGGCGGGCCCGTGGTGAGCGGTTGGAGCGTGACCGGTGCGCCGAACCCCCGTAGGATCGTGACCAAGGGAGCTCGAACCGGGGGCCGGGCGTGTTCGTACGACGGTCTCCGGTGCCGGGGTGCGCCCCGGGGCATGGATGCATCACGAAAGACGGCGTCTGTTTCGGCCGACGCTGGTGCAGGCGGTGCCGGCCGGGCTGGCGGCGCGGCCCGGTCTGGTTCGGCAGGCATGATCCTCGGGCAGGAGAGGCAGTGACGCATCGGCAGGCAGCAACGCGATGACCACCGTCCCGGCGAACTCGGCGGGCGCGGCATCCGCGACCGGCTCGCGCACCGGGCGAGGCGGCGCGATTTCGCTGACGCTCGGCGGGCTGATCGCGCTCGCCTTCGTGCTGCTGTTCTACCGCTGGTTCGCCAAGCAGAGCGAGTTCAGCTCCGCCATGATCGAGGACTGGGGCCACTCGTTCTTCATCCCGCTGATCGCCGGCTACATGGTCTGGCAGCGCCGGCGGGAGATCGCCGCGAGCCTCCCCGAGCCCTTCTGGCCGGGTCTCGTGCCGGTGCTGCTGGGGATCGCCGCGTACCTGACCTTCTCGATCGGCCCGATTCCGGGTGTGCACATGTTCCAGGGCTTCAGCGTCGTGCTGACGCTCTTCGGCGTGGCGTTGACGCTGTTCGGCCCCGCAACCATGCGTCACCTGTTCCTGCCGATCGCGTTCCTGGCCTTCGGCGTCACCATCGCCGAGCGGATCATGCTCGAGGTGACCTGGCCGCTGCAGATCATCGCGAGCCAGGGGGCGTTCGTGCTGCTCGGGCTGATCGGGCTCGTCTTCGGGTTTCAGACCGATGTGGACGGGAACATCCTGACGGTCATCACGGCTTCGGGCGAGGAATTCCCGCTGAATGTCGCGCAGGCGTGCAGCGGGATGCGGATGGTTGTCGCGTTCGTGGCGCTCGGGGCGACGGTGGCGGTGCTGACCTGTCGGCTGTGGTGGCAGCGTATCGCGGTGCTGCTGCTGTCGGTGCCCGTGGCGCTGCTGATGAACATCCTGCGGGTGGCGGTGCTGGGCCTGCTGACGCTGCAGGACCGCAACCTGGCGCAGGGTGAAGCGCACACGCTGATCGGCACGCTTCTGCTGTTTCCGGGCCTCGGCGTGTTCCTGCTGACGGTCTGGGCGCTCAAGAAAATTGTGGACCTGCCGCCCGCTCCGGATCCCCCGCTGGTCACACGGTTCGAGCCGAACCTGGCCAGGCCGGCCGTGGTCGCGCTGCTGGCGGTGCTGTCGCTGTCGGCGCTGGGCATCGGCTGGGCGATCAACACGATGCAGTATCACCTGGACAAGCTGCCGATCTATGCCCCCAACAACCGCGTGCTGACGGTCCTGCCCCGCGAGACCGACGGGTGGCGTCAGATCGGCCAGGATCGCATCGAGTCGGCCGAGGTGCTCGAGGAGCTGGGCACCACGAACTATGTCAACCGCGTGTTCATCGAGAAGAACCCGCCGGCGGGCGAGGACCCGCTGGTGATCGAGTTCCACGCGGCGTACTACACGGATCAGATCGATACCGTGCCGCATGTGCCCGAGCGATGCTTCGTCGGCGGCGGGATGCAGCGGGCGGCAGAATCGACCGAGATCCCGATGCGACTCCGCCGCGACGGCTGGATCCTGGACCCCAACGCGCCCGACGGGGAGGAGCCGGTGTTTACCGCGCGGACGAGCCCACGGTGGTCCGAAGCGCGGGGCCAGCGGGTCCGCCTGCCCCGCGGCATCGAGGACCTGCGGCTCCGGGCATCGGGCTACAGCATCCCCCGGCAGGGTCGGATCTTCGCCGGCTACTTCTTCATCGCCAACGGCGGCGTGGTGGCCAGCGCGGAGGATGTCCGCCTGCTGGCGTTCGACCTGAAGGACGACTACGCCTTTTATCTCAAGGTGCAGTTCAACGCCACGGAGTCGGACCGGATTCAGTCTCCGGAGGACCTCGTGGCGGCGGCGTCGGGGCTCCTTGACGAGTTGCTCCCCGACATCATGCTCTGTGTGCCCGACTGGGTCGAGGTGACCCAGGGGCGGTACCCGCCGGCAGACGAGCCGGTGCGCTAGCCCCCCAAGCGCGCGACCGACCCCGGCTGAGCGCCGGCACGGACGAAAGGACCGAGACCCTCATGGCAGCCCGCGTGAATGTCAAGTTCGTGATCGTGCTCTCGATCGTGCTGCTCGGCGCGATGGGCGCGGTGGTCTGGGCGGCGATGACGATCGTGATGAAGTCCGGCGAGGATCACGCCAACCGCGCCGTCGAGTTCCAGCAGAACGGGAACTGGGTCGAGGCGCAGAAGAGCTGGGCCAAGGCGGTCAATCACGATCCGTCCCGGCTCGATTGGCTCGAGGGCTGGCGCACGGCGATCGAGACCATCGATTACCCCACGAGCGCCGAGTACATCCAGGAGTACGCCCAGCTCAGGCGGGTGCTCGAGGAGATCGCCAAGGTCAAGGGAGCGGACCTCGACGCACACGAGGAGGCGCTCAGCTCGACCTTTACCTGGCTCTCCTCGATGCGGCCGTCGCTCGAAGGGCTCAACGAGATGGACCGGGTCTCGCGGTCGTCGGTGACGGGCATTGTCTGGCCCGACGAGGACACACCGAAGCGGCTCATGCGGTATCGCGCGCGGTACGGCGGGCGGCTGTTCGCCTCCGGGGCGGACCTGCCCCGCGATCGGGTGGAGACCATCGAGCAGGACCTGTTGAACGCGATCGAGGTCGACCCGGGTGACATCGCGTCGCTCACGGATCTGTACTCGATGCGGAGCCGGCAGGCGCAGATCGCGCTGCGTGATCGCCGGGAAGCCGAGGCGGAGCGCATTCTGGACGAGGCGCGCGGGCGTGTCCTCGCCGCCGCCGAGGCCAACCCCGAGAGTCTGCGGGCCGCGGGCCTGGCGCTGGCGATCCGCATCGAAGAGGAGCTCGAGCAGGTCGGTCGGCTGCAGCTGTTCGGCGGCGACATGGTCGCGGCCCGCCGCGGCGTGCTGGACAAGCACCGCGAGGAGGTCGAGGCGTTGCTCGCCCGTCACGCGGTCGGCGGACCGGAGCCCACCGACTCGGAGACGACCTCGCTGCTCATGCAGCTCGCGCTTCGCACCATGCGCGAGGATGGCTCGGACGCGGTCAGCACACTGTGGAACACCGCGGCGAGCAACCGTCCGACGGATGTCCTCGTGCTGAGCGCGCGGGCAGAGTTCCTCAAGCGTCTGAACCGGTACGGCGATGCGATCGAGGCGTACAAGCAGATCGCCAAGCTCGAGCGTCCGCCCGTGTCGGCCGAGGGCGTGGTGCTGGTGCAGCAGCAGCAGCTCGTGAACTGGAAGATCGCTGACGCAGCGATCGACCAGTGGCGTTCGCTGCCCGCACAGGCGCCGACCCGTGACCAGTGGCTGGCCGATGCACGCGAGTTCCGCGAGCGAGCCGCCGGCGACCTCGCCGAGGACTCGATCGAGCTGACGCTCCTCGATGCCAAGCTCGCGTTTGCGAACGGCGACTTCAACGCCGCCGACCGGTTGATCCGCCAGTTCAACACGCGTGTCGGTGAGTCAGACCCGGACTCGGTCCGGCTCGCGGCGGAGATCGCGCGCCGGCTCAACAACACCGGCGAGCAGCGCCGGCTGCTGTACCGGGCCCTCGAGCTGAACCCGGCGGATGTCCAGGCGCTGCTTCCCCTGTCGGACATCGCGGCGGGGCTGCGTGACTACGAGGAGGCGGAATCGCTGCTCGAGCGAGCCGCCGACATCCTGCCGGAGAACGAGGCCATCCGCACCCGGCTCGCCACGATGCGCGCCCTCTCGGGCAACACCGAGGTGGGCGATCCTGTGCAGCAGGCGCTGATCGATGCGCAGCTCGCCGACGACGCGGGCAACACCGACCGAGCGGTCGAGGTGCTCGAGGCGGCGCTCGCGGACAATCCGGATCTCGAGACCGCGCGGCTGCACATCCCCCTCGCCGCCATGCTCAACAAGCTCGGACGGTTCGAGCGTGCGGCGGAGGTCGCAACGGCGGGCCTGGCGCTCGAGCCGGAGAGCGCGATCCTGACGATGATGCAGCGGCAGGCGACCGTCGGCGAGGACGCGACCCTCGCCGAGCAGGTGCTCGACGACTCCGACCTGCCCGAATGGGACAAGTGGCTGCGCAAGCACCGCGTTCGGCTGTCCGTGGGCGAACAGGCGTCGGCGTCGGAGGCGATCGCCCGGGCCCTGGCGCTGGCTCCGGACAACCGCGAGGTGCTGCTGGCGGCGTTCGAAGATGCGCTGCGCCGGGGCGACACCGAGGCGGCCCGCACGATCGCTCGCGACCACGCGGACAAGGACCTCGACGGCGCCGGCGGGCTGGTGCTCCGCGGCCGGATCAGCATCGCGGAGGAGCGTTGGGCCGAGGCCGAGCGGGCCCTGCTCGAGGCCACGGAGCGCGGCAGCCTCAGCGCGGTCACCCTGCGCCTTCTCGCGCAGGTGCAGCTGCAACGCGGCAACTCGCTCGGGGCGATCGACAACTACAGCCGGGCGCTCGAGATCCGTCCGAACGATGTCGATCTGATCTCCGGGTACCTGCAGGTGCTCGCGAGCACCGGGCGGCTCAACGAGGCGCTCGAGACCGCTCGCGATGCACTGGAATTCGCCCGGCGCGACGAGCGGTTCCGCGAGATCTGGCTCGAGCTGGAGGGTGCCTCGGGCAGCAAGCAGCTCGCGTACGACGAGCGGATGAAGATCCGTCGGACCGAGCCGGATAACCAGCAGAACACCGTGGCGTTGATCGATCTGGCGATCGATCTGCGTCTGTTCGACGAGGCCCGCCGACTGCTCGACGAGGCGCGCGGCGAGCGTGACAGCCTGGCGCTCGCGCAGCTCGATGCCCGCTGGCACGCGGACCGCAACGACTTCGAGGGGGCCGTGAAGCAGTTCACGGACTTCCTCGTCTCCGACACGCCCGGCGCGAACTCGCCGAACGCCTACATCGCGTTCAGCGCTTTCCTGATGCAGCGGGGGCAGATCGAGCGGGCGCTGACAACGCTGCGACAGGGCCGGCGACAGCAGGACCCGGAGAACCCCGTCGTCGATCGGGCGTTGGCGAACGAACTGTTCCGGCTGCAGCGTTACAACGAGGCCGCGGAGCTGCTCGAGTCCATCGTGGACGGACCGGCCGCGGAAACGGCCATCGGCACCGAGGCCGCCGGACGGCTTATCGAGGTGCTCACCCGGCTCGCCCGGTGGGACGACGCGGAGGCCCGGCTCAACCAGCTCAGTCAGGAGACGCAGGACGAGCTCGTCTTCCGGCTGCTGCGGGCGAGCATCGCCGAGGGGCGGGGTGAAGTCGCCGAGGCCCGGCGGCTGATCGACGCGGCGATCGCGGCGTACCCCGATGCGGCGACGGCGTACATGCGCCGTGCCACCTCGCTGCTCCGTGATCCCGCTCTCGTGCGTGACGCGATCGAAGACCTCACTCGCGCCATCGAGCTCGACCCGAGCAACATCACCGCGTATCGGCTGCGGTCCGCGGCGTACGCCCGTGAAGGCCGGACCAACGAGTCGGTCCGCGATGTCCTCGCGGCGGTAGCGGCCCTGCCCGACAGCGATGAGCTCCGGGTGGCGGCGGCGCGCCGGCTGATCGAGCTCGACCGCGAGGACGAGGCCGCCGATGTCATCGACCAGGGCCTGAGCCGGCGTGCCGGCAACCTGGCGCTGCTGGTCACCGGCGGCGAGATGTTCGCCGAACTCGGCCGGCACGCGCGAGCGGCGCAGTACTTCGGCACGGCCTGGGAGCAGAGCAAAGACCCCGCGATCGGCGCGAGGCTCATCCGCTCGCTGCTCGAGCAACCTCGCCCCGACATCCGGCAAGCCCGGCAGATCGCCAATGACCCGAGCCTCGCGAGCGACGATGTCGGCGTGCTGATGATGCGGGCCTCAGTCGAGCAGGCCGCGGGTAACACCGCCGAGGTTGACCGCCACCTGCTCGCGGCGTTCCGCATCGTGCGGGCGGAGCGGCCGTCGATGATCGCGTGGACGCTGCAGCTCCCGAGCGTCCTGGAATCGTTTGATGCCGCGTCATCCTTCATGACACGCCTGAACCGGAGCGAGACGCTCAGCCCGTGGGCCCGATTCGCATGGGCGACAATGCTCACCAGCGAGGAGCGCGGCTTCGCCGATGCCCTCACGCTGCTCGCCCCGCTGACCGCGGCCGACCAGACCGCGGAACTCCGCGTGCAGTCGCTCCGGCTGCGGTCGCTGGTGCACTACCGGCAGGAGCGGTACAGCGAGGCGGCGTCGGACATGCGTGCCGCGGTGGAGCTCGCGCCGAACAGCCCGGAGCTGCTGAACAACCTCGCGTTCACCCTCGCGAAGCATCTGGGCGAGGCGGCCGAGGCCGTCCCGCTGGCGGAGCGGGCCGTGGAGCTGAGCCCCGACAACCGGGGAACGCTCGATACACTCGGGCTCTCGTACCTGCGGGCGGGCCGGGCCGAGGAGTCGCTTCCGCCACTCGAACGCGCTCTGGGCCTCGCAACGGCCGATGCTGAGAAGATCCCGGTGCTGATCCACCTCGCGGAGGCGAGGCTGGCGTCGGGGAACCCGGAGGGCGCCCGCGCGGCCGCGGCGGAAGCTCGGTCCATCGTCGAGGAGCAGCCCGATGTATCGGAGGACTACCTGGGCGAGCTCGACGAGGTCGAACGGAACATCAACGCCCGCTGACCGGGCAGGGACAGGACGCGAGCATCGTCGGGCGGGCCGAACACCCGAACCGACACGGACGGATACGCACGCATGAGCACCGCGACGAGCCAACCCAGACCCATCAGCCCGGCGCCCATGCGCGCGGCCGCGCCCGCCGGCGCCGGCGGGGCGTCGACCTTCGATCCCATCAAGGTCTTCAAGAAGTATCTGATCCTGCTGATCATCGCGTCGTTCGTCGGTGTCGCGGTCGGCGTCGGTGGGTTCATCGTGCTGCGCCGGTACGCGCCGCAGTACAAGGCGGAGGCGTACTTCAATGTGCTCGCACCGAGGGATGACATCGCGGATGTCGGCACCTTCGGGAACAACAAGGAAGAGCTCGAGCGGTTCATGGCGACCCAGGCCGCGAGTATGGTTTCGGTCAATGTGCTCGAGGGTGTCGTCACACACCCGCGTTTGGTCTCGGAAGCGCCGGACTGGAGCTCGCAGTTCCTCGACAGCAGCGGCCGGATCATCGCTGCGGAAGCGATCATCGAGCTGCAGGAGACCCTCGTTGCTCGCCCGGTGCCGAACACGACACTCATCCAGCTGAGCTTCGAGTACGGCAAGCCGCAGGATGTCTTCACCGTCGTCCAGATCGTCACGGAGGAGTACCTCGAGGACCTGCGCACCTCAACCACGAGCGAACGCCAGGAGACCCGCGACCAGCTCGCCGGGCTGATCGAGGACCTCGAGCAGTCCGTCGAACGCGAGCAGCGTGCGATCGATCGACTGCTTTCTGTGAACAAGATGGAATCGGTCGATGCCCGACTGACCGAGGCCTCCCAGACGCTGAACCTCGCGGTCGAGAGCCTCAATTCGATCAACGAGCTGATCACGCTCACCGAAACGCAGCAGCAGGAGTACCTGCGCATCCTCAACGACGCCCGGGGCATCGCGTTCCCCGAGGATATCCGGGCGCAGGTCTCGGTTGACCCCCTCATCCAGCAGCTCAAGAGCCAGCTGCAGGCCCGGCAGGCCTCGCTGCGCAGCCTCGAACGGCTCGGCCTCGGCGCGGAGCACCCGCAGATGAAGCTCGTGCAGGCCGACATCCAGGGTCTGAACGACGAGATCGGCGCGAAGACCGAGGAGCTGCTGACGACGCAGTTCAACCAGGCGATCGATACGGTTCGCCGCCAGCTCAACCAGCTCTACGCCCGGCAGGCCGAACTGCAGGGCGATGTCGAGACGGCGCAGCGGCGTCTGAACGAGGTCACCACCATCTCGCAGGAGATCGCGTCGCTGCAGCGGTCGGTCGAGCAGAAGCAGACCCGCATCGCCGATAACCAGGCCCGGCTCGACGAGGTGCGAGGCCTGGGTGACCTGAGCTCCGCGAGCCGGGTGACGCTCCGCCAGGCCCCGCGCCTGCCGGATCAGGTGTCCTTCCCGAAGATCGAGTTCATCGTGCCCGCCGGGTTCGTGCTGGTCGTTGGGCTCACCTCGCTGGTGATCGTGCTGCGTGAGGTGCTCGACCAGCGGATCAAGGGACCGTCCGACATCGCGATGATCCCACGCACGCCGCTGCTGGGCATGCTGCCGGATGTCGGCGAGGACCCGTCGCGGCCGAAGCGTGCCGAGACGGCGTTCCAGGACCGGCCGAGCGGTGTCTTCGCCGAGAGCGTTCGGCAGCTCCGCGTGGCACTGCTGAAGAAGATCCACCTCGCGGGGCACCGCTCGGTGCTGGTGGTGCCTGCGTCGCCCCGGTCCGGCGCGACCTCGCTGGTGACCAACCTCGCCCAGGCGGCTGCCCGGGCGGACAGCCGGGTGCTGATCGTGGACGCCAACCTGCGTCGGCCCGCGGTGCACGGCCTGTTCGATCTCGCTCCGAGCCCCGGGCTGGCCGATGTGCTCGCCGACGCGGCATCGATCGACGAGGCGATCTGCAGGACCGACAACCCGTCGCTGGATGTCATGACCGTCGGCGCGCCGGAGCACCGCGTGTTCGAACGGATCGCGACCGAGCCCATGAGCCGACTGCTCTCGCAGCTCGAGGCGCGGTACGACCTGGTGATTCTCGATGTGGCCCCGGCGATCGTCTCCGGCGATGCGTTCGGCCTGGCCAACCGCGTGGGCGGCACGATCCTCGTGGTCCGGGCGCTCAGCGAGAAGCGTGGCCTCGTCGCCCGGCTGCGCACCGAGCTCAACGACGCGCGCGGCGAGTTCCTGGGCGTCGTCGTGAACGCCGTCCGGGCCTCCGCCGGCGGCTACTTCAAGCGGAACATGCGCACCGCCCACGCCTATCAGAACCGCAAGGCCGCGGCCAAGAGCTGATCGAGTGAACAGCCGGCCGTCCCGTGGACCGGCGTGTGGAGACACGGCACCGTGCACGCGAGCCAGCCAGCCAGCCCGCCGCGCCGAGCGCTCGTCACGGGCGGCGCGGGGTTCATCGGCTCGCACCTGACGGGGCTGCTGCTCGATGCGGGTCGCCGTGTGACGGTCGTGGACAACCTGTCCACCGGACGCCGTGAGAACTTGGCGGACCGTGCCGACGACCCGTCGCTCCGGTTCGTCGAGGCGGACCTCGGCGAGGTGCTCGACGAGGTCGGCGAGTCGGGTTCGCTCGGCGCGTTCGATGAGATCTACCACCTCGCCGCCGCGGTAGGCGTGAAGCTCGTCATGGATCACCCGGCCGAGGCGATCGAGACAAATGTGTCCCTGACGGCGAGGCTGTTGCAGGCCGCGGTGGCCGCGGGCCCAAACGCCGGGCCGGCGGCCACACTGATCGCCTCGTCCAGCGAGGTGTACGGCAAGGGTGTCCGCGAGAGCTTTGCCGAGGACGACGATGTGGTCTACGGCCCCACCACCGTCACGCGCTGGTCCTACGCCGCGAGCAAGGCGCTCGATGAGCATCTCGCCTTGGCGTTCGCGCGCGACCGAGGATTGCCGGTGGTCATCGTGCGATTTTTCAACACGGTCGGGCCGCGACAGGTCGGGACCTACGGCATGGTGCTGCCTCGCTTCGTCGAGGCAGCGTTGGCCAACGAGCCTCTGCGCGTGTTCGGCGACGGGAGCCAGTCACGCTGCTTCGGCGATGTGCGCGATGTCGCGGCGGCCTTGCCCAAACTGCTCGGCGAAGCCCGGCACCACGGGCGCGTGTTCAACATCGGCTCGGACGAGCCCGTGACCATCCGTTCCCTGGCCGAGCTCGTGATCGAGGTGACCGGCTCGGCGTCCACGATCGAGCCCGTGCCGTACGACACGGTGTATCCGCACGGCTTCGAGGATCTGCGTCGTCGGCAGCCGGACCTGTCGCGGATCCGAAGCGCGATCGGGTACGAGCCCAAGGTCCCGCTGCGTCAGACCATCGCCGATCTGGCGCAGGAGCTGGCCGGGCGTCGCCGCAGCCCTTCGCCCCAGCGCACGGGAGCCAATCCGTGACGCCCATCGCGACCATCGCTCAGGCCGTCGACGCGGCCGCGGGGACGCTCACGCGGACAAGCATCCTCAACGGGTATGTCGGCGTGTTCGTCGTCGCCTTTCTCGTCACGCTGACCGCCACGCCCATCATGCGCCGGCTCGCCGTCGCCAACGGGATCATCGACCGGCCCTCCGACCCGCGCAAGGTGCACAAGATCCCGGTCGCTTACCTCGGCGGTGCGGCCGTGTTCCTCGGGCTCGTGGCGGCGATCTTCTACAGCATCCTCGCGATCCGCATCGATTTCCTCGCGGACTTCCACCCCACGGAGCATGTCGTTGTCGATGCCCAGCGCGTCATGCCCTGGTCGATCCTGGTCGGTATGAGCGTGATCATGCTCGTGGGGCTGCTCGACGATGTGGTGGGCATCAGCCCTCGGCTCAAGATCGCCGGCCAGCTCTTTGCCGCGGCGGCATTGGCGGCCGACCAGATCGGCGTCCAGGTCGCGCGCGGCTTTATCATGCCCATCGCCGACGCGCTCGGCATCCCGGCGGTCGAGTTCACCGTTGCCGGTCACACCTTCCAGACGATCGGCTTCTCGATCCACCTGCCAACCGCACTCCCGCTGATCGGGGAGGTCATCCGGTTTGATCTGGTCTACTGGACCGGAGCCGCCATCATCGCGGTCTTCGTCCTCGGCGGATGCAACGCGTCGAATCTGATCGACGGGCTCGACGGCCTGCTCTCCGGCGTGACGGCGATGGCGGTCGCTGGCATTCTCGTCGTTGCGCTCGGCCTTGCCCTGGCGGACGACGGACCCCGCGACACGCAACGCATCGTGCTCGGATTGGCGGTGCTCGGCGCCTGCCTCGGGTTCCTGCCGCACAACTTCAACCCGGCGAACATCTTCCTGGGCGACTGCGGCTCGCTGCTGCTCGGGTACTGCACGGTGGTGCTCATCCTGTTGCTGGGCGACACAGGCAAGACCCATCTGGTGGTGGCCGGGCTGGTGATCTACGCCATCCCGATCATCGACACGACACTGGCGATCGTGCGTCGCAAGATGGCCGGCAAGAGCCTCTCCGAGCCCGACTCGGACCACCTGCACCACATGCTGAAGCGGTCGCTGGGCGTGAAGGGAGCCGTGCTGACGCTCTACGGCATCGGCTTCGGGTTCGCGGCGCTCGGCGTGCTGGCGAGCTTCGGCCGGGCTCGCGTGACCTATGTGCTGATCCTGCTCTTCGCGAGCTACATCGGCGTCACGGCGATCAAGATCGCTCGCCGCAAGGCGATCGAGCTGCAGACGATGGCCAAGTCCGATGCGTTCCACCCGGCCGAAATCGGCAGGCCCGGCAAGCTCTCGTCGAAGGCCGCCGCCGACAGCGCCGCCGAGGCACCCCGCACCGACGAACCGGAGCCGACACCCTCCGCTGCCCAGCTCGGATCCGATGCCACCTGAGCCGGCCCCTATACTCCGCGGCATGCGGTCCATCTCGCTGATGAATCAGAAGGGCGGCGTCGGGAAGACGACGACGACGGTCAACCTGGCGGCCGCAGCCGCTGCACAGGGGTTCCGGGTGCTGCTGGTGGACCTCGACCCGCAGGCGCACGCGACGCTCCATCTGGGCATTGACCCCGCCAACCTCGACACAAGCGTGTACGACCTGCTCCTGGACCCGATGCACGACGCCGCGGCGGCGGCCCTGGCGGCTCGCGAGAATCTCTGGCTCCTCCCCGCCGAGACCGATCTCGCCGCGGCCGAGCAGGACCTGGGAGCGCAGGATGACCGTCGGCACCGGCTCGCCCGCGCCATCGACCGCGTGCGAGACCGGTTTGACCTCGTGCTGTATGACTGCCCGCCCGCCCTGGGCCTCCTGACGCTCAGCGCGCTGGCCGCCTCGGACGAGGTCCTGATCCCCATGCAGGCGCACTTCCTCGCCCTGCAGGGCGTCAGCAAGCTGCTGGAGACCGTCAAGCTCGTGCGTGGCTCGCTGAATCCAAGGCTGCGCGTCAGCGGCGTCGTGCTCTGCATGCACGAAAACCAGACGACGCTCGCCCAGGAGGTCGTCGCCGACCTGCAGGGCTTCTTTGACCAGGCGCAGGGCACGGGGCTGCCGTGGGACGGCGCCAGAATCCTTCGCCCCGCGATCCGGCGGAACATCAAGCTCGCCGAGTGCCCCAGCTTCGGACAGACGATCTTCGAGTACGCGCCGAATGCCGCCGGCGCAGAGGACTACGCGGCCCTGGCGACGGACTTGCTCGGCGCGGAGACGACAGCGTCGGCTTCGGACCATGATGATGCACCGGAGATCGTGGTCCGTCCGCAGCACGACGCCCCGGTGCAGGCGTGGCGTGAGCCCTTCGGCCCGGGGACGGACCACCGCGCGTGACGAGTCGACTGGTCACCGTGACGCGGCTGGCCTTCATCGTGTACGCAGCCGTGCTGGCGTACGCGACGCACAAGCCAAACCTCGTGATCGACGGCCCGGTGCCCCGCACGGATCTGTTCGTGCATCTCGGCGCGTTCTTCGTGTGGACGGCGCTGCTGATCGGCACCGGCTGGACCGGGCCATGGTCTCGGCGGTCGGCCGTGCTTCGCGCAGGCGCGATCGGCCTGCTCTATGCGGCGGTCGATGAATCGACGCAGGCGATCCCCGGGCTCAACCGCGTGTTCGCGTTCGACGACATGGCGGCCAACGCGGTCGGCTCGCTCCTGGCCACGACCGGCGCGCTGGTGATTGGTCCGAGGCTCGCGCGAGGACGCGGCCCGGGCCGGGCCGGGCCAGCATGCACGCAAGCCCAGCAGGATATCAGGTCGATGGCGGGCGATACACGGACCGTGGCCGGCTTCACGCTCGCCTCGCGGGTGTTCGGGCTCGGCCGGGACCTCGTGCTCGTCCGTGTCTTCGGGGACACCGCGGTGGGCTCGTCGTTCAACGCGGCTTTCGCGCTGCCCAACATGTTCCGCAGGCTGTTCGGCGAGGGTGCGCTCTCCGGCGCGTTCATCCCTCGGTACAGCCGTCTCGTCGCCGCCGGCGAGCCCGACAGGCCGACCGCCGACGCCTACGCCTCGCTCGTGATGGCCTGGCTGGTGATGGTCACCGGGCTGCTCACCGTCATCGGCGAGGCGATGCTGCTCGTCTGGCTGCTCCGCGTGCCCGCGGGCGGCACGACCTCGTATTCCGTCGAGCTGATGATGCTCATGCTCCCGCTGATGCCGGCGGTCTGCGCCGTTGCAATCCTGGGCGGGATGCTGCAGGTCCGGGGTCGCTTCGCGATGCCCGCCGCGGCGCCGATCGTGCTCAACGCGTGCATCATCGCCGCCGGGCTCGCGTGCTTGCTGGTGGGGACGGACGCGCTGGCAGCGGGGCGCATCATCGCGGTCTCCACGCTTGTCGCGGGGGCCCTGCAGCTCGCCTGGGCGCTCGCCGCGCTCGGCGGTCACGCCCGGTTCTCTCGTGCTTTCGGGCTGGCGCGCGAGCCGGGCCGCGCCACGCTCCGCGCGTTCCTGCCCGTGGTCATCGGCATGGGCACGCTCCAGATCAACACACTCGTGGACACGCTGCTCGCGATGTGGCCCGTGTGGATCGGCCCGACGATGTTCGGCCGACCGGTGCCGATGGACGAGGCCTCGAACGCCATCGTCGGGTTCACCCAGCGGCTCTATCAGTTCCCGCTCGGCGTCTTCGGTATTGCGGTGGCGACAGCCGCCTTTCCGCAGCTGGCCCGCCACGCCACCGACCCGGCCCGCTTCAGCGCGACGCTCGGCCGAGGCATCCGCCTCTCGCTCTTCATCGGCCTGCCCGCCTCTGCCGGTCTGTGGCTGGTGCGCGAGGACCTCGTCCGTGTGATGTTCTCGGGTGCCGGCGGGTTCTCGGAAGACGGCCTCGCCCGCGCGGCCGCGGTGCTCGCCGGCTATGCGTGCGCCGTCTGGGCGTACAGCCTGAACCACCTGCTGATCCGCTCGTTCTACGCCCGGGATGACACCGCGACACCGACAAGGATCAGTCTCGCCATGGTCGCGGCGAATGTGGTGCTCAATCTCGTCCTGATCTGGCGGTTCCGGGAGGCGGGCCTCGCGTGGGCCACCGCGGTCACCGCCACACTCCAGACGCTGCTGCTGGGCATCGCCGCCCGACGCAGCGCCGGTGACACCGCTTCCGTCCTGCCCGCTGCCAGCCGGATCGTGATCGCGACGCTCTGCATGAGCGCAGCCGTCTTCGGCGTGCCACGCTTGTTCCCGGACAGTGACGCCTGGGTGCTCGGCGCGTGGCGGCTCGCCGCCGCCGTCGCGCTGGGTGGGGCCGCGTACGCTCTTGCGTCGTGGCTGCTCCGATGCCAGGAGCCACGCTGGCTGCTGAGCCGGTCCACCGCCGCGGAGGAGTGATCCCGTGCCGATCGAGCTTCGCGGGCAACCGATCCTGATCAGCGGCGCGTCGTCCGGCATCGGCGCGGCGACCGCGCTCGCCTGCGCACGGTCCGGCATGCCTGTTGCGCTGCTCGCTCGGCGCAAGGACAAGCTGGAGGCCGTGGCGGAGCGGTGCCGATCCGCCGGGGTCGATGCTGTCTCGCTCGCGTGCGATGTCACCGACGCCGAAGCCTGCGAGGCCGCGGTCGCCGAGGCGGAGCGAGCGTTCGGGGCGCTCCACGCGGTGTACGCCAACGCGGGGTACGGCGAGGAATCCTCGCTGCTGGAGATGCCGGACGATGCGCTGCGTTCGATGTTCGAGACGAACTTCTTCGGCAGCGTGCATGTGCTCCGACCGGCGCTCCGCGCCATGGTCGAACGCGGGAGGGGGCACGCCCTGATCTGCTCGTCCTGTCTCGGCGTCTTTCCTACGCCGTACTACGCGGCCTATTCGGCGACCAAGGCCGCCCAGCACCACATCGGCCGAGCGCTCGATGTCGAGCTGCGGCCGAAGGGTGTACGCGTCAGCACCGTGCACCCGGTCGGCACCAGCACGGAATTCTTCGACACGATGCAGCGGCGAGGCGCAACCCGGCTCATGGGCTCATCGGAGGCATTCATGCAGCCCGCCTCGCGCGTGGCCGACGCCATCGTCCGCTGTCTGCGCAGGCCCCGGCCTGAGGTGTGGACCAGCGTTGGCGCTCGCTACGGCATGCTCCTTGCCGGGGCCTTCCCTCGGACCACAAACGCCGTCGTCGGCCGAATGATCAGAGCTCGGCTCGCTCGGCGTGCCGGTCGGAGCGGGTCATGATGCCCAATCTCGGCTGAGCAGGACGACGGCGTGGACTTCCACCGCACGCCCCTCGCCCACGGCGTCGACACGCTCGTGCGTCTTCGCCTTGAGATTCACTCGATCGAGGTCGACGCCGAGCAGCACAGCCAGCCGTCGTCGGATGGCATCCTTCACGACCGAGAGCTTGGGCCGCTCGAGCACCACCGTCGCGTCGAGGTTCACGATGCCGAACCCCGCGTCCCGGACCTTGGCCACGGCGGCCTCCAGGAACAGGCTGGAGTCCGCGCCGTCCCAGGCGGGGTCGTTATCGGGAAACAGCTGCCCGATGTCAGGCTGGCCGATGGCTCCGAGCAGCGCATCAGTGACGGCGTGCAGGAGCGCATCACCATCGGAGTGGCTCACCGGACCGTGATCGTGCTCGACCAGCAGCCCGCCGAGCACCAACGGCCTGGCCGCGCCGCCCGGCTCCAGCGGCTCGAGCCGGTGCAGGTCGTACCCATGCCCAATACGATACTGATCCCCCACCATTGACCAACTCTATGGACCCCGGTTCAAAGCCCAGACGCTGTGGGTCCGATAGAATGAGAGATCGCGTAGTCTGCCTTACCGAACATCATCCGCACGCGGAGATCGACGAATGACGGCCCGTACCGCCCTGCTCACCCTTGCCCTGGCCGGCGCCACCGCGCTCACCGGCTGCTACTCCATCGGCGGCGTGCCCGCGTCGCGCGATCGCTATTTCTACGAGAGCACGCCCCACTTGCCGGCAACCGTCTCCGTGCTGGACACACGCACCGGTGAAGTCGTCTGGTCCATCGATGTCCCGGTCGGGCGCAAGCTCGGGCTGCAGTTCTTCGATGACCGCCGCCCCGACGGCGCGACGGAAGCCAGGCCATCGATGATGCGGTGGCGTGTCGGCGCATTGGACGAATCGATCGGCTCGCTCGACAACGAGATCGCTGTCCCCAACGCCACCGCGCGGAAGCTGCACTACGAGGTCCGCGAAGGTCCGGAGTTCGCGCAGGGGCCCGCCACATTCCCCGCCGCGGACCTGCCGCCGAACGGCGAGACCCAGCAGCCCGCCGCCGGTGTCGCAGAAGACCTCGAGCCGATCGACCCGGCTCCAGCGGGCGACGACTCCCCCCCGGACCTTGAACCGATCGTCGTCGAAGACGACCGCTGATCGGCTGCGCAGGACTTCAACGCCGCACTCCATGACGGACCACACCATGACGGTTGAGCAGGGACCGCTCGCGCTCGCTCGCGGCCAGTTCGTGTACGGCACGCACCGCTTCGGTGAGGCGTCCGGCTGGCGGGCGGTCTCGCTCGGCGACGGACGCGTGCTGTCGTCGCACCCCGATACACAGGTCACGCTCGCCGACGCCGGACCGATCCGAGCGGCACTCATCGGCATGGCGCTCGACCCGCGCCGACCCGACGACGCCAATGCCGACATCCTCCGCCGATGGCTCGACGGCGCACCCGATCCGGCGGACCTGCCCGCTCGCACCTTTCACGCCGGCGGGCGCTGGGTGCTGATCGTCCGACACGGTGATCGGGAGATCGCCTTCGGCGACTGCGCCATGACCCTCCCGATCTTTCACGGCACGCCCGAGTCGGCGGCGCAGCCGTGGATCGCCTCTTCCGATGTGCTGCTCGCATCCGCGGCGCCGACGATCGCGGAGGAGGACCCATGGTTCCGTGAGACGATGCTCGAGGGCGTCTGCCGCACCATCCGCAAGAGCGGCATCATCGGGATGCCCGTGGATCGCACGCTCTACTCGGCCATCAGGAGCCTCCCGCCGAACCACACGCTTGATCTGCGTACCGGTCAGCGGGCACGGTTCTGGCCCCTGCGTCCGATCGAGCGGGTGCGTCTCGCCGACGCCGTCGAGCACAGCGCCGTGCTGCTCTCGGGCCTGCTGCAGGCGGCCGCCAACCGCGCCCCGCTCACCCTGGGGCTGACCGCCGGTCATGACTCGCGCACCCTCGCCGCCGCGATGAAGCATGTCGAGCATCCCCACGCGCCGCTGCTGGCGCACACAATCACGAATCGCATCAACTGCCCGCCGGGCCACTTCGACATCACCACCGGCCAGCGGATCGCCGAGATCATGGGCTGGCCGTTCCGTGTCCTGCCGTCGTTCGACGAGCCCGACCCGTCTCAGACCGAGCTGGCACGAACGATCTCCAACTACCAGCCGCGTCTGCACATGATGAAGTACGGCCCGATGGAACGCCACGGCCTCGACCGCGTGCTCCATGTCAACGGCAATGTCAGCGAGATCGTGCGGAGCGGCTGGTCCGCGGTCCGCGAGGTGCGCGGCGGACGGTACACCCTGAACGACATCCTCGTCTGCTGCACCTTCGAGGCACTGCCGGGCGCCGGCGCCCTCTATGCGCCGTGGCTCAAGGAGGCCACCGAGCTGAAGCACGCCACCGGGCTCGATGAGCTCGAGCGGCTGTACTGGGAATGGAAGCTCCCGCGGACCGTCGGCGAGGGGCACTCGCTGCGCACGCTGTTCACGGATATCTTCTCGGCCTACGCCTGCAACGAGCTGATCCAGACCCAGCTCGGTGTGCACCCGAGGCACCGCGGGCGGGGACGCGACGACCTGCACAGCGGCGTCGTCCGCCGACTGGCGCCCGAGCTCGCGGACCTGCCCTACAACCCGTTCCCCGCCGGACGACAGTTCAAGCAGAACATGCGTCACTGGGCCGCCGTCCGATACAACCGCGTCAAGCGGTTCTTCAACGCGGCATGATCGTCCCGGGTGACCCGACTACGCCCGAACCAGCCGGTCGCCCATCGCGACGGTGTACGGACGCATCGCATCGCGCGTGTCGATGACCAGGCGGGCATGCCCCGCCAGCATCGCGTAGTCGAACGCGGCATGGTCCGTCGCGATCAGCACCGCGTCGTAGGACGCCACGCGTTCGGGCGTCAGCGTGATGCTCTCAAGCCCCAGGTCGTACCGTCGCATCTTCCATGTCCGCGCTACGAAGGGATCGCTGTACGCGACAACCGCCCCGAGCGAACGCAGCTGCGTGATGAGCTCGAAGCTCGGGCTCTCGCGGACATCGCCGATGTCGCGCTTGTACGCGAGCCCCAGAACAAGGACACTCGCCCGGTCGATCGGCGTGCCTCGATCGGCGAGCGCGCCGACCGTCCGGTCGACGACATACCGAGGCATCGCGTGGTTCACCTCACCGGCCAGTTCGATGAACCGCGTCGGCTGGCCCACCTCGCGCGCCCTCCAGCTGAGGTAGAACGGATCGATCGGGATGCAGTGCCCGCCGAGCCCCGGTCCGGGCCAGAACGCCTGGAACCCGAACGGCTTCGTCGCCGCGGCACGCACCACCTCCCAGACATCGATGCCCATCGCATCGAGCACCATCTTCATCTCGTTGACCAGCGCGATGTTCACCGCGCGGTAGACATTCTCCAGGATCTTCGCGGCCTCGGCGACCTCCGCAGATGACACCGGCACCACCTCCTCGACCGCGCACCGGTAGAGCGACGCCGCGAGCCTCGTGGAACGGTCATCCAGCCCGCCGACCAGCTTGGGGATCGAACGCGTCGAGTGCTGCGCGTTGCCGGGGTCTTCGCGTTCGGGAGAGAACGCGACGAGGTAGTCACGCCCCAGCTCGAGACCCGCGTCGGCTGTCCGCGCGAGCGAGCCGGCGAACTCGCGCCGAGTCGTCCCCGGAAAGGTCGTGGACTCGAGCACCACGAGCATGCCCGGCCGCAGCCGACGCCCGATCTGTTCGCCGGTCGATTCCACAAAGGACAGATCGGGTCGGCGGTCCTCGGTCAGCGGGGTCGGCACGCACACGATCACCGCGTCGCACTCGCAGAGCCGATCAAAGTCGGCGGTGGCCTCGAACCGATCGCTGGCAGCGAGGGACAAGGTCACCGCGTCGGGGATGTGGTGCAGGTAGCTCCGGCCGCGCGCCAGGTCATCGATCTTCGACGGGTCGATGTCGAACCCGAGCGTTCGCAGCCCCCCGGCGTGCATCGTGGCGACCAGCGGCAGCCCGACATACCCGAGCCCGACAACGCCCACCACGCACGAGCGATCTTCGATACGGCGCGCCAACTCGTCGAAAGGGTCCATCGGAGCCATGCTAGAACCGCCCGAGTCAGACGGCACCGAGACGCTCCGATCCTCAGCGGAACGCCCCGGCCTGCTCGAACGCGGCTTCAAGGCGCGCGCAGTTGATCGCCTGCGAGAACTCCCGCTCGATCTGGGCCCGCCCCCCTTCGCCGAGCGAGGCGCGCAGCGACTCATCGGTCAGGATGGCCCGCAACACTACGGCCAGGGCCTCGGCGTCGCCCGGCGGCACCAGCCGACCCATGCCGTCGTCGGCGATCAGCTCGCGCACCGCCGGCAGATCCCCCGCGACCGTCGCCACGCCGCAGGACATCGCCTCCATGAGCGCCACGGGGATCCCGTCGCGATCACCCTCGCTGTCATCCCGACAGGGAAGGCAGAAGACGCCCGCGTTGCGGACCAGACCCCGCACGACATCGTTCGGCCTCGCACCGGCGAGCCCCACGATCCCCACCAACCCGAGCCGATCGATGCGGTCTCCCAGAGCCGAGAGCTCCGGCCCATCGCCGACGATCTCGCAGCGGAAGCGCACGCCCCGGTCGCGGAGCAGGCCGCACGCCTCGACCAGCGTGTCAAAGCCTTTCTTCTCCACGAGCCGACCCACGCCGACGATCAGCGTCGGATCCCGCTTCTGCCCGGCGGTGAACTCCTCCGTATCGACGCCGCACCGGATCACCGGCGCCGCGCGGTCCGCGACGGGCACGATCTCCCGGTACCACTCCCGGTGCCACTCGCTGATGCACGCCACGAAGCTCGCCCGCCGGAGCTTCTGCTCCAGCAGCGTCCGCTCGCGGAACAGATCGTTGGCGTGCCCGGTGAAGCTGAAGCCGACGCCCAGCTGCCGGGCCGTGTGCATCGCGATGGTCGCCGGGACATGCGCGAAGTGCGCGTGCACATGCGTGCAGTCCTTCCCTCGCACGCGGTACGCCAGCGCAACGCCCGCGAGGCACTGCCAGATCGTTTTGAGCCGCCGCCCAAACCCGAGCCGGCGCGCCGCAGCCGCATCGACCAGCCCACGGCCGACGGTGCCCAGCGTCCGCAGCGGAGCCCTCCGCAGCGATCGCAGCACATCAAGCATGACCGCACCCTTGCCGGGACCGTAGATCCGGATGACATTCGCCGCCATCCGCTTCAGGTCCTCGTCCGCGAAGCCGGGTCGAGGATCGTGCACCGTCGCCGTCACCACGGCCACGCCACGCCGACGCATCCCCTGCACCTCGCGGTACACGAAGGTTTCGCTCAGCTTGGGCAGTTCACCGGCGACATACAGGATGGGCCCCTTGCGGTCGCTCATCGCTTCTCGGCCGTGGCGGCCTCACCGGGAGAGGCCGACTTGTACTCGATGATCGTGGTGCGTCGGCGCAGCAACCGGTTCCTCCCGAAGGTCAGAACACCCGCGAACAGCGCGAACTGTCCCACGAGCGTAAACATCGCAAGTGTCCCCGGAGAAACCAGCGAAGTCCCCCCGGTTTCGCGGGATCGCATGCGCCACCACTGCAACCCGTACACCCCAGCCAGCACGATCAGACTCACCCCCCGGGTCCACCACGCCAAGGCCAGCGCCAGCATCGGCAGCACACCCGCCCAGAAGATCGGCCGGAGTGTTTCCCGGACGAAGTACCGCTCCGGTGAGCGGCCGTGCATCCACGCGCCCTCGGCCGCCGCGTGCCCCGCACGCACGCACCGCTTCCACCACTGGCCGAACCGGGACATCGACGCGTCGTGCAGCGTCATCTCCTGGTCGATCCGATAGATCCGCCACCCCCGTTCGCGCAGACGGAAGCACATCTCCGGTTCCTCGCCCGCGATCACGGCCGGGTCGTACCCGCCGACTTCCTGGAGCGCGGCGACGCGCATCAGCGCATCACCGCCGCACAGCGTCGCCTCCCCGACCGGCATGTCCCACTCGCGGTCGACCAGCCTGTTCCAGAGCGACGCCTCCGGAAACCGCTCCCGGCGCCGTCCCCACACGACGGCTAGCCGCGGCTCCGCCTCCAGCTTCGCCCGAGCCGCCTCGACAAACCCCTCCACCAGCTCGCAGTCACCGTCGACGAACTGCACCAGCGACACATCCGGCGCGATCGTCAGCAGCCTCGCGAGCCCCTCGTTCCTCGCCCGCGCGGCCGTGAAAGGAATGGACAGATCCAGCGGCACCACCTCCACGCCGAGCGATCGCGCCAGCTCGACGCTCCCATCCGTCGACCCGGAATCGACATACACGACCCGCTCGACATCCCGCGTCAGAGCGCGCAGACAGGCGCCGAGCCGTTCGCCCTCGTTGCGCCCGATCGCCACCGCACCGATCATGCCGACGCTCCCGCCGAGCGGTAGCCGCAGAACCGCGGCTCGATCCGCCCCACCGTCTCGCGATAGCTCGCGCAGCTCAGTTCGCCGTGGCTCAGCCCGAGCCAATCGCCCAGCTGCGCGAGATCCGCATCGTAGATCTCGACGAGTTCCCGGCGGATCGCGTCGCCAAGCTCCGGCCGACGACGCATCTGCCACACACGCTTGACACGGTCCCGTACCGATCGTGGGATCAGGCCGCGGCGGATCTGCCGCAGCACCGGTGCATCGACCAGCGCATCGCGCCACGGGCTCCGGCGCAGACGATCCGCCGACACATTGCTATCCCCGAGATCCTGCCACCGTGCGGTCCCCGGCAGGCCAAGGAACGACCAGACCCGGTCCAGCTCGGCCTGCGGCTGCTGACGAAGCCGCTCGCTGAACACCGGAAGGATGCGCTCCGGTCCGAACGCCGCGAGCCAGGGCCCGAGCTGCATCGCGTACCGGCCGTAGTCCACCATCCACATGTTCGCCCGGATCGCCTCGTCGATCGGTCCCGAGACCAGCCGCTGCGTCCATTCGTGCACATACTGCGACACCAGCCGATCGATCGGGTCGCGCATCACATACACCAGCCGAGCATTCGGCAGCGCCGCGACCAGCCGCTCGCACGCGTGCGGGTGGGTGGGCAGCTTCGTATAATGTGTGCTCGCTTCACCAAGAACAGCGCCCGCCGGCGCCGGCTCGAACAACGATGCGTACCACGCCATGCCGCGCCGATACTGCTCGTCGTCGCTAAAGAAGTTCGGCTCCTTCGGTTGGCACATGAACACACCGGGCTGCGCGCCGAGCTGCTCGGCCAGCGTCGAGGTCGCGCACTTCATCGCACCGATGATGACGAACGACGGCAGCCTCAAGCCGACCCCTTTCCACCAGGACGGAATGGCTCGAGCGGCCTGGAAAACCCGAGCCAGATGTCGCGTGCGGCGTGCTTGGGCGTGCCGATCGGGCGACGCTGCACAACACGACGGAGCACGGCGACCAGCCACCCCACGGTCCACGCCAGGTTCGCCGCCAGCAGCGTGGCACGCCCACCACGCAGCGCAAAATATCTCGATCGGGCCCGGTAGAAGTACTCCGGCACGCGTCGACGGGCCCGCTGCGCTTCCTTCACGGGCGATGTCCCACCTCGCAGGTGTACCACCCGTGCCGCCGGCCAGTACACCACACCGAGTCCGGCTGCCCGCACTCGCCGGCCGAACTCCGCGTCCTCGAAGTACATGAAGAACCCCTCATCCATGTACCCGATCTCATCGAGCGTCTTCCGGGGAATCAGCACCGCCGCGAAGCTCACCCACGCTCCCTCCGCCGGTGCCTCCGGCACGCCACGCGAGAGATCGAACCGCCGGAGCGCCGCGGTGATCGGCCCAGACTGCGCTGCCACCACGACTTGCCCCAGCACCGTGTGATCGTTGAAGCAGCTGACCTGCGGCGTCCCATCGGGCCACTCGAGCCTCGGACCGATCAGCCCCGCCGACGGATTCGCCCCGAGCGCCGCGAGCAGTTCAGCGACCGCGCCGGGCCGCACGATCGTATCGCTATTGAGCAGCAGGTACGCCTCCGCCTCCACCGCTCGCAACCCCACATTGTTGCCGGCGCTGAACCCGCCGTTCTCTCGGCTGCGGACAAGCCGCGCCCACCCGCCGAACCCCCGCTCCAGAATGCTCCGCTCGATCTCGTCGGCCGAGCCATCGCCCGATGCGTTGTCGACCACGATCGCTTCATCCCGGCCCGGCTCCAACTGGCCGTCCAGCGAGACCAGACAGTCCGTCACCAGCCCGGGCGTCCGGTAGTTCAAGATGACCACGGCCAGGCGCACCGAGGGCATCGATCAGCCCGCCCCATCAACAGACGACCGGATCACCGCCAGCACCCGCTCGGCCAGCACGCGGTAGTCGAAGTCCCGCTCGGCGCGCGCTCTCGCCGCTGCGCCGACCGACGCGCGTCGCTCCGCAGAAGCGAGGAGCTCCCGGAACGCCGACGCGATCCCCTCCGAATCCTGCTGCTCGACAAGAAACCCGTCGACGCCGTGGTCGATCATGTCCGGTGAGCCGCCGATGCGCGACACCACCACCGGCACACCCGTGGACATCGCCTCCATCACCGACACCGGCGCCGCCTCGCCCTTGCCGAAGCTCGTCAGCGCAAACACGCTCGCACGCCGGAGCGCCGCGAGCACCTCGTCCTGGCTGGCCGTGCCGGGGAGGTCCACAGCGTCGGACAGCCCGAGCTGCTCGACCAACGCGGCGAGCTCGCCGCGGTACGGCCCCTCGCCCAGCACCGTGTACCGGAACGCAAGCCCCTGCACGCGGAGTTTCGCCAACGCCTCCAGCGCGAACTGCACGCCCTTGGTCTTGTTCAGCCGGGCCACGGTCAAGACCTGCGGCGGATCGCCCCTCGGCGCATCGGCCGGCGAGAACCGCTCCGTGTCGACACCCATCGTGATGACATGCACACGGGCCGGCTCCATCCAGCCCTCGCGTTTGACCCGCTCGGCGAGCGGCCGGGTGACGGGGATGACGCATGCCGCGTGCGCCAGCTTCTCCGCGTGATGCGACCCGTAGACCTCGGGGTCGCCGTGCAGCACGACGCTGTAGCTCGGGCCGCCCATGATCCGAGCAAGCATCGCGATGAGCGCCGCGTTCGCCGCCGAGTGCACATGCAGGTGATCGAGCCGATGATGCCGGGCCCATGTCACCAGCCGGAGCGCCGCCAGCCACGCGCCGAGACGCGCTCCCGGCGAGATCTCCTGCAGCCGCATCGCGGCACGAAACCCGCGGAGCGCCGCGAGCGGCAAGCCCACAGCCGTCAGCACCCCTCTGAGCAGCTCCGGCGTACGGAGCAGGTAGGTCGTCCGCCCCCTCGCCTCCTCCGCGAAGTCGTGCAGGCACTGGTCGTCCGCCGGTCGCGTCGTGGACACGATCTCGACAGGCTCGCCCGCGAGCCGTCCGACGGCGTCCAGCTCGCGCCAGAAGAACGCGTGCGTCTGGCTCGGGAAGTCCGGGATGAAGTACCCGATTCTCATCCTCGCTCCTCGGCGGCTTCCGGCGCGGCGAAATCGAAGGCGGGCTTGTCGGCACGCTCGCCGAGCACCCACCGGTAGACCTCCAGCGTCTGCCGAGCCTTCGCCTCCCAGGTGAACAGCCGATCCACACGCGCCCGGCACGCGGCGGAACGCGAATCGATCTGCCCCGGCTCGCGCGCCACCGACTCCAACCGGCTGCGCAACGCCGACACAATCTCGTCACGCGGCCCGATCGCCACGGGAAACCCCGTCTGCTCCGTCATCAGCTCCCCCGGCCCGGCGTACGCCACCGCCATCGGCGGGACCCCCACCGCCATCGCCTCGAGGATCACGCCGCCCCCGAACTCCCGGATGCTCGGGAAGGTCAGCAGATCGGACTCCGCGAGGTGCCGCTGCACCTCCGTGTGCGGCACCTGTCCGACAAACGAGACCGCGGACTCGATCGATCGCTCACGCACCATCGACTCAAGCCGTGCCCGCTCCGGGCCGTCGCCGACGATCGAGATCACGACGCGCCCCGCCGCCGCCAGCGGGGCCGCCGCTTCGATCAGCATGTCGGCACCCTTGTACGGCACGAGGCGCCCGATGAACACGCAGCGGATCGGGATGCCCGCGGCACGCTCACGGCGCATGGCGAAACGCGCCGGATCGACCGCGTTCTCGGGCACATACACGGTCTTGCCCTGGTAGCCGTTCGGGATCTCGCTCTGGGTATGCCTCGAACCGCAGATGATCGCCGAGGCGTGGCGCAGCATCGTGCGGTGCCCCGGCAGGAGCTTGTACACACCACGGACATACGAGAGCCACTCCCGCTCGCGCCGCCGCGCCCGGTCGAACTCCCGCGGCCACGGCACACCGCCGTTGAGCGGACCGAGCACGAACGGCACTCCCGCCGCGGCGCACCGCTTGGCGATGATGCTCGGCATCGTCGGACTCAGCGGCGTGATCCGATGCACCAACGAGAACTCCCCCGCCCGGATGCGGTCCCCGAACTGCTGCCACAGCAGCTTCTCGAAGTAGTAGTACGGCAACGCGGTGAGCGCCATCACCGTCGTCCAGCCCCGCCCGGCACCGCCGCGCAGCCGCTCCCCAAGCCGGTACATCCCAGCGGCGACGCGCTCGGAATCGATCGCCGTGTACTCGCCCGCCGGCACGCCCGCTCGCTCGAACGCGGCGGCGTTGCGGATCTGTGTCACCAAGTGGCCGCCGACGAGCGCCTGCACCGCCCGCGCGTGCGACCAGCCCACGAGCGGCACCGACGCCCATTCCGGGTTCGCGGCCTCGGCGATCAGCAAGGGCGGTCGATCCACGCCTTGTTACCTTTCATGATCCAAACACAGCCGGCGCGGCGCCCCACGCCCTGTCCGGGTGTATCGGCCATCCGGGGGCTCCTCGGAAAGCCCCGTGACCGGATACACGCCGTTCTGTTCAGCCGCGTTGCGGTGAATACCGGACCCGGATGGGCCGATACTCTTCGTTCGCCAGCGCCACCAAGATCGCGCCGACGCCAGCCCCGGACAGCCCGCAGCGGAGCCCCCCACCCAAGTGCCTCATCCACCCTCATCGAGCCCCGACCCGGCTCCGCCGCCACCGGGCACGCTCCGTCGGCTGGCTCGGCACCGCGTGTTCGACCAGGCGCGGGGCGACGGCCTCCGGGCGCTCGCGATCCGCGGATCCGCTTGGACGATCGCCGGCTACGGCGGACAGCAGATCCTCCGCCTCGGCTCCAACATCGTCCTGACCCGCCTGCTCTTCCCCGAGGCCTTCGGGCTCATGGCCCTGGTCACCGTCTTCATGCAGGGCCTGACGATGTTCAGCGATGTCGGCATCGGCCCCTCCATCATCCGCACCAAGCGAGGCGAGGATACGGACTTCCTCAACTCCGCCTGGACCGTACAGATCGTTCGCGGCGTGCTGCTCTGGCTCGGCTGCTGTGCCCTGGCCTGGCCCGTCGCCGCGATCTACGACGAACCCATGGTCGCCGCCCTTCTGCCCGTCGTCGGTCTGACGGCGCTCATCAACGGCTTCCGCACCACCGCGTTCAGCACCGCGAACCGCAAGATGGTCCTCGGCCGAACCACAACAATCCAGTTCGTCGGACAGGCCGTCGGCATCGTCGCCATGATCGCCTGGGCGCTGATCGAGCCGACCGTCTGGGTGCTCGCCGGCGGCGGGGTCGTCGGCTCGCTGGTCACGCTCGGGCTCGGCTACCGGCTCATGCCGACACACCGACACCGGCTGCGCTGGGAACCCGAAGCCATCAGCGAGCTCTACGGCTTCGGCAAGTGGATCTTCCTCTCCACCGCCCTCACCTTCTTGGCGACCCAGGCCGACCGCATGGTCTTCCCGCTCGTCTTCGACACACGAACGCTCGCGTTCTACAGCCTTGCGTTCGCGCTCGTCCTCATGCCGTTGAGCATCGTCAACATGCTCGCCAAGCGGGTGATGTTCCCCGCCTATTCGCGGGTGTTCCGCGACGGCGACGCCGCCGCTCTCACCAGGACCACGCTCAAGTTCTCCAAGACGCTCGCGCCGGTCTTCGCCGTCCCGCTCGCCATGCTCTTCCTCGGCCAGCCGATCATCGACCTGCTGTATGACCCCCGCTACGAACCGGCTGGCGACCTGCTCGTCATCCTGGCGATCGGCGGGTTTCTGGACATGCTCCGCGCCAGCCAGAGCGGTGTGCTGCTGGCCGTCGGCAGCTCCAAGGGGGCCATGATCGTCAACAGCGTCCGACTCGGGCTCGGCCTGCCCGCCTCGCTGGCGCTGGCGGTCGTCGAGGGGCCCATGGGCTTCTGCGCGGGTCAGGTCGTCGCCGCGGCGGCCGCCCTCATCACCCAGCGCCACCTCGCGGGGCGGGTCTTGGTGGAGACCCGAGTCCGGGTGGACGAAATACTACTGAGCCTGCTGCTGCTGGCGATGGTCGGCAAGACGCTCATCGTCAGCCTGTAGGGCCGGGGTGCCCCGGCCAAGCCCGTCCGACCCGAGACCCGTGCCCCATGAGCCGACTGCCGGACTTCATCGTGATCGGCGCAGCCAAGGCGGGCACGACATCGCTCTGTGACGACCTCGCCCGGCATCCGGGGGTGTTCATCACCCGCCCCAAGGAGCCCGAGTTCTTCTGCCGGGACGAGAAGTACGCGCGGGGGCTGAACTGGTACCGATCCCTGTTCGACGCGGCCCAGCCGCACCAGCTCGCGGGCGAAGGCTCCACGATGTACTCCAACGCGACCGCCTTCCCGGGCGTGCCCGAGCGGATCCGGGCCGCCACACCCGACGCGAGGCTCGTCTACCTCGTGCGCGAGCCGACGGCCCGCGCACACTCCTTCTGGGTGCAGAAGCTCAAGAACCAGCACAACTTCGGCGGCGACCTCGACTTCCCGCGGACCTTCGAGGACGCGCTCGCCGCCAAGCCGGAGATCGTCACGGGCTCGGACTACCGCTTCCAGTTGCAGCGCTACCTCGCCGTCTTCCCACGGGAACAGATCCTCGTGCTGCTGTTCGAGGAGTACATCAGCGACCGGCCCGGGACCCTCCGACGGCTCGCCGAGTTCCTCGGCTTCGAGCCCGAGCCGCTGCTCGCGTTGGACCCGGTCAAGTCGAACGAGTCGCGGGCGCACTACCGCGACCGAGCCCGGACCAGCCTCGCCGAGGACCTCAAGCGCCATCCGGCCGTCCGTCTCGCTCGGCGGGTGCTGCCGCGCGCGCTCCGGCAGGCGGCGCTCGATCGCGCCTACGCGAGGGCCGAGCGTGACCAGCGTGCGCCGCTCGAGCTGCCGGAGCCGCTGTCGCCGGCGATGCGCGCCCGGCTTTGGGCCGAGCTCGCCGACAGCGTCGGCTGGCTCGAGGACTTCCTCGGCCGCGATCTCGATATCTGGCGCCGCCGCCACACCCAGGCGAGTGCCACGCCATGAGGATCAACTTTGTCCTGCGCTACGCCAGCCTCCGCGGCGGGACACGCGTCGTCGCCATCTATGCCGACTATCTCCGCCAGCGAGGGCACGAGGTGCGTGTCGTCTCACGCCAGCGGCGACCGCTCTCGCTGCGGATGCGAGCCCGCGCCCTGCTCCGCGGGCGACTGCTGCCCGCCCGACGCCCGCACGGACCGAGCCATTTCGACGAACTCGGCCTCGACTGGCGCATCATCGAGCACGACGGCCCGCTCACCGAACGGGACATCCCGCCGGCCGACATCACCATCGCCACCTGGTGGGAGACGGCCGAGTGGGTCGCGTCGCTCGGCCCGACGCGGGGCACCAAGGTCTATTTTTGCCAGCACTACGAGACCCACGAGGGCCAGCCCGTCGACCGCGTCCGCGCGACCTATCGCCTGCCGATGCACCAGGTCTGCGTCTCCAACTGGGTGCGCGACCAGGTGCAACAGGACGCCGGGCACGCGGACCAGGTCGTTGTGCCCAACGCGGTCGATCGCGAGGCCTTCGCCACACCGCCGCGAGGCAAGCAGCCCGTGCCCACGGTCGGATTCATGTACAGCTCGGCGACCTACAAGGGTGTGGACACCATCACCGAAGCGCTGCGGCTGGCTCGGGCGGAGCTGCCGACGCTCCGGGCGCTCTGTTTCGGCGCACGCCCGCCCATCGAACGGGTCCCGCTGCCCGACTGGGTCGAGATGGAAGTGAACCCGCCGCAGAGCCGCATCCCCGAGCTCTACGCCTCCTGCGATGCGTGGCTCTTCGCGAGCCGGCGCGAGGGCTACGGCCTGCCGCTGCTCGAAGCGATGGCGTCGCGCACGCCCGTGATCGCCACGCCCGCCGGCGCCGCTCCGGAGCTGGTCGGCTCCGACCGAGGCGTGCTCGTCCCGCACGACGATCCCGGTGCCATGGCCCGAGCGATCGTGGAGATCGCCGGCATGGACGATCCAACCTGGCGGCGGCTGTCCGAGCGGGCGCACGCCCAGACCGTGACCATGTCCTGGCGCGACGCCGCCGAGCGGTTCGAGGCCGCACTGCTCGACGCCCACCACGCCGCGGAACGCACGGAGGCGAGACCGGCATGAGCATCCTCGTCCCGATCGCGATCTACGGGTGGATCCCGCTCGTGATGGTCATGTTCATGGTGCTCAAGCCGCGCATCGCCGTCGCCACCGCCTTCGCCGCGGGCTGGTGCTTTCTCCCGGTCGCCGGCTTCAAGCTCGCCGGCCTCCCTGACATCAACAAGAGCAGCGTGACCAGTCTCGGCGCGCTGCTCGGCACCATGATCTTCCACACCTGGGTCCTCGCTCGGTTCCGGCCCAAGCTGATCGATCTGCCCATGCTCGTCTGGTGCGTGTGCCCGCTCTTCAGCAGCCTGTCGAACAACCTCGGGCTCTACGACGGCATCACAGGCATCGTCGACCGATCCATGGACTGGGGGCTGCCCTATCTCATCGGCCGGCTGCACTTCCGCAGGCTCGAGCACCTCCACGACCTCGCCAAGCCCATCATCGTCTGCACGCTCATCTATGTCCCACTCTGCCTCTATGAGGTCCGGATGAGCCCGCAGCTGAACCAGAAGCTCTACGGCTTCTTCGCCCACGGCTTCACCCAGCATGTCCGGTACGAGGGCTTCCGGCCCATCGTCTTCATGCGGCACGGGCTGCAGGTCGCCATGTGGCTGACCACCGGCCTCGTGCTCGCCGCCGGCCTCTGGGCCTTCGGCCGCCAGAAACGCTTCACACTCTTCCACATCGCGGTCCCCTTCGCCCCGCTGGTAGCGTCCATCGGCGTCACGCTGGTGCTGTGCAAGGCGCTCGGTGCTGTCGTGCTCGCCGGCGCTGGGCTCGGCGCCATGACCGCCAGCCGGATCACACGGAGCCCCCTCCCCATCCTCGCGCTCAGCGCTGTCTGCGTCTTCTACATCGGCGGGCGCGCCACAGACCTCTGGACCGGCGAGAGCGCCGTCGCCGTCGCAGGCATGATCAACGAGGAACGATCACGAAGCCTCCAGTTCCGGCTCAACAACGAGACCCTCCTCGCTGACAAGGCGCGTGAGCAGGTGATCTTCGGCTGGGGCGGCTGGGGACGCAACCGAGTCTACGACGACGCCGGCAACGACCTGACCACCGTCGATGGCCTGTGGATCTTCGTGTTCGGGACCAACGGCCTCGTCGGGCTTGTGTCGCTCTACACCGCCCTGCTGCTGGGACCGACCCTGCTTGCCGCCAGGATCAACCCGAGACTCTGGCGGACCGATCCCGACGCGGCGCTGGGCAGCGCCCTCGCCGTCGTCTGTATCCTCGCCGCGGCCGATTCGCTGCCCAACGCGATGACCATCCCCGTCGTCACTATGGCGATGGGCGCAGCGACAGGTGTCTGCGGCTCCGCCAGAGGGAGCCACAGGCGGAGGAGCGAATGGCACGACGACTTCGCGGTCGCGGCATAAAGAAACCGGACCGAGCGCTGGCCCGGTCCGGTCCGTAAGAGCGTGCGAATGCTCGCGAAAACTCAGCGGAGCTCGTAGCCCTCTGCGAAGTACTCGCGGAGCGCGGCGGCCGTCAGCCGCTCATCGAAGTTACTCCGGCTCTGACGCCGCATCGCGTCGAACAGGGCCTGTCCGCTGGTCAGACCCACGCTGCGGGCGTAGCTGTCGAGCGAGCGGGAGCCGTCGACGAACCGTTCACGCACGGCGCTGCCGGAGCGATCAAACAGGTTGCGCCACTGGTTGAGCGTGAATGTGCGCCCGCCGACCTCGAACGGCTCGCCCGAGCCGAGGTACAGGTAGCGGTTGCCCTCGTACTCGAGGCCGTTGATCGTCCCGCTCTTGTGGTGGTCAACGAGCGCCAGCGAGCCGGACGACCGCGAGAAGAGGTTGTCACGCACGCGGACGCTGCCGACGCTGTTGTTCCGGATGCGCAGGGCGTAGCCGTAGTCGTCGACGAGGTTCCCGGTCAGCACGGTGTTGTAGATCTCCTGCCCGTTGCCGCCGCTGATGCTGATGCCCCACCCATCGTCCGGGACGAGGCTGTTGGCGACGATGTTCTGCGAGACTTCGGCGGTCCGCACATTCGAGACATGCAGGCCCCAGCCTCGCTTCACCCGGCTGTTGATGTTCACACCCTCGACGATCAGGTTTCCGCTGACCAGCTCGCGGGAGCGATCGCGGTTGCGGGAGCGATCGTTGGCGAAGAGCAGGCCGATCGGGTTCCGGGCAAAGACATTGTCCTCCTGGATGCCGCCGGTCCGCGCCTGCCACCCGTGCGATGAGGCACGGGAGACGATGTTGCCCCGGGCGACAACGCCCTGCGCCGTCTTCTGGATGTAGACATTGTGCCCCCAGATGGTCGCGGTGGCCTCGCGGCCGCGGCGGTAGTCCCACCCGTTCCGATCGATCAGGCACTCCTCAACGAGCAGGCCCTCGAGGTTGGTCGCGTAGATGCCGTGAGAACGCTCGGCGCCGTGCGCATCAACGATGATGCACCGGCGGAAGCGGATGTTCGTCGCGGGATCGGTCTTCGAGCCGCCGACGACGACATTGACCTTGTAGTTGCCGATGTAGCAGTCCTCGAACAGGATGTCATCGACCGCGCCGGAAACGATGGAGATGCCATCGCTTTCACCGGGCACGCCCGGCTCGAGATGCAGGCCCACGAAGGCGACATGCCGACGGAAATCGCGGAAGCCGTACATCGTCAGTCCCTTGCCGCTGCCGGAGATCAGCCGCGGACGGGGCCCGTCGCCGTACGACGAGACGAGCATGGGCTCGCTGCTCGATCGGCCGGACTTCTCCCAGCCGCCGAGCGGCTCCCGAAAGGTGTCGCCGGCGCGCAGCAGCAGCCAATCCGGCTTGCCGTCGCGGAGCAGGTCCTTGCCGCGCTCGATGGACCTGACGGCCCGCTCGGGCGAGAGGCCGTCGAACCGGTCGTTGCCGGAGGTGGAGACATAGATCTTTCGCGTGTCGGCGCTGGCGGTGAACTTGGTCCATCCCTCGCCGTCGAGGTTGCCGTCGGGCCCGCCGGAGTAGCCGCCGTCGCCGCCGCCACCGCCCGGGCCGCCACCGCCGCCCTCGCCACCGTCATCGTCGTCACCCTTGTCCCCGCCACCGCCGTTCTCGGGGCCGTCGGAGAAGGGGCCATCGTCGTTGCCGCCGCCTCCGTTGCCGTTCCCGCCGCCACCACCTCCATTGGCGTAGTAGCGGAGGAAGGCGCCGAAGTCGGAGGAGTCGAGTCGGCCGTCGCCGTTGAAGTCGGCGCGCATGTCGCCGTTCGTATACCAGGTCGCCCACTCAAAGAACTGCTCGGGCGTCGGCCCCGCGGCCGCCGAGCCGGCGAACGAGGCGCCAAGCACGACCGCCCCCAGTCGATGCGTCAGTCTCTGAATCATGGATACCCTCCTTGATGGCCCGACGCATCGACGCGCCAGGCTGTGCTCCGACCGCAACCTCCGTTGCGATCACCGGAATGACTCGTGAGGCCCCAGCGTTCTGTGCTTCGCGGCGATTCGTCGCCCGCTCGCTGGTCGACCGGTTGTCGTCGTCCAACGCGGGGCCTGCTTTGGCCTCGCTCGTCGGACAACACGGGCGCCGCCCCGCGGGCGGCGTGCACTTCGGGTCCGAGTATACCCCGGGCTCCCGCCTCCGCCACTATCGGTCCATCGACCGCGCGGCTTTTTCGCCTGTCGGTTGAACTTCCGACCCGACAGCAGCGCGTATACAACGATCCACGCTCAGGACGGGGGTTGACCCTGCGAAATGCGGCAAAACCACGCAATCGCGCGCGCAGACACGCGGCGGGAATACTCCCGCCGCGTGTCGACATTTCTCAATACCAGTCCCGGCCCGGGCTTAGCTCGCGCTCTGCATCGTGAACCCCTCGGCAAAATAGTCGCGGAGCTTCGCGGGCGTGATCCGCTCGTCCCAGGTGTGCTTGCTCTGCGAACGCCAGGCCTCAAACAGGGCCTCTGCGTCCGGCAATCCGCGGGACTGCGCGAAGCTGTCCAGCGAGCGGTCCTCGGCGAGGTAGGGTGAAAGAAGACGGCCTCCCTGCGGATCGAAGTCGGCCTGCCACTCGTTCAGCGTCAGCTCGCGGCTGCCCACCAGGAACGGGCTCGAGTCGTCGCTGTGCGAGTACAGGTTGCCCTCGTAGCTCACGCCCGGCATGTCCTGGTTGCGCGTGTGCTTGATCAGCGCCAGATCGGGATCGGTCGAACGCGTGATCTGGTTCGACCGCAGCGTGACGTCCACCGCGACCTCCGGCATGATGCGGATGCCGTCGCCGAAGTCATCGATGATGTTGTTCGCGATCACCGTGCGACGGACATCCTGCCCATCGCTGCCGCTGACGCTGATGCCCCAGCCGTTGTCGGGCACCAGGCTGTTGGCGATGATGTTCTCGGTGACGGTCACGCCGCGCAGATTGGACAAGTGGATGCCCCAGCCGCGCTTCACGCTGCTGTTGGTGTGCACACCCTCGACGACCAGGTTCCCGCGCACCACCTCGGTGGACAGATCGGTGTTGGTCGAGCGGTCGTTGGCGAACAGCAGACCGATCGGGTTCTGCGCGTAGACATTGAACTCCTGGACACCACCGGTCCGCGCCTGCCACCCGTGTGACGACGATCGCGACGAGATGTTGCCGCGGGCCACGACGCCCTGCGCGGTCTTCTGGATGTAGACATTGTGACCCCAGATGGTCGCCGTCGCCTCGCGGCCGCGGCGGTAGTCCCACCCGTTGCGATCGATCACGCACTCCTCGACCAGCAGACCCTCGAGCTTGCTGGCGTAGATGCCGTGCGAACGCTCGGCGCCGTGCGCATCGACGATGATGCACCGGCGGAAGCGCACATCCTCCAGCGGGTCGCCGTTGACACCGCCGACGACGACATTGACCTTGTAGTCGCCGATGTAGCAGTCCTCGAACAGGATGTCTTCGACGGCGCCGGAGACGATCGAGATGCCGTCTGTCTCCCCGCGGACGCCGGGCTCGAAGTGCAGCCCGACGAACGCGACATGCCGGCGGAAGTCGCGGTAGCCGTACATCGTCAGGCCCTTGCCGGTGCCCGTCAGCAGCTTCGGCCGGGGTCCCTCGCCGTACGACGAGACGAGCATGGGCTCGCTGCGCGATCGGCCGGACTTCTTCCAGTCGCCGAGCGACTCACGGAAGGTATCGCCGGCACGGAGAAGAAGCCAGTCCGGCTTGCCATCGCGCAGCAGGTCGATGCCACGGTCGACCGTCCGGACCGCGGTCTGCGGCGACCGGCCGTCGTTGGAATCACTCCCGGCTTCCGAGACATAGATCTTGATCGTGTCGGCGCTGGGCGTGAACTCGGTCCAGCCGACGCTCTCGCCGCCGCCGCCGCTGCCATCCCCACCACCATCGGGCTGTCCGCCCCCGTCACCGCCGCCGCCGGAGGCGTCGTCGTCGTCGCCTCCATCACCACCGCCAGATCCGCCGTCGTTCTTCTGCGCGTTGTAGTTCGCGATCCACGCGGCGTAATCCTCGGGCGAGACGCGCCCGTCACCGTTGACATCGGCGGCCAAGTCGTTGGCCCGGTAGGCGTCGAACCACTCGCGGAACTCCGGGGGCCAGTCCTCCGGGTTGCCCTGCTCGATGACGAAGCTGTCATCGTTGGCGGGGGATCCGCGGAACGGATCACCGCTGATCTGGGTCGCCGAGCTCGCCTCGGCCTTGGGTGCGGGCTTCTCAACCCACCGCACGATGCGCTGCCCGCTCGGCAGCGTCACCACCACCCGCTCCCGGACCGTCTCGCCGCTGTCCTGGGCTGCGCACGGACTGGTCGTGCCCGCGGCAGCCATGAGAAGCGCCGTCATGGCAGCGCCCCGAATTGTGAGATCGCGAATCATCCGCTTCCCTCCACGCTTGGGTCATCCGAACCCGACTCCAGGTCAGGAATCGGATATCGCGCCCCCCCGCTCCGGCGTGGAGAACATGTTCCGGACCCTATCGGACGCCCGGGACTCGGCCAGTCGATCCATTTTCGCTGAGCCGCAGAATCCCACCGCTTCCCCCGGCTCCGCGGATGGGCATTGCATTGAATGGAACGACGCGCACGCCCGATACCCACCATCGACCGTTTGTCTGGACGCGGGAATCCAGCTCCGATGCACACCCCCGATGACCACACCAGCCCGAAGGGCCGCCGATACGCCCTTATCTGTCCGTGCCGGGACGAGGCGGAGCATGTGCAGGCGACAATCGACTCGCTCGCGGCCCAGACCGAGCCCCCCACCCTCTGCCTGTTCGTCGACGACGGTTCCACCGACGCGACGCCGGCCATCCTCGCCGCCGCGGCGGACCGGTACCCCTGGCTCCGCGTCCTCACGCGAACGAACACGGGCGCCCGACGCGTCGGCCCGGGTGTGGTCGAGGCGTTCAACGAGGGGTACCGCTCGATCGACCGCGGCGCGTACGACTTCGTCTGCAAGATCGACGCCGACCTCGAGTTCCCGCCCCGCTACTTCGAGCTGGTCCTCGACCGCATGCTCGAGCACCCGCGGATGGGCAACTTCTCCGGCAAGCTGTTCCACCGGCTCGACTCCGGACGCCTGATCGCCGAGCCCACCGGCGACGAGAACGCGGTCGGCAACGCCAAGTTCTACCGCATCGACTGCTTCGAGGACATCGGCGGCTTCGTGCCCCATGTCGGCTGGGACGGCATCGACGGGCACATGTGCCGGCTCCGCGGCTGGGTCGCGCTCTCCGAAGACCATCCGGAGCTGCGCATCATCCACCGCCGGCTCATGGGATCCTCGTTCAAGGGTGTCTTCCACGGCCGGCAACGCTGGGGCAAAGCCAAGTGGTACATGGGCACCGATCTCTTCTACATGCTCTTCGTCACCGCGTACCGCATGAAAGAGAAGCCCATCTTCATCGGCGGGCTCGGCATTCTCATCGGCTACCTTCGCTGCATGCTGACCGGGTACGAGCGATGCGGCACACCAGAGTTCCGCCGCCATGTTCGCGCGTTCGAGCACCGATCGCTGCGCATCGGCAAGTCGGCCGCGGCACGCGAAGCCAACGATCGCATCCGAGCGTCGTGGGACGAGCGGCACACCTCGCGTGCTTCGCCGCAGACCACGCAGAGCGTCTCGGCATGACCGCCGCCGCGCCGCCAGCGGAGCCCCCTCGTGTCACCCTCGCCGGCGCGTGGGTCCACGCGATCACGATGCAGCGGGCTCTCGACCACATCGAGCATGAGTCGTTGGCGGGACGGGGCGGCTGGGTGGTCACACCCAACCTCGACATCCTGCACAAGCTCGTGCACGACGAAGCCTTCGCCGCACTGGTCGCGCCGGCGTCGCTGCGCCTGCCCGACGGCATGCCGCTGGTCTGGGCGAGCCGGATCCAGGGCACGCCCCTGCCCGAACGCGTCGCCGGGTCAGATCTGGTCGGGCGCCTCGCGGAGCGGGCCGCCACGGCCGGGCTCTCGGTCTTCCTGCTCGGCGGTGACGAGGGTGTGGCGGAGATGGCCGCCGAGGTCCTGATCCGGCGGCATCCGGGGCTCCGCATCGCCGGCGTCGAGTGCCCGCCCTTCGGGTTCGAGCGCGACGAGGGCTACCTCGAACGGCTGACGGCGATGCTGCGGGAGGCGAAGCCGGACATCGTCTTCGTCGGCCTGGGCTGCCCGAAGCAGGAACGGCTGATCGACCGCCTCCGGCACGAGCTGCCGTCGGCCTGGTTCCTGGGCATCGGGATCTCGTTCTCCTTTCTCGCCGGACGCGTCCAGCGGGCCCCGGGCTGGATGCAGCGGGTCGGACTCGAGTGGGCCCACCGTCTGGCCCAGGAGCCCGGACGGCTCGCGCACCGCTACCTCGTGGTCGGCATCCCCTTTGTGATCAGGCTGCTCGTCTCAGCCGCCACCACCCGAATCAGGGAACGCCCCACGAGACCGAACCCGGAAGCCGATTCCCGCGTCGTCTACGATCGAGAGATGGGCCCACCGCCGCGATAAACCCCGGGTGGGGTGGGTAGTTGTGCGCTCACCGGCGGGAGGGCTCGGTGGCTTCCGATCAGCATGATGCAACACCGGCCAGGCCCAGGATCGACGCGTGCGTGCTGCTCGCCGGCGGGCTCGTGCCCAGCCCGCTTGTCGAGGAGGCCGGCCGACCGGTCCTCGAACTCTGGCTGACCGCACGCCAGACCGTCTTCAACCGCTGGTGCGATGTCCTCTTCGATGCGACGAGCACGCCGCACGGCTCGCGCGACACGCGACCGACGATCCATGTCGTGCACAGCGGCCCACCCTTTGCCCCTCGAGACGACTTCCGCGACCCACGGTTCGAGGTCCGCACGCAGGGCGAAGCCGGCAAGTTTCGAGGGCCGGCCGGCGTGCTGCGCGATGTCACCGAGTCATACGACGAGAACGCCGTCGTGCTCGTCGGCGAAGCCGCTCGCTACATCGCCGGCAGCCTCGATCAGTTCCTCGCGGACTGGCAGCGCTCGGCGTGCGATGTGCTCGTGGCGTGCCACAGCGACGGCGACCCCACCGGGCTGCTGCTGCTGCGGCGTGGGGCGCTCGAGCTCGTTCCGCAGGAAGGCTTCATGGACCTCAAGGAGCAGTGGCTGCCGAAGCTGCTTCGCGCGGGGCTGAAGATCTGGACGAGCGAGACGCGCGACTTCCAGCCCTACCCGCTGCGGAACCGGGAGCAGTTTCTCCGCGCCTCGGCGTTCGCGGCCGGGGCGCCGCTGGAAGGGATCGACCGCGCCTCGGTGCTCGGCCCGCCGAAGCTGCTCCGCCCGGGCAGCGACCGGTCGCGCGTGGCGGCCTCGGCGCGCGTCGGGAGCGATGCGGTGATCGCCGACGCCGTCGTGATGCCCGACGCCCGCATCGGGGACCGGGCGGTCGTCGTTCGATCGATTGTGTGCCAGGGGGCCGTCGTGCCCGACGGAGCCGAGGTGGTGGATCGCGTGATCCCCGCCGCCGCCTGAAGCCGGGAGGAGCCGCCGAACGGCGGATGGATCATGGTCGTGCTGCGGAACTGGAGACCGACGGACGGCATCGTGCTCGCGATGCTGCTGCTGGCGTCCATCGCCGCCGCCTGGGGCGCCTGGTCCGCCATCTTCCGGCTCGGCTGGTACGACCCGGAGCAATCGCATGTCCTGCTGGCCGTCCCCGTCGCGATCTGGCTCGCCTGGATCCGCCGGGGCCGGCTCATCAACACTCGGCCCGCCTGGTCACCCGTCGGACCGGTCATCATCGCGTTCGGCTGGTTCCTGGGGGATCTGGGCCTCCGCGCGGGATACGACATCTTCTGGCACACCGGCGCGCTGCTGCTCGTGCTCGGCGCGCTGACGACGATCATCGGGCCTCGCGGCATGGTCCGGTTCGCCGTGCCCGTGGTGGCGCTCTTCGCCCTGCTGCCGATCCCCGGGCAGATCCGCCTGCTCATCGCGCAGCCGCTGCAGGAGATCAGCGCCGTGTGCGCGCAGTACCTGCTGGATATCGCCGGCGTCCCTGTCGCGCGATCGGGCAATGTGCTCGTTCTCAACGGTCACGAGGTCGCCATCGCCGAGGCATGCAACGGCATGCGCATGGTGACAGCGCTCGGCGTCGTCTCGTACACCTTCGCCTTCTCCATCCCCGCCAAGCCGGTCGTCCGAGGGTTCCTGCTCGCGCTCAGCCCGCTCCTGGCCGTCATTGTCAACATCGTCCGGCTCATGCCCACCGTGCTCTTCTACGGCTACGCCGATGCGGGCCTGGCCGACCTGTTCCACGATGTGTCGGGGTGGTTGATGATGGGCGTCGCGCTCGGCGTGCTCTGGGCGTTCATGCGGCTGCTGCGGTGGATGGAGCTGCCCGTGCTGAGCTACGGCGCCCTCAGGGAGTAATCATGCCGGCGAGAGTCAACAACCGAGCACCGATCCGGGCCGCCTCGCCCGTCCTGGCCGCCTGCCTGCTCGCCGCGATCATTGGGACAGGCACGCTCAACCCCGCCGCGCCGCAGGGGATGGCCACCTATGTCGACAATGTCGTCCAGGCGATCGACGCCGTGCCCTACCGCATCGGCGGCTGGACCGGCGCCGACCTGGACGCGCCACCGCCGCAGACCACCGAGATGCTCAAGCCCAGCCGGGTGCTTCATCGGGGCTACCGAGAATCCGGATCGGGCGACACGGTCCGGCTGGTTCTCGTTCATTGCCCAAATGTACGGGACATGGCAGGACATCACCCGCCGAACTGCTACCCGGCCACGGGCTGGACCACTGAGTCCAGTACCGACCTCCTGGCCGACGCCTTCGGCTCCAGCCAGCGCCTGGCGGTGCATGTCTTCTCCCGGATGGACGATACCGGTATCCCGAGGGCGCTCACGATCGCCAACGCGTTCGTGGTCCCGGGGGTCGATCGGGAGCTGGTTCCGACCATGCGCTCCCTGCAAAGGGTGTCCGAAAACCACCGCCAGCGGCTGCTCGGCGCGGCGCAGGTGCAGATGATCTTTGAAGGACGGCGTACTCCGGAGGAGATCAGAGACGCGGTCGAGACCTTCTTGCCGGCGCTCGAGCCGGTCGTCAGCCGGGTCACGGAGGGTGTGTCATGAGCAAGCCGTTCAACGATTCCGACCGGCCGGGTGACGGCTCGCCGTCGGCGCGGCCCGTCATGCCGCACGCCCGCGCCACCGCCAACAGCGGACCCGCCAACGGGGATGAAACCGACCTGTTCAATCTCCTCGATCTGGCGCGCGTGGCCCTGCGCGGCCGGCTGACCATCGCCCTGCTCATCGCGCTCCTGTTCGCTGTGCCCCTGGGCATCGCCGGGTACACCGGTCCCAAGAAGACCTACGAGAGCCGCGCCACCATCGATGTTCAGGCCGCGCTCAACACCATCATCTACGACGAGATCGGCGACACGGGTGAACGCCTCGAAACCTACATCGACCGGCAGACGGAGACCATCGGCTCCCAGCGTGTCATGGACTTCGCGCTGCAGGATGAGCAGCTCCGTGAGCTGGGCTGGCCCACCGGCAACGAGGGCATCATCGCGCTGCGCAACGGGCTCGAGACCAGCTTCAACCGGCGGGACACCGTCTTCCGCGTCACCATGAAGCACCCGGATCCCGGCAAGGCCCAGGCCGCCCTCGACGCGGTCGTCAAGTCGTACATGGAGTTCGTCAACGAAGAGAACAGCGTCGAGAACGATGTGCGCCGGCTCGACAACCAGCTGCGCCGCCTCGACGGCAACATCGCCAACATCCAGGCGAACATCTCCGCCGCCACGGCGGAGTTCGGCAACGCGCCGCTCGAGCCGCAGATCAAGATCGCCGAGGAGCGAAACATCGAGATCCTCGATCGCATCAGCAAGCTCGAGTCGGAGATCATCCTCCGCGAGCAGCGCGGCGACGGTGACGAGCCCGAGTCCGACCCGACCGAGTTCACGCTCGAGCAGCTCGCCGACTTCGACCGCGACCTCGAGACGCTGCTCGCCCGGCGCTCGGGGCTCGAATCCGAGATGGAGCAGAAATCCCGCACGCTCGGCAGCCGGCACCCGTCCATGGTGACCCTTCGCGAGGAGATCGACCGCGTCGGCTCGCTGATCAACGAACGCGCGGAGGTCGTCCGCGCGCGGCTTGTCCGGCAGGACCCCGGGCGGAACCCCGAGGCGCTGACCCTCGAGGAGCTGCGCAACCAGCTCGAGATCGCCCGGCGGCAGCAGCTCGAGGCCGACCGCCGCCGCAACGATCTCAACCGAACCTTCCAGATCGTCCGGCGCGACCAGCTCGAGCTCGAACGCCTGATGAACCAGCGGCAGCAGATCGCCACCGAACGCGGGAAGATCGAGGTCGAACGCGATGCGCTCGCCCAGGGTCGGGTCCGCGTCATCACGCCCGCGACACCGGCGGTGCTGAGCAACGATCGTCGCAAGATGTTCGCGGTCGCCGGCTTCGGCCTGGGCGGGATGCTCGGGATCGGGCTCGTCGCCGGGTACGGCATCGTGCGGCGTTCGTTCCGCTATGTCGACGACATCGACGACCCGAACCGGCTGCCCCCGCTGCTGGGCACGCTGCCCGAGCTCGACCGCAAGGATCCGGACGCGGAGCGTATCGCCGCGATCAGCGTCCACAACCTGCGCAACATGCTGCATGCGACGGCCGGCTACGGGAACGAGCCGTGCCAGGTCATCGTCTGCACCAGTGCGGAGCCGGGGGACGGCAAGACGACGCTGATTCAGTCGCTCGGCGCGTCGTACGCGCTCACCGGACAGCGAACGATCGTGGTCGACCTGGATCTGGTCGGTGCGGGCCTGAGCGCCCGGCTTGGCATGACCGGCCGGCGGGGCGTTGCGGACCTGCTCGGCGGGCTCGAGCCGACCAAGTGCATCAAGCGCACCGCGACGGAGAAGCTCTACGCCCTGCCCGCCGGCGACCGCCACGCCTGCCGGCCCGAGCAGCTCGCGCACCGCCCGATCCAGCAGGTGATCGACTGGCTGCGCGAACGATTCGATGTGATCCTCGTTGACACCGGCCCGGTGCTCGGCTCGCTCGAGGCAGGGCTCTCCATTGCCATCGCGGACCAGATCCTGCTCGTCGTCCCGCGCGGCCAGCCCGACCGCGTCGCCCGGGCCGCGGTCGCCCGGCTCGAGAAGCTCGGTGCCAAGCGGACGGGCCTGATCTTCAACCGAGCCCGCACGACGGACATCAAGCAGTCGCTCTCGGCGGCGTCCGTCGGCGCGCCGAGCGTCACCCGGGGCTCGCGCCGGCCGCCCGAGCGCAGCCTCGATGACGACAGCTCCATCGTCGGCAGCATCCCGCCGGTCGATCTCGACTCGCCCCGGGCCAAGCCCGCCGCGGAGGACGGGACCGGGACATGAGCCTCGCCGTCGCGCCAGATGAGCCGGCCCGTGTGGAGGGTGTGACCCGAGCCATGGCGGCGCCGACCGTCTGGGGGCTCGGGCTCAACAAGATGCACGACCGGTACTGGGCCTCCCGCGGGCTGCAGGTGGTCCGCCCGGGGGGCACCCCGCCAGACGCCAAGGGGCCCGAGCTCTTCCTCCTGCTCTCCTCCTCGTTGTTCGTTGATTTTCCGATCGGGCCCGTGCTCAAGTCGGTGGCGTGGCTCCGCCCGCGTGCGGTGCGCATCCGGCTGATCAACAAGTCCCACTCGCCCTACGCGGAGCGCGTCATCCGCGAGCCCGACGGCCGCTTTGTGGCGTTCGAACGCGATTACACGCAGCGCGGCGTGGATGCGGCGCAGGTGTGGGTGACGCCCTCGCTGCAGCTCGCCAGGCTCTGGCACGACGCCGACGGTGCCATCGCCGCCAGCCGCGCCATCCGTGCCGCCACGCCGCGCGACAAGCTGCATGTCACCAAGCTCGCCGGCTCGATCTACGACACACGCGATGAGGCATCGCTCGAGCAGTATCGGCGGGACATCCTCTCGACCTGGCCGAACCCCGCGGGCGTGATCGACGGCGTCTACCAGCCCTCTCCGGGGGTCTGGATCCACGAGACCTGCGAGATCCATCAGGAGGCGCGGATCATTGGCCCGGTCTGGCTCGGCGCCGGGCACAGGCTCGAGCGGGGCGAGGCGCTCGTCGGACCCGCGATCGTGCCTGATGAGCCGCTTATCAATGCCGATCCGGGCACGATCGACTGGTGGCTCGTCACGCACTCCGGCTGGCGGCTCATCCCGCAGATCCGCCGGCGCCCGATCCGCAACATCACCAAGCGGCTGTTCGACATCGCCGTCAGCCTCGCCGTGCTCGCGTTCACGCTGCCGTTCTATCCGATCATCATGTGGCTCATCTGGCGGGAAGACGGCGGTTCGCCCTTCTTCGTCCACCGCCGCCAGCGGTTCGGTGGGCGGACCTTCGGCTGCATCAAGTTCCGCACCATGCGGCTCGACGCCGAGGAGATCAAGCAGCGCCTCATGAAAGAAAACCAGGCCGATGGGCCTCAGTTCTTCATGAAGAACGACCCGCGGCTGCTCCGCCACGGCGGTTGGATGCGCAAGTACAAGATCGACGAGTTTCCCCAGTTCATCAATGTCCTCATCGGGCATATGTCGATCGTCGGCCCCAGGCCGAGCCCCGACAAGGAGAACCAGTACTGCCCCGCGTGGCGCGAGGCACGGCTCAGCGTCAGACCCGGCATCACCGGCCTCTGGCAGGTATCCAGCGAACGCAAGCCCCAGACCGATTTTCAGGAGTGGATCCGGTACGACCTGGAGTATGTCCAGACCAACTCGTGGAGGCTCGACCTCGCGATCATGGTCGCCACGGTCCGCAAGATCCTCGGCTAACCAGACACACGCGGCGCCGGCCAACGCGGCGCCCAGCAAGGCACACGGACGATGCCCAAGCACACCGCCTCATCCAACCGTTCCCAGCACCGGCGCATGATCAAGCGCCTCACGATCGTCGCGGCCGTCGTCGCGGCCATCGCTGTTGTCGCCGGCGTGCTGCACCTCGCCAACACCGTGCAGCGCAACAGGCTGCTCAACGACGCTCGGCGCGACGGGCTGATCGCCTACGAGCGGGGCGAGTACGAGGCCGCCGTCGAGCACCTCGGCTACTACAACACCCGGCGACCGGACGACCTCGAAGCCGCCGTCGCGCTGGCCTCGGCCCGGGGCAACCGGCCCAACGCCACCCGCGAGGACTTCGCCGCCGCGGCGACCCTCGCCCGCAAGGCATGGGACCTCGATCCCAGCGATCTCCGCGGCCCGCTGATCGAGCTCAAGCTCCGCGAACGGCTCAACCAGCACACCGAACGCCTCGAGACCGCCGAGCGGATCCTCAACCGGCACCCGAATCAGCCCGAGGCCGCGATGGCCCGCGTCGAATCGCTCGCCTCGCTCGGCCGGCGCGACGAAGCGATCCAGGCGGCCCGATCGCTCGCCGAGGCCGATCCGACCAACATCGAGGCACACCGGATCGTGCTCCGACTGCTCGCCGGGTTTGACGCCGAGCGCAGCCGAACGCCCATGCGCGAGTACGCCGAGCAGCTGCGAGAAGCCCACCCGGACGAGCCGCTGTTCACGATCATGGCCGCGCAGGCCATGGCCCAGTCCGGGTCGTTCGGCCGGGCGCAGGAGTTCAGCCTGACCCTCCTCGAGCCGGCCCAGCTCGAGCGCGTCGACACCGAAGCGTTGACCGAGGCCGTTCGGCTCTTCGACGCCCTGGCGATGCGTGAAAGCTCCGAGCGGTTCCTGGCCGCCCTGGCCGACCGGCAGGATCTCGCCGACGCGATCGGCGTCATCGGCATCCAGCGCGCCTATCAGGCCGGCCGCACCGACGAAGCACGGCAGCTCGCCCAGCTCGCGCTCGACCGCGTCGACACGCCGGACGCGGACCTGCTGCTCTGGGCCCGCATCGCCGGGCTCGATACCGATGTTCGATCCGCTCCGGACGCCGAGACCTTCCACATGGCTGTCTCCGAGGGGCTCGACGCGCTGCGCAACGCCGATCCGGCCGCCGCGGCCCGCCACCTCGAAGACGCCCGACGCGAACGGCCCAACGACCCGCTCGTTCTCGCGGGGCTCGCGCAGGCGAACGACCGCATGGGCGCGTGGGTCGAGGCGCAGCGGCTCCGCGAGGCGGCTCTCCGAGCCGCCCCCGCGTTCTCCATCGTCCGCCTGGCACAGATCAACGCCCACCTTGACCGCGACGAGGCCGCCCAGGCCGTCCGAGACGCCATCACGGGGCTTCAGATCGATCCGAACAACGGCGGGCTCGCGCTCGCCTACGCCATGTCGGTCGCGCGCGCCGCCGAGATCGGCGTTGCCAGCGCCGAGGAGATCCGCTCGGCGCTGCAGCTCGCCCGGGAGCTCGACGGCCCCGTCGACGCGCCGGCCACGCCCGCGTCCCCGATCGTCGCACGCCTTCTCATCGCCCGCGGCATGCTCGTGCCCGCGGCCAACACGATCGACCGCATCCTCGCCGCGGCACCGGGCTCGCTGGAAGCCTCGCAGCTTCTGGCACTGGCCGATGCAGCCCGCGGCGCCGATCTGCTCTCGGCCGACGCGATCGTCGAGCTCGTCGACCGCGACCCGAGGATCGATCCGTTCCTGCTGCTCGACCGCGCCGAGCGCCTCGCGCGACGCGGGTTGAGCCGGGATGGGCTGACCATTTTCGATGCGGCGCTCGCCGCGGTCGACGGCGACTCGGCCCGGTCGCACGGGCTCCGCCTCGCCAGGGCTGTCTTCCTCGACCGCATCGGCGATCCCGACGCGCTCGCCGAGCTCCGACGCCTCGCCGAGTCCAAGCCAGATGATGCCGTCACACAGGCCATCGTGCTCGAATCCTCCGCGGCGTGGGACGACGAGCAACTCGTCACCGCATCGATCCGTCACCTGCGACGGCTCACCGGCGAGCAGCACTCCGCCTGGCGTCTGCACGAGTCACGCCGGCTGCTCGCGTTCGAGTCGGACGAGGCCTCAGCCGCCCGCGTCGTCGGGCTGCTCGATCCGCTGCTCGGCCGACCCTCGGTCGATCCCGCGGCCCACCTGGTGCTGTCCGATGCGTTCCGGGTCCTGGGCGACCCGGCCTCGGCGATCCAGCAGCTCGAGCTCGCCGCCGACGCCGGCCTGGACGAGCCGGGCGTGCACCTGCGGCTGATCGGCCTGCTGCAGAGCGAGGGCGAGATCGAGTCCGCCCAGCGACGGGCCCGCGTGCTCGCCGCGATGGATCCGGTCTCCACCCAGGTCCGCCGAGAGCGGGCCGCGACGCTGATCTCCCTCGGCCTGTTCGAAGAAGCAGCCCGCGACGCCGAGGCGCTCGAAGCCTCCGGGGAGGCCACGGACCTGCTGATCGCGGCGACCGTCGCCGCCCGCGCCGGCGATGAGCCTGCGCTGAGCCGTCGCCTCGATGCCCTCGCCCAGCGGCGGGACCTTCCCGCCACCGCGCTCGCCTCGGCCGGCGAGCTGCTCGTCATCGCCGGACGCACCGAGGACGCTTTCGCCCTGCTCGCAGCGCACCGGCCCGTGACTACCTCCGCCGAGTTTGCCCGGGCCGAGGCGGCGGTGCTCCTGGCCAGCGAGCAGCCCGGCCGAGCGATCGAAGAGCTGCGCGACGCGTACGCGGTCTCCGGCGATCCCGCTGACGCCCTTCTGCTCGCGCGAGTGCTCGCGGGCACGGGCGACGCCAAGGCCGCCGAGCTGGTCGTCGCCAACGCGCTCGCCGCGCGCCCCGAGGACCCGGAACTCTCGCTGCTGGCCAGCGCGATCGCGGTGGGTGAGGCGGGGCTCGCCGCGGGGGGCACAGCCCGCACCGCCGCGGATCGCACCATCGCCGCCGTCCGCACGCACCTCGTCGACGCCAACGACCCGGAGGCGTTCATCCGAGAGATCCGGGCCATCACGACCGAGGCACCGACCTACTACCCCGCCTGGGCGGTCCTCTCCGCGCAGCTCTTCCGCATCGGCCGAGTCGAAGAGGCCGCGGAGACCGCGCTGACCGCCGGCCGGCTGCTGCCCGACGATCCGCGCCCCGCCCGGCTCGCCGTTGAGATCATGCTCGAGCTCCGGCCGCTGACCAGGGCGCTCGCCGCGGCCCGAGACTGGCAGCGCCGCGCGCGGCCCGACACCTACGAGGCGGACACCACGGTCGCCGCGATCCTCATCCAGCTGGGTCGGCACCGGGACGCGGCCTCGCTGCTGTCGAAGTGGGCAGACCGCATCGCGCGTGACGCCTCGACGCCGCCGGTGCTGGTGCGCATGTACGCCGCCCAGCTTGCCGCCGACGGTCGTCCCAGCGATGCACGAGCACTCTTCGACGCCCCATCGCGGACGAACCAAGGCTGGAACGAGCACAGGATCGAACTGGCTCGCGATCTGATCGCCTACATGGACGCACCGAACGCCGCCAGAGCCTGGCTCAACGAGCTCGATCCGATCCATCCTGATCAGCAGTCCCTGCTGCTCCGTGCTGCGCAGGCGTGGGCCGACCTGGCCACCCGCACCGGGCGGAACGACGATCGGCTCGCCTCCCTCGAGGCAGCCGAAGGCGTGCGCGCCGTCGCCACCGGCGATTACGCCCGCTCGGCGACGCTCCTCGTGATCGATGCGCACCGGCGCATGGGCGCGTTCGCGCAGGCCGCCGAGCTCGCCGAACAGCTCGTCAGCGAGGCACCCAACAACGCGCTGGCCCGGTGCCTGCTCGTGCAAGTGCACGCCGACGCCCGTGTGCAGCCAGATCTGGCCAACGACCTGCGAGAAGTGTCACCCGTCGACCTCCTCGGGCACGCCGAGCGGGCCGTCGAACTCGCCGCCGATCCCAGGCATCCAGATGGTGTCCGCTACGCCGCCATGGACGCGCTCGGCAGGGCCCGCCTGCTCGCGGGCTTCCCCGAGCTGGCCGAGGACACCTTCCGCCGGCTCGTCACCGATCAGCCCGACAACCCAGCCGCCAAGATCGGGCTGGCGGAAGCCTTCCGGGACCAGGGCTCTGCGGAGCAGGCCCGACGCGTGCTCTTCGATCCGCTCCTGCGAGACGCACTCGACCGCCGACCCGGCCTGGCACCCCGATTCGACCGCATCATGGACTCGATCAGCGTCGCCGCAGGCGGCGACTAGGGCCGGATTTCGTTCATCACCTATTTTGGTTGTGCAAAGGGCCCGCGAAGTCCTTGGGATCTCGCGCTTTTCCGCTCGCTTTCCCCTGAGATGTGGGGTAATCTACTCATTGTGGAGCGGGCGGTCCTGTCCGCTCGTCGTGCCAAGACGCGTTCGACGCACGACATGGGTGTGGTCAGCAAAGGACACGGTGCTTGTCGGTTCGGCTCCCACCGATCCCAACAAGCCCCAAGAGTGAGTTCTGGTGGAACCATGAACGCGTTCCGAACAACGCAGATGCGCCGGCTCTCCCCCCGTCCAGGGATGGGGTTCGCGTGTGCGGTCGCGGCCTTCACATCCGGGAGTGCGGCCGCCGGCACCGGCGGAGCGACCCTGTCGAGCTATGTCCTCACCCGGCTCGTGCCAAGCGACAAGTGCATCGTCGAGCCCGCAGGCACCCAGAGCATCCGGTGGGCACTCCAGCACGCGCAGGCCGAGTCGGCGAGCTCCATCGCCGATGCATCGAACACTGAGTCGATCTATCGCCCGCAGTGGTTCATCGGGCTCGGGCACCCCCCCGCTGTTCTCGAGGTCTACACGACCGATCTCGCCTCGATCGACACGCGGGTCGTCCCCCTGCCCGGCTCAGCGGGTCTGGCTCTTGCCGCGGTTGGCCCGTTCGCCATCCGGCGCCGCCGCTAAACCCGACCATAATACGACCTTGATCGCTGGCCCTGTCGGGGGTGGCTGCGGGTGCCGTCTGCGCCGACACCGGGATTGGGCAGGTCCTAATACGAGTTTTCGCTCGATGAGTAGTCTATTCCGCTTGACGAGCGGCCGCGACCGTGCCATCCTTCACAAACGCGGAATTTCTCCGCAGTTACGCCGATCGACGAGGGGATCTGACATCGGTTGCTCGGGCAAGGTTTGGCCCGATAAGTCTCTGATGAGTTTGAGAGAGGATTGTCATGGATGCGACGAGGAACCTTTTGGCGGCGGCAGCCTCGCTGCTCGCTGCTCCGGTGCTTGCCCAGGGGCTCACGGTCGTCAACGACCCGTGGCCGGGTGAGCAGTCCCACGCTCAGATGCTCGCGGGCGTCTTCGGCGGCAGCTTCGATTCGATGGGCCAGGTCTCCGGCCTGAACACCGCGACAGGCGGCTCCGGCACCGTCGACATCGGGTTCAGCAACGGCAACATCTCCGCGATGCGCGTGTCCGATCTCGGCTCGGGCACGCCGGCCGATCTGCGCGGCCTCTCGGCGAGCATGAACGACCAGGCGTTCGGTGCCGGCTCGTACGCCGCCCGCGTGATCGGACACAACAGCGCTCTCGATCACGAGTTCGGCGTGGTCCGCAACGACGGTACCTTCCGCTCGCTGCTGACCTCGTCCGATACCGGCGAGGTCGCCATCCACCCGGGCCAGAACTTCACCTGGGCGGTGCGCACCTCCAACGGCCTTGAGATCTCCAGCGACAACGCCCTCAACGGCGGCGCGGATCACATGGTCACCTATGTTCTCTACAACAACACCAACAACAAGGTCATCGGCGCCGTCCTGTTCTTCGAGGACTGGATGGGCCAGAACGGCGACTACGACTACAACGACCTCGGCATCATCCTGACCCTCGCGCCGACTCCGAACGCGGCGCTGCTCGGCCTCGCCGGACTCGGCGGTGTCGGGCTGGCGACCGGCCGTCGCCGCCGCTGATCCGAGAACAATCCTCCGCATCACAAAGGGCCCGCCTCGTGCGGGCCTTTTTTTGCGCAACGAGCAGCCGTTATCCGTCGTGCCGGGCGCAGCTTTCCCACTTCACCGCGTGCATCGAAGAGAACATCGGAGCGGACCTTGCAGCCGTCCCATGATCGAGCATGATGGTGCTGAAGAGCACTGACGCTCGAACGCACAACGAGAGACAAGGACGACTGCCATGTTTCGCACCGCTGCCCTGCTGATCGCCGCCCTCGCCGCCCCCGCCGCTACCGCTCAGTTCACCTATGTCGCACCGCCCCCCGGCAAGGAGGCCGGCCACGGCGAGCTGCTCTCGCGGGCGCTCGGCCAGACGATGACCCGCTCGGGCCAGTACGACTTCGTGGGGAATGATGTCAGCGCGATCCGCACCGGCGGCGACGCCTGGTGGTCCCCGGGCACCTACAAGGCGACCATCATCGCCCGCGAGGCCGGCTACAAGCACACCTTCGGCACGCTCAGCAACGGCCAGTTCGACGGCCTGCTCCGGTCCACCGACATCGGCTCCTCCGCCACCGTGTCGATGGATGAGCAGTTCGCCTGGGCCATCCGCAACGACAAGCGTCACGGCGGGGACACCTACTCGTCGGTCGCCTCCCAGAACTGGGACAAGCGTGACCACATGGTGACCTACACGCTCTTCGAGGGCGACCGCCGGCTCGGCTGGGCCGTGTTCTTCGAGGACATCGGCGGCAAGTGCAGCGACCGGGACTTCAACGATGTCGGCGCCGTGCTCTCCCTCGTCCCTGCACCGCACGCCGCGTTGCTCGGCCTCGCGGGCCTCGGGGGTGTCGGGCTCGCCACCGGCCGGCGCCGCACGACCACGCAGCTCTGACGCTCACCCGTACTGCCGGTCGTAGTACCGCTGATACTCACCGGAACGCACCCGCTCCCACCAGGAGCGGTTCTGCGTGTACCAGCGCACCGTGGACTCGAGCGCGTCGGGCCACGCCGATCGTGAGGGCGACCAGCCGAGCTCACGCTCGATCTTCGACGCGTCGATCGCGTATCGGCGGTCGTGACCGGGCCGGTCCTTGACATACTCGATCATCTCCTCGCCCTTGCCCATGATGGACAGGATCGAGTGCGTCAGCTCGAGGTTCGACCGCTCGTTGTTCCCGCCGATGTTGTAGACCTCGCCCGACCGGCCGCGCTCGAGCACGGCCAGGATCGCCTCGCAGTGATCCTCGACATGCAGCCAGTCGCGGACATTCTGCCCGTCGCCGTACAGCGGGACCCTCTTGCCGTCCAGCAGGTTCGTCACGAACAGCGGGATCACCTTCTCGGGAAACTGCCACGGCCCGAAGTTGTTCGAGCAGCGCGTCGTCACCAGGTCCATCCCGTGCGTGTGGTGGTACGCCCGGACCAGCACATCCCCGCCCGCCTTGCTCGCCGAGTACGGGGAGTTCGGCTGCAGGGGCGTGTCCTCGGTGAACAGCCGCGAACGGTCATCCAGCGGGAGCGAGCCGTACACCTCATCCGTCGAGACATAGAGCATGCGACGGCTCGTGCCGTGCGCACGCCGCCAGGCGTCAAGCAGTACCTGCGTTCCGCGCGTGTTCGTGTCGACGAACGGTCCGGAGTCCATGATCGAGCGGTCGACATGGCTCTCCGCGGCCATGTGCACCACCGCGTCGATCTCAGCGAGCAGCCCGTCCAGCAGCGTTGCGTCTCGGATGTCGCCCTTGACGAACCGGTAGCGCTCGTCGCTCTGGATCTCCGTCAGGTTCTCGAGGTTGCCGGAGTAGGTCAGCGCATCCAGGTTGGTCACACGCCAGCCGGGCCGATCGCGCAGGATCATGCGCACGAAGCTGGTCCCGATGAACCCTGCACCACCTGTCACCAGCACATGCATCGCATTCCCTCGTCCGTTGCTCACACGGGCCCCTCGGTGAGCGAGAAGCCCGACGCTCCCTACGAGGCCTCGAGCCTCGGCAGCACCCTCGATAGGTTCTCACGCCACCCCGGCATGGCACCGACGACCGCCTCCGTTCGGCTCAGATCGAGCACGCTGTACGCCGGCCGCGGCGCAGGCCGCGGGAACTCCTCGGTCGTGCACGGCTGGATATCGCACTCGTTCTCGAGACCGTCTCGCACGGCGCACGCCAGGTCGAACCATGTGCAGAACCCGCCGTCGGTCACATGGGCGATGCCCCGTGTTCCCGCCAGCAAGAGACGCCACGAAATCTCGGCCAGGTGCTCCGCGCTCGTCGGTCGGCCGTGCTGATCGTTCACCACGCGCAGCGCATCGCGATCCCCCGTGAGCTTCGCCATGGTCGTCACGAAGTTGCGGCCCCATGGCGCGTAGAGCCAGCTCGTGCGCACGATGAGATGCTCGCCGCCCACACCGGTGATCAGCCGCTCGCCAGCCGCCTTGGTTCGCCCGTACGCCCCGAGCGGCGCAATCGGTGCATCGACCGGGTAGGGCTCGGCGGCGTGACCGCCGAACACATAATCCGTCGAGAAGTGCAGCAGTGTTGCTCCCTCGCTGCGACAGGCACCCGCGAGAAAGCCGGGCCCCGCGGCGTTGACCGACGCGGCCGTCGCCTCGTCGGACTCGGCACCGTCGACATCGGTGTACGCCGCGCAGTTCACAACCACCGAGAATCGACGCCCCGCGATCGCCTCCTCCACCGCGTCCTCGTTCGTGATGTCCAGTTGTTCACGGGTGCGGAACAGCGCCGGCACTCCAAGCCGATCGAAGAGCTCGCAGAACGCTCTGGCGAGCATCCCGCCGTCACCGGTCACGAGCACGGCGCTGTCCGACGGAGACCCCATATCAGCCGTGCTGCACATCCCACGGGAACCCGGCGCATGCGTCATGCGCGGCGCGCTCCTCGTCGGGGTTGGCCGGGTCGTACCGCTCGGTGACAAAATACAGCAGCCCGCCGGGCTCGTGCCCCACGGTCGCCGCCCCGTGCCACAGCGTCGGCGGGATGACGACGGTGCCGGGCTGCTTCTCGCCGATGACCTGCACCCACGCCTCGTTGTCGGTCTCGCGCCAGACGCCGACTTTCAGGTGCCCGCGGAGGCACATCCAGAAATCCGTCTGCCGCTTGTGCCGGTGCCAGGCCTTGATCACGCCCGGGTACTGCGTGGAATAGTTCACCTGTCCGTTGGGGCTCAGCACGCCCTGGAGCTGGTTCATCAGGCTGAAGCCGCGATCGTCGGCGAAGTAGCTGGTCGGGACGAACATCGGCTCCGCCTCGGCGAGCGCGCGCCGGTACGCCTCCTCGACCGTGCCGTCGTACCGTGGCATCCGCTGCAGCCGCATGGGTCTTCAGCCCCCCGCCGCGCCGGCCTCGGCCGGCAGGCTCAGGTGATTCGCCCCGCCGTCCGCCACGAAGCGGGCGGCTCGGAACAGGCTCTCGTGCGTCCCCGCGTCCGTCCACCAGCCCTCGAGCACCTCGTAGGTCAGATCGCCACGCGTCAGGTACGCGTTGTTGACATCCGTGATCTCTAGTTCGCCTCGTCCCGAGGGCGTCAGCGTCTTGCAGATGTCGAACACATCGTTGTCGTAGAAGTAGATCCCCGTCACCGCGAGGTTGCTCGGCGGATCGGCCGGCTTCTCGATCACCTCGACGACCTTGTCTCCGTCCAACCGGCAGACGCCGAAGCGCTGCGGGTCCGGCACCTCCTTCAGCAGCAGCTTCGCCCCAGAACGCTGCGTGAAGAAGTCGCCCGCCGCCTTGCGGATGTTGCCCTCGATGATGTTGTCGCCCAGCACGACGCAGATCTTCTCGCCGTCGGCGAAGTCCTCGGCGAGCTTCAGCGCGTCGGCGATGCCCCCCTCGCCCTCCTGGTACGCGTACTCGAGGTGCTTGACGCCCAGTTCCTTGCCGTTCTTGAGCAGCTTCAGGAAGTCGCCCGCGTGCTCGCCGCCCGTGACGATCAGGATCTCCTCCAGGCCCGCGTTGAGCAGGCACTGGATCGGGTAGTAGATCATCGGCCGGTCGTAGACCGGGAGCAGGTGCTTGTTCGTCACCAGCGTCAGCGGCCTGAGCCTGGAGCCGAGCCCCCCCGCCAGGATGATGCCCTTCATCGATCGAGTCTCCCCGTCCGGCGTCGCGTCCGCGAGTTTAGCCAGACCCCGAGTCCATTCGGCAAAGCGGCACCCCCTCCCGAAGCAATCCGGCGTGATTTCCACCGATTGCGACGCCGCGGAACCCAGCCGCTAGCATCTTGGGCGTGTCGAGCGAGACTCAGCCATACATCGCCGGGTGGCACGAGGTTGTCGGTTTCCCCGAATGGGGGGTGCATGCCGTTCGCGCGAAGCTGGACACCGGTGCCAAGACCTCGGCGGTGCACGCTGAGAATATCGCCGTCATGCCAGCGGGTCCGGCTGGCGAGGAACGCGTGCGGTTCGACCTGGTGCTCCACAACCGCCCGCCGCACACCACGCGACCCGTCGAGGCGGCCGTTGTCCGCCGGACCGCGGTCAAGAGTTCCAACGGACAGCTCGACACGCGCTTCGTGGTGGAGACCACCCTGTCGATCGGCCCCATCAGCTTCCCCGCCGAGTTCACGCTCGTGAGCCGGCAGGACATGCGGTTTCGTGTGCTGCTGGGCCGCCGGGCACTCGCCCACGGCATCGTCGTCGACTCCGCTCGGGAGTATCTCCTGACCGATCCGCCGAAGAAGCACAGGAGGTCGCCCCGATCATGAAGCTCGCCGTCCTCAGCCGCGCGCCCCGCGCCTACTCCACCAAGCGACTCGTCGAGGCTGCCAGGCAGCGTGGCCTCAAGCCACGGGTGCTCGACACCCTCAAGTTCTCCATGTCCCTGGAGCACGGCGAACCGGACCTCTACTACAACGGCAAGCGGCTCTCCCACTACGACGCCGTCATCCCCCGCATCGGCGCCTCGATCACCTACTTCGGCTGCGCGGTCGTCCGCCAGTTCCAGCAGATGGACACCTTCTGCATCAACGGCAACCTCGCCATCGCCAACAGCCGCGACAAGCTCAAGAGCCTGCAGATCCTGTCACGCCATGACATCGGCATTCCCGCGACCGCGTTCGCCAGGGACCGCAAGGATGTCATGCCCGCCATCGAACGCGTCGGCGGTGCGCCCGTCATCATCAAGCTGCTCGAGGGCACGCAGGGCGTCGGCGTCATCCTTGCCGACACCAACAAGGTCGCCGAGGCCATCATCGAGACGCTCCAATCCGCTCGGCAGAATGTGCTCATCCAGAAGTTCGTCGCCGAGAGCAAGGGCAAGGACATCCGCGCCCTGGTCGTGGGCGACCGCGTCGTCGCCGCCATGCGCCGAACCGCTCAGGGGCAGGAGTTCCGCTCCAATGTGCACCGAGGCGGACTCGCCGAGCCCATCGAGCTTTCGCCGGCGTACGAGCGTACCGCCATCCGGTCGGCGCAGATCATGGGGCTCCGCATGGCGGGCGTTGACATGCTCGAGGGGGCCGACGGCCCGCAGGTGATGGAAGTCAACTCGAGCCCGGGCTTCGAGGGCATCGAGTCCGCCACCGGCATCGATGTGGCCGGGGCCGTCATCGACTACATCCGTGAACGCGTCGACTTCCCGGAGATCGACCTGCGCCAGCGTCTCACGATCGCCAGAGGCTTCGGCGTCGCGGAGTTCTTCCTCGGGCCGGGTTCGCCGCTCGTCGGACGCCCGCTCAAGGACACCAGCCTCCGCGACCAGGAGATCGTTGTTCTGACCGTGACACGCGAGAACGGCGAGCTGATCTCCAGCCCGCGCGGCGACTCCGAGCTGCGGCAGGGCGACAAGCTCCTGTGCTTCGGCAAGCTCGACGAGATCCGTGACCTGCTGCCACGACAGAAACGCAAGCCCAAGCGCAAGAAGTCACCCTCCAAGCCATGAGAGGACCACCATGCGAACCATGCTGACCGTGAGCGCCACCCTGACCTTGTGGATCGCCGGATGCGACCAGCAGGCCCCGTCCTCCGACGCCGGGGAGTCGTACCAGGGGCAGGCCCAGAGCCAGCTCGGCCGGACCGCGGAGATGGGCCGGAACCTCGCCGATCGCATCGAGGCCCGCGACGCGGACCTGGGCACCGCCGCCGCGCAGGCCGTCGGCGGGAACGGGCTGATCTCGATCCCCGGGCTCGACCTGACCCTCCCCGAGGGGTGGACCCAGCAGGAGCCCGCCAACGCGATGCGCCTCGCCCAGTTCGACGCCGACGGCGCCACCGTCACCATCTCCCAGATGGGCGGCTCGGTGGACGCAAACATCGACCGCTGGCTCGGACAGGTCGTCGATCAGAACGGCGACCCCGCGTCCCCGGAAGACCGCACGGATCGGCAAGTCGCGGGCTTTCCCGCCTCGATCATCGAGACCTACGGCGCGTACCTCGACGGCGGCATGTTCGGCTCGCCAACGCGGCGAGAGAACTACGGCCTCGTGGGCGCCGCGATCGACACCGGCGGGACCAAGACCTTCGTCAAGATGACCGGACCGGCGGATGTCGTCAGCGAGCAGCGCCGAGCCTTCGATCGGCTGCTCGATTCGATGCGACAGCCGTAGCGACCCGTTAGGCCGCCGACTCGCGCCCCCGCGCTTCGTCGTACCACGATCGGCGCTTCGGATCGCGCAGCACCGCGTACGCACTGGCGATCTGCGCAAAGAGCCGCTCGGACTCCGGCGAGTCGCTGTGATCCGGGTGGTGCTCGCGAGCCAGCCGGCGGTATGCCGAGCGGATCTCATCGTCCGTCGCCTCGGGCGACACCTCGAGCAGCGCATACAGATCGTCGAGCCCGGCGGAGCACTCGATCGCCTCGTCGGGGATGTCGTAGGTGCGCTGCCCGTCCGGATCGGCCGCTTCGGCGGGTGCCGCGCTAGCCGGGGCGGCGTTGCTCCAGGGCGGCGGCGGGGCCTGCGCCGGCGCGGGACGGGCCCGTTCGGTCGGCTGCGCGCCGGTCCTGACCCCGTTCTCGCTGACACACCCGAATTGCCCGAACTGCAGCACCGCGTCGCCCACGCCCGGCCGGCTGTCCACGATGGCGAATCCCGCCTCGTAGCCCCCACCGAACAGCCCGCTCCGACGCACCCACTGCACGCGCGAGGCCACGCGCACCTGCTTGCCGCCCGCGCGGAGCAACACCTCATGCACCTCGCCGACCTTCAGCTTGGGCCGCTTGCCACACCGCAGCCGGAAGCCCTCGCGCGAGACATCGCACACCTGCCCGATCGGGCAGGACATCGCGTTGGTCTCAAATCGCTCCGACCGCCGGGGCATCATCGCCCGGCCCCGGCCGCCGCCCCGTCCAGCCATAGCTGCTGAGTCGGCCGCCGAGGCCCGGCTCTTGATCCACACGAACGGTCGACCCTCGCCGCAGCCCGTTACCGGACGCCGAGCAGCTCGATCTCGAACTTCAGGTCGGCGCGCGGCGGGATGGCGGGTGGTGCCCCACGCTCGCCGTACGCCTTGGACCACGGAATCACCAGCTCCCGCTTCCCGCCGACCTTCATGCCCGGGATGCCCTCCTGCCACCCCTGGATCAGGTTGTTCAGCGGAAATTCGATCGGCTCACCCCGGCGGTAGGAGGAATCGAACTCGGTGCCGTCCATGAGCGTGCCGCGGTAGTGCACCTTGACGGTCGCCCCGGCGGGGCACTCGCGCCCGTCGCCCTCCTGCGTGTCGTTGATCTGCACCTCGGTGATCTGCTCGCCCATCGCGGCCCTTTCGCTTGGTGTTCGTATGGGCCCGCGACGAACAGACCCGACCACGAAAGCGTATCTTGCTGCGATGAACCGTTCCGCCGGACAGCAGGACCGTTTCGACCGCCTCAGTCAGCGGGCCAACACACGCAGCGATCCGGACGCGATGGCCGCGCTCTGGGACGCGGTGTTCGCGCTCGAGGAGTGGGTCGTCGTCGGACGCGTATCGTCGGGTCCCGAGGGCGACGGCTTCGCCCCCATGACCGCTGACATCGACGGCCAGATCTTCGCGGCGGCGTTTACCGATACCGCACGGGCCGAGCGGTTCCTCGAGGAGCAGGGCGAAACCGCCGAGGTGGTCTCCCTCCCGCTGCTCGACGCGATCGAGTTGCTGGCGGACCTCGCCATCGCCGGCGCGGCGACCGGGGTGATCTTCAACGACGGGACCGCGCCCTTCCTCGCGCCGATCGCGGACCTGCCGGATCTGCTCACCCTGCACACTCCGGGCTATCACTAGGGTTCCGCCGTGAACATCCTCCAGAAGCTTCGGCAGCTGCACGCGGACATCACCGCTTCCCGTGACGGGTTCAAGATCGTTGACGCCTGGGCGCTCGCGGAGCGGCTGCTGACGAGGCTGCCCGTACCACCGGACGAAGCTCAGGCGGTTTGCCGCGCCAAGGACGCGGACGGGCTGGACCGGCTGCTCCACCGGCTCGAGCATCCCGCGCCGAAGGTGGACGCGCCGCTGCCCGAGTTCTCGCACGACGACCTCGCCGCCGCGATTCGGGCGTTCAAGAAACGGTTGAAGCTGCTGCGGCTGAACGACGAGTCCCGTCTCGGCGGGAGGTACACCTCCGGCGGCCGCCGATCGTCGATCGACGCCATCGAGCCGCCGGATGGCTTCTCGCCGGACATCTGGCGAGTGCTCGCCCGAAAGGGGCAGCTCCACGACGAGGGCGGCGGGTTCTACGCGCTGCCCGAGCACCCGGTGAAGGATCCGCACTCCTAGACACGGAGCCGAACGCCGAGCCGTTCCATCGCCCACAGAATCGCCATCCAGAGCGCGACGGTGAGCACAGCGAACGCCAGCGACGCGTTGACCGGAGCGAGGCCGAGCCCGAGGATCGCGTCGTAGCAGGCCTGTTTCAGCGAGCCATCGCCCATCGGGACACGCACCAGCAGCCGGGCAAGCAGCCCCGAGCCGACGAACGCGGTGATGGCGTTGACGCCCATCCGCTCGAACGCCCGAAGCGGCGCCCGCACGCCGCGCACATCCACCACCCAACTGCACGCGGCGAAGGCGAGCATGCCGAGACCGCCGGTCCAGAGCACGAAGCTGCTCGTCCACAGCGGCTTGTTCAGCGGCAGCACCAGCGACCAGGCCCATCCGGCCGCTGCCAGCAGCACACCCCATAGCAGCAGCAGACGCTGCACCCCCCGGGGCCCCCGGTCGCGCACCCACACGCCCGCGGCGAACCCGAGCAGGCAGGTCACCGTCGCGGGCAGCGTCGAGAGCAGTCCCTCGGGATCCGTCGGCGAGCCCGACCACAGATGCGGCGCGCCGAAGACCGCGAGATCGATCGTGCGCGGCAGGTTGCGATCCGGCTCGAGCGCCGGCGCGACCCCGTCGACCGGCCACTGGGTCAGCACGAGCCAGTAGCCGATCAACAGCCCCGTTGCAACGGCCACGAGCCACCGCGACCGAAGCAAGACGACGAGCACCGCTGTGATCGCATAGACGAGCCCGATGCGTTGCAGCACGCCCGGCAAGCGGAGCGATGCCAGATCAAACGAGGGAAAGCCGTTGAGCAGCAACCCGAGCCCGAGCAGCAGCACGACCCGACGCGTCAGCCGCCACCAGAAGGCGCCGCCCGGTGGGCCGTCCGCGTCGGTCCATCGGCGCAGGCTGAACGCCATCGCCGCCCCGACGATGAACAAAAAGAACGGAAAGATCAGATCGGTCGGTGTGCACCCGTGCCACTCGGCATGCCGGAGCGGTCCGTAGACATGGGCCCAGTCCCCAGGGTTGTTGACAAGCAGCATCGCGGCGATGGTCACTCCGCGGAACACATCAAGCGATCCAAGCCTGTGAGACGGCTCCTGCACGCTGTGATCGTACGGTTTCGGTGTTCGCACGGGCGCGGTATACTGCGTATTCCTACTCAACCATCCCGTGTGGAGGGTGGCGTCATGGAACCGGTGCCAGCATTGCTTCAGAGCATGTTCTTCGAGGATCCCGGCGTTGGCTTCGCCGTGGTCGACCACGAGGGGATCATCCGGTTCGCCAACGCGAAGTCGGCCCAGCTCTTCCTGGAAGGCCGCCCCTCCGACGCGATCGGCAAGAACATCCACGAGCTCTTCGGGGAGGCGTGGGCGGCCGAGCGGATGCGCATCTTCGACGACATCGACCGGACGCAGCGCCCGGTCATCTCACGCCACATCCGCCACGGGCGACGGATCCAGAGCACCATCCGACCGTTCCAGTGCGAGCACGACCAGCAGCCCTGCTACCTCGTCATCACCGTCGAGGGCGAGCACGAACCGATCGACGGCGAGGGGTTCGAGATCGTCGAGAGCGAGCTGGTGCACCTCGGCCCGCTCGAATCGCTCACGCGGCGGGAGCTCGAGGTGCTCGCGCTGCTCGGGCATGGTCTGAACACCGCCCAGATCGCGCAGACGCTCTACCGCTCGCCCCGCACGATCGAGCGTCACTTCGACTCCATTCGCGCGAAGCTCAAGAGCCCGAACCGGGTCCAGCTCGCCGAGTTTGCCAGGCGGGCGGGGCTCAAGCTCGAGGACGCCGAGAAGCGACGGATCTAGCGCCGCCCTCGCACACGGCGCTTATGCTGGTCGCTCCTGATCGTCCCTATCGGAGCGTCCCCTCGTGCAGCTCGATCTGCTCCTGGCCAACCTGCTCAGCCCACCGGTGCTGTTCTTCGCGCTGGGTATGCTCGCGACGGTGGTCCGGTCGGACTTGACGATCCCTGACCCCCTGCCGAAGCTCTTCAGTCTGTACCTGCTCTGGGCCATCGGGTTCAAGGGCGGCGCGGAGCTGCGGCAGGCTGGGCTGGACTGGTCGGTTGCCGGGCCCATCATCGCGGCGATCGGGCTCAGCTGCGTGCTGCCCATCCTGGCCTGGCCGATCCTTCGACGGCTGTTCAAGACGGCCGACGCCTGCGCGATCGCGGCGAGCTACGGCTCCGTCTCCGTGGTGACCTTCATCACGGCTGAGAAGTTCCTCGCTGCCCAGGACATCCCCGTCGGGGGGTTCATGGTTGCGGCGCTGGCCCTGATGGAAGCGCCCGCGATTGTCGTGGCTGTGGTGCTCTATCGCAGGCACCTGCACCGCGCCGATCCGCAGCAGCGTGCCGGGCTCGGCCCGCTGCTGCGGGAGGCGGTCATCGGCGGCCCGGTCTTTCTGCTGCTGGGATCCCTCGCCGCCGGCGTGCTGTCGGGTGAGGCCGGCTGGACGACACTCCGCCCGTTCTGCGAGGACATCTTCCACGGCGTCCTGGTGCTGTTTCTGCTCGAATCGGGCATGAACGCGGCCCGGACGCTCCGGGGGCTCGCCGGTGTCCGCCGGAACGCCATTGGCGTGGGGCTGATCCTGCCGCTGCTGAGTGCGGCCCTGGCGATCGTGATCGCCCGGGTGCTGGGGCTGTCGGTTGGCAACGCCACGCTGCTGACGGTGCTGTCGGCTTCGGCGAGCTACATCGCGGTGCCGGCGGCGATGCGGCTGGCGGTCCCGGAAGCGAACCCGGGTCTCTACATGCCGATGTCGCTGGGCATCACCTTTCCGTTCAACATCGCGATCGGGATCCCCCTCTACCTGGGGATCGTCCAGGCGATCTGGCCGGGCTGACACCCCCGCGCGTTGGGGCGGAGTCGGCGATATGCTCCCCGGACCGGTTGACCGCGACGCAAGGAGGCGCGCATGGATGTCCCGCAGGTCACGACCACACCCGCTGCCCGTTCGTTTCTTCGGCCCATCAATGAGTTGGCCGGTCAGACGCCGCTCGTGCAGATCGGTGGGCCCGGCACCCCGCTCGACACGGGACCGTGCCGGATCCTCGCCAAGCTCGAGTACCTGAACCCAACCGGTTCGATCAAAGACCGCGTGGCGAGCGAGCTCATCGCCGACGCCGAGCACGCCGGACGACTCCGGCCCGGCATGACCATCGTCGAGGGCAGCTCCGGCAACGCGACGATCGCCATCGGCGCCGTCGCCCGCCGACGGGGCTACCGAGTGCTCGCGTTCGTGCCCCGGGCGATGAGCGAGGAGAAGAAGCGGTTGCACCGGGCGTTGGGCGTCGAGTGCGAGTTCTTCGAGCCTGATCCGACCCGGCCCTTCCGCAACATCCGCCGTGACGCCGCGGTCGAGCTGGCCGAGCGGCACCCGGATCGGTTCGTGTGCTTCGACCAGTTCTCCAACCCCGTGAATGTCCGGTCGCACGAGCGATCGACCGGCGCCGAGATCTGGCGACAGGTTCGGCAGCTCGGCGGAGGGATCGACGCCTACTTCGCGGGCGCCGGCACCGGGGGATCGCTCGTGGGTATCTCCCGCGCGCTCAAGCGGCCCGGTCGGTTCCCGCGGCTGCGCGTCGTGATGGTCGACCCCGCGGGCAGCACGCTCGCCGACCGCTTCAACGGCCGCACACCGAGCACCCGCATGCAGGCAGCGCCGGACGGGCTGGGCGAGCGGTACCTGCCGGGCAACCTCGATGTCTCGATCATTGACGACGCGGTCTCCGTCTCCCGCGAGGACGCCGTGCGCACCTGCGCCGAGCTGGTCCGCGCGTCGGGCATCCTGGGCGGCCCCTGCACGGGCTACACGCTGCACACGGCCCTGCACTGGTGCCGGGCGCAGACCGAGTCCAGGACAGCGCTCATCCTGATCTGCGACCGCGGGGAGAACTACCTGTCCGACGCCCAGTACGCCGAAGCCATCGACACCGCGTACCGCACGCCCGCCAGGGACCGTGCGGAACGCCTGTCACCGGCACCGGCGGCCGCGGGCTGACGGCGGGCACGGGAGGAAGCCCGGCATGCTTGCACGATCAATCCGAGACGCCAGCGAGGCTCTGCACGCCTTTCTGTGCGACACCGACGGGCTTGAACGGCTCCAGGTCGTCGCCGACGCGCTCGCCGGGGTGCTGCAGCGCGGGGGCAAGATCCTGGCGGCGGGCAACGGCGGGTCCTGCTGCGACGCGATGCACTTCGCGGAGGAACTGACCGGCCGATTCCGAGACGATCGGCCACCGCTGCCGGCGATCGCGTGCACCGACCCGGGGCATCTGACCTGTGTCGCCAATGACTACGGCTTCGACGAGGTCTTCGCCCGATGGGTGCGAGGCCTCGGCCGACCGGAGGACGCGGTCGTCCTGCTCTCCACCAGCGGCAACTCGTCGAACATCGTCCGCGCAGCCGAAGCCGCCGGCGCCATCGGCATGATGCGCGTGGCGCTCCTGGGCAAGTCCGGCGGCACGCTCGCGGGTGTCTGCGAGCATGAGTGGATCGTCCCCGGCCAGACCGCGGACCGCATCCAGGAACTCCACATGCTCATCCTGCACACACTGATCGAGGGCATCGAGCAGCGGCTCGGGCCGTAGCGGCGCCATCGCACGCTCAGCCCGCGCGCAGCACCATGGCCGGCGCCCCCACACCGCGCTGCCAGTCGAACACGCGGTAGACCGGCAGCCCGATGGGCTCGAAGACGGTGGCCGCACGCGACGCCAGGCGCACCTCGAACGCGTCCGAGCTGAGCACGACCGCTTCGATCCGTTCATCGTCCACGATGCTCTCCGGCCTGCCGACCGCGAGCCCGGCAACGGCCTCGCAGCGATCGGCATCGTCAACGACGGCGGCTACCTCCAGCCCCCGCTGAGCCAGCGCGCGGACCGTCAGCTCCCGCGTCAGCCGACCGGCGCCGTACACCGCCACCGTTCGGATGCCCGCGTTGAACAGCTCGAGCGCCAGACGGTCGAGCAGCCCGTGCTTGATCGATTCCGGCAGGGCCGTGAACCCCGGTGCGGGCGACGGCTGCGGCGCATCGGCGTGCTTCCATGTGTGCGCGACGAGCTCCTCGCGCGGCCGGCGCGCCAACCGCGCGGTCCGCGCGGCCGTGTGATGCACCTCCACGCGGTCCTCCGTCCGCTGCTCGGACGCGAGCCGGCGCGAGGCCTGGAAGTGCTCGATCACCGGATCGATGTGGGCACGCCCGGGCTCGTCGAAGATCGTCGCGTAGCTCGGCGGCAGCCAGAGCGTGCGCAGCTCAGCACGGCACGAGAGCGACTCCCACGCCATGTCGAGGTGGATCTGCTCACCGACGGTCGGCTCGGTCTCGACCCGGTGCAGCCAGTCGTCCAGCAGCAGGCCAGCCAGCGGCGTTTGGTTGAAGTAGCAGGTCCCTGTCCCGAACGCCCAGCCGTGAAAGCAGCGGATCGCGAAGTCTGCATCCGTGTCCGCAAGCAGCCGAGGTGCGGCATGCATTCTCGCATCGGCGTCGAGCCAGAGCACACCCCGGCCAGACTCTCGCCACGCCCGCTGGATCACGCGCGCCTTGCGGCCGCAGTTCTCGATCCACGACCCACGCGCCGGCAGCGCTTCGAGCCGGTAGTCGAGACCGAGCGCGTCCAGCGTCTGCACCAGCGCCCGAGCTTCGTCCTCGTAGGGCGTGCCCTCGGTGTAGTAGCTCACGATCAGCGGCAGCTCACCGGTACGCGTCACGGGTTGCTCGAGCTCGGCCGAGCCCCCCCACCACAGGTGCGGGCCGGGGTAATCGGGACACATGCCGGCGTGGCCGTGAGCGACAAGCGTCTGCTTGCCCCGGTCGTACCACGGCCTCTGGGCATCGTGCAGGAAGACCGTCCCACCCGGCGCGAGCAGCGACCGAGCGTGCTCGAGGCACGCGTCCCGCGCCACGCCGTCGACCAGGATCACATCGAACGGCCCGTGCCGGGCGGCCTCGGCGTCGGCGGCGTGGATGTAGCCCTTGAGCAGATCGGGCCGCTCCTCGCCGTGGGACGCGTTCGGGCCCAGCGGGGCCGTCGGCTCACGCACCACAAGCTCCGCTCGGGCACCTGCGGGCAGGAGGCCACGCACCCGATCCGCCCAGGCCGGGTCGTGCTCCACGCTGAGCATGCCGGCCCCCTCGGGCAGGTGCTCAGCGAGCCACGCCGTGGTCGTCCCGCTGCCGAACTCGAGCAATCGCCCCCCCGTGGGCAAGTGCTCCAGGATGATGCGCCGATGGCGGTCGCCGATGAGATACCGCATGTGTTGTGTATCGGCGGAGCCCTCCGCGGCGCTCGAACCTGGCGACTCCTGCCCGACCGCTGGGTCGGGCCGTATACAATCTGATCGAACCCCCTCCGGCCCGTGCGTTCGGTTACTGGCCGGAAGAACGAGGCCGATTCACCATGCCGTATTACACGAAGCTCGGGAAGCTGCCCAGGAAGCGTCATGTCCAGTTCCGTCGGCCCGACGGCGCGCTCTACTCCGAAGAGCTCTTCGGCACCGAGGGCTTCGTCGGCCCCACCAGCACGCTGTACCATGTCCACCCGCCGACGCAGGTCTCCGGCTGGAAGGCCGTCTACAAGACCAAGCCCGAGTATGTCGAAGAGGACATCATGCGGATGCGTCACACCATGACGCAGCATGTGAAGCCGAGCGGCGACCCGGTCACCGGACGCATCGTGCTCTTCGGCAACGCCGATGTCGAGATGGGCGTGTGCAACCCCGCCGAGAAGATGGGCTACCACTTCAAGAACGGCCAGGGCGACGAGTGCCTCTTCGTGCACTACGGCTCGGGCACCGTGCGCACCATGTTCGGCACGCTCAAGTTCCGCCGCAAGGACTACATCGTCATCCCCAAGGGCACCATCTACCACATGGAGTTCGACGAACGCCCCGATGACGGCAGCGACAACGAGGCCTTCGGGGGCTACAGCAAGGCGGACATGCCCTGCGGCAAGATGGTCACCTTCGAGACGGCCAACGGCAGCCACATCCTGCCCCCGCCGCGGTACATGAGCAAGCAGACCGCGCAGTTCCTGGAGCACGCGCCCTACTGCGAGCGCGACCTTGAGATCCCCTTCGAGGACGAGAACCATCCGCTCTGCCACGCCTCGCTCGACGGCAACGACGGCGGCGAGTTCGAGGTGCGCATCAAGGCGCGCGACACGGTGCACAGCTACATGTACGGCTACCACCCGCTCGATGTCGTCGGCTGGGACGGCTGCTACTACCCCTACACCTTCAACATCGACGAATTCGCGCCGATCACCGGCAAGCTGCACATGCCCCCGCCGATCCATCAGACCTTCGAGGGTCACAACTTCGTGATCTGCTCGTTCTGCCCGCGGATGCTCGACTTCCACCCCGAGGCGATCCCGGTGCCCTACAACCACAGCAACATCGACTCGGACGAGATCCTGTACTATGTCGAGGGCAACTACAAGGCCCGGCGTGGGATCAGCAGCGGCTCGATCTCGGTGCACCCGCAGGGCATCCCGCACGGGCCGCACCCGGGCACCGTCGAGGCCTCGCTCGGCAAGACCTACACCGACGAGCTCGCGGTGATGTGCGACACCTTCCGCCCGATGTTCCCGACGAAGGCCGCGATCGAGATGGACGACCCGAAGTACCCGGATTCGTGGCGCGCCGACCACCATGCGCCGCTGCAGAACGGGCAGGTGAAGCACGACGCGCAGCCGGTGAATACCTGGGATTGATGAACAACCACCCGTGCCACTGACCTTCAGGTCAGTGGCCTTGGGTTCAGGCTCCATGTGCAACCACTGACCTGAAGGTCAGTGGCACGGGTGCAAACGCTCAGCAGCCCGCGTTGAAGTTCACGACCCAGGCGGTGAAGTCCCCGGGGTCCAGCACGCCGTTCTGGTTCTGGTCCGCGACGGGGACATCGCCGGCGTTGAACGCGGTGACCCACGCCGTGAAGTCGCCGGGGTCGGCCACGCCGTTGCCGTTGGTGTCGGCGAGGCAGGGCTCGTCGGCGGCGATGACGACGATCTTGCCGGTCATCGCCGGGTGGCTCGCGATGGTGCAGGTGTAGAAGTATTCGCCGATCTCCGCCTCGGTGGGTGTCCACGAGATGAAGTCGGTGGTCGGCCCCGGGTCGGCGGTGAAGTCGGCGGCCGGCGGCAGCGTCGCGTCGAGGATCACGGTTGAGCTGAAGGTCGTGCGCTGGAACGAGCCGTCGTCGCCCGCGACGGGCAGCGTGTCGTTGCAGATGGCGAAGGGGTGCGAGCCGCTGAAGCGCTGGAAGGTGTAGGTCTGGCCGACGACGATCTCGAGGGTCGGGTCGATCACGCCGCTGAAGGTGCCGGAGGAGTCGGTCCAGGCGAAGAGGTAGTGGTTCGCGCCGCTGTTGAGCAGCTCGAACGCGACGCCCGACTCGACGCGGTATCGGTTGGGGTTGATCTGTGTGGTCTGGGCGAGGCACTCACCCGTCCCGGCCGCGACCAGCATCGCCGCGACCCGTGACATCGTCATCGTGTTCATCGCTCACTCCTCCTCCGACACGCGGTCGGGGTTCCCCCTCTTCGATCTCTGGATTATCCTCACGGATTCGCCTGACTGGGTCAACGGCGTTGCCGAGATCGGGCGTGTCCCGACGCCCGACCCGGCAACCCCCGCTATCCTGCACGGCACGGATGCCGCGACGCCTCAGATCAACCCGGACGCCCGGCGGACTGGCCCTCAGCGCGGCCGCGATGCTCGCTGTGGCGGGAGGAGCCCAGGGGCAGGTGCCGTTCGCTGACGCCCGGTTGCCCGTCGCCCCGATCGCCGGTGAAATCGCTGCCAGCGGCCTCCGAGCGTGGGCTTGGCAGGAGGATGGGTCGAGCCGGCTCGTCCTCGAGCGGGATGTCGTGCTCCACATCGCCGGCTATCAGCTGACGGCGGACAAGGCGGCGCTGTGGATCGCCCCGATGCCGAGGGGCGAGGATCCGCGGCTTGTGCAGGTGTTCGCCTATCTCGAGGGCGTCGACACGCCGGACGCCGACTCCGCGGTCGCCGTGACCGCCGACGACCTGCGCATCCAGGGGGTGGTCTCGCTGGTCGCGCCGATCGACATCGCCGCGGACGCGATCGAGCCGTCGGCCCCGCTCCCGGGTCGGGTGGGACTGTTCACCCGCCGGGCCGAGGGGGCGCTCGCCGGGTTCCTGTCGGAGATCGCGCCAGCGCCGCCCAGCCTTGATCGTGTGCCCCGCCCCGTGCCGGACCCGCTGCTGCCGAGTCAGCCGGCCGAGCCGCTCGTACCGACGGCCGAGGGACCGCGGCCCATCATCGAGCCGGACGGGTTCGTCACGCTGGCCGCCGAGTCCGTCGTGCGGACGGAGGTCGAGGGCCAGACCGCGATCGTGCTGACCGGCGGTGTGACGGCGAGCTACAGCATCCCCGGGCAGCGGCGCGTGCTCGAGCTTGCGGCGCAGCGCGCGGTCGTCTTCCTGCGCGAGGGCTCGGGCGGGCAAGCCGGGCCGAGCGTCCGCGCGGGCGAGATCGACGGCCTCTACCTCGAGGGCGATGTCGTGGCGGCAGACGGCGGCTATGTCCTCCGCGGGCCGCGTGTCTTCTACGACCTGACACGCGATCAGGCGCTCGTGCTCGACGCGGTCTTCTCGACCTACGACCAGAGCCGGGGTTTCCCGCTGTATGTCCGGGCCGAATCGGTCAGGCAGGTCAGCCAGACCGAGTTCGTTGCGGACACCGCCAGGATCTCGAACACCGCCTTCGCCCGGCCGAGCCTGTCCCTCGGCGCGAGAAGCGTCACGATCACTCGAGAAGAACCCGCCGAGTCGACGCGGACCGTCGGCTCCGAGCCCCGCCCCGCGACCGTGCTGGATGCGCATCACATCACGCTCAATGCGGGGACGATCCCTGTTGCGTACCTGCCCCGCTTCCAGGGCGACCCGGAGCGGATCCCGCTGCGCGACCTTCGGTTCGTCAGCTCGACGGATTCGGGCGAGGAGATCCGGACGCGCTGGGACCTGTTCTCGCTTCTGGGCCGACAAAGCCCCGAGGGCTTCGGCGTCAGCCTCCTCGCGGACGCGCTGCTCGATCGAGGGCCCGCGGGAGGCCTCACGGCCACCTGGGCCCGCGGGCGGCACCGCGGCGGGCTGCTCACCTACTGGGTGCTCAACGACACCGGCACGGATGTCCTCTCCACGGGCGCACGCGTCGACCGCACCGGCGAGACGCGAGGCCTGCTCCGCGCCGAGAATGTCACCACGATCGACCAGAACTGGACGCTGTTCACCGAGGTCGCCCATGTCTCGGACCCTAACTTCATCGACGCGTTCTTCGAGGACATCGCCGAGTCAGGCCGGCTCTTCCAGAACCGTGCGCGCCTGCGCCGGCTTGATGAGAACACCGCGTTCTGGATCGAGGTCGCCGGGCAGACCGTGGACTTCACGCCCAATGAGTACCTGCTGCAGTCTGACGGCTACAGCGTCGAGCGCTACCCCGAAGCCGGGTACACCAGGCTCGCCGACGACTTGCTCCCCACCTCACCTGGCCTGCTGACCTACAGCAGCGAGAGCCGGATCGGGTTCCTGCGACTGCAGCTGACCGATGCGACGCCGGCGGAGTACGGGCTGACCTCCACCGCGCGGGCCCAGCGTGCGCTGGGGCTCAACCCCAACGACAACATCGCCGACGCCCTGCGGGCCCAGGGGTACAGCGAGAACCCCCGGTTCCGGTTCGACACGCGTCACGAGGTGGTCGCGAAGCTCGACGCCGGGCCGGTGCAGCTCACACCATTCGCCGTCGGGCGGATCACAGCGTACGACGACGAGTTCGACGACTTCGGCCCCGGCACGGGCAACGCCACCCGGCTCTGGGGCTCGGTGGGCATGACCGCCGCCACGACCATCCAACGCGTCTACAACGGCGTCTACAGCCGGGTGCTGGACATCGACCGGCTGCGCCACCTCATCCGGCCGAGCACCACCATCGTGCACGCCGAGAGCGGCGTCGAGCAGAACGAGCTGCCGGTGTACGACGAAGAGGTCGAGTCGCTCGCCACCGGCACGATCTACCGCGTCGGGCTGGAGCAGACACTGCAGACCAAGCGCGGCGGTCCCGGACGGGAGTACAGCGTCGACCTGCTGACACTCGATACCGAGTTCGTCTTCACCGGCGAAGACACCGACGCCGAGAGCTCCATCGGGCGCTACGACCCGACCAGGCCGGAGCTGAGCCGGCTCACCGACTTCGCCACCGTCACCGGCACCTGGCAGGCGACCGACGCCGTCGCGTTCACAGGCGGCGCGATCTACGACTTGCGCGAGGGCCGGCAGTCCGTGACCACCGGCGGCATCGTGCTCCAGAACGGGCCCTGGCTGACGACCAACCTGCGCTACCGCCATCTCAACGACCAGGACTCGACGCTGCTTTCCGCCGGCGCCGAGTACATGCTCTCCGACAAGTACACGATCGGGTCCAATGTCACCTTCGATACCGATCTCGGCCAGTTCGAGGTGCTGCGGCTCGAGCTGCTCCGCGACTTCCAGTCCGCCGTCTTCGGTACGAACATCAGCTACAACAACACCAGCGAGACAACCAGCTTCGGGGTCATCTTCCAGCCGCTGGGCCGGGGGACGGCCACACGCGTCGGGCTCGCGGGGGATCAGGGCGGCGGCGAATCACGCAACGACTCGCCGCTGGGTGGATGACATCGCGCCAGCACCCTCCGGGCCACGGACCTTCGGGTCAGTGTGAACTCAGCACATCCACTAACCTGAGGGTCACTGGCACGGGTTTCAACCTCCGTCGCTCTCTTCCATCTGCTTCGCGTACGCCACGCCGATCATCAGCGTCGGCGGCATGACCATCGCGCCGGCCTCGCTCGCGGCCTGGTCCAGCGTGCGGATCTCGCCCGACTCGATCTTCAGCCGGACATCTCGGGCGGCGTTCTCCCAGGCGCGGAACAGGTGCGAGACGATCTGCCACTGCGTCTCCGTCCGCGGGCGAAACCGCGACACGAACGGCAGGTCCAGCGGCAGCACGATCGACCACTGTCCGGCGCTCTCGTCGAGCACCATCGACACGCCGAACGGCGGCAGCACGGGCTGGCCGTCCCAAAGCAGCGCCGCCGTGGTGTCGGTCAGCGGCATCGTCGTCAACCGTTCCCGCGATTCGACGAGCGTGCCCAACGGCTGCGCCAGAAGCTGTCGCACAGCGAGATTGAACGCGTCGCCGGGGTTGCTCTCTGCATTTCGGTTGCGGGAGCGGCGCTGCTGCATCGCACCCCGCGCGAACCGGCTCAGCAGGCTCGTGGCCTCGCCACGCTCGGCCGCCTCTTCAGCGTCCTTGCGCAGCAGCTCCACTTCGCGAGGCATCTCACGCTCGATCGACGCCGCCAACAACCCCAGCTCGTCGATCAGACGGCCGAGCCGCGCCAGCGCCTGCCGCATCGGATCGCTCTCGGCGAAGAGCAACTCCGGGATCCGGCCAGCTTCGCCGGTCTCGACCATCGTCGCGAGTGAATCGACCACCGCATCCGGCGATGACCGGTCGTACACACGCGGCCGGTCCAGCCACGCCGGCACCAGCAGGAACATCCCCACCGCGAGCGCCGCCACGAACCCCAGCCCGAGCGATGCCTTGAACATGCCTTCAGGGTACCGGGGCCTAGCATGGTCCGATGCAGATCACCGTCAACGGAGCCGCAAAAGAAATCCCCACGGGCACCACGCTGGCCGATCTGATCCGGCTGCTCGGCCTTGATCGAGCCGCCTGCGCCGCCGAGGTCAACCGGTCCCTCGTGCCCAAGCGAGAGCACGAGCAGACCGCCCTCAACGAGGGCGACACCATCGAACTCGTCACCCTCGTCGGCGGCGGCTGACTTTCCTCCCTCTCCCAGCTGGGGAGAGGGCCGGGAAAAGGGCTTCGGGGCACCAGACGCCCCCCGCTTCTACCCTTCCGCATGACCCAGCACTCCCTCAACGAGGCCGAAGCGCACGCGAGGCCAACACCCACCCCCGAGCCCGGCACCGCCCCGATCACCATCGGCTCGCGCACCTTCACCAGCCGCCTGCTCGTCGGCACCGGCAAGTACGCCACCATGGACCTCATGCGTGACGCCCTCGACGCCTCGGGCAGCGAGATCATCACCGTTGCCGTCCGCCGCGAGCGCCTCTTCAACGAAGAGGGCAAGAGCCTGCTCGAATACATCGACCTCGACCGCTACACCATCCTTCCGAACACCGCGGGGTGCTTCACCGCAGAGGACGCCGTCCGCGTCGCACGCCTGGGCCGCGATCTCTTGGAACAGCTCGGCAACCCCGGAGCCAACTGGGTCAAGCTCGAAGTGCTCGGCGACAAGAAGACGCTCCTGCCCGACCCCGTCGGCACCCTCGAAGCCACCCGCGAGCTCGTCGCCGACGGCTTCGAGATTCTGTGCTATTCGAGCGACGACCCCATCAGCGCCCAACGCATCAAGGACGCCGGCGCGACCGCCGTCATGCCCGCCGGCAGCCCCATCGGCTCGGGGCAGGGCATCCTCAACCGCAACAACATCGTCCTCTGCCTCGAGCTGCTCAAGCAGGGCGACCCCGGCTACCCCGTCATCGTTGACGCCGGCGTCGGCGCCGCCAGCGATGTCAGCCAGGCCATGGAACTCGGGGCCGACGGCGTCCTGCTCAACACCGCCGTCGCCCACGCCAAGGACCCGGTCATGATGGCCCACGCCATGCGGCACGCAACGATCGCAGGCCGGCAGTCCTACCTCGCGGGCCGCATCGACAAGAAGCTCTACGCGACCGCGAGCAGCCCGATGGAAGGGGCGATCAGCTATATTCCGGGGGAATAGAGGATCAAGACATGCCCGACTACCCCGTCCTCCGCAAGGCCGACTTCAATCCCGCCGTCAAGAGCTACTTCATGCTCTCGACGATCATCGTCTGCATCGTCACCGTCGTCGGGATCGTCCTGCTGCCGTTCGTTCTCGTCGTCGGCCGATTCCTGATCCAGAAGTACCTCGACAACCTCTCCTGCGTCCTCACCGAGCGCACGCTCGAGGTCAAGAAGGGCATCCTCAACAAGACCGAGTCCACCATCCCCCTCGAGAAGATCACCGACCTGCAGATGTTCCAGGGCCCCATCATGCGACACTTCGGGCTCCACGGCTTCAAGGTCGAGACCGCGGGCCAAACCGCCGGGCCGACCGGCTCGCTGCTCTCCATCATCGGCATCGTGAACGCGCCCGAGTTCCGCCAGGCCGTGCTCGCCCAGCGCGACGCCCTGCACGACGGCCCGAAGCGCAAACGCTCGTCCGACACAGATGACGACCGCGATCCCATCGACGAGATCCGCGACGCCGTCCTCCGCATCGAGAAGCTGCTGGAAGATCGGACTCCGTGAGCCTCAACCCCCCGTGCCACTGACCTTCAGGTCAGTGGATCTGCTGAGTTCACAGTGACCTGAAGGTCAGCGGCACGGCTATTGATCAACCTGGCCGAGCACCGGAAGCCCGGGTTCGCCGCGAAGCGTGAGCCAGAGCATGCCCAGCGCCGCGGTGACCGATCGGCCGCGGATGTTCGCCCGGTCGCCCTTGAGCAGGAAGCGTCGCGCGTCCACGCCGGTCCGCGATGCGAGCGCGATCCAGACCGTGCCGACCGGCTTGTCCGAGGAGCCGCCGTCGGGCCCGGCGATTCCGGAGACCGCAATCGCGTAGTCCGCGCCGGAGCGCACAAGACCGCCCGCTGCCATCTGCTCGACGCAGCGCCGGCTAACCGCGCCGTCCGTGTCCAGGACCGCCGGATCGACACCCGCGAGCCCGACCTTCACGGAGTTGGCATAGGTGACGACCGCGCGATCGAGCACCGCCGACGAGCCCGGCACGCTGGTGATCGCCGCGGCGATCATCCCGCCCGTGCAGGATTCGACGGTCGTCACACGCTCGCCGCGCCCGGACAACGCCCCGACCACCGCTTCGGCGGGCGTGGTCTCGCCCTCGCCGAAGATATACGCCCCGAGCCTCTCGCGTACCTCGTCCGCCGCGGCGTCCACCGCGGCACGCCCGGCCTCCCTGTCGTCGCCCTCGTAGCGGATCCGGCACGACACCACGCCGGCGGCCGCCGTAGTCCCGACGAGCGGATTGCGGGATCGGTCCATCAGCGACCCGAGCATGCCGGCGATCGTGGACTCCCCAAGCCCGCTCGTGCGCAGCACCCGCGTGACGATGACCCCCGCAGGACTCAGCGCAGGAGCCACAAACCGCTCGAACATCGGCAGCATCTCGCGCGGCGGCCCGGGCAAACAGAACACATCCGCCCGACCAACGCGGGCGCGGATCCCCGGCGCGGTGCCGTGCGTGTTCTCCAGCATCACCGCGGAGCGGGGCCGCTTCGCCTGCACAGCGTTCGCCTCTGGCATCGATCGGCCCGACGACTCGAACCACGCCCGGACCTGCGACAATGCCTTCTCGTCGATCTCGAGCGGATCGCCGATCGCACGGGCCAGGGCGTGCCGGGTGAGGTCATCGGCGGTCGGACCGAGCCCGCCCGTGACGATCACGAGATCGTGCGAGGCGGCGCACCGAGTAAGTTCGTCCGCGATCGCGCCCTCGTCGTCGTCCACGGTCACATGCCGACGCGCGATCACACCACAATCCAGCAGCAGCGACGCGAGGCGCTGCGCGTTGGTGTCCAGCGTCTGGCCCAGCACCAGTTCATCGCCGATGGAGAGGATCGCGGCCGATCGGTGCGTCACGCGGAGAGATCCCGCACCGTGTGCGTGATGATGCTCGATGTCACCTTAGCCGTGCCGAGCGGCTCGCCAGCGACGAGCACGATGCGCGTGCCCGGCGTGGCCCAGCCCATGCTCAGGAGGTCGAAGTCGACCATGCGGATCCAGTCGGTGATCGTCGCCGGCGCTGATCGGTGGAATGAGGACACGCCGCCGAGCAGCGCCATGCGCCGGGTGAAACGCTCATCCGACGAATACGCCAGCACGGGAATGCGGAACCCGTTCTGACTGAGGAACCGCGCCGTGCCGCCCTGCTGAGACCAGCAGACGACCAACTCCGCCGCGAAGTCCTGGGCTACATGCCACGCGCCGTGCGCCAGCGCCGCCGTGCGATACTTCTGCGCGGCGAAGAGCGCGGGAGGGGTCGCGCGGCGGGGCATCTCGTGCATCGAGTGCTCCGCCACGCGGATGATCCGGTGCATCGTCTCCACGACCAGGTCCGGGTGACGGCCGACCGCGGTCTCGCCCGAGAGCATCACCGCGTCCGCGCCGTCGAAGATCGCGTTCGCGACATCCGAGGCCTCGGCCCGCGTCGGGCTGGAGGCCTCGATCATCGTCTCGAGCATCTGCGTCGCCACGATCACCGGCGTGCCGGTGTGCCGACACGCGGCCAAGATCCGCTTCTGACTCACCGGCGTCTGGGCGATGTCCATCTCGACACCGAGATCGCCACGAGCCACCATCACGGCATCGGCCGCGTCGGCGATCCCCTCGATGTTCTCGACCGCCTGCGGCTTCTCGATCTTCGCCACGATCGGGATCCGGCTGCCGTTCCGCTCGGCGACCTCCGGGCTCGCGGCACAGATGCCCTCGAGCCGCGACCGCAGATCGCGAACCTCGTCGGCACGCCGCACGAACGACATCGCCAGGAAGTCCAGCCCGTGCGCCACGGCCCACTGGCAGATCTCCCAGTCGCGATCCCCGATCGCCGGGGCGGAGACCGCCGTCTCCGGCAGATTGATCCCCTTGCCGGAGGTGATCAGCCCCCCCACCGTGACGCGGCACCGCAGCTCGCCGTCGCGCGCATCAACGCTGATCATGCGCACCGCACCATCGTTGAGCAGCACCCGCTGGCCGATCTCCACCTCCTCGATCAGCTGCGGGTAGGTCGTGGGGAACACCGCCACGGCCCCGCCGGGCTCCTGGCGCCACTCGGCGAGCTCAGCGTCGCGGGCGAAGACCACATCCTGACCAACGCGCAGGTCGAACCCGTCGCCCGGCACGCGGCCGCACCGGATCTTCGGACCGGGCAGATCCCCCAGCACGGCGATGGGCATGCCGAGGCGCGCTGCGACCGCTCGCACCGTGCGCAGGCGCTGGCCGTGCTCCTCGAACGAGCCGTGCGAGAAATTGAAGCGGAACACCCGCACGCCCTGCGTGATCAGCCTCTCGACCATCTCAGGCGACTCGCTCGCCGGGCCGATCGTCGCCACGATCCGGGCGATCGTGGGAAACCTCGCCGCCGGATGGTCGCTCGGAGGCGTCATGCGCCGGCTCCCGAGGGCACACCGACCGCACCGCCGACGATCGATCGGCTTCGCTCCATCGCCACCACCCGCCGGTACTGCTCCCGGAAGAACGACTGGTACCGGATCTTCGACAGCGTGCCCCACTCCGCGTCGCGCCAGGAGCCGCGGATCTCACGGTAGTGCTCGGGTGAGAACAGCAGCCGACGCCCGTCGGGCATCTCGTGCACCGGCATCGCGTAGAACGCCCGCTCCATCTCGGCCAGCACCTCCGACGGGAACCCCTCGGCCGACCTCGCGCGATTCAGCGCCGCCCAGGCGGACTTGAGCTCATCCGCGGTGTCGATCCCGAACGCTCCCATCATCGGACCGATGGAGCTGCGCCATCCAGCCGGCGACTCATCGCCGGCCAGCTCGTAGGGGTTCACCCGGTCCACCAGCCGATCGAAGTGCCGCTCGTACATCACCCGCCGCGCCGGCAGCCGACGCAGCGCATACACAAACGGCCCCATCGGATGCCCCGCTTCGTCCGAGATCGGTGGGTCCTGCTCTGGCCGTGGCGGGAAGTTCCACACCGCCTGGCCACGCTCGGTCAGCACATACTCGATGAACCGACGCGCGAGCTCCGGATCGGGTCCGCCGCGGAGCACCGACACCGGGTCCGGGTCAACGAACACGCTCCCGTCCGGGTCGACATACCCCACCAGCCCCGCCGCGGGATCCTGCCCGGGCCGCAGCACGGACTGCGCCTGCCCCCGGCCGTAGAAGTCGATCGCCAGTCCGGCCGCCGCCTCCCCCGCGGAGACATCGATGGGGGGCTTCGAACTCGACCCCGAGAAGTACCGCGCGTTCGCGGAGAGCTCGCGCAGCAGCCGCCACCCCTCGTCCCACCCCTCGTGACTCAGGATGTAGTCCAGCGTCGTCGTGATCGACCCGGACTGACGCGGGTCCGCCATCGCCACGCGGTTCATCAGGATCGGGTCCGTCAGGTCGTCGAACGACGCCGGCGGTTCCAGGCCCAGCCGACGGTACACATCCCGGTTGTACACGATCCCAAAGCTCGACACAGCCGTGGCGAGCCAGTGCTGCTCGTCGTCGTACAGCGGCTGCGACCCGATGCGGTTCTCGCCGAACCACGCGTCGAGCTGCGATTGATCAAAGCCCGCCGACACGGACATCGGCAGCGAGATCAGCTCGGCCTCGCCCTCACGCCTGACCTTCAGGTCATCGATCAGCCGCCCGTGGTCGTAGGAGCCGCCGCCGAACATCAGATCGATCGGGATGGTGCCGGGCTCGGCCGCGAAGGTCTCGTGATCGATAGCGCCGGCGCTCCAGGCCGCGCTGTACAGCGCCTTGAGCTGCTTGATGATCTCGCTCGTGCCGCCGGGCGTGACATAGCGTACGCGGACGGGCTCGCCGTACCGCTCCTCGTGCCACTCGCCGAAGCCCCGAGCGAACTCCTCACGCAGCTGCGCCAGGTGCGGCGTCACCACGATCAGCAGCCGGGCATCCTGATCCCCCGCCGCGGCATCAGCCGGCCGGCGCAGCAGCAGCGGCGCCAGCACGAGCACCACGAACACCACAGCGAACAGGATCTGAGCCCATCTCACGGCCGGAGTCTACCGTGCTGTCGAGGCCCGGTCCCGGAGGACACCGGCCGACCGGAGCACCCGCTATGACCACGCAGCCGGACCCGAATCAACCTGTCGCGATCGTGACCGGCGCGGGCACGGGCATCGGTCGTGCGACGGCGGCGGCCCTCGCACGAGACGGGTTCGCCCTTGTGCTGGTCGGTCGGCGGCGCGAGCCGCTCCGCCAGACCGCCGAGGCGATCGGGAACGCCGCGACTGTGCACCAGGCCGACATCGGCGACCAGACGCAGGCCCGCGCGCTGATCGACCGTCTGGCGGACACCTTCCGCCGCCTGGATGTGCTCGTCAACAACGCCGGCGTCGCGCCGCTCAAGCCCATCGACCAGACCACCGACGCCGACATCGAGCAGACATTCCGGATCAATGCCCTCGGCCCGGCGAGCCTGATTGCCCACGCCTGGCCGCTCTTGCGACGCACAGAACACGGCTGCATCGTCAATGTCTCGACGCTCGGCACGCGGGATCCGTTCCCGGGCTTCTTTGCCTACGCCGCCAGCAAGTGCGCCCTCAACTCGATGACGCGATCCTGCGCCATCGAGGGCGCGGACATCGGACTGCGTGCCTTCACCATCGCCCCCGGTGCCGTTGAAACGCCCATGCTCCGCGGCCTGTTCTCGCCGGACCAGATCCCCGCCGATGCATGCCTCCAACCGGAAGCTATCGCCGAGGTCATCGCGGCGTGCGTGCGCGGCGAGCACGACGAGATGAACGGCCGAGTCATCTGGCTGACCGGCCCGGGCAAGGGCGGATGACCCGCCACGCCGCAGGGCCCATCGACTCGATCGCCGAGCTGGCCGACTATGCCCGTGAGGCCATCGTGCGCGGCGCCGAATCCGCTCGGCACCCGTTCCACACGCCGGTGCTCGTGACCGTGGAGCCCAACGGCGAGCCGGCCGCACGCACCGTCGTCCTCCGTGTCGGCGACCCGGCTGATGGGCTGCTGCTCTGCCACACGGATAGCCGCAGCCCCAAGCTCCGCGACATCGCGCATCAGCCGTTGGTCGTCTGGGTGTTCTATGACGCGGAGGCCAGGCTTCAGGTCCGAGCTCGCTGCCTCGCGACCGTGCACACAGACGATGCGCTGGCCGACGAGCGGTGGGCCGCCAGCTCGCTCTCGAGTCGGCGGTGCTACCTCGGCCCGCGCCCGCCCGGCACGCCCTCGAGCGAGCCGAGCGCGAACCTGCCCGCGGATGTCCGAACGCGGGTGCCCGATGAAGCTCGTGCCGCCACGGGCCGGGGGAACTTCGCCGTCATCCGTGGCGAGATCATGGAAGTGGATGTGCTGCACCTGCATCACGCCGGCCACCGCCGCGCGCTGTTCAGCCTCGGCCGCGACACGAAGCCGGTGCGATGGACGGGAACCTGGATCGAGCCCTGACGCTGCGGGCGTTGCAGACCGTCGATCAGCGCCGACGACGCGCGACGCCGAGGCCGGCCATGGCGAGCAGCCCGGCCGTGCCCGGTGCCGGCAGCACCGTGTCCAGATAGTCGGTCAGCGTGCGCAGCGTGATCTCCGTCGCCAGCGTCGCAGCCGGCTCGGGCGTGTCGATGCCGACATGGATATGCCCCGCCGCGAAGGTGCGGTACTCCGCGTCCGGACCGCCGTTGAGCAGCTGGTGCCGCGTGCCCAGCAGGCCCATGAACTCGCTGAGGTACCGCCCCGCGCCGCTGAAGTCGATGTACGACTGATCCACCACGCCCGCGTCGGCGACAGCGTCACGGATCGCCTCCGTCGGCAGCGTGCTGTCGTACCAGGTCGCCGGCGTCAGATCATCGAAGATCGGCATCGAGGAGTCGGGACGCACCGGCGCGGTGAAGTCCGGGATCCACTGCTCCGGCGCCCACATGCGCAAGCGACCCTCGATCTCCCACCGGCTGCCGGAGAACCCGCGGCTGAAGGTGATGATCGCCACGGGGTTCACCTCCGCCACGATCCGCTCCCAATCCGCCATCGTGTCCTGGTAGTCCACCTCGAAGTCGCCCTCACCCTGGCCCCACTGCGACGGCGGGTTCGGCGGGCTCGGGAACTCCGGGAAGTACGAATAGATGTCGTAGCCGCGCTGCTCCCAGTCCTGCCCAGCCCAGCCGCCAGGGTTCTGCATGGGGCTGGTCGAGAACTGGCGAACCATGCCGTTGGTGGGCGGCCAGTACCCGGTGATCATGATGTTGCGGGTGAAGTTGTCGCCCAGCGCAGCTCCCGCGCACGCCGCCGCGACGACCGAGACAAGACCACACCCGAGATGTTCCCGCATCATCTGCTCCCTGCACGGCCCTCCGGCCCGCGATCGATGAACCGACAGCCCTCCCCCGACCTCGCGGAGATCGCTTGTCTTCAAGGTACCCCGGCTTTGCCCAGTGGCAAGCAATCCCGACCCGGGCGCTAGACTCGCACCCATGACGCCCGCCCCGGCCGACCAGCAGACCGCCACGCCCGCGCGCCCCCTCGCCTGGGGGGCGTTCCTCGGCGCGAGCTGGACCTGGTGCATCGGCATGTACCTGCCGATCCTCCTCGTGCGGGATCTGGGCCTGGCCGGCTATCTGGTCTTCGCGATCCCGAATGTGCTCGGAGCCGCGGCGATGGGCTGGGTGCTCCGCTCGCCACAGGCCAGCCGGCAGCTCGTGAACAACCACAGCACCGCCTGCGCCTGGTTCGGCGTGGTCACGATCGGCTACCACCTGTTCTGGCTCGCCTGGCTCGGCGTCTGGGCGATCACCAGCCTGCCGAATCCCGTGTGGACGGCCGCGGGGCTCGCCGGCGTGGCCTGCGTTCTTGCGGTGCTCGCGCCGGCCGTCCGCCGCGACGGCCCCGCCCGACTGACCGCGCTCGCCGTGATGCTCATCAGCCTCGCCGCAATGGTGACCTTCCTTCTCGCACCATCGCCAGCCGAGCCCACGATCGAGAACCGCCTCCGGTCCATCGGCATGGTCAACGACGCCCTCTGGATGGCGCCCGTCAGCGTACTCGGCTTCCTCCTCTGCCCCTACCTCGATCCCACCTTCCATCGAGCCCGACAAGCTTGCGACACACCCGCCGGCGGGCGGATCGCGTTCGGCTTCGGTTTCGGCGTCTGCTTCGCGCTCATGATCGTCTTCACGCTGCTCTACGCCGGTCCGATCGTCGGGTTTGTCGATGGCTCCGGCGGCGAAGGCGTGGCGATCCCAACGACCGTCGCCGTCCTGCTCGGCCTGCACATCGCGTTCCAGTGGGCGTTCACCGTGGCCGTGCACAACCGTGAGCGCCGCGCAGACCCGGTTCGTCTGCCCCTCGCGCCGTGGTTCCTCGTCGGCTCGCTCGCACTCGGCGCCGGGCTCGCCCTCCTCGCCGGACACCGCACCCTGGGGATGGCCCCCGGGGAGATCGGCTACCGCGCGTTCCTGTCCTTCTACGGTCTCGTCTTCCCGGCTTACGCCTGGCTCAACATGATCGACCTGCCGAGGCTCGGCCTCCGCAGACCCACGCCGAGATCGCTGCTGATCACCTGGGCCGCCATTGTTCTCGCCTCGCCCTTCTACTTCGTCGGATTCATGCTGCGCGACGAGCCATGGCTCGCCGTCGGCGTCGGCATCATCATCCTCATGAAGTTCCTGAGCGACGATCGAGCCGACGAAGCACGGCCCGCGCTGTCTCCCTGACCATCGCGCTCTCGCCCGCATCGCCCGCGATCTCCGCGATCCGCTCCAGGAGCGCCGCGGCGAGCGACTCCCGCCCGATGTTGCCCGCGGCGATCAGCGCGTTCCGCCGGAACATGTCCAGCTTGATCCGCCGCAACGCGCTCCCACGCACAGCCTCACGCCGCGCCGCCTCGTCCCAGCCGAGCACGGACAACAGATCGAACCCCGTCCGCAGCGGCCGATACGACTCGTGCGACTCGAACGGCGTCGAGTCGCGGGCCGAGTTGTGCGGACAGACCTCCTGGCATACATCGCACCCCGCGATCCAATCACCCATGCCTTCGTGCAACGGCTCGTCGATCAGCGATCGGTGCTCGATCGTCAGGTAGCTGATGCACCGGCGCGCATCGACCGTCCACGGCTCGATCGCGTCCGTCGGGCACGCATCGATGCAACGAGTGCAGGTGCCGCAGTGGTCAGCATGCTGCTCCTGTTCCGGTGGGACCGGCAGCTCGAGCGTCGTCAGCACACCACCCAGTAGCATCCACGAACCTGCCTTCGGATGGATCGCCAGCGTGTGCTTGCCCGTCCAGCCGAGCCCGGCACGCACCGCCAATTCCCGCTCGCTCACCGGCGCGGTGTCCGTGAAGGCACGGAACGACGCTTCCGGAAACGCCTCGCGAAGCCGATCGCACAGCTCGTGGAGCCTCGCCTTGATCACATCGTGGTAGTCACGACCGCGGGCGTAGCGGGCGATGCGACCCGCTCCCTCCGGCACGCCGGGATCATCCTCATCCCTCGAGCGGTACAGGTCAGCGACCATCACCGCCGAGCGGGCCCCCTGCAGCACCAGCCCCGGATCGAGCCGCGCCGGCAGGTACTCAGACAGATACTCCATCTCACCGTGCTTGCCGTCCGCGAGCCACTGCCGAAGGTCCTCGGCGTGCTCGGTGGGCGCCGCATCGCACACCCCCGCGAGCGCGAAGCCGAACTCCCGGCAGCGTGCGATGATCCACCGCGACCGATCCACCGGCTCGAGCGAACTGGGGGCCGTCGCGCCCACGGTGTGTTACACCGCCGCGGCATGCGGCGCATCGGCCGTCTGCCCGGCCCAGCCGCACAGCGTGGCCAGCGCCGCCGGAAGCACATCCTCCGCCGGCGCAAGGCCGTCGAACCACGCCGCGTCCCAGTCGTACACGAGCGTACCGCCGTACCCGGCCGCCGCGAGCGCCCGAACGAAGGGCGCCGCCTCGCGATCGCCCTCACCCAGGGCGACGGGTCGGCCGTCGCGCAGGTCCTTGATCCGTGCCAGCCACAGCCGGTCACCAAGCGTCGCGATCGCCGCCACCGGATCTTCACCGGCCACATGGCCGACCGCGCCGTCATACGACGCCCCCAGCAACGGGCTGCCCACGAGCCCGATCAGCTCGGCCAGTGGCTCGGCCGTCTCGAACGCGCCGCCGTTCTCGACCACCACACGCACACCCGTGTGCCGCGCGTGATCGCACACCAGACGCAGCCGCCACACGATCCGCTTCATCGTCGCGCTCAGCCTCTCCCGACCGTGCGCCCGGAAACCGAAGACCCTGACCAGCGGGGCCTCGATCTGCGCCGCCAGGTCGATCGCTCGCTTCGCCTCGCGGACGGACGCCTCCTGGTCGGCGATCGCCCGGCCGATCACCGGCGGATGGATCGGCGCATCGAACGCGATGCCCGTCGAGATCGACGAGCACCCCACGCCCGCCCCGTCCAGCAGCGAACGGACCTTGGCCTCGTCCGTCAGCGCCGGATCGCACGCAAACGCACGCGACCCGAACCCGAACGAGCGGAACTCGATGGCATCGAACCCCGCGGCATCCGCCAGGCTCACCGCCTCGCTCAGCGTCTTCGAGGGACAGGCCACCGTGCTGCACGCGAACTGGATCATCTGGCACTCCCGGCGGACCCATCCGGCACGGCCCGCAGAGCGATGGTAATCCCCCCCGGCCCCCCGTCAAATCCGGACGCGAACGGGGCTCGCGCAGGGTGCCCAGACCGCACACCCCGTACCGGCACCCCACGCCTTGCGCCACCCAATGACGAGCCGCTGGACCTCGGCCCCCCACATCGCATGGTGGCGGCTGGAGGCCCAACAGCGGGCCCGAGGACCCGAACGCCATGCGCCGTCTCATCGGACGCTCAACGCTGCAGCGTGCCTTTGCCCTGCTCACGGCTGCCGGCCTGGCCGCGTCGCTCGCGGGCTGCGGCATCACCGCCCGCGATCTGCACTACGCCCATCGGTCGCTCTCGGTCCGGCCCGCGGCAGACATCAGCCCCACACCGGTCGAACGCTTCTCCCGCCAGCCCGCCTTCTGATTCACCCGTATCCTGCCTCCGGCACCAACGGCCGACGGAGGCGGAACGATGAGACGCGCGGACGACTACGCGGCCTATCTCAGGCTCGATCGCATCCTCGACGCCCAGGAGCCGCTCTCCGAGCCGCCCCACCACGACGAGATGCTCTTCATCATTCAGCACCAGACCACCGAGCTCTGGTTCAAGCTGATCATCCACGAGCTGACCGCGGCGCTTGACATCATCAGACGCGACCAGCTCGAGCCATGCTTCAAGATCCTCGCCCGCGTCAAGCACATCCAGACCACGCTCATGAACCAGTGGTCCGTGCTGGCCACGCTCACGCCCAGCGAGTACGCCGAGTTCCGCAGCGTGCTCGGCAGTGCCAGCGGGTTCCAGAGCAGGCAGTACCGGCTTGTTGAGTTCCTCTTCGGCAACAAGCACGCCGGCATGCTCAAGCTGCACGAGAAGGACCCGGCCGCCCACGCCGCGTTGGAGCACGCCTACCGATCGCCGAGCCTGTACGACGAGTTCCTGCGCTACCTCGCCCGTCGCGGGCTCCCGATCCCCGCCTCGCACACCGAACGCGACTGGACCCAGCCCTACGAGGCGAGCGAGGCCGTCACCGCCGTCTTCAAGACCATCTACGAGAACACCGCCGAGCACTGGGACGCCTACGAGATGTGCGAGAAGCTCGTCGACCTCGAGGAGTCCTTCACGCTCTGGCGCTTCCGTCACATGAAGACCGTCGAGCGCATCATCGGCTACAAGACAGGCACCGGCGGCTCGCCCGGAGTCCCCTTCCTCAAACGCATCATCGAGCACCGGTTCTTCCCCGAGCTCTGGGATGTCCGGACCCATATCGAGGACCGTTCCGCATGAGCACGACCACACACCGCGAGGTGAGCATCGACGACGCGATCGCGGCGCTCGGCGACAGACCGCTCGACGAGCACGCCATCAGGACGCATCTCTGGCCGCTGTTCAGCCGCGTTGTGGCGCAACGGGAGCAGACCGGGCTGATCTACCTCGCGAACCACTCGCTGGGTCGCCCGCTCGATCGGACGGCGCGCGATGTCGAGCACGCGCTCGATCTGTGGTACCGCGACCTCGACCGCGCCTGGGGACCGTGGTCCGACATGATCGGCCGCTACCGTGCACTCAACGCCCGCCTGATCGGGTGCGCCCGCCACGATGCGGTCGTGCACAAGGTCTCCGCCGGGCAGGGACTCCGCACGGTGCTCAACACGATCGAGCCGAAGAGCCGCCGCCCGCGTGTGCTGACGACGCGCGGCGAGTTCGATGCGTGCGACTTCATCCTCAAGCGCTACGCCGCCAAGGGGCGCATCGACCTGGACTGGGTCGAGCCGGACGATCGGAGCCGGTTCGACGCCGACGACATCGCCTCCCGCATCACCCGCGAGCACGATCTGGTCGTCGTCAGCACCGTGTTCTTCTCGACGGGCCAGTGGCTCGACCGTGTGCAGACGGTGATCGACGCCGCCCACCAACACGGCGCGATGATCCTGCTCGATACCTATCACCAGGCCGGGGTGATCCCGATGCAGTTCGACGCGTCCCGCGCCGACTTTGCGATCGGCGGCAACTACAAGTACACCCGCGGCGGACCGGGCGCGTGCTGGCTCGCCGTCCGCTCGGACCATCTCGACGACCCGCGGCTCGCGCCCATCGACACCGGCTGGTTCGCCAAGGCCGACCACTTCGGCTTCGGCCGCGAAGACGACGCCCCGCTTGCCCCCGGTGGCGACGGCTGGCAGGAGGGAACACCGGCCCTGCTCTCGATGGTGCAGGCGCTCGCCGGGCTCGAGTTCACGCTCGCCGTCGGCGTCGAACGCCTGCGCGCCTACAGCCTCGAGCAGCAGGCCTTCTTCGCCGATCGGCTCCGGGCCGCCGGTGCCGAGGTCATCGACGACCCACCCCGCGGCGCGTTCCTCCTCGTGCCAGCCGCCGAGCCCGGCACAACCGCCGCGGCGCTCGCTCAACGCGGCATCATCACCGACGGCCGGCTCGACCCTCGAGGACGCGGCCATGTCCGCTTCTGTCCCGATCTGCTGACCACGCGCGAGGAACTCGAACGGGCGGCGCCGATCATCGCCGAGGTCACGCGTCGACCGTAGACCCCTCCGATTCGATCGGCAGCGAGATCACGCACTCCGTGCCGTGCCCCGGGGCGGAGTAGACCTCGATCCGCCCGCCGTGCTGCTCGACGATTCGACGCGTCGTGGGCAAGCCGAGCCCCGTACCTCCCGGCTTGGTCGTGAAGTAGGGCGCGAAGATCTGCGCCCGAACCGAGTCATCCATCCCCGGGCCCGTGTCCGCGACCCGCACGACGGCCATCGGCCCGTCTTCCGAGTCGACCGCCTCGAGCCGAACGAGCAGCTCCCTCGGCTGCGCCGCGTCGTTCGCCTCCATCGCCTGCATCGCGTTGAGCATCAGGTTCAGCAGAGCCTGCTTGACCAGCGCTCCATCGACGCTCGCCCACACCGTGGGCTGGGGGAGCGCCGAACGCAGGCGAACGCCCTGCCGGTCCGCCTGTGGATGCAGGAAGTCCACAAGCTCCCCGATCAGATCATTCAGATCGGTTGGCGCGGGGCTGAGCCGGCGATCACCCGCAAAGTCGAGGAAGTCGGTCAGGATGCCGCTGAGCCGTTCGACCTCCCGCGCGAGCGCGCCAACGCGGCGTGTGAGCCGGGCCGTGTCGTCGTTCTGCGGCGAAAGATCGGCGATGCCCTCAGCGAGCAGCTGCGCGTTGAGGCCGATCGTCGAAAGCGGGTTCTTGATCTCGTGCGCCAGGCCGCCTGTCATGGAGCCCAACTCGGCCAGACGCTCCGCGTCCCGGGCCCGTCGCTCGGCCGACCGGACCAGCGCGAGCTGCCGCCGTGCCCATCGCTTGGTCCAGAACCACGCGGCCGCGAACCCGACGCCGAGTCCGGAGAGACCCGCCAGCGATGACCAGAGCACGACCGACATCCGCGCACGATACGCACGGGTCGTCACGCCCCGGTGGTCAGTGCGGCTCGCTTGAGCTGCGCGCCGGCGAACGCCGCTGGACCACGATCTCCGCGGTCTCGTCCTTGATCACCCGCGTCGCACGCCACCCCTTGTCGGACGCCTGCGCGTCATACTCGACCGTGCACCCGTCCTTGAGCGCCCGAAACCCATCGCCTTCGATGCAGGAGTAGTGCACGAAGATGTCCTGTCCGTCCGGACCGATCACGAAGCCGAAGCCCTTGCGAGGGTCGAACCACTTCACCACGCCGCGGGCGGCGACGATGTCACCGGGACCATCTGCCACGGCACCCCCCTTCCCGGCGAACGCCGGTACACCCACCCGGGCCGGGGCAGGAAGCCCGCGGAGAACGCCCGGGCCGATCCGGGAACCTCACACCCCCGGACACGCCGAGAACCGCCCAGGGGAGGCCGAATGAACCGGGCTCCCCACGAACTGCGAGCCACGACCCCTCGCGATCCGCGCACTGTACCCGAAACCCGGGGCGATCACAACGCGGGGGAACAGCCCCCCGAAAGAGGCGTGGCCCGGAGCCCCTGCCGAGGTCCCGGGCCGACGCGTCGGTCACAACGATGGGTTCGACGCCGGTCAGGCGTCGGCGGTCTCCGCCTCGGCGGCCTCGGAGGCATCGGTATCGTCATCCGCCTCGGCCGGTTCGTCGGCCAGCAGCGCCTTGCGGCTGAGCTTGATCCGGCCCTGCTCATCGACCTGGATCACCTTCACCCGCACGACATCGCCGACCTTGACGACATCACCGACGCTCTTGACATAACCGTTGGCGAGCTCGGAGATATGGCACATCCCGTCCGTGCCCGGCGCGAGCTCGACGAATGCACCGAAGTCCTTCACGCTGACGACCTTGCCGTCGTAGATCGCGCCAACCTTGATCGACTCGGTCAGCGCCTCGATCTCCGCCATCGCCGCTTCGAGGCTGGGCCCGTCCGCGGAGGAGACATGCACGGTGCCGTCGTCCTCGACATCGATCTGCACGCCGTGACGGTCCTGCAGGCCGCGGATCATCTTGCCGCCCGGACCGATGAGCTTGCCGATCTTGTCGGGATCGATCTGCAGCGTCTGGATGCGCGGGGCGAAGTCGCTGATCGAGTCGCGCGGCGCGGGGATGACCGACTCCATGTGCTCGATGAGCTCGAGCCGGCCGTCCTTCGCCTGGGCGAAGATCGTGCGGACCTGGTCGAGGCTCAGGCCCCTGGCCTTGAGATCGAGCTGGATGCCCGTGATGCCCTCTCGGGTGCCGGAGACCTTGAAGTCCATGTCGCCGAAGAAGTCTTCTTCACCGAGGATGTCGGTGACAAACACCTCGTTCTGATCGTTCTCGTCGGTGAAGCGTCCGACGGAGATGCCGGCGCAGGTGTTGGTGATCGGCACGCCCGCGTCCATCAGCGCGAGGCACCCCCCGCAGACCGAGGCCATCGAGCTCGAGCCGTTGGACTCGGTGATGTCACTCACAAGACGGATGGTGTAGGGGAAGTCCTCGGGGCTCGGGAGCACGGCCTGCAGCGAACGCTCGGCCAACGCGCCGTGGCCGATCTCGCGCCGGCCCGGGCCCATGATCCGACCGGCCTCACCGACGGAGAACGGCGGGAAGTTGTAATGCAGGTAGAACTTCTTGCTGTATTCGGGCATCAGCCCGTCGACGACCTGCTCGTCCTTGCCCGTGCCCAGTGCGCAGGTCACCAGCGACTGCGTCTCGCCCCGCTGGAAGAACGCCGACCCGTGCGTCCGCTGGAACACCCCCACCGCCGACTCGAGCGGACGGATCTCCTTGGGCTTGCGGCCGTCGGCACGGATCCCGCTCTCGACGATCAGCTTCCGCGTGATCTTCTTCTCCAGCGTGCGGAAGGCCTCGCGAGCCATCGCCAGGTCCTTGCGGCTCTGCTCGGCTTCGGCGACGGTGCCGTCGATCTTCTCCGGGAAATGCTCGTCGAGGAACTGCTTGCGGAACGCGCTGACCGCGTCGTTGCGCTCCACCTTGCCGGGGATCTGGCGCAGCTCGGTCAGCTTCGCTTCCGCCAGCGACTTGACCTTGCTCATGATCTCGTCGCTGGGCAGGTTCAGCGGGTTCTTGATGACCTTCTCCTGCCCGGCGAGCTTGACGAGCTCGTCGATCAGCTCGAGCTGCTGCTTGATGTGGTCGTAGCCGAAGCTGATCGCCTCGAGCACATCCTCATCGGGGATCTCGGCCGCCCCGACCTCGATCATGTTGATCCCGTCCTTGTGCCCAGCCAGGACGAGGTCGAGATCGGAGTAGTCCATCTGCGTGCCGGTCGGGTTGATCACGAAGCTCGGGCCGTCGTCGGTCCAGACGCGGCCCACGCGCACCATGCCCGTCGGTCCCTCGAACGGCGCGTTGCTGATCGCCAGCGCTGCCGACGCCGCGACGCCCGCCAGCACATCCGTGTCGTTCTCTCCATCGTGGCTCATGACCCAGCACTGGATCTGCACCTCGTCGATGAAGCCGTCCGGGAACAGCGGGCGGATCGGGCGGTCGATCATCCGCATCGTGAGGATCTCTTTCTCGTTCGGCGCCCCCTCGCGCTTGCGGAAGCCGCCCGGGAACTTGCCCGCCGCCGTCAGCTTCTCCCGGTAGTCGACCTGCATGGGAAAGAAGTCGAGGCCGGGCCTCGGGTCGGCGCGGACGACGGTCGCCATGACGGTCGAGCCGCCGTAGGTCGCGAGCACGGCCGCGGTCGCCTGCTTCGCGACCTTGCCCGTCTCCAGGACGAGCGTGCGCCCGCCGATTTCCTTCTCCACACGATGAACCGAAAGCGGTGACCCTGCCATGCATGCGCTCCTTGGTGATCCTCGCGCCCGCACTCGGGACGAGGACGCCGCGCAGCCTCCGCGCGGCATGGTTCGGGGCGCGCCGCGGGTCAGACGATGCGATCCGGTGGCAGAGGGCAGCGATCAGCCGCGGCGCGTCATCGAAGACGAGGCCGTCTGATCGCTGCCGACTGCCTTCGGAACAGCCCGGCGGCGTGAACCCCAGAAAACAAAGAAGCCCGCCGGATCTCCCCGACGGGCCTCGGTGGCTCGTTTACTTCCGGAGACCCAATCGCTGGATCACATCCTGGTAGCTGTCGCGGTTGGTCCGCTGCAGATACCGCAGCAGCCGGTTCCGCTTGCCGACCATCATGATCAACCCGCGCCGGCTGTGGTGATCACCCTTGTGCTCGCGCAGGTGGGTCGCCAGATGCTTGATCCGAGAGGTGAGCATGGCGATCTGAACCTCGGGCGAACCCGTGTCCTTCTCTTCGCGCTGGAACTCCGACACCACGCTTCGGCGAGTCTGGGCGGTCAATGCCATGGGATGTTCATCTCCGACAGCGGGGCCTGTCCGCTGGCCTGACTCTAGCCCCGCGTGAAGAATCGATCAACGCCCGAGCGACGCCGGATCGGGCCCCGGGTCGGCCTGAGCTAGACTCGGGACATGTCCCCCACCTCGTCCTCCGATATCGGCCTCTCCAGCCGCGCCGCTTCGCTGCCGCCGAGCGCGACCCTCGCCGTCACGGAGCGGGCCAAGGCCCTCCGAGCCGAGGGGCGGGATGTCCTGAGCTTCGCCGCCGGCGAGCCCGACTTCCCCACCCCAGCCCCCATCGTCGAGGCCGCCAAGCGGGCTCTGGACGCCGGCCAGACCAAGTACAGCCCGTCGCTGGGCGACACCGAGACCAGGACCATCATCGCCGAGAAGCTCGAACGGGAGAACGGCATCGCCGGCCTGTCCCCCCGCCATGTCGGGGTCTCGGTCGGCGGCAAGCACAGCCTCTACAACATCTTCCAGGCCCTGCTGGACCCCGGAGACGAGGTGCTCCTGCCCACGCCGGCCTGGGTCAGCTACGCCCCGCAGGTCCAGCTCGCCGGCGGGATCATCAAGGAGCTGCCCACGGGCATCGACGCCGGCTTCCGCATCACCCCCGAGCAGCTCCGTGACGCCATCACGCCCGAGTCGCGCGTGCTCGTCATGAACTCGCCGAGCAACCCGTGCGGCACGATGTACAGCCCCGACGACCTCCGCGCTATCGCCCGCGTCGTCGCCGAAGCCAGCGACACGATCGCCCCGCGGCTGGTCGTTGTCAGCGACGAGATCTACGAGAAGATCACCTTCGGCCAGCACGACCACCTGTCCCCCGGAGCGATCCCGGACATTGCCGACCGCGTCGTCACCTGCAACGGGCTCAGCAAGGCGTACAGCATGACCGGCTGGCGCGTGGGCTACTGCGCTGCCCCGGGCGCGTTCGGGCGTGAGTTGCTCGACGCCATCGGCCGGCTGCAGAGCCAGATGACCTCCAACATCCCATCGTTCATCCTGCCTGCGATCCGCGTCGCGCTGACGCAGTGCAGCGAGCAGGTCGAGACGATGCGCGCCGCGTTCGCCGAGCGTGCGCTGATCATCGAGCGGCGGATGCGGGAGATCCCGGGCCTGTCGTTCCCGACGCCCGAGGGCGCGTTCTATGTCTTCGCCGATGTCTCGGCTCACTTCGGCAAGCGGTCAGCCGGGGGCACGACCATCGACTCGGCCCTGAGCTTCGCCGCGGCCCTGCTCGACGAAGACATGGTCGCGGTCGTTCCCGGCGAGGACTTCGGCGGGTGCGGCGACCGGTGCGTCCGGTTCAGCTTCGCCTGCTCCGAGCAGCAGATCCACGCCGGCATGGACCGGCTCGCCTCATTCGTCTCCGGGCTCCGCTGAACCCTCGCCGGTCACTGGCATCGCAGCCGGAATCGGAGCGATCGCGTTCTCGTCGTCGCCGTCTGGCTCCCGCTGCTCGATCATGATCATACCCGATTCCTCGTCGGTCTCGACCACGATCCGGCGCTGCCGGGTCAGCTCCAGCGTCGCGATGAACAGCCCGATGATCTCCGACCGAGACGCCCCGGCGAAGAGCTCGCGGAAGCTCATCCTCGGCCGCTCGCCGGTCTGCCCGAGCCGACCCAGGCGGTCGAGAATGTCCGTCGCGTGCAGCTCGATCGGCGTGTCCTCGAACGAGATCGTGTGCTCGCCGAGGCGGTCGAAGTTCACAGCCGCGGCGACGCGTGCGAACGACTCGACCAGATCGAGGATGTCCAGGTCCTCCAGATCGGGCTCATCCCGGGCCTCGATCACCGCGCGCAGCGCCTCGCGGTCCACACCGATCTTCGCGAGGGGCCAGCGGGCGTGGAACGCCTCGCGGCGAGCATCGAGGGCGTCCGCCGCGTCGCGGAACTGCCGGTACGCGAGCAGCTGCCGGATCAGCGCCGAGCGGGGATCGCCCTCCGACCGGCGATCGTGCGACACCGCGGGGCGATCCTCCGGCGGCATGAGCGAGCGCGACTTGATCTCCATCAGCGTCGCCGCCATCACCAGGAACTCGCCCCCGACCTCGACATCCACCCTCGTTGCGCGTTCGAGGTGGTCGAGGTACTGGTCCGCGATCTGCGCGACGGGGATGTCGCCGGGGTCCACCTCGGCGCGGCGGACGAGGTGCAAGAGCAGATCGAGCGGGCCCTGGAAGTCCTCGAGCCGAACACGGTACTCGGCGCCCGAAACGCCCGACGAAGCCATGCTCGATCCACCGGCCTCCTGCGCCATCCTCGCTCCTCCGGGCTCCGCCCGCTCCGATCCGACCGCCTCCGCGAGTGTACCCTTGCCCGATGCCTCCCTCCGACGCGACCCGATCCGATGCCGAGCTCGAGTTCGGCCGCGCCACGCTCCGTGAGCAGGCCCGCGCGATCGAGTCGCTCGCGGCCGATCTCGGCGCGGGCTTCGAGCAGGCCGTCGAGCTCGTTGTACGGTGCGCTGAGGCGGACGGGTCCGTCATCGTCTCGGGGCTCGGGAAATCCGGCCTGATCGGCGGCAAGATCTCCGCCACGCTCGCCTCGCTGGGCATCCCCTCGCACGCGGTCCACCCCGCCGAGGCGAGCCACGGCGACCTCGGGCGATTCCGCCCTCGGGACACGCTGATCGCGCTGAGCAAGTCCGGCGAGACCGAGGAGGTCGTCAACCTCGCCGCCATCCTCCGGCAGGACGGCCTCCCGATCATCTCCGTGACCTGCCGGTCCGATGCGCCCTCCAGCCTGGAACGACTCGCAACGGTCGCGCTCACGCTGCCCGTGGCCGACGAAGCGGGCGGATCACCAGCGCCGACCGTTTCAACCACCTGCACGCTCGCGTTGGGCGATGCCCTCGCCCTCGCAGCCGCCCGCCGGCGACGCTTCACGGATGCCGACTTCGCCAAGCGGCACCCGGGCGGCTCGCTCGGGGGGCTGCTGCGCCCGGTCACCGATGCCCTGCGCTTCCGCGCGGGGGAGAACCTGCCGCTCGTGAACGAGACCCGCACCGTGGCGCAGGCGCTCAGCGAGGCCGCGGCCTCAACGCCGCGCCGGCCGGGCGCGCTCATGCTCGTCGATGATGCCGGTCGGCTCTCGGGCCTCTTCACGGACGGTGACCTCCGCCGGCTTGTCCTTGCTGATGCGACCCGGCTTCAACGCCCGATCGCCGAGGTCATGACGCGCCGACCCCGAACGCTCGATGAGAGCGCCCTGCTCCGTGATGCGGTCGCCATGGTCCGCGAGCACCGGCAGGACGAGATCCCCGTGGTCGATCGCGACGGCCGACCCGTCGGTCTGCTCGATGTGCAGGACCTCATCGCGATGCGGCTCGTGCGCGACTGATCGGAGCGACCCATGACCCAACACGACCCGGCCGCCGTCAGGCTCATTGTCCTCGATGTCGACGGCTGCCTGACCGACGGCTCGATCTTCCTCGACGACGACGGGCGCGAGATCAAACGCTTCAACATCAAGGACGGCCTCGGCCTGGCCGCCTGGCAGCAGCTCGGCGGGCACGCCGCCATCATCACCGGCCGGACCAGCGGCTCGCTGGCGGCCCGGGCGCGCGAGCTCGGCATCACCCGCGTCTACCAGGGCGTGCGCGACAAGGGAGCCGCTCTCGCGCAGCTGCTCGACGACCTGGGGCTGTCGCCCGAACAGACCGCCGCCGTCGGCGATGACTGGAACGACCTGCCGATGCTCTCACGGGTCGGGTTCCCCGCGTGCCCGGCGGACGCCTCCGACGCCGTGAAGCAGCGTGCAGCCTTCATCGCCTCGCGTCCCGGCGGCCACGGAGCCGTGCGGGAACTCATCGAGCATCTGCTCTCGGCCCAAGGGCGGATGGACCAAGCCCTGGCGCTCTATCTCCCGAATCACGCCCGGTAACCGCTGACGGCATGATTCCCGAGATACCATGCCGACGATGCGCAACCGAACCGGCAAGCCGAAGCTCCTGCGCCGAGGCGCCGGACGATCACCACTGCTGATCGCCATCGCCGTCTCGCTGCTGCTCGCGTCAGCGGCGATCCTGCTCTCGCGCACCGTGGGGTCGGGAGGCACCGGCACCACGCCCGAACTCAACGAGGCCGACATCCCGGACATCACAGGCCCCGTCGGCGATGTGCCCGACATCCGCGACGGCGGCGGCATCGGCCCGGCGCGGAACGCCGTCGTCAAGCTCAAGGACCGCGCCAACCCCGCGCGCATCGCCTGGGAGATCGAGTTCGCCGCGCTCGATCCCGCCGCCGACGAGGATCTCGTCGACATCGACCGCCCGCGCGCCTGGTATTTCGTCGGCGAGAATCAGGCCGTCTACATCCGCGCCGATGCCGCCCAGTTCGTCATGCCCGATATCTCCAGCGAGCCCGAATCGGGCCGCTTCGAGGGCAATGTCGAGCTGCTGCAGATGGACAGGCTGCCCGACGGCTCGCTGCCCGAACCCCTGCCCGAGCTGTCGGCCGTCCGCATCACCACCGACTGGCTCGACTTTGATGCGCTCGCCGGCGAGCTGAGCACCACGGATCCCGTCACCGTGCTCAGCGAACGCGTCGAAGCGGAGTGCCAGGGCGTCCGGCTCGTGATCAACGAGGTCGACAGCCGGCTCGAGTACTTCGAGGTGCCCGGCTCGATCGTTGCAACGATTCTGCCGCCCGCTGCCGGCGACGATGAGCCGAGCGATCCCGCACCAGTTGCTACGCCCGGTGCGCCTGGAGCAGCCCAGCCTCGGCCGGCGCAGGACTCGCTGATCACCGCCACACCCGAGCAGCCGACGGAGCAGTACTACACCGCGATCTTCCAGGGCGGCGTGGAGGTCAGCCAGCCCAACCGCCGGCTCGCCGCGGACCGCGCCCTGGCCTGGATCGCGATGACCGACAACCGGCTGGACACCGATCGGCTCTCATCGGTACCGCCATCACGCAGCGTGGCGCTGCCGATCGAGGCGGCGGTGGTCTCGCTCGCGTTGGCGAGCCATGCCGCGGCGCAGCCGGCCGGCGTCGACGCAGACGAGCTCGGCTTCGATCAGCCCGTCCGGTTCGAGGCGCAGGGCCCGGCGATCATCCGCCCGAGCGACGCTCGCCCGCCCGAGCTTGAGGGCGGCGAGATCCTGGCGGTCCGATTCGAGGCCGACCCCGCCGGCCGCGTCACCTTCAGCGACTCGGCCCTGCCCGCCGAGGGCGACGCCGACGCCGTCGAGTACGGCTTCGCCACCAAGCTGCTCTCCCTGATCGGACGCACAGGCGCGCCCTCCCGCACCACGCTCACGGAGACCGGTACGCTCGTCGCCGAAACCGTCTCGATCGGTCTGTCCACGGGTGTCGGGCAGGCCACCGGCGCCGGCGTGCTCACCGATGCGCTCGGCGAACGCTCCGTCACCTGGCAGGATCAGGCCGATGTCGTCTTCCGCGTCGAGAACGGGTGGATGACCGGGTCGATCGAACAGGCCGTCGCCTCCGGCCGGGTCCTGCTGCTCGACGGCGAAACGCGCATCACCGCCGACGACATCAACGCCCGCTTCGCCCGCGCGGACGAGTCGGCCGTGATCGAACGAGCCGTGCTGACCGGCGGCGTGTCCGCCGAGACCGCTCGCGGCACGCTCCGGGCACGCCGGGCCGATGTGCGTTTCCTCGTCGAAGATGAGCGGTCCACGCCGCACCTGGCCATCGCCACCGGCGAGGTCGTCGGCGAGCAGGACGGTCAGCGCATCAGTGCCAACCAGATCGAGGCTGACCTCGCGCCGTCGACGGACGGCCGCGACGACACCACCGGCGGTGTCGATGTCACGGCCGCCCGCGCCTCGGGCACAGTGCGCTACGACCGGGACGACGGCACCTTCGCCGAGGGCGACGCGGTCGCCGTCGACGCCGTCGCTCGCACCGTTGTCGTGCAGGGTGCACCGGGAAGCGTCGGCACCGCGGATGCCCTCGTCGAGGGCGTACGCATCGAGCTCGACGAGAGCACGGCGGCCATCACGGTCCCAACCCGGGGTCGGTTCACCCTCACCGATGAGCGGTCCGAACCGCTGGTCCACGCGACCTGGAGCGACCGCATGCGTTTCGACGACTCGTCCGGCGCGCTCGAGGCCGCCGGCGCAGTCGAGATCATCGCCACCCCCGCGCCGGGCCGGCGCGACACGATCCGCGGCGACACCGTCAGCGCGATCGTGGAGAGCCTCGAGGGGAACGACACCGACGGCGCTGTCGCCGACCGACGGCTCGTCTCCGCGATCGCCACGGGCACCAGCGAAACGCCGGCCTCCGCCGAGAGCCTGCGAGCCGAGCCCGGCTCCGGGCCGGACGACACGCCAGAGCGTGTGCTGCTGCTCATCGGCGAACGGATCGAATCCGACAACGCCGCCGGCGTGCTCAGCGTGCCGGGGCCTGGTCGGCTGCTCGTGGCGGACCGCCGGCTCCCACCCGAGGAGACCAACGAGGACTCGCTCCGCGGATCGGCGCTCTTCGACTGGGACGGCTCCATGCTGCTCGATCGACCCGCCGGCCGAGCCAGCATGACGCAACGCGTCCGGCTCGTGCACCGACCGCTCGATCCGGACCGCGGCATCATCGAGCTCGAGAGCGAACGGCTCGTGACCGCGTTCGACGCCGAGGGCGAGACCCGGCTCACCGATCCGACCCGAGACGCCCAGCTCAGGGCGGTCGACGCCGACGGCGCGGTGTGGGCGCGATCCGGAGACCAGCAGATCCTGGCCGACAGCATCCGCTACGACCCCGCGACGGGCGCCGCTCGCGCCAGCGCCGCGCCGGGCGGCTGGGTGACACTCTTTGATCCTGGACAGGTCGCGCCCGTCACGGCGGCGCTGCTCGAGTGGGACATCGACGACGGCCGCGTCCAGATCCTCCGACCCAGCCCTGTCAGCGTGCCGCGCTGATCGACACGCCGCACGGCTCTAGGCGTCGGTCCGGTCGACCACCTTGTACATCTCTCGCTCACCCGCGCCCTTGATCGGGTAGTCCTTCCGCAGCGGGTGAGCCGGGTAGGACTCCCAGGTCAGGATCCGCCGAAGGTCGGGGTGGTTGCGGAAGCGGATCCCGAACATGTCGAAGACCTCACGCTCGTTCCACTCCGCGCCGGGCCAGAGGTCCGTCACGGAGTCCAGGTAGAGCGCCGGATCTTCATCGATGCCGCCCGTCGGCAGCGAGGGATCCAGGAAGACCTTGACGAAGAACCGATCGTCGCGGTCGTACGAGCACAGGTTGTAGATCACCGCGAACCGGCCGGGCATCGCCGACGGGTACCCGAGGTAGTCCACGCCGAAGACATCGGACAGGAAGCCGAATCGGCAGCGCTCGTCGTCGCGCAGGAACCGCATCACGCGGTGGAGATCCTCCGGACGCACGATCAGCGTCGATTGCCCCCGAAACTCCGTCCCCCGCAGCGGCGCGTCGGGGAACGCTTCCTTCACCGCGGCGAACACGGGGTGGTCCAGCTTCACACTCGGCTTCGACATCGACGCCCTCCTGGCGGATCCTAGGCGAACAGCGATGCATCCCCCGCGTCGACCAGCAGCACCGGGCGATCGGCCAGCCCCGACGACCGCCGGGCGCCGAGCAGCACCGCCGCCGACCGGTCGTCGGCCCGCAACGGACCGGGCCGCACGCGATCCCCTTCGATCACCGGCGCCCCCATCACGCACCCCGCGACACGGCTGGAGTCACCCAACGCCTCGAATGCCCGGACGGCATGGTCTTCGAGTTCCCCGACCATCGCGGGCGTCAGCATGGACACCACATCCAGCAGCAGCTCCACGCTGCCCGCGTGGTCCTCGCGGAGCCCCTCCCGCAGCCAAGTCAGGCACGCCTGCGGGTCGCTCAGCACACACCCCGCGGCCGGCCGAAGACACAGTCGCCCGTCGCCACGCGCTCCCTGACGACCCGCCCACGCGGCGACCCCGCCGCGGAGCGCCGCCCAGCCCTCGGGCGACCAGGTGCGGAAGTCCCGGGGGAACGCTCCCGAGGCCGGATCGGCGTCCTCGCTCATCCACCCGGCCCAGCAGACCGTCCGTCCCGAACCAGACGCTGCAACGCCGGAGGGACCTGCGGGGTTCTCCGTTGAAAACACGCCGAACCCCGCGCCCGGGTCCGTGATTGGCGCATCCGGCCCGACAAGGCCCGACGGGAGCACGCTGAGCGGAGCGGCGGACGGCTGGTTCATGGTCCGAAGGGTATTACACGATGGAGTCGGCGGCGGGGGTCGGCCGACCATCCCCCTCGTCCCCTCGGACTTCTGGCGGAGCCGGCAGCCCACCCCCCTGACCTCTCGCTGGAGCCGACCGCCATGGACACCCTGTTTGGGTACGACGACCTCGCCGATCAGCCCGCCCAGAAGCCCGCCCCCCGCCTGAAGACCCCGGGCGACCGCGAAAGCTGCATCCGCCGGATCATCGAGCTGAACCCCTCCGCCACGGCTGAGTTCCTCGCGCAGTTCTCCGCGGAGCAGCTGGCGCTCTACCTGGAGCACCTGCTGAGCGCCCAGTCGCCCCGCGGCCGGCAATCGGTCTGGAGCCGTCCGGGCGACACCCCGGCGATCATGCTCCGACGCAGCGCCGCCTAATCCCATAAATAGTCTGAACTTAGGCATTCCCTGGCATGACGGGAGGCGATGCCGTGCGCAGTGGATACCGCGCCGTTTGGGGCGAATCCGCACGACTTTCGGACCTTGGGCTTATCCGGGCCGGGGGAGCGTCCGATTTGCTGATCGTCGGCGGAGTCGATGGCCGATCTCACCCGTGGCGGGTCGCCGTTCGGCGGCCGGGTCCGCGTGGTGTGGATCGATGACGGAAGCCCTCGCTGCGTCGGAGACAGGCTCAGATCTCGCACACAGGACCCGGGCCCGACGGCCCATCGGAGCACGCCGAATGGACTCGACCCTGCCCCACCGTTCCCGCCGCTCGAACCGACCCGCGATCGCCCCGGCCCTCGCGTTGCTGCTGGCCGCCGGTGCCACCGTTGGCTGCTCCACCACCGCGTCGGAGTGGGCCGACGCGGACAACGAGACCATCACCCCCGCATCCGCTGCCCCCGCGACCACCAACGGATTCGTCCGCACCGGCGATCCGCAGGGCGAGGCCGCCGTCTGGGCCCAGCTCGTCGATGAGAACGGCGAGACCGAGCCGGAAGCCGTTGCCATGTCGCCCGTGGATGTCTTCGGCGACATCGCCGGCCGAGCCATGGCCCAGGGCAACGAAGGCGCCGGAGCCGCGTACGACCCGGCCGACCTGACCCGGGTCTCGTTCAGCACCGTCGGGGCGGACTTCGACCCGACGATCAGTGAAGATGGACGGTTCGTCTACTTCGCGTCGACGCGTCACCGCGAAACGGCGGACATCTACCGCAAGCACACCCAGAGCCGCGTGGTCACGCAGATCACCACCGACCCGGGGCACGATGTGATGCCCGCACTGAGCCCGGACGGCTCGCGGATCGCCTTTGCCAGCAACCGGCAGGGCAACTGGAACATCTATGTCATCGATGCCGCCGGCGGCCAGGCCCGCCCGATCACCGATGACTCCGCGCACGAGCTGCACGCCTCCTGGTCGCCCGACGGCACCCGGCTGGTCTACTGCCGCCTCGGCCCGGTCAGCCAGCGCTGGGAGCTCTGGCTCGTCGATGTCGAGAACCCGATGGTCAAGCAGCAGATCGGCTTCGGGCTCTTCCCCGAGTTCTGCCCCGTGCCGGGCACCGGCGTCAACGGCGCCGACCGCATCGTCTTCCAGCGTGCTCGCGAGCGCGGCTCACGCCTCTTCAGCATCTGGTCCATGGACATCATGGGCGAGGAAGCGGGGTACCTGACCGAGCTCGCGTCCAACCCCGACGCCGCGCTCATCAACCCCACCTGGAGCCGGGACGGCAACCGCGTCGCCTACGCGGCGGTGCCGCTGTCCGCGGCGAACACGAACGGCAAGCCCAACCGCGCCGACATCTGGATGCTCAACATCGACGGCACGGGCGAGACGAACCTGACGGCCGACGACGCGGTGAACCTCATGCCCGCCTGGGGCGAGGACAACCAGATCTTCTTCATCAGTGACCGCTCCGGTACGGACAACATCTGGTCGCTCGCTGGCCAGCAGGCCGTCATCGCCGCCGGAGAGCCGTTCGTTGGCATGGGTGACCGCCGCACCGCGTCGCGCACCGCCCCCTCGAACGCCAGGCCGAGCGTCGCGGAGCGCAAGACCGCGCAGGATGACCTGGAAGTCTCGAGCGACCCGGCCGTCGCCACCTTCCCGGTCGAGGACGAGTAACCCCCCCGTCGCCCCGACCGGAAGGTCGAGGCGACGCTTCGAATGACAGTCCGGTGCGTCACGGACGACGCGCCAAGATCGGCAGGGACGCCATGACAAGTCAACAGAGCATGCTCTTCCCGTTCGCGGCCCTGCTCGCGGGCGCGGTCCTCCTGCTCGCCGGCTGCCAGAGCCCCTCGCTCACGCCGCCGACGCGGCTGACCTCGCCCTACGACTCGAGCCGCGGCGAGGTGCTGTGGGCGGTCGCCCCCCTGACCAACGAGTCGGGCACCTCGCTCGTCCCGACGGACGAGCTCACCGATGCCATCGTGCGCGCCTGCCAGCAGATCGAGGGCGTCCGGTGCCTCCCGCAGAACCGCGTCATCGCCGAGATGCGAGGCCTGGGGATCCGCGCCATCGCCTCCCCGGCCGACGCGCAGCGGCTCGCCGAACGCCTCGGCGTCAACGGCCTGATCATCGGCACGATCACCGACTACCACCCCTACGAGCCGCCGAAGCTGGGGCTCGCGCTGGCGCTTGAGACCAGCGGCCCCGCGCCGTTCGTCGGCGACGACTTGTCGCTCGAGACGCTGCGAGGCTCGACCGGTGAACGCGTCACTGAACAGCCCGGCACCGCGCGCTACACGCAGGTTCCCGCGGCGAGCCTGGCCGTCGTCTTTGACGGCCGCCACCACGACACCCTGATGGAGCTCCAGCGCTTCGCCGAGGGACGCCACGATCCCGACGCGGCACGCGGCTGGCGCGTCTACCTCGCGAGCATGCCTCTGTTCACGGAATTCGCGGCCCAGGCCGCGGTGAGCCGGCTGCTCGACGAAGAGCGGCTCCGACTCGCCCGAGCCCGAGCCGCCGGTCGGATGTCCTCCCGCTGAGCCGTCCCCATCCCGGGGGCGACCCGGGGAGGCGGACAGGTCAACGCGGGCGTCGGCCTCGGCGTCCAGAACACGGAAGTTCTTGCGCCGGGCCAGGCCCGCCGTCAGAGTCAGCGAGAAGGAGCTCGACGCATGCCCTCTCTTCCCGTTACCGAACGCTTCGCCAGCTACCTCGTCGACGAGCGTCGCTTCAGCCCGTACACCGCACGCTGCTACGGCGCGGACCTCCGTCAGTACATCGAGCACCTGATCGCCGAGACCGGCCTCGACCTGCGCCCCGACCGCGAACAGGACGAGCTCGCACGCCGACAGCAGCCCAACGCGGCTCAGGGCGGCGGGGACGGCACGCTCACCGCCGCCCTGCTCGACGCCGACGCCGACGGCATCCGCGACTTCCTCGCGCACCTCGCCGAGCGCGACTACTCCACGGCCACCATGGCCCGCAAGATCGCCACCCTCCGCTCCTTCTACAAGTGGGCGCACCGCACCGGCCTGGCGCCGGCGAACCCCATGACGCTGATCCGCACACCCCGGCAGAGCAAGCGCCTGCCAAAGGCCATCACCATCGAGCAGGTCGAGCAGCTGCTCGCCGCCCCGGGCTCGGACGATGTGCTCGGCTGCCGCGACACCGCGATGCTCGAAACGCTCTACTCCACCGGCATCCGGGTCAGCGAGCTCGTCGGCCTGGACCGGGACGATCTGGACCTGCCCGGTGAGGCCATGCGCGTCCGCGGCAAGGGCAACAAGGAGCGTATCGTCCCGCTCGGCGCGCACGCCATCGCCGCCATTGTGCGGTACATCGAGACCGCGTCCGCCGACCCGCACTTCGGCGCCGTCTGGGCCGAGAGCACCGCCAAGAAGCCGCTCTTCCTCAACAAGCACGCCGAACGCCTCTCCAGCCGATCCGTCCGGCGCAAGCTCGACAAGTACCTGCGCAGCGTGGGCCTCGATCCATCGATCAGCCCGCACACCCTGCGGCACAGCTTCGCGACGCACCTGCTCGACAACGGCGCCGACCTGCGAAGCGTGCAGGAGCTGCTCGGCCACCAGTCCCTCAGCACCACGCAGGTCTACACCCACCTGTCCACACAGCGGGCCCGCGACGCCTACAACAAGGCCCACCCGCGCGCCGAAGCGGGCTAAGGAGGCGACGGCTCGTCGATCGACGGCGACAGCATCGCGTCGAGCAGTTCCTCCAGACGCCCCGCGTCGTCCAGCGGCACCACCGCGCCGATGACGCGGTCCGCGTCCACCGCCAAGGCGATCGGGCCGAGACCGACCGGGAGCAGATCCAGCGTCATGGCACGCTGAGTCGAGAACACGACGGGCAGCGGCGGCGCGTCCGCCAGCACCGGCGCTCGGCCCTCCTCGTACGCCCGCGATTCGATCACCACGATCCCGAATGCTCTGTGCCGGAGCCAGAAGCGTTCCACTTCGCCGAGATCCGTCCCGCGGACCGCGGCACGATCGGCCAGCTCTGAGGCCCGACGAGCGACGGCCTCGATCGCCGAGCCGGGGTCTGCAGCGCCGTCAGCGATCAGCAGGATCCGCCACGGACCGGACCCCGGCGCGCGGCCCGCCTCCGCGAGCCAGTCATCCAGCGAGACACCATCGCCGGAGACTCGGCGCAGTGACCAGTCCGGCACCAGCGAACCCGCCACGATCGGCGGGGCGGCGGGCATCAGCTGATCCAATCGGCTCACGATCCGCCGACCCTCCCTCGGGATGCGCCACGACGCAGGCTCCCCGGCGTCGACGGGCGCCGCTCGCTGGCTGAGCGTCCCGTCGCGGAGCTGCGCTTCAAGCGCCGTCATCCGGCCCGTCGCCGCGTCGAGCACCAACGCCACCGTGCCGCCGGGTGACCCGCCGATCAGCAGGATCTCACCTTCGGTCCGGCTCACCTCCTCGAACCGGATCAGACCGAGCGCCGGGTCCACGACGCTGCCATCCGCGCCCACCGTCCAGAACTGCGGCATCGGCCCCACCGGCACAACGCCCGTCAGCATCGCCTCGGCCGACACCCCGTCGCGCTCGACCACCAGCGACGCCCTCGGCCCCGCGGCAGCATCGAACTCGCCCTCGATCAGCCCACGCTCGGCGTAGAAGCGGAACGACGCGATCTCGTACGACAGCCGACGATCCTCGCCTTCGCCCACCCAGCGCACCGTGTGCGTGACCGAGCTGAAGGTCCCGTCCTCCCGGAACACCGTCGTCGAGACGCGGTCCGCCACGGGCGAGGCCGAGCCGCCAGCGGACACCAGCAGCGCAAGCGCCTCGTCCACCGCGACAGCCGGCTGCGCAGCGCCGCTTGAGACGCCCAGCGCGAACGCGATCGCCACGATCACAAGCATCCGCACGACACGCCTCACGCACCCGCCTCCAGACCATGGCGGACCGAGGCCAGCAGCTCGCCCACCGTCCTGCCAACGCCCGGCACGACCAGGTCCGGTGCGAGCGCCGCGAGCGGATCGAGCACGAACACCCGCTCGGCCAGCCGAGGGTGCGGCACCGTCAGCCCCGGCTCATCGATCTCGGTGTCGGCGTAGAGCAGCAGGTCCAGATCGATCGTGCGCGGCCCCCACCGCACGCCCGTGACGCGATCACGCCCGAGTTCCGCCTCGATCTCGAGCATCGCCCGCAGCAGGCCGGCCGGGTCCGATTCGACCGCCAGTTCCACGGCCGAGTTCAGGTACGAGCCCTGCCCAGCCGGCCCCACGGGCGCGGTCTCGAACACGGGCGCAACGCGCAGCACACGCATGCGCGGCGTTCCGTGCAAACGGAGCACCGCGCGACGGATGAATGCCGCGCGGTCACCGAGATTGCTGCCGAGTGCCACGAACGCGCGGACCATGCATCCAGTCTCGCGCCCAGGCGACGGGAAAGCAAGGTCCGAGGGCTACTCCGCGGGCTCGAGCTCCCGGACGCGGTGCTGCACCTGGGCCTTCACCCGGGCCAGAATCGAGCTGTGCATCTGGCTGACGCGGGACTCCGAGAGATCGAGCGTCGTGCCGATCTCCTTCATCGTCATGCCCTCAAAGTAGTAGAGCACGACGATCAGCCGCTCCGCCCGGCTCAGGCCCTTGGTGATCAGCTCCTGCAGGTCCTTGCGCTCCAGCGTGCGCACGGGGTTGACCTGCGTGTCGTCGCGGATCACATCGATCTCGCGGACATCCTTGTCCCCGTCGGACGAGTAGGCCTTGCGTGTCAGGCTGAAGGTGCCGACCGCAGCCGAGTCGCGGCGGATCTTCTCGAACTCTTCTGCGTCGACACCCAGCCGCTCGGCGATCTCTTCGTCGCTCGCCGGTCGGCCCGAGGCCATCTCCAGCTTCTGCCGAGCCTGCTCGACCTTGTTCGATCGGTGCCGCACGAGCCTGGGCACCCAGTCCATAAGCCGCAGCTCGTCGAGGATCGCGCCGCGGATGCGCGGCGCGCAATAGGTCTCGAACTTCACCTGCCGCTCGGTGTCGTACGCGTTGATCGCGTCGCACAGGCCGAAGATGCCCGCCTGCACCAGGTCCTCGAGGTTCACCTCGTCGGGCAGCCTGGCGTGCACGCGCTCCGCGTGGTACCGCACCAGCGGATAGAACTTCTCCATGAAGTAGTTGCGGATCTCCATGCACCGCGTCTCGCGGTACTCCGCCCAGAGCTCCTCGGCTGTGCACGCCGAGAAATCGCGTGGCATCGACGCCACACCTCCCCCTCGAGACGCACCGCCAGACTTCGTTCGTTTCGATGTGGTGGTCGACTTCACCGTCGGCATCGGTCGGCTCCTTGACCCCTGCGACTGAATCGTCTTCAGCTTGTCGTGCCGGCCGCACCGAGCGACAACTCGTTCGCTCCCCCCGCGCGGCCGGCGAAGGCACTCATCCTTGAGTGGCCGGAGTATACGGACACCCCGGCTCACCCGCAACTCAACCCGTCAATCGAACACGCATCATGACGCGGAGGCCTCACCGCTCACCTCCGCCGAGGGCACCTCGGGCTCCACAGGCCGCTCCGCCCGGTACCGATCGATGTGCTCGCGGACCACATGCTCCGACAACATCCCGAGCAGCGTCCCGAACACATACGCGACCGGCATGGCCAGAATCGCCTGCAGCAGCACATGCGACGCGCTGTTCTGCGCCCGAAGACCCGACAGCACCACCACGACGAAGCACGCCAGCGCCGAGACGCCGGCAAAGACGCGGACCACCACGCCGGTGTTCATCACGGGTTCTGCGCTCACGACGGACCACTCCTCGGATCGGTATCGTCCGTTTCGGCGAGGACTTGAACCGCGATGCCGGCTTTCTGCTCCGTCGGCACCCGTTCAGGCCGCACAACCCGCGCAGACCCACCCGACCGAATCACCAAGCCGATGATCTTCGGCACACGCGCCCCCTCGGCTCGCGTCACCGGGCGGACACGCGCAAGACCTGCGCAGCCTCCGCCGACTCGAGCACCGAGGCGCTCACCGACGCTACCGACCGCGCCAGCCCCCCTCGGAGACCCCGCAACGCAGCCGGCTGCTGCAACGCCACGCCCTCGCGGACACGCCGATCGAACGGTACAAAGCCCGCCAAGGCCGGCCGGAACCCCAGGAACCGGTCAGCCACGGCCGCGATCCGTCGGTAGACGCGCTCTGCCGGCCGGGCGTCACGGACCATGTTGACGCACACCATCGCCCGGCCCGCCGGCTCGGGCCCGGCTTCCTGCGCCAGGCTCTTGAGCAGCGCGTACGCGTCCGCCATGGCCGTCGGCTCGGGTGTGGTCACGATCAGCGAGCAGTCGGCCACTGCGAGCAACTCGGTCACGGAGCGGTCCACGCCCGCCGCCGCATCGACCACCACCGTGTCGCTCAGCCCCGCAAAGTCGTCGAGCGAGCGCAGCATCGCGCATCGCCGGCGCGCGTCAGGCCGATACGCGGAGCCGATCACCCCCGGCACGAGCCTGAGCCTCGGCGCGACATCGATCGCCAGATCGCACGGCCGATGCCCGGGCGCGAAGCCCATCTCGAAGGCCTCGTCAAGCCGACGCAGCGGCGCCACGCCCAGCATGACATCCAGGTTCGCCGCGCCGAAGTCCGCGTCCACGAGCGTCACAGCCCGCCGCTTCGCGATCATCGCTGCCACCGAGAGGGCCAGCACGCTCTTGCCGACTCCACCCTTGCCGGAAGCGAGCACGATGGTCGCGGGTCTCACCCCGCCCGACGGCATCACGCTGTGCGCGCGATGTGCGGACTGGTCGCCCAAGATCCGGCGGAGCCTCGTCGCCTGATCATCACGCTCAGCCCGAGCGAGCGGTGCGCGCTCGGCGTTCATGCCGGCAGCCTCCCGGTCAGGATCATCCTCGCCAAACGATCCGATCGGCCCGGTTCGATATGGTCCGGCACCTCCTGACCAGTCGTCACGAAGCTGAGCGCTACGCCCACACGACGCACCACCGCCAGCAGGACACCCGTGTTCACCGCCTCATCGAGCTTGGTAAAGATCACCCGGTTCGGCTCGAGCCGACCGAAGCTCTCGGCCGATCGCATCAGCACCGCCTCGGAGGCGACGCTCGACAGCACCAGGTGCGTCTCGTGCGGGTCGGCCTCATCGAGATAGCCCCGGAGCTCCGTCAGCCGCTCCTCGTCGTGCTGACTCCGACCGGCCGTGTCGATCAGGATCTCATCGAGCTCGCCCAACGCCTCGATCGCCGGCCGCATCTCGCTCGGGCTCGACACGACGCGTATCGGCAGCCCGATGATGTCCGCGTAGGTCCGAAGCTGCTCCACCGCCGCGATGCGGTAGGTGTCCGTCGTGATCAGCCCCACTGATCGGCCGTGACGCAGCTTGCTCGTCGCCGCCAGCTTCGCCACCGTGGTCGTCTTGCCCACGCCCGTCGGCCCGATGAGCGCGACGGTCAAGGGCCGGCCGTCCGCGGGCCGCTTTCGGCTTGTCGGTTCCGACGCCACGGGAAGCAGAGCAGCGATCTCACGCAGCACCGTCTCGCGCACGATCTCCTCGTCCGACAGCTCCGCCAGGCTCAGCTCATCACGCACCCTCCCCACGATCTCGTCGGCGATCTCGACGGCGACGGCGTTCTCCTGAAGCCGAAGGTAGTGCGTAAACAACGGGTCCGACATCGCACCGATTCCGCCGCCACCGCTCTGGGACTGCAGCAGGCGGGTCATCATCCGTTTGATCGATCGCAGCTCGTCTTCCATGCCGCCACCATCGCTCAGCCGCGGGGGCGCGTCATCACGCCGAGGCGAGGCGACGCGCATCAGCCGGGGTTGCGGGGAATCAATATGGACGGGTTCCTCGGCGACGCTCGACGGCGGTGACGCCGAGGACGCCGGCGGCGGTCCCGCCGCAGCTTCCAGTGCGAGTTCGAACGGTGCGGGCGATGGCGCCGGCGCGGCGCTCAGTTTGCCGTACGCCCGTGACGCCGCCGCCGCCCGGACCGATGCCGCCCTCGTCTGTTGGGGGTCCTGCGCATCGGCCACCGGCTCGATGCCGGGCTGCGCTGCCGGCGCGCCCCGGCGAGCCGAACGGGCGACAGGCCGGGTGCTCGGGTTCGCGTCCGCCGTTGCCGTGATCTCGACGATGTTCCGCCCGCCAAGCCCGAGCAGCCCGCGCGAGCGGTAGGAGCGGGTGTGCAGGATCACCGCATCCTGCCCGAGGTCCCGCTTGACCTCCGACAGCGCATCCTGCATGGTTCGAGCGCGGTAGACCTTCAGAGCCATCGACGCCTTCCATAGCTGCGGCCCGGGACGCCTCCTGCGTCCCCCGCACGGATCCTCCGGCTGAGCACCCTATCGGCGCGAACCACCGACGGGCGTGACCCACGATAGCAGATCCGGCCCTTTCCCGCCGGCCGCGCTACGCCGCTCCCGCCGCGGGCGTCGGCGTCTCGCCCGTCCGCTCCTCGGGCCACCGCACATACCCCTGGGACTCGACCCTGACGCCCGGCACGATCTCGTTGTACCCCAGCACCGCCAACCCCGGGACATGCGGCTCGAGCAGCTCGAACAGAGGACCACGCACCGGGGGCGAAGCCAAGACCACCGGCGTGTGGCCAGCTCCCGTCAGCGGCTGCAATGCCGACAGCACCGCCCCAGCCAGCGCCTTGCTCGTCCTCGGTGGCATCGACACGCTCGTCGTGTCGTTCGATCGGTCCACATATCCCTGCACCCGCTCCTCGACCTCCGGATCCAGCGTCACGCACCGCAGGACCGAACCGCCGTCGTCGGTCAACTCCGCGTGCATCGCCGAGATCGACCGTCGCAGCGCATGCCGGGCGTACTCCACCCGCACAGCCGGGTCCTTCGCCCGCGGCGCCCACTCCGCCATCGCCTCGACGATCGACTCCATGTCGCGGATCGGAACACGCTCGCGGAGCAGCCCCTGCAGCACCTTCTGCAGGTCGCCCGAACCGATCGCCGAGGGGATCGCCTCCTCCACGAGCCGCGGAGCCGTCTCCTTGAGCTGCTCGAGCAGGTTGCCGACCTCCTCGCGGGTCAAGAGCTCCTCGGCGTGCCGCTTCACCACCTCGCTGATGTGCGTCGCCAGCACGCTCGTGGCGTCCACGACCGTGTAGTTCAGCGTCTCGGCGCGCGACTTGAGATCCTCGCCGATCCACCTCGCCTCGAGCCCGAACGCCGGCTCGACCGTCTTGACGCCCTCGATCGGCCCGGTCGCGAACCCGGGATCCATCGCCAGCAGCTTGCCCGGGTGCACGCGGTGCTCGGCGACGACCGCGCCGCGGATCTTCAGCCGGTACGCCGACGGCTCGAGCTGCATGTTGTCGCGGATCCGCACGGGCGGCATCACCAGGCCGAGCTCGAGCGCGAGCTGCCGACGCGTCGCGCTGATCCGCTCGAGCAGGTCACCGCCCTGCCCCGCATCGACCAGCGCCACCAGCCCGTAGCCGACCTCCAGCTCCAGCGTGTCCACCTTGAGCAGCTTCTCGATCGGCTGCGGCTCGGGCACATTCTGCTCCCTGGCTTCCGCGTCGTCGATCGCCGCCTGCACCCGAGTCGCCCGGCGCATCCCGTACGCCACAACCGCCAACGCCATCGCGCTGAACAGCAGCGGGATCGTCGGCAGCGGCGTCGCCGACAGCACGACCAGGAACCCCGCCGTGATGTACAGCCCCGTCGGCTGGCTCGACAGCTGGCCAGTCAGCTCCGTCCCCAGATCCGATTTCGAGCCCGACCGTGTCACGATCAACGCCGCCGCGATCGAGATAATGAACGACGGCAGCGCGCTGGTCAGACCGTCGCCGATCGTCAGCCGGGTGAACACCGCGGCCGTCTGGTCCGCGGGCCACCCCCGCTCGATCGTGCCGATCGCGAACCCGCCCAGCACATTGATGAGCGTGATGAGGATGCCCGCGATCGCGTCGCCTCGGACGAACTTCGACGCACCGTCCATCGCGCCGAAGAAGTCCGCCTCGCGCCGGATGATCTCGCGCTGCGCCTTCGCCTCGGTCTCCGTGATCACCCCGGCGTTCAGGTCCGCGTCGATCGCCAGCTGCTTGCCGGGCATCGCGTCCAGCGTGAACCGGGCCGCCACCTCGGAGACGCGCGTTGCGCCCTTGGTGATCACAAGGAACTGCACCAGAATCAGGATCAGAAACAGGATCACGCCGACCCACAGCGAATCGCCCGACACGAAGTCGCCGAACGCCTGGATCACCCGGCCGGCGACCCCGGCCGCCTCCTCAGGGCTCGATGCGTCCGCCGTCAGGATCAACCGCGTCGAGGCGATGTTGAGCACCAGCCGAAGCAGCGTCGTCGCCAGCAGCAACGACGGAAACACGCTGAAGTCCAGCGGGTGGTGCATGTAGATCGTCGTCAGCAGCACCACCACCGCGAGGCTGATGTTCACGCTGATCAGCAGGTCCATCACCAGCGGCGGCAGCGGGACCAGGATCACGCCCAACGCCAGGATGAACCCGATCGGCACGAGGAACGCGCGGTACTTCGCGACCTGCGCCATCCACGCTGGCATCCCCGGGTTGGTCAGCGGTCCCGCCATCGGTCATGCGCTCAGACGAGCTGCCCCTCCGCCTCGCGCCGGTGTTCGGCCGCCCGGCCGTCGAGCCGGTACACATACGCCAGGATCTCGGCCACCGCCTCGTAGTGCTCCGGCGAGATCTCGTCGCCCGGCTCCGTGCCCCAGTAGAGCGCACGCGCCAGCGGCGGCCGCTCGACAATCGGCACGCCCGACCCGATCGCGATCTGACGGATCCGGAACGCCATGTGGTCCGCGCCCTTGGCCGTCACCTTCGGCGCGCGCCACGACGCGTCGTACCGGATTGCCACCGAGAAGTGCGTCGGGTTGGTCACGACCACATCCGCCTCCGGCACATCGTGCGACATCCGCTGCATGGCGATCCCCTGCGCGATCTGCATCCGCCGACGCTTCAGCTCCGGATCGCCCTCCATCATCTTCAGCTCGTCCTTGACCTCCTGCTTGGTCATCTTCAGCTCTTGGCGGTGCTGCCAGCGCTGGAACATCCAGTCGACCACACCGATGACCAGCAGCAGGAACAGCAGCCACGCCAGCACCTCCGCCAGCACGCGAACCGTCACCATCGCCGCCTGGGTCGGCGCCAGCACCGCGAGCTGAACGAGTTCCTCTTCGTGACGCACGATCACGATGACCGCGACGACCAGCACCGCCGCCAGCTTCAGGATGTTCGTGCCCGCCTTGACCAGGCCCTTGACACCGAAGATGCGCTTGAACCCGGCCAGCGGGCTCAGCTTGTTCAGATTCGGCGTCAGCGGCTTGAAGGTCACCAGCGGCCCGACCTGGATGAAGTTCGCCAGCGCCACGCCGACGAACATCACGCCCATCACAGGCAGCAGGGCCCACGCCGCATCGCGTGCAACCATGTGGATCTGCGTCCAGACCGCGTCCATGCCGGCGCCGAACCCGCTTCCCGCGGGGTCCAGCGAACGCACCAGCATGTCGTGCATCCGGCCGGCGATCACCCCTCCGAACAGCAGGAGCGTCAGCGCCGCGGCCAGCAGGCTGATCACACCCGACAGGTCCTGGCTCTTGGGCACCTTGCCGCGCGACCGCGCCTCCGCCAGGCGGCGCGTCGTGGGCTGCTCGGTTTTTTCGCCAAGCTCCGCCACTCACACGCCCCCCGCCGGCCGGCCCATCCCGCCGAGCCCCGTCCACTCCTGCAGCAGCCACAGCACGCGGACCGCCTCGTCGCCGAAGACCATGAAGACGCTCGCGCTCGCCGCCGCCAGCGCCGCCAGACCCGCCAGCGTCTTGAGCGCGAAGCCCACCGACATGATGTTGATCTGCGGGATGGTCTTCATGAGCACGCCGCTCGCCACCGTCTCGATCAGCATGATCGCGAGGATCGGCGCCGCGATACGCATCGCCAACTCGAACCCCGCCGCCAGCGTCCCGGTCAGCAGCTCCAGCGGCACCGCGTGCAGCGTCATCGCACCCAGCGGCAGGTGCTCGTAGGTGTTCATCATCGCGATGAACACCGCCTCCAGCCCGCCCAGCGAGATGAACACCGCCAGCGCGCCGTAGAACATGAGCTGGTCCACCACGCCCGTCGTTGTCTCCATCTCGGGGTTGAAGATCTGCGCCAGGCCGAGCCCCATCTGCTGGCCCATGATCTGCGCGCCCAGCTGCACCCCAACGATCGGCAGGCTCGCCACCAGGCCGATCGCCGACCCGATCAGCGTCTCCGTCACCATCAACTGTCCCAGCGTGACCAGCGACAACTCCGGCGGCGCGTGCCATTCCGCGCCCAACGCCGGGTACACCGCCGCCGCGAACACAACCACGAGGAACACCTTCGCCGAGGCCGGGATCGCCGCCCCGGCGATCACCGGGCTGAACAACAGCAGACCGGCGAGCCGGAACGCTACCACCAGCACGGAAAGCCCGTGCTGCACGATGGGATCGAACTCCAGCATCAGCTCCCGCCCACCGGGATGCCGACCCAGAGCATGTCCGCCGCGAACTCCACAAGACGATGGAACACCCACGGCGTCAAGAACACCAGCACCGCCATCATCACGATGATCTTGGGCACAAAAGTCAGTGTCTGATCCTGGATCGAGGTCACCGACTGGATGATGCTCACCACCAGACCGACCACGACCCCAGCGCCCAGGATCGGCAGCGCGATCTTCAGCGTCAGCATCACCGTCTGACGCACCAGATCCACCAGCGATTCGTCGTACGGCATCCCCTCGCCCCTCCTACACCGGCGCCGACACGCCAAAGATGGGCGACACCGCGGGGATGACCGCTGCCACATGCTCAACAGCACGAGCGGAGACCCCCTCACGGGCAAACGACGCCAACAGCCCGCCCACCACCATCTGCCACCCGTCCACCAGCACGAACAGAAGCAGCTTGAACGGCAGAGAGATCAGCACCGGCGGCAGCATCATCATGCTCATCGAGATCAGGAGCGCCGCGATCACCATGTCGATCACCAGGAACGGCAGATACACCCGGAACCCCATCAGGAACGCGGTCTTCAGCTCGCTGAGCATGAACGCCGGCACCAGCGCGATCATGTCCACATCCGCCCGTGTCAGCGCCGAAGGGTCCGAGGTGTCTACGCCGCGGTAATTCAGCACCATGTACAGGCTCGACCAGTTCCCCGTCGCCTCGATCTGGTCGAACATGAAGTCCCGCATCGGCTGCTTCGCGCGGTCCCACAGCTCGTCGTAGGTCCGGATCTCACCGCGGTTGAACGGGTCGAGCGCCTCGTCGTAGATCCGATCCAGCGTCGGCGCCATCACCAGCAGCGTCATGAACAGCGCGAGCCCGGTCAGCACCTGCGGTGGCGGGAGGCCCTGCGTCCCGAGCGCCTGGCGCAGCAAGCCCAGCACCACCAGGATCCGCACGAAGCTCGTTGTCATCAGCAGGATCGCCGGTGCCAGCGTGATGACCGACAGCAGGATCATCACATTCAAGGCCGCGGACAGACCGCCGCGCTCGCCCGAGGACGATCCCCCGGGCTCGCCACGCGGCAGGAGGTCACCGGCCGATGCCAGCATTGATGCCGGGTTCACCTCGCCGGGCAGCTCCGGCCCGAACACGGGCAGCGGCCCGTCCGTTCCGGCCTGCGCCAACGCGGTCCCGGCCGAGCACCACGCCATTACCGCGACACACGCGATCAGAACCAGCCGGGCAGCGAGCCGCGTCACCTCGCGCCCCCGAGCCACGCGCCGAATCGCCCCCGTATCCCGGGTCCTCGCGTCAGATCGACGACTTCCACACCGCTCTGCCCCGCCGGTGCAAACGGGGAGCGGTCCACACCCGAAGCACGAGCGAACGACTCCGAGAACCGACCTTCGGCCGGCGACGCCTTGGCAACGATCGCCGCCACCTCGTCCGGATCAGCAATCTCCGCGAGCGTCCGAAGACCCGGAGCAGAGCCGACCCTCGCGCCCGCCGTCTGCGACACCAGCAGCACACGGCGATCCAGCCGAAGCAACAGCAGCGCCTGCCCGCGCCCGATCGGGTAGCGGCCCAGCACATCCAGCAGCCCCGCCGGCGATCGCGCCGCAGCAAGACCGCCGCCGAGCGATCCCGATCGGCTCGCCAGCCACCGGTACGCCGCCGCGCACACCACCACGAGCCCGATCACGAGGGCCAACGCCGCGAGCGTCTCACCGAGACCGGTCGACCCGACCTCGCCGGGCGAGGCCCCAAGCGGCGCCGCCTCCTGCATCGGCTGACCGAGCGGGCGCCGCGAATCGGGCTCAGCCGCGTTCACCGGCAACGAGACAACCCACCCCGCCCCGGCGACGACCGCGAACATCAGCTTGCACAGCCACTGGCTCATCGTGCCGTCCTGGCAGAGCCCGGCCGATCCTCGGCCGGTCCGTACGGGTCAGTTCTCCTCGACCTTGTCGGCGTCGAGGATCTCGTTCACGCGCACACAGAAGTTGTCGTTCAGCACGAGCACCTCGCCCCGGGCGACCAGCCGCTCGTTGACATACACATCCACCGGGTCGCCCGCGAGCTTGTCCAGCTCCACCACCGACCCCTCCGACAGCCGCAGCACATCCTCCACGAGCATCCGGGTCCGCCCCAGCTCGATCGTGACATGGACATTCACATCCGAGAGCAGGTCCAGGCCCTTGGGCATCGCCGATGCGTCCGTCGGCGACAGGTCGGGCGAATGGAACGGCAACGGCGCCGCGCCGGGCGCGGAACGGGGCGCCGCGGGCTGGGAAACCGCCGACGACGCCTCGGTGTTGATCGCGCTGACCGCCTCTTGCGCGGCGCGCAACGCGGCCGCCGCCAACGCGTCGGCTTCGCTGCCCTCGTCCATCTCGGCCGGTTCGGGCGGGGTCATACCCTCGGGGGGCGCACCGTCGCCGGGCTGGGCGGCATCCTGCTCTTCTGCCATGATCGACTCCGTCGATGGCGCGCCTCGGCGCGTAGGAGGACCATCGGCCGCCGGGCCGGACACGGTCCAATTTGTGCGCCACGCGCAGGTCCTGCCGCGCAATCCCTGCGCAGCCGAGCGATCAGAAGTCCGCCGGCGCCCCGCGCAGCTTCGGGATCAGCACCCGCTCGACCCGGTCCCGCCCGTCGGCATCCTCGCCGAAGATCTCGTTCAGGTAGACCTCGAGCTTCCGCTTCAGGCTCTGCAGCTCCGGCTCGCGCAGCTGCGAGTGCGTGGCCTTGCGGATCAGCTCGCCGACGCCCGACAGCAGCTCCGCGTTGCGCCGCTCGATCGACGACAGCACCGCCGGCTCGTTCTTTCGGCGGACCTGGATCACGATCTCGCACTCCCACTGCCACACCCGGCCGGTGTGCATGTTCTGGAAACGATCGGCGACCACCGGGACCTCCACCATCGCCTCGGGGTCCGTCTCCGGGTCGTACTCCACCGAGGCCGTCGCCTCCTCCGGCGCCCGACCGGTGAGCATCAGAAACGCGCCAACGGCCAGCACTTCGAGCGCCATCACCGCGCCAACGATGAGCACCAGCTTCTTCGGCATGCCCTTGCTCTCGCCGCCCGCGTCGTTGGTCGTGTTCTCGTCCGCCACGCCTGCTCCTCCTCATCCCCGCGCCGAGCGTGCCCGTCTCACCGCTGCGCCGGGCTCGTGAAGTTCGGATCGGGGTGCACATCGTCCGGCAGCACCTCGGTCATGATGATCTGCACACGCCGGTTCGAAGCCATCGCCGTCGAATCCCCGACCCGCGTCGTCTTCGGCTCCGAGCTGCCCACGGCGGTGATCACCAGCCGGCTCGCCGGGATGCCGGCCGTCACCAGGAACGACTTGACCGCCCGCGCCCGCTCGAAGCTCATCGTGTCGAGGTCCCCGCCGCCGGCGCGGTCCTCCCGGCCGAACGCGTGCCCGCGGATCTCGACCTTGAACCGCAGACCCTGCAGCTTCGGAACCACATCGCGAGCGATGTAGTCCTTCGCCGAGTTCGTCAGCACCGCGCTGCCCGGCGCGAACACGATCTCCGTCCCCACCACCGTCCGCTGGCCCTCGGAGATGTGGCTCGTCGTCGGGTCCGGGCCGCTCACCGACGGCGACCGCGCATCGGCCGTGCTCAGATCGTCCGCCACCCGGTTCACGAACTCGTCCAGCTGCGTCATCTGCGACTGGTTCGGCGGCGTGTCCGTGTCCAGCTCGCCGATGCCCCCGCGGTACCCGAACGCCTGCTGGATCGACTTGATCACATCCTGGAAGTCACGCTCCTGCTTCAGCTCGCTGAACGCCGCCAGCAGGATGAAGAAGCACAGCAGCAGCGACATCAGGTCGCCGTAGGTCACCACCCACTCCGGGATATCCCCGCCCTTCTTAGCCCGGCGCTTGCTCGGCATCGCGGGCCCCCTTACGCCGCCTCGAGGACGGCCTCGCGCTGGCTCGGCGGCAGGAAGGTCGCCAGCTTCGCCTGCACCACGCGCGGGTTGTCACCCGACTGGATCGACATCACACCGGCGATGATGATCGTCTTCACCATCACCTCTTCCGCGTCCTTCGCCGCCAGCTTCTCCGCCACCGGACCAGCGAACAGGTTCGCCAGCATCGCACCGTACAGCGTCGTGATCAACGCCACCGCCATACCCGGACCGATCGCCGCCGGGTCGTCCATCGACTGCAGCATGAAGATCAGGCCGAGCAGCGTCCCGATCATCCCGTACGCCGGCGCATACTTCCCGATCGCGTCGAGCATCCCCTTGCCCGCGGCGTGCCGGTCCATCAACGCCTCGAGCTCCGTGTCCATGATGTCCTTGATCAGCTCGGGGTCCGTCCCGTCCACCGCCATCTTGATGCCGCGAACGATGAACGGGTCCTTCATCTCGCTCGTCATGTTCTCGAGACTCAGGATCCCCTCGCGCCGCGCCAGCTCCGCGTACTTCACCAGGTCCTTGATGATCTCGACCGGGTCCGGCGGCGACGAGAACACAGCCTGCATCACCACCTTGGGCAGGCCGAGGATCTGGCTCAGCGGGAAGCAGATCGTCACCGCACCGATCGTCCCGATCAGCACCACGAAGATCGACACCACATCGACGAGCGCCAGCGGGTTCCCGCCGAACACCACGCCGAGCACGATGGCCATCACCGCCACCACAAGCCCGATGATCGTGCCGATATCCAACGCGGACGCCCCCGTGCGTGCCCATACAGCGCCCGCTCCGTCGGGCACTCCCGCTCAGGGGATCGGGGCTTTCCCCCCACCGCTTGAATCGGCACCACCCAAGCCGGGCGATTCAGGGACCGCTAATCCCGCACCCGGTACCCCCGAAGCCGACGGCCGTACTCGATCGCCCGCTCGAGCACCTCACGCATCGATTCTCGGACCATCACCCGGTCGCCGTTGATCAGCGTCACGATCGTGTCAGGCGTCCGCTCGACCGTCTTGATCAGCTCCGCGTTGAGCACGAACTCCGTCCCGTTCAGCCGCGTCACCACGATCATCCGCTACGCCCCCAGGCCAGCCGCCTTACCGCCCAAGCACCAGCAGCTGCTGGATCAGCTCATCGCTCGTCCGGATCACACGCGCCGACGCCGAGTACCCCGTCGACGCCAGGATCAGCTCGATGAACTCCTCGCCGAGGTCCACATTGCTCGTCTCCAGCGCGCCGCTCACCACACGCCCCGTCCCGAGCTGCAGCGGCTCGGCGATCACCGCCGGCCCCGAGTTCGGCCCGGGACGGAACAGGTTCTGCTCGATCTCCACCAGCCCCTCCGGCACCGTGAAGTTCGCCAACGCCACCTGCCCCAGCGTGCGGATCAGCCCGTTGCTAAAGGTCCCGGAGATCACACCGTCCGGACCGACCGCGTAGCTGCCAAGCGTCCCGATCGGCACGCCGTCCTGGAAGGTCGAGACCAGCGACGACTCCGTGTCCGACAACGCCGTCACCCGATCACCATCCACATCGAAATTCAACTGAAAGGTCAGCGGCGTCGCTGCGCCCGTCCCTTCACGGTCCAGCGTCACCGTCGCGTTCCGAGGCTGTACGATCTGACCAAAATTATCAAACTCGATCACGCCCGTCCCGATGCGCGGCCCGTCCGTCGTGTCGTCCGGGCTCTCGGCGAAGTACCGCCAGGTCGTCCCCGTGTTCGACTTCCCGTCGAGCACCATCGACAGGTCCACACGCAGCGGCGTGCCCAGCGAGTCGTACACCGTGAACGCGGTCCGGATGCTCTCGCCCGAGCCCGTCTGCGTCCGCGTCACCAGAAACGGCTGCGACGACAGCGTGCCGTCCGCGTTGAACACCCGCAGGTCCTCGCCGGTCAGCTCGATGTCGTTGAACTCGCCCGCGTTGCCGGTCACCGTGATCGTCCCGGTCAGCGGATCGAGCGCCGCGCCGGGCTGCGTCCCGTCGTTGTTCGGCCCGATCCCCGTCTGCAGCCCGAGCGAGTCGTTGAGAAACTGCAGGAAGTCCGCCACCGTCGACGCTGCCTCGACCAGGAAACCCGCCGAGCCGAGCACCTGCGTGCCCTTCTCCGCACCGTCCAGCCGAACCGTCTGTCCCACCGCGAACGCAGGCTGGCCCGACCCCGGCGCGCTCGGCGATTCCACCTCGGTCAGCAGACTCGTCGCCTCGATCACATTCGGCGCCGTCGGCGGCACCGTCGCGCCCGCGATCAACGACAGCCCCAGCCCACCGCTGCCCACCAGCGTGTGCCGAGAACCAGACGACGCCACCTCGCCGGACGCGTTCAGGTTGCCGGCCAGGTTCACCTGCGTCGTCGCTTCAGCGATCGTCAGGTCGCCCACCGGCACGCTCAGCCGCTGCAGCTGACCGGGCTGGATGTTGTAGTTGTCGTCGATGCCGAACCCGAGCACATGGTCGCCGTCGATCGTCGTCAGAAAATCCTCGCGGTCCGTGCGGAAGTTCCCGACCCGCGTGTACAGCTGATCCTGGCCCCGCTCAACCACGAAGAACCCCTGTCCCTCGATCGCCAGGTCCCTCGCATCACCCGTCCCGTTCAGCGAGCCGCCCGCCATGTTCCGCTGCGTCCCGCTGATCGTCACGCCCTGGCCGAACTGCGTGGGGTTCGTGCCGCCGATCGTCCCGCCGGGGGCCGAGCCCTCCGAGATCGTCCGCGACAGGGCGTTGGCGAAGTTCAGCCGCGTTGCCTTGTACCCAGTCGTGTTGACATTCGAGATGTTGTTGCCGATCACATCGATGTTCCGGCTGCTCGCGTTCAGCCCGGACAACCCGATGAACAGACTCGTCGTTGAAGCCATCGCACACCCCGTGTTCGTCTAGGCCCACGCCAATCGCCGCCACTGATACGCCGCCCGCGCGACGATCACTCCCCAGATCGCGCCGCCAGAAGATCCGCCACGCTCTGGTTCCGCACGCCGCCGCTCGGCGGGCCCACCTGGGCCGGCGTCAGGTCCGGCGCAAACAGGAAGGTGTCGATCTCCGGGCGGATGCCACCCTCGCGATCGACCACGCCGGTCACGCGCCGCGCCGTCACATCCAGCTCGTACGCCACGCCGTCGAGCATCACCACCGCGATCTGCGCTCCCTGCGCCGACGCCCGGTCAGCCGCCAGCGCCAACCGATCCAGCTGCTCCGTGGTCAGCTCGGCCTCAACGCCCTCGCCCAGCGTCACCGGCTCACCCGACGACGCCAGCTGACGCGAACGGCCGAAGATGTCAGCGAACGCCTCGGCGCCGGGCGCCCGCCCCGCCAGCCGACCCGCTACACGCGCAGCATCTGCCGCCGCACCGGCCAGACCCACGATGTCCAGCGGTGTCCCAGTCATGACGACACCCCCGGCCCGCTCACCGTCGCGATCGAAGACAGCGGCACCGATCGGCCGTTGTCAAGCGTCACCGTCACGCCGTCCGCGCTCTGCGACACGCTCACCACCTCACGCGCCAGCGCACCGTCGTCCACCGTCGTCACACGGTTGCCGATGAGGCCCGCCGCCGTCGTGAACTCCGAACGGTCCACCAGCCGACTCAGCGTCTCGTTCAGCTCCGTGTCCGATTCGAGCGATCGAATCGTCGATAGCTGATCGAGCAGCGCCCCCGTGTCGTTCGGCTCCAGAGGATCCTGGTTGCCCAGTTCCTCCAGGATGATCCGGGTCCACTGGTCCGAGTCGAGCGACGAGTAGCCCTTGTCCACTGAGGCGAGCGTCGCCCCGCCCCCGACCGATCCGATCGCGTCCATACGGCCACCTCCGGCGCGACCACGCGGTGTGCGCGCAGCCGAACCCGGCGTCGCGGCCCGGCGTCTCCTCGGCCAAGCCGTCCGGTGTTATCCCGTTACATCGAGGCGGAGCCACACTCCGTGCCGCTCCGCGGGGCCTCCCTGCCCCGCGTCCCCGTCGACCGAACCCCGGCGCGCTCCATCGCCAGCGTCGCGATCATCTCCACCGGCCTCTCCAGCCGGTTCCGGCCGCAGATCCGGCCGACGCTCCGCGCCGCCCTGCTGCGATGACCCGCCGCCTCCCGCGTGGGCCTCGGACCGTTCGCCGCTGCCGCCGGCGTCCTGCCAGCTCGTGCCGCGGCTCGTGCTCTCCGGCCCCTCCTGGAGCCGCACATCGAGGCGGTCCACCGTGACGCCCCGACGCTCGAGAGACGATCTCAGCGTGTCCAACTGCTGCTGCAGCAAGTCCCGTGCCGACTCCGTCGTCGCCTCGATCGTCCCGCTTACACGCCCACCGGCCAGTTGGAGCGACACGCGGACCTCGCCCAGATCGTTCGGCGTCAGGCGAAGCGTCAGCGAACCGCCCCCCTGGCGCAGCACCTGCGCCAGGCCGCGCTGCACCTGCGCTCCCGCCTCGGGAGCATCCCGCCCCGGCGAGGGCGAGGATGAACGCTGCACGAGAGCCTCGCTTCGTGTCGACGCCTCGCGCACAAGCGACAACAGCGGTGAGCCGGAGGCGTTGCCGCCCGACGCCGGTGCACCACCCGAGCCAACCGATGCCGAAACCCGAGCCACACCCGCCAACCCCGTTGTGCCATGCACCGGAACCACACTCGACGCACGACTCTCGCCGCCACGCACCGCAGATCCCGCGACGCCAGATCCGGGCCCATCAGCCCGAGTCACGACCGGCTTCGCACCCGCCTGCGCATTCGGCGGCGTGCTTGCCCCTCGCCCATCCGCTCGGCCGGACACGGATGCCGAGCCCGGCTCCGACCCGGCGCTCTGGGCTGTCGTTGCCGACTCCCGACGCACGGTCATCGACCGTTCAGGCCCGCGTGACACCGCCTCACCCAAAGACGCCCCGGGCTCCGACCCCTCGTCGACCGACCGTCCCCGCGACAGCTCAGCCGCCGACCGGGACGCCGCATCCAGCCCCCGCTCGCGCACCGTCCGCGTCGGATCCGCTTCACGCAACGACGCCGACGCGACGCCCGCCGCATCGCCGTCCTGCGCAAGGACCGCGCCGACCAGCGCCGATCCCGCGCCGGGCAGCGCCTCGGTGGACGATGCGTCCGTGATCGCGTCGAGCCGGCCGAGCGACTGCTGCGCCAACGCGGCGCGGAACCCCTCCGACGACCCACCCTCGTGCCGGGCCGGCCGAACGCTCTCACCGGGTGTCTCGCTGCGAAGCGGGCTGATCATCAATCGCGTCCATCGGGCGGGGCTTCCACACCCCGCGTCCGAAGACGCTCCAGCAACTCCGCTGCCAATTCGGGGTCGTTCTTCTCGAACTCGCCCAGGATCCCCGCCCGGTTCTTGGGCGGCAGGTTGTCCAGATACGCCGTCGCGATCGACATCCCCTCCGCGTTGTTCTCGATGGTCTCGTTCACCAGCGTGTACGCCTGCTTGCTCCGCATCGTCATCAGCGTCAGCAACGCCGCCTGGAACTGCTCCTCGCCCTCGGTCAGACGGATCCGCTCACGCTCGGCGTCGAACGCCTCGCGCTCCGCGAGGAACGCCGCCCGGCTCTGGTCCAGCTGCGCCCGCTCGGTCTGCAGCGCCCGCCGGAGGTCCTCCACATCGCGGCGCATCCGCTGGATGGTCTGCCGGTCAGCCTCGCTCGAACGCAGCTTCCGGTCGATCTGCTGCTCCGCGGTCAGCGGCACCTCCGACAGCTCGCGCCCCTCGAGATCACCAGCCGCCTGGTCCGCCTCTTCCGCAGCCTCCCGCGCATCACGAGCCGCCACCGTCTCGCGGAACATCGAAACGACCGCCTCCACGCGCCGCTCATCGACCCGGTCCGAAGCCACCAGCCACGCCCCGCCGCCGATCAGCAGCAGCAGGTGCAGCGTCGCCAGCACGCCGATCGCTCGGATGATCGTCCTCACGCGTCGGCTCCTTTCTGGAACGCGCCACCCCCCCGTGCCCGCGAGGCCATCACCAGATCATCGGTCACCCGGTCCTCGAGCCTCCGCTGCTCGGCCCGGAACGCCTCGAGACGACGCTCCTTGAGCAGCTCCATCGCGCGCCGTTCCGCCGCCCGTTCGCCCAGCACACGCCGAGCCAACGCCAACCGACGCAGAACGCCGGCCAGGGCCCGGGCGCGCTCGTCCGCCGTCGCCCGCAGCGCCGCGATCGCCGCCGCCTGCGCCCGCAGCTCACCCGCTGTGGCCCCGCCCTCGGCGCCGAGCGCCGCCATCGCCCGACGCTCGTCCTCGATCGACCGCTGCAGCCCACGCAACTCCGATTCGATCGCAAGCCGTTCGCGCTCGATCCCCGCCACGCGGACCTGCTCGTCCCGCTCCGCACGCTCGCGTTGCCGCAGCACCGGATCCAGCCTGAATCGAAACCTCGCCATACCTCACCCCGCAGCCAAGCGGCTACGCGCTCGCCGCCCCCGCCGACCGCAGCCGACGAAGCTGCTCACCGGACTCCATCGACAGACGGAGCATCCAGTCCCGGCTCTGCTCGGGGGGCGAGAAATCCCCCGTGTCCTGCCGAAGCAGCTCCGTGATCCTTGGGTGGTACGCGACCGCCACATCCGACTCCGCGTTGCTCCCCGCCGCGTACGCCCCGATCTGCACCAGCTCCTCCACCTCCGCGTACGCCGCCATCAGCCGGCGAAGGTGATTCCGCGCCGCCCGGTGGTGCTCGTCCACGATCTCGTCCGCCACACGGCTCACCGAGTCGAGCACATCGATCGCCGGGTAATGCGAACGCTGCGCCAGCTTCCGCGACAGCACCAGATGACCGTCGAGAATCCCCCTCGCCGCATCCGCCACCGGCTCCGACATGTCGTCGCCCTCGACCAGCACCGTGTACAGCCCCGTCACCGAGCCGCCCGTCGCCTCGCTCGGCCCCGCTCGCTCCAGCAGCACCGGCAGCTGCGCAAAGACGCTCGGCGTGTACCCCTTTGTCGCCGGCGGCTCGCCCACCGACAGCCCGACCTGACGCTGCGCGTGCGCGAACCGCGTCACCGAGTCCATCATCAGCAGCACATCCCGGCCCGCGTCGCGGAACAGCTCCGCCACCGCGCACGCCAGCCACGCCGCACGGATCCGCATCAGCGGCGGCTCGTCCCCCGTCGCCACCACCACGACCGACCGTGCCAGCCCCTCCGGCCCGAGCGAGTTCTCCAGAAACTCGCGCACCTCCCGGCCTCGCTCCCCGATCAGCGCGATAACATTCACATCGGCCGAGCTCCGCTGCGCAATCGTCCCCAGCAGCGTGCTCTTGCCCACACCCGGACCCGCGAAGATGCCCAGCCGCTGACCCCGGCCGAGCGTCGTCATCAGGTCGATCGCGCGAACGCCCGTGAAGATCGGCCGATCGATCCGCGCCCGACGCATCGCCGGCAGCGGCGGCTCGTGCAGCGGCATCGGGGACGCATCGGGAATCGGACCGCCGTCGTCCGCCGGCCGACCCAGCGCGTCCACCACCCGGCCCAGCATCGCCGCGCTGATCGGCGCCACCGCGCTCGGCGAGATCGCCTCCACCGCGTCACCAGCCCGGATCCCCGTCGACGGGCCGTACAGCATCACCACCGTGTGCTCGCGCGCGAACCCGACCACCTCGCCCGCCACCACACCCCGCGCCGTCGAACGCACCCGCACCGTCGCGCCCACCGGCGCCGGCAGCTCGTCCACCAGCAGCGTCAGGCCTCGCAGCGCCGACACCCGGCCGATCACCAGCGCCGGCGAGGCCTCCTCGATCAGCGACAGGTACCGCGCCAGGACGCTCACGCCGCCAGATCCCCGCGTTCGCTCTCCTCGGCCCGACCCGCGGCATCACCGGTCAACTCGAGATCCGCCGCATCGCGTGGGCCATCGGGCACGAGCAGCGACGCGATCCGGTCCAGCTGCGTCTCGACCGTCGCGTCGATCACCCCCCCGCCCGCCGTCCGGACCACGCACGACCCGCGAGAAACCGACTCGTCCTCGACCAGCGCCGCGTCCTCGACCGACCGTATCCGCGACACGAGCGCCGGCAGCGCCCCCGAGGCCACGGCAGCGTCGTCCGGATGGATGGCGATGACAACGCGCGTCGGCGCCGCAATCAGCCGCAGCGCCGCTTCCAGCTGAGACGCCACGACGCCCTCGTCCGTCTCGATCACCCGGTGCACCACACGCGACGCCAGCGACAGCACCAGCCGAAGCACATCGTGCTTGCACGCGATGACCAGATGGTCGCGCTGCGCCAGAAACTCCTCCAACGCCGCGGCCCAGCCCGCCTCCAGCTGGGCAAGACGATCACCGTGCGTCGCCGTTGCCGCCTCACGCCCCTCCGCCTCGCCCGCGGCCCGACCGTCGGCCAGACCCCGCTCGTACCCCTCGCCGTGACCCACCTCGCGGGCGTCGCTCAGCAACCGCTCCCGCTCCGCTCGGGCCTGCGCCACGATCGACTCGGCCTCGCGCTGCGCGCTCGACAGGATCACCTCCGCCTGCTGCGCGATGTCGGCCAGGTCCAGCACCACCGCGTCCCGCGCCAGCCTCGCGGCGTCAGCCCGCTTGATCACGCCCACGATCCACCTCCGTCCGCGACGCCCGCACCCATATCAGACGATCAGCTCCGCGTCGCCGCCGCGACCCTGGATGATGATCTCGCCGGACTCCTCCAGGCGACGAACGATGTCCACGATCCGCTGCTGCGCCGCTTCCACATCGCTCACCCGCACCGGCCCCATGAACTCCATATCCTCCCGGATCATCTCGGCCGCCCGCTCCGACATGTTGCCCAGGATCTTGTCTTTCAGCTCCGGGCTCGCCGTCTTGAGCGCCAGCGACAGCTCCTCGTTGTCGACCTCCTTCAGCACCGCCTGGATGCCGCGGTCGTCCACCAGCAGCACATCCTCGAAGACGAACATCAGCCGGCGAATCTGCTCGACCAGGTCCGGATCCTCGACCTCGAGCCCCTCGAGAATCGACTTCTCCGTGGCGCGGTCCGCCAGGTTCAGCACCTCCGCCACCGCCGGCACGCCGCCCATCTTCTCCGACGCCTGCCCCAACATGTTGCTCAGCCGGCTCTCCAGACCCTTCTCCACCTCCCGCACCACCTGCGGGTTCGTCTGCTCCATGTTCGCGATCCGCTTGATCACCTCGATCTGCTTCTGCGTCGGCAGACCCATCAGGATCTCGCTCGCCTTGTGATGCGGCAGGTGGCACACGATCAGCGCGATCGTCTGCGGGTGCTCATCCTGAATGAAGGTCAAGAGGTTCTCGCTCTCGGCGCGCTGCAGGAACGAGAACGGCGTCTTCTGCACCTGCGTCTGGATCTGCTGCATCACCTTCGCAGCCAGCTTCGGATCCAGCGCCTCGCTCAGCAGCAGCCTCGCGTGCTCGAGGTTGCCCTCCGCCGCGTGCTGCATCGCCGAGGCCGTCGAGTAGAACTCGCTCACCACCGAACGCGTCAGCTCCGGCGGCACCCGGCCGAGCCCCGCCAGCTCGCGCGTGACGATCTCCACCGTGTCCGGCTCCATCGACTTGAGCACCTGCGCCGCCTGCTCCGGGTCAAGCGACACCAGCAGGATCGCCGCCTTCGTCAGGCCCTCGATCTCGTCCGGATTCGTCGGAAGCTTTTCACCGGGTCGGCGCGGCATGCCTGCTCCTCCTCCAACGCGGGATCACGGCTCAGCATCCACCCACCGGGACAGCAGCTTCGCCGCCAGATCCGGACGCTCCGTCACCAGCGACTGAACCTCGCCGAGCAGGTTCGCCGCCTGCACATCCTCCGACGCCAGCTCGATGCCCTCCAACGGCGACTCCGACTCCGACGCCTCGCCCACCACATCCCCGAGCCCCTCGAGCGCCGGCGGGATACCCACCAACTCCTGCGCGCTCGGCAACTCGGTCCGACGCGTCGCCTTGCGGACCATCAGCAGCATCATCACCACCGCCACGCCAGCCAGCAGCACCAGAAGCCCCTGCTCGAGCAGCGGCACACCCAGCCCGAACGCTCCCCCGGACGACCCCGAAGTCAGGAACCCCAGCCCACCCATCGACCCGCCGCCCGCGGACGCCAGCAGCATCGGCGGGTCCACCGACATCAGCCCGACCGCCACCTCACCTCGACGCATCGGGGACGAGCCATCGCCCTCCAGCAGCCTCGGCAGGTGCGGCTCGATGATCGCCGCGATCCGAGAACGCTCCTGCTCGAACCGCGACTCGATCGCCGCCTCGTCCGGCGGCTCGGCCTCTCCCTCACCCTCCGCACCCGAGCCCCCGGTGATCAGTCCCGCGATGTACCCCCGGGGCACCTGCACCGACACGCTCACAGCCGTCGGCATCCCGCGCGGGTCCACCGTGCTCGTCACCTCGGAGCCGAACCGGGCCTCCGACCGGGCCGTCGAGTCCTCCGCCACGAACCCCGCCTCGTCGCTCGGGCCCTGGTTGATGTCCGCGCCCGTGTTGGGACGAACGCCCGGCTCCGCGCCACGGTCCGCCAGCCGCTGCTCCTCCGTGTTCAGGCTGCTCTCGATCTCGATCGCGACCGAGCCCTCGCGGTCGTTCAGGAACGCCTCCCGCCGGCTCGTCACACGCTTGACATCCACCTCCGCCGTCACCGCCACACCCACGCCCGGGATGTGCGCCAGCAGCCCGCGCACCTTCCGCTCGAAGTCCTGCTCGACTTTCCGCTGGTGCTCGAGATAGGTCGTCGCCAGCACATCCTCATCCGGGGTCGGCTGAAGATGCCGACCCGTTGACGCATCGACCACCGATACCTGCTGCACATCGAGACCCGAGACCGCCCTCGCCACCAGCCTCGCCACCGCGTCGACCTGCGTCTGCTTCACCGCCCCGCCGTCCGCGGTCATCACGCTCACCGACGCCGTCGGCCGACGCGCCGCCAGACCGATCCCCACCGGCTCCGGCACATCCAGGAACACCCGCGCCGAACGCATCGACGGGAAGTTCGCGATCGTCCGCTCCAGCTCACCCTGCAGCGCCATCTGCACCATCTGCTGGTTGATCTCACGCGGGTTCGTCCACTTCATGTGCGTCGACAGATTGCCGAACAGCACCTGCCCGTCCGACGGGAGCACGCCGTCCTCCGCGAGCACGCCCCGCGCCAGGTCCGCCTGCCCGCGTGGCACCACCAGCCGACCCGCCGGATCGATCGACGCGTCCAGCCCGGCCGCCGTCAGGCGCACGATCGCCTGCCGTTTCACCGACGCATCCGCCCCCGGATAGATCTCCTCGCGGTCGGGCGAAGACGCCCACAGGCTCGCCAGAAACAGGCCCATCACCAGGATGACCGCCACCGCCCCGATCAGCAGCCGTGCCGTCGGCGTCAGCTTTCCAAGCTGCTCACCGATCGACGAGAGCACGCGACGCAGCCAGTCCATCCAACCCGGCCTCCATGCCGACAGACCCGAACGGACGCACTCCGCGCCCACCAGAGCGGCACCCCGCGCACAGAACGCGCGCAGCGCTCATCCCGATGATCAGTTCTCGGATGAAGGAACAGATCGGCTTGAAACTGCGCACACGCGCAGATACTGCGCCCGGCTTCGGCGCACTCCCTGCGCGATCAGACGCGCATCTGCTGGATCTCGCGATACGCCTCGAAGACCTTGTTGCGCACCTGCTGCAGCAGACGGAACGCGGTGTCCGCCTTCGCCGTGGCCAGCAGCACGCCCTCGACATCGTCCCGCTGACCGGTCTGCAGATCCTCGATCGCACGCGTGGCGTCTTCTTGCAGCTGGTTCACGCGGTCGATGTTCGCCATCAGCAGATCGCGGAACGCCCCGTCATCCGCGCCCCCCGCGGACCGTGAACGCCCACCACCGCCGGGCGTCACGCCGCCCGCACCGCCGATCAGCCCCACAGGATCCGACATCGCATCAGCTCCGCCCTGCCGCCGACCTTACGCCAGCAGCCGGAAACCCTGGTTCACCATCGACTTGAGCGCCTCGGCAGCCGCCACATTCGCCTCGTACGCACGCACCGCCTCCATCGCGTCGATCTGCTCGGTCGTCGTGTCGATGTTCGGCTCCCGCACATACCCCGCCTCGTCGGCCAGCGGGCTGTCCGGAGCATACCGCAGCCGGAACGGCGCCTCGTCCAACCCGATCGACTTCACATGCACGCCCATCGACGCCCCGCGACCGCCCCGAGCCGACGGATCCCCCTCCGCGAAGTACGCGATCCGACGCCGATACGGCGAGTAGTTCCCGTCCGCGTCCAGCATCGTGTTCTTGTTCGCGATGTTCGCCGAGATCACATCCAGCCGCGTCCGCTGGGCGATCATGCCGCTCGTCGAGATATCAAGGGATCCGTACACCCGCTACACCCCCTCCGAGCTACACCCGTTCCGTGATCGCAGCACGGAGCGTGCCAAGCCGAGACCGCATCAGCTCCGTCGCCGCCCGGTAGACACCGAGGTTCTCCGCGAGGTCCTGCATCATCTGCTCCAGGTCGCGGTTGTTCCGGTCGTGCGCCAGCACACCGACGCGGTTGCCACCGCCCCGCGGCGTCAGCCGGAGCGCTCCCCGCGCATCGAACCCGATCTCCCGCGTCTCCCGCAGCGGCAGCTCCCCCGTGTGCCCGCCCGTCCGCTCACGCCGCGCCTCCACAGCCTCGCGGAGCGACGCCTGGAACGACGCCGGCGAGACATCCTTCCGCTGAAAGTTCGGCGTGGAAATGTTCGCGATGTTGTGCGCAAGAAGCGCCTGCCGACGCGCAGAAAACCGGATCGTCGCCTCCAGCGAGGGCAACGCACCAGCATTCGTCACATGATCGATCAGCGTCATCGAATTCCGTCCCGCAACCGCCGGGCCAGCCCCTACAGGCTCTGCGGCACCAGCTCTTCCTGCTTCCACTTCTTCAGCTTCAGCCCCAGCGTCCGCACCCCGATTCCCAGGCTCTTGGCCGTCTTCTGGCGATGCCCGTTGAACCTTTGCAGCGTCGTCACGATCGCCTCGCGTTCGATCTCCTCAAGCGTCACCGGCTTGTGCGCCAGCTCGCGAAGGTCGGCGGGCGCCCGCTCGACCGCCGCCCCGTTCCGCGACGCCGCCCTCGACGCCCCCGCGTGCTCGACAAAGCCCCACGCCACTTGCCCGTCCACCCGCACCGACGCGGCCTCCGACGGCGAAGCCCCCGACATCCCCAGCCACGGCTCGACCAGCGATGCCGTGATCCGACCGGCACCGGAGGACCGCCCCAGCACCACCGCCCGCTCGCAGATGTTCTGCAGCTCCCGCACATTCCCGGGCCACACATAGCTCGACATCAGCCGGAGCGCACCCTCCTCGATCGCCAACGCGGGCACGCCCTCTCGCCCGCAGATCTGCCGCACGAAATGCCCCGCTAGCTCCGGCACATCCTCCAGACGCTCACGCAGCGGCGGCAGGTGCACAGGCAGCACATTCAATCGGAAGAACAGGTCCTGCCGAAAGGCGCCGGACGACACCGCTCGCGGAAGGTCGCGGTTGCTCGTCGCGATCACGCGCACATCCACGCCGATCGTCACGCTCGACCCCACACGCTCGAAGCTCCGCTCCTGCAGCACCCGCAGCAGCTTCGCCTGCAGCGACGGCGCGATCTCGCTCACCTCGTCCAGCAGCAGCGTCCCGCCGTCCGCCAGCTCGAACCGCCCCTTTCTGAGCTTGTCCGCCCCGGTGAACGCACCACGCTCGTGCCCGAACAGCTCCGACTCGAGCAGCGTCTCGCTCAAGGCCGCACAATTCACCGCCAGGAACGGGTGCCCCGCGCGGGGGCTCGTCTCGTGGATCGCCCTCGCCACGACTTCTTTGCCCGCGCCCGACTCACCAACGATCAGCACCGTGCCCTGACTGTCAGACACCGCCGAGACCTGCTCGCGCACCCGACGCATCGACGACGACCCGCCGACAAGCCTCGCCACGCCGCGAGGACCATCGCCCAGGCCCTCGCCGTTCTGTCCGCCCGGCGCATCGACCCCCGCCGTCGCGCGCAGCAGCGCGTTCTCTCGCACCAGATCGCCGTGTCGGCACGCACGCTTGACCGCGATGACAAGCTCATCACCCTGGAACGGCTTGGTCACATAGTCGAACGCGCCGAGCTTCATCGCCTCCACAGCGGTCTCGATCGTGCCGAACGCCGTCATGAGCAGGAACGGCAGCTCCGCGTCGATCTCACGCACCCGAGCGAGCAGCTCGATCCCCGTCAGATCGGGCATGCGCAGGTCACTCACCACGACATCCGGACGCTTCGCCGCGATGCTCGACAGCGCGGCCTCGCCCCCGTCCGCCGTCTGCACCGCGAAGCCCGCACGCTGCAGCGTCGAGCTCACGCTGTCACGCATCATCTCCTTGTCGTCGACCACGAGAACCGTCTTCATGCCGCACTCCTCGGGTCCGCGTCCCTGCGACCCTCGCTCCCGACCGACGACCGATCCGGGAGAACCATCTCCACCGTTGCCCCGCCGGGGTCCTCTCCCCGCGCCGGCCTGTTCCGCACCCGAACCTGCCCGCCGTGCGCATCAACGATCCGGTGCACAATCGCCAGCCCCAGCCCAGTCCCCGCGGCCCTCGTGGTAAAGAACGGGTTGAACATCCGCTCCATCACCTCGTCCGTGACGCCAGGCCCGCTGTCCTCGACCGCCAGCCGAACCGACGAGCCCTCCGCTGAACGAGCCTCCGAGGACGCGACGAGACGCACGAACCCGCCGGGCCCGGCCGCCTCGGCCGCGTTGCGCACCAGATTCACCATGGCCTGCAGCAGCAGCGACCCGTCCCCATCGAACGCCTGTTCGCCGTCCACCCGCACCGACCGACCCGCGAGCACATCCCGGCACGACGCCACCGATCGCTCGAACAGCGCGACCGACGACTGACGCTCCGGCACCACGCGCATCTCCCGGCTGAACGCCAGCACATCCGTCACCACCGCGTCGAGCCCCTGCACCGATCGCAGGATCTTCTCCGCCGTCGTACGCTGCTCGACGCGATCCGACAGGTCCGCGATCAGCATCTCCGCGTACAGCCCGATCGATCCGAGGGGGTTCCGCACCTCATGCGCGATGCCCGCGGCCATCTCGCCCAGCGCCGCGAGCCGACGGGACCGCTCGAGCTCGTCGTTCGCTCGCCGAAGCTCTCCCTGCAGCCGAACCACCTCGCCCGTCAGCCGTTCGTGCGTCGCCTGCAGCTTCGCCGTGACCTCGTTGAACGCCCCGAACAGCTGCTCGAGATCGCCCGCCGACGACGCACGCTCCGGTGATGGTGCCGACGCCGATCCCACCGACTAGGCCTCCCGATCCTGGAACCGGGGCCCCTTCGCGTGCGCCTTCGTGTACGCCGACATCGCCTGCCCGGAGCGGTTCACGCCCGAGAGCTGACCCCCGAGCGTCTCGCGGCGACGCTGCATCGCCAGCCGATCGGACTCATCACGCGATGAGATCCGCTCCATCATCGCCTCGACGCTCGACAGCCTGGCGCGCAGGCGATCCCGTTCCGCATCAGGCAGCAGCGCGATGTGCTCGCTCCAGCGCGCCTGGTACGGAGCCAGCCTCGACGAGACATCGCGGATCCGACCGATCACCGCGTCCCGATCGCTCAGCACACGCAAGATCGCGTCCGTGTCGTCGTCCTCGATGATCGCGTGCTGATGCGCGCTGAGCTGATCGAGCTCCTCGTACAGACCGACCTGCTCGTCGATCAGCCGCGCGATCGCCCGCGCCTCGTCCCCGGCTGTCCTCTGCTCGCTCGCTCCGGTCATCCTGACCCCTTTGCCGCGGGCTCCGCCCGCCCCTCGAGCTACTCCCCTGCGCTCGCCGACCGGATCGACGCCAGCTCGTAGCTCGAGTCCAGCCACCGCTCCCAGTCCGCCCGGCTCATCGGCAGCGTCGGGTCGTCCCACGCGTCCTCGGGCAGCCGATCATAAAAACGCCTCGCCTTCTCGCTCGCCGTCTGGGCCAGCTCGACCTCGCCCATCTCGAAGTACGCGTTGAAGATCTGCACCATCGCCACCAGCGACGCGGCGTCGTCGGCGTACCGGTCCTTCGCGATCTGGTAGTACCGGATCGCCGTCTCGAAGTCCCGCAGGTCGAACGCGCAGTCGCCGAGGTAGAAGTACGAGTTCCGGAGATAGATCCGGTCCAGCACCGTGAGACGACGCGCATCGACCTCCTCGAGACCGTCACGCACCTGCGCGAACAGCTCGATCGATCTCGAAAGATGCGCCTCGCGCGTCGCCTCGAGATCCCTGGCCATGCTCGGCGCGATCGCCCCCTCGCCGAGCGTCTCGCCGATCGCCATGGCCTCCAGACGGTACGAATCCGCCAGCAGGTACCGGATCTTGTTCAGCTCGCGGGCGTCGGTCTCCCGGGCCACCGCCTCCTCAAGCTGCTCGATCGCCGACGGATACCGGCCGTCGTAGTAGTGCACCATGCCCATCGCGGCCAACGCATCCCCGAACGCTTCGCTGTCCACATCCCCGGCCTCGCCGCGCAGCACCGCCTGCAGCAGATCCGAGGCCCGCTCGTCGTTCGACGGGTCCGGGTCCTCCAGGTAGGTCTCCGCCAGCGGCACATAGCTCATGACCGCGTACGGCCCGACGCCCCGGCCGCGATCCGGGTCCAGCGCCGTCTCCAACAGATCCTCGTACTGCGCCGCGGCCAACTCGTACTCACCCGACGCCTGGTACGCACGCCCGAGCCTGAACCGCGCCGCCGGCACGCGCGGGTCGCCCGCGATGGTGCCCGCAAACTCGATGTACGACGCGATCGCCTCCGCGGTGTCACCGCCGCGGTCGAACATCGTCGCCGCGCTCCACACGCTGTCCGCGTACGCCACATCGTCGCTGCCACCGGCGAGCTCGTCGGCGTGGCGACGGAAGTAATCACCCGAACGCACGAACCATCGCTGCGCCTGCGCCCGAGTCGTCGAATCCAGCCGAGACAGGTCGGGCACCTCGCCCGGCTCGGGCTCGCCGGCCACATCCCGCAGCAGCTGCTCCGCCAGCGCGCGGTTCACGCGCGCCTGCGACAACAGCACATCCGCCGGCGCCGCCGAGAGGCCCGTCAGGTCCTCCGCCAGCTGCGCGTACTGCGACGCTTCTTCGAGCTGCTCGCGGACCATCTGCTCCTCGAACCGCGACAGCATGCTGGCTGTCCCCGAGGCAACCACATCCGACGACGGCTCACCCGCCTGCACCTCGTCCACGAAACGCGAATACGCCGAGATCGCGTCGGCATCGGACGCCATCGTCGGATCCGTCTCCGCCAGCAGCGACAGCACCTCGCCCAGCGATACCAGAGCCGGCAGGTACGACGGCGTCGTGGTGTACGAAGCCACAATCCGCTCGAACCGCTCCCTCGCCTCGACGGGTCGGCCCGATTGCTCCAGCACCCGCCCCTCGGTCAGCAGCGCCCTCGCGTACACCGCGTCTCCCGGCTCGAGCAGCTCCGTCGCACGCGACAGCTGCTTCTCGGCGTCCGGGATCGCACCCGAAGCCGCGTACGCCTCGCCGAGCAGCAGGAACAGCTCCCCCCGAGCCGCGTCCGACGCCGTCTCGACGCGCGGCATCACCCGCAGCAGCCTCGCGATCGCCTCGTCGATGAATCCGTCCCGCAACCGCTGCTCGGTCCGCCTCGCCACCGTCCACGCCCGGTCGTCCACAGACAGCCCCGGATCCGTGGCCAGCTCGTTGAGCAGCTCCGACGCCAGCTCGTCACGCGGGGGATCCGCCGCGAACGCCGCCTCGATCGTCAGCCGCTGAAGCCGGACCCGCTCCATCGACGCGGCCTCGCTCAGCGCCGCGATCGCGTCCCTCGCCTCGGTGTACCGGCGCAGCGCCAGCAGCGACTCCGCCTCAAGCAGCAGGTCGGCGTCCACCGGCTCGTATCCGAAGGCCCGCGCCTTCGCGTACTCGTCCACGACCCGCTCGTGGTTGACCGGATCATCCACGCCCAGCAGCCGCTGCCCGCGGAAGATCGCCGCCGCACGCACCGCGTGGAAACGCTGCCTCGTCTCGCGCGAGACATACGACTCGTTCAGGAACGGCCTCGCCCGATCGTTGAGGATCTCCAGAGCCTGCTCCGGGCGATGGTCCAGCACCAATCCCGAGGCCCGCTCGACCATGCCCGCCACATCCGGCTTCGGACGCGTCAGCGTCAGCGTCGCCAGCCCAGCGACCAGCAGCACCGACGCCACCGCCAGCGTCGGCACCTGCCAGAGCTCACGCCACGACCGGCCTGTCGAGCTCACCGAGTTGTCCACCGATTCGCCCACCGACGCCGAACTCCGCCCACGCCAACGACAGGATCGCGACCCATCCACACACCGATCCATCGGTGCTCGTCGGCCGCTCCTCAGCGTTATCGGGGACATCGACGCGCAAACTTGACCGATCCACGCGCAGCGATCGGTCGAGACCCGATTACTCGTCGGCCGGAAGGGGCATCAGCACCGCCGCACCCGACGCCACATCCCCGCGGTGCCGACCAGTGGGATCGCTGAGCGCCAAGGCCGCCGCGGGGAACAGGAACCACTTGACCAGGTTTCGCACCATCGATCCCCGGATCGTGGGAGCGATGAACTGCCCCGGGACGGCGGCTCCCGCGGCACCGAGGTCAACCCTCGCCACGATCAGACCGGCCAGCGACTTGCCGAGACTTCGGCCGAACACCGCCTCGCACACGCCGCAGTGCACCGCCGCGATCCCGAGCGTGAGCAACAGCGGCACGAGTGACACGGACCCGGTGATCGGCAGTGCCAAGGGGCCCAACGCCTCGACCGGGCGAAGCCCCAGAAGCCCCGATGCCACCAGCAGCGAGGGCACAAAATCCACAACGGTCGCCAGAATCCGCCGGCTCGCCGGCGCCAACGCCGTTCCAGGCGGCAGGGTCACCACGCCCCCCGGCGGAACCGGGCGCACCGCCACCAGCAGCACCACGACCATCAGCAAAAAGAGCAGGATCGCCAGCTGCCGGAACTCCGAGCGGGAGACCGGCGATGCCGTCGTCGCCAGCCCGTCGTACACCACATCGCCGGAGACCAGGCTGAGCTCCGCGACGCGCTGCACCGTCGCCGAGACCCCAGGCGTCGAGAGCGCCGACCCCACATCGTCCGTTCGGCGGGCAGCATCCCACACCACCAGCACCCGCGCCGACCCGTCGACGACCGCCACTCCCGCCGACGCCGGCGCTTCGACCTCCCCCACCGGCACGGTCGCGCCGCCTGCGGTGAGTGTCACGACGCGGAGCACACCCGGCGCCTCCTCCGTGCGCCATGCCAGCACCGGCTCGCCACGCCACACCCCGATCAGCTCGGCACGCTCAAGCGGCGCGGCGTCTGCCCGCCACGCGCCCGCCGCGGACCACGCCGCCGAGTCCGCGACCCACCGGAACAGACGCAGCTCCGACGGGTCAACGACCGCCATCACCGGGCCCCGCGCGTCCGCATGGAGAGCGATCGCTTCATCCGAGGCGGTCCGGTCGGGCCCGGCCACACCCTCGGACCACGCCGCTCCGTCCGTCCACCGCAGCCGCGTCGATCCGCCGCTTCGCTCGAGCGCATAAAGCCGCTCACCGAACGCGGCGACACCGAGCACCTCGTCAGCCCCCTCCAGCGGCGGCAGCACCCGCAGCCGCGTCGCCGGCGTGTACGCCCAGAGATCCTGATACCCCCTCGGCGACGCACGCACCGACCCCACCGACCGCAATCCGCTTGCGTCCGGCGGCATGACCGCAAACAGCCGATCACCGCTCGCTGCAATCCACTCGGGGGCCTCCGCCAGCCGCTGCACCCGCGCCAGGCGACCCGTCGGGGCCGGCGCCGCGCCCCCGGTCGGCGATCGCGGCGGGGCGTGCACGATCACCACCGAGTCCGCCTCGTCCGCCTCCCCACCATCGGACGGAAAGACCACCCACGCGTGCCCCGGACCGTCCGACGCCCCGGCCGCCTGCACCTCGGGCTCGCACGCCGCCACGCCCGACCACGCCAGCAGCGCGCCCCACACGGCCCGCCGAAGCCGCCCCATCAAGCGCCCGCCCCCATCGCTGCCGATGGCGACTGGATCCGGCGCACGCGCTGCACGCGGAACCGATCGAGCAGTTCCTCCAGATCGAACACGATCGAACGGGGCCGACGCTCGCTCATCTCGGCGCGCTTCAGGTACAGCTCGATCCGGGCCTCCGCCGCCGGCACATCCACCACCACCCGCATCGGCATCCGCGGCTCGACCGCTGCGCCGATCCGGTTTGTCACGCGATCCGGCTCCGACAGCTCGCTCGTCGCGATCAGATCGCCCGCGAGCGTCTGCACATCCACCGCGACAGGGTCCATCGTGAACACATCGACATGCACCACCCGCCGGCGATCGCCCTCGATCAACTCGACCGCCGCCGTCCGTGATCGGTCCACGCCATCGCGATCGCTCCACGACACACCGGCCACGCCCGGTCCGCCCGGAGCGGGCCAGCGCTGCACATCCATCGCCAGCAGCAAGTCGCTGGGCATCACCGGCACGCCGATGGCCTCCGTTGACATCCCCGCCGCCTCGGCGTGCAGCCCGACCGTCGCGACCGGCTCATCCAGACGCTCGATCCACCAGTACCGCGACTCGTTCGACCCGAGGATCAGATACGGCTCACCAAGCTTGCCCACAAACAGCGCCAACTGCGAAGGCCGCACCATCTGGAAGTGCCCCTCGCCCTGGTCACGCCGACGCTCGCCCGACTCGTCCGTGTACCGCAGCCCCACCACGGCCACCGCCCAGAGCCGATCCAGCGTGCCGATGCGGCGTTCCGCCCCCTCGTAGAGCGCCTCGTAGGTCGGCAGCGGCGCCGCTCGATCCCCGTCATCGCTCTCGAGGCTGTTCCTGGCCGCGCACCCGGACAACCCCGAGAATCCCGCCGCGAGCACGCACGCGAACACGGCCGCTCTACGCCGCATCGCCCGGCTCCATGAGCGCCTCGACCTGCTCCGCAAGCTCCTCGAGCGCCCTCTCATCGAGCTCGCCCGATGCCTGCGGGTCGTGCACCTCGATCGCCGGAGCGTCGGCCTCCGCCCCGCGCGGACGGACCAGCAGCACGCCCCCGCGCGCTCCCGCGTACTCAAGCTGCCGCTTGCGCATCAGCTGCAACGCCAGCACATACCGGAACGCCCGACGGCGCGGCTCCTCGGTCTCCGCGAGCTGCTCGAACAGGTCGAGCAGCCCCTCCGCCGAGATCAGCCCCTCCTGCCGCTTCCCGCCCGAAGGCGCCGCGGCGTGCCACACCGCGAAGACCTCGCGGCCGGCCTCCGGACGCGCCCCGTCCTCCCATGAGAGCGCCGCGTAGTCCAACCGCTCGAACCCCTCACCCTCCACCGGCTCCACGGGCTCGAGCAGCACCACGACGATCCGCTCGCCGGGCTCCAACGCCCGACCGGACCCGGCGCAGACCCCGGTGCACCGGGGAATCACGATCGTTGATGCGGAGGACATGCGACAGCAGTCTACGGCTCGTCACGCACAGACCAGACCTACCGGCAGGTCAACTCGAAGAACCGCTGGTCCGATCCACCGGCCCCGACACGGAACGACTTGGTCATCCCGCACGACGGGCACCGCGCCAGGTACCGAGGCACATCCGGCCGGCGGTACACGCGTACATACTGGTTCGCGCACGCAAAGTACACCCGCAAGTACGGGCGCCCCGTCCCGTCGGCCGAGCCTGCACGCTCCTTCGACATGCCTCTCCTCATCGGCGCAAGCCCTCATCGTGGCTCAGTCCACCTCCATGCCATCCGCCTGTTTGGATTGTGTTCTTTGCAACGGGCTCGCACGCCGACACCCGATCTACCATCGACGAGCGCCCCGTCACCACGCGCGAGCAACCAACGCACCACCATGGCCGGCAAGCTCACGATCCTCCCTGACCCGCCACCTCCACCGACCGCCATCGGCCTGATCGCAGCGGGCGGCCGTCTCCCCGTGCTCGTCGCCGAAGGGCTCCGCGAACAGGGGCACCCCGTCCACGGCCTGGGACTTTCGGGTCTGTACGAACGCGAACTGCCCCTGCTCTGCGACACCTTCCGCACCGTCGGCCTGTTCCGTGTCGGCACCTGGGGCGCCGCTCTCCGACGCCGGGGCGTCCGCCACGCCATCATGGTCGGAAAGGTGGACAAGGCCCAGCTCATGCACGATCCGCTGAAGCTGGTGCGCCACTTTCCTGACCTCCGTACCATCCGGGTGTGGTACCGTGACCTCCGGCACGACCGGCGGTCCCACGCCGTGCTCAAGGCCATCGCCGACGAACTCGACCGGAGCGGAGTCAGCCTCATCGATTCCACCTCGTCCATCCCGGACCAACTCGCCACCAGCGGCGTCATGACCCGACGCAAGCCCACCGACGAGCAGGCCGCCGACATCGAGTTCGTCTGGCCACTCCTGACCGAGACCCTCCGGCTCGACATCGGACAGGCCATCGCCGTCCGTGATCGCGATGTCATCGCCGTCGAGGCCGTCGAGGGCACCGATCGCATGATCGAACGCACCGGCCGCCTCTGCCGGGGGCGGTCCTGGACGCTCTGCAAGGGCGCGCGCTCAGGGCATGATCGGCGCTCCGATGTCCCCACCGTCGGCATCGACACCATCAAACGCCTGCACGAAGCCGGAGGCCGGTGCCTCGCCCTCGCCGCCGGCGATGTCATCATGCTCGACAAGCCCTACATGCTCGACCTCGCCGACGAGATGGGCATCGCCGTCATCGGCGTGCCGATCGGGCCCTCCCGCACGAGTCCCAGCCGGGACGACGCGTGACCCCCTCGGACAGCCCCGCCGAGCCGAACAACCCGTTCGTCAGCCGCGGCGGCCTGAAACTCGCCCATGCTCTCGATGCTTTCGGGCTCGACCCCGCCGGGCTCACCTGCGCCGACCTGGGCTGCTCAACGGGGGGCTTCACCGACTGCCTGCTCCAACGCCGTGCCGCCTCGGTCGTCTGCGTCGATACCGCCTACGGCGAGCTCGCCTGGAAGCTCCGGCAGGATCCACGCGTGACCGTCCGCGAACGGACCAACGCCCTCCACGCCGAGCCCGACGAACCCGTTGACCTCGTCGTCATCGACATCGGCTGGACACCCCAGCGGCTCGCGCTGCCCGCCGCCGCGCGATGGCTCCGCCCGGGCGGCCGCATCATCTCCCTCGTCAAGCCGCACTACGAGCTCTCCGACGCAGAGCGCGCGATCGGGGGTGACGCGGGCGTGCTCGACCCCGAAACCGCACGCCGAGTCGCCCGTCGCGTCCTCGACGACGCCGCGGAACTCGGCTTCCGCACGCTCGACCTCACGAACTCGCCCATCCTCGGCGGTGGAAAACGATCCAAGAGCAAGACCCGCGGCAACATCGAGCTGCTCGCGCTCATCGAGCTTCGGCCGCGCAGCGAAACCGCCCCGCGCGACGAATGACGCGGGGCGGAGCACGCACGGGCGTGTGACACCGATCGCCGCTATTCGAGCGGCAGACGCACCGTCACCCGTCCGTCACCGATCCGAAACCCGAAGCCGATGCCGCACCCGTACCGAGGCGGGGGTCGATGGACCCGACGGGGTCGGCAGTCGTCCCACGGATCCCAACCCCGGCCGCGGTCCCAGCGGTCGTATCGGCCGCCGCGCCACCCGCCGTACGCCTCGCACGCCTCGACGCGGACCACGGTCCGGTGCCCCCGCCGCGAGACGACGAAGCGGTAGCCCGGCAGTTCCGCCGAGAAACGGATCCGCCGACCCTCGATCACCACGCACCCGCGGGATAGCCACGCGTCGTACCCGGCATCGCGGAGCGCCCGCACCAGTGATCGCTCCACGGAGCCCCGCACCTCGAACGCGCAGCGGTGCCCATTGATCACGAGCCAGCCGCCGTCGGAGCGTGACCGGGTCCGGTCGTGCCAGCGCTCGCCGCGGTGATCGCCCGCCCCGGCGATCGCGGATGTCGCCCCAAAGCCGGAGGCCGCCAGGGCCAGGGCACACATCACGCATTTCGTTTGCATTTCGTTCAGTTTCATCGCGTCACTCCGAACCCCGGGTCGAGCGGTCAACCGCCGGCTCGGGCGCCCCGGGAGGCCCGGATCCGACGCGGGGACGCACGCCCCGGGCCGATTCCGTCCCACTCGCGGCCGAGCCTGACGGAGAAGCCCCAATTCGCGTCGAGTTAGTAAGTGCTCGGAAACTTTCGAGGGGTTTGTGCGTCTTCTCTGTCAGCCCGCACCCCGCCCCGACGGAGAGCTACCGATCGCCCGCTGCGGCGGGGCCGGAATCAAGGAGCCACCCATGGCCGCTACCCCCAAGCACACCTCGTTCGTGACCACCGACGACCCGCGTCGGCTGAGCCCGATCGAGGCCGCCCTGATGGACCAGTGCAACCTCGCCCACCGGGCCCGCCGCGTCGGCGACACGGAGGCGCTCTCCGCCTGTCGGGCCGAGATCCGTCGCCTGCTGCACCGCTACGACGCGACCGACGGCGATGGGCACCCGCACCCCGCCTGGGCCAGGCCAAACCAGCGCGCCATGGCGTACTCGGCGCTCGGCGAGATCGAACGAGCCGTCGAGACCGAGATCGTCGCCCTCCGCTACGCCGACACGCCGCGCCGGGTCGAGGTCAGCGCGGGCAACATCGCCGATCGTCTGCTGCGTCTCGGCCGCGCCGACGAGGCGGTCGGCTACGCGCTCACTGCGTGGGACGCCGCCCCGGCGAGCGTGCCGGTCATCGTCACCGCCGCCCGCGCGCTCTACCACGCCGGCCGGCCGGGCGAAGCGCAGGAGCTGTTCACGCAGCTGCGCCGCGCCGCCGAGCACATGGGACCCACCTCCGAGCTCGCCACCACCCTGCGCCATGAGCACGAGCTCGAGGCCTTGGCCGAGGACCTGCCCGCGCTGCGCGATCTCTTCGACTGGCTCGACACGCTGGAGGACGACCGATGAACGACGACCGATTCCAGCTCGAGTTCTGGGCCGGCTACGACGCCGTCGCTCGTCCGACGATCGAGCGGGCCTGCACGACGCATCTGCGGCGCACGGGCAGCCGCGTCGACCCGGACGACATGCGCTCGTGGATCGATGCACGCGTCTGGAAGCTCCTGCGCGAGCGGCCCAACGCGATCATCCGTGCCGAGGACGGCCCGAATGAAGCGCTCGTCCGTGTGCGTGACGCCGCCGCCCTGCTCGCCCGATGGGCGTGCCTGGCCCACGGACGGTCCGCGGCCCGACGGAGCCGACGCGAGATCGGTGCCGAAGATATCGAGGCCGTCCACGCCCTGTCCCTCGCCCGTGCCGAACCCGCGGCCTTCGAGCGAGAGGAACGCGTCTGTGAGGCGCTCGACGCCCTTCGGCGACGCGCCAGTGCCGACCTCCGCGCCAAGCTGGCCGCGAGCTGGAAGGACCCGGCCGACCGCGCTCGCATCGCCGCCGCCATCGACGCCCAGCGACCCGAGGACCACGAGCTGCGCGACCGTGTCGCGCGCGGCGCGATCAAGGAGAACACCGTGCAGCAGATGCGATCCCGCAGCCTCCGAGCGGCCCGGGGACTGTTCGACAACCCGACGCGGTACCTCGCCGTGCTGCTCGTTGCGCTGCTCACCGGAGCGGCGATGGTCGGCGACGCCGCCGCGGGCAACGACGACGAGGGCGGGGAGCAGACCGGCGGGCGCAGCGCCCACGCGGCCGACTCGCCCAGCTAGCGCTCGTCGACCTCCGCCGAACGCCACCCCTCGGCGGGCCGCTTGGCCAGCATGGCCCAGAGCAGCTCGGTGAGCGTTTCCAGCCCCTCGCCCGCGGCCGAGGAGATGACCAGCACCTCCTCGTCCCGGCCGAGCTGGAGCTCCGTCCGCAACTCGCGGACAAGGCGAGTCCGCTCCTCCGCCGGCACCAGGTCCGCTTTCGAGATCGCGATGACCTCCGGCTTCTCGGCCAACGCGGACGAGTACGCGCTCAGCTCCTTCCGGATCGCGCGATAGTTCTCCAGCGGGGCGGTGCCGTCCTCGGGGGCGCCCTCGATCAGGTGCACGATCACACGCGTCCGCTCGATGTGCCGCAGGAACTCGTGCCCCAGCCCATGCCCCTCGGAGGCCCCCTTGATCAGCCCCGGGATGTCGGCCATGACGAGGCGCCTGGACGCGTCGAGCGAGCAGATCCCCAGCTGCGGCGAGAGCGTCGTGAACGGGTACGCCGCGATCTTCGGGTTGGCGCGCGTCAGCGCCCGCAGCAGGGTCGACTTGCCCGCGTTGGGCTTGCCGACGAGCCCGACATCGGCGATGAGCTTCAGCTCCAGCCGGAGCGTGCGGGCCTCGCCCTCCTGGCCCGGCGTCGCCCTGCGTGGCGCCTGGTTCACGCTGGACTTGAAGTGCTCATTGCCCAAGCCGCCCCGGCCGCCCTTGGCCGCGACAAACTCGCGGACGCCCGTCAGGTCTGCCAGCAGCTCGCCCGTGTCGGCATCGAACACCAGCGTGCCCGGGGGGACTCGAACGACCAGATCCTCGGCGCTGGCGCCGTGCATCGACGAGGCACCGCCCGGCTCGCCGTGCGCCGCGCGCCAGTGGTGCCGGCCCCGAAACTCGTACAGCGTGTTCAGGTTCTCATCGGCGCGCAGCAGGACATTGCCGCCGTCGCCACCGTCGCCACCGTCTGGACCGCCCTTCGGCTTGTACTTCGAGCGGTGGAACGACACCCGGCCGTCCCCGCCGTTGCCCGCGTACACCTCGATAACCGCCTGATCAACAAACATCCACGACGATAGACCCGCTCAGCCAGCCGACCGCACGACCCGTGTGCCCGAGACGGCGTCATGCAGCGTGACGCATCGACGGGTCGAGACCGCCATCAGCACACTCACCCCGATGAGCGCCCAGACCGCGACGAGGCCGACGAGCGTCCAGCCCGAGGGCGACGCCGGATCGGTGGGCCATCCCTCCAGGCGCCAGATGCTCGTGTGAGCCAGCTCCCACGGCGTGAACTTCACACCCGACCGAACCAGGCTTCTCGCTCGTCCGCACCGGGTGCCGTCCGGGCCGACCACACGCACCGACAACAACCGCTTGCCAAGCGTGGCGCCGCCACGCGAGGATTCCATGACGGCGAAATACATCACGACAGGCAGCGTCAGGATCACGAACGCGGTCGCCTGCCCCCGTGTCGGCGACGAGAACAACGGCTCGGCGATCGAGCTCGGCAGAACCAGAAAGCCCAGCGAGAGCACCGCGAGGTAGACCGCGAGCACCGCGTAGTCGACAGCGAACGCCGCCAGGCGGAGTAGCAACATCGCGAATCGAGCGCTCCGCACACGGCGCAGCGTACCGCCACTACGCCGCCCGCGCGAAGCGGCCTGAGCAGAACGATCGGATCAACCTCGTCTCATCGCCCTCGCGTGCGAACCTTGTGAACACCGCCGCCATGCGTGCCGGGCCGATCCCGTCGTCGTCGGTCAGCCACACGACATTCGCAAACACGAACACGCTCCGCCCGGGCCCGACGCGGACCGGCGCCCCGGTCTCGTCGGGTGGCAGCTCGATCTGCAACACGACCGGTGTGCCGGGCGCGATCGGCTCGTCGAGCTCGAAGGACACGCCACCCTCCGAGATGTCCCAGCAGTGGCCCTGACGGTCGGTCCACGGCTCGTCCAACAGGCGAACCTGCACGCCGTGGTACATCGGCGAGAGACGGAACCGCTCGAACCGCCGGCGGTTGACCCGGCTGTCGCCCGGCTCGGTGATCTGCAGCTTCGGCGTTGAGGATGTGCGTGGCTTGGACATGGGAGGTCTCCGAAGCCGGGACCCATAACCCGGCGCACGGAACCATCGGCCCGATCCGGGCATGGCTTCACTCGCTGATCCGAGTTGCCAAGGGTCCGGTCGTCGTCTCAGCGGGTGGCCGACCGCGCGTCGATCGTCGTCGCCGACAAGCCGAGCTTGACGCCCGAGATGGACACGCCCAGCTCCCGCTCCACCCGGGCGATCACCGACGGATCGATCGAGTCGAGCAGGGCGCGGCCGAGTTCGTGGGGCACATCCATCACCCGTCCGTCCTCGGTGTGGACATGCACATGCTCGGACACATCCGCGTCGTAGCGCGTGGCCCCGCTGCCGGGGATCTTTCGGGCCAAACCCGAGGTGACGAACGCCTCCAGGGTGTTGTAGACGGTCGCCAGGCTCATGCCGGGCTGCCGGGAGAGCACCGAGGCATGGAGCTCGTCCGCGGAGGGGTGCGACAGGCTCGAGGCCAAGGCCGCGTACAACTCCTCGCGCTGCTGGGTCACCCGCAGCCCGTGCTCGCGCAGCATCGATCGCACCCGCTCCGAGTCAGGTCGGCCACGCCGCTCGCCATGCTGCGAGTCTGCCATGTCGCAATTCTATCTCTGAGATGGGGGGAATGCCAACCGACAGCCTGCTTACCAGTCGGGCACGGGGACAGGCTCGGCCGTCATTTCAGGGCGGGACAGGGTCATCCGGCGGTGCGGGATGCCCGCCTCCTGGAAGACCTCTTCGTCGGCCGACCACCCCAGCCGCTCGTAGAAGGGGATGGCGTCCAGCTGGGCGTGGCAGTAGAGCCGATCGAGCTCGAGCTCGGCGAACGCCCGCTTCTCCACCTCGATGACGATCCGCCGGCCGATACCCTCGCCCTGCCGCTGCGGGTGGACCGCCATCTGCATCAGCTTGCCGAGACCCGGCGTGTCGGTCTTGGGCACGAGCAGGGCGCAGCCGATGACCCGGTCCCCCCCCGGCGTGCCCATGACCGCGACGAAGTGCTCGGCCCCCTCCTCAATCGCCGGGTAGGACGCCATGAACCGATCGACATCGAGCCCCAGCGGCCGGAGCAGGACCAGCTCCCGCAGCTCGCGCTCGCCCGCGTAGAGCGGGCTCTGCCGATCGATGCGCTGATAACGGATCACCGGGCCATTCTCCGGAACCGCACACGCGGAGACCAACGAATCGGACAGACGGGCTTCAGCGGCGGACCGCGGCGTCCGATAGCAAGCCTAGCCCGGCGGCCGAGGAGGCGAGCCGGACCCACCCGCTGGACCCCTCGGAGCAAGCCATGGATCACCAGGCCACGCTGTGCGTGCGCTGCGGCTACCCCGCGCGCGGATTGCAGCATCAGCCCCACCCTCGATGCCCGGAGTGCGGCTGCGACCGACCCGCGACCACCGAGGAGCCCGGCACCATTACCGAGACCATTGCCGGCCTGCTCAGCCCACGGGCCACCATGCTCGCCGCCGTCGCCCGGACCGACCGCCTGCTCTGGCCCACGCTGCGGAACCTCTCCATCGCCTGCGTGCTCGCCGCGGCCGTCATCGTCTGGACCTGGCTGATCGACCCGATCCGCGGTGTCTTCGCGCAGCCGATGCTGGCCTTCACAACCCTCCTGCACCTCGTCATCGTCGTTGCGTCGATGCTGCTGATGCTGGGCCTGGTCGCCCTCGCGTGCGAGCATGCGCTCGTCGCGGCGGTCGTCCGACTGCTCCGCCTCGCGCAGCCGATGCGCATCGCGGCGAAGGTCGGCTCCATCTCGGCGCTCAGCCTCGCGGTCATCGCCGGGGGCACGCTCGTGCTCGTTGGCCTCGCGCATCTCACGGGATTGAACGAGACGCTGACCGAGGCTCTCCCGGCCGGCGGGCTCGTCGTGGGCGCGCTGAGCTCTCTGCGCACCACCCTTGCCGGCTTCTGGACCGCGGGCCTGCTCCGGGACGCGGCGTGGTGAACAATCCCGGGTGAGCACGAGCCCAGCGAACCCCGCCGACCTGCTGTGCGAACGCTGCGGCTACCCCATCGAGGCCGCCGCACGTGCCTGTCCGGAATGCGGTCGACCGGTCAGCGACTCGCTCCCCGCGGCCCGGTCCGGCTCGCCTTGGCAGCGCGCCCCATCGCCGCAATCCTGGATCCTCACCGCCGCCCTCGTTTTAGGGCCCGGCCGGCTGTTCTCGCGCATCCGGATGGAGACCGCGCGCGCGGTCTGGCTGCTCCGGATCAACCACGCGCTCGCCGCCCTGCTCGTGGCGGCGGCGCTCGCCGAGGACCGGATCGACGAGGTGTTCCTGCATCGCGATGCCTCCGCGACGCGGCTGCTGGGAAGCCTCCTGCTCGTGAGTCCCATCGCGTACATCGTCCTCGCGGGCATGACCGCGATCGAGCGCGCCGGGCTTCGGTTCTTCGGGAACCGTCGCGGCGGTCGGCTCACGCCCGAGATCACCCTCGCCGTGGCGGCGCACGCGAGCTACGGCTGGATCCTCGCGGGGCTGCTCGCGGTCGTCGGGGCCTTCGTCGGCCATGCCCTGCTCCGGCCCTGGTACAACCGGCAGGGAGCGGGCTGGATCCTCGCGGCTCCGGCGGCCCATGTCACCAGCGCGGCGGCCGGCTTCTTCCTCGGGCTCCTCGCCTTCGAGACGCTCAGCTACATCGGCGCCATGCGCTGCCGATTCGCGAATCTCCCTCGCCCGCCCGGCGAACCGATGAACGATCCACCCCCAGGCGACGAACCTACCCTTGACCGCGATGTTCACACGACGCCCGACACGACCGATCCGACTGGGTAACGACCGCACCGGCATCGTCCAGGTCGGCGGCGGGCTCCCGCTGCGCGACGGCACGCCCACCGAGCCGGCGCCCGTCTCTGTCCAGACCATGACCGCGGGGTACACCCACGACATCGACGCGTGCGTCGCGGAGATCAACCGGCTCGCGGCGGCCGGGGCGGATGTCGTCCGCGTCGCCGTCCCGGAACGCAAAGACACCGCCGCGCTCCGCGAGATCCTCAGTCAGACGCGCGTGCCGATCGTCGCCGATGTCCACTTCCACTTCCAGCGCGCCCTCGAGGCCGTCGAGGCGGGCGTGCACAAGATCCGGCTCAACCCGGGCAACATCCAGGACCGCGACGAGGTCCACGCCGTCATCGACGCCTGCCGCGACGCGGGCATCCCGATCCGTGTCGGCGTCAACGAGGGCTCGATCATCGAGCGCAAGGACAAGCAGAAGCGTAAGGAGGAGCTCGGCAAGTTCTTCGAGAAGACCGCCGCCCCCGGGACAATGTCCTCGAAGCACGCCCACCTGCTCGCGCTCATCATTGCCAAGCTCGAAGAGTACATGGAGATCTTCTACGAGCGCGACTTCTTTGACCTGGCGATCTCCTGCAAGTCCATGGACGCCGCCTTTACCATCGCGGCCTACCGCGAGGTCAGCGAGCGGTTCGACGAGCCGCTGCACCTGGGTGTCACACACGCGGGACCGAAGGAGACCGGGTGCATCCGCTCGGTCGCCGCGCTCGCGGGCCTGCTGACGCAGGGTATCGGCGACACGGTGCGCATCAGCTACGCCAACGACCCGGTGTACGAGGTGGAGGACGGGCTCGAGCTGCTCTATTCCCTCGGCCTCCGCGAGCGCAAAGGCGCCGAACTGATCGCCTGCCCGACTTGCGGCCGGATTCAGGTCGACCTGTTTACGCTCGTCCAGGATGTGCGAACGAAGCTCGCCAGCGAGATCACCCTCCCGATGAAGGTCGCGGTCATGGGCTGTGTCGTGAACGGCCCCGGGGAAGCCGAGGGTGCCGATGTCGCCGTCTTTGCCGGCAACAAGCGCGGCATCATCTATGTGCAGGGAGAACGCGTCGCCAACATCCCTGAAGAAGAGATCTTGGATCGCCTGCTCGATGAGTGCCGCGCCTTCCAGCGGGCCGTGCTCACCGGGGAGGCAAAGCTCGGCGAGAAGCGCGTCGAGATCATCCCGCCCGACCCGATCGGGGAGCTCGGCTCGGGCATCGAGAAGATCGCCCGCGGCGAGGTCGACACGCCGGCACGGCTCACTGTTCGCGGGTCATGAAACCCGCCGTCCCGCCAGCCCAATCACGGCCAGGAGCCCGCCATGACGGCACCGAAGACCCGGCGTCGTGACCCGCTCCGCAGGAGCCTGACCGTGACCGCCCTGGCCAGCACCGTTGCGACCACGCTGTCCGCCTGCGTCATCCGGCGTGATGTGGTCAACGCGTCGTTCGATCTCTCGCTCGACGACGCCGTCGCCGACATCGCCCGCATGCGGGCGGACACCCGCCCGCTGCATCGTCCCGTCGTCGTGCTCGCGGGCTACCGCTCGTGGGCCACGCTGGTCCATCAGCTCGTGTGGCGGCTGTACCCGATCACGAGCGGGGACAAGCAGGATTTTCTGCCGATCGCCTACGCGAACGAGACGGACATCGAGGACATCGCCGCCATTGTCGTGGACAGAGTCGAGCGCCGCTGGCCGAGCGACAACCCGAACGAGACCATCGAGGTCGATGTGATCGGCGTCTCCATGGGCGGGCTGGTCGGCCGGACCGCGGCCCTGCCGCTCGGTCGGCTGCCCGACGGCTCGGAGACGCGAAGCAAGCGCCTCAAGATCCGCGCGCTCTACACGCTCGGCTCGCCACACACCGGAGCCGTGCTGGCGGACACCATCGCCCCCGACCAGGCCGCCCGCGACATGAAGCCGGGCTCGGCGTTTTTGGCCCGGCTCAACGCCGAGTTCGAGCACCGCGACTACGACCTGGTCCCCTACGCCGTGCTCAACGACACCTGGGTCGGCGCCACCAACACCGCCCCCCCCGGCGAGGAGCCGATCTGGACCGGCGGCTCGTACCTGATGTCGCACTTCATGATCACGCGCGATGCGCGAATCATCGCCGACCTGGCCCGGAGGCTGCGCGACGAAGCGCCGATCGGTCGGCCGTCCGCCCCGCCGCGGGACTGACGCCCCCTACCCGCCGGGCCTGACCTCCGCGAGCATGCGTCGCGCGCATCGGGTTGCCCTCGCCCGCTCCGGTGCGGTCTCGCCGCTGCGCGCGAGCCCGGCCACGACCGCCGCGATGTCCGCCCACCCCCGCCCGGCCGCTGGCTTGAGTTCCCGTGCGCCGCGCTCCACCAGCCACAACGCCGCCATCCGACGGTCCCTCGCCGCGTCGGCCAGCAGCCCCAGCACCGACGCACCGGCCTGCGGCGCGTCCAGCCCCCCCCGGAGTTGGGCGAGCAGCGCCGTCGTGACCGGCCGGTGGTGTTCCGCCTCGACACGATCCAGCCCGTCGAGTCGGCCTCTCCCTCGCCGCGCCCGATGTGACAGGCCCTCGATCGCGTTGCTTACCACACGCGGGTCCGGGGAGAGGAGCAACGATTCCAGGGCTTGCCCTGCCTCGTCGCGATCACTCGCACCGACCGCCGCCGCGCAGGCGGAGGCGAACCGGGCGTCCGCCGACCGAGCACCCTCGAGCAGATCGGGCAGCAGTTGATCGACGACCTCGAGCCGACGGGCGATGAGGGCCGCGTGCACCTCGCCGCGCCGGATCGCGTTGCGCAGCCGATCGATCGTCCCCGCCGGATCGCGCGCGAGCGAGGCACGCATCGACCCGGTGCGCTCGCCGGTCGCGCCGAGCCAACGCTGGCTGAAGCGACGGACCGCGGCGTGCGGCGACCGAGCGAGCAGCGGCGCCACCCGTTCCGCCCCCCCACCCGCGGACGGATCGAATCGGAGCCGAGTCAACGCCAGCATCGCGAGTCCAGCGTGTCCGTCGAGCGCGGCATCGGCGAGCAGCTCGCCCCGTGCGCCGATCGCCAGCGAGAGCCTCGACACCGGCTCATCGTCCGCGAGCAGCGGCTCGAGCGCCGCCGATCGCGCCGGCTCGGGCAGCCGAAGCAGGTCCACGAGAGACGCCAAGCCCCGGCGGGACTCGATCGGCCACTCTTCACTCCGCCACACGCCCGGATCGACCGCCCGGAGCCGATCGCGTTCGACGCGTTCACGCCATGCGGCGGCTCGGACACGACGGCGCGTGAGATGGCTCACTGCTGCAAGCGCCTCGGGCGCTTCCAGAAGCGCCGCGATGCACCGCTCGGCTGCGGCGCGAGCCAGGTCCGACCGGGGCAGCAGCTCGAACGCCCGCTGCGCGCCCGCCGGCCCCGGCAGACGCTTGATCGCCGCCCGCACCGCGAGGCGAGCGGCATCGTCCAGCTCGGCGAGCCACACCTGTCCCAAGCGGCCACACCGACCGGCGCGCACCTCGGGCGTCAGCACAAGCAGTGCGGCGACCACCGCATCCAGACGGCGATGCGTCGGATACGACTCCGCGGCCCGGCCGACCGCCGCGACGATCCGTTCCGCGGAGCCCCCGGGGAGGCCGGCGTTCGACTCGGGCCAGCGCCGCGCGAGGGCGACGAGTGCCTCGCCCGCCGCCGAGGAAACAGCTTCTCGAGGATCATCGATCAGCCCCGCGACCGTCGGCAGGGCCTCGAGCTCGCCGCTCGCGCCCGCCAGCGCAGCCGAGGCGAGCCGCGGCGCCTCCTCGGGCGACTCGGCGAAGCGTCGGACGGTGGCGAGTGTTCGCAGGCCGAGTGCTGCGAGCACGCGTTCCCGTCCCGGTTCGGTGAGCCGTGGAAAGGCCCGGGCCGCAACCGACAGGGCCGCCTCGCCGCGCCGACGGCGGCTCGACCCGACCCACCGCTCGAACCAGGTCACCAGATCGGTCGCTCGGCCGGCCGGTCGATCGGGGAGCCATCGCGCCGCCAGATGCAGCGCTTCCATCGCGAGGGCGTCCGCAGCGACGCCGGAGGATCGCCGGAGCTCGCGGTCGATCCGACCCAGCGACCCCATCCCACGATCGGCCATCAACGCCTCCTGCGTCGCCCCGCTGTGGCGACCAAGCGATGCATCCTACTCTCACTTCTACTTCTAGGGTTCCATCTCGCCTGCTGACTCAATATGCTGTGGTGGCTGCCGGAATCGGGCAGCGGACCGTTTGGGCTCGTGCCCGGGCGGTCGCGTGACGCGGGGGACGACACGGGTGACAGGCGGACACCCTGTAAACAGTTTCATCCCCCGCCTAGGCTTCGCTCTCGGCACGCCGGCGCAGGGACGCCCGGCGTCAACAGCGACGGAGCGCAGCCCAACGGACGGGACACGCCCAGAGGGGCGTGGGAGACGAGCCGATGGACGCGACCACGCACGCAACGGCAACACACGCGTTTCAGACCATCCTGTACAGCAAAGCCTTGCACCCCAACCTGTTTGACCTCCGCTCCCGGCGGAATCATCCCAACCCGCAGTTCGATCTCGAGACCTGGCTCATGCCGGGCAACCATCTCATCCGCTTCGGCGTGGGCGACCTGTGCTGCTGCGTTGAGCTCGTGACCGATCGGGAATCCGGGCTGCCCGCTGAGGGGGTCGTGAACGCATTCCTCTGCGCGGGCGACCGAGACAACGAGTTCACCTTCGAGCCCTCGGGCGTGAAACACCTCGCGTCTGTCCAGACCGAGACGCTCTCCGAGAACCTCTACGCGGCCACTTTCCGAGAGATGCTCGAGCACGCCGAACAGAACGGCTGCCAGCGGTTCGAGTGGGAGACCGAATCCGGCCGGAACCTCTCCGTGCTCGATGTGCAGACCTACCGGGGTGAGGCCCACGCGCAGGGGTACCACCTGATCGCCAGCGGCGGGTTCGTGCTGCGGACGCAGACCCTGTTCGAACTTCCCTGACCCGCGGCGCTTGGCTCGGGGGCTCGGACCGCCGATACTTCCCCGATGCCGCTCCGCCCGGTCCACTTCGACGAGCGAATTCGCCGGCCCCGCTGAGGGCCCGGCCGGCGTCTCGTTGCGCAGACCGGCCTCTCTCGCGGGGCAAGCCCGGGCCATCCAACGGTCCGAGCCGACACCGTGCTTCCCACCCCGACCCCGTGCCTCGAACACCGACCAGCGTCCGGCACACGACGCCGACGCGGAGCAGCAACCCCATGACCACCCAGACCGACCAGCAGGGCCAGCCGGCCGACAAGAATCGGTACAAGAAGACGCTGAATCTCCCGCGGACCGCGTTCCCGATGCGCGCCAACCTTGTGCAGAACGAGCCGCAGTCGCTCAAACGCTGGCAGCGGCTCGGGCTCTACGAGCGCACACGCGCGCAGCGAACCGGCGCCCCGCGCTTCGTCTTCCACGACGGGCCGCCCTACGCGAACGCCTCGATCCACCTCGGCCATGTCATGAACAAGTGCCTGAAGGATTTCGTGGTGCGCAGCAAGGGCATGATGGGCTTCGATGTCCCGTTCGTGCCGGGCTGGGACTGCCACGGCCTGCCCATCGAGCACAAGGTCATGACCGAGCTCGTCGAATCGGGCAAGATCGGCAAGCTGGCCGACCTCCCCGAGGATTCTCGTCGCATCGCCGTGCGGCGTGAATGCCAGAAGCACGCGACCAAGTATCACAGGCTGCACACGGGGCAGATGGAGCGGCTGCTCACGCTGGCCGACTACGAGCACCCGTACCTGACGATGCACCCCGAGTACGAGGCGGCGGTGCTGGAGGTCTTGGCCGGCCTGTGCGAGCAGGGTCTGGTCTACCGGGCGCTCAAGCCGGTGCACTGGTCGGTGGACAACGAGACGGCGCTCGCCGACGCCGAGCTGGAATACCGGGACCGCGAGGACCTGTCTGTCTATGTCGATTTCGAGTGCGCCGACCCGGACGAGGTCTACGCGCGGTTCGGGCTCACGGGTGACGATCGGCCGGACGCCCGACCGAGCCTGATGATCTGGACCACGACGCCCTGGACGCTGCCGGCGAATGTCGCCGTCGCGGTCAACGAGCGGTTCACCTACGCGCTGGTGCGTGTGGACGGGAATGTGACCATCCTCGCCGAGGGCTTGGTTGAGAAGGTCACCGGGCTGGCGAAGGCCGAGCAGGTCGAGGTGCTGGCGACGGCCAGCGGCGCTGACCTGCTGGGCCTGCGGTACCGGAGCCCGCTCCGCGACACCGAGCCGCCGATCGACGGCCCCAGCGGCCCGCTGTGGTCCGTCGTCGCCGCGGACTATGTCACGCTCGAAGACGGCACAGGCCTCGTCCACACCGCCACGGGCCACGGCACGGAGGACTACCAGACGGGGCTGCGCGTCGGGCTGGGCGTCTACTGCCCCGTCCGCGCCGACGGCACCTACGACGACACCGCCCCCGAGTGGCTCCGCGGGCTCGACATCTGGGCCGCCAACGAGCGCGTGACCGAGCACCTCCGCGAGTCGGGGCATCTGTTCCACGACCACCGCTTCACGCACAGCTACCCGCACGACTGGCGCAGCAAGGGGCCCGTGATCTTCCGGTGCACAGAGCAATGGTTCGTCGCGGTCGATCGTCCGACGGCCCGGGAACGCCGCTCGCTGCGGGAGCTGGCGCTCGAATCCACCGGCTCGGGCGTGGAGTTCGTTCCCGCCTGGGGGGCGAACCGCATGCGCGGCATGCTCGAGTCCCGTCCCGACTGGTGCATCAGCCGGCAGCGCGCCTGGGGTCTGCCCATCCCGAGCTTCACGCGGCCCGACGGCACGAGCTTCATGACCGCCGCCAGCGTGCGCGCCGTCGCGGCTGTCGTCGCGCAGAAGGGCTCGGACGCGTGGTTCACCATGTCCCCGGCCGAGCTGCTGACGCACTACGACCCGGCGAGCGATCCCGACGCGCCCGATGCGCTCGACACCGAGTCGCTCGCCAAGGGCGGCGACATCCTCGATGTCTGGTTCGAGTCGGGGTCTTCCTGGAACGCGGTCATGCGGCAGCGCTCCGGCGGCGCCGACTTCCCGGTCGATCTCTATCTCGAAGGTTCCGACCAGCACCGCGGCTGGTTCCAGCTCTCGCTGCTGCCCTCGCTGGGCGTGATGGGCGTGCCGCCCTTCAAGACCCTGCTCACGCACGGGTTCATGGTCAACAAGGACGGCCGGAAGCTCAGCAAGAGCTCCGGCGACTCGGTCGACGACCTGTTCGCCGACTACGGCGCGGATGTCCTCCGCTGGTGGGTGGCGTCGCTCGCGTACGAGAACGATGTCAAGGTCGACCGCCAGTTCTTCGACGAGGCGGGCGAGAGCTACCGCAAGGTGCGCAACACCGTCCGCTTCATGCTCAGCAACCTCGACGACTACGAGGGCGACGGCTCGGAGTTGGTGGATGTCCCGCCGGCGTCGCTCGATGCGTGGGCGCTCGCGCAGCTCGACGCGCTGACGGATCGCGTGCGCACGGCGTACGACCGGTACCAGTTCAGGACCGCCCACGCCGCGCTCTACGAGTTCTGCAACGACACGCTGAGCGCGGTGTACCTCGCGGCGGTGAAGGACCGGCTCTACTGCGATGCGCCCGACAGCCCCCGGCGGCGACGGACGCAGGCGGCGCTCGCCCGCATCACGGACCAGCTCTGCCGGCTGCTCGCGCCCCTGCTGCCGCACACGGCGGACGAGGCGTGGCGCACGCTCCGCAGGGCCGATGCGATGGACACCGAGACCTGCGTGCACCTCCAGACGCTCCTGGAGCCGTCGGGCGTCGCCGCGCACGCCGACTGGCCCCGCGCGATGGAACTCCGTCAGCGGGCCCTGCTCGCGCTCGAGAAGGCCAAGGCCGTCGGCATCGAGAACCCGCTCGACGCGGGCGTTGCTCTCCCGGCCGGTCCGCTCGACGGCTTCGACCGGACCGAGCTCGCCGATCTGCTCGGCGTGAGCGAGGTCACGCTCGAAGCCGATGCCGACGCGCCACGCGTCACCGACCTGCGCGACCGCCCCCGCTGCGAACGCAGCTGGAAGCGCGACGGCACGGTCCGCGAGCGCAGCGACGGGGGCATGCTGTCGGACCGCGACGCCCGAGCGCTCGGTCTGGACTGACCGGCGGTTCTCGGACCGCGGCAGAGGGCGGTGTTGTTCGGCCGCAACGGCTGTGCGGCCGGGGCGATGCGGCGGTGCCCGTTTCCGACCGGCGTCGTGTTGCCCGGGGGCATCATCCGTCGATGCATCCGCCATGGCCGAGTCCGCGCTGCGCATCCTGATCGTTGACGATGATCCCATCGTCGTGGAGTCTCTCGAGGCCATGCTCGCCGCCGGTGGCTTCCGCGTCACCACGGCGCTCGGGGCGGAGGAAGCCCTCGAGGTGCTAACGGCCGAGGGGGAGCGCTTCGATGCGGTGGTCTGCGATGTGGTGATGCCGGGTGTCGACGGCACCGAGTTCCTCCGCCGTGTCCGCGCTGAGAAGATTCCCGCCGCGGTGGTCATGCTCACGGGCTACGGGAGCGTCGAGTCCGCGGTCGAGTCGCTCCGGCTCGGGGCCGCGGACTACCTGACCAAGCCGGTGGTCGAGAGCGAGCTTCGGCTGGCGATCGAGCGGGCGGTGCAGCAGAAGGCGCTGCTGTCGGAGAACGCCTCGCTGCGTCGACAGCTCGACGGCCGATTCGGGCTCGATGCGCTCATCGGACGCGACCCGCGCATGCAGCGCGTCTACGAGCTGGTCGAGGCGGTTGCGCCGAGCAAGACCACGGTGCTGATGTCGGGCGAGAGCGGCACGGGCAAGAGCATGGTCGCGCGCGCGATTCATCAGCGATCGGACCGTGCCGGCGGGCCGTTCGTCGAGCTCGCCTGCGGGTCGATCCCCGAGACGCTGCTCGAGAGCGAGCTGTTCGGGCATGTCAAGGGATCCTTCACGGGCGCGCACACCGACAAACCCGGCAAGTTCGAGGCGGCGCACGGCGGCACCCTGTTCCTCGACGAGATCAACTCGGCCAGCCCCGCGATGCAGCTCAAGCTCCTGCGTGCGCTGCAGGAGCGCCGCTTCGAGCCGGTCGGTTCGAACGAGACGCGGGAGGTCGATGTCCGCGTGCTGCTCGCGTCCAACGAGCCCCTCGAGCGGCTCGTGCAGGACGGCCGGTTCCGCCAGGACCTGTACTACCGCATCAATGTCGTCAAGATCGAGCTTCCCGCGTTGCGCGATCGGCTCGGCGATGTGCCGCTGCTCGCGCGGCACTTTCTCGAGAAATTCAGCGGCGAACTCGGCAAGGAGATCGTCGGGTTCACGCCCGAGGCGGAGGAGCGGCTGCGGGCGCACGCCTACCCGGGCAATGTCCGCGAGCTGCAGAACATCATTGAACGGGCCGCGGTACTGACACGCGAGCCGACCATCGGCGTTGAGGCACTGCCCGCCCATCTTGGTGAGTCGTCGAACGCCGGCGGGTCGCTGCGGCTGGAGGACGAGACCTGGATCCCCACGCCGCTCGCCGAGGCGCTGCGCGAGCCCGAGCGACGGATCATCCTTCGAGCGCTCCGCGCGAACGAGTGGAACCGCCAGCAGACGGCCGACCAGCTCCAGATCAACCGCACCACGCTCTACAAGAAGATGAAGTCGCTCGGCATCGAGGGCGACGAGGAAGAGCTGCGCGCGGGGTGATCGGCTAGCGCCGCGCCGCGATCACAATCAACGACTCGGGGTCGAGCGCCGCGCCGCCGTCGATCTCGAAGATGCCGGGCGGCCAGTCGGTCGTCGCCGGCTCGTTCCCGGCGCGCTGGCCCAGGCGATGCCGGACCTCGAATCGGTCGCTGAGCAGGCGGTCGAGATCATCCATCGTGAGGCTCTGCTCGTGGAACGCGGTCAGGCCTCCGTCGTTGGGTGTCGAGAGCACGAGCGTCCCGCCGGGTCGGAGCACACGCGCGCACTCGTCGATCAGCCTGTCGGGCTCAGCGAGGTGCTCGATCGTTTCGAAGCTTGTGATGAGACCAAAGGATGCGTCGGCGCAGGGCGTGCGTGTCACATCGGCAACGGTGAATCGCACACGAGGCGACGCGTGGTACGCCGAGGCGAACTCGACGGCCTCGGCATCGATGTCCACGCCCAACACCGACGCGGCGCCTCGGCCGAGCAGCGAAGCTCCGTAGCCCGTGCCGCACGCCGCATCGAGGACCGTCTCGCCCTCGGCGAAGCGTGCCGAGAGCCAATAGCGGCGGAGGTGCAGCTCGGTCCGTTCCGGCGGGAGTGTGCCGAAGAGCGCGTCGTGTCGTTCCTGTCGGTTGGCGACGAGCCAGCGCGCGTGCGGTTCGGCGACACCCCGGGTCCGGAGCCGAGCGAGCACCGCCGCGGCCCCGGCCTCGCCCGGCTCGTGCGTCGGCCACGCCGCCTCGAAGGGCCGGACCAGCGGGACCCGATCCCCGACGACCGCGCGGACCTCGGCCGCGGCGTCCGCCTCCATCGCGTCGGAGCAGACGACCGCTGCATCCACCCGCCCGTTCAGTTCCGGCCACCTCGAGCCGTCGAGCACCTCGAGACCGTCGATCGCGCTGACGGCGGGGTCATCGCCGGTCAGCCGAACGCACGCGATGACCTCGAGTCCGTGCCAGGCCCAGGGCTGGCGGATGTACCGCCGGGCGTTCGCCCCGGCACCGAACATCGCCACCCGTCGCCAGCCGGCCCGAGCGCACTCGGTCGCTGATCGGCTGACGAGCATGGACCGAAGCCGGTCGATCCTCACCTCCGACGCCGCCTCACGAACCCGCTCCGTGCCAATCGTCATGCCATCATGGTCGGCCCGCGGAGGCCGACGGCGCAAGAAATCGGCCCGGGGCTGCACGCACCGGGCCGGCCAATGTGGGGAGAGGGATTCGAACCCCCGAAGGACTTTCGTCCGACAGATTTACAGTCTGTTCCGTTTGACCACTCCGGCATCCCCACTGCACGGGTTCCTTGCCACGGCGGCCCGGTCCCGACAGGTGGAGAGTCTAGGGCCCGCCTGCCAAGCGGGCTACTCCGACGGGCCGCTCTCGTCGGGCTCGCCCGTGGGCTTCTGCCACGCCCAGTCCGGGTCCTTGTCCAGCCGCGTTGCACCCTGGCGGATGCACCGCCGGCAGATGACCGCTTCTTCCCGCACCGGGCTCTGCCAGCACGGGTCGTCGCGCGTCTCGAGGCACATCGTGCAGCGGTAGGAGCCGGGTGGCAGGGAGGTCTCGCCGTCGAGCACGACCCACCGGTACGCGAGCGTCAGACAGTCACCCGAGATCAGGCTCCCCCGGTGCCCCTCGACCATCGGGAACGCGCCGTCCCACGGCCTGAGCGAGAAGTCGCAGAGAAAGTCGCTGACCTCCATCCGCTCCGGGTTGGCGCCCTCTCGCTGCATCGCGAGTGGAGTCTACCCGCCCGCCCCGCTACTGCGAACGCGCCGACCGCTCAACGATCGCCCGGTCGGCCTCGTCGGCGACCTGGTCGCAGTTGAGATCCAGCGGCGCCGCCTGCCAGGCGTACAGGTCCTTGATGTCCACCGAGCCGTCGCGGTTGACATCGCCCGAGGCGGCCAGCAGCCCGCGCAGACGCTCGGCGAACCGGTCCCCACAGATCAGCTGCGAATCCGCGTCGATGTGCACATTGTCCACCAGCGTCAGATCGTCGGTGTCGAACCAGCACGCGTTCGGGTCGGCGTCGGCGACGGCCTGCTGCGCGGCACGGACCACCGGCAGGAAGGCCAGGCCGGTGAGCTTCGTGCGGGCGAGCACGAACGGCAGCTCCGGGTCGTTGAAGCGCGTCCGCACCCAGTCGATGAAGCCGATGAGCGCGACCTCGTAGTTCGCCGAGCCGTTGGGTCCCTCGCCGTCCCGCTCGCCCTGGTGCCAGATGAAGCCCTCGACCGTGTACTCGTAGCCCTCGGCGTCGAGCACCCCGAACGCGAGGTCGAGCTCGTCCCGGAATCGCATCCACACATCGCCGCCGTTCGGTCGCTGCGCGATGATCCCAGGCGGGACCCACTGGAACGGCAGGCTCGTGCCCCCCTCGGTGTACTTGATGATCAGGATCTGGTCGCCCGGGTAGTACGACGCCATCGCGTGGCCGAAGGCGATCTCCGGGCCGAAGTAGAACTCGGGCTCGTTGTTCTGCGCGCACGACGCATCGGAGCTCCCTGTGGCGAGCGGTCCGAAGGTGTCCGTGAGCTGGTTCCAGAACAGGATGTCGGCGCGGGGCGAGAAGTCGTAGCTCGGCACGAGCCGTGAGTCCGCGCAGCCGGACATGTTCGACTGCCCGGCGGCGACGAAGACCCGTACGGCCGGCCGATTGATCGCCACACTGTCGAGACCGACGAACTCGTCGCTCGCTGCTCCGGAGTCCGCGACGATCCGAAGCTCGGTCACCGCGGCGAGCACATCGCGGAACTCCTGCGCCGTTGGCGGTCGCATCTGCCCCGAGACCTCCCAGCCGGCTGTCTCTTGCAGACGCACCACAAGCGGCGCGTACTCGAGAAAGGTCGCCGGCGCCGGCAGCTCCCGCACGAGCGTCAGCCCACCACCGGTGAGCTCCACCCGAGGCCGGGAGGGCGCGAACGGACGGACGCTCGGCAGCAGCTCGAAGGTCAGCGAACCCCGGTACGCCAGCGTCAGGTCGCCGAGAAACTTCCCCGGCGCCACGAACGCGAGATCCTCCGGTGCCGAGTCGATCAGACCGATCGCCGAGTCCGCAAAGCTCACGGCTCCCGCGCCGTTGCCCGCGGCGGTCCAGCCGTCGGCGTCGGTGTCGAATGTGCTCGAGACCAGCGGCTGCGCATCGGCCGCCAGCACCCCGAGGAAGCCCACACCCGCCGCCAGCCACCGCGATCGACTCGCCGTCGTCATCTCACCCGCTCCGTTTTCGGTCGACGCGGCGTCGAAGGCCGCGGCGCCTCACGCGAACAGTATCGGTTCTGGATCGAGATGATGGGCCCGACATACCGGTGTTCGGGCGCCCCGAACCGGCCGCACGGGCCGCAGAGACCGACCGATCCGAACCGGATCCCGAACGGTGGCCGATCGGGTCAGGGCCGCGGAAGATATCGGCCTGTCAGCCCGTGCGTCGCGAGCACCTCGAGCCGGCCCTCGATCGGGATCTTCGCCGCGTGCTCGAGGTGCGGCTCGACCAGCGCCCGGAGCTGCTTCTGCTGCTCGGCGATCGGCAGCGTGGCGTCGATCACCTGCAGCCCGAATTCGTCCACCATCCCTTCGTACTGCTCGAAAATCCGGCCCTGGAAGATCCGGAAGCTCTCGTACGGATCCGGTGAAAAACCGAGGTCCATCCCGGCCTCGTAGTACTTCAGTTCGGGCCTGCCAGCGAGGATCCGGTTGAGCGCCTCGTCGAGGGGGACGCGGAAGTAGACGGCGACATCGGGCTTGGCGGCGAAGCGGTAGAGCCGACGGACATACTCCGGGTCCATCCCGCGTGCCGCGTCGCGCGCGAACGCCGTGTAGATGTACCGGTCAGCCATGACCACCCCCCCGCCGCGCAGGGTGGGCAGGATGTCGCCCTCGAACCGGTCGGCGAAGTCCGCGGCGTGGATGAGGCTGAAGGTCAGCGGACTGAGCAGGTGCATCGCCTTGCCGCGTTTGGTCGTGGATCGCACGAGGTCCGACGAGTTCCACTCGCTGAAGTACGAGCAGTAGCCCTGATTCGCCACCCACTTCTTGAGCAGATCAAGCTGCGTGGACTTGCCCGAGCCGTCGATCCCCTCGACGATGATCAGCTTCCCGGGCAGCGACTCCTGCATGTAGTTGCGAAACTCGCTCACGCCGCGCCTCCCGACTCCGCCGGCTCCCACACGAACTCCGGCACGCGCTCGAACACATCCTCGAACAGCTCGCTGCGGCGCTGGGCGCCCCAGATGCAGACCTCCGGATTGCGCACGGCCCGGCATCGGAACACCATCCGACGATCCGCCATCTCAAGCCGGACCGACTGGACATCCTGGGCGTGCGTGCGGTCCAGCCCGTCGGCCACCCGCAGCACCGCCGCCAGCCGGCGGACACGCATCTGATCGTCCGGCGAGAGCCCGACAAACTCGGGGTGCGAGGCGCTGGGCTTGGCCTTGCGGTGGTACCGCGCGACCGTCGCCACCAGCGCTCGCTCGTGGTGCGAGTGGCCCGGCAGATCGGCGTTCAGGATGAGGTGGTAGCTGTGCTTGTGATGCTTCGAGTAGTTCACGAGGTAGCCGACATCGCGCAGGATCGCGGCGGCTTCGAGCACCCGGCGGTCCACCTCGTCCCGCATGACCAGCCCGAAGTCGGCAAGCTGGTCCAGGATGCTCAGCGCGATCCCGGCCGTGTGCCGGGCGCCCTGCTCGTCCACGCCGCACCTGACCGCAAACTCGACGGCCGAGCCGGAGGGGTCGAGCCCCTCGCCCGAGCGTTCTTCTGCCGAGCCCTCGAGCCCGAGTTCTTCGATCATCCCGAGGATGATGCCATCGCGGATGCCGCGGTCGTGCACGCGCAGCCGGTTCACGCCGAGCCGCTTCATCAGCCGATCGATCACCACCAGGCCTGGCACGATGATGTCGGCGCGGTCCGCGCCGAGCCCGGGAATGGCGGTGCGCTGCGCGACGGGCAGCCGACGGATCGCCTCAGTCAGATGCCGGACCTCATCGCGCTGGATGTCGTGCCCGCGGACCGCGCCGGGATAGAGCTCCGCTTTACCATCCACGGCGGCCTGGTGCATCGACATCGCCGCGAGCGTCGTGAAGGTACCGCCCGTGCCGATGAGCAGCTGCGGCGCGTTCGCCGGTCGTTCGACTTCGTTGCGCACGACCTCGCGGACATGCGCGCGCACGGCCGCGAGCTGCTCCCCCGCGGGGTCGTCGCACGGGCCGAAGCGGTCCTTGAGCCGGACCGCGCCGAGCTTGAGCGTGTAGATGTGCTCGATGATGCCCTGGATCGAGACGACGACCTCGGTGCTCCCGCCGCCGATGTCCGCGATCGCCGCGTCGGTCGAGCGCAGATCGAAGCTCGCCGAGACGGACCGGTGCGCGAGCCGCGCTTCGTGCTCCGCTGTGATGACCTCGAGCGGCTCGCCCGTGGCGGCCTCGATGGCGGCGACGGTCTCAGCGCGGTTTGCCGCGTCGCGCACAGCCGCCGTCGCCACCACGCGGAGACGGTCCACCGAGAACCCCCGCGCGATCCGGACCATCTGCGCGATCGCCTCGGCCGATTCGGCGATCGCCTCGGGCTGGAGCACCCGCGACATCCCCGCGCCGCGCCCGAGCCGCGTCACGACCTTCTCGTCGTCGACGACGCGGTAGGCGCCGAGTGGCGACACATCCGCGATGATCAGGCGGATGCTGTTGGTGCCGACATCGATCGCCGCGAGCCTCGCGACGCGATCGGCCCGGCTCAGCTCCGCGCTCGCGGTGACGGGCCCGCTCATGCCGTCCCGCTCCTGGGCGAACCGGTCAGGCGTAGAGCTTCGGCCCGGGCCGCCTTGACGGGCCGTGCCTCGAGCGCACGGTCCACGCCTCGGGCGATCAGCGAGAGTCGGTCCGCACGGGCACGCGCGAAGAGCCCGAGCCGGCGGTCGCGTTCCGCCGCCGAGATCAGGAAGAGCCGCTCGGCCCCGGAGACCAGGGCGCCGGCGCCAGGCAGACAGGCCATCTGTGACATCGCACACGAGAGCTCGTCGGCGAGCTCCGCCAGATCGTTGATCACGCCCAGCTCGTTCTGCAGCGGGACGACCGACTGGATCAGCTCAGCCGCCGCCGGCTCGCCGATCACCGGGGCCGCCAGCTCCGCCGCGTAGCGAAGGCGCTTCCCGCGCAGCCGCAATCCGTGCAGCGGCTCGATGTCGAGGCTCGCGTGTCCGGCGGACTCCGCGAACGCCGCACCGGCCTCCCGCACGAGACGGAGGGCCAGGTCCGGCGTGCCTGGCACCGTCTCCTCGGTGTGGCCGTCGGCCTCGGCGGGCAGCAGGGACTCGGTCCGCCACGCCTCGCCCCCGTGCCGAGCCAGCTCGTCCACGAAGCGATCGAGCGCCGACGCCCGCTCACCCGCGAGACGGCCGACCATCGCCGTGGCGGCTGGCGCGACATCCATCGCCGCCGCGTCGTCCAGCAGGCGGGCGAGCCGCTCGATGAACAGGTCGCACCGTCGCACCGCGCCGCCGGCGCGGCGGAGCGAGCGCAGCCGACGCCGCGCGCGCCGGGCATCGCCCGGGCCGATCAGCGGTGCGGCGAAACGGATCGCCGTGTCGGCCCGGCGTGTGGCGACACGCAGCTTGCGGATGCGCTTTCCGCTGGGCTCCCGCATCGCCTTCTCGATCGCGCCGCGCAGCCGACCGAGCCGGTCTCCCAGCACGAGCGCGCTCGCCGCCCGGCCGCCGCTGTCGAGCGCGAACCGCGCGAACCACTTCTCGCCCGGCACCGGCGCGGCATCGCCCACCTTGCTCGGACCGTCGTCGCTCACTTCGGGCTCACCCCGGTTGCTTCCAGTGCCTCGATCACCGCTTGGCGGATCTCCGGGAACACTTCGTCGATCTCCCGGTTCGCATCCACCCGGCGGAACCCGTACCGCTCCGACAACTGATCGAAGACCTGCAGAAGCCGACGCTGGTATCGGCTGAAGGAGCGGAAGATGTCACGCTCTTCCTGGAAGTCCCGGCCGGATTCCCAGTAATCGAACCCGCCCGAGGCCAGCACCCGCGGGATCAGGCACTCGACGCTGACATCCAGGTAGATCACCGCGTCCGGCTTGGGTGCGAAGCGGTACGCGTCCTCGATCCAGTTCGGGTCCGTGCCGCGAACGATCGACCGGGCCATCGCCGAGTACACGTACCGGTCGGTCAGCACGACGAAACCCGCTCGGAGGGCCGGGAGGATCTGCGTCTCCAGACGGTCCGCGAAGTCCGTCGTGTAGAACAGATCCATCGTGATCGGCCCGAGCGTGTGCCCCTCCTTCGCACGCTTGAGGCCCTCGGAGACCAGCGGCGATTCGGTCAGCTCCGTGTACACCACGCCGAAGCCCGCGTTCTCGCACCATTCGCGCAGGAGCGCGACATGGCTCGAACGCCCCACGCTGTCCGTCCCTTCGAGACAGATCAGCGCACCGGGGTATGGATCGATGTCGACGGGCTCGCGGCCCGAGAGCGCGTACACACCCCGCGGAGCGCGACCGCGAAAGCCCATCTCCTCGCCCTCGGCAGTCGGCACCATACTCGACGGCACACCGCCGCTGTTGCCTGCATCGTTCGTGCTCACGGTGGGATCCTAGCGGAGCGGGAGGAGCCGTGCCGGTGAGCCTCCGCCGTCGATCAGGCGGACGAGGGGGCGGCGAACAGCGCCTCGACAAACCGCTCGGGATCGAACGGCTCGACATCCTCCGGCGTCTCGCCGACGCCGACGAACTTGACAGGGATCGCCGTCTGCTCCCTGATCGCCACCGCCATCCCGCCGCGCGCTGTGCCGTCCATCTTGGCCAGGAAGATCCCGGTCACGCCGGCGGCCTCGGCGAAGCCCTCGGCCTGCCGCAGCGCGTTCTGCCCCGCCGTCGCATCCAGGACAAGCAGCACCTCATGCGGCGCGCCCTCGATCTGCTTGCCGGCCACACGCCGGATCTTCCCGAGCTGCTCCATCAGCCCCGCCTGGGTCTGGAGCCGGCCCGCCGTGTCAAGGATCACCACATCCACGCCGCGCGCCACGCCCGCGGCGCACGCGTCGAACGCCACGGCGGCCGGGTCGCCCCCCTGCTGCCCCTTGACCACCTCCACGCCCAGCCGATCGCCCCAGATCTCGAGCTGACGGACCGCGCCCGCCCGGAAGGTGTCGCACGCGCCCAGCAGCACGCTACGCCCGCTGCCGCGGAGCTGCGCGCACAGCTTCGCGATGCTGGTCGTCTTCCCCGCGCCGTTCACACCCGTGACGAGGATCACCGTCGGCCCTGTTGACGCGAACGACAGGGAGCGGTCCTCCTCGGGCCACATCGCCTTCAGCTCGCGCTTCAGGTACGCCAGCACATCCTCGCCCTTGCTGAGCCGGCCGGCGCGGTAGTCCGTGCGGATGCCCTCGACCAGGCGAGCGCTCGTGGCGACCCCTACATCCGCCTTGATCAGCGTCTCGTGGATCTCCTCGATGAGCGCCTCGTCCAGTCGGCGACCGGTCAGACGGCTGACGAGACCGCCGAACACCGTCTCGCGCGTCTTGGCCAGGCCCTTGCCGAGCCGGCTGAGCACCGATCGGAACAACGCCACGGGCTAGCCCTCCTCCGCTTTCGGCTCCTCGGCGGGCCCGGCTGGCGTCGGCATGCGCTTGTAGAGCTTGTCGAGGATCGCGTTGACGAACGCCGGCGACTTGGCCGTGCTGAACTCCCGGGCCAGGCGGACCGCTTCGGCGATCGCCGCCTTCGCCGGCACCCGGCCGGAGACCATCTCGAAGTGCGCCAGGCGCAGGATCGCCCGGTCCACCGCGGGCTGCCTGTGAACGGGCCACTCGGGCGCGAGCTCGGCGACCGCGTCGTCCGCCGCCAGGCGCCCGGCGAACGCACCGAGCGCCAGCGCCGCCACCCGCGAGCGATCACCGTCGCTCAGCTCCTCGGCCCCCGCGAGCTGCCGGACCATGTCCTCGCTACCCTCGCCGCCGACGGCGTCGAGCTGGTACAGCATCTGGAAGGCCAGGCGTCGGATGGTCCGCGGGTCGGTCATGCGTGGGGATCGTTGGCTCGTCAGCCCGCCTTGTCCGGCGACGACACCGCGGCCTTCCGCTCGATCTCCGTCGGTCGGCCCGATGCGACCGCTCGGTCGATCGCGTCGAACGCGGCGAGGGTTTCCAGGAGCGCCGTCGCCGCCTCCTCACCCTTGTTCCCCTTGCTCCCGCCGGCACGGGCGCGGGCCTGATCGGCCGTCTCCGCGGTGATCACCCCGAAGGTCACCGGCACGCCGGAGTCCACCGCCAGCACCGCGATGGCGTGGGCGACCGCGGACGAGATGTGACGATCGTGGCTCGTCTCGCCCCGGATGACGCACCCGAGACAGATCACGCCCCGGTAGGCGCCGGACTCGACGCACCGCCCGGCGATCGCGGGCAGCTCGAACGCACCGGGGGCATCGACAACGGCCGCGGTCGCGCCGGCGGCGCGCAGCGTCGAGACCGCCCCCGATTCCAGCGCACGCGTCACCGTGCCGTTGTACCGGCTGACCACCACCGCCACGGGCCGCACATCATCAAAGCTCGTCACGCATCCATGCTAGCCGCACCGGCGCCGCGCGAACGCTTAGGATGCCGCGATGCGTCGGCTCATCCAACGCCTGGCCTCCGTCCTGCAGCTCACTCGGGTCACGGGCGCCTTCGCAGCCATCGCCAATGTCTGGTTCGTCATCGTCTGGACACGCGCGTTCCCGGAGGAGCCCGGCACGGTCAGCCTCACGACGACGCCGGTCTGGATCGCGCTGACCGGCGGGGCGATCACCGCGCTCGGGCTCTACGCCTTCGGCGCGACGCTGAACGATGTCGTGGACGCCAAGCGTGACCGCACGCTCAGGCCGAACCGCCCGCTCGCCGCCGAACGCGTCTCGATCGAGGCCGCCATGGCCCTGACCGTCGGCACGCTGCTCTTCGCGGTGCTCGGGTCGTTCATGCTCGGGCTCGAGGCATCGATCCTGACCTGCATCGTGGCGATCGCTGTGACGGCGTACAACCTCCTGGGCCGGTTCGTGCCCGCGATCGGGCTCCCGCTGCTGTCGGTCGTCTACGCGGGGCACATGCTCGTGCCGAATGTCGAGCTGGTCTTTACTTGGCCGGTGATCCTGGTGCTGACGCACGCGCTGGTCATCGGGCTGATCTCGCATGTGCTCGACGCGCGGGTGCCGAAGCTGAGCCCGCGCGCGGTGGCGTTCGCCGTCGCAGGATGGGCCGCCTGCTGCGCGATGCTGCTCGCGCTCGGCCCGGCACGCCACGAGGCGGGGTCCCTGTGGCCCGCGTTCGCGCCGCTCGAGTCGCTCTGGTGGATCGCCGCCGCCGTCGCCGCGCTGGCGTTCATGTCCATCCGGCGTATCGCCCGGCTCGGCGGCGGGGCGCGGGCGGCCGAGAAGGTGCGCCGGTACGGCACGCTCTGGCCCGCGATCTACGCCTGTGCGTGGATGATCGGCGCGGGCCAGGCCGAGCACGCCTGGCCGCTGTTCGCGCTCGCGGCGGCCGGCGTTCTCGGCATGACGATCCTGCGGGAGGCCTACGCCCTCGTCGATGAACCGATCGAGTTCCGCTGGTAGCCGCCGCGCCGGCGATCAGTTCAGATCAAAGATAAAGAAGATCGCGGTGAAGATCGTGTCCGCGATCACGATCGAGACCACGCACTGCACCACGGTCGCGGTGGTCGCCTGCCCCACGCCGGCCGCCCCGCCCGAGACCCGCAGCCCGTTCGCGCACGCGATCGCCCCGATCAGCAGCCCGAAGATCCCAGCCTTGATGATCCCGGTCCAGAAGTCCCAGCCCTTGACCTGGAAGAGCATGTTGTCCCAGAACACATGCACCGGCACCCCGATGACCAGCTGGCTCACCAGCATCGCGCACCCGATCGCCATGAAGTCCGCGATCACCGCCAGCACGAGCATGCTCAGCACCGTCGCGATCACCCGCGGCACGATCAGGAACCGCACGGGCTCGAGGGCGTGGACCTCCAGCGCCTCGATCTCCTCGCCCACGACCATCGTGCCGATCTCCGCCGCGATCGCCGCCCCGGCGAACCCCGTGAGCACGATCCCCGCCATGAGCGGGCCCAGCTCGCGCAGCACCGCGACGCCGATGATGTTCGCCACGAGGTCCTTCGACCCGAACTGCTCCAGCGGCGGCGCCATGCTCAGGGCCAAGATCAGCCCCACCGCCGCAGAAACCAGCGACACGATGAAGATCGACCGGACGCCGACGCGCAGGATCTGGGTCACGATCGCACGCTTGCCCAGCCGCGTCCGCCCCGTCAGCCCACGCACCAGCCAGCCGAACGCCTCGAGCACGAGCAGCACGACCGAGCCCGTGTGCTCGAACAGCCCGAGCACCCCGGCGCCGGTGCGTTCCACCGGCACCAGCACCCGAGGCACCCCCGAGCGTCGCCCCTCGCCCTCGCTCATCGCCGGTCCAGCGCCGACGCGACATCCGGCTCGATCGCGAAGACCTGCTCCAGCCGCGCGATCTCGAAGATCGAACGCACGCGGTCCGTCAGCGAGCAGATGACCAGCTCGTGCCCGCCGCGTTTGGTCAGTTGCATCGCCTCGACGAGCGTTGCCACGCCCGAGCTGTCCATGTACTCGACACCGGCGAGATCGACCACGAGCCGCGCCGGCTTCGAACCCAGCGCCTTCTTGATCTCCTCACGCAGCACGGGCGACCGGCTGAGATCGATGTCGCCCACCGGGCGCACAACGGCCGCCGAGCCGTGCATCTCCGTGGAGATACGGATGTTTGTAGGCTCGTCCATCACTTTGCCGTCCCCTCTCCGCCCGGCGCGGGAGTCAGCCGCTTGACCATCGTCAGGCGCATGCCCGACCCCTCGCGCTTCTCGTACTTCGCCTCGTCCATCACCTCGCGGATGATGTGCACGCCGAGCCCGCCCGGCCGGATGTCGTCCAGCGATCGGCCGCAGATCCGCTCCGGCTCGATCTGCGTCCCCTCGTCCTCGATCACGATCGTCAGCCCGGCGTCGCCGCCGACGACCCGGGGCCAGAGGCGGATCCAGATCGGTCCGTCCGGCCGACGACCGTAGCCGTGGTTGATCACATTCGCCAACGCCTCGTCCGTCGCCAGAGCGATCTGCCCGGCCTCCCCGTCCCGGAACCCGATCCGCCGGGCAAGGCCCACCACCATCTCCCGCGCACCGGCCAGGTACATCGGCTCCGACCGCATCCGAACCTCCAGCGCCGGCGCCTCGTTCATGACCCGTCCCCGAAACCGCCCGCGCCGCCACCCGCTGAGCGCCACGCCAGCCACCGATCCACGGCGACACGACGCGCTTCCTCCGAAGCATCGGCCTCGTACCCGTGGCGCTCCCCGGTCAGCGACGCCAGCGCGTCGATCGCGGCCCACCGGATCAGCACATCGTCGGACGACAGCTGGCGGATCAAGGCATCGATCGCCGTCCGGTCGCCCTGCCGCTTCGCCTCCCGGATCGCCAGGAACCGGTCCTGCGGCGCTGCGGACTCGAAGTCCGGCCGGGGGGTGAGCGTCGTGCACCCCGCGGCAACCGACACCGCGAAGCACACGCACACGACTTTGTTGAACCGTCGGCCCGACCGCATCATCCCGCGATTCTAAACTCACCGCTTCCGACGCGTCGAACCCCGCACGGAGCCCGCCATGACCCCTTCGCCCCACGACGAGATCATCCCGGTCCTCGATTTCGGCTCCCAGACGACCCAGCTCATCGCCCGGCGCGTCCGCGAGGCCGGCGTCTTCTCCCTCATCCTCCGCCCCGACACGCCCGCCGAGGAGCTCCGCGCGATGAGCCCCAAGGGCATCATCCTCTCCGGCGGACCCGCCAGCGTGTTTGCCGAGGGCGCCCCGCACTGCGACCCCGGCATCCTCCGCCTCGGTGTCCCGGTCCTGGGCATCTGCTACGGCATGCAGCTCGTCAGCCGGCTGTTGGGAGCCACCATCGAGCCGGCCGGGCACAGGGAGTTCGGACCGGCCAACCTGGACATCGCCGACGCCAGCGACCTGCTCGACGCCCTGCCCCAACGCACCACCGTCTGGATGTCCCACGGCGACCAGGTCACCGACCTCGCCGCGGCCAATCTGATCACGCTTGCCTCGACGCCGACCTGCCCCCACGCCGCGGTCCGCACCAAGCCCGGCGAGGCCACGACCTTCTTCGGCGTCCAGTTCCACCCCGAGGTCACCCACACGCCCCACGGTGCCGACCTCGTCCGCAATTTCGTCTACAACATCTGCCGCTGCCGCGGCACCTGGAAGATGGCGGACTTCGCCGACGCCGAGATCCACCGCATCCGCGAGCAGGTCGGCGCGCGACGGGTCATCTGCGGACTGTCCGGCGGTGTCGACTCCTCCGTCGTCGCGGCCCTGCTCCACCGGGCCATCGGCGACCAACTGACCTGCGTCTTCGTTGACAACGGCCTGCTCCGCAAGAACGAACGCCGCCTCGTCGAGACCACCTTTCGGGATCACTTCAAGATCGATCTGCGCGTCGCCGACGCCGAGGCCGACTTCCTCAGCGACCTCGCCGACATCACCGACCCGCAAGAGAAACGACGCCGCATCGGCCACCGATTCGTCGAGGTCTTCAAGCACGCCGCGCGCGACATCCCCGACGCCACATTCCTCGCCCAGGGCACGCTCTACCCGGATGTCATCGAGTCCGGCCACGGTCACGCCGGCCAGTCCGCCAACATCAAGCTCCACCACAATGTCGGCGGCCTCCCCGCGGAGCTCGGCTTCGAGCTCGTCGAGCCGCTCCGCGAGCTGTTCAAGGACGAGGTCCGCAAGCTCGGCGAGGTGCTGGGCCTCCCCGATCAACTGATCTGGCGCCACCCGTTCCCCGGGCCGGGCCTGGCCGTGCGTGTCCTCGGCGAGATCACCAGGCCCAAGCTCGACCTGCTCCGCGAGTGCGACGAGATCCTGCTGGAGGAGATCATCGCCGCCGACCTCTACCGCCAGACGAGCCAGGTCTTCGCCGTGCTCCTGCCCGTGCAGAGCGTCGGTGTGATGGGCGACGGCCGGACCTACGAGAGCGTCGTCGCCGTCCGTGCCGTCGAGACCCGCGACTTCATGACCGCCGACTGGGCCCGCATCCCGTTCGATGTCCTCGCGAGGATCTCCAGCCGGATCATCAACGAGGTCCGCGGCGTGAACCGCGTCGTCTACGACATCTCCAGCAAGCCGCCGGCGACGATCGAGTGGGAATGAGCCGCCCGGAACGGGGCCATCACCCGAGCAGCGCCGCGTCCGTCGGCAGGTGACAGCCCACATAGATGTCAAGCCTGCCGTCGCCGTTCAGGTCGAGCACCTCGACATCGATCCCCTGACCGCGCACCGTGCCGGGCACCCAAGCCTCGGATGCGTCGCTGAATCGACCCGTGCCGTCGTTGATCAGCACGCTGAGCGGGCGGTCAAGGCCCTGCACGATCCGGGCCGTAACGATGTCCGTGTCGCCGTCACCGTCGATATCCACGATGTCCGCATCCAGAGAGAACTCGTTGAGCGTCGGCAGCCGATCGCCTGATTCGTCCACGAAAGTGCCGTCGCCACGGTTGATGAGCAGCTTGTCCGCCGGCGAGCCGCCGCCCCAGCCGACATTGGCAAAGACCAGGTCGAGGTCGCCGTCGCCGTCCACATCGCCGAGGCCCGCCTCGCGGGTCTCCTCCCGCAGCCGCACGCCGAACGCGGCCTCCGTCGCGTCCTCAAAGGTGCCTGTTCCGTCGTTCAGATAGAGCGCATTCGGCCCCTCGTTGGCGATCACGAGGTCCGGGTCCCCGTCGCCGTCGACATCCCCCACCTCGATGTCCTGCGTGGTGTCGCTGATCGTGGGAAGGGCCGCCTCGACCCATTCGAATGCGCCCCTGCCGTCGTTGCGCAGCAGGAAGTTCTGCCCCGCGTTCCCGAACACCAGATCCACATCGCCGTCACCGTCCGCATCGAAAGCGACGACAGCGTTCGAGGTCCCGGTCACGGGCAGCCGATCCGATGCGTCCGTGAACCGCCCCTGTCCGTCGTTCAGGTACAACTCGTTGACCAGATCGTCCTCCGTCGCGAAGACGAGATCGAGATCGCCGTCGCCGTCGAGGTCCGCGATGGCGATGTCCTCCGAATCGCGCACGACGCCCTGCGGCAGCGCGTCCGGGTCGTACTCGTACCGACCGTCCCGCCAGAACAGCACGGCGTTCTGGCCGAACTCAACGGCGATCACGAGATCGGCCCGGCCGTCACCGTCGAGGTCGCCCGCCTCCATGTCCATCGTCCTGCCGTTCGTCACCGCCATCGGCAGGACGAAGGCCGAGGCATCCTGCAGCTTCTGTGCGCGCACGATCCCGACCGCCGCCGTCGCGGCGAGCACCGTCATTGTCAGCATCCTGTTGTCCCCTGCTCGGGTCTCGGCCGATCCCGCTCGACCTGTCGCCCGACATCCTGCTACCCGCCCGCAGACCGTCGGGTTGCGGGTATGGTGTGCGCATGGTCCGCGAGATCAGCCTCAGGACACCGGGTCGGGGCCTGCACGCCTGCACGGACGCTGTCGCCGCCGTCGTCGACCACGCGGGCGTCGAGTCGGGGCTCTGCACCGTGTTCATCCGGCACACCTCCGCCAGCCTGCTCATCCAGGAGAACGCCGACCCGTCCGCTCGGCATGATCTCGAGACATGGCTCGACAGGTTCGTGCCCGACGGCACGGGCTGGACGCACACCGCCGAGGGGCCGGACGACATGCCGGGCCACATCCGCGCCGCCCTCACCGCCACCAGCCTCTCGATCCCGGTTCTTTCGGGGCGGCTGGGTCTGGGCACCTGGCAGGGCGTGTACCTCTGGGAGCACCGCCGCGCTCCGCACACCCGCCGCCTGCTCGTTCATGTCGGAGGGGACCGCCCGTGACGCGCGCCGCTTCGAGCACGGCGGCGCGACCGCTCGACGCGGCCGTCGAGCGGTCGCGCCGGACCTATCTCCGCTTCGCACACCCCGCCGATCAACGCGAATGGTGCGCGCTCCGCGAGAGCAGTCTCGATCATCTCCGCCCCTGGGAGCCCCGCTGGCCCAACGGATCCGCTGGACAATCCGACACGAGATTCGAACGCCTGCTGCGCACGCAACGGACCGACCACACCCGACGGTTCCTGCTCTGCGCGCGACGAACCGATGCGATCGTCGGCATGATCAACCTCAGCCACATCGCCCGCGGCCCGTTCCAGAACGCCGTGCTGGGGTACTGGCTCGGCGCGGGGCACACGGGGTGCGGCTTCATGACCGAGGGCCTGCCCCTGGCGATCCGCCACGCCTTCGGCCGCCTGGGCCTCCACCGGGTCGAAGCGAACATCATGCCGCACAACGAGCGTTCGCTCGCCCTGGTCCGACGCCTCGGGTTCCGCGAAGAAGGCCTGAGCCCGAACTATCTCGAGATCGACGGCCGGTGGCGCGACCACCTCCGATTCGCCATGACCGCTGAGGATTGGAAGGCCGCGCGCCCTCGCCGCCCGGGGGGAAGCGTCAGGAGCCGAAGTAGTCCGGCTCGTTCCCGGCGATCCACTTGATGTTGCACCCGAGGCTGGGCTTCTGCACCTCGGGAGGCGGATCGCCGGCAAGCAGCGAGCCGATCGCCGCGCGCAGGTCCGCGCCCGTCACCGGCACATCGCTGCCCGGACGCGAATCGTCCAGCTGCCCCCGGTAATACAGCCGACGATCCGCATCGAAGAGATAGAAGTCAGGCGTGCAGGCCGCTGCGTACGCCTTCGCCACCGACTGATCCTCGTCGTACGCGTACGGGAAGGTGTACCCGCGCGACTCGGCCTCCTCGGTCATCTTCGACGGCGCGTCGTCCGGAAAGTTCGCAACATCGTTCGGCTGGATCGCGACCACCCCGATCCCGTGCGACGATGCGTAGTGACCGAGCCTGGCCAGCTCATCGGCGATGTGCTTCACGAACGGGCAGTGGTTGCAGATGAACATCACCAGCAGGCCGTGCTCGCCGGACGCCGATTCCCGTGTCACGCGCTCCCGCCCCACGCCCACATTGTGATTGGCCAGATCGAACGCCGGCGCTTCGTCGCCCGGCGAGAGCCGCATCGTCGATGGTGTCCGCGCCATGGATCAGCCTCCCAAAGCCAACCTTACCTCGCAGAGCCGGTCGCGGCCGCCCTGCCTGGACCGGTGCCGCTCCGTCCAGGAAAGGACAACGCCCGGTGCCATGCTGCACCGGGCGTTCCAAAGCGGGTGATCGGATTTGAACCGACGACATTCACGTTGGCAACGTGACGCTCTACCACTGAGCTACACCCGCCAGATCCGGGCCGGTCGGCCGCGGGAGAGAAAAGTACCCGCCACCGGGCCCGGAGTCAATACATCGGCCCCGGGCGGGCCTCACTCCACCGACGCCACCCGCTTCCCGCTGGCCCGACCGATCGCCTCGACCACCTGTCCCGGCGTGTACGCATTCGAGAGCCAAGGACCGTCCGGCAGCCCCGGGCCGAACACCGCCAGCGTCGGGATCCCCGTCTGCCCCAGTTCCCGCAGCTTCTCCCAGCCCGGCGCCGACCGAGCCGTCAGATCGACGATCACCGGCACGACGCCGTCGCCGAGCAGCAACGGCTTCACCGGGTCCACATCCAGCACCGTCCGCTTGAGCGCCTTGCAGTTCAGGCACCACTCCGCCGTGAAGTCCAGCACCACGACCTTGCCGGCGCGCTGCGCAGCTTCCACCAGTTCCGGCGAGTAGTCGTTCCACGCGGCGGTGGTGAAACCCGCGGGAGACTTCGCCGCGGCGAGGGCGGCCTGTCGAGCCTCGTACTTCGTGCGCGCCTGCTCCGTCTGATCGTTCGCGACCCACAGCCCGGCCGACGCCAGACCCGCCGCCAGCACGCCGAAGAACGCGATCCGACCCGGCCGACGCGTGATCCGCACCGTCCGGTACAGCAGCCACAGCCCCGCCGACGCCACGAACAGACCGGCCGCCCACCAGTGCAGCACCCGCGCGAGATACGGCTTCTCCAGAACCAAACCGATCAGCCCCGAACCGATGAAGTACACCCCCGCCGCCATCAGCAAGAGCGCCATCACCTGCTTGACCAGCTCGCTCGCCGGCCCCGTCTTCGGCACCCGGCTGAGCAGCTCCGGCCGCAGCGAGAGCACGAAGTACGGCAGCGCCATCCCCACGCCCATCGACACGAACACCGCTACCACCGCGAACGAACTCGCCACCAACGCCTGCGGCAGCAGCGCGCCGATCACGAACCCGAAGCACGGCAGGCCCAGCACCGCCGTCATCACCCCGAACATGAACGACCCGCTCGCCGAGTCCGCCTTCGGGTTCACCATGTACGCCCGCTGCGGAAGCGTCAGGTTGAACATCCCGAGCAGGCCGAACGACATCACGAAGATGATCAGCCCGATGCCGGCCGTCACATACCAGATCCCGAAGATCTGCGACGGATCCGTGAACCCCTTGACGGCCAGCACCGGGATCGCCAGCACGCTCCAGAACGCGATCACGCCAGCCGCCATCCACACGCCCAGCACCACCGCACGCCCGCGGCTCTCGCCCGCGTGCTTCGTCAGCGTCATCACCTTGATGGGGATCACCGGCAGCACACACGGCGTCAGGTTCAGCACGAACCCCCCCGCGGCGCTCAACGCGATCAGCACCCAGATGAAGGACGACTCACCAGGAGCCGGCACACGAACGAGACCCAGGAATTGACGACCGCCGGCGCTGCTCGTGTCGGTTTCCGCACCAGCTTTCGCCTTGGTATCGCCGACCGAAGCATCCAGTCCTTTTGTCGCGGCACCGTCCGAAGCCGATGACCCGTCGCCCCACGACGCCGAGCCCGCAAACACGCTCGCGTCGAAGCCCGCGAAGTCCGCACCCGCCTCGCCGCTCGACGGCATCGCCGTCACCCGCACCGTGACGGCGACCGTTTCTTCCTGCGGGATGTAGCACTGCACATCGTCGCACGCCTGCAGCATCACCCGCACCGGCAGCACCAGCTCCCCCTCGGGAGCGTCGGCCGCCACCGCGATCGGCAGGTACACGATCGCGCGCCCGCTGTAGGTCGGCACCTCGATCGTCGCCGGCCCCTCACCGGAAATGTTCGGGACCGCCGCGGGGTGCGGCTCGGGCCACTGCGCCGGGCCGATCGCTGCCGAGGCCGGGGCGTCTACCACGCCGACCTCCGTGCGGATCGCAAACTCGAACCCGTCCGGCAGGACATCCTGCGCCGCGGAGGGCCACGAGTGCAGCTTCGCCGGGTGGTCCAGCACGACCGCGACGGCGAACTGCCCGCCCGGCGCGACCTCGGCGACACTCGCGGAGGCACTGATCGAGACCTCGGGCGTGCCCCCGGCACCAGGGCGGCCGGCGAAGCCGCCCCCGCCGAAGTCGCCGCGCTGGCCGAATGCCGCGCCCCCGATCGCGAACCACACGAGCCAGGCCGTCAACCCCGCCACCGCCGGCCAACCGACTCGAGCTTCCATCACGCCGTCTCCCGATCGAACTCGTTGCAGCGGGCCGGCCCGGACGCCGGTCCATCCACCCTCACCATCCCGCAGCCACCGAGGATTGTTCCACGGCGCCCGGCTCAAGGGCTCCGCGCCGTCCCGACGATAACCCCTCGGGACCCTCGTCCGATCGCAGGAGCCGACGCCGAGCCATGTTCGCCGATGTCCTGGACCAATCCGAGATCGACGCCCTGCTCAACGCCGTCGAGACGGGCGAGGTCGAGGAAGAGGACACCTCGGCCCAGATCTTCAGCCGGCACCGTCGCCCCGACGAGCCCGTCGAGGTCCGCCCCTACGACTTCAAACGGCCCGAACGCGTGTCCAAGGACCAGATGCGGGCGCTCCAGACCCTGCACGAGGCCTTCGCCCGGAACTTCGGCGCCGCCCTCTCCGGCTTCCTCCGCACCATCGTCGAGGTCAAGGTCGCCAACTGCGAGCAGATGACCTATTCCGAGTTCATCTCGGGCCTGCCGAACCCCACCAGCTTCAACCTCATCCAGGCCGATGCGCTCGAGGGACAGATGTGCCTGGAGATCAGCCCGCTGATCATCTACCCCATCATCGATCGGCTGCTCGGCGGCACGACGCAGGACCTGTTTATCCCGCAGCGCCCGCTGACGCTCATCGAGACCCGGCTGATCTCCAATGTCACCACGCGCGGGCTGGATGCCCTGACCGAGGCTTGGGCGGGCATCAAGGAGCTCACCTTCGCCATCTCCGCCACCGAGAGCAACCCGCAGCTCGTCCAGATCGTCCCGCCCAACGAGGTCGTCGTCGTCGTCGGCTTCGAGATCAAGATGTCCAACCGCGCTGGCACGATGAACCTGTGCATCCCGTACAATGTCATCGAGCCGCTGATCGAGGATCTCTCTGCTCAGAGCTGGTTCGCCGTCCACAAGCTCACGCGGAACCCCGAGTTGCAGCGCAGCCTCACGACCTCGATCGGTCGTGCGAGCGTCTCGGTCAGCGGGGTCCTCGCCCGCACCACCATGACCGTCAGCGACCTGCTGTCGCTCAGCGTGGGCGACCTGATCGTCACCGAGAAGCCCGCCGCCGAGCCCGTCACCATCCGCGTGGAGCAGGAGAACAAGTTCTGGGCGGCCATCGGCCAGATCAAGGGCTCCAGGGCGCTCCGCATCATGGCGGACTTCAAGAAGGGTGAGAAGCCCCCGAAGCCGGGGGCCTCCAGGAGCGGTCCCACGACCTCGTCGCCGGACGCACCGCCCGCAGCCTGACCGGGTCACCGAGGCTCGCCTCCGCCCGAGCCGAACGGTTTGACCCGATGCGCACCCGGCTCTAGCCTTCTTGGTCGCCCTCTGCACGGAACCAGGGGCGTTCGTTTGGACCGCTGCCGCACCCGGAAGGCCGGATCGCGGCGGGCTTCCCGGAGCCTCGCATGCGCTGAATCTCGGCCATGCCTGAACGGATCGGTGCCGTGGCGGCACCGGTGCGATCGTCCGGGAGGCCGCGGGTCTGTCACAGACCCGTGGCCTCGATGCGTTTGCAGATCACCCCGGGCACCGACCCGGTCAGCACATCTCGGCCGAGCGACCCCCTCGGCGACAACTCGGCAGCACCGGAGCACACGCCCGTGGACATGAACACCCAGGAAATGATGCGCATCGTCGACTCGATCGCGCGGGATCGCAACATCGAGAAGAGCCTCCTCGTCGCCGACCTCGAGCAGGCGATGATCTCCGCCGCGCGCAAGTACTTCGGCACCATCGATGCCGACGAGTTCGCCTGCACGATCGATCCCATCGACGGGTCCATCGACCTCCGCCGCCACGGCGAACCCCTGAGCATCCCCCCGGCCGAGTTCGGCCGGATCGCCGCCCAGACCTTCAAGCAGGTCATGATCCAGCGTTTCCGAGACGATGAACGCAGCAGCATCCTGGGCGAGTTCTCCAAGCGGATCGGCGAGATCGTCACGGGGACGGCCCAGCGCTACGAGGGCGGCGCGCTCGTGGTCACCATCGACCGCGCCGAGGCCTTCATGCCCCGCTCCGAGCAGATCCCCGGCGAGCAGTTCGAGCCCGGCGACCGGGTCCGCTGCGTCATCCTCGATGTCCGTGAGCAGGGCTCGCAGGTCAAGATCGTGATCAGCCGGGGCCACCCCGACTTCATCCGCCGGCTCTTCGAGGTCGAGGTCCCCGAGGTCGCCGAGCGCATCATCGAGCTCAAGGCCATGGCCCGGGAGCCCGGCTACCGCACCAAGATCGCCGTCAGCTCCATCGACTCGCGCGTCGACGCCGTCGGCGCGTGCGTGGGCGTGCGCGGCTCGCGCATCAAGAACATCGTCGACGAGCTCAACGGCGAGAAGATCGACATCGTCCGCTGGAACGAGTCGAGCCAGATCCTCATCCAGAACGCGCTCAAGCCCGCCGAGGTTCACGAGATCAACCTCTGCTTCGAGCTCGGGCGAGCCACCGTCGTCGTGCGCGACGACCAGCTGAGCCTCGCGATCGGCAAGCGGGGCCAGAATGTCCGCCTCGCCGCCCGCCTCACCGGCTGGGACATCGACATCCTGACGCCGGAAGAGTTCGACAAGGGCCTGGCGATCCTCAACGAGACGCTCACCAGCATCGATGGCATCGACGAGTCCAAGCTCGACCGTCTCGCCGCGCTGGGCATGGTCAGCGTCTTCGACATCGAGGAAGTCGGCCCAGAGGTGCTCATGGCCGAGCTCGAGATCCCGCAGGAAGTGGCGGACACGATGGTGCAGATCGCCTCCGAGCGCGCGAAGGTGGTCGCCGAGCAGCAGCAGAAGGACAAGGAGGAGGCCGAGCGGAAGCGTCGCGAGGAGGAGGCCGCCGGCGCCGCCCTGCTGGGCGGGTTCGCCGACGCGCCGGCGGACGCGGAAGCCGACGCCGCCGCCTCGCTCATCCTGGGCGACGGCGCCGACCCCTCCACCGAGCAGGACAGCGGGCAGAACTGACGCAGAACGACCGACGCATCGGGGGCCAAGCATCGGCTCCATTCCACGGTTTCACGGAGACTCCTTTTGGCTAGGCGTGTGTTCGAGATCGCAAGAGAGCTCGGCGTGACCTCCAAGGCCATCGTCGAGAAATGCCACGCCGAGGGCGTGCCGGAAGACATCGTCAAGAACCACATGTCCAGCATCTCCGCCGGACTCGAGGCCACCGTGCGCGAGTGGTTCGACGCCAGCTCCGGCGGCGCCGCCACCGCCGTTGAGACCTCCAAGAAGGTCGACATCGAGAAGGTCCGGGCCAAGCCCCGCGCCAAGGCCAAGGCCCGCGCGAAGGCCAAGCCCGCCGCCACGGAGACGCCCGAAGCCCCCGCCGCGGAGCAGCCCGAGGAGGAATCTCCCACCCCGGAGGTCTCCGCGCCGACCGCTCAGCCCGCCCCGGAAGCGAAGCCCCAGCCCGAGACGCCCGCGCCATCCCCCGGGCCGCAGGCCGAGCCCGACACGCCGAAGGCTCCGGATGACCCCGCGGTCGCGCCCGCCGCGGAGCAGCCCGCCCCGGCCCCGGCACCGACCCCAGCACCGACCCCGGCCCCCAAGCCGGCCCCCCAGCCGACCATGAATGTCCCGACGAGGCCAAAGGTGATCGCCCCCGCCGGCCCGATGCTCGACCAGGTCGAGCGGGCCAAGGTGACCCTCTCCGGGCCCAAGGTCGTGCGCGTTGAAGCCCCAGAAACGCTCGATGTCCCCCGTCGGGCCCCGCGCGGCCCATCGATGGACGGGCCGCCCGACTTTGGACCTCCTGGTGCCGACGACCGCCGTGGCGGACAGCGGGGCGGCGGCGGCGACCGACGACGCGGCGGCGGCGCCGGTCCTTCGGGTCGCCGCTCCGGACGCGGCGGCGGCGGTGGCGGCGCCATGCCCTTCCGCGAGCAGGATCTGATCGAACGCGAGGCGCGCCTCCAGCGATCCGGCGGGTTCATGAAGCGACGCCGGCAGGACGCCAAACGCAAGGCCGGGGCCTCCGCCGACCGTGCCCAGACGCCCGCGCAGACCGGCGGCACCGTCAAGATCACCGAGCCATTCACCATCAAGGATCTCTCCGCCGCCACCGGCGTCAAGGCCGCCGACATCGTCAAGCAGCTCTTCCTGCAGGGCGTCATGGCCACCATCAACTCCGGCATCGACACGGAGAAGGCTCAGGAAATCATGCTGGAGTACGACATCGAGCTGGAGGTCGTGCAGGCCACCAGCGCCGAGGATGTCGTCGCCAAGGACTTCGAGGACCGCGTCAATGTCGACGAGCGCCCGCGCGGCCCCGTCGTCACGATCATGGGCCATGTCGACCACGGCAAGACCAGCCTGCTCGACAGGATCCGCAACGCCAATGTCGCCGCCGGCGAGGCGGGCGGCATCACCCAGGCCACAAGCGCCTTCCGCGTGCCCGTGCATGTCGGCAACGAGGACAAGTTCATCACCTTCGTCGACACCCCGGGACACGAGGCGTTCACCGCCATGCGATCACGCGGCGCGAATGTCACCGACCTCGTCGTGCTCGTCGTCGCCGCCGACGACGGCGTCATGCCGCAGACCATCGAGTCGATCAACCACTGCAAGGCGGCCGGCGTCCCCATGGTCGTGGCGCTCAACAAGATCGACAAGCCCGAGGCCACCGACTCCAACATCCAGCGCATCCTCGGCCAGCTCGCCGAGCACGGGCTCAACCCCGTCGAGTGGGGCGGCGACACCGAGGTCATCAAGACCTCCGCCGCCAAGGGCATCGGCATCGACGAGCTGCTCGAGATCCTCGACCTGCAGGCGCAGGTCCTCGAGCTCACGGCCGACTTCGACGGTCCCGCACGCGGCACCGTCATCGAGGCCCGCCACGAGACCGGACGCGGCGCCGTCGCCAATGTCCTGCTCCAGGACGGCAAGCTCACCGTCGGCGACTTCATCGTCGCCGGTCCTGCCTTCGGCCGTGTCCGCGACATCAGCGACGACCGCGGCAACAAGCTCAAGGAGGCCTACCCCCCGCGGCCCGTCCAGATCTCCGGCATCGACGAGCTGCCCCTGGCCGGCGACAAGTTCTACTGCGTTGACACCCTCAAGAAAGCCCAGGACGCCGCCGAGCAGCGCAAGCACCGCGACCGCGAGACCCAGCTCGCCCAGCCCAAGGTCACCCTCGACTCGCTCTTCGGCCAGATGTCCGACGCCGAGCTCAAGGAGATCCTCATCGTCGTCAAGGCCGATGTCCAGGGCTCGGTCGATGTCCTCAAGCACGAGATCGAAAAAGTCTCGGGCGATGAGGTCCGCATCCGCGTGCTCCACGCGGCCGTCGGCGGCATCACGGAGTCCGATGTCATCCTCGCCGAGGCGTCGAAGGCCATCATCGTCGGCTTCAATGTCATCCCCTCGGGCAAGGCCCGCCGCCAAGCCGACGACAAGGGCGTCGAGATCCGCACCTACGATGTCATCTACCACATCACCGAGGACATCACCAAGGCCGCCGAGGGCCTGCTCGAACCCGAACTCCGCCAGGAGGTCCTGGGTCACGCCGAGGTCCGACAGGTCTTCAAGGTCTCCAAGGTCGGCGCCGTTGCCGGCTGCTATGTCACCGACGGCGTCGTCGAACGCGATGCGCTCATCCGCGTCACACGCGACGACATCGTCATCGAGAACGATCGACGACTCGAGCAGCTCAAGCGGTTCAAGGATGACGCCAAGGAGGTCCGCGCCGGCATGGAGTGCGGCATGAAGATCGTCGGCTACGACGACATCAAGCAGGGCGACATCCTCGAGTGCTACAAGCAGGTCGAGATCAAGCGGACCCTGTAACGCAGCACACCGAGCAGCATGATCATCGCCGTTCTTCAAGTCGAGCTCGACATCCCCGGCGCTGAGTCGCTCAAGGACAAACGCCGCGTCGTCAAGTCCCTCAAGGACAGGCTGCACCGCGAGCACCTGGTCTCCGTCGCCGAGGTCGCTGCGCAGGAGTCGCACACGACCGCCGTCATCGGCATCGCCGCCGTCGGCACGGACGGCCGGCACCTGGGCGTGACGCTCGACCGCATCGGCGAGAAGCTCCGGTCGCTCCACGACGCCGAAGTCGTCGCGACCCGTCGGCACATGATCGTGGGCGACAAGGATGCGCACCCGCCCGCGCCGGAGCCTGTGGACCACGATCTCGTCGAGGCCATGCTCGCCCGCGCCAGGGCAATCGATCCCGAGGATCACCGCGCCGGCAGGAGCACGCCATGAACCAGCGCGCCCAGCAGGCCGCCGGACTCGTCCGCGAGGCTGTCCAGAAGGTCATCAGCTCCCATCTGCATGACCCGCGCGTCCGCGGGCTCGTCACCGTCACCCGCGTCACCATCTCCGACGACCTCAAGTCCGCCACGGTCTATGTCTCTGTCATGCCCGAGCAGCACCGGGACCTGACGATGCACGGCCTGCGCGCCGCCGCCAAGCACATCCGCCGCCGGATCTCCGACGAGCTCGCCCTGCGCAGCATCCCGGAGCTCACCTTCAAGAGCGACGCCGCCGCCGCCAGACAGGCCCAGGTGCTCGATGCGCTCGCCCTCGTCGCCCGCGAACGCGAAGCACGCGAGCAGGAACTCCAGCCCGGGGCGGAGCAGGCTCCAGACAAAACGGATCCGCACGACGGAGCGACGGCATGAGCGAGCAGCAGACGCCCGGCACGCCGGAGCTGATCCGCGGACTCTGGGAGGGCCGCGAGATCCCGCCTCGGCCAGCCGCCCCCGCGGGCATCCCCGCCGCCGACAACGGCGAGCTCGTGCAGGACGGCATCATCGACGAGCTCGTCTGGGCCTTCCTCGTCTGGGAAGCAGGCGAGCACCGCGCCGCTGCCAGGTTCGATGCGTTCGTCTCCCACTTCGTCGATCTCAACGAGCTCCGCGTCTGCCTGCCCGACGAGATCGTCGCGGCGCTCGGCTCCAGCTACCCGCGTTCGCGCGAGCGGGCCGAGCGCCTCGTCGCGACGCTGGCGGATATCTACACCCGGCAGCACGCCGTCTCGCTCGCCCATCTGCGGCAGCTCGGAAAGCGCGAGGCCCGGGCGTACCTCGACTCGCTCGAAGGCATCCCCGCCTACGCCGCCGCCCGGGTCGCCCTGATCGCGCTCGGCTGCCACGCCTTCCCGCTCGACGATCGCCTCACGGCGCTGCTCCGGAGCCGCGGCATCATCCCCGAGACGGAATCCGACCGGGCTGCCCCGGTCTGGCTCGAGCGCCAGGTCCGCGCGGGCGACGCCGCCGAGTTGTTCCTCGGCCTCGAGCTCTGGTCCATCGACCAGAAGCCCAAGCCCGCGGCACGCGGCCAGTCCCGGCCGAAGAAGAAGTCCGCGAAGAAACCGGCCGCCGCCAAACGCACGCCGCGTTCCGGCCGATCCTCGTCCAAGAACGATTCGTAGCCACCTCACCCAGCCACGACGGAGACGCCACCCCATGGCCGGCCACAGCAAATGGGCGAACATCAAGCACCGCAAGGAACGCCAGGACAAGAAGCGCTCCAAGATCTGGTCCAAGTGCTCCAAGGCCATCATGGCCGCCGCCCGCGCCGGCGGAGCCGACCCCGATACCAACCTCGCCCTCCGCTACGCCATCGACGAGGCCAAGTACGCCAACATGCCCAAGGACACCATCCAGCGCGCCGTCGACAAGGGCGCCGGTGCGGGCCAGGGTGACGCCTTCGAGTCCATCACCTACGAGGGCTACGGCCCGGGCGGCGTCGCCATCATCGTCGACACCCTGACCGACAACAAGACACGCACCGTGGGTGATGTGCGAACCATCTTCAAGAAACTCGGCGGCTCCATGGGCAACGCCGGCTCCGTCGCCTTCCTCTTCCAGACCAAGGGCCAGATCCTCGTCGCCGCCGACCAGACCACCGAAGAAGCCCTCATGGAGCTCGCGATCGACGCCGGCGCCGAAGATGTCCAGCCGCCCGAGGGCGACGATGGCTTCTGGACCATCCTGACCGATCCCACCGAGTTCATCGCCGTCAAGACCGCCATCGAGGCCGCCGGCATCGAGATCGAGGAGGCCGAGATCACCAAGCTCGCCAACGACACCGTCGCCGTCACGGGCGAGGACGCTCAACGGGTCGTCGGCCTGATCGAAGCGTTCGAGGACAACGACGATGTGCAGAAGGTCTACACCAACGCCGACATCGACGAGGCCGCGCTGACCTCCTAACCGGACACCGTCGGTCCTCGCCACGCCGCCGCGCACGCCTCCCACGCGCGCGACGGGTCCGCGCTGTCGGTGAGGTCCGCTACGCCGATCGCGCCGGGAGACACCACGCTCAGCGCCGCGACGCATCCCGGCACCGCCGAGAGTGTCGACCGATCAAAGCGGTCCACACGGACCAGGCCGACCCGAGTGCCGAGCGCAGCGATCCGGCCAGCGCCGTCCACTCCCGCGCGGACCATCGGACCGAGTTCCAGCGCGATGGGCGAGACGCCCTCCATCGGCGTCAGCAGCACCACCCGGACCCCTCCGCGCTCACCGGCCGACGACAACGACTCCAGCACAGCCTCATCCGTTTGCGCCCCCACCGCCACGCACACCGCCGGGTCCGGACCGCACGCACCCAGCGACGCGAGCTCCGATACCAGCCCGACCGCCGCCACAGCCGCCGAGAGCGCCCGGTCCACCAGCGCACCGTCTTCGAAGTGCTCCGCGGGCACCAGCAGGTCGATGCCCGTCGTCTCCAGCTCGTGCCGGCGGAGCAGCGCCGCCAGATCCCGCCGCGCCGAGCGGTCGAGCGTCCGCGGCCGCAGCTCTCGGTCCGTCGCGTCCAGCATCACGCGACGCACACCGCGAGCCGCGCACCAGGCCAGGCCGGCCCGTGCGCCCCCCACCCGCCGTGACACGCCGCGCAGCGCACACGCCAACACCGGCACCGTCCCGTGGCTTGCCATGCTCATCCGTCGATTCTAAGTCCCGACGCTCGCCCACCTACCATCCTGCATGACGCCGCTGCGAAGATGGCTCGAGGTCGCGCACATCACCACCGCCGGGCTCTGGACCGGTGCCGTCGCCATGACCGGCGCCGCGGCCGCGGTGATCTTCCCGACCGTCAAGGCCATCGACCCCACGCTCCCCGCCTACACCGAGTACGCCGGCGAGCACTGGCGGCTCGCGGCCGGCCTCGTCGCGGCCCGGATCTTCGCCATCGGCGACATCGTGCAGTTCATCGCCGCCCTGGTCACGGGCGTCTCGCTGGCGATCATCGCTCTCTCCCGATCCGCCTGGGCGACCCGAGTCACGACCTTCTTCCGACTCGTCGCCTTCGGCATCGCCCTGCTCCTGCTCGCGTACAACCTCTTCGTCCTCGGTCCGCGCATGAACGGCCACCTCACCGACTACTGGACCGCCGCCCGAGCCGGCCAGAACGAACAGGCCGAGCGCGCCAGGAACGCCTTCATGGACGACCACGGTCCCGCAACGAACACGCTCGCCGGCACGGTCCTCGCCACACTCGTGCTGACGGCGGTCGGCGTCGCCTCGGTGTCCAGGGCTGCCCGGAGTGATGTCGCTGGTCCACCGCGAGAGGGCGCGCCCGAGCCCCCCGCGCTGCTCCGCCGGAAGTCGTCATGACCATGCGCACACCCGACAACCCTCGGGGCCTCCGCGATCTGCCCTTCGCGCTCCCGCAGTTCACGCCCACGCAGAAACGCCGCGCACGAGCCGTGCTCGACGCGCTCGCCGAGCACTACCCCGACGCCCACTGTGAGCTCGACTACACCCAGCCGCACGAACTGCTCATCGCCACCATCCTGAGCGCCCAGGCCACGGACGCCGGCGTCAACAAGGCCACGCCCGAGCTCTTCAAGGCCTTCCCTACCCCCGCCGATTACGCCGCCTCAACACCCGCCCAGATCGAGCCGTACATCAAGACCATCGGCCTCTACCGCAACAAGGCCAAAGCCGTCCACGCCGCCATGACAACGCTCGTCGAAGAGTTTGACGGCGAAGTTCCCAAGACCATGGACGAGCTCCTCACCCTCCGCGGCGTCGCGCGCAAGACCGCCAATGTCGTCCTTGGCAACGCCTTCAACATCAACAGCGGATTCGTTGTCGATACCCACATCGAACGCATCAGCAAGCGGCTCGGCCTGGTCCCAGCAGACGCGACCGTCGCCATGACCGAGCGCTACCTGTGCGCCCTGCTGCCGAGAGACAGCTGGTGCGACGCCAGCCACATGATCATCTTTCACGGACGGAGAGCCTGCAAGGCCAGGCTACACGCGTGCGCGGATCACCCACTCTGCAAGAGGTTCGGCCGGTGCTGCGAGCTTCGATGATCCAGAGAGCTCAGCCGCCCGCCGCCTCACGCACCGCTGCCGGGCGGCGCATCGCGGGCATCTCGATCCCCGTGACCACATCCGAGAGCGAGTACTCGAGCGCCACATTCGCGTACTGCTCCTTGACCGTCGTCGGGTAGGACACGCCATCGAACGACTTGTAGCTGTCGTACCAGCGCAGCAGCGGGATCCGCTCGCCGTTGCCGATGTCGCGGTCCGTCACGATCGCCCGCAGCAGCCCGGTCTCCTCGTCGAAGAGCATCAGCTCCTGCCGCCCCGAGGCATACTCGACCAGCACATGCACATAGCGCTCGCCGCTGGGCTCCTCGGAGCCCCCGATCACCTCGTACGATGCGAACTGCTTCTCGTAGTCCGCCGCCTGGTAGAACGACGCCGAGCTCTTGACCCGCTCGAGCTCCTCGCCCGTGATGACCACGACCTCGCCCGTGTCGCTCTCGCGCCACGCCATCTCGCCGTCGAAGACCGTGCGGTCCGAACGAAGCCCGGGAAAGATCACATCCTGCACATAGAGGTTCGGGGCCTTCGCGTAGGTATCCACCCGCCCGGACTGACGCTGACGCGTCCCGTCCGGCATCGCGATCACGAACTCCACCCGTCCGACGAACTGTCGGCTCGTGATCCCGAAGACCGTCTCCCGTCCGCCGATCGCCTCGATGTACTTCTCGAACACCGACTCCGCGTCTGCGAACTCGCTCGCCGGCACCGGAACGCCCGGGAGCTGCACATCGCGGAACCGCGCCGACGCCGGCTCACCCGCGGCGCCCTGACCGAGCGCCCCGCCCGCCACGCACAACGCCGCCGCCAACCCGACCAACACGCCCCAACGCCGATGTTCCATGCTCACTCTCCGAGATCGATCTGTACAACCTGTACAACACCCATCGGCCCGATCCGGACCCGCGCCAAGCTCTCTCCGACCGAGTGGGGCACGCCGGACCCTCTCCAAGCCCATCCAGCCCCACACGGGCAGACGCTTCGGGTCCAACTCATCAACGAGCCCGCCGCGATTCGAACGCGGAACCTCTGGCTTCGGAGGCCAGCGCTCTATCCAATTGAGCTACGGGCTCTGCTCGGGCCGGGTTCGACCCCGACCAGACCCGATCGTACGATCGCCGCCGGCCATTGGCAAACCTCCGACGAAAAGCCCCGACCACCCACCGTGACGCCTGCCGCCGACCAACCCCGTCCCGCCAAGGCACCCCTCTGGGCCGTGCTGGCGATCACCTTCATCCTCTCCATCGGCACCGGCGCCGTCACGCAGGGGCTCTACTTCATCGCCGACGCCAGCTGCGATTTCTCACGCTCCGCCAGCTTCCTGCTCGGCGTCGTCCTCGGCGCGTGCTACATCCCGGGCGCACTCGCCGCCGGACCCGTCCTCCGCAGGCTCGAGGCCCGCGCTGCCTCGCTCACACCACGATCCATCCTGCTCGGCATCACGGTCACCGCCGGCGCCGTCTCCCTCCTCCCGCCGATCGTGCTCGCGGTGCACCGCGACCCCACCGCCGCCGTCTGGATCGTCGGCGCGGTCTACGGCCTGACGACCGGCTTCATGTGGCCCCTCGTCGAGTGGTACCTCGCCGGCGGTCGCAAGCAGCAGCCTCTCCGCGCCGCCACCGGACGCTTCAACATCACATGGACCACCGCCGTCGTCGCCGCTTTCTGGGTCCTCTCACCCTTTCTCTCGGCGGAGGGCGCGAGCACCGACCCCGCCCGCGCGCTCGCCGCGCTCTATCTCGTCGCCGCCCTCCACGCCGTCGCAATCCCCTTTATCCTCGCCCTTCCTCGGACACCCGCCCGCCACCTCGACATCCATCACGAGCCGCACTCCCCGATCTACCACACCCTGCTCCGCGCCAGCCGACGGCTCCTCCCCGCCAGCTACCTCCTCATGTGCGTGCTCGGGCCCGCCTTCCCCGTCGCGCTCACCGCGATGGGGATCGATCGCGCCTGGCAGCCGATCCTCGTCAGCGTCTGGCTGATCGCCCGCGTCGCCAGCATGCTGCTGCTCGAACGTTGGCACGGCTGGCACGGCCGGGCCTGGCCCCTCGCCATCGGGGCCGCCGCGCTCTTCCTCGGCTTCGCGGGCGCCGCCGCCGCACCGCCCCTCGGCTCGCTCCCGATGCTCATCCTCAGCCTGGCAACCTTCGGTGTCGGCATGGGCACGGTCTACACCTCCGCGCTCTACTACGCCCTGGAGATCGGCGACCACGGCGCCGATGCAGGCGGGTCACACGAGGCCCTCATCGGCGTGGGCTACACCGTCGGACCGCTCATCGGTCTCGCCATCAGCACCGCCATCGACGCGGGAGCCCTCGAGGAACGGGCCTTCGCGCCCGCGCTCATCGCCTCCGCCATCCTGTTCACCGGACTCGGCCTGGTGATGTCCGTCCGATCGAAACGATGCAAGCCGATCAACTGATAGGCTCATGATAGGGTATCTGCATCCATCGACGCCGCTCGATCCGAACAATCTGCCCAGCGGGACAGTCTCGTATGCTGGACGGACCCGACGCCACGGACCGGGCCACAGCACCCGGCCCGATCAACCGATGCCACCACGAGCGGTACACCCGCGGCAGACGGGCAGAACACGGAGGTCAGATGCGCCACCCCTTCAGGACGATCGCCACCCGGTCCACGCTGGCCGCCACCGCCGTGACGCTGGCGATCCTCGGCTCAAACCCGGCCCCGGTCCTCGCCCTCCAACCGGCGGCCGCAACACCCGCGCGGAGCCTGGAACCTGACGCGTGGCGAGACGCGGTATGGGAAGCCGCCAAGCGGGGCGACAACGACCAAACGCTCGACCTGCTCCAGACCATCCCGGACGCCGTCGATGCCGCCGGCACCGCCGACCTGCGCGCCGCCGTGGATCTGCTCCGCATCAACCTGGACAAGCGGGAGAGCTCTCGCGACGAGCAGCTCGCCGAACTGCGCGAACGCTTCACCGAAGAGCTCGAAGCCGCGGCGTCGGGCGAGCCCGCCGACCTGTCCGATGCGCTCTCGACCGCGCTCTTCCTCGAGCAGGTCGTTCGCGACCCAGAAGCGTTCCACCAGGAGCCCGAGGTCCGCCGGCTGATCGAGGACGCCGCCAACGCCGCCGCCCGTGCCGAAGCCGAGCAGCAGTGGCTCGACGCCGCTGAGCTCTACGCCCGGCTGAACCTCCTCACCGAGGCCTCCCAGCGATTCAAGACAGATGTCGAGCGGCAGATCCTTCGACGCGACCAGCTCACGCTCTACATCCCCGAGCGCTACTGGGAGATGCGCGACGCCCGGCTCCGGGAGCTCGAGCAGCGCGCCCTCGAGCGCTGGCACGCCGACAAGGCAGAGAACCCCGACGAGTTCAACGAGGACGCCGAGCCCCCCACCGTCAAAGGACTCCCTCCCTACAACCCTCGGGGCGACGACTACACGACCAAGCTCGCCGACATCACACCCGACCTCGCCCTCGCCGCCATTGTCCAGTCGTCGCGGCACCACATCACCGCCACCACCATCCGCGAGATGGTCATCGGTGGGCTCGAAGTGATCGACATGCTCATCCAGACGGACGACATGGCGCTCGCGTTCCCCACGCTCGCCGACGCGGCGGCCGTGTCCCGATTCGAGGCCTACCTCGATGAGGAGCGCATCCTGCTCGAGAACGCCAACCGTGACCTCTCCATCATCGATCTCCGACGCACCCTGAACCGAGTGCTCGTTAAGAACGAGGAGACGGTCAACCTGCCGAGCCAGGTCGTCATCCACGAGTTCGGCGCCGGGGCGATGAACACCCTCGACGAGTTCAGCGCCATCATCTGGCCCCACGAGCTCCGCAGCTTCTACAAGCGACTCGGCTCCTCCTTCATCGGCGTGGGCATCCAGATCACCAACGACCCCATCACCGGCGACCTCGAGGTCTACACACCGCTCTCGGGCATGCCAGCGATGCGAGCCGGCGTCCGCGCCGGCGACATCATCACCCATGTCGACGGCGAGCCCATGATCGGCGTCACCACCGACCAGGCCGTCGACATCATCACGGGACCAAAGGGCACCGAGGTCACGCTCACCGTCCGCCGGACCAACGCCGACGGCGAGGAGATCACCAAGGACATCACCATCGTCCGCGACGAGATCGACATCCCCACCGTCACCGGCTGGAAACGGCTCCGGCCCGACAACCGCGTCGACGCGTGGGACTGGTTCATCGATCGGAACCAGGGCATCGGCTACCTCCGCCTCGAGAAGTTCGCCGACGAATCGACGAGGGAGCTCGACGCGGCCGTCAGCGCCATGCGCGCCGAAGGCCTGCGAGGCCTCATCCTCGATCTCCGCTTCAACTCCGGCGGACAGTTCGACCGCGCCATCGAGATCGTCAACCGCTTCGTCCCGCGTGGCACGCTGGTCTCCACCGTCAACAGCCGAACCGAGCCGCCCGAGAGCCACGCCGCCAACCCCGGCGCCGCCACGCTCGCGGATATCCCCGTCGTCGTGCTCATCAACAGCAACTCCGCCTCCGCCTCGGAGATCGTCGCCGGCGCTGTCAAGGCCCACGCACGAACCAACGGCGCCAACGCCATCGTGCTCGGCGAACGCTCCTACGGCAAGGGCACCGTCCAGAATGTCCACGGCATCGCGCGCAACACCGCCGCCATGAAGGTCACCACGCAGTACTACCAGCTGCCCGATGGCTCGGTCATCCACCGCCAGCCGGGCTCCCCCGAGTGGGGCGTCGCGCCCAACCTCGAGGTCGATCTGCTCCCCGACCAGGTCACCGAGTCAGCCCTCATCCGGCGCAACGCGGACATCATCCAGATCGACGAGCACGGCGTCGAGGTCGCCGGCGAAGACGCCGAGCGAAGGGACCCACGCATCCTCATCGACGAGGGCATCGACCTCCAGCTCAACACCGCGCTCGTCCTGCTCAAGACGCAGGTGCCCGCGGAGACCAGCGGCACCGCCATGCTCGACCCGCGCTGACCAACCAGCCACACGGCTCATCGGGAGCTGTATACAACCCGATCGTCCAGGCAGCATCTCACTCGCGATGCCCGACCGGCGCACGGGCGCGTTCCTAGCATTGTCGGGCGCAAGGCCCGGGCGATGCGGGGGGACGGCACCCGTGCACGCATCGCTTCCATAGCTCCCGAAAGGATCATCATGGCGCAGGCGGCCAGCCACTCGAGGACCGGCGACCGGCTCTCCGACTCCCTCCCAGACCAGACCCTCCTCCGCTGGCTGCGCGATATGCAGCTCATCAGGGAGTTCGAAACCCGCACGCAGCAGGCCTATCAGCAGGCCAAGATCGGCGGGTTCTGCCACATCTACTCCGGGCAGGAAGCCTGCGCCGTCGGCACGATCAATTGCGTCAACCACGATGACCCCGTCGTCACCGCCTACCGCGACCACGGCCACGCCCTGGCGCGCGGCATGTCGGCCCGCGCCTGCATGGCCGAGATGTACGGCCGGCTCGCCGGCTGCGCCAAGGGCAAGGGCGGTTCCATGCACATGTTCGACCGACCCAACCACCTCTACGGCGGCCACGGCATCGTCGGCGCCCAGACCCCCCTCGGTGCCGGGCTCGCCTTCGCCGCCCGATACGAGTGGGAAGTCCTCGGCACCGGCTCCAAGAAGGTCGCCCTCTGCTACCTCGGCGACGGCGCCATCGACCAGGGCGCCTTCCACGAAGCCCTCAACCTCGCCGCGATCTACTCACTCCCCGTCATCTACATCATCGAGAACAACGGCTACTCCATGGGCACCGCCATCCACCGACACACCGCCAACCACGAGAACCTCACCGCGCGCGGCGAGGCCTACGGCATCAAGTCGATCAAGATCGACGGCCTCGACATCCGCCATGTCTATGACATCTTCAAGCCCTTCGCCGACGATTGCCGCGACATGCAGCGGCCGGGCTTCGTCGACTTCAAGACCTACCGCTACCAGGGCCACAGCATGTCCGACCCGCAGAAGTACCGGACGAAGGAGGAGGTGGACGAGTTCAAAGAGAAGGACTCGATCGCCAGCCTGCTCGCCCACCTGATGAACGAGCGCAACGCCATCACCGAGGACGAGTGGAAGGACATGCGCAAGGAGATCCAGGCCGAGGTCAAGGACGCCGTCGACTTCGCCGAGAACGCCGAGGACCCGAGCCTCGACGAGCTCGCCACCGATGTCTACGCCCACCCCGAGCCCAATCTCAGCCCCAGCGATACCTACACCCACGGCACCAAGAACCCGCTGCTCTGAACACACGAGGCACGCATGACCACCTTCGACACCATCACCTCACGCATCCATCCCGCCGTCGGCGAGTGGGAGCTGCCCGAGTTCCCGGCCGAGCACGAGCTGCCCAGCCGCGAGGGCGACCGCATCATCCAGTACCGCGAGGCGCTCCGCGAAGCGATGTCGCACGAGATGCGCAACGACGAACGCGTCTTCCTCATCGGCGAAGAGGTCGCCGAGTACAACGGCGCGTACAAGGTCAGCCAGGGCATGCTCGACGAGTTCGGGCCCAAGCGCATCATCGACAGCCCCATCTCCGAGAACGGCTTCGCCGGCATGTGCATCGGAGCCGCGATGTACGGCCTGCGGCCCATCGTCGAGTTCATGAGCTGGTCGTTCAGCCTCGTTGCCGCCGACCCGATCCTCAACAACGCCCCGAAGATGCTCTACATGTCCGGCGGACAGTGGGGATGCCCCATCGTCTTCCGCGGCAACGACGGCGCCGGCGGACAGCTCGGCTCCACCCACTCCTGGACCGTCGAGGGCATGTACGCCAATGTCCCGGGCCTGAAGATGGCCATCCCCAGCAACCCGTACGACGCCAAGGGCCTGCTCGCGACCGCGATCCGCGACCCGGACCCCGTCTTCTTCCTCGAGTCCGAGCGCATGCTCGGCGACAAGGCCCATGTGCCCGAGGAGCAGTACTACATCCAGTTCGGCCGCGCACGCCTGGCGCGCGAAGGCGACGCCGTCACCCTCGTCAGCTGGGGACGACCCGTCAACTTCTGCCTCGAGGCCGCCGAGAGGCTCGCCGCCGAGGGCATCGAGGCCGATGTGCTCGACATGCGCACCATCCGGCCGCTCGACATCGACGCGGTCGTCGAGTCGCTGAAGAAGACCAACCGCGTCGTCGTGGTCGATCAGTCATGGCCCTTCGGCTCGGTCGCGAGCGAGGTGATCGCGCAGATCAACGAGCACGCGTTCGACTACCTCGACCACCAGCCGGTGCGTGTGAACACCCGCGATGTCCCGACGCCGTACAACAAGACGCTCGAGCAGGCGTACCTGCCGAACCCGGACAGGATCGTCGACGCCGTCAAGGGTGTCGTCGGCTGAACCAGCCCACCTGCGCCCACGCGAGACAACACCCGCGCCCAGTCCGGACGCGGGTGCAAACAGATCGCCATGATCAATCAGTCTGACTCAGCGCCGACGACGCACCGCGCTGACGCCGGCGATGCCGAGCAGCACGGCCGAAGCCGGCGACGGGACGACGAAACGCACGGTCGGCGCCGGACCATCAAACGCCAGGACCGATGAGGTCCCGGGCGCCCCGACACCAAAGCTCGTCGCGGTGTTCATGTTCGGCGTGGTCAGCACGAAGCGGACGAAGCCGTCGCTGTTGATCTCGTTGACCAGCGACGCCTCGATCGCGGAGAGGTCGAGGTTGAAGCTGGCGCCCTGGTTGCCGTCGACGACATCGACGGAGCCGACAAGGACCCGGTCCGCGAACTGCGTGCCCAGCCCTTCCGGGTCGGCATCGATCCAGTCGAAGCCGTTCGCCGAGGCGAGCACATCCGCATCCTCGAGCGTGTAGTACAGGTTGAGCGTGCCGCCCGTGATGATGTTGTCGATGTCCTGGCCCGTCGTCGGCTGCGCCTCGAACAGATCCACCGTGACCGATTCGAGCCCGCTGATCGGTGCGGAGAACAGCCCGTTGAGATCGATGTTGAACGCGGCCCAGAGGCCGAAGTTCCGGTTCGAGCTATCCGGGTTCCGGCCGTTGATCTGGAACCGGGAGTTCACCGCATCCCGACGGGTCACCCCGAAGAGCCCCTCGCCCACATTGGAAATCGTAAAGTCCTGATTGCCGGTCAGCACGGCCGACTGGGCCGACGCCGAGGCTGTCACGCCCGGGACCACAGTCAACACCGAACCAATCGCTGTTGTATACACAAGCGTCTTCATCGCTGTTTCTCTCTTTCCGCGTTCGCCCCCGGCTTTCCGGCACGCAACACACGCCCGGGACGGGGCCGTACCTCCGTCTACGCGGCAAACCGCATTCAGATGCGGCCCCGGGACGCCGATCCGACGGCTGACCCCCGGGCACCATCGGCCGTACAATGCGCCCGCAACAGCACGCCGCGACAGCCTCCGGAGCGACCCATGCCCATCAGCGTCACCATGCCACGCATGTCAGACACCATGGAAGCCGGCACCGTCGTCAAGTGGCATAAGAAGGTCGGCGACGAGGTCGCCCCGGGTGATGTCCTCGCCGACATCGAGACCGACAAGGCCACCATGGAGCTCGAAGCCTTCGACGAGGGCACCATCGCCAAGCTCGCCGTTGATGAGGGGCAGAATGTGGCCGTCGGCGACCTCATCGTCGTCATCGCCGAGGACGGCGAATCCGTCGAGGACGCCGCCGCCAACGCCGGCAACACCTCCAGCTCACCCGCCGAGAAGCAGGCGTCCGGCTCGGACGCGCCGGCTCGATCGAGCACCGCCGTCGCCGAACCGCCCACGCCGACCGAGACCGCGTCGGCAAGCACATCGTCGAACGGGTCAACCAACGGCCGCGTCTTCGCCTCCCCGCTCGCCCGCAAGATCGCCGCCGAACGCAACATCGATCTCGGCTCCATCACCGGCTCAGGCCCCTCGGGCCGCATCGTCAAGAAAGATGTCGAGCAGGCCGCTCCCACGCTCGGCGGGACGGGCGTCTCGCCCGTCGCTGCCTCATCTCCTCCCTCGCATGCACCCGCGCCCGTGCCCACCTTCACCGAGCTGGAAGAGACCACCGTCCCGCTCTCCAACATGCGCGGCACGATCGCCCGCCGACTGGTCGAGTCCAAGACCACCATCCCCCACTATCAGGTCACCGTCTCGGCGCGGCTCGACGAGCTCATGAGCCTCCGCGAGCAGCTCAACACCCAGCTCGAGCCGCAGGGCGTCAAGCTCTCCGTCAACGACTTCCTCGTCCGCGCCTGCGCGCTCGCGATGCACCAGCATCCCTTCGTCAACAGCTCCTGGAACCCCAACGGCCCGGCCATCAACCTGCACAAGCGCGTCAACATCGGCGTCGCCATCGCCCTCCCGCCGGAACGCGGCGGCGGGCTCGTCGTCGCCACCATACGGGATGCCGACGCCCAGGGACTCCGCTACATCTCCAGCGAGACCAAGAGGCTCGCCACGAAGGCACGCGAAAAGGGGCTTACCGTCGAAGAGATGGCCGACAGCACATTCACCATCTCCAACCTCGGCATGTTCGGCGTCGACCACTTCACCGCCATCATCAACCCGCCGAACGCCGCCATCCTCGCCGTCGGCGCTGCCATCGAAAAGCCCTTCATCGAGACCGATGAGAACGGCGACAAGGTCATCACCATCGGCCACGAGATGGCCATGACCATGTCCAGCGACCACCGCATCATCGACGGCGCCATGGCGGCGCAGTACCTCCAGACCGTCAAGCAGCTCCTCGAAGCCCCGGCGAGCCTGCTGGTCTGACCCGGTGCCACAGGCTTCCAGTCTGTGAACCTCTCTGACCCAAGGATGCCACGGATGAGCGAAGCGAATCCAGTGGACCGATCCCGCTTCCCTCTCGGCCCCGTTTTGGTCTGCGCGGGCATGCTGGCAATACTCGCCATCGCCGCTCACGGCTTCTACAGCCTGTATCAGGGAACCCGCGAGGTCCTCGGCACCATCGCCGGGCCCGAGCCCACCCGGCACACCCTCTACGCCGGCACCTATGTCCTGACCCGGTCCGATGAGCTCTCTGACGAGAAAGCCATCGCGGCAACGCTCGATTCAATCGACGGCGTCTTCACACCCGAAAGCAGCGACCGCTGGATCAGTTTCAACAACGATCGCAACCAGATCCTCGGCACCATCGTCACCGACACCGCCGGCGAGATCACACTCGCCGTCAGGACCGACGCCTACCCCGTCCACATCCGCCGCGATCCGCTGACCCACGCCAAGTCGGTGCTGCTCCGAGCCGGCGTCCTCGGCACGCTCGCAGCCGCCCTCCTCTCCGCAGGCGTTGTCATGATCATCCGAGGCATCAACGAACGACACCGGCGGTCCCAGCGGGAATTCAACGAACTCATCGGCAACAGCTGACCCGCGGCACCGCCAGGGACACCACCATGCGATCACCCACCATCACCCGCGCCGGGGACGGCATCACCCACGATCACGCCGGCGGCGCAACATCCGTCACCGCCCTCTCGGCAGCACAGACTCCCGACGGCGTGGCCGTCCAGTTCGGCACCATGCCCGAAGGCTCGGGCGCCCCCTTCCACCGTCACCCAAGCTTCGACGAGGTCTTCATCATCCTCGAGGGACGGGTCGAGTTCCAGGCCGACGACGAGGTCCACACCCTCGGCCCGGGCGACCTCATCCACATCCCCGGCGAGATCCCCCACGCCCCGAAGTGCGTCGAAGGCCCAGCCCGCATCATCATGCTCGTCACCCCGCCGAGGTTCGAGAACTTCTTCCACAAGCTCCCCGAGGCGCTCGCCGCTGGCGGACGAGAGGCCATGGCAGAGCTCGGCAGGGAGTTCGGCATCGAGTTTCTTGACCGACCGGATGTCCGCGAACGCCACGAATGACCGATGGACCCCCACCTGCGACTCGGTGGGACGGGCTTCAAGCCCGTCACGACACAGTCTTCCCCCGATATCGCAGAACCCGAATAGACGCCCGCGCCAACGCGATTACACTGCTGGTATGGCACACGATGCGCCACATCTCAGGCTGACCAACCAGTCCTTCGCCTCCCCGGCCCACCGCGTCCCCAACGGCGGCCTGTACCAGCCGGACCGGCTCGCCGCCGAGGTCCCGCCGAACCCCGATCTCGAGGGCAGCGACGCGCCGCCGGACGAGCAAGCGGCTGACATCCGCCGCGTCGCAAGGCGCCTCGTCGTCGCCTTCGTCGCGATCGTCGCCATCGGGCTGATCAACTTCACCGTCCTCCGACAGTTCAACGCCGACCTCCCGCCCGCCGTCCTCCTGGGCACATTCGCCGTCATCCTCGCCGCGACCGTCATCTCCATGGCCGACCGTCAAAGGAGCACCACCGCCGAGAACGAGGATGCCGACTGCGGCTGCGCCATCGGCGCGTGCCCCGGACCGCGCCCGGTCGGCGAACTCTCTCGTCGCGCCGCCGATGCCCGCCGCAGCCTCCCCCCGCGCCGCTAGCCTGTCGGCATGTTCGAACTCGTCATCGCCGCCGACTGGTCCGCCGAGCAGGGCCGAAAGCCCGCGCCGCAGGAGAACCGATGCTGGCTGGCCTGGGGCACAACCGACCACCACGCCGAGCCGGAGTACATGCCGACCCGGCTCGAAGCGATCGACCGCATCCTGTCGATCCTCGATGATCACGCCGGCGCTCGCACTCTCCTCGGCTTCGACTTCGCGATCGGTTACCCCCTCGGGGAGGACGGCCGACCCGTGCTCCCCGAGGGTCGAGAGCTCTGCGCGCTGCTGCACTCGCTCGTCCAGGACGACCGATCGGGCCACAACAACCGGTTCCACGCCGCGGCGGAGCTCAACCAGCGCATCAGATCGCACACCGGCGCCGAGCACGGCCCGTTCTGGGGACGACCGCAATCGCTGCACATCGATGGGCTTCCGCCGACGCGACCCGGGAACACCCGCGTCCGCAAACTCCGAAACGCCGAGCGAGCCGCTCGATCGCAGTCGAACGCGAAGCCCAAAAGCCCGTGGCAGCTCGCCGGCATCGGGTCCGTCGGGGGGCAGTCCCTTGTCGGGCTCAAGGCGGTGCACACGCTGCTCTCAACATGCAGCGAGAACGCCCACCTCTGGCCCTTCGAGCCCTCGCCCGATCGTTCAGACGCCATCACCATCGCCGAGATCTACCCCAGCCTGTTCGAGGAACGCTCGCCGAGCTACTGGTACAAGGACGCGCGCCAGGTCGTCGACTCGCGCGACGCGATCCTCGATCACCCGAACCACACGGCCCTGCTGGAGGCGCCAGACATCGCCAGGATCGAGGGCTGGATCCTCGGTGTCCGCGCATAGTCGCTGCGAACCACCGCGAGGCTACATGTCGTAGCCGTACCGAGCCAGGTCCAATCCCGTCAGCGAGGCGAGCCGGCGGTTGCTCTCGCCGTACATCCCCGCAACGCGCTGCCGGATCTCCTCCCGCCACCGCTGCTCCACCCCGCGCGACCAGGAACGCGGCAGCGCACGGTCCAGGCGATACCCGATCGCACGCTTCAGCCGCATGGCACCCGACGCCCGCGGGCTGATCGGGTTCGGCCGCCCGAACCACGAAAACCGCCGCAGCACCGTTGCCGTGAGCGCGCCCAGACCCTCGTTCTCCGACTCCATCACCGGCGCGCCGTCCTCCGGCACGCCGCAGAACGCGAACAGCCTGCGCATGTACGCCGCGGGGTCCTCGCGCAGCCACTCCATCGGCAGCACCAGCACCGAAGATTCACCCACCCGCTCCATCACATGCGACACCAGCAGGTCGTACCGCAGGTATTCCGGCCGGATCGGGGACGACCACCCGGGCGGCTCGTTCCCCGTCCCGATCGCCTCCGTCAGCGTCAGCGGCTGACCCGACCGCAGCAGCTGCCGATACAGCGACAGCAGCATCCCCCGCTGCTCGCGGATCGTCACCAGCACGCGGAACCGGCCGAAGGTCTCGAGCATCTGCGCGAACGCCAGCGGGAACATGTACTGGCCCGACCGCGGGTTTGCGCTCAGCCGTTCCTGGCTGATCACGGGCACCAGCCCCGACGACGACGCCTCCGTCAGCAGCGGCTCGAACACGCGACGCGACGCCTCCGCGTCGAACGCCAGCGGGTCACGCGTCAAGAACTCCTGCGTCGCCAGATCGCTCTGACCCCGAGGCTCGGCCAAAAAACCCAGCGACCGATCCCCGAACACACGCCGCTGCAGAAAGGTCGTCCCGGTCTTGTGGTACCCCACATGCACCACCAGCTCGGAAGCACCGCTCATCGCCATCGCACCACCGCCCATCCGGCTCACGAGTCAAACAGCCGGCTCCACAGGAACCGGTGCTGCACGACCACCGCTGTGACGCACAAGCCGACCCACAGCATCACGCGAAAGAAAGCCGCCAGCTGCGCGGCGAACCCCCCGAGCCCGCTGCACTCCCCGTCCGACATCAGCAAGAACCGTCCGCAAGCGACGAAATTCTCCCGAGAACCGAACACCGCGTACAGCAGACCAATGAACACCGGGATGTTGCCGCAGATCACCAGCGTCCAGTACCACCACGGATACGGGTGCAGCAGGTCCGCCAGAGCGTTCAGGCCCTCGCGGTACCGCGCATCCGATCCGAGCACGAGCACGCCTCAGCCCTTCTCCGACCGGCGACGCTTCAGTTCCGCGTCGATGAAGCCCTCAAGATCGCCGTCGAGCACCGTCTGCGGGTTGCCCACCTCGTAGTTCGTCCGGTGGTCCTTCACGCGGTTGTCGTACAGCACATAGCTGCGGATCTGCGCCCCCCAGCCGCGGTGCTCCAGCTTCCCGCCAGACGCCTCGGCGATCTCGGCCTCGCGCTTCTCCTCCGCGAGCTGCTCGAGCTTCGCCGTCAGGAGCGACATCGCCTGACGCTTGTTCTGGAGCTGATCGCGGTGCGAGCTCGCGACGACCATGATCCCCGTCGGCTTGTGCACCAGCCGGATCGCGCTCGCCACCTTGTTCACATTCTGACCGCCCGGCCCGGACGAGCGTGCGAACGCCGTCACCTCCAGATCCTTGTCCGGGATCTCCAGATCGCCCGATTCCTCGAACTCCGGCGTCACATCCACCGTCGCGAAGCTCGTCTGCCGCTTGCCCTGCGCGTTGAACGGGCTCACCCTCGCCAACCGGTGCGTCCCACGCTCGCAGCTCATGTACCCGAAGGCGAACGGACCCTTCACATGCAGCGTCACATCGTCGATGCCGACCTCGGTGCCGAAGCCCTTGCTCAGCTCCTCCACCTGCCAGCCCTGCCGCTCGAAGTAGTACAGGTACATCCGCAGCAGCATCTCGGCCCAGTCGTTCGCCTCCGTGCCGCCGTCACCGGCCGAGATCGTCACGAAGCAGTTGCGGTGGTCGTGCTTCCCGCCCAGCAGCGACTGCAGCTCCACCTTGTCCATCCGCTGGGTGAGCTCGAACAGCTTCTGGTCCGCGTCGGCGAGCATCTCCGCATCGCCCTCGTCCTTGGCGAGCTCGAGCGTGATCGACGCGTCTTCCAGCGCATCCATCGCACCCTTGATCGGGGCCGTCTGCGCCTTGAGCAGCTTCATCTCGGCCAGCACCTTCTGAGCCCGCGACTGATCGTCCCAGAACCCCGGCGCGTTCATCGTCTCCTCGACCTCCGCCAGCCTCGCCCGCTTCGCGTCGTAGTCAAAGAGAGTCGCGGATGGTCAAGACCCGCGCCTCGAGGTCGGCCAAGACCGACTGGTGACCCTGAAAATGCAGCGACTTCTCAGCCATGTGTCCACTCTAGCCGGTAGGCTGCACCTATGACGCCCGGGAACGACGCGGCCATCGCCGAGACCGTCGCCGCCTTCCTCCTTCTCGCGGCGCTCATCGCCGTCGCCTCCGGCGCGGTCGCTCTCTTCCTCGTCGTCCGGAGCCGCTGCCGACGCGACCTGCCCAAGCGTCGCCGAAGCCACCCCCGGCCCACCACGCCCGATCCATGGACCGAGGCCGGACGCCGACTCGATCCCGACCCGCCCGACGACGATACCGACAACGACGACGAGGATGACGACGGCGGCGGCGAGCCCACGCCACCCGTCCCAGCCACCCCGTCACTCGCGAATCAGTGCTGACCCGTCAGCCCGGGCCGAGCCGATCGACGACGGAGCCCGCCATCGGGTGCCCGAGCATCTGCGCGCGCCTCGCGTGCGCCATCGCCGCCGCGTTGTCGCCGGCGCGCTCGAACCACAGCGCCGCCTGGAAGGCGTACTCCGCCTCGCCCGGGTGCACGGACAACGCGTCCGCATACAACGCCGCCGCGTCTCCCGGCCGGCGGAGCAGCCCGAGGCATTCGCTCGCCAGCGACAGCACACCGGGCTGATACAGCCGATCGTCCGGCAGGGCCAGCAGCATCGTCAGCGCCTCCTCCGCCCGGCCGAGCCGACGCAGCGACCGCGCCTCCAGCACCAGATACGCCAGCTCGTCCGGCTCGATCGACCTCGCGCGCTGCGCGTAGGTCAGCGCCAGCTCGCGGTCGTTCTCGTCGAGCGCGACCTGCGCGAGCGCCGCGGCGGCGGATGCGCTGCTCGGGTCCAAGTGCAACGCATGCAGGAAGTTGACCTTCGCCTCCTCGCGGTCGCCCGCCTCGAGCTGCACAGCCGCCAGGAACAGCGCGTACCGCGCCTCCTCAGGCGACGCCGACCGCGCCATCGAGTAGTGCTCGATCGCCCGGTCCAGCCGACCGAGCGTGCTCGCCAGCGTCCCCGCCGCGAAGTGCACCTCCGGGTCACTCGGATCGATCGCCAGCGCCGCCTCGAATTGTCCGTACGCCTCCTCCGCTCGATCCTGCCGCAGCAGCACCTCGGCGAGGGCCAGCCGAAGAGGCTGATCCTCCGGGAACTGCCCGACCGCACTGGTCAGCACGGCCTCGGCCTTGGCGACCTCGTTCGATTCGAGATAGACCTGCGATGCGCGGAGCGACGCCTCAATCGCGTTCGCCGCCTCCGCGTCCCCCGCGGCCCCCGTCGCCGCGCCACCGCCGGCGTCAGCAAGGCCGGCTTCTCCCGACATCGCCCACACCAGCACGCCGACCACGCCCAGCACCAGCACCAGCACCGCCGCCAGCACCAGCACGATCGACACGCCAGCGGCGCCACGACCTTGCATCCGTCTGATCATCACCCTCAGTATCGGCTCCGCTACCATCCGCCGTCCATCACCAGCGAGGCCGAGATGACCACTCCACCGCCGCTCCCCGCCAAGTATGTCCCCGCAGACCACGAGCCCGCGATCTCGGCCCGGTGGGACGCCGCCGACGCCTTCCACGCCGATCCCACCCGCGTCACACAGAACGACGCCCAGCCGTACGCGATCCTCATCCCTCCGCCCAATGTCACCGGCGCCCTCCACCTCGGACACGCCCTCAACAACACCCTCCAGGACATCCTCGTCCGAGCCCACCGCATGAAGGGGTTCGAGACGCTCTGGATGCCCGGCACCGACCACGCCGGCATCGCCACCCAGTCCGTCGTCGACAAGCGGCTCAAGACCGAGGGTCAGCCGGCCCTCGCCGACTACAAGAAGATCGAAGCCGAAGGGGGCGACGGCCGGACGCCCTTCATCGAGAAGGTCCAGAGCTGGAAGGACGAGTACGAGGAGCGCATCACCACGCAGCTCAAGGCCATGGGGGCCTCCTGCGACTGGCAACGCCAGCGCTTTACCATGGACCCCGTCTGCGCACGGGCCGTCCGCGAGGCCTTCTTCCGCCTCTTCCGCGACGGCCTCATCTACCGCGGCAAGCGCCTCGTCAACTGGGACCCCGTCACCCAGACCGCCCTCGCCGACGACGAGGTCGAATCTGTCGAAATCGAGGGCATCTTCGCCTACCTCCGCTACCCGCTCGTCGCTCCTGCCTCCCTCTCCCCCGCCGGGGCAGAGGGCCGGGGTGAGGGGGCGACCTCGTCTCTCGCATCCTCAGACTTCCGCCCAGTCACCTGGTCCGAGCTCGCCGCCCGCGGCTACCCCGGCGCCGCTGACCACCCCGACGATGACCAGGCCTTCGTCACCGTCGCCACCACGCGCCCCGAGACCTATCTCGGTGACACCGCCGTCGCCATGAACCCCGCCGACCCGCGCGCCAAATCACTCCACGGCATGCACGCCGAGCTCCCCCTCGTCGGCCGCGTCATCCCCATCATCACCGACGACTATGTCGTCCTCCCCGTCTCCCTCGGCGGCGACGAGAACGACCCCAAGGCCCGCATGGCCACCGGCTTCCTCAAGGTCACCCCGGCCCACGACCCCAACGACTACGACATCGGCCAGCGGCACGACCTCGAGCAGATCAATGTCATGGCACCCGACGCCAGCATCAGCCCCGACCACGGCTGGGCCGACTACGACCCCCACTCCGGCGCCCATGTCTTCGTCGGCCTCAGCCGCGAGGACGCGCGCCAGAAAGTCCTCGACGAGTTCAAAGCCCGCGGCCTGCTCGAAGCCGTCAAGCCCCACACCCACGCCGTCGGCCACTCCTACCGCTCCCACGCCCCCGTCGAGCCGTATCTCAGCGACCAGTGGTATGTCCGCGTCACCGACGACCGCCTCAAAGGCGCCGCCCTCCGCGCCATGGCCCCCGACCAACGCACCTCTTCCTCCCTCTCCCCCGCGGGGGAGAGGGCCGGGGTGAGGGGGACTCCGCCTTCTACCGCTCCTTCAAAGGACAACCCCCACGACGGCACCCTCCGCTTCCACCCCGACCGCTACGCCAAAACCTTCGAATCCTGGCACGACAACCTCCGAGACTGGTGCATCAGCCGCCAGCTCTGGTGGGGACACCGAATCCCGGTGTGGACGATCTCCAACAAGACGCTCGTGCAAGACGGACATCTCGACACCCTCGAATCGAAGTTCACGGGCGCGTTCCACTACATCACATCCGACGCCGAATGGGACGCGCAGATCGCCACGATCTGCGCGCAGCCGAACGACGAACTCGAAGCATTCCTCGAAAGCATCGGTGCCACCCAGGACCCCGATGTCCTCGATACCTGGTTCTCCTCCGCCCTCTGGCCCCTCTCCACCCTCGGCTGGCCCGACCCCGAAGCCGCCGCCGCCGACACCGGCCTCACCGACTTCGGCTCCATGCTCGAAGCCTTCAACCCCACCAGCGTGCTCTGCACCGCCCGAGAGATCATCACCCTCTGGGTCTCCCGCATGGTCATGTTCAACCGCTACCTCCTGTCTCCCTCTCCCCCCCGGGGAGAGGGTGGCTCGCGCAGCGAGTCGGGAGAGGGGAGGACCACGACCGACGGCCAGCTCCCCTTCCGCGATGTCTTCATCCACGCCATGATCCAGGACGGCGAGGGACGCAAGATGTCCAAGTCCCTCGGCAACGGCGTCGACCCACGCGACATCATCCACTCCCACGGCGCCGACGCCATGCGCTTCGTCCTCTGCGAGATGACCACGCAGACGCAGGATGTCCGCATGCCCGTGGAGATGGACCCAACCACGGGCAAGAACACCAGCCCGAAGTTCGACAAGGGGCGCAACCTCGCCTCCAAGCTCTTCAACGCCACCAAGTTCGTCTGCATGATGCTCGACGATCACCCCGACGAAAACGGCAGCGACACCGTCGTCCGCCGTCAGCATCTCCAGCCCATCGACCGCTGGATGCTCGCTCGGCTGACGCAGACCGTCACGCGGATCAACGAGGCGCTCTCCCGCTACGAATTCTCCGTCGTCGGTGCATCGCTCTACGAGCTGCTCTGGAAGGACTTCTGCGACTGGTACCTCGAGGGCGTGAAGCCCACGATCCGAAACTCGCCGGCCCAACGCATCGTCCTCCAGCAGACCCTTGAGACGATCCTCCGCCTCGCCCACCCCGTGATGCCGTTCATCACCGAAACGCTCTTCGAACAGATCCGCGCACGGCGGCGAGGCAGCCTCGAGGGCCTCACGCTCCCACCCAACCGCAACGCCGGCCGCACCGACGAACTCCTGTGCCTCGCCGGCTGGCCCATCCTTGATGCCACGCTCGATGACCACCGTGCCGTCTCGGCGTTCGAGCGCGCGCAGCGATTTATCGAGGCCATCCGCCAGGTCCGCGCTCAGCACCAGGTGCCCCCCCGACGACGGATCACGCTCCACGCCGACGCCGACATGGTCGCCCAGCTCGCCGGCCTCGGGCAGGTGACCGAGACGCTCGCCGGCCTCGACCAGATCACCACGGACGCTGCCACCGACCACGCCGTCGCGTTCACCTTCGACGGCGTGGAGCACCGCCTGACCAACCTCGCCGATGCCATCGACACCGACGCCGAGCGGGAACGCCTGAACAAGCTCATCGACGACCTCTCCAAGTCCCTCGCCGCGCTCGACAAACGCCTGTCGAACCCCGGCTACACCGAGAAGGCCCCGAAGCACCTCGTCGACGAGACCCGCGCGCAGCGCGATCAGCAGGCCGCCGATCTCCAGGCCGCCCGCGACCGGCTCGGGAGCCTCGGCTGATGCCCGGGCTCGCGGCCCGACTCCATCTCGCGCTCGCGATCACGCTGGCCGGCTGCGCGGCACCGGTCGCGCCGGTCCTCGACCAGCGCGAGCTGCCCTCGCCCGCCATCACCTCGCAGAGGCCGGCCACGGCTGTGCTCTCCTCAGAACCCTGGCGGTACCGCGACGCCGAGGGCCGCGTCATCCGCACCCGGAGCTACCGACTCTTCACGACCACTTCGCGTCCGCTGCTGCTCAGCCGAACACCCGACTTCCTCGAGGCGGCCCTCACCCACTACCGATCGAGCCTCGCCCAGCTTCCCGAGCCGCCCGCCAAGCTCGATACCTACCTCATGCAGTCCCGACCGGAGTGGGCCTCGCTCACGCGCGCGCTGATGCGTGAGAACGCGCCGCTCTACCTCCGCATCCAGCGAGGCGGCTTTGCCGCTGCGGGACGCGGCATCTACCGAGACCTCGGCGACCTCAACGACACGCTCAACCTCGCGGCCCACGAGGGCTGGCATCAGTACACCCAGCTCACCTTCACACGCCGCCTCCCGGTCTATCTCGAAGAAGGCATCGCGACCTACATGGAGGGGTTCAAGTGGGACCCCGACGAGCCCGATCGGCCGATCTTCCTCCCCTGGGCAAACCTCGAACGCTTTCGCGCGCTCCGCGCCGCGCACGCGGCGGGACGGCTCATGCCGCTCGATCAGCTCATCACCACATCGCCGCAGTCGCTGATCGCCACCGACCAGGACGCCGCCCTGGTCTGGTACGCCCAGGTCTGGGCGCTCGTCCATTTCCTGAACGAGGGTGAAGCCGGCTCACTCCGGCCGGGGCTCGAACGGCTGCTCCAGGACGCCGCCGGTGCCACCAGCCAGCCGGCACAGCCGATCCAACGAGCGGACCGTGCCGGCCGCGGCGTCATCGCGCCGGACCCGTTCGAAGCCTACTGGAACCGCTCCGCCGCCCAGCTGAGCGATGCCTACCTTCGGTTCATTGGCCGGGTCGTCGCGCCGGGCGCGCAGAACGATATCGCCGCCGGCCGCAGCCCCATCTAAACAAGAAGCGGGGCGACGCCGCGCGCCGCCCCGCTCGATCAAGACGAAGTCGATGTCGGCCGAAGCCGACGGGATTCAGCGGCGACGACGCGCCGCGGCCAGGCCGCCCAGGCCCAGCAGCGCCGCCGAGGCCGGCGCCGGGACGATCGTGGCGAACTGATCGCCGGCGATCGCGTTGAAGTCACGGTTGGCGAACGCGGCCTCGCCGCCGAGGTTGCCCAGGCCGCCGACGCCCGGCAGCACCTGGTTCGACGCGAAGTTGCCGTCGCCGCTGGTGACGATCGCCATGACCTTGACCGACGAGGGAACCTCGCCGAAGAAGGCGGCCATGTCGATCTCAAACTCCCAGCCGGTCGTCGCGGTGAGGGCGCCCGACGCGTCGGAGTCGGTGACGCCGGCGCCGTTCGAGTTGTCCCAACCCGTGGTCACACCGAAGCCGCCGGCCGCGCCGACGAGCGGCAGGTCGCCCGGGCCGCCCGCGGTCCAGACATCGCCGCCGGTATTGTCGATCAGATCGAACGCGCGGATGCCGAGGAACCCGCCGCCGACCTCGACACGCATGCCGTGATCCGGCTCGAAGCCCGAATCGAAGGTGAAGCCGAGGTTGTTGATCTCGTTGAAGCCGCCGTCGTTGTTGTCGCCAGCGAGCGTCTGCTCACCGCCGGCAACGGCGTCGAAGAAGAACCAGACCTTGTTGAAGTTCGCCTCGATGTTGCCCGAGACCGACAGGCTCAGCGTACCGCCGGAGATCGTGCCCCACATCGCGTTGAGCTCCGAGCCCCCCGAGGCCTGAACGCCGCCGGCGGCATTGCCGAACCCGGTCGGCGTATCCTGCGTCGCCACCAGCGGCAGACCAGCGCCGAGGTTCAGGCCGTCGACCTGAGCCATCGCCGAACCGGCCAGGCCGGCCGCGACCATCGCACACACCATCTTCATCGTGTCTCTCCCTGTGATACCTGTCACGCCGATCGACACGGATCCACACACGCGGATCCACGCCGTCGGGTCTCTCTCTGCCGCAATCATAACCCCTTGAGGGGGGCCATCCAACAGAATTTCCACCCCAGGAGAGACGGAATACCTGTGTATACAACACGCTCTTCCGGATTCGCGGGTCGGCTAACGGGATGCCGCCACCCGCTCCGTGGTGTTCGCGTCGTAGGTCGGCGTGATATCGGGCGTGACCCGCAGGTACGCCAGCGTCCGCTCCACGATCCGGCGCGCGACCGGGCCGGCCGACTGCGAGCCGTAGTGCTTCTTCGCCTTGATCCGCTCCGGCCCGGGGTCATCGATCACCACGACCAGCACGATGCGCGGCGCATCGACCGGTGCCCCGGCGATGAAGCTGGAGACATACTGCTCCTCGAGGTATCCCGACGCGCCGGGCGGCCGACGGTACCCCTCGGGAGCGGGCCCCACCGGCAGGTCCGCCGTGCCGGACTTGCCGAACATGGTGTACCGCCAGCCGACCTCGCCGTCGGCGTCCATTGTGCGCTCGACCTTCTCCGCCACTTCTCGCAACGCCGCCCGAACTTTCACAACCGTCTCTGGTCGGAACACCCGCCGGCTCACGCCCGGCCCGGCGCCGTCCGCGCCCATCAGGGTCAGGTCCGGGATCGTCCCCGAGAGCTCGCCAGTCCGACACAGCGCCGAGAACGCCCGCACCATCTGCATCGGCGTCACCGCGATCTCGTGCCCGAAGGCCACGGAGGTCTGCGTGTAGTCCTTCCAGTCGCGCGCCGCCGTGACGATCCCCTCCGCCTCGCCCGGCAGGCCGATCCTCGTCCGCCGACCAAAGCCGAGCCGGACCACACCATCTCGCAGTGCCGCGTAGCTCAGACGGCTCGCCGCCTTGATAATCCCGATGTTGGAGCTGTTGACCAGCACCTCGTGCCAGGTCATCTCCGAGCGTCGCGTGACATCCTCGATCGGTCGGCCGTACGGCGTGCGCCAGTACCCGCCGTGCGTGTCGAACACCTCGCCGAGGGTCGCGAGCCCGGCGTCCGTCACCAGCGCCCACACGAACGGCTTGAAGCTCGAACCGGGCTCGTACACATCCTCCACGCACCGGTTCCGGCCGAGCGCCGGATGGATCATCCGCCGATCGTCGCCGAGGAGCGCCGCGTACCGGCGCGTCGGCACTTCCACCGGTCCCGTCACCGGGCGATCCACCGGCCACCACGGGTAGGGCACCGCATCGGGCACCTCCCGCACCAGATCCGCCATCGCCAGGATCTCGCCGGTCTGCGGGTCCGCGACGACCACCCGGCCGCCCGCGGCGTCAGATTCCAGCACCCCGCGCTGCAGCTCCTCGAGCGCTATCCGCTGGATCGCCAGATCGATCGACACCCGTATCGGCGTGCCGTTCTCCGGAGCGCGCCAGGTGCCCGGCTCGATCCACAACGCCCGCCGGGAGGCGTCGCGGACATACCGGGCCGAACCCGTCGAGCCCGACAGCCGAGACTCGAACGCGTACTCCACACCCATCAGCCCGCTGTCGCTCGCTCCGACCTTGCCGACCAGCGACGCCACATCGTCCAACGCCGGGTACTCGCGGACGGGGGCATCCTCGACATGCACACCCGGGATCCCGAGCGCCAGCACCCGTTCGGCCCGCTCGCTCGGCAAGGCGTCGGAGATACGGACATACCGCCGCAGCCGAGCCCCGTCACCTGCCACCGCCTCCGCATTCGCCGACATCGCTCGGGCGATCCGCTCGCCGATCTCCCACGGCTCGGCGTCCAAGGCCGACGCGAGCTCCACGATCGCGTCGCCCGGCGGGTCAGGAAACCGCACCGGATCGACGAACACCCGCTGCCCGAACCGTGTCACCGCGATCACGCGGCCGCGACGGTCGTGCAGCGTGCCGCGCACCGGGGCCGTCTCGACCACCCCATGCCGAGAACCCGCGGCCACCGCGAGCCGCTCATGCTCCTGAGTCTGCAGATACCCCACCCGCGTCAGGACCGCCGCGAACACCGCGAAGCACCCGCCCGCCGTCAGCAACGCCACCCAGCTCGTGCGGAGCCCCGACATTCAGCCGCCCTCGCCCGGCCCAGGCGTCGGCAGCACGCCGACCTGCTCCGGCGTCACGAGGGACGAGATCTCCGCCCGCACCTCCCAGAGCCGCTTGTCGTGGTCCACCTGGCGCAGCCTCGCGTCCGCCAGCTCGTGCATCGCCTGCAGCCGCATCTGCCGGTAGGAGAGCAGCGCGAGCGCGATCACACCAACCGACACGATCACCAGCGCCCATCTCGCCGTCAGCGACGCCGACGCGCCGTCGTCGACGCCGCCCGTCACGCCTGCGGCCCGCGTTCGTACCGCAGCTTCATCCCCACACGGATGTCGTCGGCGTCGTTGATCTGATCGCTGTTCATCTTGATCAGCTCGTCCATCCGGCGAACCGTGCCCAGCAGCTTCTGCGAGATCTCGCTCAGCGTGTCGCCCTCGCGGACGGTGTAATACCCCACCTGGCTTGAGACGACCCCGGACGAACCGCCGGACGGCACTCGCTCGCCCGTCAGCAGGTGACGCGGGGGGATCGTCAGCACCACATCGAACGACACCCGCCCGCTCGCATCGACCGTCGAGGGGTTGTGCTTCGCCAGCTCGCGCCACAGGTGTCCGTTGCCGTAGTGCCGCTCGGCGATCGCGAAAAGCGTCTCGCCCCGGCGGACGCGGTGCGTCGTGGCCCGGTCCGCCGTGGTCGGCTCGGACACGACGACGGGCTCTGGCTCGCCCCGCGCCTGCGGCGAGCGGTCCACCACCGGCACAAACCCAGGCAGGGTCGGTGTCTCGCTGCGAGCCACCGGCCGGGCCGGCTCGAAGATCGAGGCCAGATCCAACGGCGAGCTCTCTGAACCACTGCTCGGCGGACCGAAGGAGGGCCACACACCGTCCGCCGGCTCGAGGCTTGGATGGTTCGACGCTGTGACCACCGGCTCCCGGACCGCCGTCGGCTCGGTCAGCATCGGCGGAGGCACCAGCCCCGACGACAGCGGCTCGAGCTCAGCGATCGCCGGAATCACCAGAGGCTCTTCGACCAGGTCGCTGTCGCTCGCGATCAGCGGCTCGGTGCGTGCCCGTGAGAGGTGGTCAGCGATCAGCACGCCGAACACAAGCACCACGGTGAACCCGATGATCAGACCCAGCTTCTGTTCTCTCGTCACGACGCGTCCCTGCGCTTGTCACGCGGGTCCTGCCGGCCTCCATGCCGACGCCGCCCCCGCTGGCCAGTCTCGCGCAGCCCGCCCGCTGCGCGTGCCTCCATCCCGACTCATCGCTATCGGCCAGCCGGCCGCTCCGGGACCAACTCTCCCGTGCCCCCGTCAGAAGCCCACGGATCGACCACGAAGACCCGAAACTTCGCCGAACGAGCACGCGGATTCGACGCCGACTCCGACTCGCTCGCTACCGCCGGTTTCCGAGTCAGCCGACGCCCCAACCCCGCCTGCTCCCACGCCAGCATCGCGCGCTTCACCGGGCGATCCTCCAGCGAGTGGAACGAGATCACCCCGACCCGACTGCCATCGCGAAGCCACGAGGGTCCGCCGGCCATCACGCCGCGCGCACCCCGTTCGATTTCAGCCAGCAGCCCCTCCAGCGCCTCGAGCTCCCCGTTGACCGCGATGCGCAGCGCCTGAAAGGTCCGCGTCGCCGGGTCGATCCGCTGCCGGCCCCCGCCCGGCACCGACCGACGCACAACCTCAGCGAGATCCCCCGTCCGCTCGAAGGGACGCTCCCCCCGGCGTCGCACGATCGCCGACGCGACCCGCCGCGACGCCCGCTCCTCCCCGTATCGATAGATCAGATCGGCGAGCTCCCGCTCCGCCGTCTCGTTGACGATCGCCGCGGCCGTCACCCCGCTCGATCGGTCCAGCCGCATGTCCAGCGGCCCGTCCTGGCGGAAGCTCAGCCCACGCTGCGGATCATCGACCTGATTCGACGCAAAGCCCAGATCGGCGAGCACCACATCCGACACGATCCCTTCGGCCGTCAGCCGGCCCGGCATCGACGCGAACGACCCGTGCACCGCGACCACCGGCACACCAAGCCCCGCCACCCGAGCCGACGCCGCACGCAGATTCTCCGCGTCCAGATCGCACAGCAGCACACGCCCCGTGGCGCCCACCGCCCGTGCCATCGCGCCGGCGTGCCCACCGAGGCCCGCCGTCAGGTCCACGACCGTCTCCCCCGTCGTCGGCGAGAGCAGCGACAGCACCTCATCAAGCAGCACCGGGATATGTGATCCGCTCACGCCAAGCACCTTTCCCGCCACGCAACTCGGGCCGACCGCACACGGTACCCTCCCACCATGCACACCCGCACCCCGGCCGCACTCATCGTTCTGCTCGCCGTCGCAGCAGCCTCCGTTGGCTGCGTCCCCCGCTCCATCACCATCTCCCTCGATGACCGGGCGGGCCCGGTCCGCGAGACACGCGTGATCAACCAGCGCGGCTCCGACAAGGTCGCGCTGATCGACCTCGAGGGCATCATCGGTCCCACGGGCGGGTTCGACGCCGGCATCAGCATCGACGACCTCGCGGCCAAGCTCGACCACGCCGCCGCGGACCGCCGCGTCCGCGCCGTGTTGCTCCGCGTCAACTCGCCCGGCGGCTCGGTCGCCGCCAGCGAGACCCTCCTCGATCTCATCCATCGCTACAAGCATCGGACCGGCAACCCCGTCGTCGTGTCCATGGGCGAGGTCGCCGCGAGCGGGGGCTACTACATCGCCACCGCGGCGGACACAATCGTGGCCCAGCCCGGGACGGTCACCGGCTCGATCGGCGTCATCATCCCCACCATCAACGCCGCCGACGGCATGTCCCGCATCGGCATCGTCTCCCGAGCCGTGACGAGCGGGCCGAACAAGGATCTCGCCAGCCCGCTCGAGCCCATCGACGAGGAGCACTACGCCATCCTGCAGTCCATGGTCGACGACTTCTACGCCCAGTTCCGCGACCTTGTCCTCGCACGCCGACCGGACATCACGGACCCGGACACCGTCCTCGACGGCCGCGTCATGACCGGCACCCAGGCCCTCCGCGCCGGGCTCGTCGACGAGCTCGGCTCCCTCCACGACGCCTTCGACACCGCCCGACGGCAGGCTGGGCTCGAGCACGCCGACCTTGTCAAACTCCACCGTTCCGCGACCAGGCCGCTGACGCCCTACGCGTCGGCCGAGGCTCCGCACACGCCCATCGCCGCCCCACCGTTCTCTCTGCCGACAATCAAGCGTCCCGCCGGGTCCGGCGCGTACTACCTCTGGCTCGCCCCCGGCGCGCTCGCATCGCCGCGCTGAGTCCCGCGAACAGCAGCCGCCGACTCGATCGCCCCGATCAGTTGCTGCACGAGCACGGGCTTGACCTCCTCCAGCGTGGGGCACGCCTCACCCAGCAGCGCGCGGAGGCTCGTCACCGGCCGACCGACCAGCCCGCACGGCACGATCACGCCGAAGTGCGACAGGTCCGGGTCCACATTCAACGCCAGCCCGTGCATCGTCACCCAACGCCGAACACGCACGCCCATCGCACACACCTTCGCCAGCGCGCCCCGGTCACGCACCCACACACCCGTCGCGCTCGGATCCCGCTCGCCGCGAACACCGAACTCGGCGAGGGCTCCGATCACCGCCTGCTCCAGCAGCCGCAGGTACTCGTGGATCCGGCACCGCATGCCGTTCAGATCGACGATCGGGTAGACCACCAGCTGCCCCGGCCCGTGATAGGTCACATCCCCGCCGCGATCGGTCGCTTCGAGCGCGATGCCAAGCCGCCGACGCTCGGTCTCCCCGGCGAGCACATGCCCCGCCGCACCGGGACGCTTCGTCACCGTCACCACCGGGTCGTGCTCGACCAGCAGGACCTCCCCCAGCACGCCCCGGCCCGCGTCGCGCGCAGCGAGAACCGCCTCCAGCCGGCGCACCTGCTCCGCGTACGCCGCCGCATACCCGAGCCGACCCAGATCCGTCACACGAAGCGTCTCAGCCACACGCAACTCTATGGGCCCGCCGTACCATGGACCCATGCCAACCGTCCACCCCACCGCGGTCATCGATCCCGCGGCCGAGATCCACGACGAGGCCACGATCGGCCCCTACTGCGTCATCACCGGACCCGCGAGGATCCACGCCGGCGCCCGCCTCATCGCCCACGCCACCATCAACGGTCCCGTCACGATCGGCGAGCGCACCGTCGTCTACCCCTACGCCGCCATCGGCTTCGAGCCGCAGGACTACAAGTTCGCGCCCGGCTCGCGCACCGCCGGCGTCGTGATCGGACAGGGCTGCCTCATCCGTGAGCACGCCACCATCCACGCCGCCAGCAACGACCACACCCCCACGACCGTCGGCGATCGCGTCTTCTTTATGACCTCGTCGCACGCCGGCCACGACTGCACCATCGGCAACGATGTCGTCATCATCTCCGGCGCGCTCCTCGCCGGGCATGTCACCGTGCAGGATCGCGTCACGCTCGGCGGGGGAGCCCTCGTCCACCAGCATGTCCGCATCGGACGCCTCGCCATGCTCGGCGGCGGCGTCGCCATCTCCAACGACCTCCCGCCCTTCTGCACCGCGTACACGGAGAACCGCGTCGGGGGCATCAACGCCGTCGGGCTCCGACGAAACAAGCTGCCTGCCGAAGAGATCAACTCGCTCCGCACGGCCGTCAACCGCTACCTCCGCGCCGACCTGCCCCGCACCGAACTCATCGAAGCCCTCGGCGCCCTCGCCGAGTCCTCCCCCAGCGTCGGCGAGCTGCGCGATTTCATCGTCAACGCCAAGCGCCCCATCTGCGGCGGGGCGAACAAGAAACCCCGCGGTGCCTGACGCATGGCCGGCCCCGCCCTCACGCTCACGGTGCTCGCCTCTGGATCGGCCGGAAACTGCGCCCTGCTCCGCATCGGAACCGGCGTGACGACACGGGCCGTCCTGATCGACGCCGGGCTCTCGCCCAGGCGCACGCGTCGGCTGCTCGCCGAGCGTGGCATCCGCCCGGATCAGGTCGACGACATCCTCGTGACCCATTTCGACCGCGACCACTTCCACCTCGGATGGGCCAACGCCGACCTCACACACACCCGCGTCCGATTCCACCACGCGCACGGCACGCCCGCCCGAAACGCCATGCGCTCCTCCTCCCGCCTCGCGCCGTTCTCCGATCGAGTCACACTCAGCAGCGGTCTGCAAGTCACGCCCGTCAGGCTCGCCCACGACGACGAGGGCGTCACCGCCTTCCGCATCGACGGCGAAGATGCCTCGCTCGGCTACGCCACCGACCTCGGCCGACCCACCGCCGAGCTCATGCGCCGACTCGCCGGCGTGGGCACACTCGCCATCGAGAGCAACTACTGCCCCGAGCTGCAAGTCGCCTCTGATCGGCCCGCGTTTCTCAAGCAGCGCATCATGGGTGGGCGAGGCCACCTCTCCAACCAGGAGGCCGCCGACGCCGCCCACGCGATCGATCCCCTTGGCCGGCTCGTCCTGCTCCATCTCTCACAGCAGTGCAACACGCCCGAGCGCGCGAGACTGGCCCATGCCCGGGCTGCCGTCCCGGTCATCGTGACCTCACAGATCGATCCGACCGACCCCATCCCCGTCGGCCCGCCGCGCCCGCCGGCGCAGCGTGGGCTGTTCGACCATGCGCATCCGCAGAGCACCACCGCGTGACACCGGCCGATCCGCCCAATACGCGCGCCGAACGCCGCATCTGGCCCGGCAGCCGCCCTCCGACGCCCCTTCACAGCCGGCTCGCCACCGCGCCGGCCCGGCTTGTTTCCTGGTTCGCCGCACTCCTCGCCGCATGCACCGACAAGGTGGGTCCCCGAACGATCGAGGGCGTGCACTACCGACCGCTCGACCTCGGCTCGCTTTCGCGCCGCCTGACCGGTGCGCCAGGCTACGCCGACTTCGCCGTCACCTTCCCCACCGGCGAACGCATGCGTATCCGAGCCACGCGCGACCGGGCCTTCGCCGATCTGCTCGCCGAGACCAGCGGCTACCCGCTTCGGTGGCTCATCGACGCCCTCCCACCGCTGGTCAGGCCCGGGGACCGAGCGATCATCCTCGGCGCGGGCACCGGTGCGATCACGCGCGCCGTGGCCGACCTCGTCGGCCCGTCCGGCTCCGTCACCGCCCTCGACCCGGACGCCGTCAGTGTGGCCTACGCCCGCAAACGCTACCCGGCCGAGCACATCGCCCACGAGCGAGGCACACACCGGTCACTCGACGCCGAGCCCGACCACGCCGCAGAGGTCATCCTCCTGACACCGCTCGCCGCGGCCTGCCCGCTCGAAGAACTCTGGCGCATCCTCTCGCCCCGAGGTCGGCTCATCGCCGCGGCGCACCACGCCGGCCGTCTCAAGGCGCTCGCGGCCGACGCCGACATCCGCATCCTCCAGCTCCCCCACCACGCCCAGACCGCCACGCCGGGCGAGGATCGACGCATCGGCGTCGCCAGCCGAACCCCGGGCGCGTAGGGTCACCCGCATGAACGAATCAACCGAGCGACCCGCCCTGCCGCCGAGAGCCCCCGCCGACGCACCAGTGCGCGAGACCGATCCCGGCGCGCGGTCCTTCGCCGCCGAGGCCGCCCGGCTCATGGCCGACTCCAAGTGCACCGATGTCGTCGCGCTCGACCTGCGGGGCCGATCGCCCGTCGCGGACAGCCTCGTCATCGGCACCGGCACCTCGGACCGCCAGATGCACTCCGTCGCCGACGACCTCGCCGAACTCGGCCGCAGCGCCGGCTACCCGGCGCTGCGCACCTCCTCCGATGATCGCGCGACCTGGATCGTCATCGACTTCGGCACCGTCATCGCCCATCTCTTCGAGCCCAACACCCGCGCCTACTACGACCTCGAGATGCTCTGGGGAGACGCCGAGCACATCCGCTGGGAACGCGGCGAGAGCGGCGCGTCGTGACCCGTCACCGGTCCGTCCCCGTTGCGACACCATCGGCCGCCTACACCGTCGAGATCGGACCGGGCCTGCTCGCTACGCTCGGCGAGACGACGCGCCGGCTCGCACCTCGCGCCACCGCCGCAGTCATCGTCTTCGACGCCAATCTGCCGCACGAACACAAGGACGCCGCCCGCACAGCCCTGCGGCCCCTCGGCCTGCGTCTCGCCGAAGTCGAGCTCACGCCCTCGGAACCCGACAAGTCCGTCGAGACCTGGAAAGGCCTGCTCGCGCGCTTCGCCGCACACCGCCTCGAACGCACGGATGTGGCACTCGCCATCGGGGGCGGCATCGTCGGCGACACGGCGGGCTTCGCCGCCGCGGCCTACCGGCGCGGCGTGCCGGTCATCCAGTGCCCCACCACCCTGCTCGCCATGGTCGACGCCTCCGTCGGCGGCAAGACGGGTGTCAACCTCCTCACGCAGGATGGCGTCCTGCTCAAGAACGGTGTCGGCGCCTTCCACCAGCCGGCAGCCGTCATCGCCGACATCGCCACGCTCGGCTCGCTCGACCCTCGCGACTTCGCCTGCGGCCTCGCCGAGTGCATTAAGCATGCCATGATCGCGGGTGACTTCGGCGACCCCGATCTCGGCCCCTGGATCGACGGCAACGCCGAAGCCGTCGCCGGTCGAGACCACGACATTCTCACCGAGCTCGTCGCCCGCAATGTCGCGGTCAAGGCCGCCGTCGTCGCGACAGACGAACGCGAGACCGCAACGGGCGATGCGGGACGAGCGCTGCTGAACCTCGGCCACACCTTCGGGCACGCCATCGAGACCATCCCGGAGCTCGGCCTGCGACACGGCGAAGCCGTCGCCCTCGGCCTCCGCTGCGCCGCGCGATATGCCCGCCTCGCCGGCACCACCGACATCGAGCAGCCGCTCACCGATCGCCTGCAGCGCGCCGTCCTGCCGACGACAACCCCGCACCTGCCGCCCTCGGAGACCGTGCTGGCCCGCATGGCACACGACAAAAAGGCCGCCGGCGGGCGCATCCGGCTCGTGGTCCCCACCAGCGAGACCACCGCGGCGGTCATCGACGACGCCGACCCAACGCTCATCCGGCTCGCGATCGACGCGATCCGCGACTAAGCCCACACGGCATCAGCCCACCCGCGCGATCCAGCCACCGCCGAGCACCCAGTCCGGCTCGTCCGCATCGAACAGGCACACCGCCTGCCCAGCCGTCACCGCGCGCTGCGGCTCGTCGAACGCCACCTCGAACGCGCCCGAACGCCCCGAATGGCTCGGCGCGTCTAGCGACGCCACGATCCTCGCGCGGCCGAGGACCGCCTCGCTGTTGTACCGGTGCTGCACCAGCACCGCACGCCATCCATCCCACGGATCCACCAGCCAGTTCGACTCCGCCGCGAGCAGACCGTACGACAGCAGCTCCGAAACGCCACCAACGGTCACCGTGTTCGAGACCGGGTCCTTCGCCACCACATATACGGGCCCGCCGTCCGCATCCACCTGCGACACCCCGAGCCCACGCCGCTGCCCGATCGTGAACCGGTGCTGCCCGCGATGCTCGCCCACCGGCGCACCGTCGCGCGTCAAGATCGCACCCAACGACACCAACCCGGGACGCTCGCGCTCGATGAAGCCCGCGTAGTCCTGATCGGGAACAAAGCAGATCTCCTGCGAGTCCGGCTTGTCGAAGGTCGGCAGCCCGAACCGCGCAGCCAGATCCCGCACCTCCCGCTTCGTCGTGTACCCCCCGATCGGCAGCAGCATCTCCGAGAGCTGCGCCCGCGGCACGCCGAAGAGCACATAGCTCTGGTCCTTGGCGTGGTCCGCCCCGCGCAAGAGCCGACCGCGCTCGACCCTCGCATAGTGCCCGCTGGCCACCGCGTCGCACCCGAGCTGCTTCGCGTACGCGTGCAGCTTGCCGAACTTCAGCCAGTCGTTGCACCGCACGCACGGGTTCGGGGTCCGGCCGCCCGCGTATTCCTCCACGAAGTAGTCGATGATCCGCCGGAAGTCCTTCTTGAAGTTGCACACATACAGCGGGATGCCCAGCTCCGCGGCCACCAGCCGGGCGTCCGCCGCGTCGCCCACCGAGCAGCACCCCTGCTTGTGCGTCCGCCGCAGGCCCTCGACCGGGATGTCGCACACCTCCGTCGGCTCGTCCAGCGCCTCGCCGGGCGAGCCCAGCCGCATGAACACGCCCACCACCTCGTGCCCCTGCTCGCGCAGCAGCGCCGCCGCCACCGACGAATCCACACCCCCGGACATGGCCACCAACACCTTCATGGCGAATGTTAAGCCTGCGCGACCCCGGGGACGCCGACTCGACCCACGGCCTGAAGGGCGATACACACCGGCACATGCTCGCGCCCCCGATCACAGCCCCGCTGCGTGCCAAAGCCCTCGCCGAGGCCGTCGGCACCTTCTTCCTCGTGCTCACGATCAGCCTCGTCATCACCGACCCGACCCCGACGGGCTGGGGGCCGATCGCCATCGCAGCCGTGCTCGCCGCGATGATCTACGCCCTGGGTCATATCTCCCGAGCCCACTTCAACCCGGCCGTCACCTTCGCGTTTGTCCTGATGCGGGACTGCACCCCGCGCGAGATCGCTCCGTACCTGGCCGCGCAGATCGCCGCCGCCGGCGCCGCCTCGTTCCTCGCCCTGATCCTCCAGGGTTCACCCGAGATGCCGCCGCGCACCTTCGATCTCGTCCCCACCCTGCTCGCCGAGTTCGTCTTCACCTTCGCGCTGGTCGTGGTGATCCTGCATGTCGCCCTGCGTCAGCCGGGCAATCAGCACTACGGCATCACCATCGCCGCGGTCGTCCTCGCCGGCATCGTCACCGTCGGCCCGATCTCCGCCGCCGCCTTCAACCCCGCAGTCCTCATCTGCTTCGCCGTCACAGATTTCGCCAACCCCTCCGACCTCTGGCCCCACCTCCTCGCTCAGCTCACCGCCGCGATCACCGCGGTCTTCGCCTTCGAAGCCATGGCCACGGAGCGCTGACTTCCCCGCTCCCCCGTGTGCGGGGGAGCTGTCCGCCAAAGGCGGGCTGAGGGGGCCCCGCCCACCAACCAACGCACACCACAACAACGAGCCCGAAGCGCAAGCGAGGGATTCTCCCTCTCTCCCGCGCCCCGCGGGAGAGGGACAGCTCGCGCAGCGAGCAGGGAGAGAGTGCATGAAGCCAGTAAACTCTCGATATGGGTGCCCCGAGCACATTCAGCGCGAACAGCGACATCATCTGGCGCATCGATCGTGCTCTTTTCCACGCCGAGCCGATACGGCATCCAGCGGCGCTTGATCAAACGACGCAGCCCAATCTCGTAACATGGACCGTCGCTGACATTTGCATTTGTGCAGCGTGCCGTCACGACGAGTGCTTCGTCTACATCCGTGCTCGGAACTCGAACGACCAGGTGTCGCTGGGCCAAGCCCTCGACTGGGCGACAGGCGGCCAACCAAGATCGTGGACGACCGATGAAGTTGGTCGAGAACTCCAGCGACACCTCACCGAGATACTCGACTCGATAAGCGAGCTCGGCCTGAGGGACTTCGCCAAGCTCTGTCGCAATATGCCTTAAGAGCCGGAGCCCCTCCGTCCAGCCTCCGCTTCGACAACCAACTGCCCCTGTATACACTCCCGAACCCTCAGTTCAGGAGTCCCCCATGGCCTGGTTCAGCCGCAAGCAGCGCAACCTCTCAACAGCCCCCGGCCCCCTCACCGCCGCACCCAGACCCGCCGCCGCCGACGCCGAGCACGAGGCCCGTATCCGAGCCATCGGCGACGAGCTCCTCACCAAGGCCCGCAGCCAAAAAGCCGGCCTCCTCTCCGCACGCTTCTACTCGGACAAGCTCATGGACTGGTCCATGAGGGACCAGGACTTCAAGGTCCAGCTCTTCCGCTTCGTCGATGTCTTCCCGATGCTCCACACGCCGGAGCAGATCCACGACCACCTCACCGACTACCTCTCCCAGCCCGGCGTCACCCCACCCCCGGGCATGGACCTCGGCATCAAAGCCGGCGGCATCGCCAAGGGCCTTATGGCCAAGACCATCTCCAGCCAGATCAAGGGCATGGCGCAGAAGTTCATCGCCGGCACCGACGCCGCCAGCGCCCTCCCCCGCCTCAAGCAGCTCTGGGATCACGACATCGCCTTCTCCGTCGACCTGCTGGGCGAGGCCTGCGTCTCCGAAGCCGAGGCCGACGATTACCTCGCCAAGTACCTCGACCTCGTCAACAACCTGCCGTTGACCGTCGCCAGCTGGCCCGACAAGCCGCTGCTCGAACGCGACCACCTCGGCGTCGTTCCCCGATGCAATGTCTCGATCAAGATCAGCTCGCTCTCGGCCAAAACCGATCCGATCGACACCGAAGGTTCGATTGCGAACATCCTGACCCGCATCGACCCCATCCTCGAAGCGGCCAAGGCCAAGGGCGTCTTCATCAACTTCGACATGGAGCACTTCGAGCTCAAGGACCTCACCATCGAGCTCTTCAAGCGCGCCTGCCTCGCACACGACACGCCGATGGGGATCGCCATCCAGGCGTACCTCAAGTCCGGCCCCGATGACGCCCACGACCTCGCCAACTGGGCCAGGACCAACAAGCGCCAGGTCACCGTGCGTCTCATCAAGGGGGCCTACTGGGACTTTGAGACCATCCACGCCGAGCAGATGGGGTGGCCCTGCCCCGTCTGGAACGAGAAGTGGCAGACCGACGCCTGCTTCGAGCAGATGGCCGACATTTTCCTGAATGCCTGCCCACGCGACACCAAGTCCGGCGGCATCAAGCTCGCCCTCGGCTCGCACAACATCCGCTCCATCGCCCACACCATCGCACGCATGCAGCAGCTCGACCTCCCGCCCGAAGCACTCGAGCTCCAGATGCTCCACGGCATGGCCGACGAGCTCAAGCACGCCGCCGCCCAGCGCGGCATCCGCGTCCGCGAGTATGTCCCCGTCGGCGAGATGATCCCCGGCATGGCCTACCTCGTCCGCCGACTCCTCGAGAACACCTCAAACGAATCCTGGCTCAAGGCCGGCTTCCTCGACAACGCCGACCCCGAATCGCTCTTTGCCAACCCCGCCAGACAGAACACCGGCCCCACCAAGCCCGACCTCGCCGACATCGCGCACGAGAGACACCAGCTCTCCCCGGCTGTCGAAGGCGTCGGCGACGGGCGCCCCTTCTACACCGAGCCCCTCCGCGACTTCGCCGACCACGAAGACCGCGAACACTTCCAGCACGCCATCGACAGCACCCAGCTCCGAGGCGTCGACACCGACCACTTCACCGAACACGACGCCCTCAACGCCCTCAAGAACGCCGTCGAATACTTTCCCGCTTGGCGCGATGCCGACCCGATCGCCCGGGCGAATGTTCTCGTCGCCGCGGCGGCTGAGATGCGCCATCGCCGCGACGAGCTCGCCGCCGTCATGGTCAAGGAAGCAGGCAAGCCCTGGCGCGAGGCCGACGCCGATGTCTGCGAAGCCATCGACTTCTGCGAGTACTACGCCCGCCTCGCACCCCAGCTCTTCACCCGCACCCGCCTCGGCAGGTTCATCGGCGAGCTCGACGAGACCTTCTACCAGCCCCGTGGACCCGCCGTCATCATCAGCCCCTGGAACTTCCCGCTCGCCATCTGCACGGGCATGACCGCCGCCTCGCTCGTCACGGGCAACACCGTCATCGTCAAGCCCGCCGAGCAGACGCCCTTCATCGCCTCGCTTATGGCGCAGATCTTCCAGAGCGCCATGCGCAAGGTCACACCCCGCATCAGCCCCGAGTTCACGCTCCAGTTCCTGCCCGGTCGAGGCGAGACCGTCGGCTCCACACTCGTCCGCGACCCACGCACCGCCATCATCGCCTTCACCGGCTCCAAAGCCGTCGGCCTCGACATCATCGAAGCAGCTGCCAGAACACCCGCATCACCGGATCAACGAGGCCGAAGCGCAAGCGAGGCACTTCCCGACTCCAACATCTACCCACCCTCCGCCTTCCCCCAACCCCATGTCAAGAAAGTCATCGCCGAGATGGGCGGCAAGAACGCCATCATCATCGACACCTCAGCAGACCTCGACGAAGCCGTCCTGGGCGTCCGCGCCTCCGCCTTCGGCTTCTCAGGCCAAAAGTGCTCCGCCTGCTCCCGCTGCATCGTCATCGACCCCGAAGGCCCGCAAGGCCAACACATCACCCGCTTTACCGAGCGACTCGTCGAAGCCACCCGTGCCCTCGTCGTCGCACCCGCAACCTCCCCCTCCTGCGACCTCGGCCCGGTCATCGACGAAGCCGCTGCCAACAACATCCGCCGCATGATCAACCTCGGCCTGAACCCCGACAACGGAGCACCCGGCGGCAAACTCCTCCTGGGCGCCGACGACTTCCCACCAACCAACCTCCCCGACCCCACCTCGCCACTCGCCACTCCCCACTCGCTTCCCCAATACATCCCCCCACACATCCTCACAAACATCACCCCCTCCAACCCCATCGCCCGCGACGAAATCTTCGGCCCAGTCCTCGCCGTCATGCACGCCAAAGACCTCACCGAAGCACTCCACATCGCCAACACCCACACCTACAAGCTCACCGGCGGCCTCTTCTCACGCAAACCCGCACACATCGAACGCACCAAACGCGAGTTCCGCGTCGGCAACCTCTACATCAACCGCTCCTGCACCGGAGCCCTCGTCGGCCGCCAACCCTTCGGCGGCTTCGGCCTCTCAGGCGTCGGCTCCAAAGCCGGCGGAAGCGACTACCTGTTACAATTCGTCGAGCCGCGGGCCATCTGCGAAAACACCATGCGGCGAGGGTTTGCACCGGAGCTGTGATGCTCGTGGAGTAGGTCAGTTGGCCGCGTCCGCTGGGCGTTGCTCAATCCTGTCCACTACGCTGTCGAAGCTTCCATCCCTTAGCCTTGAATAAACCGCTGTCATAGCCTCTCTCTGTGACGCGTATATGTACTTGCCCAAGTAGTTGTTCACTGATGCTCTGAATCCGTTTTCGGCTCGCATTATCCGAACGAAGTATTTGGAACCGCGATATCTGCGGGTCAGATCATGACCATCTGGCTTCCACTTGGAGTTATCGCAGAAATCTGATAATGCGCGGGCAAAGTTCTTCGCGATGCTTTCCAACTGCTTTTGATTCTTAATGTCCTCGCCAGTAAGCTCGGCGGCATGCACACATCCGGTGACTAGAACTTCCCCACACGGGTGCCACAAATGATGCTCGTATCGAATTGGACGTTCGTGGAGGCAATACTCGCAGTCACCAGTAGCTTCTTCGAGATCGACGATGTCGAACTGTTCCCATCCGAAGGTTGGGACCGATCGCCCATCTCGGAGCAGTCGCTCTAGCTCTACAACGAGTGGGAAGTGCTCACGCTGATGACACCGAGCACAGAGCGTGACCAAATCCTCGAGCCCGTATTCCCACATTCTCCGTCCATTCACATACCGCTTGTGATGCACGTGAAGCGACTGGGTATTGTCCTGTGTTCTGCCGCAATTCTGGCACTTGAAGTTGTCGTACTCAAGCACTTGGCGTCGACGAGACAGCCACTCCTGCATGCGATACTCGGATCGTGCCACTTCGCGCTCCTTGCGAAAGCCCACGCTCAGACTAACCGCATTGATGTGGGTGAGGTATGTCCCTAACTGAGGGCTACGTGGCCCTGCACCCTGCCACTGCCCTGCAACGCGGGTCAGTGCTCAATCCCGACCGCATCACCCCACCCCATCCCACACTTCCGCGCCCTCTCCCCAAACCCCATTGACGCCGCCCCGCCGATCACCACAATCCCCTCCATGATCGCAAAGGCCGAGCAATGCACACCCGCTCCCCCGCGTGCGGGAGATCCCCCGGGTGCCACGGCTTGGCCCGAAGGGCAAGCCGTGCCAGACACCAACGACCACACGGCTTGCAGCTGCGCCGACAAGCCGTGGCACCCGTCAAAATCCTCCCCCGTCGCCGACGGGGGAGGTGGCCCGCGCAGCGCGTCGGAGGGGGTGTCTCCCTCACTCCCAACCCACCTCGACCACGAAGCCCTCCTGACCGACTTCATCGCCGGCGACATGGGCCTCATCACCCTCGCCCGCGCGCACGGTCTCACCCTCGACCAGCTCGCAGACTGGCTCGATTCCACCACCACGCAGTCAGACCTCGCCGCGATCGAGCGTCTTGCAGCCGCCCGCGAGCGCGCCGTCGCCGCGCAGGCCCGCACCCGCGCCCTGACCACGCTCATCCGAACCGCAAGCGACGACACACCGCCCGAAACCGCCCGCAAAGCCGCGGCCCGCCTCCTCATCGAACTCAACCCAACGAGGCCGAAGCGCCAGCGAGGCACACACGCCCTGCCCCCGTCACCACCGAAGCCCGATCGGCACTCACCGGTTCATCATGAAGTTCGCGACATGCACGAAGACGGCCCGCAGCACCGACCGCGCCGGCTCGGGCGTCTCGGCCTCGGCGAGCGAGGCGTCCATCAGCTCGAGCCACCGGTCCCGCGCGGCCTCGTCGATCGGGAACGGCATGTGCCGCATCCGCAGCCGGGGGTGGCCCCGCTCGGCCTGGTACCGGCCGGGCCCGCCGAAACGCTGCACGAGGAACTCGTTGAGCCGGTGCCGGGCGCCCTCGAGCGAATCTTCGCCCTCGCGCGCCATGGCCTGGGCGTACATCGGGCCGAGGATGTCGTCGGTCTCGACCCGGCGGTAGAACGCCGCCGTGATCGCGGCGAAGCCCGCTTCGCCGATCTGCGCGTAGACCTGGGACTCCGCCAGCGGGTTCATGACCGCGCCGCCGGCGTCACGACTGCGTGCCGGTCCGGCGGCTCTTCGCCGGCGCCGACGACTCGGGAAGATCCACGAAGCCCTGCAGCTTCCGGCTGCGCACGGGGTGCTGGAGCTTGCGGACGGCCTTGGCCTCGACCTGGCGGACGCGCTCGCGCGTGACCTTGAAGATCCGGCCGACCTCCTCGAGCGTGTAGGTGTACCCGTCGCCGATGCCGTAGCGGAGCTTGACGATCTCTCGCTCGCGATAGGTGAGGGTGCGGAGGACCTGCTCGATGCGGGTCTTGAGCATCTCCTGCGAGGCCGAGTCCGAGGGCGAGGCCTGGTTCTCGTCCTCGATGAAGTCGCCGAAGTACGAGTCCTCGGTTTCGCCCACGGGCCGATCGAGGCTGACCGGCTGCCGGCCGATGCTCATGACGCGCCGGACATCCTCGATCGACATCTTCGCCCGATCCGCGAGCTCATCGAGCGTGGGTTCCTGACCGGTCTTCTGCAGGATCTCCTTCTGTATGTTGCGCAGCTTGGACATGGTCTCGATCATGTGCACCGGGATGCGGATCGTGCGGGCGTGGTCGGCGATGGCGCGGGTGATCGCCTGGCGGATCCACCAGGTCGCGTAGGTGCTGAACTTGTAGCCCCGGCGGTACTCGTACTTGTCCACGGCCCGCATCAGGCCGGTGTTGCCCTCCTGGATGACATCGAGGAAGGACAGCCCGCGGTTGCGGTACTTCTTGGCGATGGAGACGACGAGGCGGAGGTTGCCGCCGGAGAGATCTCGCTTGGCCTGCTCGTACTCCCAGAAGACGCAGTCGACGGCGCGGACGCGAGCGGCGAGCTCGGCGGGGTCTTCGAGCACGAGCGAGCGGAGGCCGTCGAGTTCCTCACGCATGACCTCGACATCGTCGGGGTCGAAGGCGTCGGGCCTGGCGTCGGCGTCGGCGAGCCGTTGCTCGAGGAGGGCGCACTTCTGGCTGATCGAGCGGAGCTTGCGGACGAGTGGGATGATCTTGCTGGTGCGGAGGCAGAGCTCCTCGGCGAGGACGGCCATGCGGCGTCGGCGTGCGGCCATTCGCAGGCGGATGGCGCGGGCCTCGGCCTTGTTGGCGTCGCGGAGCCCTTCCCAGTCGGCGCGGTTGAGCTCGAGGAGCCGCTCGAGGGTGCGCGCGTTGACGGGGATGCGCTTGGCGATCTTCTCCTTGGCGTTGTCCTCGGCCGTGGAGATGCGCATGGTGCGGTCGAAGGGGAGCCGGCCTGCCTCGACGGCGCGGAGCGTGTCGACGGCCTGCTGGACGATGTAGTCGGACTCGAGGGCGCGACGCCGGAAGATCATGCGCGTGGTCTCGATCTTCTTGGCGAGGCGGATCTCCTCGTCGCGGGTGAGCAGCGGGATGCTGCCCATCTGGGCGAGGTACATGCGGACGGGGTCGTCGATGCGCTTGCCGACGGCGTCGTCGGATGGCGCGTCCTTGATCGGCTGGGGCTTCGGCGCGGGGTCTTCGGCGTGGTCGGCGGGCTCGGCGGCGCGGTCCTCCTCCTCGTAGATGCGCATGACATCGGGAGAAGGCGACGCCTTGATGCCCGCGTTCATGGCGGCCTGGAGCCAGGCGTGCTCGCCGCGGGTGGAGCCGCCCGAGACGCTCATGGCCCGGAAGTCGCCCTGTCTGGAGGCGGCGACGGCGGCCTGCTTGGCGTTCTGGGTCTTGCCGTTCTTCTTGTTGAGACGGTAGATACGGGCGCGGTATTCGAGCTCGTCGATAAGCTCGATGCTGTGGCTGTCCATGACGGCGAGGAACTGGTCGAGGGCCTGGGGCTCGACCATCTCATCGGGGAGAGTGTTGTTGACTTCCTCGAAGCTGAGCCATCCTCGGTGGCGTCCGACTTCGATGAGGTCTCCGAGCGCTGGGTGGAACTGCTGGAGCACTTCGGTCCCTTTCTGACTCTCGGGGCCGGTCCTGGCCGCCGAAACGGTATGCCTGTCTCTGCTTTGGCGGCGTGCGTGGTGCCGCGGTGCCATTCTCGGTGCGTGAGCGGGGACTTCGGGATGGGCTCTCAGGGTGCACCGGGTCGTGAGGGGAGTCTGGTGCGGTCGACGGCGTTGTCGCCGGTGCGTCGGGCCTTGAGCTCGGCGATGCGGTCGAGCACCGAGCCGGACGCCGGCGCGGGGGGCGTGAGTTCGATCTGGATGCGGTGCAGGCACCGGCGGAGCGTGTCGGCGACGGCTTCGTGGTCGGCGAGCCGGGCCGCGACATCCTGCTCCAGCGCGATGACGGGCGCGGGGTCGATGCGGCGTTCGCGGAGGCTCGTGAGCACATCGGCGAGCCTCGGCGATCTGGAGTCGTCCGCGGCGGCCTCAACCGCGGCGAGGGCATCTTCAAGACCGGCCAACGCGGCGGCGCGGCGGAGCGCTTCGCGCTGCGGGTCCTCCAGACCCAGGTAGAGCGATGGCTCGAGCAGCAGGCAGCCGACCGCCTCGGAGGTGGGTGAACGCGGGATGGCCCCGGGGGTCGGCGACGCGTCGGACCCGGCGTCGCGTTCGGCGTCGGCCTCGGCCCTGGGCGCTCGGCCGGCGCCCTCGCGGACGAGCTGGGCGATGGTGGCGGGGTCGAGCGCGGTGAGGTCGTGGAGCCTTCGGATCACGAACTGCCAGCGGACCTTGTCGGCGCGGGCGAGGCCGAGTCGGCCGAGGTCGCGGAGCTCCTGCTTGATGCGTGCCTCGAGTCGTGCAGGCCCAGCGCCCTGGAGCTCGTCGCTGAGTCGGCTGTAGCGGAATTCGAGGAGCTCGACGGCCTCGTCGAAGACGCGCTGGAGGACGGCGGCGCCGCCGTCGGTCTTGAGCAGCTCGTCCGGGTCCTTGGCTTGGGTCCGGCCGGCGAGCGTGGCGATGCGGACATCGATGGGGAGGGCGAGGAAGACCTCGGCGGCGCGGTCGGCGGCTCGCTGGCCGGCTTCGTCCCCGTCGAACAGCAGAACGACCGTGTGGCAGAGCTGCTGGAGCATGGCGGCGTGCCTGGGCGTGAGGGCGGTGCCCAGCGTGGCGACGACATTGGTGATGCCGGCCTGGTGGCAGGCGATGACATCGGTGTATCCCTCGGCGATGACGGCGGTCCCGGCGCGCTGGATGGCGCGGCTGGCGAGGTCGAGGCCGAAGAGCGTGGCCGACTTGTCGAAGAGGGGCGACTCGGGTGAGTTGAGGTACTTCGGCTCGTCGTGGTCGTCGACGCGCCGGGCGCCGAAGGCGATCGTTCGGCCGATGCGGTCGCGGATGGGAAAGACGAGTCGGTTTCGGAGCGCGTCGTAGCGGCCTGGCCCGGCGTCCCGCTGCTTGAGCAGGCCGAGGGCTTCGAAGGGCGCCGGGTCGATGTCCTTGTTCTGGAGGTAGAGCAGCAGGCCGTCCCAGCGATCCGGGGCGGCGCCGATGCCGAAGGCCTCGACCATGTCGGGTGCGATGCCGCGGGACTCGATGAGGGCTCTGGCGTCTCGGCCGTGGTCGGCGTGCCTGAGCACGGACCGGAAGAAGGCGAGGGCACGCTCGTTGGCTTCGAGGAGGACGGAGCGGGCGACGGCATGCTGATCGTCGTCGCGTGTCCTGCGGCGTGTTCGTTCGGTGAGCTTGACGCCGGCTTTTTCGGCGAGGTACCGGAGCGCTTCGCCGAAGGTCATCTTGTGGTAGTTCTGAACGAAGGTGAAGGCGTCGCCGCCGGCGTTGCAGACGAAGCAGTGATAGATCTGCTTGGCGGGAACGACATACATGGAGGGCTTGCGGTCGTCGTGGAAGGGGCAGAGGCCGACATACTCGCGGCCCCGGGGCTTGAGGTCGACGCACTCGCCGACGATGCGCGCGATATCGGTGGCGTCGCGGACGCGTTCGACATCGGATGATCCGGGGTGTTCGCTGTTCACGAGGCGTTCCGTGCCGTGGTGTCATGCCGAGCGATCGAGCCCGCTCGGCTGGGAATCGAGCGGGTCGGCCTGGTTGGATGCGAGCTCGCGGCGTGTGCGGGGTGACGCGTGATCGACCGTTCGTTCGCCTTCCTGGCGTGGCGGTTCGATGGTGCTAGGCCGCGGAGGGATCGCTCCATCGAGAACGGTAGCACGGGGGTGAGGTTCGGCCAGCAGATCGGCGCGGTGAGGGAGTGCCTGGGCGTCCTGGGTTCGTGCGGTGGTGTATTCTCGGTCGTCGCCGATGTACGCCGGGGTGGTGGAATGGGTGAGTCGATCGGTGTGCGTGAGCGGGCGGTGTTCCGGGGTCGCGTGCAGGGCGTCGGGTTTCGGGCGACCTGCCGGGCCGTGGCGAGCGAGCTGTCGGTTGCGGGATGGGTGCGGAACGACGCGGACGGGGGCGTGACGGCGGAGATCGAGGGCCCGGAACAGGCGGTGGAGCGGTTCTACGAGCGCGTTCGGGCCTCGACCTGGGGGCGTGTGGACGAGGTGTCGCGGACTCGGGTTTCGCCGACAGGTTCGCGTTCGGGGTTCGAGATTGTGGGGTGAGGACGGGGCGGGCCCGTTCGGACTACGCTGGCTGGGTACGGATCGGACGGGCTGAGCCACGGAGGATGCGATGCCTGGAGTGAGTTCGTCGGACACCCTCGAGAGCGTGCGCGCGCTGGTCTCGGATGTGTATGTGAACCTGAAGCTGAGCCTCCGCCTCGACCTTCCGCGGAGCCGGGAGACCGTGCCGGAGTTCTTCGACCGTGTGCGCCGGCGGTACCCGTCGATGGAGGCTCTCAAGAAGTACCGGGACGAGCTGGCACTCGAAACGAACGGGGGAGAGGGTCCGTACCGCTGGCTGGCGGTTCGGTCGCGGAACATCCGCTCGGGCGTGGTGAACCCGGACGCGTACGCGTCGGCACACGACCTTCACCTGCATGTGCTGGAGGGGGCGCCGTATTTCCTGTCGATTTCGGCGTTGGATGTGGAGTCGGTGGAGGTGCTGTTCGGGATGGATCTGCACGCCGGGTCGAACCACGACGAGATCGTGTTCAACGCGTTGGTGGCGGATTCGCCGCTGGCGTCGCTGGTGGACGCTGGATCGACGGTGACGGACTGTCAGCCGATGCTGGCCTGGACGAGCGGCCTGGGCGCGGGTGTGGAAGCGCAGTACGAGGTGAAGACGCGGCTGCACGGGCGGGGTCGATCGGATGGTCAGCCGGAGCCGTTGAGCGTGTACCTGACGATGCGTCGCGCGGGGCCGGTGCAGGAGCTTGGCGATCTGCTGGATGTGTACCGTCGGCTGGCGCGGATCGGTGAGGAGCTGGTGGACGAGCGGGTGGTGCCTTCGCTGATCCGTCCGATCCGCGCAGCGATCACAGGCTGATGCTTTCGGGTTGGCCGATGCTGGCGGCTCGGGCGGGCGGTTCATCCAGCGTGGCGTCGGCGGTGGGCTGGATCCTGGCGCTGATTGCTGTGGCGGTCGTGCTCGGGCTGGTGCTGATGCGGCTGCGTCGGGTGTACCTCCGGCCGGGCGACGGGGACGAGGGGGCGCCGCTGCCGGTGTCGGAGCTGCGTCGGCTGCGCGATGAGGGGCAGCTGAGCGAAGAGGAGTTCCAGCGGGCGTTGGCGGTAATGACCGACCGCGCGAAGGGGTCGAGCGGGGCACAAGATACCGAATAATTTGCGAACTTTTCTCCGGTGTGGAGCGGAGGGATCCGGCGGTCCGATCAGACGGATCGTTCGGGTCGGCGGGGCGTCGGAGTCGCGGGCGGCGTTGATTGGGGTGGGCCGACCGCCGATAGACTCCGGGTGAAGGCCGACCGGTGGGCGCGTCCGGTCGGCGACGGGGGAGAGCGTCGGGGCCCTTTGGACAAGCGAGCGGATTGATGGCGAAGAACCGGGACCACGACGGTACGGCAGGGAGCGGCGGCGGCGGTTCGGACGGTGGCGACGGATTCCGCGGCCGTCGGGTGACGACCTGCTCGTTCTGCGGCAAGACGAGCCGCGAGGTCGGGCCGATGGTCGAGGGCCCGAACGATGTGTACATCTGTTCGAACTGCGTCGATCTGTGCCAGAACATCTTCAAGCAGGAGCGTCGTCGGGTCAGCCCGAATGTGCCGGCGTTCGAGGATGTGCCGACGCCGGCGGAGATCAAGAAGTTCCTGGATCAGTATGTGATCGGTCAGGAAGAGGCGAAGCGTCCGCTGGCGGTGGCGATGCGGAGCCACTACAAGCGTCTGCTGGAGCTGCAGCGCAGCGGCGGCGGGGACGATTCGGTCGAGCTGGACAAGTCGAACATCTTGTTGATCGGGCCGACGGGCTGTGGCAAGACGCTGCTGGCGAAGAGCCTGGCGCGCGTGCTGAAGGTTCCGTTCGCGATCGGCGACGCGACGACGCTGACCGAGGCGGGGTATGTCGGCGAGGATGTCGAGAACCTGATCCTGAAGCTGCTGCAAGCTGCGGATTACGACATCGAGCAGGCGCAGCGCGGGGTGATCTACATCGACGAGGTCGATAAGGTCGGCAAGACATCGAACAATGTGTCGATCACGCGCGATGTGTCTGGCGAGGGTGTGCAGCAGAGCCTGCTGAAGCTGCTGGAGGGGACGGTCGCGAACGTGCCGCCGCAGGGTGGTCGGAAGCACCCCGAGCAGCAGTACATCCAGATCGACACGAGTCAGATCCTGTTCATCTGCGCGGGGACCTTTGTCGGCTTGGACGACATCATCCGTCGCCGGATCGGCAAGGCACGGATCGGCTTCGTGGACGACTCGGGCGAGCGTGTGGAGCAATCGCGCGGCGACCTGCTTCAGCAGGTGACGCCGGACGACCTGGTGGAGTTCGGGATGATCCCGGAGTTCATCGGGCGTCTGCCGGTGATCGCGGCGTTGCGTCCGCTGACGGTGGAGAGCCTGGTGCGGGTGCTGACGGAGCCGAAGAACGCGATCGTGAAGCAGTACCAGCGTCTGTTCGAGCTGGAGGGCGCGAAGCTGAGCTTCACCGAAGGAGCGCTTCGTGCGTTGGCCGAGAAGGCCGCCTCCCGCGAGACCGGGGCGCGGGCGCTGCGGGCGGTGATGGAAGAGACGATGCTGAACCTGATGTACGACCTGCCGGATATGGAGGGCGAGGACATCGAGTTCGTGGTGGACGAGAAGTGCGTTCGAGAGGGTCGATCGCTCGACGAGATCCGCGTGAAGCGGGCCGAGAGCGCGTGAGCTGATCGATCGCGGATGTCCGGCTGTGCAACGCCCCGCGTTTTCCTTTGGGAACGCGGGGCGTTGCTGTTCCTGTGACCTGTGATGCGCGGCGTCAGTTGAGTGGGACGCAGAGCGACTCAGCGCGACCCTCGGCGAGGACATACATGCGCACGGGGGCGTCGAGGAGGCGTCGGACGGCTGCGGCGTGGTCGACGACGAGGTGGGCGGCCGGTTCGCGCGGCGGGCTGACGCGGATGGCGTCGCCGGTCGCGGCGGCGAGGATCGTCAGGTGGGCGCCGAGCCATGTGCGGGCGATCTCGAGGGACTCGAGGGCGCCGGGGATCGCGTGGGCGGCGCCCTGGGCATGGACGATGAGGTGGGCGCGGCCCTCGTCGTCGGCGGCGAGTTCGACCTCGTCGGCGTAGGGGCAGCGTGGCTCGAGCGGCGTGAGGCCGAGGAGGCGTGCGAGGTTCATGGGGTCGTCGTTGTTGCCGTGGCGGGCGTGATGCTCCGGGCGGAGCGCGGCGATGGTCGGGGCGACCGAGACGGCGGCCGGGATCGGGGGCGGGACGGGTGTGGGCTCAGCGGCCGGCGCGTGCGGAACGGGCCCGATGCGGCTGGCGTGATCGCTGCGGGCGAGCCGGAGGGCCGGTGTCTGGCTGGCGGCTTGGGGCGCGGCCGGATCGATGGGCGAGGGCCGAGCAGCGGGCTCGGTTGCGGTCGTGGTGTGCGTTGGAAGGTCGCCGAGGATGTCGTGGATGGTGCGATCGGCGGCGCCGTCGTAGAGGCGTAGTCCCTGGCCGGGCGCGATCTTCTCGGTGAGCGTGACGCTGGTCAGGCCGGCGTCGAGGAAGGACTGGGCGGCGCGGCGGAGCTTCTCGGCGGCGGCTCTGGCCTGGTCTGATGGGCTGCCGAGGACGGCGAGGTGGAGCGCTGGAACGGAGGGCTCGTAGCCGGGCGCGGCGGCGGTGAGGGCCTTGAGCGCGCGGTAGGCGTTGACGAGGGCCGCCTCGTCGGCGCCGGTCAGCAGGGTGACGGCATCGATGCGGGGGTGCTCGGCGAGGGCGAGTTCAGCAAGGGCGTCGGTGCGGACAAGCCATGTGGCGACGCCGAGGCGGTGCGCGGCGCGGATGGCGTCTTCGAGGGTGTCGGGGGAGGCCGGCGCATGCCTGATGTCACCGCCGAAGACCGCCAGGCTGGCGTGGCCGGAGGAGATGGAGAGCAGGGCGACGGGGGCGTTGGTCGCGCGGGCGGTGTCTCGTGCGTGCTGCGCGACCCACGGGGAGGCAGCGACGGGGAGGTGGCCGACGACGAGCGCGCGGACGCTCGTCTTGGCGGTGGCTGAGCGACGGGGCGAGGGGTGGTGATCGGAGTCTGGCTGCTCGCCGCCGAGGAAGAGGTCGGTGAGTTCGTCGAAGGCGTCGGCGTCGAGGGCGGGCTCGGCGAGGGGGTGGGCGGCGTTTCGATCTCGGGCGTCGTTGTGCATGGTGGTGTACCGCTTGGGCGTGTGGGGCGGGTCAGCCTCGGGGTGCGTGGACGACGACGACGGAGTTGGTCTCGCCGAACTCGTTGGGTTCGATGAGCTGGTTGTGCGGATCGGCGGTCCACCGGCCGTCGATGACGAGGCGGTAGCGGTGCCGGCCGGGCGGGAGGTGGATGCAGGCCTGATGGACACCGAGCCTGGGGTCGGGGGTCATGCGGTTGGATCGAGTGGACCAGCCGTTGAAGTCGCCGGCGATGGCGATCTGTCGACCGGCGTCGATGGGCTGAACGAAGAGGACACCCTGGTTGGTGGCACGGGCGCCGAGCATGTCTCTCTTGACGGAGTGCGCGAGCCTCGGGTTGGCGGGCGGGTCGGCGAGGGCTGTGGCCGGCGCCGCTTCGAGGCGGATGGCGGAGCCGGTCGGACCGGCGTGCTGTGGGGCGGACCGATGGGTGCGCTGTTGGGCGGTCGCGAGCGTGGCGTCCCTGAGCTTGCGTGCGAGGGCGGCGATCTCGGCGACTCGGTCTTCGGTGCGTGCGTCTTGCCTGGCCTCTGGCTTGGGTTCGTGGAACGCCGCGGGGGTCTGCTGAGCGGAGCGGATGGGGTGGTCGTCGACGGCGACGGGCTGGGCGAGTACGGGCTGCGGGGTCGGCTGTCGGCTTGGGGCGGGAGCTTCGGCGAGCGGCGAGGGGTGCTCGGGGCGGTGGGCCGGCGTCAGTGGCTGGGCGAGTGAATGGCCGCGTTGCGGAGCGGTCTCGGGGTCGACGGTGGTGCGGGAGGGCGTGGACCAGAGCCGTTGGAGCCAGTCGGCGAGATCGGCGTAGTCCCGTGCGCCGGTGGCCTCTGGGTCGTACTCGATGACTGGCTGACCGAAGCTGACGGCTTCCTTGAGCTTGATGTCGCGGCGTATGGCGTGGGGGATGACCTGGTCGCTGAAGCGGCGGCGGAGTTCCTGGAGCAATTCCTCGGCGAGGGCTGAGGCGGGCTCGTGCAGTGTGGGGAGGAGCCAGAACGGGGCCGCGGATTCAAGCCGCTTCTGGAGGGACTCGATGGTGCGGGCCTGCTTCATGGCGCCCTGGAGGCTGAAGAAGCCGGTCTCGACGGGGACGAGGATGTCTGTGGCGGCGGTGATGGCGTTGTAGGTGAGCAGGCCGATGGAGGGCGAGCAGTCGACCAAGGCGACATCGTACTGGTCGGCGAACCGGTGGAGGACGCGGGCGAGGCGTCGTTCCTTGTCGGGCTTGGTGGCGAGCCCGCCGCGTGCGGCTTCGAGACCGGCGAGGCGCGTTCGGCTGGGGATAAGATCGAGGCCTCGGCCGGCTGACCAGACAAGCCGTGCGGGATCGAGCGGGGCATCGGAGACGAGAGCATCGGCGATGTCGAAGTCGATGCGCTGCTCGGGGATGGCCAGACCGGCGGCGCAGTGGGACTGGGGGTCGAGATCGACGAGCAGGGCGCGTTGGCCGCGGGAGGCGAAGAGGCCGGCGAGGTTGATGGCGGTGGTGGTCTTCCCGCAGCCGCCCTTCTGGTTGACGATGACGACGGTGCGCACGGGCAGCCCCCCTGGTCGGGCGGCGTGGCCCGTGCATCGAGCCCGCCGCCTCTCGACGCGGTCCTGATGGGGTTATCGGGGTGGCGCGGAGGCGGGCTTCAAGATTGGGCGATCGCCGGCCGGCTGGTCAGTGCGTTTCGGCGAGGTCGAACCAGCCGTGGTCGTTCTTGTGGACGGTGAAGAGCGGGTGGCCGGGCTCGTGATCGAGCAGCAGGTGCCAGCCGGCGTCGGCCGCGGCCTGCAGAAGCCATCGCTTGGTGACCATGCTGGTGTAGGGCTCGACATCGTAGCTGAGGCTGTAGGCCTGCCCTGCGTGGAAGCGGGTCGGGAGGACATCGGGCGTGAAGACGATGGTGCGTCCCTGATCGTCGTCGAAGAGGACGGCCTGCTGGCCCCAGGTGTGGCCCGGGACGAGGAAGACGCTGAGCCCCGGGGCGATCTCTGTGCACCGGTTTCGGACGGGGGCCTTGGGGGCTTCGTTGCGGTGCGGTGTGTAGTCGTGCGGAAATGGGATGGGGCTCTCGACAAGCCGGACGCGGGGGCGTTCGGCCGTGAGAGGGACGGCTGTCAACGGGAGGAGGTGATCGCGGTAGTAGGTGCGGGTCATGACGGCGTCGTTGTTGATGGCGTCGTTCCATTCGCGTTTCTGGACGACGACCTCGGCGTTGGGGAAGGTGAGGCATATCTCGCGCTGGTCGCCCGAGGCCTCGCCGGGTTTGGCGACCCAGTGCGGCGTCTCGTTGCCGCGTGCTCGGCGCGTGAGTCCGCCGGCGTGGTCGAAGTGGAGGTGGGAGACGACGACGAGGCCGACCTCGTCGGGGTCGGTGCCGGCGTCGGTGAGTGCGGATTCGACGGTGGTGCCGTCGAGCCCGAAGATGCCGGCCATTTTGGGGTCGAGTTTGTCGCCGGTGCCGGCCTCGATGAGGATGGTGCGTCCGCCGCCTTGGAGGAGGAGGCAGTTGTGCTGGAGCTCGATGCGGTTCTTGTCGTCGGGGGCGACGGCTCGTGACCAGACGGCCTTGGGGATGACGCCGAACATGCCGCCGCCGTCGAGCAGGAACCGTCCCGCGCGGAGGAGCGTCCAGCTGTAGGTCGTGGTCATGGGATCAGGGTAGGCTGGGCGGATGGAGGGATCGGATGCGATGCAGGCGTGTGAGGTGGCGGCGCTCGAGCAGGCCAGGCTGGTCGAGGACATGCTGGCGATCATCGAGGACACGGTTCCGATCGCTGGCGGTGTGATGAGCCGGGGCGAGCCGGGTCAGTGGTGCAACCAGGCGGTCGGGCTCGGGATGCAGGGCCCTGTATCGGATAGTGACCTGGATCGGCTGGTGTCGTTCTACGAGTCGCGTGGGATCCAGGCGCAGGTGGAGCTGTGCCCGTTCGCGGACGAGAGCCTGGTGCGCGGGCTGTCGGCTCGGGGGTTCGTGATCCGCGAGTTCGAGAACACCTGGTACCGCCCCACCGCTGCAGGTCTGCGGGTGGAGGAGCTGCTGCTGCACGGGTGGCCGGTCGGTGATGACGGCGAGCCGATGCGGGTGGAGGTGGTTCGGGCTGGTGATGGGACGCTGCTGCGGCGGTCGGTGGAGGTGTCGCTGGGCGGCTTCGTGCCGGCGGGGTACGACTTCGGCGAGTCGGAGATGGCGATCCATCGCCGGATGGTCGAGATGCCGTACTGCCGGAAGATCGTGGCGTGGCTGGACGGGGAAGTGGTAGCTGCTGGCGGGATGAAGTCGCGTGCGCCGCTGGGCGCGATGTTCGGCGTGACGGTGCGTGAGCGATGGCGTCGGCGTGGTGTGCAGCAGGCGCTGGTGGCGTGGCGACTGGCGACAGCGGCCGCGGACGGGTGCAGGACGATGGTGATTCACAGCAAGCCTGGCGAGCCGACGGAGCGGAACGCGCAGCGGATGGGGTTTCGATTGGCGTACACGACACCGATTGTGGTCAGGCCCGGGGCGGGGCTGATCGCGAGTGTGTGAGGGTCAGAAGACTGTAAAGATGATCGAGACAGCAGTGACGACGGCGACAATGACGCTGCCGAAGACCCAGCCGAGGATGCCGAGCTTGGTGGCGTTGAAGGCGGCTCGTGTGATGGGCCTTTTGTTTGGGCGTTGCCCTTCGAGCCAGGGTGCGTGGGCGCTTCTGGCGATGGCGGCGGCGGTGTCGTCTTCGGGTGTGCCGAGGTCGATGTCGTTCCAATCGATGTCGACGGAGTCGGTTCTGTTTTCTTCAAGGATGGCGGCTGCTGCGCGGGCATCGGCTCTGGCGACATGGACCTGGAATGGGGCGATGACGCGTGGGGCCTCCCACTGGAGGGTGGTTCGCGCGGTGTCGAAGACGAAGGCCTGGATGCCGGCGGCTCGGAGCGCGGAGGCCATGGCGTGGGCGGCGGCGAGGCCCACCGCGTCGGCGACCGGGACGAGGGTTGATGGTGCGTCGGGCATGCGTGCAAGTGTAGGGCGGGGGTCGCGCATGGCCCCTAGCATGGCGTCGTGAGCGAGGTGTCGACGGAAGCCGATCGCTTGGATGTGGCGTCGCCGGAGGGCGACGGCGCTGAGCGCATGGACAGCGGCGGTTCGCTGGCGGGTCAGCCGATCGAGCCGCCGACGGGTCGGCGAACGCGTCGCCGGGTCCGCGCCGGGGAAGCGGTGACCGCGAAGCGGACGCTGCTGGACCGGGTCGAGGCGTTCATCAGCCGGCTGAGCACGCGGAACAACTTCTGGCACCGGGTGTGCAGCCTGATCTGGCTTCCGTACGCGTTCCGCAGCGGGATCGTGATGAAGCGGTTGGACGACAACCGCTTCCAGGCGGTGCTGCCGTTCCGCAAGTTCAACCGGAACTGGTACAACGCGATGGCGGGCGCGGCGCTGCTTGGGAACTCCGAGATCGCGGGCGGGATGTATGTGTTCGGCCTGTGCGGCGGTGACTACACGGTGGTGTGCAAGAAGCTGGAGTACCGGTTCTTGAGGCCGTGTCTCGGGCCCGCGGTGTACAAGATCACGCCTCGGAACGACACGGACGAGCTGCTCTCGTCGGGCAAGGAGTTCGACATCGAGGTGCAGATGGACATCTACCAGGCGATCACGCGGCCCGGCGACAAGGAGAAGCGTGTGGGCCGTTCGGTGGCGGTGTTCCACGCGACACCGAAGCTGCACCAGCGGAGCCGGGGCCGGTTCTAGGCTCGCGGCGTGGGTGCTTGGTTCTGGCTGCGTTGAGCGGGCGTGCGGGCGAGCGGCTGCGCGAGGGGCGCGGCCGTTGCATGATCTCGTAGACTGCGGCTGTGCGGGGTCTGTCCGAGAGGGGGCGTGGTGCATGGCTGAGGGAACGGGTGCATCGCACGGGGGTGGGGTGCTGCGTCTGGCCGTGGAGTACACGGATCGGGTGAACTTTGCGATGCAGCAGCACGGCGTGCCGCTGGTCTCCGAGGTCGCGATCACGAACGCTGGTGAGACGGCGGTTTCGGGCGTGGATGTTGGTCTGACGCTGGGAGACGGGCTGTGCGAGCCTTGGTCGGCGCGGCTTGAGCGGCTGGAAGCGGGCGGGACCTTTCGCGTGGCGGTCGATGGGTTCGGTCTGCGCGCGGAATCGCTGGCTCTGCGGACCGAGGCGGAACGGGCGACTCTGTGTGCGATGGCATCGGCGGCGTGCGGATCGGCCGCGACGGCTCGGTTCGAGGTGGATGTGCTTGCGTTCGACCAATGGCCGGGCGTGGGCCGGTACCCGGAGCTGACGGCTTCGTTCGTGACACCGAACCACGCGGGGCTCGCTGGTCTGCTGGGTGCGGCGCGGGCGGCGCTCGGGACGCTCAGCGAGCGGGACGCGCTGGACGGGTATCAGAGCGGGAGCCGGCAGCGGGCGGCGCTGATCGGCGAGGCGTGCTTCGCGGCGATGGCGGGTGTGGGCCTCGGGTACATCAATCCGCCCGCGAGCTTCGACTCGGAGGGGCAGCGGGTCAGGCTGGTCGATCGTGTGCTGCGCGAGCGGATGGGGACCTGCCTGGACCTGTCGCTGATGCTGGCGGGCCTCTGGGAGCAGTGCGGGCTTCACCCGGTGGTGGTGCTGCCCGAGGGGCACGCGATGCCGGGGTTCTGGACGCACGCGGCGCACCTGGCGGAGGGCGTGATCGACGAGCCGGCGCGGGTGCGGAACCTGGTTCGTCTTGGCGAGCTGGTCGTGGTGGAGTCGACCTGGCTGACGCAGCGGGGCGCGTCGTTCGGCGAGGCCGTGGCGGCGGCGGAGCGACGGCTGGAGTCGGCTTCGGGCTCGTTCTGCGCGGTGGATGTGCGCGGGTGTCGCAAGCGCGGCGTTCGGCCGCTGCCTCTGCGGGAGGACGGGGCGGAATCCGGCGTCGATCTTTCGCGGGCGGTTTCGCCAGCGGGTGCGGCGGCGGTGACGGGCGCAGCGGCGGTGCTGGAACGGCTGGAGGTGGCGGAACGCGCGAGTGCCACGGGGGCTTCGGATGTCTCCGAGTCGGCGGGGCGGATCGAGCGGTGGCAGCGGCGGCTGCTGGATCTGTCGCTGCGCAACCGGCTGATCAACTTCCGCGAGACGGGCCGGACGGTGCGGCTCGAGTCGGCGGATGTGGGCGTGCTCGAGGATGTGCTGTCCGAGGAGGGGCGGCTGGAGATCGTGGGCGGGCTGCGTGAGGAGGAGCGGGATGCGGGGTTCTTGGCCGACGAGTTGTCGTCGGGGCGGGTTCGCACGGCGCTCGGCGAGGCGGAGTCGCAGAAGCGTTTGCTGACGCTGTACCGGGCGGCGCGGTCGGGGATCGAGGAGACGGGCGCGAACCTGCTGCATGTAGCGATCGGGATGCTGCGTTGGTACGAATCGGCGGGCTCGGAGGCGCCGCGTCTGGCCCCCCTGCTGCTGCTTCCGGCGCGGTTGGTCCGGCACTCGACGGGGAGCGGGTATCGGTACGAGCTGTCTCTGACGGATGAGCCGGCGCGGGTCAATGTGACGCTGCTAGAGAAGCTGCGGGTTGATTTCGGGATCGAGTCGGCGCCGTTGAGCGAGCTGCCCGAGGACGATCGCGGCATCGATGTGGCACTTGCGCTGCACCGTTTCCGGGAGGCGATCCGGGATTCGTCGCGCTGGGAGGTGGAGGAGACGGCGTTCGTCGGCCTGTTCTCGTTCAACAAGTTCCTCATGTGGCGCGACCTGGGCGAGAACCTGGAGGGATTGAAGCGGAACCGGCTGGTGCGTCACCTGGTGGAGGGCGGATCGGCGGCGTTCGATGCGACGCCTTTGCCGGGTCCGGAGGGGCTGGACGAAGAGGTGTCGCCTGGCGCGCTGCTGTGCACGCGCGATGCGGATTCGACGCAGCTGGCCGCGGTGCGGGCGGCGTCGGAGGGTCGTTCGTTCGTGCTGGAGGGCCCGCCCGGCACGGGCAAGAGCCAGACGATCGCGAACATCATTGCGGACGCGTTGTCGAAAGGTCGGCGTGTGCTGTTCGTGGCGGAGAAGATGGCGGCGTTGTCCGTGGTTCGCCGTCGGCTGGAGCGCGACGGGCTCGGGGCGTTTTGTCTGGAGCTGCACTCGGCGAAGGCCTCGAAGCGCGAGGTGCTGGCGCAGCTTGGTGCGTCGATCGGTTGGCGTTTCGGCGGGGGTGATGACGGATCGTGGTCGTCGCTGTGCTCGGGGGTAGACGAGGCGAGGTCGGGCCTGAACGGGTATGTGTCGGCGCTGCACGATGCCCGGGCGAGCGGCGAGTCGGTGTACGAGGTGCTGGGCCGGCTGACACGGCTCGGGGACGGACCGGCGGCGCCGCCGGAGATGGAGTCGCCGGCGGCGGTGGAGCGGGATCGGCTGGAGGCGTGGCGGTCGGCGGTTCGCGGGTTGGAGGAGCGGGGCTCGGGCGTGTGGCCGGTGTCTTCGCATGCGCTGCGGGGGATCGGTCGTTCGGCGTGGAGCTTCGAGCTTCCGGATCGGGCGGCGGCGGCGCTGCGCAGGGCGGGGGAGGCGCTGGAGTCGCTCGGCCGTGCCGCGGATTCTTTGGCGCGCGCGGCGGGTCTGGAGCTGCGCGTTTCGGACCTGCCGAAGCCGGGATTCCAGGCGTTGTGCCGGCTCGGCGCGCTGCTGGGCGAGGGGGTTCGCGTCGAGGCGTCGATGGTGGACGGCGCGGCATCGGGGCGGGTTCGCGAGGCGGTGCGCGCGGCGATCGAGGTGGGCGTTGCGCGCGACACGGCGCGTTCGGCCCTGCTGTCGCGGTGGCGCGAGGAGTTGCTCGAGACGGATCTGCTCGGGTTGATCGAGCGCGTTCGCCGGGCGGAGGGGATGCCCGGTCCGCTGCGGCTGGTGTTCGGCTGGCTGGCGCGACATGGGCTGCGTCGGTACGCGCTGGAGGGGGTGCCGGCGCTGGGGGCGGTGCGGGCTGATCTGGAGTCGGCGCGAGAGATCGGGCGGCAGGGGAGAGCGCTGTCGGAGATGGGTCTTGCTGCGCGGGGGCTCGGCGCACGATGGAACGGGGGCGTGTGCGATTGGGACGAGGCGGCGCGGCTGGTGTCGTGGAGCGAGTCGGTGGCTGCGTGCGGCGCGGCACTCGAACGCTGCGGGGTACTCGGCGTCGGGGCGATGGCGGCGACGCGGGGTCCGGCTGTCGACGACGCCGGGCGAGCGGCGGCGACGGCGGCGGGCGACTGGGAATCTGCCTGGTCGGCTGTGGAACGGGAGCTGTCGGCGTCGCTCGATGAAGATGGCGGCTGGTTGACCGGGGCGGAGCGTTCGATCGATCGGTGGCTGGAGGGGTTGCCGGGGCTGAACGCGTGGTGCGCGTGGCGAGCCGCGCGTGATGAGGCTGAGGGGGTCGGCCTGGGCGCGCTGGTGGAGTTGATCGAACACGGCGTCGTGGAACACGACGAGATCGGTGCGGCGTTCGAGCGTGGCTTCGGCGAGCGGTGGTTCGTGGCGACGGCCGACGGGTGCGAGGCGCTCCGCGGCTTCAGCGAGGCGGGGCATTCCCGGCTCGTGGAGCGGTTCCGGGAGCTGGACACGGGGCTGATCGAGGGCGCTTCGGCGGCGGTGCAGCGTGCGCTCGCGGCGGTCTCCCCCTCGCTGCCGGCGCAGGTGTCTTCGCAGTCTGAGCTGGGCGTGCTGCGTCGTGAGCTGGAGAAGAAGCGCCGGCATCTTCCGCCTCGTCGGCTGATCGAGGCGTTGCCGAACTTGCTCCCGCGTTTGAAGCCGTGCTTCCTGATGAGTCCGCTGTCGGTGGCGCAGTATCTGGACGCCGGGCTTGATGGGTTCGATCTCGTGGTGTTCGACGAGGCGTCGCAGATCCCTGTGTGGGACGCGGTGGGCGCGATCGCTCGCGGCAAGGAAGTCATCGTGGTGGGCGACTCGAAGCAGTTGCCGCCGACGAGCTTCTTCCAGACCGTGGAGGGTGATGAGGATGATGCGGCGGTGGATGAGACGGTGCCGGAGGACATGGAGTCGATCCTGCAGGAGTGCAACGCGAGCGGGGTGCCGTCGCTGCGGCTGGGCTGGCACTATCGGAGCCGGCACGAGACACTGATCGCGTTCTCGAACCATCATTACTACGAGAGCGAGCTGCACACCTTTCCATCGCCCTCGGACCGCTCTGAGGAGTTGGGCGTGACGCTGCGGTTCGTCGAGGATGGCGTGTACGACCGTGGTGGGAGCCGGACGAACCGTGTGGAGGCGGAGCGCGTTGTTGCGGCGGTGGTGTCGATGCTGACGGGGCCGCGTCGCGATGAGTCGGTGGGGATCGTGACTTTCAACCTGGCGCAGCAGAGCCTGATCGAGGATCTGTTGGATGCGGCTCGGCGTGAGCACCCCGAGATCGAGCGGTATTTTGCGGATGGGGTTGAGGAGCCGGTGTTCGTGAAGAACCTGGAGAATGTGCAGGGAGATGAGCGCGACGCGATCGTGTTCTCGGTGGGATACGGCCGGGACGAATCGGGTCGGCCGTCGATGAACTTCGGCCCGCTGAACCAGGCTGGTGGTGAGCGTCGGCTGAATGTGGCGGTGACGCGTGCTCGTCGGCGGCTCGTGGTGTTCTCATCGCTTCGGAGCGAGGACATCGACCTTCGCCGGACGCGTGCGGTGGGCGTGCGGCACTTCAAGACCTTTTTGGATTATGCGGAGCGCGGGCCGCTGGCGATCGCTGGCGCTGGGGATGCGGCGGCTGTGGCGTCGTTTGAGGGCGGGTTCGAGGGGGCGGTTCGACGGGCGCTCGAGTCTCGCGGCTGGTCGGTGGATGCACGCGTGGGGTGCGGCGGGTATCGGATCGACCTGGCGGTGCGGGATCCGGATCGACCGGGGCGGTATCTGCTGGGCGTGGAGTGCGATGGTCGTTCGTATGCGTCGGCGCGGACGGCGCGGGACCGGGACAGGACGCGGTCGGCGGTGCTGCGTGGGCTGGGGTGGCGGCTGGAGCGTGTGTGGTCGACGGCGTGGCGGATCGATGCGTCGGGGTGTCTGGATCGGCTGGACGCGGCGATTCGTGCGGCGCAGGCATCGGAGGACGCCGGCGCAGCCGGCATGGGTGTGAACCGGGTTGATGCGGTCGAAGTGGAGGCGGCTGCACCTGCGAAGGACGATGTCGAGCCGGGTTCTTCGGACGCGGCGGTGTCGGCAGCAGGTTCTTGGGACACGGGGCATGCGGTGTATACGGTGTCGCGCCCGCCGCGCCGAGGGTTGTCGCGCGTGGATGTGTTCGAGGATCGTGCGACGGAGCGTGGTGTCGAGGCGTTGCACGCGGTTGTAGAGACCGAGGCGCCGGTGATGATCGATCTGGCGGTGCGCCGGCTGGCGGAGTGGTTCGGCGTGTCTCGCGTGACCGAGCGGTTCCGCGGGCGTGTTGGCGAGTTTGTGGCGTTGGCTTCGGGAGCTGGACTGGTACGGGAGGAATCGGGGGTGCTGTGGCGCGTCGGTGAAGCCGCCGAGATCCCGGGCGGGTTCCGGGTGCCGGGGGCGGACGAGGCGTCGTGTCGTGATGTGGAGGATGTTCCGCTGGTGGAGCGAGTGGCTGTGGTGCGCTGGGTGGTGGCTTCGCAGTTCGGGCTGCCTCGGGAGGCGTTGGTTCGGGAGGTGGCCCGGCAGCTCGGTGCGAGCCGTGTGACGGCGCGGGTCGGCGAGGCGATCGAGGAGGCGGTAGCGGCGGCGCTGGAATCTGGCTCGGTGGGCGAGGACGGTGATCGGATCGTGGTGTCCGATTGACGATGCTGACGGGCCGTGGCGGGGCACGATCGCTCGGAGCGATGCGATCGATCGGCGATTGCGTGTGGCGGGTGTGAAGGTTCCCCCCTAGGTTTGCGGGCGTCGCGAGAAGTTCGCCGATGTTCGGGATGTGCGAGTACCGGCGAGCCGATGTTCAACGAAAACGACCACGCATGACGATGGCAACCTTCCATTCTGATGGACGCGTGAGCGCCCCGGAGCGTGGGCGATGATGGTGTGGTCGCTGGTGGCGCTCGCGTTGGCGGCGGCGAGTGCTCCGCTGCTGGTGCGTGCTGCGCCTCGGCTGAGCGGGCTGGTGCTGGCGGCCGTTCCGTTCGGTCTCGGGTGCTGGTACGCGTCGTCGCTGCCGGGGGTGACCGGCGGGGCATCACGGCATGAGGCGTGGTCGTGGCTGCCGGACTTGGGCGCGGCTCTGAGCTTCCGTCTGGACGGTCTGTCGCTGACCTTCGCGATGCTGATCTGCTTTATTGGTTCGGTCGTGGTGCTGTATGCCTCGTCGTACCTGGCGTCGCACCCCCGGCGTGGTTCGTTTCTCGCGACGCTGCTGTCGTTCATGGTGGCGATGCTGGGGCTGGTGCTTGCCGACAACCTGATCCTGCTCTTTGTGTTCTGGGAGCTGACGAGCGTGACCTCGTTCATGCTGATCGGGTTCGATTTTGCACGCGAGAGCGCGCGGAAGGCGGCGCTGCAGGCGCTGCTGGTGACGGGGCTCGGCGGTCTGGCGTTGCTGGCGGGGCTGGTGCTGGCGGGTGTGGCAGCCGGCGGTTTTGAGATTGGCGATGTGCTGTCGGTGGACCTGCGTGAGCACGGGCTGTTCACGCCGGCGGTGGTGCTGATCCTGCTCGGGGCGTTCACGAAGAGCGCGATCTTTCCGTTTCATTTCTGGCTGCCGAACGCGATGGAGGCGCCGTCGCCGGTGAGCGCGCTGCTGCACTCGGCGACGATGGTGAAGGCGGGCGTGTACTTGGTGGCGCGTTTGCACCCTGCGTTCGAGGGCGCGGCGATCTGGGATCTGACCCTGACGGTGTTCGGCGCGGCGACGATGCTCGGGGCGGCGGTGCTGGCGACCCGCCAGGATCAGCTCAAGCGGATCCTGGCGTATTCGACCGTGAGCTCGCTGGGCACGCTGGTGATGTTTATCGGGATGGGAGCGGCGAAGGCGGCGGCGACTTATCTGCTGGCGCATGCGCTGTTCAAGGGGTGCCTGTTCCTGGTGGCGGGCTCGGTCACGAAGCAGACGGGTCGGAAGGACCCGGAGAAGCTCGGCGGGTTGCTGCGGGTGATGCCGGTGCTGGCGGTGGCTGGGGTGCTCGGCGCGTTGTCGATGGCCGGGATGTTCCCGCTGATCGGGTTCGTGGGCAAGGAGCTGCTGCTGAAGGCGGGGCTTTCGCATCCGGAGTGGGCGGGTGCGGTGACGGCGGTGACGGTGGCGTCGGCTGTGCTGACGGTCATGGCGGCGTTGCTGGTCGGGGCGAGGCCGTTCTTTGGTGCGCGAGCGGAGGGTCTTGCGGAGGCGGGTGAGCCGGATTGGCGCCAGCTTGCCGGTCCGGTGCTGCTGGCTGGTGCTGGCGTGGTGGCCGGGCTGGCGCCGTGGGTGTTCGCGGAGCCGCTGGTGGGCGGGATGATCGCGTCGATCTCGGGCGAGTCGCCGTCGGAGGCGGTCCGGCTTCGCTGGCTGGAGATGGTGTGGCCGGTGAAGCTGCCGCTTGTGCTGAGCCTTGGTGCGCTGGCGGGCGGGTTCGTGCTGTACGCGGCGCGCGGCTGGTACCGTTCGGCTGGCGCGAGGCTCGGTTGGCTGGGACGGGTGGGACCGGCGCGGTGGTACGAGTGGTCGCTGGCGGGGCTGTTCGGCGCGGCGTCTGGGCAGACGCGCGTGCTGCAGAACGGGAGCCTGCAGGCGTATGTGCGCGTGACGCTGCTGGTGTCGTTCGCGGCCGGCGTGGCGGCGCTGATCCGGACAGAGATGTTCCGGGGCGTGGCGGTGTCGCTGGCCGGTGTGCCGGCACTGGAGTGGGTGCTTGTAGCGGCGTTGGTGGTCGGTGCTGTGGCCGCAACGCTGCAGCGGTCGGCGTTGGCGTCGGTGGCGGTGCTTGGATGCATCGGTTTCTCGATCGCGTTGCTCTTTGCGTTGTACGGCGCGCCGGATGTGGCGATGACGCAGTTTGCGGTCGAGACGCTGGTGGTGATCATCTTCGTGCTGGTGATCTTCCACCTGCCGCGGTACAGCATGCTGACGGGCCGGCTGCGTCGGTTGAGCGACGGTCTGGTCGCTGGTTCGGTGGGCCTGCTGTTCGGGCTGCTGACGCTTGGGGTGATGATGCGGCCGGCGGTGGAGAGCGTCTCGTCGTTCTATACGGAGCGTTCGGTGACAGAGGCGTACGGACGGAATGTGGTGAATGTGATCCTGGTGGACTTCCGTGCGTTGGACACGCTCGGCGAGATCTTCGTGATCTGCATCGCGGCGCTTGGTGTGTACACGCTGCTGCGGCTGCGGGCGGAGACAAAGGGTGGTGGCGGATGAGCCGTTCGCTGATCCTGCAGACGGCTGCTCGGGTGTTGCTGCCGCTGATGCTGGTGCTTTCGATCGTGGTGCTGCTGCGTGGGCACAACGCGCCGGGTGGCGGGTTCGTGGGCGGGTTGCTGGCGGCGTCTGGGTTCTCGCTGTATGCGCTGTCGTTCTCGGCATCTGAGGCGCGTCGGCTGCTGCGGGTGAGCCCGCTGGTGCTGCTGGGGATCGGCCTGATCGCGGCGGTGGTGAGCGGGCTGCTGGCGATGGCGCAGGGCTCGCCGTTTCTCGAGGGTCGCTGGGCGAGCGTGCCCGTGCCCGGTTTCCCCGAACCGCTGAAGGTGGGGACGCCGCTGCTGTTTGATGTGGGGGTGTACCTGGTGGTGCTGAGCGGCACATTCCTGATGGCGCTGTCGCTGGAGGAGGTGGGCGATGCAACTGCTGTTCGCCGCTAGCGTTGGCGTGCTTTTCGCGGCCGGTTTTTACATGATGATGCGCCGGAGCCTGGTGAAGCTGGTGATCGGGCTGGCGCTGCTGGGGCACGCGGCGAACCTGCTGATCTACTCGGCGTCGCTCCCGCTTCGTGGGCGGCCGCCGCTGGTGGAGGTCGGGGCGACGACGCCTCCGGAGCCGTACAGCGACCCGCTGCCGGCGGCGTTGGTGCTGACGGCGATCGTGATCGGGTTCGGGATCGTGTCGTACACGATTGTGCTGATCAAGCGTGCGTACCAGGATGTGGGTACGGACGACCTGTCGGAGTTCACATCGACGGACTGCTCGTAGTGCTGGTGACGCTTCCGATCGTGATCCCGATGCTGGCATCGGCGCTGTGCATCACGGCGTGGGGTCGTGTGCGTGTGCAGGCGTTGCTGACGCTGTTGTCGACGGTGGCGACCCTGGTGTGCGCGGTGCTGCTGCTGGACCGGGTCCGGAGCGATGGCGTGCAGGTCGTGGCGATGGGCGGCTGGGCGGCGCCGTACGGGATCGCGCTGGTGGCGGACCTGTTCTCGTCGGTGATGCTGGTGCTCGGGTCGATCGTTGGCGTGGCGGTGGCGTTGTTCTCGATGGGGATGACCGACGCGCGTCGTGCGGCGAAGGGGCACTACCCGCTGGTGCTTTCGCTGCTGGCGGCTGTGTCGGGGGCGTTCGTCAGCGGCGACCTGTTCAACCTGTATGTGTGGTTCGAGCTGATGCTGCTGTCGTCGTTCGTGCTGCTGACGCTGGGCGGCGAGCGAGCGCAGCTGGAGGGGGCGATCAAGTATGTGGCGTTGAACCTGCTGAGCTCGGTGCTGTTCCTGTCGACGGTGGGCCTGATCTACGCGGTGACGGGGACGCTGAATATGGCGCACCTGGCGGTCCGGCTGGACGAGCTGGGCGACCCGGAGCTGGCGACGGCGCTGGGGGCGCCGCTGCTGGTGGCGTTCGGGATCAAGGCGGCGGTGTTCCCGGTGTTCTTCTGGCTGCCGGCCTCGTACCACACGCCGCCGGCGGCGGTGTCGGCGTTGTTCGCGGGCCTGCTGACGAAGGTGGGCGTGTACTCGATCATCCGGGCGACGCTGCTGATGTTCGATCAGGAGTGGTCGGTGCTGGGCGATGCGGTGCTGCTCGTGGCGGGTCTGACGATGGTCAGCGGGGTGCTGGGTGCGGTCGCGCAGAACGACATGCGTCGGATCCTGTCGTTCCACATCGTCAGCCAGATCGGGTACATGCTGATGGGGCTGGGCGTGGCGATGTCGGTGCTCTCGGCCGAGGGGCTGTCGGCCGATGATCCGCTGGCGGTCGGCGCAGGATTGGCGCTGTCGGGTTCGGTGTTCTACATCATGCACCACATCATCGTGAAGACGAACCTGTTCCTCATCAGCGGCGCGGTGATGCGGGCGCGGGGGACCTCGGATCTGAAGCGGCTTGGCGGTCTGGTGCAGACGCACCCCGGGCTGGCGGGGTTGTTTCTGGTGTCGGCGTTGTCGCTGGCGGGGATCCCGGTGCTGAGCGGGTTCTGGGCGAAGCTGTCGCTGGTCCGGGGCGGGCTGCAGGCCGAGGCGTGGTGGATCGTGGCGGTGTCGCTGGCGGTGAGCCTGCTGACGCTGCTGTCGATGACGAAGATCTGGTCGGAGGCGTTCTGGAAGGCGGTGCCCGAGGGCGTGGCTGCCGAGGATGCGCGGCGTGGCATCGGACTCTGGGTGACGGCGCCGATCGTGTGCCTGGCGGCGTTGACGGTGGCGATCGGGCTCGGCGCGTCGTGGGCGTTCGACCTCGCTCGGCTGACGGCGGAGCAACTGCTGGATTCATCGGTGTACATCGAGGCGGTGCTGCCTGACGCGGCCTTGGAGGTGGCTCCGTGACGCTGGGGACGAACCTGCTGCTGGCGTTGCTGTGGGCGGCGGTGATCGGTCCGTTCACGCCGGCGAACATGATGGTGGGTTTCGTGGTCGGGTACGCGGCGATGCGGGCGTGCTCGAGCCGCGTGGACCGGCCGGTGTATGTCCGTCGCATCGTGGCGGCGGTGGTGCTGCTGTTCTACACGGCGTGGGAGATCGTGCTGGCGAACCTGCGGGTGGCGTGGTACACGGTGTCACCTCTTCGGCCTCTGCGGCCGGCGGTGCTGCGCGTGCCGATCCAGTCCGGGATGACCGATGGAGAGATCACGCTGCTGTCGGGCCTGATCACGCTGACGCCCGGGACGCTGACGCTGGATGTGTCGCCTGACCGGAGCGCGCTCTATGTGCACTACATGCATGTGGACGATGTGGACGCGGCGATCGAGTCGATCAAGCACGGCTTCGAGCGTCGGGTGCTGGAGATGACGCGATGATCCCGCCCGAAGGCGATCCGACGCATTGGCTGTTCCTCGTGGCGAGCGGCGTGTTCGGGCTGGCGTTGCTGGCGTCGCTGTGGCGTGCCGTGGTCGGCCCGACGCTTCCGGATCGCGTCGTGGCGCTGGACCTGATCGGGTTTCTGGTGCTGGGCGCGCTGTGTGTGTTTTCGATTGTGACCCAGCGGCCTTCGCTGCTGTTCGTGGCGTTGATCGCGGCGTTGATCCTGTTTCTCGGGACCGCTGCGTTCGCGATCTACCTCGATCGGAGGGGTGCGCGGTGACGATCGGTGACTGGGCGGTGACGGTGCTTGTCTTCGTCGGTTCGGCGGCGAGCCTGCTGGCGGCGATCGGGATTGTGCGGATGCCGGACCTGTACACGCGCATGCAGTCGGCGACGAAGGCGGGCACGCTCGGCGTGGCGTGCGTGGCGGCGGCGGCGGGTGTGCACTTCGGGACGGCGGGTCCGGCGGTGCAGGCGGTGCTGGCGGTGCTGTTTCTGTTCGCGACGGCGCCGATCGCGTCGCACCTGATCGCGCGGGCGGCGTACGGGCAGGGTGTACCGCTCTGGAAGCAGACGACGCGGAACGACCTCAGCGAGTTGTCGGAACCATCGCCGGAGGATCGCTGACCGGCGGTTGCGTCAGCCGGTTCCGGGCGGCGTCGACGATCGCGGCGACACCCGGATGCGTCACACGGCGCGCGATGGTGACGGCGTAGATGGACTCGGCCATGCCGGGGATCATCGCCACGGGTGCGGCGCCGAACTGGCTGTGGATCTCGCGTTCGACGGCCGTGGGCGCGAAGAAGCAGCCGTGCCCGGCATCGGCGAAGACCTTGAGCAGGGCTGTGTCCTCGAATTCGGCGATGATGTCCGGATGGAGGCTCTCGCGTTCAAGCCAGGCATCGATGGAACGCCGGAGGGCTGTGCTATCGGCGGGGAGCAGGATCGGTGCGTGGTCGAGTGACTTGGGGAACCCGTCGCGGAGTTCGGCGGCGACGTCGGGCTTGGCGTAGAGCGCCACGGGGCTTTCGCCGAGCTTGTGGTTGAACGCCTTGAAGCGCGAGCCGGGCGGGAGCGGCGCATCGGTGAGCACGACATCGAGCCCGGCGAGGGCGAGGTCGGCGAGGAGCTGTTCGGTCTTGCCCTCCCGGCAGACGAGGCGGACGGGCTGGTCGGTGTGGAGCGCGGGCTCGAGGACCAGCCGGGTGAGCAGCTTCGGGAGGACATCGCTGACACCCACATGGAGCCGGAGCGGCCTGCCGGTGGCGTGGCCCCGCATGACATCGATGAGCTCCTGGCCGAGGGAGAAGATGTCGTCGGCGTAGGCGAAGACGGTCTTGCCGGCGTCGGTGAGGAGCATGCGTCGGCCGGTGCGTCGGAAGAGGGGTTCCTCGAAGGCGTCTTCGAGGTCGGCAATCTGCTTGCTGATGGTCGGCTGGGCGAGGCTGAGCGTCTTGCAGGCGGCGGCGATGCTGCCTTCCCGGGCGACAGCCCAGAAGCAGCGCAGGTGGTTGTAGTTGAGTCGTTCAATCATGGGGATCGATAGCGCAGAACGATTGCAGCCATCGTATGCGTCTCGCGGGGCTCTGTTCCCGCGATGCATCGGTCTTTTCGATGGTATCAACAGATTGCGGGGGTGTAGCCGAAGGGCGGCGAACGACGAATGCTATGCCGTCAGCGTTCGCTTCGGGCAGCGAATCCCGGGCGGATCGGAGCCGGTCGGTGTTGGGGGCTGGGGTCAGCCCGCATCGGCGGGTCGGAACTGAGGTGCCTTGTTCTTTGGCGCCCGCAACAGGAGTCTCAGATGAATCGTGTTCTTGGACGGGGTCTGGCCGCCGGTCTGTTTGCTGGCATCGTGGCGGGTTCGCTCGGCTGCCAGTCGACGGGGCTTGGGACAGGCCGGACGGATGTGCTGACGGCGGACGCTCGAGCGGCGATGACGCCGGCAGATGTGCTGGCTGATCTGAAGGCGGGGAACGAGCGATTCGCTGCAGGAAATGTGACGAAGCAGGCATGGCTGACACAGGCGGAGAAGACGGCCGCGGGTGGTCAGTACCCGAAGGCGATCGTGCTGAGCTGCCTGGATTCGCGTGTTCCGGCCGAGATCGTGTTCGATCAGGGCATCGGCGACATCTTTGTGGGCCGGGTGGCCGGGAACTTCGAGAACCGCGACATGCTGGGCAGCTTCGAGTTCGGCACGGCCGTGGCGGGCGCGAAGGTGATCGTGGTGCTGGGTCACACCTCGTGCGGCGCGGTCAAGGGCACGATCGATCAGGCGCAGCTCGGCAACCTGACGGGCACGCTTGAGAACATCGAGCCGGCGGTCGCGATGGCGGGTGAGATGGGTGAGCGAGCGTCGAGCAACGCTGACCTGGTCGAAGCGGTGACGATCGCGAATGTGCGCAAGACGGTCGCGGACATCACGGCGGAGAGCCCGGTGCTTGCGCAGCTGGTGTCTGAGGGCAAGCTGCTGGTGGTGGGTGGTGTCTATGACCTGGCGACAGGCCAGATCCGCTGGTTGGACAGCTGACCCCAATCCCGTGTTCGACGGGCGTGATCTGAGTCGCCGGCGGGGCTTCGCGCCCCGCCGGTCTTTTTATTGGTGCCGCCCGATGAGTAGCGCGGCATTCTGGACGGCGTTCCATGCGGCGCCCTTGAGGAGTTGGTCGCCGGCGATGACGGCGCGCAGGATGGCGGAACCATCGTCGTGGTGCGGCTCGAGCCTGAGCCTGCCGACGAGCACCTCGGCGCGGAGCGTAGCGTCGAGGGAGGTCGGGCCGTGGTCGACGACTCGGACGCCAGGAGCTGCCTGGAGGTGCGTGCGGATGGTCTCGATCGGCGTTGTGCTATCGAGACGCAGTCGAGCTGCGATGGTGTGGGTTCGAAGCACCGGGACGCGGAGACAGGTGGCGGCAAGCCGCGGCGGAGGAAGCGTGAGGATCCGCCGCGATTCCCGCTCGAACTTGGCTTCTTCCTCGGACAGGCCCGTGTCCGGGTCGAGCGTCGACTCGTGCGGGAAGACGCTGAACGCGGCGGGATGGCTGAGCCAGCGCGGTGCGATGGGCCGGTGCGCGATCAGATCGGCCGATTCCTCCAGCAGCGCGTTCATGGCATGGAGGCCGGCACCGGATGCGGCCTGGTAGGAGACGATCTCCGCTTCGCGCGGTCGGTGCTCGCGGAGGATGGGGGCGAGTGCGGTGAGGGCGATGGTGGTCGTGCAGTTGGGCGAGGCGACGAGTCGGGTGTCGGGGGTGATGGCTTCCGGGTTGATCTCTGGTATGACGAGCGGGGCGGCGTGACGGAAGGCGGACGAGTTGTCGCTGACGAGGACGCCGGAATCGAGGAGTCGCGGCACGATGGCGCGGGAGGCATCGGCGGGCGCGGCGACGAGTGCGGCCGTGGCGGTGAGCGCGTCGGCGTGAGGACGGATGACGAACTCTCGGCCCCCGGCTTGGATGGTTCTGCCGACGGATGTCTCTGAGGCGACCGGGATGATGTGCCTGTCATCGAGGCCAAGCTCGACGAGCAGGGCGAGGGCCTCAAGGCCGACCGCGCCGGTGGCGCCGATGACGGCGATGGTGACATCGACGAGGTGTCGTGCGGCGGATTGTCGAAGGGTCGGCGTGAGCCGCTGATCGACGGCACCGGGGGCGAACTGAGCCGGGGTCATGGCACCGTGCTCCGCTCGGCATGCACGGGCAGCTGGCTGGCGGCGTGCGAGGCGTCTTCGAGGATGCGGTCGAGGATGTGGTCGGTGTGCGCGAGCGAGAGGAACCATGCTTCGAAGCCGCTCGGCGGCAGGAGGACGCCGCGGGCGAGCATCGCGCGGAAGAAGTGCGCGTAGGCGGCGTGGTCGGCGCGCTGGGCGTCATCGCGGTTTCGGACCGAGTGTGCGCCGAAGAACACGCCGAGCATGCCGGCGACGCTGTTGACGACGACGGGCGCGTCGATCGAGTGGGCGAAGCACTCTCGGAGGCCTTCGGCGAGACGGCGTGACGCGGCATGGAGCGTGGCGTAGGCGTGCGGGGTGAGCGCATCCAGGGTGGCGACGCCGGCGGCCATGGTGAGCGGGTTGCCGGAAGCGGTGCCGGCCTGGTAGACAGGTCCGAGCGGGGCGATGCGGTGCATGAGATCACGCCGGCCGGCGAAGGCACCCACAGGCAGCCCGCCGCCGATGATCTTGCCGAAAGTGGTCAGGTCCGGGGTGATGCCGAGGAGCGTCTGCGCCCCGCCTCTCGCGACGCGGAATCCGGTCATGACCTCATCGAGGATGAGCAGGGATCCGTGCGCTTGTGTCAGTGCTCGAACGGCTTCGAGGAACTCGGCCTCTGGGAGCACGAGCCCCATGTTGCCTGCGATAGGTTCGAGGATGACGGCGGCGATCTGCTCGCCGAAGCGGGAGAATGCGGCACGGAGCGCGGTGGGATCGTTGTACGGCAGGGCGAGGGTTCCGGCTCTCGCGGCGGCAGGAACGCCCGGTACAGAGTGGATGTTGAGCGTGAGGGCCCCCGAGCCGGTGTCGCCGATGAGGCCGTCGGCATGGCCGTGGTAGTTGCCCTGGAATCGGACGATCAGATCGCGTCGGGTGGCGGCCCTGGCGAGCCGGACGGCGCTCATCACGGCTTCGGTGCCGGAGTTCACGAATCGGACGGCTTCAGCGGATGGAACGCGATGGGCGATGTGCTCGGCGAGTTGTGCCTCGAGCGGGTTGGAGAATCCGTAGCTGGTGCCGAGGCGCGCCTGTGTTCGGATGGCTGCGTTGACGGCAGGGTGCGCGTGGCCGAGGATTGCCGCGCCCCAGCCGCCGACGAGGTCGATGTACCGGTTGCCGTCGGCGTCGAAGAGGTACGGTCCCTCGCCGCGGACGATGTGCAGCGGGTCGGCGTCGACGGCTGAGAAGGCACGGACGGGCGAGTTCACGCCGCCGGGGATGACGGCGGATGCTCGTTTGTGGAGGATGCGGGATCGATCGGTCTGCATGGTCGGGTTCCGTGACGGTCAGCGGCGCTCGTTCAGCCATTCGGCGGCGTCGAGTGCGGCGTAGGTGATGATGCGGTGTGCGCCGGCACGCTTGACGGCGGTGAGTGATTCGAGTATGGCTCGGCGTCGATCGAGCCAGCCTCGATGGGCGGCGGCGTGGAGCATGGCGTGTTCGCCGCTGACCTGGTACGCCCACACGGGCCGATCTGTGTCGCGTCGGAGCGCGGCGATGAGGTCGCCCTGCCAGCCCGCGGGCTTGACGATGATGGCGTCGGCGTCCTCATCGAGGTCCTGCCTGGCTTCGCGTCGGGATTCGATGGCGTTGGCGGGATCGATCTGGTGGTGGGCGCGATCACCCTCGCGGAGACCGGAGGCCGAGGCATCCCGGAACGGGCCGTAGAGCGCGCTGGCGAGCTTGACGGCGTATGAGATGATGGGTGTTTGCAGGAACCCTTGCCGGTCGAGTTCGTAGCGGATGGCCCGTGTGACGCCGTCGATGGCACCGCTTGGCGCGACGGCATCGGCGCCGGCCCGGGCATAGGCGGCGGCGATGGCCGCGTGACGCCGGAGCGTGTCGCCCTGTGTCGCGTTCGTGAGCGTGCAGGCGCCGTCGCTGGTGTATGCGCAGAGGCAGACATCAACGATGACGGGGATGTCCGAGCGTTGCTGCTTGATGGCGTGGATGGCGCGGATGACCGGGCTCGTCGGGCCATCGGCGGCTGATCCTGTCGTGTCATGGGATGTCGTGACGCCGAAGAGCAGGATGGCCGCGAGCCCCGCTTCGGCTGCACGGGTGACGGTGTTCGGTGTCTCGTCCGGCAGATGCCTGTGGACACCGGGAAGCGATTGGATCGGGCCGGCCATCCCCGGGTCGTCGGTGACGAAGATCGGGAGAACGAGGTCGTGCGGTCGCACGACGGTCTCGCGCACCAGTCGCCGTAGCGCCGGCGAGGTACGGAACCGATCGAGGCGGGTGGAGGTTGGCTGGGTGTCGCTTGTCATTCGGTGAGATCATCGATGATGTGGGGCGATGCGTGGTCGGCGAGCGCGGCGCGGATGGCGTGCGCCATGCCGTCGTCCGAATAGTCGTCCGGGATGAGATGCACGGGGATGCCGTGGCGATCCGCTTCCGCGGCGGTGGTCGGCCCGATGGCGGCGACGACGGTGTTGTCGAGCCGCATGTCAAGCGCGGCGAGCGCGCGGACGGCCGTCGGGCTGTAGAGCGCAACGGCATCGACGCCGTGATCGATGGCGCGACGGGCGGCGGAGGTGAGTTCCGCGGGGAGGGTGTCGTAGACGCGGAGCGTGGTGACCTGCGCGCCGAGCTCGGCCAGGCCGGTGGGGATCTCCTCGAGGGCGAGCGTACCGGCGGGAAACAGGACGGTGTCAGAAGGATGGATCTGCCGGCGGATTTCCTGGACGAGGGCATAGGCTCGATGCTCCTGGGGGACGAGATCGGCGCGGATGCCGACGGCGCGAAGTTCCGCGGCGGTCTTGGGACCGATGGCCGCCACGCGCACGCCGGCGAGCGCTCGGGCGTCGAGCTCGTTGGCTTCGAGGTATCGGGCGAAGCCGCGCACGCCGTGGAGACTTGTGAACACAGCCCAGTCGAAGGCATCAAGGGGCGATTGGATGGGCTCTGGGTCGATGTACTCGATGCGGATGAGGGGCGCCTCGATGACCTCGGCGCCGAGTCCGCGGAGGCGTTCGGCGATGCGCCGACCGGCTGCGACGGGACGCGTGACGACGATGGAGCGCCCGGCAAGCGGTCCTTCGCGGGGCTGCCGAAGCGTGAGCCAGGGACGGGATGCATCAGCCACGGCGCCGATGGTGACGACGGCGGGTGGTGAGAGCCTGGCGTCGCGGACTCGCTGGGCGATATCGGCGAGCGTGCCGACGACAGCACGCTGGTGACGGAGCGTGGCGTCCTGCACGACGGCAACGGGTGTGGATGCTGGCTTGCCCGCGATGATGAGTCGTCGGGCGGTGTCCTCGAGTGCGGCGATGCCCATGAGCAGGCTGATGGTGTCGATGGCGGCGAGCGCGGCGATCTGTTGATCGGCGAGTGTCTCGCCGGCACCGACGGCCGGCGTAGCGAGGGCGAATGTGCGGGCGCGGCCGCGTTCGGTGACGGGGATGCCGATGGCGGCTGGCGCGGCGAGCGCGCTGGTGATACCCGGGATGAGCCGAACGGGGATGTCGGCGTTGTGGCAGGCGTCGGCTTCCTCGCTTCCTCGGCCGTAGACGAATGGGTCCCCTCCCTTGAGACGGACGACGCGCTTGCCCTCGCGGGCGAGACGGATCAGTGTTTCATTGATCTGATCCTGCGTGAGCTGGTGACGATCCGGCTGCTTCCCGGCGTCGATGATGACGGCGTCGGCTCTGGCGTAGCGGAGGACGGCCGGGTCGATCAGGCGGTCGGCGATGATCGCGTCGGCGGCTTCGAGCTCTCGCAGGGCGGCCAGCGTCAGCAGGTCGGGATCGCCCGGCCCAGCGCCGACGAGGGTGACGGTACCGATGGTCATACGAGGCTCTCCTCGGGCTGGTGGCGTTCGACTTCGTCGGCAGCGCGACGCGCGACCGTGGTTGGATCCGTACCACGGACGCTGACGGCGGGTGTGACTCGACCTGCGGAGGCGAGTCTCACGGTGAGGGTGATGGATCCTGTCCCGGAGTCAGTGGCCGCTGCTGCGCACGCGATGCCGGAGGATGGATCGATCAACCGGGCAAAGGAGCGCTCCGCGGTGGCGCACCGCTTGGTAGCGTCGTGATCGATACGGCTGAGAAGAACTGTTGCGAAGTGATCGGCCGTGCGTGTCTGGAGAGCGATGATGCCCTGGCCCGGCTCGGGGGTGAAGGACTCGGTATCGAAGTGTTGTGTGATGCGATGCTCGATCCCGAGTCTGCACAGGCCGGCCTCGGCGAGGATGGCGGCATCGAACCGGCCGTCCAGCACTTGAGCGACGCGGTGCTCGACGGATCCACGGATGGGGAGCGGGCGCAGATCGGGTCGGAGACACCGCACCTGTGCGGCGCGGCGTGGGCTGCTGGTGCCCACGGTTGCGCCCGGCGGTAGATCATCGAGCGTGCAGCCCTCTCGCGCGATGAGCGCTTCGCGGGGGCTGTCGCGCTCGATCAGTGCGGCGATGCCGAAGGGTGAGGCCTCGGTCGGGAGTGGCAGATCCTTCAGGGAGTGGACGGCTGCATCGGCGCGGCCGTCCGCGATAGCGTGGGTGAGTTCCTCGGTGAACATACCGGGGATGGTGGCAGGGAGCGAGAGGTCCCTGTCGGCTTCCGGCTCGATCGGAATGAGCGTGGTGGGTACACCGCTGGCGAGCAGCGCCCGCTGCGCGCGCTCGGCCTGCCAGATCGCGAGTCGGCTCGTGCGGGTGGCGAGACGCAGCGGGAAGCGGGTGTCGGCGGCGTGCAGCGCGCGATCGATCGCTGGTGAGACGAGCTCCGCATCGAGCAGCGAGGGAAGGACGCGGATGGGCTGCCCCGCTCGCCAGGTCCAGCGGTTTCTTGGTTGCGGCGTGGAGAGCCCAAGGCGTTCGGTGATGTCGTTCGCGTCGTGACCCCCACCGCCGATCAGCCACGGCGCGAGAATGAGCGGGACACGGATGTCGCGGGCGATGTGCTCAATCAGCGGAGGCTGATCGAGATAGGCGTCTGTCGCCTGCCAGGCGAGGCCGGCGTGGCGCAGCCGTTCGATGATGAGACGGAGAACCTGGCGGGTTGTGGAGCTGCTTGTCGCGTGCTGTGTAGTGCCATGACCGATGACGACGATCAGTCCGCCTGTGGTCGGTGCGGTGAGCGCGGCGGCTACGGCACGCTGCGCGACTTCCTGCTGGAGCCTGGGGTCGAGTCCGATCGGCGGCGTGACGACGGCGCCCTGTCGCGCGTCGATGAAGGCGGGGATCAGCTTCCGGCGGACGAAGTAGCCATCGCTCGTCATGACCGGGACGACGACGGGGCTGGCACCCGCCGTCGCGGCGGACTGCGAGAAGGTCGGTGTGCCCTGGTTGAAGGCGGCTGCGACGGCACGGCCGGTGCGCTTGGCGACTCGATCGGCGAAGGAGTTGATCACCGCATTTACCGGAGCCTGGTCGTGGTTCCCGTGGGCAGCGAGGATGATCTCGGGTGATGTCATGGTGTTGTCCCGGCGGTGAGGCGTTTCGTGCCTCCTGCGCGTTCGAGCAGGAGGGACAGTTGTCGGCGGCAGACCGCTTCGGCGTGCGCGACCGCGGCGCGGAGCGGCCGTTCGCTGCCGGCGAGTTGGTCGAGGTCGATGCGTTCGACGCCGTGCCGGCGTGGGCCGACGATCGAGGGCGGCGCACCGAGATCGATCAGCAGGAGGGGCATGCGGCGGCGTCGTATCCGCAGCGTGTCGATGACCGGGCTGGCTGAGCGCGTGGCCGCGACGACGATATCGAGACCGTCGATATCGGCGAGCAACTCCTGCAGCGGATGCACAGCGTAGAACTGCAGACGGCGTTGCGGGGCGACAGAGCAGGGGTGCCTGGAGTATGCCGACACGGGGAGTCGGTGGTGTGCGGCGATGCGCGCGAACTCGACAGCGATCGCTCCGGTGCCGATGATGGCGATCCGCGGCTCGCCGATCTGCAATCGCTTGAGATGATGTGCCGCTGCGTCGACGGCGCGGTCGGCGTAGCCCCGATTCGGTTCGTGGAACCCATCGTGCGATCGGGCGAGTTTGCCGACGCGCGCGGCTCGAACGCCCAGTGCATCGAGGAGGGGATCGAGCGGACCCGCTGCGCGGGCGTTGGACCAGGCACTGCGCATCTGGCCGAGGATGGCGGTCTCGCCGGGGATGCGTGAGTCGAGACCCGCGGCGATGCGGAGGATCGAGAGTGCGGCGGGTGCGCCGCTGAGCCTCGTCACACCTGGCAGGTGGTCCGGTGCGGTGTATGCCTCGGTGGTGATGACCGCGGCGCGCTCGCATGTGCTGAGCGTGACGGTGCTCGTCGAAGCCGCGGGGAGCTGGTCTCGAAACCGCAGCCAGGCGTGGTCTGCGTGGCCGAGCCTTCGGCGTTGGATGATGCGTAGCTGTTCGATCATGGGAGGATGCTCAGGCTGTATCGCTTGGCCGTGGGTTCCTCCGCACCGGTGATCAGGGTGCGTTGGGGACGATCGGTGGCGATGGCGCGGCGGTAGAAGTCACCGAGTGGCTCGCGCGAGAGCCGCTCGTTGGCGTAGCGTTCGAGGAGCGGTCGGAGTCTTGGAACGATGTCATGGAAGGGCACATCGGGCTCGAAGAGGTCGGCGAGCCGGTCGCCTGTGAGCCCGCCGCCGACGAAGATGTGGTAGACGCCGGGCTTGCGTCCGACGACGCCGATGTCGGCGTTGTAGGGGCGCGCGCACCCGTTTGGGCAGCCGGTCATACGCACGGTGATGTCGGCGTCGGCGATCGCGAGCCGGTCGAACTCGTGTTCGAGCGCGTCGATCAGTGCCGGCTGAGCACGCTCGGACTCGGTGAGGGCCAGGCCGCAAGTCGGCAGGGCCGGGCAGGCCATGGCGTAGCGCCGGAGCGGTGAGAGCGCGTCGACCTCTGGCACGGCGTGTTCGGCAAGGATCTGCCGCGCCTTCTCCAGGGCATCCGGCGTGAGATCCGCAAAGATGATGCTCTGCATCGGCGTCAGGATGACGCGCGGGGCGAGTTGCTGGGTGATGAGCCGGAATGCGGATGCGTACCGCGCCTCGGCCGTGTCGGTGACGCGGCCGTTGGGCACGAAGACGCCGAGAAAGAGCCTTCCATCGCCCTGTTCGTGCACGCCGAGATGGTCGAGCTGCTTCGGTCGTCCGAGCGTGCGTGGCGGGTCGAGCGTTTCGCCGATGTGCTGTTCGATGGCTGTCTTGAGGCGTTCGCCCCCCCACTCTTCGACGAGGTACTTGACGCGTGCGTGGCGTCGGCTTTCCCGGTTGCCGTGGTCGCGGTAGACGGCCACGACAGCTCGCATGGCTTCGACGGCACGGCCGGGGGTGACGAAGGCGATGGGCGTGGCAACTCGGGCGATGGTGTCGGGCTTGTTGTGCGTCATGCCGAAGCCGCCGCCGACGACGAGGTTGTACCCGATGATGTGGTCGTCGCCGATGATGCCGATGAGGGCCGCGTCGTAGGCGTAGGCGTCGACGCTGTTGTCGTGCTCGAGGGCGACCCCGAGCTTGAACTTGCGGGGCAGGTAGGCGTCGCCATAGAACGGCTCTTCCTCCGAGGTGTCCAGGAGTCGCTCCCCGTCGATCCAGATCTCGTGGTAGGCGTTGGTCGCCGGTGCGAGCTCCCGGGCGAGTCGCCCGGCGAGAGCCCTGGCTTCGTCGTAGGCTGGATCGCCGAAGGGTGCAGGGGGCGCCATGACATTGCGCGGGATATCGCCGCAGGCCGCGAGCGAAGTCAGGAGTGTTCGGTTGATGCGGCGCATGGTGTCGTGCAGGTCGGTTTTGATCACGCCGTGGAGCTGGAAGGCTTGCCGTGTGGTGAGGCGGATGCCGTGTTCGGCGTGGCGTCGGGCGAGTGCGTCGATGTCAAGGTACTGCTGCGCCGTGCACACACCACCCGGCACGCAGATTCGGATCATGAAGCTGTAGTCCTTGTCGAGCCCTTGCTTGCGGCGCGCGATGCGTTGGTCACGGTCGTCCTGCTGGTAGATGCCGTGGAACTTGAGCGCGATGAGGTCGTCCTCGTCGAAGTGTGTGCGTTCCGGGTCGTGGAGCGTGCTGGCGATCGTGCCTCGGAGGTGGTTGCTGATGAGCTTGGCCTTTTCAACCTTGGATACGGCGTTCTCGGCGTTGGTGTTGTTCGGCGGCGTGGTGGTCATGGGCTGGTGCCTCCGGTCGTGGACGGTGTGGTGCTGGGATCGGGGTTTGCGGGGTGGGGATCGCGGTGGATGCCGCACTCTGTCTTCTCGGTGCCGGGCCAGCGTCCTGCCCTCGAGTAGTCGCCGGGCTTGAGGCCGGGGACCCGTGCGGTGCAGTGCGTGCAGCCGATGGAGGGGTAGCCCTGATCGTGGAGCGGGTTGTACGGGATGTCGTTCTTGCGGATGTAGTCCCAGACGCGTTGTCTGGACCAGAATGCGAGCGGGGAGATCTTGACGAGCTGGTACTGCCAGTCCCACTGGACCAGTTCCGTGGTGGCGCGCGTGGCGGACTGGTCGCGTCGGATGGCAGCGAACCAGGCGTCGACGCCCCGGAGTGCGCGGCGGAGGGGCTGGACCTTTCTGAGGTTGCAGCACGCGTCGGGGTCTCGCTTCCACAGGTCGGGGCCGTGCTCGCGATGCTGGCGCTCGGGTGTGAGCATGGTGCCGGCGTTGATAAAGGTAAGCTCGGGGTAGCGTTCGATGAGCCGATCGCGGAGCTCGAGTGTTTCCTTGAAAAAGAAGTGGGTATCGATGTAGATGACGCGGATGCGTCGGCCCTGCTGGGCGAGCATGTCGATGAGCGCGCAGCCCTCCATGCCGAAGCCCGTTGTGGCGGCGACGGACCAGGCCGCGAAGCGGTCGAGGGCCCACGCGATGACCTCGGACGGGTGGGTATCCGGCCCGAGGGGAGTGGGCGCCGAATCGCCGCGGTGGGTGTGGTCGATCACGGGGAGCTTCACGGCGCGTGTTCCTTGGTGAGCAGGGATCGAACGGCGGTCTCGAGTTCCGCCGACGGCATGAGGAACGCGTCGTGCCCCTCGTCCGAGTCGATGACCCGCAGGTCGCAGCGGGCGCCGGCCTGGCGGGCGAGCTCGGCGAGCTGTTCCGACTGGCTGGGCGGGAAGAGGTGGTCGGTCGTGAAGCCTGCGATGAGCAGCGAGCCCTCGAAGGCTCGGAGTGAGGCGGCGAGCGTGCCGTCGGCGGCTGCGTCGAAGCGGTCCATGGCGTCTAAGAGCGTGAGATACGCGTTGGCGTCGAATCGCTGCACGAACGAGTCACCCTTGTAGTCGAGATAGGACTGGACGGCGAAGCGATCCGCGTCGGCGCGTCGGCCGAAGCGTCGCTCGAATGCATCGCTGGTTCGGTAGGTCAGGTGCGCGAGCTGCCTGGCCGCCGCGAGCCCACCCACCGGCGGTTGATCCGGGGCATAGCGGCCTTCGTGGAACCGACGGTCGGCGCGGATGGCGTTTCTGGCGGCGTGGTTGTGGGCGATGCCGAAGGCATTCAGGGCCGGGCCGGCGGCGATGACGGCGGCGGAGTCGATGCTGTGGGGCGCCACGCGGAGCCACTCGAGCACCTGGAGGCCGCCGATGGACCCCCCGATGACACTTGGCGGCGCGGGGAGGCGGAGCTGGGCGATGAATCGTCGCTGGGCGTGGACGATGTCGGCGATGGTGATCTCGGGGAAGTCGGGGCCGTAGCGGCGACCGGTGTCCGGATCGATCGAGGCGGGCCCGGTGGAGCCGGCGCAGCCGCCCAGGACATTGGTGCAGATGACGCGCGTGGTCGCTGTGTCGACGGCGCGTCCCGGACCGACGAGGGTCTCCCACCACCCCGGTCGTTCGTGCTGATCGGTGTGATCGTGGCGGGTGACATGGGCATCGCCCGTGAGGGCGTGGCAGACGAGCACGGTCTGGCGTGCGGTTGCGGATCCGAAGACCTCGAAGGCGAGGTGGGCGTGGCGGAGTACGCCGCCGCGTTCGAGGTGGAGCGGCCGGTCGGGCGTGGCGACGGTGGCCACGCCCGACCGGACCTGCTCCGCGGCGTGCCGGCGGGGCGTGGTGGACTCGGTGATGGAGGAACAGGCGTGGCTCACCGCTGTGACGCCTCGAGTGCCTGGTCCAGATCCTCGAGAATGCTCGCGAGGTCCTCGATGCCGACGGAGAGCCTGATGTACTCGGGGGTCACGCCGGTGCGTGCCTGCTCGGCTTCGGTGAGCTGCGAATGCGTGGTGGTCGCTGGATGGATGGCGAGGCTCTTGGCGTCGCCGATGTTGGCGAGGTGGCTGAAGAGCTTGGTGGACTCGATGAACCGTCGCCCGGCCTCAGCGCCGCCGCGGATACCGAAGCCGACGATCGCGCCGAAACCGTTCTCGAGGTACCTGGCGGCGCGCTCGTGCGTGGGGTGCGACCCGAGGCCTGGGTAGTTGACCCACTCGACGGCCTCGTGGCGGGCGAGGTGCTCGGCGACGGCGAGGGCGTTCTGGGCGTGCCGCGGGACACGGAGGTGCAGGGTTTCGATGCCCTGCAGGAAGAGGAATGAGGCGAAGGGGCTGAGCGTTCCGCCGAGGTCGCGGAGCAGGTGGGTTCGGGATCGGATGATGTAGGAGATGTTGCCGAGCGGCTTGAGGGCTTCGGCGAAGACGACGCCGTGATAGGAGGGATCGGGCGCGTTGAACTCCGGCCACCGCTCAGGGTCGGCTGTCCAGTCGAACTTGCCCGAGTCAACGATGGCGCCGCCGATGTGCGTGCCGTGACCGCCGAGGAACTTGGTCAGGCTGTAGACGGCGATGTCGACGCCGTGGTCGAAGGGCCTGAAGAGGACGGGCGTGAGCGCGGTGTTGTCCGCGATGAGCGGGACGCCGGCCTTGTGCGCGTGGCGGCTGATGGCCTGGTAGTCGGGGACATCGTTCTTGGGGTTCCCGATGGCCTCGATGTAGACGGCCCGGGTGCGTCGGTCGGCGAGTTCGTCGATGCGCTCCGGCTGGTCCGGGTCGAAGAAGCGGGCCTCGATGCCGAAGCGTTTGAGGGTCTGGGTGAAAAGCGTCCAGGTTCCGCCGTAGAGGCTGGTGCCGGCGATGATGTTGTCGCCCGCCTTGGCGAGGTTGAGGATGGAGTAGAGGATGGCCTGCTGGCCGCTCGAGACGGCGAGGGCGCCGACGCCACCGTCGAGTGCGGCGAGCCGCTTCTCGAGGACATCGGTCGTGGGGTTCATGAGCCGGCTGTAGATGTTGCCGAAGGTCCGCAGGGCGAAGAGGTCGGCGGCGTGGGCGGTGTCTTCGAAGACATAGCTGGTTGTGGCGTAGATCGGCACGGCTCGTGCGCCGGTTGTGGGATCGGGGACCTGGCCGGCGTGGAGGGACAGGGTGCCGAGTCGGTGGTCAGCGGTGTCGGTGGCGGTCATGGTGTTCTCCTGGTGCGTGGTGCGCGTGGGTTCAGCTGAGCCTGGCTCGCAGCGCGGGCCCGGCAGCGGCGATGGGTTCGTCGATGAGGTCGTCGATGTCGGCGATGACGGCCAGAGCGGTGGGCCAGCGGCCGGCGCCGTGGGCGCGTGCGGTGACGGTCTCGCCGGTGTCGAGGTGGATGTGGATGGCATTCGCCGGTCCATCCACAGCGGCGAGCGGATCGCTCGGATCGAGGGCGAGGAGCCTGACGGAGGCGGCCGGCTCGTCGTTGGTCAGGTCGAGCTCGGCGATGTGCTTGACGGTTGCCCGCTCGTTGATCGGCGCGGCGTCTGCGTCGATGCGTTCGCGGGTGACGAGCTCGTGCCCGAAGTCGTGGATGCCGGCCGCGCGAGCGATCAGCGTGAGCTTGTGTGCCGCATCGAGTCCTGAGAGATCGGCGGACGGATCCGCCTCGGCCAGCCCTCGCTGCTGCGCCTGCTCGATGGCGTGCTGCAGGGTGTCGCCGAGCGCGACCCGGCCAAGGACGAAGTTGGTGGTGCCGTTGAAGATGCCACGAACTCGGGTGATGCGCCCTTGCGCGCGTGCCCGGGCGATGAGCTCGAGCACGGGCAGCGCGCCACCGACGGCGGCGGACGAGAGGAGGCGTCGTCGCCGCCGGGCGGCGAGGGTGTGGAGCTGATGGCCGAACTCGGCCAGGAGCGCCTTGTTGGCCGTGACGACCTCGGCGCCGGCTTCGAGAGCCGCGGCGACCAGATCGTGGGCGACGGTGGTGCCGCCGATGGTCTCGACGACGATGTCGGGGCGGAGTTCGAGCAGGTGGGCGGGATCGGTCGTGAGCGGGAGTCCTTCGATCGTGAGCGCGCGAGATCGAGCGGGATCGCGGACGAGGGCGCCGAGGAGGTCGACACGATCGGTGCGCTGCGCGAGGTGGTGCGCGACGCCGGCGCCGACTGTGCCGAGTCCGAGCAGTGCGATCCGGGTTCGACGCCGGGTACGGATGTAGGGGTTGATGGCGTCGACGAGCCTGGTCGGTCCGTGGCGGACGACTGTAGCGGAGTCATCGCTGATACCCGTGACGATGAAGGGGGTGGCTGTGTCGCGGGCGTAGCGGATCGCCCGCGGCTGGAGCACGCGGTCGCCGAGCGCGAGCGCATCATCGTAGTCGATGGAATGGAAGCGCCTTGGCGAGGGGCCACGCTCGGCCGGGTCCCACTCGTAGACGGCCCCGGCGCCCTTGATGAGGACGGCGTCGGCGTCGAGCGCATGGGCGAGGCAGATGGCGGTCAGATCCGAGCCGCCCCGGCCGAGAACAACGGGGCGGCCGGCACGATTACGGGCGACATAGCCCGGGACGACCGGGATCGCGCCGGCTTCGAGCGCCCGGCGGATCGCGACCGCGTCCGTGCGCACGGGTTGAGACTCGAGCGGATCGCCTTCCGCGGTGATGCCGATCTGCTGGGGATCGATGAGCTGCGCAGGGAGCCCGGCGCGTTCGAGTGCGACGGTGACGGCGGCGGCGGCCTCGAGCTCCCCGAGCCCGATCAGGGCGGGAGCGGAGGGTGACTCGGCACCGATCCGATCGGCGAGAGCGAGCAGCTCGTCGGTCCGGCCGCGGAACGCGGAGATCACCGCGACGGCGGGGATACCGGAGCGAAACCGCTGGTAGAGGGCTCGGACAACCTCGGGCAGGTCCGTCTCGGTGCGGAGGACGGAGCTGCCGAACTTGAGCACTTGCGTGCGCGGGCGACTTCGGTGCGGCATGGCATAGATCCGTGGCGTTGGTGCGCGGTGATCGCGCAGCGGCGGCGTGCCGGCGTGTGTGGTCGGTGCGGTGCGAACAGGAGCGTGGGCGGGTGCCTATGCGATAAGCACCACTGTCGCCCGGACGGTGGTGCTCAGGTCATCAAACCTGACATGGTGTTGGCTGGGTCAGCAGGACCGCCGACAACACCTGCACGCACCGCCCGGGCGCTGCATTCGCATGCAGCACATCATCGCGGTGCAGAACTGGTCGCAGGTGTTCGCCATTGGCTGGAGCATAGCATGGCGGCGGCTGGCGTCAAGACCTTCTTTGAAAGATATTCCAAGAGGCAGGCCGGCCGGACAGGTGCGAACTGAGATCGGTCCGAGTTCGGCTGTGTCGCCACCTCCGACACGCTCCGTGGATTGCATCTGGACGCCTCGAGCGCGGGCTGAACTCCGCGGAAAGCGATCAGTTCGGACTGGACTGCCCGGGCGAACAGGATCGTGCCAAGCCTGGGCATCCGCAGGTCGATTGCGTCCTTCGCATTCCGTCTCGCCGACACAGCAGACAGACGGGTGAATTCCACTTCGCAGCCTTGGAGTGACCTGCACAGCCGCAGATCGCGGCCGACCAGTTGCCTGTCGCACGAGCTCCTCGGCTACGGTGTGGGACAGCAGAAGCTGGGCCGTGGTCGCGTGCCCCGCCACGGCAGAGGCCATCGTCCCTTCAAGCAGCGATTCCGGCCGGTCGAAGGGCTCGTCCACTCTCCCGCACGCGAACAGATTCAGCACCTCGTTCGGCGTCCGTGGCGTCTGGCCCGCTGTTTCTGAGGGCCCTCGGATGGAAGGTCCGTCGGTTCCATCGGAGCAGCCGACCGATTCGCCCGGCCGGACCTCGCGGCATATGCTCGCGTTCCGCGTCCGGCGGTTCCGAGGACATCTCTCGGGCAGCCGGATCCCCCTCCGGAGAGGTGGCAGAGCGGTTGAATGCGCCGGATTCGAAATCCGGTATGGACTTCGGTTCATCGGGGGTTCGAATCCCCCCCTCTCCGCTTTCTGAATTCGTATGAGCCGATGGTGTCCGGCGATTCATGCCAGATCTGGCAGGATCCGCGGGAGTTTCGGCGATAACAGCAGCATCCGGAGACGACCGCTGGGACCCCAGATCGGCCAGTTTCCGACGAATCGGGCGGAGTGTCTCTGGGGGCAGTTTGAGGGGTGTCCCGGCGCGGAGATCAGGCCGTTGCGGCAACCCGCTCAAGGCCGAGCGACTGGGCCTGCCGAGACCAATCGAACTCACTCGCCGCTTCGAGCAGATTGTCGAGTGTGACACGCGGCGGGAGGGTTTCAGCGAGAGCGTAGCGAAGAACCTCTGGACGGAAATGGTCAGCGGAAGCAGCTTCAGTTTCCGCGTGAAGATCCGGGGGATCGGTCTCAAGGATCTGGCCCTCAACTACCCGTACGTTTTTGAAGTTGTCGAGCCCGAGGACATCGCGCTCCCGCAGCACGCCGACGAAGGCGGGGCGGCACCCCAGCGGGCAGCGGCGCCCGTGGCACCGAGCGACGACGCGCCGGCCGTGTGTGTCATCGACAGCGGAGTGCAGGAAGGTCACGTGCTTCTCGCGCCCGCCGTAGATTCCACCGCGTCGAGGTGTTTCTTGCCGGCACGCCAGCCGACCGACACCGCCGACGAAGTCAGGCCCGGAGGGCACGGGACGCGAGTGGCCGGGGCGTTGCTGTACGGCGAGACCGTCCCCGCAGACGGCAAGCCGCAGCTGCCGTTCCGGGTCCAGAACGCGCGCGTCCTCGATCAGCACAATCGCATGCCGGTCGAGCTCTTCCCCCCGGCCGTCACGAAGGCGGTGGTCGAGCACGGGCACCTCGGCGATGGTGGCACCCGCATCTTCAATCGCTCCGTGAATGCCAACGGCTCGTGCCAGACGCGGTACATGTCCGCCTGGGCCGCGGAGATCGATCTGCTTTGCTATCAGCATGACATCCTGTTCGTGCAGATCGCGGGAAATGTTCCCGCGACAGAGGTCGCCCCGTTCATCGGAATCAAGGAGCACCTTGCCGCCGACCGTCAGTTCCCAAGGTACCTCTGCGAAGACTCGTGCCGCATCGCGAGCCCGGGCCAGAGCCTCCAGGCGCTCACGCTCGGGTCCGTTGCGTATGGTTTCTTTGAGGCGAAAGGGTGGCGATCTCTGGCCGAGGAATCGGGGCACCCGTCGGCGTTTTCTCGCTCGGGCTTTGGCATCTGGGGCGTGATCAAGCCGGAGGTCGTCAAGTTCGGCGGCGACGCCGTTCGCAACGATGCCAGCACGCCCGATGTTCTGGTCGGGGGCAGGATTGACGGCGTGTGCCCAGATCTGGTCCGTTCCACTATGTACCCGCCGGGGCCGGCGAACGCGAGAGACGCCGCGGGCACGTCGTTCGCGGCTCCCAAGGTCGCGCGCGTCGCCGCGGCGGCGCAGCAGGCGCTCCCAGACGAGCCGTCTCTGCTGCATCGAGCGTTGGTCGTGCAGTCTGCGCACTGGCCCGAGTGGGCCGAGAACGCGCTCGCCGAGTTGCGCTCGCTCGATCCGGTCCGGGATCGCGACAGGCGGCAGTTGCTCATCAGCCGGGTCTCCGATGTCATCCGCTGGATCGGCTACGGTCTGCCCGACGAGGCGAGAGCGTCAACCAACACCGACCATCGAACCACCCTGATCACGAGCGGGGCGACGGAGATCAAGGCCGGCGAGTGCCACCTCTACCAGATCCCCATTCCCGATGAACTGAGGAGCCCCGCGGACGACTTCGACTTGCGTGTGGATATTACGCTCTCCTACGTCGCGCAGCCACGACGGACCCGGCGGAACCCGCGCCGTTACCTATCCACATGGGTCGACTGGAAGAGCAGCAAGCTCGGTGAGTCGATCGCCAGCTTCCACAACCGAGCGGTCAAGGAGGACGATCCAAACGAGGATAGCGATGCCGGTGCGAGCGGCAGTGTGCTCCCGTGGACGCTCCACGAAAGGAGCAGCCACGGCCTGATCCGCAACGCCAAACGCAGCAGCGGCACGGTGGAGAAGGACTGGGCCGTCGTCAGCTCGAACCAACTCTCCGAGCACTTCTGCATCGCGGTGGTGGGGCACGAGGGATGGAACCCGGATCCTGATGCGTCCGCGAGGTATTGCCTCGCCGTGACGCTGGAGATTCAGGGGCAGGAGATCAAAATCTATAACCCGCTCCGCGTTGCGGTCGAGGAATGACAGGCCGAGTTTGAGGACATCGAAACGGAAGAGTTGGTAGACGTCAAAGGATGACCCCGGCCGGAAACTCGTCCGGTCTGCGCAACCGGGCATGAGATTCGCCGCAGTCCGTTGTATTTACGCTGAGCGAGGGGCGAGCGACGTTGTTGGCAGCATCGTCAGCCGAACGCTTCGCCCTACCGTTCATCACGTTCTCAGACCCAATATCGATCCATTCCGTGGTTCAGTCTGTCCCGTTATGCTGCCTACGTGGTGAACCAGCGAGTTTGTGGGAATCCACATCAGGGACTACTAACCGGACTCTGAGGGATGCGGGTTGCGAGAGTGCTTGCTGCCCATCCAGCATGTTGGGGGCAGTTCCTCTTGAAGAGGACTCCTTTCAGACATCCACATTTAACTGGGCGATCACCCGGAACCACTCGCGGCCAGCGACAAGGTACCTTTGGCCGGTGGCACGCAGCACGTCCGCATTCCGGCTCAACAGAATCACCGGTTCGCAGACCTAGGCTTAGCTCAAAGAGCAACTTGATGCTGGCGTCATCTTCTACAGGAGTGACATCAAGCGCCGCTAGCGATGCTCAGCTATTCGCATCCCGCGTTGTAGTTCAGTATCCATGCATTGAAGTCTGCCGGTGAGCACTGACCGTCTTCGTTCTGGTCACATGCTGGTTGGTTCGCGTTATACGCGAGAATCCATGCATTGAAGTCCGCCGGTGTGACCAGCCCATCTCCGTTCGTATCTGCGAGGCAGGCACTTGCTGATTCGACCTCGAGTGGAACCGCTACAAAGCGAGGTAGACCGGTGCTGCCAATGCGCACCTGGGTGATAGGGCCCAGGGCACCACTGCTATTCTGGCCCGCGAAGGTCTCAAGCTGGATCTCGAACCGGTCTGCTGAAGCAGTAGAGCCACTGCCCAGAAAAACGGCGTTCCATTCGTACTGGCTCGCAAGACGAATCGCGGGCTGAGTGTTGGTCAAGTCGTACTCGGCAACGACTGGAATCTGATCAGGGCCTGCGGGCATGATCGCAACGGGATCTCCGTTGTTGTATGTGCCCTGCCCGACGAGCACACCACCCGCAAATGCCCGGACGCGCACCGTCGCCGATGCGTCGAAGGGGGTCTCCACAACAGCTAGTCCGGCTTCCAGACTCAGACGCAGGATGTCCTGTTCCAACCCGAAGTACTCCGCTCGCATGGAATGCTCAACGCTTGCGGCACTGGATGCCGGGAACACATTGGTCGTGATGCCTATGGCGTCTTCAACGCTCGCCGGCTCCATGATCAAGCCGATCGGCGCGTCGCTGTTCTCCGAGTAGAGAACGACCCGATCAAGAATGCCCTGCAGCCTGGAACTTGCGACGCCGGCAAACCGAATCGGCCCGGTGACGAGAGCCGCGTCGCTGAGCTCGACAATCGTGCCCGCCGGCAAGCGGTACACGATTTCCTCCAGCCCTCCCACCGATTCGGGACCTGACGAATATCGCACGCGTACTTCATCGACTTGATACGTGTCAAAGAGCCCCTGCCCGGCAAGAACTTCGAACAATTGGTCCTGCGCGAAGCGGAGCCGCCACTCGAACGCATCTCCCGTGGCGTGTGCGAGGACCTCCAAAGGCTGGGCTTGTACCGAGCCGAACGTGGACGCCAACCCGGTCACATCATCTTCAAAGACCAACTGGCCGTTGTCGAACAGAGCAAACGACCGTGCTCCGAACTCGGCGTTTGCCGATGTCGACAGGCGAAGATCCAGCTGCGAGGGAGACATCACGATCTGGGCCAGTTCGATCCCCGACTCAAAGACCAACTCACCAGATGCAGTCACCGCGACCGCTCCGCTTGGCTGTCCCGAAGGAAAGGACTGCTGAAAGCGAATTCCTTCTACTTCTCCACCCAGCAGTCTTAGGGCATCGGTTGCGGCTCCAGAAGTCACCCGAATACCGTTCGCCGTCGGCGAGATGACCATTCCTTCCAACGCTTCGAACTGGACTCCGTTCAACTGTCCATTACTCTGCGAAAGCGCGACGCCGGCGACGCACAGGAAAGCCGTGGCGACAACTGCGTGGAATGATGCTTGGCCGTTCATCGGTGTCCTCCAAGACTCAAAGAGTGTTGCTGCAGCGGGCGGCGCTGCTGTAGACTCCTTTGGCAGACTATCACAAGTTCTCGTCTTCGGACAAAATCTTTTTTCGCCACGACGGAGCGGCCAACTTTCTGCCATAGGCCTCAAGGAGGGCTCGCTGGGCTCTCGTGCCTGCCTTGGAAGACTCGGAGGAACAGTTTGATGGACATTTGCACACGCACGAAGCTGAGCTTGCTCGCGATCGTTGCAGGAGCAGCGGTTCACGCAGGTGGCCAGGCGACCGTCGAGTTAGATGGCACCACGCTCAGAATCGTGGGGCGTGACGACATCGATCCCAGCCTCGAAGACAAAATTGAGGTGGTGAGCGACGGAAGTGACTGGTGGGTGCGTCCGATTGGCACCGTCGATCCGAGCTTTGGGCAAAGGTTCCCCAAGAATCGCGTCGACTTGGTTGACGTATTGCTCCGCGACGGCAACGACATCTTTGACGGCTCACAGCTGACAGTCCGAGTTGAGGCTAGCGGCGGCCGAGGCAATGACACCATCACGACAGGCTCCGGTGGCGACGTCCTCTTTGGCGGGCCAGACGATGACATGCTTTCGGCCGGTTCCGGTGACGACGAGGTGTATGGCGGAGATGGTGGCGACACGATCTTCAGCGGAGCCGGCAGAGACAAACTCTTCGGCTTTCAACCCATCCCGGCGTTCGCCGATGATCAGCCGTGCATTCAAGACCAGGATCACATCTTTCTGGAGGGTGAACGGGCCTACGTCGAGGGCGGGCCGGATAACGACCGCATCGAGACCATAGGCATGAACCAGGAGTTCACGGTGATCTACGGCTATGCGCCGAACCCCGGGAGCAGCTTTCTTCCATGCTTCACCGATGCCGATACGATTCTGGTTGATGCCATGGGAGTCTTCGACCCCGACGCCAGCCCATTTTCTCCATTCATTTCTGGCGGACCGGATACGGATACGATCGCAACCGGTGGGTTTAATGATGTGATTTTCGGCGATGATGGCGATGACATCATTAATGCAGGAGACGGTGACGACGTTGTGTTCGGCGGCTTAGGCAATGACACGCTCGACGGGGATAAGGGGTTCGATGCTATATCGGGTGATGAGGGCAACGACACCATCCGGGGTGGACTGGATGATGACCGGCTCGATGGCGGGCCGGGCTCCGACACGATCTTCGGCCAAGCCGGGAATGATGTTCTGATCGCCGGCGTGGAAGTATCGGCGAGCGGAACGTCGGAAGACGACGACCTTTCTGGTGGCTCCGGCGATGACCGGTTGTACTCGGATGCTGGCGCTGACGTTTTGGAGGGTGGGGCAGACGACGACTTGCTTGTGGGACTCGATCAGTCAACCGATGACACGCTTCGTGGCGGCCTGGGCACCGATAGCTATTGGATCGACAGACGACGCGGCGAGCGGGACACCGTGCTGAGTTGGGACCCGTTGCGCGACGATGAAGAAGAAACGCTCCACGAGGTGCGTCGCTTCTCCAATGATGCTGATTGGACCTGGGATGGAGACAGCATCGCTGACCCCGAGATTCGAGGCGACGATGCTGCGAACTTTGACAGGTACGAGAACTTTGGGCACCTGCCATTGTTTGGGCCCAGCGGACCCGTGCTGACGAATGTTGACCAGGGCAGCGCCGGCAACTGCTGGTTGCTTGCCGCTCTTAGCTCGATGGCGCACGCGCGTCCCAGTTCGATCCGCGAGGCCGTTATCCCTCTGGCAGACCACACATTTCTCGTCGAACTCGGCCGACGCCACTACCGAGTGGATGCGGACCTTCCGGTAAATCAGAGCGGTACTCCGCTCTACGCAGGAGTGATCGACAGGAATGGCGAATCGTCACTGTGGGTTGCTGTGATCGAGAAGGCGGTGGGGCTGCAACGATTCGGCTTGGTCTGGGAGGCGATCTGGACCAAGGACAACTATGCGGATACAGAGTCAGGATTCCCCCGAACTGCATTTCGCTACTTTGACGGGAATGTCCGTTCGCCCTTCGAGACGACGCTTGACCTGCTAGATCCGGCGACACTCTTGACCGAGATCGACCGCGCGTTGACTGACGGCAAATGCGTTGCCATCGGCACTCGATCGAATCCCGTGCCGAGCCTTGTGGAGAATCATGCCTATGTGGTCGTCGGTCTCACAACCTCTAACGGAACGCTGAGTGGTGTCGAACTCTACAACCCGTGGGGCTTTGACGGCACGAGTGTTTCCGATGGTCTCGATGATGGGTTTGTGGTGGTGACTGGGCAGGAACTCCAAGACAGTCTCCGGCGATTGGTTCCCATCGCGGTCTCAGTCAACATCGCAGACTTCACGAGCTTTCCACCTGAGGAGTGATACCGTCGCTCGCACCATCAGGAATAGTGGTTCATCGTCAGGGTTGCTCGCTCGAAGCGCACGTTCGCCTTGATGCCACAAGGAGTGCTGGTCCATGCTGCATAGAATTCGAACGATGTCGGACAGCCCTCACAAACACATCACCCGGCTTGTTGCTGATGCACGGAACGGCGATGCTGTCCGCAGGGAACGCCTGTACGACGCAATCTATGACGAACTACGGCTGATCGCACGGGGCGCAACGAAGCAACGAACGGATTTCCAGGCGACCGAGTTGGTGCACGAACTATTCATCGAATTCGAACGTCGCTTTCCTGCCCCACCGGCCGAGATGCCTGAGAGTCGGCGAACCTTCTTTCAGTCTGTCGCACTCGCAATGCGACAGATTGTTCGGGATCACGCGAGGGCCGCGAACGCGCAGAAGCGAGGCGGCAGCCGGCACAAACTAGAGTTAAGAGACGATCTGTTGAGCAGCGGCCTGCAGTCTACAACCGCACCGGAAGCGCTCATTGATTTGGATCATGCATTGGACGCACTCGAACAGTACAACGATAGATGGGCTGAGGTAGTGCTACATCGCGTGTACGCGGGTCGCACCATTGACCAGACAGCATCGATGATGTCTCGCTCGGCTTCGGGCGTTTCCCGTGATTGGGCCCTGGCCAAGGCGTGGATTGCGCGACACATCGAGCGCTGCACCGAACCGTCGAGACCTTGCAGTGAGTGAACTTTCCGCTAATCAGATCCGCCGTGTTGATGAGCTTTGTGCACGAGTCATGGACGAACCTCGCGAACGATGGGACGCCATCGTTCGCGAGGCTTGCCCGGATGATCCGCTCGTCAGGAACGAAGCACTCAGCCTGCTCAACCGGCTCTCGCCCGACGTAACACGAACGACACTTGCCACTCCCGAACCAGATGCTCAGATGTCGGGCTCATCTATCGGGCCGTATCGACTCTTGAAGCGGATCGGCGAAGGTGGATTCGGCACAGTGTTTGAAGCCGAGCAGCGATCCCCAGTGCGCCGGCGAGTTGCACTCAAGATCGTGAAGCCCGGCATGGACTCTGCCGCCGTGATCGCCCGTTTCAAAGCCGAACGACAGGCGCTGGCGGTCATGGATCATCCGTGCATCGCAAAGGTCTTTGATGGCGGCATCGCCGGACCAGAACACGGTCAACGCCCCTTTTTCGTCATGGAGTTGATCAAGGGAACACCAATCACCGAGTATTGTGACCAACGAACGCTGAGTATCTCGGATCGGTGTTCGCTCTTTCTGACTGTTTGCGAGGCCGTCCAGCACGCCCACGCCAAGGGTGTCGTGCATCGAGACCTCAAGCCTGCAAACATTCTTGTCTCCACGGGCGATGACGGGAAGCCTGCCCCGAAGATCATTGACTTTGGCATTGCCAAAGCACTCCACCAGCCCCTCACTGAACAGACTATTGCCACGGCATTCGGACAACTCATCGGGACTCCTTCCTACATGAGCCCGGAACAAGCCGGATGCTCTGGGCTGGACATTGACACCCGGTCCGACGTGTACTCGCTCGGCACTGTTCTCTACGAACTACTGAGTGGCCTGCCACCATTCGACATGGACTCGTTCCGTGCCGCCGCTCTCGTGGAGATCCAGCGAGTGATCAGCGCGCAAGATCCACCAATGCCAAGTATGCGACTCGCTTCGCTGTCCAAGGACGGAAGCTCCACAGTGGACGAGTCAACGATTGCGACTGCCCGGCGATCGACTATCAACGACTTGGCTCGGTCGTTCAAACGAGATCTGGACTGGATCGTGATGCGTGCATTGGAAAGGGATCGTGAGCGCCGGTATCAGACAGCAAGTGCTTTAGCCGCAGACCTTGGCCGCTTCTTACGAGGAGAGCCCGTTGAGGCCGGGCCTCCAAGTGCGACATATCGCCTCTCTAAATTCATCGGACGCCACCGCGCGTGGACGGCCGCCTCCGTGATGATTCTCATTCTGCTCCTGGTCACGATCGCATCAGTGGGCTATGGGCTGTTCGAAGCCAGCGAACGCCAGCGACAGTCGATCGCTGCGCAATCCGCCATGGCAGAACGAATCGAGGAGCTCGAAAGAGTTCTGGCTCTCCAGCGGAGTATGCAGGTCCAACTCAGCGGGAGTTCGTTGGCCCGTTCCATAGCGACCGACATCGTTGCGTCCGCTGCGAGTTCTGACGAAGCAGCATTCACGATTGGGGCATCCTCTGTTCGGGCCTCGACAGCGCTTCGCGATGCTCTTGGACTTGAGCAGATCGTCTCCCGTCGCTTGCACGAGATGCTGCACGAGGATCCGCTCGAGTACGTGAATGAGCAGCTTGTCAACGACCCGTTTGCCCAGGCGAGGCTTCTCTTTAGTATCGGCATTTCGATGGCGGCGTCCGGTCGACATGCAGAGGCGATTCCTGTCTTCCAGCGATCCGAGTCGCTGCTTCGAAACGAACACGAGTTGGATCACGACCGTATCGCCGATGCTGGCGTGAGACTGATTCGATCCGCGAGAGAATCGGGCGATCTTTCGCTGGCCAGATCAATGCTTGCCGAACGGCTCGCGTTCGCGGAGGCCTCACTCGCGCCCTTCCACCGGCTGAACTTCGAACTCCAGTACGAAGCGGCCGTCATATTTGGCGAATCTGGGGACGAAGATGCGCTAGGGCAGGCTTCGCGTAGTCTCGCTACAGTTGTCAGGCTCTCGAATGCACTATCCTCGGACCCAACGGGCATTGGTGCGGTGACAGGACTGCGATCCGTGCGTTTGCTCACCAAGTTCCTCGCTGACTCAGATCGCGTTAGTCTCGGCCTCGAACTTGTCGACCCGATTCATTTCGATGCGGCAGAGCAAGTGGAGGCGCTGCTCAGTTCGCGATCTCCCGATCCCAGACATCTGGATCTATGCAGGTTCTACGCGGCGACGCTCTTGAGCGCATATCTCCGACTCGCAGGGGGCTGGACGCCGGCGGACACCTCGGCTGAGCGTGACTTACCGGATCTCGGCGAGATGCGAGCACGGATCGCATACTGGCGGGGCATCTCAGCGGACTTGCGCGACCCATCTCTCCCCTCGGCCTTGAAGTCAGAAGGCTTCTTTCGCGCTCTAGATGCGAACTGATCACTGGCTGGCTCGATCTGCATCGACACCCTAAGTCACAAATCTCTTCCCCGCAGACACTTCGGCGGCCCGGCTCATGCCGTTGTCCCAGATGACAGCCGAGTAGCGGGCGAGCTCGATGGGTTGCAGCAAACACCGCGAGGCATCTCGCCTCGCCGTTCGCTACGGCATGAAATCATACTTTGCCTCCCAGGACGGCTCGATCTGCTTCCAGGTCCCGCCTTACAGGTGGGCCAGGAGTTTGTGCGCCCTGCTACGCGATGTCTGGGCAGCACTCCAAGACTCGAATGACCGGATACGCCAGCCTTTGATCGCCACGGATGTGCCGCCGGTGCAACGTAATGCGGGGTGTTTCGCCTCCTTTCTGCAAGACCATTCTCGGCTCGGGAAGGCAGAACCCGCCTTCCACCTCGACAGGCTTCAATGTACCATGCGCGGCATGGGGCCGGTGCGAGTTGTGCCATTCACCGTAGCTATTGAGTGGACGCTGGATGCCAGCGGCCGTCAGTGGCAGCCAAGCCCGCTTCGCCCAGTGTTTCACGCCGCGGAAGACTCGCTCGACCTTGGCATTCAGATGCCAGGTGCGGACCTGGCAGCGGAGGTGCGTCAGACCGAGACCTTGAACTCGACTGCGGAAGTTCGCACGGAACTGGCTGCCATCATCTGTCACGAGGAACCGCGGCGATACCTCGCTCTTGTCCGCAGCCTGCTCGACCAGATCGGCAAGATCGCTCGTGGTCGGCCTGTGTCCGAAGACGCGCAGTGCAATGATCTTGCGGCTGAAGACATCGACGATCGCGGCGATTTCGAATCGCTTCCACAACACTCGAAGATCGGTCATGTCGAGATGCCAGACCTGGTTCGGCCGCAACGGGTGCTGCACGTGCCTTGGTACCGTTGTGACGCGCGAGCGTCTGTTGGCGCTACTCGGGGTTCTCGGCGGCTCTTCCTGTAGGACACGTCGGACCGACGTTCGGCTGATCTTGATGCCGGCTCTGAAGATGTGCCTCGCGATGGTCCGTGTGCCGAACTCAGGTTCCGGGAAGGTCATGCGGATCTCATGGACAAGCCTGCGGACGCCGTCGTGGATCCGGTTCCAGGGCGGGCGTCCGAGTATCTCCTCGGCCCGGAGTCGGTCATCGACGGCCTTCTGCCAGTTCCGGATGGTGTTCGTGTGGACGACGAATCGCGCCCCAGCCTCCTTGGCCGAACAGCCGCGCAATCTCATGACCTCAAGGATCTGGGCCGCTCGGCAGGGGAGGAGTGCGGTCGCTGATGACTCGGCTTCCGGCGGCGTTGGGATCGGGTACCTCGAGCTCGCGCTCGAGGAGGGCTGCATCGTGCGAATCCGCATTCCGCTGCCCCCTCATCCGCACAATCGGCGAGGCATGATCCAGCATCCGGGTCCGTGCGAGGACCGCTGCACGCATGAAAGCGGCGCCAATCCCGTCCGCCACAGCCCAAGTAGATCGCTCCACCTCCGACATGTTGACTCCCCCGGGTCCGTTGTCCGGCCGTCACAGCCGGACATCCTCAATGACTGTGCCAGCATGCACTTACGGCCCGAACACCTGTTCCGGACCGGACACATCGGACACCACAAAAGGGATCCACAAACTCGCTGGCCCACCACCAGCAGGATAGAAAGGAGGGCATCCCGGCTCATCGCCCAATCACGCAGCTAGAGCGCCAATGACAAAGGCCGCCTCATGGCGGCCCGAGAGACTGTTCGACATATCTGGGATCGCCCACCGCTTCATTATTGAGACCCCGTTGCTCGGAGCACTGTGTTTGCAGTGGTTTACGAGCAACGGGGTTTCTTCTTTCACCCTACTGCCCTATTTCTGCCCTAGTTTGAGCGACGCGAGATTGGCGGCACTTCGGCCCATCTGCGCTGCGGAGCGTGGTGGAGTGCAAAAGGTGCGGACAACTTGCCCGGAGGAAAGTGTTGATGATCAGATCACGCGTCGCTCGGCGGGGCCGGTTCACCAAGGCCGACCGCGTGCGCTCCTTTGAGCTGTGCAGTCACCGTGGCGTCTACTCGCAGCCCAGATCAACTTGTTCCAGCAGGAAGAGAACATCAAAGAAGTCGATCGTTCCGTTGCCGTCCAAGTCGGTGCTTGGCTCCATGTCGTCGAGGCGGGCGAGGACATCGATGACATCAAACGAGTCGAGAGTGCCGAGCGGCGATGCGATATCGGCGAACGAGTACGGGAGTTCTGCCGGGACGACACCGAATGACTGCTTGTCGAGCAGCATGCCGAAGGCATCGAATGAGCCGTTGCTCTGTGATTTGACCGACCCCTCGGTCATGCCGAATAGGTACAGCCGATCTCCGCGGAGGAACAGACGACCCTGATCCTCGTGCGGGGTCCCGAACTGTGCTCCGTCGAGCGGCGTGAGGTCGGCGTCGAAGCGCTGCACAAAGAGATCGGCCGACATGCCGCCGGTGGCGTTGTTCTGTCCGGCGAGATCGCCGTGGGTGTACCCGGCCACGATGACCTCGCCCGTGCCGGACAACGCGATGCTGCTCGCAACATCCGTTGCTGGAGTCCCGAACTGATGCCCCAGAGGATTCGAAAGGTCGGCTTCGAAGCGGATGACGAAGGCGTCACCCTGGCCCAGAGAAGGTCCGTCGAGCGACCCTGTGGTGTAGCCCGCGGCGTAGATGCGGCCGTTGCCGTCGACCGCGGTGTCGAAGACCCACTCGGCCCGTCGTCCGTTGGCCCGGATCGTCGTGAAGGCCGATCGGGTCGGCGACGCGGAGGTAATGTCTTCGTACGCCGCGACGAAGGCATCCGCGCCCGCCGAAGCGAAGTACCAGCCCGCGACAATCAGACGCTCCGTTCCGGGGCCTGTCCCGCGGTCGAGCGTAATCCCGCCCCACGCTTCCGCCGAGGCAGCAAAGCCCGACACGGGAACGGAGTCGACGAGACGCCAGATGTTGTCGAGATCGCTGGTCCGATGCTTAGCAACGAGGTAGGCATCGTCGTTGGGCGTCGGTACATCCGGTGATCCCTGTCCCGAGATGTACATGTGCCCGGCCCCGTCGAGCACGATGTTGCCATAGCCATCAATGCCCGAGTTGCCCCACTGATCTGTTTCGAGGAGTTCGCCGGTAGCAAGATCGAGCTTGAGAATGATGCCGTCCCACTGCCCGGCGTTCTGAAACCCGGGGAGGCTCCCGAGGGTGCGCCCGACGGCGTACACATGCTGCCCATCGACCGCAACATCCATGAGCATGGAGCCCTCGGGGAGTGCGAGCTCTGTCACCCACTCGGTCGAGCCGTCAGGCGAGAGTCGTGCGACGAACACTTCGTGCGAACGGTCCACGCCGCCATCCAAGTTGCTGTCGGTGGCCCCAACGATGTACATGTTGCCGAGCCCATCGACCGCCATCGAGCGAGTGATTTCTTTGCCGGATCCGCCGAACTGATAGAGCGCGTTCGGGATCGCGGGCGATGTCTCGATCGGGGCGGCGAAGATGAACTGGTTCGGGTTCATCAGACTGAGGGTCCCGTCACCGAAGCAATAGGGATCCGAGTTGTTCGGGGGACTCCCGCTGACGGACGGCTCGATCACATCGCAGGGGAAGACAAAGGCGATCAGATCCGGTGAGTCGCCAGCGATGGAGAACAGATACCATCCTTCCGTCTCACACCCGTCGGCGAGTGTGCAGTAGATGAGTCGGTAGTCGGTCGGCTGCCCGCGGAGCTGGATCGCGCCATGCTCATAGTCAAGATGGAGGATGACCGCATAGTCGTCGTCGATCCCATCGGCACCACGCATAAAGAACGGCTGCCCGATCTCAGCGGTGCCCAGGATGATCCGATCGCCCCGTGCGGCACCGTAGGTGAGGTCCAGGTCGGTGTTGAGAGCGCAGCGGATGAGCTTGACGGTGTCCGAGCCGGGAAACGCATCAGATGGATCAACGGGCAGGAAGACATCGAACCCGCTGTTTTCGCCGTCCATGTAGTCGGTGTCGAGCACGGTGTAGAACGCATCGTTTATTGGACTCCCAGAGCCGAAGGTGGGCACTCCTTGAAGGAACGGGAACAGGTCCACGGAGTTCCTCGGCATCGCCGGGAACATGCTGGCGAGGGCCCGAAGGTCGGCATCGGTCGGCTGGGCGAGTGCGGGCGCAGCGGACGCGACAGTAGCGAGTGCGGTCGACATCGCTCGTTTCTTCAGGTCCACTGGCAGCTCCTCAACGCTCGCATCAGTCGCGTACCTTGGCGGGCCGTTTCTAGAACGCGGTGATCTCGTGCGTATTGCAGCTTCACTCCGCGACGACGCCCGCCGTACTCCTTCCGTCAGCGGTAGTACATCGGCTCGGTCACCCCGAGCAGCCGGCAGACCTCGGCCACGGGCTTGCCGCGACCCAGCTCCACATCCGCCTGCCGCAGCTTGTTCACGATCTCCTCGGCCGAATGACGCTTCATGCCCATGATGACCGCCCTCCGTGGTCAACCCTGAGACGAACACTCCGGGTGGACCGGGTTGAGGGGGGCAGGCCTGATCGAAGATCGGCGGTGGTCGGTCAGCGGGTTATGCCGGCGGCGACCGCGGCGAGGATCTCCTCCGGCTCGGCCATTCGGCCTGTGCCGATATGTCGGCAGGCCTGCCATCCTTCGCCCGGTGCGATCATGGAGAAGCCGTCTTGACCGAGCTGCGTGAGGTTGCGCCGTGTCGCGGGCTGGTTCCACATGACCTCGTTCATCGACGGTGCGATGAGCACGGGTGTCCGGGATCGATCGACGGCGCTGACAACGAGCGTGACGATGTTGTTTGCTCGGCCGAAGGCCAGCGAGGCCATGAAGTCCATGGTGCACGGCGCGATGAGCACGAGCTCCGACGCGTCGGCGAGACGGATGTGCTGCGGGTCGTGGGACTCGACATGCTCCCACGCGCTGGTGTAGACAGGGCGTCCCGAGAGCGCTTGAAAGGTCAGCGGCGTGACGAACCTCGTCGCGGGCTGGGTCATCAGCACCGTGACGCGGGCGCCGGCCTGGGCGAGCCGGCTGACGACGGTGCAGGTCTTGTACGCCGCGATGCCGCCGGTCACGCCGACGATGATGCTGCGATCGTTGACATGCGGAGCCAGGACCGCGGGATCGAGCCAGCGTCGGGTATCGGTGTCGGCTCGTTCGTCCGGCATCGGGTTGCCTCGGGCAGTGCGGCGGCCGAGGGCTAGAGGAGCGGCTCGTCGGCCGCGGGGAGCGCGTCGGCCTCGTCCACGGGCGTGTCATCGATCTCAAGCTTGTCCTCCAGGATCTCCTGGATGACGACCTCGAGGTCGGTCCGGCCGTCGCGTTCGACCATCGGACGCGCCCCGTCGAGCAGCTGCACGAGCCTGCGCTGAATGACGGCGGTCAGCTTGAACCGGCCGCCGAACTTCTCGACAACTTCTTCGCTCTTCAGTGCGTCGATCATGCGGGGTGTCTGCCTCGGGAACGGGCCTGTTGACCGGCCCTTGGTGCGTGAGCACAATGCTAGGCCGGTCGAAGTTGCGGCTCACCCGCCGGTCGGCTCACGCCGAGGCGCGCGGTTCGGTGCGGCGCGTGGCGGCCGTTGGAGGCACCCAGGTCCTTTCTCCGGTCATGAACGGCTCGCGTGCGGCGAGGCCCGATGGAGCGTCCCGCATGGGCACCCACACTTGGTCGTTCGGCGATCGGGTCCGGCACCCGGGCAAGCCCGAATGGGGCATCGGGCATGTCACGGCCGTGGAGCCGTCGCAGGTCGATGGCGTCGCGACGCAGCGGGTGACGGTCCGCTTCGAGCGGGCAGGCCTCAAAAAGCTGGCGGCGAGCGTGGCGCGGCTTGAGCCGGCGGGAACGGAGCCGACCGGTCCGCGCGGCAACGATCCGCCGTCCGGGGATGCCAACGCCAACCGAACCGACGACGAGCTGCGGGCGCTACTGATCGAACTGCCCGAAGCGTGCCGGGATCCATTCCGGAGCGTGGCGGAGCGGTTCAAGGCGTCGCTCTCGGCGTACCGCTTCACCGGATCCGGCGGCAGCCTGCTCGATTGGGCGGCGAGCCAGACCCGGCTGGCCGACCCGCTGACTCGGTTCTCACGCCACGACCTCGAAGAGGCGTTCGCTCGGTTCCGCCGCCGACTGGACAAGCACACGACGGATCTGGGGCTCGAGCTGGTTCGTGCCGAGCCGGCGTTAGCAGGTTCGCTGGTGCAGTCTGCGCCCGACGAAGCGAAGGCGTTGATGCGCCGGCTCGCCGGTCGGCGTTGACCGCGGGCAACGCCCGGCCCGGCCCGCCCAATCGGGCATCCGGCACAGCCCGCCGAGCCCTCGTGGGGCCAGACGCAGGCGAGGGTGAACCGCGAATTTCTCGGACGCTCGGCCGGACGCGCGGCATTGGCACGCACCGGGCACCGGGCTTGATTTGTCTCCGGGGTGCGTTGGCGGATCGACCCGGCGGGGTCGGCCGCGCGGCGCGAAGCCAATCAGACTGGACACCCCCGGAGAGAGACAAGATATGAGCCAGCACGACTTCCAGACCCAGTTTCAGAAGCTCATCGAGAAGATCCAGGAGCTTCCTTCGGACCAGCGCGGCAACCTCGAGAACCTCGCCGCCGAGACCAAGGACCGCCACGACCGGATGAAGAAGACGATCGCTGACCTGCAGGAATCGCTGGACTACCTCCGGGTGAGCGTGAAGTACCTGGTGTTCGACCTGGAAGCGACTCGCCGGGAGAACAAGCAGCTCCGCGACATGCTGGGCAAGGACCCGTCCTGACCCGCCCCCGACCCGCCATCGGAGAGCCCCCGGTGTGGGCGAGCGGTGTCCGGGGCGTCCCCTCCTGCGCCCCGGACCCGCTCGTTTGTCTCTGCAACGCCGGCCGGCTAGGCTTGGCGTCTTCGAGCGAAGGCTCGGCCGGAGCGGTGCCCGAGAGGCTGAAGGGGCCGGATTGCTAATCCGGTGTGCGGGATTACCCGTACCGCGGGTTCGAATCCCGCCCGCTCCGCTTTCCGGATCATGCGAGCCGATCGCTTCGGGCTCGTTCCGCTCCTACGCAGCGGCACCGCAGATCGCACACAAGCGAGTGCGATCGATCCTGTTCGGCCCGGCTGGGGTTCGCCCGGGTGGGCGTTGCCAGTATGCTTCGCCCGGGTTTCGGAGCATGCTGGTGTCGGCACGAACGCGCGCACAGACCGCCGGTCCGTTCCATCTCGCACAGGGTCGCGAGATCGGGGGGAAGTACATCGTCGAGCACCTGCTCGGTGGCGGGTGGGAGGGCGAGGTGTACCGTGTCAGCGAGAAGCGGACGGGGGCAGCCAGGGCGATCAAGCTCTTCTACCCGGAGCGGAACCCCGGCGACCGGGCGGTGACCTTCTACGCCAAGAAGCTCGAGAAGCTTCGGGCGTGCCCGATCGTGATCAAGTACCACCATTCGGAGACGATCCGTCACCGCGGCCGGGTCGTGACGGCGCTGGTCAGCGAGTTTGTCGAAGGCGTGATTCTGGACGACCTGGTCGCGTCGCGCCCGGGCCGACGGCTGCCGGAGTACGAGGCGCTGCGGATCTTCTACGAGCTGGTGCTGGGTCTGGAGGCGGTGCACGCGGAACGCGAGTATCACGGGGATCTGCACTCAGGCAATGTGCTGGTGCAGCGTCGCGGTGTTCATTTTGATGTGAAGCTGGTGGATCTGTTCGACCACGGCCGACCCTCGCGTGCGAACGCCCAGTTCGATGTGCTGCTTCTCGTGCGTTTGTTGTACGACATGCTCGGCGGTCGGCGTCGGTACGCGGGGCACTCGCCGGAGTGCAAGCGGATCATCTGCGGGCTTCGGCACTCGCTGATCCTGTCTCGGTATCCGACGATGGCACGGCTCCGATCGCACCTGGACCGCTTCGAGTGGTGCGAGTCGTTCTAGGGATCGCTCATTCTCCTCGGCGTGCCTTCGGCCGATAGAGAATGATCGATAGGTCATCGGCGTGGCCGCCGTGCCCGTTGGTCATGGCGTCTCTGGCATCTTCGGCGAGTGCGGACGCAGCGTCGTGGGCGGTGCCGAACCGGGCGAGTTCGCTGACCCGGGACACGGCGAGGTTGTCGGTGAGCGCATCCGAAGCGACAACGACGGTGTCCATCGGTCGCAGGGCGATGGTCGGGCCGACATGGACGAACATCTCGGAGAAACCGAGGACATTGAGGACGACACCCGCGTGCTCGTGATCCACGGCCTGGTCCTGCGTGAGCAGCCCGGCCTCGACGCCGTAGCCGGTGGCGGAGTGCGGGAGCGCCGCGAAGCGAACGACACCTCGCTGGCCGAGCACCAGCGCCGGCGAGTCCCCGGCGTGGAAGACCCTCGCGACGAGTCCTGCGACGAGCACCGCGGTCAGGGTCGAACCGGCACCGATGCGCAGGTCCGCGACGGCGGCGTTGGCGGCGTCGAAGCCCGCGAGAACGGAGGCGACCGGGTCGTCATCGCCGGTGCGCGTGGCATGGGCGACGATCGCTTCGACGGCGGCGGACGAAGCGCGGTCGCCCCCCGGCATGCCGCCGCACCCGTCAGCGACGAGCAGCAGCACGCCGGCCTCGCCCACCGGCGCGACGGCGAGGGAGTCCTCGTTGCGCTCGGGCCGAGCCGGCGAGGACCTGGAAGCCACGGCGAAGACGCCCTCAGCGCAGCGAACCGTGCGCGGCCCCTCATCGGTGCGGTTCGACCAGATCAGCGGTTCAGGAAGCGAGGGCATCGAGATTCCAGATGATGATGAGGTGAGCTTGTGCTGCGTGATGGAATCGGCACACGATGGCCGGTGAGTGTACCACGGGCTTCGCCCAACGCCTCCGTGTGCTCGGTGGGTGCGGACCGACGGGTCAGGTACCATGCTGCGATGGATCGCCGGGCCACCGAACGAACGAGCGAATCCGCGGACGCGGCGGTGCGTCGGCTCGTGGCGGAGCATGGCGACCGGCTGTTCGCCTTGGCGTCGCGCTTCTGCGGGAACACATCTGAGGCGGAGGACCTCGTTCAGGAAGTGTTCCTATCCGCGTTCCGCGGATGGGATCGGTTCCGCGGGGAGGCACAGGAGTCGACCTGGCTGTACCGGATCGCTGCGCGGGCGTGCCAGCGGATGCACCGGCGTCGATCGGGGGAGCCGGAGCATATCGCGTCGCTGGATGCGCCGCTGCCGTTCGACGAGCCGCTGATCGCGGCGATCCCGTCCGAGCAGCCCGACGGGGTGCAGGCGCAGATCCGTCGCGAGGCGCGGGAGCGTCTGGAGTCGGAGATCGCGGCGCTTCCGGAGCCGTTCCGGGTGCCGCTCGTGCTCCGGGACATCGTTGGATTCAGCGTGCACGAGGTCTCCGAGATCCTCGGTCTCGAGGAGGGGACGGTTCGAACACGGGTGCATCGGGGGAGGCTGAAGCTGCGGGCAGCGGTCGACAGCGTGGTGCCGCGTCGTCCCGGAACGGCGCCGCCGGCTGCCTACCCGGAGCGGACCTGCCTGGACCTGCTCGAGGCGAAACAGTCTGCCATGGATCGCGGCGTGCCGTTCGACCAGTCTGTGATCTGCGACCGATGCCGCTCGGTCTTCGCGACGCTCGATCTGACGCAGGATGTCTGTCGGGAACTGGGCCACGGGTCGCTCCCGCCGGCGCTTCGGCGCCGTCTGCTGGACAGGATCAACGCTCGAGAGGACTCGGAATAGCGGAACCCGGTGGGAACGCTGGCTCCGTCTCGTGTCTCTCGGATGTTGGGCGGCAGATGCCAGCCACTCGAGGAGGTACGACATGAGCAGAACGGCAAAGGCTCACTACGACGAATGGCCCAGCGTGATGGGCTCGATGAAGCAGCAGGCCCCGCAGATCGCGCAGGGGTTCGGGCTGATGTATCAGAAGCTGATGGGCGAGGGCGCGTTGAGCCTTCGCGACAAGGAGCTGATCGCGGTGGGGATCGGGCTGGCGCTGCGATGCGAGGCGTGCGTGTTCGCGCATGTGGAGAAGGCGGTGCAGGCCGGGGCGACGCGTGAGCAGCTCATCGAGGCCGCGGGTGTCGTGGTCGCCATGCAGGGCGGGCCGGGATATGTGCATGTGCCCGAGCTGCTCGACGCATTGGAGGCGTTGGGCGTTTAGGGATTGTGGTCCGCTGGGTCTGGGATTGTTCGGCCGTGCGGATCGGTGTGGGCGCCCGGCGGCGGGGCCGTTCGCAGATGCTCGAGCCGCTCGGCGGTGTCGTGCACATGGTCCGGTGCAAGGCCGGCCCGGTCAACGAGGTAGGTCTCCCACAGGCGGTGACGCCGGACGAGCTCCGTCGCAGCGGCGCAGCCGGCCGGTGTGAGCAGCAGACGACCGTCGCGCTCCTCGATCAGACCTGCCCGGCGCAACCGGGCGGCCGAGGCTTGCTGCGGCGCACGCTCGCTGCGTGGCGAAGGAGCCTGCCCGTCCTCTTCGGCCCTGTAGAGCGCGGCGAGGAGATCATCGTCCTGGGTGGTTCGGCGGATCGCTGCGCCCGCGCGTGCACGCGCGATCAACCCGTGCCGTGGACCGGCGATGGCGGCGCCCACCACGATCGTACCGGCGACGACGGTGATCATGCCTGCGGCGCTGACGGCTTCCTTGCCAACGACGGCCGGGAGCTGTGCCGAGGCGTACCCCCCTACCGCCGCGGCGGCGGCGATCACCAGACTGACGGCGATCTGGGATCCGAGGCGGTCCGTGAGCAGCCTGGCGGCGGCAGCCGGGCAGATGAGCATCGCGATGACAAGGATCGAGCCGACAGCTTCGAAGGAGGCGACGGTGGCGGCCGCAACAAGCACCATCAGCAGGTAATGCAGCAGCGCAGCGCTGAAGCCCTGACTCGTCGCGAGGCCCGGATCGAAAGCGGCGAGGCGGAGCTCCTTGAAGAGGATCGCAACAGTCGCGGCCGCGAGCCCGAGCGTGATGGCGAGGGTGACGATCTGCCTGGGCAACTCGGCGAGAAACCCGCCGGGTGTCAGCTCCGTCAGCGACGCCGGCGCACTCCACCAGACGAGCGTCTCGAGTTGGCCGTAGAGGACGCAGTCGGCGTCGAGATCGATCTGCCTGGCGGCGCGGGTTTCAATGAGCAGCACACCGATGGCAAACATGGCGCTGAACACAACGCCCATGGCGGCCCCGGGTTCGAGCCGCCCCAGCCGGCGCACGAGCTCGATGATGACGACAGAGAGGAGGGCGGCAGCCGCGGCGCCGGCGAGCATAGGGATCGACGAGCGGGACCCGACGAGCAGAAACGCCACAACAAGTCCGGGAAGAACGGCGTGGCTGATCGCATCGCCCATCAGGCTGAGACGCCGCAGGACGAGGAAGTTCCCGAGCAGGCCGCAGGCGAGCGCGGCGAGCAGCGCGGCGAGCAGAGGGAACAGGTTGGACTGCAAGAAGAGCTGCATCAGGTTTCGGCGATCGGTACTCGGGGGTGCTCTGCACGGCGGCGGCTCAGGCGGGCTTCGAGGCGTTCGACCAGCTCGGGCGGCAGCACATGCTCGACCTGGTCGACGGACCAGTCGACATGGCTCGGGGCGATGTCGGCGTGAGAGACGAGGTACTCCTCCCACAGCGCGTGGTTGCGGCTGATGCGTCGGCCTCGCTCGAGACCCGCTTCAGTCAGAACGAGCCGGCCGGGATCGCCCCGGCGGGCGAGGCCGGAGATGCGGAGGATGGCGAGGATGACGAGCGTAAATGGGCGGGACCAGCCGCGTTGCCGGCTGACGGCGCGCCGGGTCTCGGGAAGGAGGACGCCTTGGCTCGATTCGTACGCGGACTCGAGGAGGTGGTCAGCGGCGAAGCGGAGGCGCTGGCGGGCGCGCCGGATCGACGCGGCGGCGATACCACGCGACGGCGCTGCGATCAGGCTGACGACGAAGAGCACGCCGGAGACCAGGACGATGATGGCGCCGGTCGGCTTGTCCGGCAGGAGCGCGGAGATCGCACACCCGATGTAGCCGCTGACAGCGCCGAGCGCACCGGCGATGATGACGAGGGAGCCGAGGCGCTCTGTCCAGAACCGGGCGGCCGCGGGCGGGATGATGAGCAGAGCGATGATCAGAACGAGGCCGACGGCGTGGAGCCCTGCGAGCGTGACGAGGACGACCAGCGCAAGGATTCCGAGATCGATCGCGGCGACGGGCCAGCCCTGCACACCGGCGAAGGCGTCGTTGAAGCAGACGGCGGCGAGCTCCTTGAAGAGCAGCGTCGTTGCGAGCACAGCGCACGCCGCGATCACCGCGATGAACGCGACATCGGGCGGGCGCATGGTGGCGGCCTGGCCCAACAGGATGGCGGTGAGACCGGCCGAGCCTTCCGGGGCGTTGCGCTGGATGTAGGTCAACCCAACGACGCCGGCGCCGAAGAAAACGCTCAGCACGATACCGATGGCGGCGTCCTCCCGCAGGCGCGTGCTGCGAAGGATCGCGTGGATGGCCAGGACGCCGATGGCGCTGGAGATCGCGGCGCCGGTGAGCATGACGGGCAGGGACCGCCCGCTGAGGCCCAGGGCCGGAGCGGCCAGGAAGGCGATCGCAACCCCAGGCAGTGTGGCGTGGCTGATGGCGTCGGCGGTCATGGCTCGGTTGCGGAGCATGGCGAAGACACCGACCACACCGGCGGCGAGGCCGAGCAGCGTCGTGCCGAGCGTCACGGTGGCGGTATTGAACCCTGCGCGCAGGGTGAGAACCTCGATGATCTCGGGAAGAGCGGGTGTGGTTTGGGGCGGCGCGAGCATGGCTAGCGGTCGCCTGCTCGAGCGATGGCCTCGGCGGCTTCATCGAGCAGCGTGAGCCGGCCGCCGTATGTCATCTGCAGGTTGCGCTGGGTGAAGACGGTCTCGATCGGTCCGGCGGCGACGATGCGCATGTTCAACAGCATGACCTCGTCGAAGTAGTCTCGGACAGTCTGCAGATCGTGATGAACGACGATGACGGTCTTGCCGGCGTCACGAAGGTCGCGGAGCACCCCGAGAATCGCCCGCTCTGTGGCGGCGTCGACACCCGCGAAGGGCTCGTCCATAAAGTAGAGGTCGGCTTCCTGAGCGAGCGCTCGGGCGAGAAAGACCCGCTGCTGCTGCCCACCGGAGAGCTGCGAGATCTGGCGACCGGCGAGATCGGCCAGTCCGACACGGCCGAGACATTCGAGGGCGGCCCGCTTGTGCGCCCGCGAGACGGGCCGGCACCAGCCGATGCTGCGGTACCGCCCCATGCAGACCACATCGAGCGCCGACACGGGGAAGTCCCAGTCGACGGACTCACGCTGCGGCACATAGCCGATGCGGCTCCGCACGGACCGGAGCGGCCGACCCCAGAACTCGATGACCCCCGAGGCCTTCGGGACCAGGCCGAGGCAGGCGCGGAGCAGCGTGGATTTGCCGGCGCCGTTGGGACCGACGACGGCGATGAGTCGATTGGCCGGTGCGTCGTAGTCGACATCCCAGAGCACGGGCTTGCGGTTGTAGGCGACCGTCACCGCGTGCACGGAGAGCGGGCTGGTGGCGGAGTGCTCTGGCCTGTCGCCCAGACCGCCGGGCGCGTGCGGTGTGCCTGGTTTGGATCGCGGCGTCATTCGGCGAGCCTGTTGTGCATCCCCCGCTCGGGCGCTTCCCCGCCGAGGGCGCGGGCGATCGTGGTGACATTGTGATCGATCATGCCGATGTAGGTGCCCTCGTAGGTGCCGGGGTCGCCCATGGCGTCGCTGAAGAGCTCGCCGCCGATCCGGACGGTGTGGCCCTGCGCTTCGGCACCTGTGATGAGCGCTCGGACATGGCGATCTGACACGGTCGATTCGACGAAGACGGCTCCGATGCGTCGGCCCACGAGCAGGTCAACGAGTCGTTCGAGGTCGTGCAGACCCGCTTCGGACTGGGTGGACAGCCCCTGGATGCCGACGACCTCGTAGCGGTATCGCCGGCCGAAGTAGTTGAACGCATCGTGGGCCGTGACAAGCACGCGCGCGGATTCGGGCACAGAGGCGAGGACCCGGTCGGCGTACTCATCGAGGTCTTGCAGTTCGTCCAAGTACCGCTCGGCGTTCTCGGTGTACACCGCGGCGCCGGTGGGATCGTGCTCGATGAGCGCATCGCGAACAACGAGGACCGCGTTGGACCAGGCCGCGGGATCCATCCAGACATGCGGGTCGTAGAGCCCCTCGTACTCCTCGGGCTCGAGCAGCGTGTCCGGCTCGAGGCGTTCGGTGACGGCGATGACGGGCTTGCCGCTGTTCGCGGCGCGGATGAGCGTGTCGGTCATCTTGCCCTCCAGCAGCAGACCGTTGTAGAACACGATGTCCGCGCGGAGGAGTTTCTGCAGATCGCTGGTGGTGGGCTTGTAGAGGTGTGGATCAACGCCAGGGCCCATGAGCCCGATGACCTCAGCCCGGTCGCCGACGACCTGTCGAGCCAGGTCCTCGATCATGCCGGTGGTCGCGACGACGGTCAGGGTCTCATCGTCGTGAGCGGCGGCCTGCGGAGTGAGAAGCGCGACCGCCAGAACGGCGAAGAGAACACGGATGATGGACGGGGCTCGGCGGGGCGTGTGCAGCATGGCTGGGCTCCACAGATGGCGACAGCAATTGTAGACCAGGCTACATTCTCGTGTCAAGCTCCGCCCGCGGCGCTCGCCTCCGGCCGGCATCAGGTCGACCGCTGGCGGATCAGATCGCGGAACCGATCCAGGGTTTCGGGGCTGACATGGTGCTCGATGCCCTCGGCGTCGATGGCCGCGGTCGCTGGCGAGACACCGATGGCGATGAGGAAGCGACGGACCAGATCGTGGCGGGCCTGGCACTCCTCGGCGAGGCGACGACCGGCTTCGGTGAGTTCGATGGGCTTATAGGGCTGGGTGGCGACCAGGCCTTCCCGTTCGAGCCGCTGCACCGTGCGGATGACGGTGACATGGGTGACGCCGAGTCGCTCGGCCAAGTCGGTCACACGGCAGACGCCGGCGCGCTCGCTGATGCGTGCGATGGCCTCGACATAGTCCTCGGCGATCTCGCTGGCGTGGTCTCGCCGCGTCCGTTCGTGGGCCGAGGGTGTGTCGTCTCGGGGCATCCGGGGAGTGTACGGGCCACGCCGGTGCGGCTAGGGGCAGCCGGCGTTGAAGTTGACCACCCATGCGGTGAAGTCGTCGCGCGTGCACGCCCCGTCGCCGTTCTGATCGCAGGCCGGGGAGCCGCCGTTGTACGCGACAACCCAGGCCGTGAAGTCACCGGGATCGAGCGTGCCGTTGCCGTTGGTGTCAGCGGGGCACGGGACCGCGAGGCCGTAGAAGACGACGATGGACGGCTCGCCCGAGTAGCCGATGGCGACATCGGTGACGCCGTCGTTGTTGAGATCGCCGAAGACGATGGCGGTCCCGACGGCCGAGGAGTCGTAGGTCCACGACGGCGTCGAGGGGATCGTGCCGTTGTCGTTGAGATAGATGTGCGCGCGTCCATCGGAAAAGTGGACCTCGCCGATGTCGGCGTCGCCGTCCTGGTCGATGTCGGCGGCACGGATGTCCTGCACACCGATGAACGGGGCGCCGCTCACCCACTGCTCGGTGAAGACCGGCGTCGGGCCGGTCGAACCGTTGCTGTAGCTGGATGAAGGGTTCGAGGTGCCGGAGCGTCCGATGACCAGGTCGGCATCGCCGTCCTGATCGAAGTCCGCAGCGGCGGTGCCGCGGTCGGTGGTGGTGCTGCCGGTGGTCCAGCTGAGGGTTGTGTCCAGCGTGCCGCCGTTGTTGCGGATGATGCCGGACTCGAAGTTGGCCCACTTGGAGACCGCGATATCGAGGAAGCCGTCACCGTCGTAGTCGATGGGCGTGACGGTGTTCTGGATATCTCGGTCGTCGGACTGCCACGCGGGCGTGGTGGGAAGCGAGCCGTTGTCGTTGACGAAGAGATACATGCGGCGGAAGGGATCTGGCGTGATGCCCTGGTTCGTGGTGATCGCATCGAGGTCGCCGTCGTTGTCAACATCGAAGAGCGCGACACCGAGGCTGAAAGTGGCCTCTGGCTCGTTGGCGATCCAGCCCGCGGTCGTGGATGGACCGGTGGGCGAGCCGAAGTAGATGACGCTGTCCGAGAAGGCGGAGCCGCCGTTGGAGGTAAAGATGTCGAGATGGCCGTCGAGGTTGATGTCGCCGAGTTTGATGTCGGCTGTGGAGACCTGGTCGGCGGAGACCCAGGATGGTTCGGTTTCGAGGCCGGTCGGGGTGCCGAAGTAGATGAGGTTGCGCCAATCGTCGTAGGGTGGGAAGCTGTTGGAGATGTAGCAGCCGACAGCGAGGTCGTTGAACCCGTCGTTGTTGAGGTCGCCGATCTCGAGCGCACCGACCTGGCGTCGGAGCGTGTTCTGCCAGTCGGGCGTGGTCCCGAAGACGGGCGTGGCCCCACGCGGGACGACGACTCGGGGCGCTGCGGTGTCCGGCGAGGCGGTCAGCCGGCCGTCTTCGGAGACTTCGATCTGCGCGGCGGCCGGGCTGGCCGCGGCCGCGAGAAGCACGAGCAGGGTCGGGGTTCGCATGGTGCGCTCCGTGCGGGTGTGGCATCCGGTCCGGAGTGCAGCGTATCGGAGAGCGGTCCGGCGTGAAAGCCCCGGCCGGCGTTCGGGTGTGATAGGCTGACCGCATGAATTGCGAACAGGAAGCCACGGGCGTCAGTCGGAGGCGTTTCTCTGCGGGGGCGGCGGCGGTCGCGCTCGGGGCCGCAGCTTGGCCCGGACTGACCCGAGCGATGGTCGAAGGGAGCCCGGTGCTGTACGAGATCTCGCTCGCGCAGTGGTCGCTGCACCGGATGCTTCACGCCGGTGAGTTGGACACGCTCGCGTTCCCGGCGTTTGCACGCGAACGCGTCGGCGTGCGCGCGGTGGAGTTCGTCAACGGCTTCTTCAAGGATCGGGCGCAGGACGCGGCGTACCTGAAGGAACTCGGGACCCGTGCCGCCGACGCCGGGATTCGGTGCCTGCTGATCATGTGCGACGGCGAGGGCAGGCTCGGCGATCCGGACGCGGGAGCCCGACGAGCCGCGGTGGAGAATCACCGCAAGTGGCTGGAAGCGGCGGCGGCGCTCGGGTGCCACTCGATCCGCGTCAATGCGGCGAGCGAAGGGAGCTTTGACGAGCAGCAGACGCTGGCTGCCGACGGTCTCCGGTCGCTGTGCGAAGTGGCGGAGCCGTTCGGCCTGCATGTGCTGGTCGAGAACCACGGCGGACTGTCGTCGCACGGCTCGTGGCTCGCGGGCGTGATGCGCCTGGTGGATCACGAGCTCTGCGGCACGCTGCCGGACTTCGGCAACTTCTGCATGGACTGGTCGCGTGCGGATGAGCCCGACGCGTGGTACGACCGGTACCTCGGCGTTGAAGAGCTCATGCCGTTTGCCAGGGCCGTGAGCGCGAAGTCGCACGAGTTCGACGAGGCGGGCAACGAGGTGCGGACGGACTACACGCGCATGATGCGGATCGTGACCGACGCCGGATACCGCGGCTTCGTGGGCATCGAGTGGGAAGGCGGCGGTGTGAGCGAGCTCGAGGGCGTGCTGGCGACGAAGCGGCTGCTCGAGCGCGTGCGGGAGGAGCTTGGGGGCTAGGCGACGAACCGATCGCGTTTCGGCCGGGGCATGCAGAGGTCCACGAGGATCAGTAGGGACATGAGCACGATGCCGCCGTTGAAGGCGAACCCACCGGCCACGACGAGCGGCGCGAAGACCGGGTCCGCGCGTGTCAGCCACCACCCGCCGATGTCTGCGACGAGACCGATCCCCGAGACGCCCAGCAGCATGGAGACGATCGCTCGCGACCAGCCGGTCAGCAGCACAAGCACGCCGATGGCGATGCCCATGGAGGCCATGCCGAGGGCGTGGGTGTGCGTCGACGCGGCGAGGATCTCGCCGTCGACCGGTCGGATGTCCGTGCTGACCGCGAGCTTGTAGACATCGTCCCAGTACTCGAGCGGGAGCAGCGGATAGGCGTCGTCGCCTGTCGCGGCACGGGCGTGGCAGTCCATGCAGCTGACAGCGATGATCTCCGCCGGCGCGTCGATGCCGAGATCGAGGTCGTCGAAGCTGCGGCTGAGGGTGGCCGGGTCGCCCGTGAGCCACTCGACGAGCAGGCGGCGTTCGCGATCGGGCAGGGACTCCGGGTGACCCTCCTCGAGGGATTCGAGCAGTGGCGAGGGCGCGATGATGCCGTGGTAGTGCGCTCGCACATCGTCGACGGTGAGCCCCTCTCGCTGGTCGCGGTCGCCGTGGTGCATCGCGAGGTAGGCCCCCGAGGCCGCGGTCCCGCCGATCATCGTGACGACGAAGCCCGCGATGCCGAGCCTGGCGAAGAGGCCGAGCGATCGCAGCCGGAAGAGCTTGGGCCCATCGCTCGTGGTCTCGGTGTTCACCACGGCGCTCATCCCAGCTCGGCGGGATCGATCGTGACCTCGCGCCCCGTCGTGATGGCCTCGTGCGTCTTGATACCGACGATCGTGGACCGCAGCCCATCATCCGCCGTGCAGACGACCGGCGTGCCCTCCGTCACGGACTTGAGGAAGGTTTCGAGGCCGTACCAGAGCGGCGTGTGCGGCAACCCCACACCTTCCTTGAGCTTGCCCTGCTCCGCGAGCTGGGTGGCGCCGGCGATCAGGGTGATGCCCTCGTCGTTGTGGAACTGCTGGCGGTTCGCGTAGACCTCCCAGCCCTGTGTGGGGGCATCGGCCTCCTTGAACATCCAGCCGTGCGTCCACGCGAGCTTGATCGCGGCGTTCGTTCCTCGGAGCAGCTCGTGCATGCCCTCGTAGCTGTTGGCGAGCGTGGCGGAGTAGGTGGCGATCTCGCCGCGATCGAAGACGAGCGAGCAGGCGATGGTGTCGTGCACGGTTCGGCCGTCGTCGTGCAAACGGATCGAGCCGGCACCAGTGACGCGTGTGGGGTACCGCCCGGTGTACCAGTGGAAGACATCGAACTGGTGGCTTCCCCACTCCCCGGCGAGTCCGGTGGTCACCTCCGGATCGAGCCGCCAGTTGAGGGCCCTGTCCTGCTCGGCGGTGCGGGCGGGGGTGCGCCAGGATGTCTTCCGTGCCCGCGCCGCCTCCATGGAGACGAGGTCGCGGACCGAGTCGGACCGAAAGAAGGAGCGGGCCAGGTCGTACACCGGGTTGGCGCGGGCGAGGTATCCGGCCTGGAAGGGGACGCCGGCGTTGCGTGCGGCGGAGGCGATGGCCCGCGCATCGTCGGGCGTGTGCGCCATCGGCGCTTCGCAGTAGACCGCAACGCCCGCCTGCAGCGCGTGCTCGACGATCTCCCGGTGCCGATGCGTCGGCGTCGCGACGAAGAGAGCATCCGGCGCAGCGGCGTCGAGCAACGCGCGGTGATCGGTGTACCCCTCGACGCCGGGGGCACGCCGCTGCGCGGCATCGAGCCGGCGCGGCTCGGAATCGCAGAGCCCGGCGAGCGTGACATCGGCGAACGAGGAGAGCTCGGCGACGATGGCGCGCCCCTGCCGGCCGCACCCCACCACCGCGGCACGCACCGGAGCGGCGAGACGACCGAGCCGCTCGGCGAGCGCCGGCGAGATGGCACTGGCCGCGGCCAAGCCGACCGTGGTCTTGACAAAGGCTCGACGATCGATCGGGGTCATGCGTGCTCCGGAGGACGGGGGTGCTCGAGAGGGGCGACGGACGCGCGCCCGCCAAGCGAGTCGGCGTCAACCGTCCAGCCCAGCGGGGACCACAGGATACTGCCGACCGGCCCCGGAGCCAATGCACCGATGGCGAGTGCGGTGGACCATGCGTCGGCCGCGGTGGCCATCGGAGCAATCGCCGCGGCAAGCGTCGCATCCGGTGGCGGGCGGCCGGTTCGTGGATCAATCAGGTGCTCGCGCTCCAGATTGGCCGAGACGCCCAGCGCCGCGTCCGCGAGGTCGATCCGGAGCGGGCCCGCCACATCGGGCGCGGGCGGTTCGAGCAGGACGCTCCACGGCGTGCCATCGGGCCGATTCCCGAACGCGGCGCATGCGCTCCGGCCGCCCTGCACGAACGCAGACGGGACGCCCGCTTCGCGGAGCGCTTCGATCGCGAGATCGACGGCGTGCCCCTTGGCGATGCCGCCGAGATCGATGGTGGCGTCGGCATGGAGACGCGTCACCGTCGCCGAGGTCTCGTCGATGCGCACGCCCGGCTTGACTGGGCTCGCGGGTGTGCAGTCGAACGCGCCCCCCGACTGCACGCGGATGCGTTCGGCCTCTCGCAGCAGGCCGAGGAGTTCGGCGTCGACCGGGACGGCCTGGGTGGGCGCGGCGGTGTTGATCCTGGCGACCAGCGAGCCGCGCGCGAAACGATTGAGCCGGTGGTGCGCGCGTTCGATCTCCTCGACGGCGGCCTCACCCGCCGCGCGGAGGTGTCGCTCCTCCAGCCCGGCCAGCAGCAGCTCGAACCGGGCGCCCATCGCCCACACCGCCAGCGCCAGCGCGCTGTCGGCGTGCGAATCCGCCTGGTTTCGGCTCACACGCGGCTCGCGGTCATCGTCTCCGGGTCGAAGCGGTAGGCGTGGCCGTCCCAGAGCGATCGCGTGGCGAGATCGACAATGACCATGACCTTGGTGCCGAGGTCGACCGAGGAGTACGGGTGGTTGCGTGTGCGGATGGCGTTGATCCAGTCGAGGCGCATGACATCCTGATCGTTGCCGATGTCGGGGCACTCGATGCGCTCGGCGTCGACCAGGTCGACGAACGGGCGCGTCGGTCGGATCTCGCAGTGGCGGCTGTTGAGGTAGATGTTGCCCTCGTGGCCGCGGATGAGGTTCTCGAGCCCGACCTCGTTGCAGGTCGAGCCGGCGACGATCATCTGGTGGCCGGACTCGAACTCGATCTGGAGATTGACCTGGTCGTGGTTCTCCATCTCGAGATCGACGAGGTGGGAGCCGATCGCCTGCACCCGGACGGGCCAGCCGACGGATTCGAGGGCGAGGAGCATCGGCGTGATCTCGTGGACGAGCAGGTCGCCGAGGATGCCGGTGGAGAAGTCCCTGTACCGCCGCCAGCGGATGTAGACCTTGGGGTCCCACTCGCGCGGGCCGAGATCGCCGAGCCAGCGGGCCCAGTCGAGGTTGCCGCCGGGCCTCCACTCGGGGTCGATTGTGTAGTAGTTCCACTCGCCGTCCGGCGAGTTGCGGCAGTAGCTGGTCTGGCTGAAGGTAGGCGTGCCGATGCGGCCCGCCTCGACGAGCTTCTTCGCTTCCTGGTACTTCGGCAGCATGATCTTCTGCGTGCCGACATTGAACATGACCTCCGGGTTGCGCCGGACGGTCTCGCGCAGGGCGAGCGCCTCGTCGAGCCGGAGGGTCATGGGCTTCTCGATGTAGACATCCTTGCCGGCCGCGATCGCGTCGACAGCGACCTTGGCGTGCCAGTGCTCGGGCGTGGCGATCAAGACGCCGTGGATGTCATCGCGTGCCATGATCTCGTTGTGATCGCGCGTGACGAACGGCTCGGACGCCTGCCCGGCGTCGGCCACGCGCTGGCGGGCATCGGCGGCGAAGAGGTCGTTGACATCGCACAGCCCGGCGATCTCCAGCCCGAGCGCGTGCTGCTGGTTGAGATTCAGCAGAGCGCTCAGGTGGGCGCGGCCCATGCCGCCGGTGCCGACGATGGCGATGCGGACCGGCTCGCCCGGCCGCGGGCCGCGCGGCGAGCGCCAGGGCGAGCGTGGGCCGATCGCGGGCCGTTGGGCGGCCGCGGCAAGGCCGACACCCCCGGCGAGCAACGCGGCGGCGCCAAGGAACGAACGGCGAGAGGGGCCGCGGTGGTGCGTCATGACGGGGCTCCGTGATTCGAGGGCTGATTCGCTGGGTGGATCATGCGGCGTGCCGGGTAGAACACCAGCAGCAGGACGAGGCAGGCGACAGCCATCCACATCGGAACACTGAAGAGCCCCGTGTAGTCCATCTGCTGGTTGCCGTCGGTGTCGATGTACGAATTCAACTCGGCGATCTTCGTGGCGAACATGCTGCCGACGATGATACCGATGCCGACGATGACGAGGTTGAACAGGTTCTGTGCGCTCGCGCGGACATCTGGGGTGGTGTTCTCGTCGACGACCATGAAGGCGACGAAGATGAAGCAGCCGAAGCAGAACCCGTGGAGCGAGACGCCGAGGATCGCGAGGGGGAGCGCGGCGTCTCCGCTGGGCAGGTACGCGAAGATCGCCATGCGGAGGGCGTACGCGCAGATGCCCGCGGCGAGCAGCCACTTGCGGCCGATCTTCTTCGCGACCAGGGGCATCAGGCCGATGACAGCGATCTCGACCATCTGGCCGATGGTCATCAGCCCGCTCCCGCCCACGCCGAAGATGCTGTTGATGTTCTTCGAGATGGTGCTCTCGCCGCCGGCCGCGTTCTGCACCACCGTTAGGAAGCCGGCGGCGTGCACGAAATAGAACTGGTGGATGATCGAGATCGGGACGGCGAGCAGGAAGAGCGTGAGCAGCGGCTGACGCTTCGCCTCGCCGATGGCTTTGAGCGAGGCGTTGGACTCGGCGTTGCGTGCCGGAGGGGTGCGCGGCAGTGTGAAGCAGTAGAGGCCCATGACGACGCCGAGGATCGCGGAGAGATGGAACGCGTCGGAACGACCCGCGTTCTGGGCGGCCTGCACCTCCTCCATGCTGACCCCTGTGGGCGTGTGGTTCGCGAGCAGCCACTGTCCGACGGCGATCCCCGCGAGGATCCAGCCGACGGTGCCCCACACGCGGACCTTGCCGAAGTCGCGATCCCGATCCGGCAGATGGTGGAAGGAGATCGAGTTCGTCAACGCGAGCGTCGGCGCGTAGACGATGCCATAGAAGACGGAGATGATGAGGAACGGCCAGAAGGTATCGACATCGGCCAGGAAGAAGACGAGCGCCGCCCCGATCAGATGGCTGATCGCCAAGAACTTCTCCGTGGCGAAGAATCGGTCGGCGATCTGGCCCGCGATAAAGGGGCCCACGATGGCGCCCGCCGCCCCGCCGGCGAGGATCGCGCCGACCTGGTCGAAGTCGAACTTGCGATGTCCGAGGAGGAACGGGTACAGGATGGGCAGCCAGGCACCCCAGATAGCGTACTGGAGGAGCATCATCAGGCTGAGCCTGGTGCGCGCGAAGGGGATGCGATGGGCGGCGTCTGGCATGCGTGGCGGTCCTCGTGCCGGCCGAGCGGTCGGCGGGCTCGGAGCGTACCAGATTGCCCGCGGGATGACACGGGGGAGTGAGCCGGTGATAGGCTCTCGCCTTGATCGAGACGGACCGGGGAAGGAGACCGCCGGATGCATCGACCTGTGACGCTGTTCACGGGACAGTGGGCCGACCTGCCCCTGTCGGAGCTTGCGCCCAAGGCCCGTGCAATGGGTTTCGACGGACTCGAGCTCGCCTGCTGGGGAGATCACTTCGATGTTCGGCGTGCGGTCGAGGAGCCGGCCTACTGCCGGGCCAAACGAGAGCTGCTGGCCGAGCACGGGCTGGCGTGTCACGCGATCAGCAACCACCTGGTGGGGCAGGCGGTGTGCGACCCGATCGATGAGCGGCACCGGTCGATCCTGCCGGGTTCGGTGTGGGGCGACGGCGAACCCGAGGGCGTGCGGCGGCGTGCCGCCGAGGAGATGCAGCTCACCGCGCGGGCGGCGCGGGCGATGGGCGTGGATGTGGTCAACGGCTTCACGGGCTCGCCCATCTGGCACATGCTGTACTTCTTCCCGCCGACACCGGCTTCGGCGATCGACGCGGGGTATCGCGAGTTCGCGGACCGCTGGAACCCGATCCTGGATGTGTTCGATGAGGTCGGCGTGCGGTTTGCGCTCGAGGTGCATCCGACGGAGGTCGCCTACGACGCCGTGACCACCGAGCGGGCGCTCGACGCGGTCGGCCGGCGCGAGGCGTTCGGCATCAACTTCGATCCGTCGCACCTGGTCTGGCAGGGCGTGGACCCGGCGCGATTCGTGCGACGGTTCGGCGATCGGATCTACCACGCCCACATGAAGGACGCGGCGCGACGAGAGGACGGCGATGCGTCGATCCTGGGCTCGCACCTGGCGTTCGGCGATCACCGGCGCGCGTGGGACTTCCGATCCGTGGGTCGCGGCGAGGTGGACTTCGACGCGATCATCCGCGCGCTCAACGCCGCGGGGTACAGCGGGCCGCTCAGCGTGGAGTGGGAGGACCCCGACATGGACCGGTTCCATGGCGCCGAAGAATCGTGCGCGTTCGTGCGGTCCATGGACTTCATGCCGGCGGACCGGGCGTTCGACAGCGCTTTTGATGGCGAGGATCGGTCGTGAGCGGCGGTCCGGTTCGGTTCGGAATGGTCGGCGGCGGGACGGGTGCGTTTATCGGGGCTGTGCACCGCATGGCGCTGCGCCTGGACGGCCGGGGCGAGGTCGTCGCCGGGGCGCTGTCGTCCGACCCGGCGCGTGCGCTCGCGTCGGCGCGGGAGCTGAGCCTGACGCGGGGCTACGAGAGCTGGCAGCGCATGCTCGCAGAAGAAGCTCGCCTGCCTGAGGACGACCGCATCGAGGCTGTCATCGTCGTCACACCGAACGCCACGCATGCGAGCATCGCGGTTGCGGCGCTCGATGCGGGGTTCCATGTCGTGCTGGACAAGCCGATGGTGGTGACCTCGGCCGAGGCTCGCGCGGTGTCCGAGGCCGCTACTCGGAGCGGGCGGACCGTGACAGTGACCTACAACTACTCCGGCTATCCGATGGTGCGTGAGGCGAGGGAGCGTGTCGCGGCCGGCGCGGTGGGGAGCGTCCGGCGCATCTACGCCGAGTATCACCAGGGCTGGCTCGCGACGGATCTCGAGGCGACTGGCCAGAAGCAGGCGAGCTGGCGAACGGACCCGGCGCAGTCCGGCGGCGCGGGCGCACTGGGCGACATCGGCACGCACGCCGAACAGCTCATCGCGTTCGTAACCGGGATGGAGCCCGAGTCGCTGTGCGCAGAGGTCACACGCTTTGTGCCCGGCCGACGAGTGGACGATGACGCAGCCGTGCAGCTCCGCTACGCCGATGGTGCGAGGGCGCTGCTGACCTGCTCTCAGGTCTGCGTGGGCGAAGAGAACGGGCTGAGTCTTCGCGTGCACGGGTCGGCGGGCTCGCTGTGGTGGCGGCAGGAGTCGCCGAATCGGCTGGAGGTCGCGTCGCTGGACGGCGCACGACGCGTGCTGACGCGCGGCTCGGCCGGGCTCTCCGAAGCGGCGGCGGACGCCACCCGCATCCCGCCGGGCCATCCCGAGGGATTCATCGAGGCGTTCGCGAACATCTACCGCGGCGCGATGGACCGGATCCGTGGGGTCGATTCGATCGCGGCGTCGCTCGCGCCCACGGCGGTGGACGGGGCGCGGGGCGTCCGGTTCATCGAGTGCGCCCTCGCCAGCCGGGACGCCGGCGGCGGTTGGGTGCCGTTCGCCGGCTAACGCCAATCACTCGTCGGCCGCCGGCACACGCCAGCGGACATCGCGGAACTCGATCCGATTGCCGGGGTGGTGCGTCTGGAAGGCGATGTGTCCGCGGTCGAATGCGTCCAGCGTGGCGTCGGCCATCGGCCGACCGTTGATGAAGGTCTGGACACGCTCGCCAACGGCCCGGATGCGGTAGTCGAACCAGGCGCCGTCCGTGGTGATGGGAGCGCCCGTCCGCGCCGGCGCGTAGTCGTAGATGCAGCCGGTGTAGTTCGTCGCGCGGGTGTCGTGGTTGTCGATCTGCGCCTCGTAGCCCAGGGGCCAGGTATCGGGATTCTCGGGCCGCGGAACGGTTCGGAAGTAGATGCCGCCGTTTCCGGGCCGCGGGGCACCGGTTTCCTCCGGCCTGGCGATGCGAACAAGCGCGTGCAGCTCGATATCCGTGTGTGTGGCGTCGCTGAACAGGTGCCCCGGCCCGTCGGCGGCAACCAGCGTGCCGTCCTCGAAGGTGAACGAACCTCCGCCTCTGTGGGTCCACCCGTTGGTCGTGCCGTCGAAGGCGAACTGGTAATCGCCGGGGTCGGGGTCTGGCGAGAGATCGGTGATGCTGATGTTGCGCAGGCGCAGCCCACCCTCGCCGTGGTCCTGAAAGGCGATGTAGCCTGTGGTCATCCGTTCGTTGAGCGGCAGGGGCTGGTCGTCGTTTCGGTAGATGCCCCGATCGTCGAGCTTCTGCGCCTGCTGGACATGCACGCCGTTGAGCCAGACATCGAGCGTGTCGCCAACCACGCGGATGCGGTACTGGTTCCATTCGCCCGCCGGCTTGACGGCCTGTGCTGATGGGGCGATCGCGTTGTAGACCGCTCCGGCCTGGCTGCGATCAACGGGCTGGCCGTGACTGTCGAGGATCTGCACCTCGAACCCGGTAAAGGCGGGGTCGCCGACGGACGAGCAGCGAAGCCCGATGCCGCTGTTGCCGCCCGGGGGGATGATGAACTCGGCCTCGAGCTCAAAGTCGCGGAACATGCGGTCGGTGCGGAGCCATCCGCCCTGGCCGGGCTTGACGACGCGGATCTCGCCGTCGAGAGCGACCCAGGCGTCCAGCGAGCCACCGAACATCGCGGCCCAGCCGGTCAGATCGCGCCCGTTGAAGAGCGCCTCGGGCTCGGGCTCGGTCCGAGAGGATGCATTCGACGCCGCCAAGGCGAGAATGAAGGCGGTGGCGAACCGTGCGATGGGTGTGATAGGCATGGGCTGCTCCGTGCGGTGGCTGACTGGAGCAGAGAATAGCGTCGCGGGCGTCGGTCGGGTCACCGCCGATCCGGTGACTCCTCGTCGTCGACGAGCATGCGGACCGAGGGCGTGTCGAGGTCGTCGAGCTGCCCGGATCGAACGGTCCAGATGAACGCCCAGACGCCGATGGCGGCCAGCACGAGCGCGAGCGGGAGCACGATCCAGAGAGCGGTCATGGGCGGCTTCCCCAGCGGCCGGCGCCGAAGGTCCGGCTTGCGATCGCGATCGCGATGACGGTGAGCGAGCTGGCCGGCATGAGCACGGCGGCGAGCAGCGGCGTGACCATGCCCGCGAGTGCCAGTGTCGCAGCCGTGCTGTTGTAGGTCAGCGACGCCGCGAGGCACCGCTTGACAGCGCGGAGCGAACGCTGTGACCCGTCGAACAGCTCGATGATCCTGGCCAGTTCGGGCTTGGTCATGTACACATCCGCGGCGGCGAGCGATGCTTCCGCTCCGCCGTGCACCGCGATACCGACCGTCGCCTTGGCCAGAGCGGCGGCATCGTTGACCCCGTCTCCGATCATCACAACCGGACGGTGCGCGATCTCGTCGGTGATGCGCTGCAGCTTGTCTTCCGGCGTCGCCTGCCCGGTGATCTCGTCGGACCTGAGCCCGATCTGCCGACCGACAGCGAGCGCGGCGTTGTGCCGGTCGCCCGACACCATCGCGACCGACCAGCCGCGTTCCCGGAGATCGCGGACGAGCGCTGACGCGCAGTCACGGACACGATCACCCAGCACGACCACGGCGGCTCGGCCGTCGTCCGAGGCGACAAAGACCGGCGTGTGACCGAGGGCCGCCGCTTCATCCGCCTCACGCAGCAGGGGGCCGGGCAGCGGTCCGACAACGG
>JBQLZJ010000002.1:0-394816 GCA_052168215.1 Phycisphaerales bacterium
ATAGACCGTCAGCTGGCCGTCATGCCGGGCCATGCGCAGGGGCGATCCCGGCAGGAAGGGGTCCTCCGGTGCCGAGGGCAGATACCGGGGGATGAGATCGTCGAGCGAGACCGGCGGCCGGCTGTGTTCCCGTTCGTAGAGCAGAGCCGCGGCGGCGATCAGCGTGCCGTGCGTGGTTGTCCGCGACTCAAAGGCACGGCGGACGACCTTCTGGTAGCTGCCACCAAAGTGCGCCAGGACGAGGTACCGCCACCGTGCAAACTCGCTCTCGAGCAGGTCGTCGTCCTCGCGCTTCTCGCGCTCCATCGCGGCCAGGGAGCTCGGTCCGGCCAGGAATGACGCTTCCGCTCTGTCGATCTGACGCATCGCGATCTCGCGCTGCGTCGCCCGATCGGCCACCACCACCGCGGCAACCGGAAGCAGGAACGCCTTGACCCGCGTGATCGCGTCGAAGTCGGGCACCGCCCCGAAATCATCGATCCCGAGCTCTCGGATCCATCGCACGGCCTCGTCGGTCAACCGGCCGCCCCCGCGACCGTTGTCCGTGAAGGAGCGCTGAAGCACATCCTCGATCATCATGCGCTCACGGGAGAAATCCAGAGCTGTTGCTCGCTGCGTGCTCGCCGCCAACAAGTGCGAGATCGCTGTGAGCTGCGGCGTCGAAAGCAATTCAGGATGATCACGGACCATGCGGGCGATGGCCTCGCCAGCGAAGCCGACGAGCGCCTGACTGACCAACATGCTGATGGGAAACTGATCCGCTGCAGCCTGGTCGGCCATGCCCAGTACGGCCGAAATCCTGTTGCACACTCGGTCGGCATCGCCGTCACGCGCCGCGATACGGGCATCGAACAGCAGGAGCATCCCGCACCTGCGCATAATGCCCAAGTGCGGCAGCAGCACCGCCCAGAGCGGACCCTGCTCGGCAGGGTCGTCGGGCACCGGCACGATCCGGAACCGACGCTGCTCGGCCGGGATCGTGCTCTCCCAGAAGTGGCCGCCGGGGTATTCGATCGCCTGGACGAACGGCATGCCGTGCGCCGGCCGCGCAGCCGCCGCAACGACCTTCTCAAGCTCGGGCCCGAACGCACGGATCGCTTCGGCAATATCTTCGTACGCCGGATGATCCTCAGAGAGCGACCAGAGCTCCAACGCGGGGAACAACTCGAATCTGTCGTCATCGAGCACGGCGTCGTTGTAGTACTTGTCGATCGGCTCAGCGATATCGTTCCAACGGATGCTGGTGAGTTCGTAGGTGACATAGGGTGGCGTACCAGGACCAGCGTCGGGCCTTTCCGCCTCCAGTTGTGCGATGTAGTTCGTTGCGATGGTCGGTTCGCCGATGTGAAAACGAAGCCAGAGCACGCCGTAGACCGCAGCGGCCACCACCGGCGTCGCCAGCACGGCCCGGACGAACGCCACCCAGCCTCGCTGCAGCGGGTGCCGCTGCCGCTTGCGCGCCCGGCGGATCAGCCGGGCCGCGGTCTTCGCGTCACCGAAACTCGAGACGATCTCGGCCGGCTCGCGCTCCGCCGCTCGAGCGTCGCGCACATGATCGATCAGCTCGCGCGCGACATCCGCCTTCTCCCCGGGCCAGAGCCGCGTTCGGCGGACAACCAGGCGGACCATCTCCGCACAGTCCTTCGGCAGCTCCGCCCCATCGACAAGCATGTCGGCTTCGCTCGGCATCCGCAGCACGAAACGGAACGACCGCACCAGCGGCGAGCGACGCTTCGACCACCCCCAGCACTCGGCCAGCCGCCCGCTCATGCCGGCACCGGCCCGGAACGATCGAACGGCGACGGCTCGAGCACGCCCAGCTTCGCCAACGCCCCCGCGAGCCTGTTCCACTGCTCCGTGTCCGACTTCAGCCGGGTCGTTCCCTTCCCCGTCAGGCGGTAGTACTTGCGTTCGCGGCCGTTGTCGGCGGTCTTGCGGCGGGACTCGATCAGCCCCTTGGCCTCGAGGTTGTAGAGCATCGGGTAGAGCGTGGACTGCCCCATCGCGAGCACGCCGTCGGACCGTTGGTCCAGCGCCTCGATGAGCTGGTAGCCGTACATCTCGCCCCGCTCGAGCAGCTTCAAAACCGCCGTCGGCCCGGCGCCCCGCATCAGCTCCCGTTCAATCTTCATGGGCACCTCCCGAGAGACCTGTTACCACATACTATGTCATACATAGTCTGCGATGTCAAGCATCGTCCAGACGATGGCCGAAGTTGAGCCGGTCAGGGGGCCTCGACGAGGGTGATCGTGGTCCGGCGGTGCTCCAGCCGACGGCGGTACTCGACGACCACCCGCTGGCCCTCGCGCAGGCCGGTCAGCACGCGGTAGAACTCGTTGAGGTCCCGCACCGGCGTGCCGTCGAACCCGGTGATGATGTCGCCCGGTCGGAGGCCGGCCTCCTTGGCGTTGGCGTGGATGAGCTGGCGGACGACGGGTCCGTCCCCGTGCTCGAGATCGAGCCTCGCGCCGATGCCGAGCCTCGGCGGGCGGTTCTGCTCGTAGACCTCGGGCAGGTCGATCGCCCATCGGCGGAGGGCGTCGTCGAACGCCTCGGCGGAGAGATCCGTCACCGCCTCGATCGCGCGCAGCCCGGTGGGGTCCAGATCGAAGCTCTGCGTGTAGGTGCGGTACCAGTCGGCGAGCAACCCCCGCTCGTGCAGGTACAGAAACACCGCCCGGCCGAAGGCGTAGTTCGCCAGCGGCCGATTCCCGGTGAAACGCTCGTGCGAGAGCGTGACGAACTCGCTGATCCGCGGCAGCTTGTTCTGCTCGGCGAGGCGTTTGATCGAATTCGTCCGCCACGACACGACCGGCTCGTACCGCCCCTGCCGGGTCGGCCCCATGTCCTCGACCAGCGAGGCGAGGCCTTCGAGCACCCACACCGGGTGCTGCTGCCGGGCGCGGTCCATCGACCGCCAGTGCAGCACATGCAGGAACTCGTGGCGCAGCGTCGAGCCGAGGTCAACCGTGACCAGCTCCTTGTCCTCGTGCGAGTAGGCCCCGCCGAGCTGGCTCGTGGCGGAGGCGGGCATGTCGCCGTAGGTCTTTCGCGCCCACTGTTCGAAGTGCGGGCGCGTGGGCAGCACCACGACGACCCACGCATCCGGGTGTTCGGGGTTGCGATCGGCCAGCTCGCCGAAGAGATGATCGATCGCCCACTGCGCGACCGCCCTGACCTCCTCGCGCGCCTGGCGACTCGTAATCGTGTCGTACGCCGAGACGAACGCCACGCGGTGCTTCTCGTCCTTGGTGTACGAGTACCGGGGGCCGTAGGCCCGCCGAGCGGCCTCGAGCTGCGTGTCGATGCGCCGGTCGAGGAACTCGGGCCAGGCCTCGACCAGCCGGGGATAGGTGTCCGTGGTGCGGAACGCGCGGAGGTTCGGGTCGGTTTTGAGGCGGTTCAGGTCGGCGAAGCCGCGCTCGATCGCGGTGAGGATCAGGTCCGCCGCACCCTCGCCGTCGCCGCGGATCGAACGGGAACTCGCCAGGTTGTACCACGGCACGAAGGTCGAGTCGTCGCTCTCGGCCCACTGCCGCCAGAGCCGCTCGGCCTCGTCGTAGTCCCCGGCCTGAAAGGCGGCGGCCGCGCGGTCGTTGATCGAGCTCTGCCCCGGGGTCGAGCACGCTGCGATCGCGAACGCCACAGCGAGCACCAATCGGATCGGCGGGATCATCGCGGTCCTCCGGGCCGGGCGCCGGCTGTGGGTCATCCGCGCCGCTCGGCGAGCACGGCACGGATCGCCTCGGGGTAGGCGATGCACTCCTGTTCGAACACCCGCGCGGCCAGGGTTTCCACAGAATCGGTATCGAGCACGGGCACCCGCCGCTGCAGCACGATCGGGCCGGTGTCGTACCGGTCGTCGCAGACATGCACCGTACAGCCCGACTCAGCGTCTCCCGCGGCGAGCACCGCGGCGTGGACCCGGTCGCCGAACATCCCAGGACCCCCGTGCCGAGGCAGCAGCGCGGGGTGGATGTTCAGCACCCGGCCCCGCCACGCGGGGGGCACGGGCAGCAGACGCAGATATCCCGCCAGTACGACCAGATCGATGCCGTGCGCCTCGAGCAGCCGCCCGAGTTCGTGGGCGTCCCTCGGCCGGGCTCGCAGGACCGTCAGCCCCGCCTCGGCGCAGCGTTGGATGCCCGGGCAGTCGCGGTCGGCGACGACAAGCGCGATGCGGGCATCCAGTTCGCCCCGTCGGATCGTCTCCAGCAGGTTCAGGACCGTCCGGCCGCCGCCGGAGACGAAGCAGGCCAGCCGGGCTGGGTCGGCCGGAGGCACCGGGTCAGCCGACGACCTTGATCGCCGCGTCGCGGTCGGGCTTGATGGTGAACAGGCGGTCGAGGCGCGTCAGCTCGAGCATCTTCATGAGGTCCGGCGCGATGTGACAGACGGCCATCTTGCCCTTCGCGGCTTTGGCCGCGTTGTGGGCGCTGACGAGCGTGCCGAGCCCGGCTGAGGCGAGGAACGCCACGCGCGTCATGTCGATCGCCAGACGCCAGCCTACGGGCTCGGCCACGGCGGCGATCTCCGCCTGGATGATCTGGCTCTCGCGATCGCCGATCTGCTCGGACAGGATCTCGATGACCACCGCGTTGCCGACGCGCTCTGCTCGGATGAAGCTGGATTCCGCCATACGGAGACCAGTGTATCGGTGCCGAACCCGCCGCGGCTCAGAGGGGCATGTCCACCCCTGGCTCGTGCACGGTCGCTGGGCTCTGGAAGGGGATCGGCTTGCCCTCCGGGCCGATCGCCACCATGGTCAGCGTCGCATGCGTCACCGAGACCCGATCGTCCGACGCATACCGCTCCGCCTCGACCTCGATCCCGACCGTGACCGAGGTTGTGCCCCGGCGGAGCGTTGAGGTGTAGAACGACACGGTGTCGCCCACGATGACCGGCGACTTGAACTCGACCTTGTCGACGGCCGCGGTGACCCAGCGGTGGCACCCGTGTCGCCGGGCTTCGACGAACGCCGCCTGGTCGATATAGCTCAGGATCACGCCGCCGAAGATCGTGCCGTACTGGTTCGTATCCTTGGGCATGGTGACGACCCGGAGCGAGAGCCTGCGCTGGTCGTCGTGCGGTTCGGTCATGAACGGAGCGTAGCCGGAGGCCGGCGATGGCGAGCGAATCGGTGCGACAGGCCGCGGCCCCCGAGCCGGCGGACCGGATCGAGCGGCTGCCCGTGCCCGACCTGGTCCACCGCTGGGCGATCGGCGTCGAGCGGTTCGATCCCCGGGTCTTCGAGCTGCCCGCCGACGAGCTCGACCGCGCGTGGCCGGCGTCCGCCGGGGTGGGCAAGTGGCCCGTGCGCGTGCTGCTGGGGCATCTGGCCGACGCCGAGGCGTGCGCCGTGCACCGTCTGCGCCGGGTCGCGGCCGAGCCCGGGTGCGAGCTCACCGGCTGGGATCAGGACGCGTTTGTGGACGCCGGGCACTACGGCGTGATCGCCATGACGCCCGATGGTGAGCCGTGGTTCCCACCGATCGGAGCGGCCGTCGCGGTGATCCATGCGATCCGGCAATGGACGGCCCCCTGGCTGGCCTCTCTGCCGCCGGACCGCTGGGAGCGGACCGGCCTGCACCACGAGCGAGGCCCGGTCACCGTCCGGTCGCTCGTTGCCACGGGCATCTGGCACCTCGAGCACCATGCCCGGTTCCTGAACCGCAAGATCGATCGAGTCCTCGGCCCGTCATCGTGACCGGCGAGCCGGTGTGCATCGGGTCGGCCAGTCCCGGCGTACCGTTCGCCGGATGCACGAGCTGTTCGATCGCCGCCGGTACCTGATTCCCTTTCGCAGCGGGCTGCTGCCGCAGATCTTCACCGGGACGCTGGTCATCGGCTCAGGCGTGGCCGGGCTCCGCGCAGCCCTGGCGGCGGCTGAGCACGGCGAGGTCATCGTCCTCTGCAAGAACGAGCTGACGCTCTCGAGCACAGCGTGGGCGCAGGGCGGCGTCGCGGCGGTCCGCGAGTCCGCCGACTCCTTCGAGCGGCACATCGAGGACACACTGCGCACGGGAGACGGGCTCTGCGACGAGGCCGTGGTCCGCCGCGTCGTCGAGGGAGGGCCGGCCGAGATCGAACGGCTCATCCGCTGGGGCATGCGGTTCGATCGGGCGGCCTCGGGCGAGATCGAGCTCGGCCGCGAGGGCGGCCACACCGCCAATCGGATCCTGCACGCCGACGGCGACGCGACCGGACGCGAACTGGTCCGCGTGCTGCTGGAGGTCGTCCGCCGCCACCCGGCGATCCGCGTGTTCGACCACTGCTTCGCGCTCGATCTGCTCACCGCCGACGGCACGCCCGGCTCGAGCGTGCTCGGCGCGGTCACGCGGCACCCCCGCTACGGGCTGCAGATGATCTGGGCGAGGTCCACGGTGCTCGCCTCGGGTGGTGCCGGCCGGGTGTACCGCGAAACGACCAACCCCAGGGTTTCGACGGCGGATGGGATCGCGATGGCGTACCGCGCCGGCGCGTGGGTCGCGGACATGTCCTTCGTCCAGTTCCATCCCACGGTGCTGTACCTGCCCGGCGCGCCGCGGAGCCTGATCAGCGAGGCCGTCCGCGGCGAGGGGGCGGCGCTGATCGACGCCGCGGGCGAGCGGTTCATGGCGGGCGTGCACGAGATGGCGGACCTCGCACCGCGGGATGTGGTCAGCCGGGCGATCGTCGAGCGCGTCGCGCGGACGGGCGGCTCGCATGTGTTCCTCGATGCGCGAGGTGTCGAGGGGTTCGCCTCGCGCTTCCCCGCGATCACAGAGACACTCGCGCACTACGGCATCGACCCGGCGACACAGCCGATCCCCGTCAGCCCGGCGGCGCACTACACCATCGGCGGGGTCCGGGCGGACGCGGCCGGTCGGACCGGTCTCCCCGGGCTCTGGGCGGTGGGGGAGGTCTCCATGTCCGGGCTGCACGGGGCGAATCGGCTGGCGAGCAACTCGCTGCTCGAGGGGCTGGTGCTCGGGGCAGCCGCGGGCGACGACGCCGGCGCCGCCAGCGCCGCCGCCGGGCTGCAGGGGCCCACATCGATCGTCAGCGACATCCGGCCGAGCGAGCATGGCGAGCTGGACCTCGGCGATGTCCGCTCGAGCCTGCGGTCGGCGATGTGGCGGAATGTCGGCATCCAGCGGACGGAGTCGAAGCTCCGCGACGCCTGCGAGATGCTCGATTTCTGGGCGCGGTACACGCTGGACAAGATCTTCGACGATCCCGAGGGATGGGAGGTGCAGAACCTGCTGCTGGTCGCGCAGCTGGTCGCACGGTCCGGCCTGTGGCGACGCGAGAGCCGAGGGTGCCACGCCCGCGACGATGCACCGGGCCACGATCCCGCGTTCCGCGTCCATGACGCATGGCGACGCGGAGAGGCCGCTCCGAGCACGCTGCCCGTCGACGAGGGAGCACCGGCATGAGACGCGCGCTGGCGGTGCTCGCCTCGGCGGCGGTCGCTGGCGGGTGCCAGCCGTACGAGCGGGATGTCGGCGGCCGGACCTTCTTCTCCGGGCTCGAAGGGGCCGAAGTACCGGCGTACTCCTCGGCTCGGCCCGAGGGCTACGCCGACCCGCGCGCGCTCCCGCCGGATCTGGTCCGGGAAGAACTCGACGATGGCACCGTCATCCTCCGAGCCCGCAGCGCCCGGCATCTGATGAAGCACATCTACGAAACCCTCCGTGACGACGAGCTCGAGCTGTTCACCGAGCAGGTGCTCAGCCGGGCGACACGGGACGAGTTCGCGCAGCACGGCGCGACGGCGGAGGAGGGGTTTCGGTTCCTGCAGCGACACTTCGAGGACATCGACAAGCTCTTCGCACGCATGCCGATGGCCGAGTACGCGCCGAACGCCATCTATGAACAGATCGGCGCCGGGGCGCACCGTCTCCGGCTGGTCGGCGGTATCGGGCGGGAGCTCAAGTGGCAGGGCTTCGACATGGTCATGGAAGATGGGGAGCAGCGGCTCCTGTGGTTCTACGACGCCGACCGGTGAACCGACGCGGCGCTAGACTCTGTCGGTGGTGTATACAGCGTTCCCCCGCGATGCGGATGGGCTTTGCAGAAACGGACATAGCGATGACGACGGCCGATGTGACTCCCCGTTCGATGGTCGGGGCCCAGGCGGGCTCGGTGCTCGATGCCTCCGACACCTTCTGGTCGCGGCATATCGGGCCGAACGAGCAGGAGATCGCCGCGATGCTGGCCTCGCTGGGCGTGTCGTCGCTCGACGAGCTGAGTGATCAGGTGGTGCCGTCATCGATCCGTCTGGGCCGATCGCTCGAGCTCGAGGGGCTCGGCGACACACCGCCCGGCGAGCACGCGCTGCTGCGCCGGCTCGGGACGATGGCGAGCCGGAACATCGTGCGCCGAAGCTACATCGGGATGGGGTACTCCGGCACGATCACTCCACCGGTGATCCAGCGCAACATCCTCGAGAACCCGGGCTGGTACACGCAATACACGCCCTATCAGGCGGAGATCGCGCAGGGTCGGCTCGAGTCGCTGCTGAACTTCCAGACGATGGTCTCGGACCTGACCGGTATGGAGATCGCCAACGCGTCGCTGCTCGATGAGGGGACGGCCGCGGCCGAGGCGATGGCGATGTGCGTCGCCATCGGCGGACACAGCCGACTGCGCTTCGTGCTCGATGCCGCCTGCCATCCGCAGACGATCGAGGTCGTCCGCACGCGGGCCGCGTCGATGGGTGTGGAGCTGTCGGTCGAGGATGCGCGGTCGGCTTCGTTCGACGACGGCGTCTGCGGCGTGCTGGTGCAGACGCCCGACACGAACGGGCGTGTGCACTGCTACCGCTCGATGACCGAGCGGGCCCACGCCGCGGGCGTGCAGGTCGTCGCCGCCGTGGACCTGCTGGCCATGACCCTGCTGGTGCCGCCGGGCGAGTGGGGCGCGGACATCGTCGTGGGCAGTGCGCAGCGATTCGGCGTGCCGATGGGCTTCGGCGGCCCGCACGCCGCGTTCCTCGCAACGCACGAGAAGCATGTCCGCCGGATGCCGGGCCGGCTCGTCGGCGTCTCGCGCGACGCGGAGGGAGGGCCGGCGTACCGGCTGACGATCCAGACCCGCGAGCAGCACATCAAGCGCGACCGAGCGACCAGCAACATCTGCACCGCGCAGGCCCTCTTGGCGAACATGGCGGCGATGTACGCGGTCTACCACGGACCGGATGGGCTCCGCCGCATCGGCGAACGCGTGCGGGCCATGACCGTGGCGCTCGCCCAGGGCCTGATCGAGCTCGGCCACGATCTGGGACAGGACGACCCCGAGCTGCTCTTCTTCGACACGCTCCGCGTCAGGCCCTCGTGTGGCGCCGAGCAGGTCGTCAACGAGGCCTCCCGCCTGGGCATCAACCTGCGTGAGTTCGGCGACGGCTCACTCGGCATCTCGCTGGACGAGACCGTGACGCGGGAGGATGTCGCGGACCTGCTGGTCGCCTTCGGCGCGCCGGAGGGCGCTGATGTCGGGGCGTTGCTCGAGCGTTCGCCGATGCGCGGCATCCCCGGCCCGTTCGCCCGCCGGTCGCCCTTCATGACGCACCCGGTCTTCAACACGCACCACTCCGAAACCGAGCTGCTTCGGTACATGAAGTCGCTGGAGAACCGCGACCTGTCGCTGACGCACTCGATGATCGCGCTCGGGTCGTGCACGATGAAGCTCAACGGCACGAGCGAGATGCTGCCCGTCACCTGGCCGTCGTTTGCATCGCTGCACCCCTTCGCGCCGGCTGAGCAGTGGCGGGGCTATGCGGAGCTGTTCGCCGATCTCGAATCGTGGCTGGCGGAGATCACCGGTTTCGCGGGCGTGAGCCTGCAGCCCAACGCCGGTGCGCAGGGCGAGTACGCCGGACTGCTCGTCATCAAGGCGTACCACGAGGCCCGGGGGCAGGGGCACCGTGATGTCTGCCTGATTCCCGAGAGCGCGCACGGCACGAACCCGGCGTCCGCCGTCATCGCCGGCATGCGCGTCGTCTCCGTCCGCTCCACAGCGACCGGCGACATCGACCTCCAGCACCTCCGCGAGCAGGCCGACAAGCACGCCGACAGGCTCTCCGCGCTCATGGTGACCTACCCCTCCACCCACGGCGTGTTCGAGACCGAGATCCGCGAGGTGTGCGAGATCGTGCACCAACGCGGCGGGCAGGTCTATATGGACGGCGCAAACATGAACGCCCAGGTCGGCCTCTGCCGACCCGGCGACATCGGCGCCGATGTCTGCCACCTCAACCTGCACAAGACCTTCTGCATCCCGCACGGCGGGGGCGGGCCCGGCATGGGACCGATCGGCGTGGCCTCTCATCTCGTGCCCTTCCTCATGGGGCACTCGGTCTCACCGCCGGCGGGCGCTGGGGAGTCGGCAACCGGTGCGGTCAGCAGCGCGCCGTACGGCTCGGCGAGCATCCTGCCGATCAGCTGGGTCTACATCGCGCTGATGGGGGCCGCGGGCCTGCGCCGCGCGACGCAGGTCGCGATCCTCAACGCGAACTACATGGCCGAGCGCCTCCGCGGGCACTACGAGGTCCTCTTCACCGGGCCGACGGGCCGGGTCGCGCACGAGTTCATCATCGACTGCCGCCCGTTCGACAAGTCCGCCGGCATCAAGATCGACGACATCGCGAAGCGGCTGATCGACTACGGGTTCCATGCTCCGACGATGTCGTGGCCCGTGCCCGGCACGCTCATGATCGAGCCGACCGAGAGCGAATCGCAGCAGGAACTCGACCGATTCTGCGACGCGATGATCGCGATCCGCGGCGAGATCGCCGAGATCGAGCGCGGCGAGGCCGACCGCGAGCGCAATGTGCTCAAGGGCGCGCCGCACACCGTGCAGCTCGTGTCCGCGGAGAACTGGGATCGGCCCTACAGCCGCGAACGGGCGGCGTATCCCGTGCCGTGGCTCCGTCACAACAAGTTCTGGTCACCGGTGGCGAGGGTCGACAACCCGTTCGGCGACCGGAACCTCGTGTGTTCCTGCCCGCCGGTCAGCGAGCTCGCCGAGGCCTAGGGGCTGTCCTCCACAACACCGGACGACCCACATCCGACAAGCCGAACCCCTCACGAGGCCGAAGCACAGGCGAGGCATCCCTCGACATGTTGCCTCGCCTGTGCTTCGGTCTCGTCAACCTGCGCACCGCTCACGCAGCGGAATCGGCCGTTCACCCGCCACCACCGCCACCACCGCCACCACCGCCACCGCCGCCGCCCTGACCGCCAGCGGTCGCGGTGACGGGCACATTGCGGAACCCGTCGATGGTGCTGATGCCGGTATCGAGCGTGAAGGTGACATAGCGTCGACCGCCGACGGAGGAGATGCGCTGGGCGCCCGCCGGCCAGAAACCGTAGCCGTCGATCTGGCGGTGGATGTAGTCGGCCGCGCGAACGACGAGCGCGTTCTGGAAGACGCGGACGGACCCGCCGTCGCCGCCGTTCGCCTGCCACTGCTCGGGTTCGACGATCGACTGGATGAGATCAATGATGGCGTCGCGGCGTTCTTGGAGGTCGCGTTCCTCGTCCTCGTTGCCGCCGGCGTCGTCGAAGGGCGACTGCCCGCCCCCGCCGCCCTGGTTGCTCTGCAGCACGGACTGCAGGTCGATCTCCGGCGCCTCGTCGTAGTCGGGCAGAACGAGCAGCAGATCCGAGATGTCGTAGATCTGCACCCGCTGACGCCGGTTGAGCGTGCTCTTGAGTCCGACCTCGACCGAGCCCCACGGCGTGAACTGCCAGGTCGCGCCCTCGAACGAGTCGCGGGCCGCCTGTTCCAGCACCACCTCGAGCAGCCGAAGCGACGGGATGTTCGTGACATCGAGCGAGATCAAGGCCTCGGGGTCCAGCCCCTCCGGGTTGCGATCATCGATGTAGTGCGGCTCGATCTCGGCGCCGGAGAAGTCCGTGATGAAGGACATCACATCCTCGAGTCGCTGGCCGTCGACATCCAGGGAGATCGGCCGCATGAGCTTGACGAGGTTGTCGCGCTTGGCGCGGGCCACGCCCGGATCGTCCTGCTGTGCCGTTGCGAGGCCGGTCACGCCCGGGGTCGGCGGCAGCCCGCCGGCAAACGCCAGCGTGGCCCCGAGCACAGCGGCACGCACGAGTCGGGAGGGGCTCGTCGGGCGGGGTCGGTGGTTCATCGCAGGCTCCCAGGCAGGACCGTTCGGATCATCGGTTGGCCGCCCCGCGGGCGGTCGTCAACTCTATCAGACGCGGGTCGTCGGCCGCGGTTCCGTGGTCTTCCGACCGCCGGGCCCGGGGAGATAGGATCGTCCCATGTCCCCGTCACGCACCCAGCGCAGGCTCATCCTGGTCCGGCACGGCAAGGCCGAGCGAGATTCCGCCACCGGGCTCGACCGCGATCGCCCGCTTCGGCCCCGTGGGCACCGCCAGGCGGCGTGGCTCGGCCAGGAGTTGCTGGGTCGAGCACTCTCCCAGCCGATGCTGGTCTCCAGCGAGGCGATCCGCGCGCGAGAAACCGCCGAGGGACTCGCGAGCGTGCTGGGGCTGGCCATCCGGTTTGACGATCGGCTGCTGGTCGATGAACCCGCGTCCGGCGCGATCGAGCTCATCGAGAGCTGCCTGCAGGACGCGTCGACGGTCATCGTGGTGGGTCACAACCCGCAGATCTCGCGTCTCGTCAGCGCCGTCCAAGGCCGACTCGTCGCGAACGAGGCGACGCTGCGGACCGGGGAGGCCGCGGTGATCGTGCTCGGCGAGGGTGGGTTCGGTACCGGCTCGCTGGAGGCGGTGCTCCGCATGCCACGCGGCGACGAGTGATCGAACGCGCACGGTTGGTCCCGGTCCTCGCGCGCGGCGACGGCTGATGCAGAAAGAGAACGAGCCCGCCGAGAGAACCCGACGGGCTCGCGAAGAGTCCGGACGGTGTGTTCTTCGAACTCAGCGGACGCGGCGGCGGGTCGCAGCGGTCAGCCCGCCGAGCCCGAGCAGCAGGACAGACGCCGGAGCGGGCACGACCCGCAGCGTGATGTTCCCGGATGCCGAGTCGTTCGCGGTGAGCGTGAAGACACTCTGGAACTGGAAGCTGGTGACGGCGGTGCCCAGCGCGACTTCACCGGTCGTGTCGAACGGCGACTCGGTCCCGCCGACCGAAGTGGTGATCGGTCCGGAGACCAGGCTGGCAAAGACGGTGCCGGTGTTGACATCGCCGTTGTAGGCGAAGGTGGCGAAGGGGCCGTTGCCGGAGAGGGTGGCGGTGCCGCCGCCGTCGTCGGTCACGGTGTAGGACGCGTTGGCCCGCATGATCGCGTTGTTGATCGTGTCGGTCTGGGCGAAGGTCGAGGTGACCTCGACATCGACATCCAGCGAGGCGGCACGGACGATGAACGCGATGCCGGCCCGGGCGTCGATGATGCCCGGCGTCTGGATGTCATCGACCGTTGCCGGAGCGATGAGCTGCTCGATCGTGGCGATCGGGCTGCCGGAGTTGTCGTTGATCGTCAGCGGGAAGGCGGGAACCGCGGGGATGAACGAGTTGAACACCACCCCGCCATCGGGCTGGGGCACGATGCGTGGGTCGTTCAGATTCGCCGTGAAGTTGCCGCTGCCGTTGGCGTTGGACACGGTGATGCTGATGTAGGGATCACTGAGCTGCCCGCTCGCCGACGCGGCGACAAGCGTGGCTGCCAGCGTCACGATGGACGCACGACGGACGGTCATGAGGCTCTCCTCCCATGTCTCCGGCTCAGAGCCGACTCTCTCTCCGGATAAAGTATGCGGACCTCGCGGGGCAGAGTCAACGGGAAAATGCGGAACAGCCCGCCGGTCTTGGGGGCCTGTCGGCATCGGGACCTCGCCGAAATCCAAACAAAAAACGGACGCCTCGATCGGAGGCGTCCGCTGGGTGGATCGGCTCGGTCCGTTGATCGCCCTGGATCAGCGGCGGCGGCGGGCGGCGGCCAGACCGCCCAGACCCAGCAGCAGGCCGGAGGCCGGTGCCGGGATGAGCTCGAAGGTGCTCGTGCCCGTGGCCAGGTCGCCGGGGCTGAGTGTGAAGTCCCAGTTCGCGCTCATGCTGACCGCGTTGACGCCAGCCGGGGCGAACGCGCCCGTGTCCGCTGAGAACGCCACATTCTCCCCGTCACCAACGCTCAGCTGGCTGCCGAAGAGCGAGGTGAACTGGTCGGCACCGTTGTTGAAGAACGCCTGGTAGGCGCCGTTCGGCCCGGGGGTGAATGTCGCGCCCCCTCCGCCGAAGTCGTCGATCGTCACGCCGGCGCTCGCGCGGGCGATGCCCACGGCGGCGTTGATCACCGGGAAGCTCAGCAGCGTCGAGTTGATCTGGAACGAGGTCTGCTGCTGGGTCGCAAAGACAGTGAACCCGACGGACACCACCGGGTCGGCGATGGTCTCGACCGTCGCCCAGCCGAGCGTGGCGATGGTGTTGCCGTTGCTCTGATCGACGAGCTCGATGCCCTGGTCGAGGAGCCACGAGTAGTCGCCCTGCTGGGTCTGGGACTCGTCGATCTGGTAGGACCAGGTCGCCGTGCCGTTGGCGTTGGTGGCGGTGATCTCGAAGACGGTCGTGGTGATATCCGCCGTCGCCGAGCCTGCGAGGGCCAGAACGGCCGCCGATGCAATTAGACGCTTCATGCTTCTCTCTCCCTCAGACACCATGTGAATCCCGCACCCGGCATGCCGAGACCACCCGTCGGCGGCCATGACTCGGCTGGGCTGGGGATCCGTTCTCTGTCGCCGCTGAGACCAGCGGTCCTCCCATAACGCACGAGCATCCCGAAACAGGCGGGTCGTGTCAAGAGGGGAAGGACGATTCTCGGTACATCCGATCGACACGCACCGGATGGCGACGAACGCGAGGCCTGAACCGCGTTGATAATGAATCGGGTTTTGATTGGTATCCGTGGCCGTTGCATTCGAAGTCGATGAAGCCGCAGCTGGATGGTTGCATGACCGCCGATAAAACCGATACTCTCAGAGAACATCGTCTCGTCACGCCAATGGAGGAGGGAGCCATGACGAGTCATGCAGGTATCGCTGTCATTGCGCTGTTGCCGTCCCTGAGCATCGGGGTCGGCCCGACTCACGCCGCGCAGCCGTCTTCGTCGCCGGAGTTGGACGACACCATCCGGGTGCGGGCGCTCTCGATCACCGCCGAGGATGTGGATCGCGGCTGGCTGAAGGACGCCATCGTCGTGATCGACCGCGAGCCCGCTCTTGGCGAGGGCGACCCCATCTCCTCGATCGAGACCGAGTTGTGGGCGGACGGCGCGATCGTCGGCTCCGCCGTGCTGTTCGAGTACGCGGGCCACTCGGCGGAGATCCGCGCCGGTCTCCGATACCGCCTGCTGCGCCTCGCCGAGGGGCACAACGCCCGGTCGGTGGCGGCGCGGCTCTCGTCGGTGCCGGGTGTGACGGCGGAGGCGGTCGTGGTCGGTCGACAGATGTCGGCCTGGCTTGATCCGGGCGATCGTCCGAATGATCCGCTCTTCGGCGATCAGTATGCCCTCGAGAATGTCGGCCAGGTGGTCAACGGAGTCGCCGGCATGCCCAACGCGGACATCCGTGTTGTGGACGCCTGGGCGCGGCAGACCGGCTCACCCGAGGTCACGATCGCGGTGATCGACGCGGGCGTGTCGAGCACGCACCCGGACCTCGCGCCGAAGCTCGTGCCCGGGTACAACATCTTCGGCCCCGACCACAGCAACACCGACGCCCTCTTCAACGCGCACGGCACTCAGGTCGCCGGTGTGGCCGCGGCTGTCAGCAACAACAGCCAGGGCGTGACCGGCGTGAGCTGGGGATCGATGCTCATGCCCGTGGTGGCGGCGAATGTGCTCGGGTTCACTTCCGATGCCTGGCTCGCCGAGGGCCTGGTCTGGGCGGTCGACAACGATGCGGATGTGGTGATCATGAGCTTCGGCCTGGGGAATCCCAGCACCGTGCTGCGTGACGCCGTCCGCTACGCCGAGGACGAGGGTGTCGCCGTCTTCGCCTCCACGGGCAACACCGGCGAGGATCGGGTGTTCTACCCGGCGGCGTACCCGGAGACGATCGCTGTCGGGGCCACGGACAGCATGGATCAGGTCGCCGGGTTCTCGAACCGGGGTCCACAGATCGATGTCGTGGCACCGGGCGTCAGCGTCTACACCTGCTACCACACGGTGCAGAACCCGGACACCTATGTCTTCGCGTCGGGGACCTCGGTGGCGACGCCGATGGTCGCGGGCGTGGCGGCGCTGCTGCTCTCGGCGGACCCGACGCTGTCGCCAAGCCTGATCCGCGACGCGATCCGGTCGGGTGCCGACGATCTCGGTGCGCCCGGGTGGGATCCGGCTTCCGGGTTTGGTCGGCTCAATGCGCAGCGGTCGCTGCGTCGGGCGCTCGGTGAGGGCACCTGCCTGGCCGACATCAACGGCGACGGTCGGCTCGACCAGGCCGACTTCGCGGCCTGGATCGCGGCGTACAACGACGGCTCGCTGCGTGCGGACCAGAACCGCAACGGGGCCGTGGACCCGGGCGATTTTGCAGCGTTCGTCTCCAACCTGCTCGTCGGGTATGGGTGCGCTCCGGACACCGCCGGAAGCTGAGTCGGCCGTCCTCCTCCGAGCCTCGGGCTGGTGGATTCCACCCAACTTGGGCGTGGGTGACAAGCCGCGCTGAATGCGCGGGTTGAGAAGGTCTTTGTATGGCATCTTGGTGGTCGTCGGGGTCAAGGCGTGGCCGGTCTCCGCCGATGCCTCGGTGGGTCGATCAGGTCGTGCAAGGGGCGGGACGCATGGACGGTGCAGGCAGAGAACAGACCGCGGGGTCGCTGCGGAGCAAGTATGCGGATGACCCCGACATGGCCGAGCTGATCGAGGAGTTCGCCGCGTCGATGCCCGAGCGGGTGTCGGCGATCGTCGCGGGAGCGGCCTCGGGTGATCTCGCCGGGTTGATCCACGCATCCCACCAGCTCAAAGGGGCGGGTGGCGGGTACGGCTTCGCGCCGGTGAGCGAGGTCGCGGGGGCGCTGGAGTCGGCGTTGCGGGCGCTGTCGAGCCCCGCCGAGCTCGAGCGGGTGCGTCGACAGATCGACGACCTCGTGGAGATCTGTCAGCGGGTGCGGGCCTGAGCGCAGGGTGGAGCGGCAATCGGGGACACCCGAGCAAGCGGATCGGCGGGGTATGACTGACACGACGGCACATGCAGGCACCGACGGCACGGCCACCTCGACGCACCTCGTGCTGATCGTCGACGACAGCCCGGATGTGCACCGGCTGCTGCGCGTGCGGCTCAAGCAGGAGAACCTCCAGCTGCAGAGCGTGACCGACGGTCGCGCGGCGATCGAGGCCGCCAACGAGCACAAGCCGAGCCTCGTGCTGCTCGACCTCGACATGCCCGAGATGGACGGTTTCGAGGTGCTGCGTCACCTCAAGGAATCCCCCGAGACGCGGGAGATCCCGGTCATCGTGCTCAGCGGGCTGCAGAGCCCGGCGGACAAGGTCACGGCGTTTGACCTGGGCGCGGTGGACTATGTCACCAAGCCGTTCGACCTGATGGAGCTGCGCGTGCGGCTGCGCTCGGCGCTGCGGATGGCAGACCTGATCCAGCTGCTGGCGCAGCGCGCGCACATCGACGGGCTGACGGGCCTGTACAACCGCGCGGCGTTCGACGAGCGGTGGATCGCGTGCATCAGCGAGAACCGCCGGTTGGGCAAGCCGCTCTCGATCGCGCTGTTCGATCTGGACCACTTCAAGTCGATCAACGACACCTACGGCCATCCCGCGGGAGACGAGGCGCTGCGTGTGTTCGGTCGCCTGCTGCAGAACGAGTGCCGGGGCTACGACATCCCGTGCCGCTTCGGCGGTGAGGAGTTCGCGCTGATCATGCCCGAGACGACGCCCAAGGACGCCGAGGGCGTGTGCGACCGCATCCGGCAGGTGCTCGAGCGGCTCGAATGGCCCGCGCACCCGGAACGCAGGGTCACCGTCTCGATCGGCGTCGCGGGCGTGGACTCGCACGGTGAGCTGGTGCCGGCGGCGTGGCTTGAACAGGCGGACCAGGCGCTCTATCAGGCCAAGACCTCGGGGCGCAACCGCGTGGTGGTCCGCACGGTCCCGCCGGCTGGCGCTCCGGTTCGCAAGGCGAGCTGATCGCCGCCGATCACCACGGGATCGCAAGACTCGCATAGACGCCGACCCCGTCGCGTGCGGGGTTGTCGAGCGCGCCGCCGAGCCTGGCGTTGGAGATGTGGTGCCAGTGCAGGCCGTAGACCAGGCGCGCGCCGCTCTCGTGCACCTTCCAGGTCATGCCGATGCCGACGCGCGGCATGAGGTTGAACCCCGTACCGGAGTCGGGCACGGTGTCCGCCGAGAGCATCGCGCCGAGCGCGGTGTCCACGAACACGCTGTAGTTGGGCTGCTGGTAAAAGTGGTAGCGACCGATGATGCTGAAGGAGACGGCAACGGTGTCGTCGCCCTGCAGGATGAGCCAGGCGCCGCCCTCGACGCCGATCTCGACATCATCGGCGAGGAAGTAGGTGTACTGGGCGTACAACGAGGTGTCCTGATTGCTGTCGAGATCGCGCGCCGTGCGCAGGCCGAGGGTCAGAAACGAGGTATCCGCCACGCCGTAGGGCGGGGGTGGCGTTGACTCCTGCGTCTCGCTGAGCGAGAGCGGCGCACGGACCGACGCCGCCGGGGCGTCGAGGAGGCTTCGGCGGACGGGCAGGTCGGCGTCGTTGTCGGCGTTGACGGGGCCCGCGGCGGTCAGGCCGGCGAGCACGAACCCAAGGCGGCATGTCGGAGCGGCGATACGCATACGCAGAGCGTACCGTGTCGCGTGCGCCGGGGGCGCAGGGAGGACCCATGAGCGAGGATCGGCTCCGGCGGATCGAGGAATCGGCGGCGTTCGCCGACCAGCGAGCCGATGCGCTCGACGAGGCGATGCGCGACCTGGGCGATCGGTTGGAGATGCTGATGCGGCGTATCGCTCGGATCGAGGCAAGGCTCGGCGACCTGGAATCATCCGGCGAGGACGATGCCGGCGACGCGGTCGATCCTGCCGCGGAGCGCCCGCCGCACTCCGGCCGGCTGCCCGGCGACCGGTAGCTTCACGCTAGCAGCGTCCGGCCGGTCATCGCCTCGGGCTGCTCCAGGCCCATCATGTCGAGCATGGTCGGGAAGAGGTCCGCGAGGCAGCCACCGTCACGCAGCGCTCGCCCGCGGAACGGCTCGCCGACCACGATCGCCGGCACGGGATAGAGCGTGTGGGCGGTGTGGGGCGCGTTGGTCTCGGGGTTGAACATCTGCTCGGCGTTGCCGTGATCCGCGGTCACGATCAGCGAGCCGCCGCGTGCGAGTGTCGCCTCGACGATCTCGCCCACACAGCGGTCGACGAATGCGCACGCCCGGATCGCGGCGTCCAGGCTGCCGGTGTGCCCGACCATGTCCCCGTTGGCGAAGTTGACGACGATGACCGATTCGCAGTCGTCGGCGCGGAGCCTGCGAAGGACGGCGTCGCACACCCCGCGGGCCGACATCTCGGGCTGCAGGTCGTAGGTCGCCACCTTCGGGCTCTGGATGATCTCCCGGCGTTCGCCCTCGAACGGCTCGTCGCGGTAGTCGTTGAAGAAGAAGGTCACATGCGGGTACTTCTCCGTCTCGGCGCAGCGGAACTGCGTCAGGCCGAGCCCGGCCAGGTATGCGCCGCCGATGTCCGCCATCTTGGGCGGCTTCGGGAAGGCCACGGGCGCCAGCTCGGCCAGCCGCTCGGAGTAGGGCGTCATCAGCACGAATCGCAGATCGAGCTTCGGGCCGCGATCGAACCCCAGCTCGCCTGAGTCCGGTGAGGGCGTGAGCTCCGCCGAGCCGTGGAACTCCGGGAGGAGAAACGCGGAGCAGAGCTCGCGGGGCCGATCGCCGCGATAGTTGTAGAAGATCACCGCGTCGCCGTCGCCGATGCGTGACGCCTCTGCGACGCCCACCGTCCGCGGTTCCACGAACTCGTCGCCCACAAGGCCGGCGGTGGGGCGGTCGTAGTAGTCCTGAACGGCCTCCGAGGCCGTGGCGAATCCCGGCGCATCCGCTCGACCGGTCAGCAGGTCGTACGCCTTGCGCACCCGCTCCCAGCGGTTATCGCGGTCCATCGCCCAGTATCGGCCGACGATGGACGCGATCTGTCCGACGCCGATGCGTCGGCAGCTCGCCTCGACCTGCTCCGCGTAGCCCTTGCCGGTGAACGGGCCGGTGTCGCGGCCGTCGGTGAACAGATGGATGAAGACGCGCGGGTGGCCCAGGTCGCTGGCGAGCCGGAGCAGCGCATCGAGATGCTCGAGCTGGCCGTGCACGCCGGCGTCGGAGCAGATGCCCATGAGGTGAAGCGACTTGCCCTCGTCACGCGAGCCGACCATGGCCTCGGTCAGCGCCGGTATTTCTGCCAGCTTGCCCTCTCGGCAGGCGATGGAGATGCGCACCGCGTCCTGGTAGACGACCCGGCCGGCGCCGATGTTCTGGTGGCCCACCTCGGAGTTGCCCATCGTGCCCTCGGTCAGGCCGACGGCCTCGCCGCTGGTGGCGATGAGCGTCGTGGGCCAGTCGCGCATCAGCCGATCGGCGACGGGGGTGTCGGCGAGCTTGACCGCGTTGAACGCGTCGTGCTCGGGGTTTGGGTTCTGTCCCCAGCCGTCGCGGATGACGAGGACGAGGGGCGTGTTGGCGGGCGAGGTCGGATCGGGGTCGCTCATGGGCGACTGTAGCTAGGGCTGCGACGGGTCTCGGCGAAAAAGCGGTCAGATCGGCGCTTGGGGGGCGGTCCTTTGAGGAGACGATGGATGGCACGGGCACGGCGTCTGTCAAGAGCGAGGCACGGATGGTGGCGGGCTTGGCCGGCAGCGTGTTGGTTCTGGCGGGTGCTTCGGCCGGGGGGCGGGTGCGCGTACCAAGGGTACGGGTACGACAATTAGGAGTTTCGTACGGCCACTGGCATCGCTATCCTACCACGGCGAGCAGTACCACCATCGGCACCGCGATGTCTAGGTGCTGGTAGGCGCGGCGTTCGTCGTGGCCGGGGCTGTTCGTGCCGGGCGGTGCGTGCCGCTAAAGGAGCTTTTTCAATACGCTACTCCCGCAAGCCAACTGCTTCTGGTGAGATATCACGCTGTCGACAGACCAACTGTCAGGGCCAACTATTCTGCCGGTCTTCCAATCCGAACCACTTGCGAATCAACCCTCGTCCGAATAGGCTCTGATTCGCGTACTTACGGATTGACACCAGCACGGACGCCTCATCTATGCCATGGCAGTACCATAAACGCGTGACATCGGGTGATGAACGAGGGCTTGCCGAGATTGACAGTGCTGTCGCACAGCGGTACGAATTCGTGAGACGGGAACACGAGTTCTGGAATCTTCTTGAGCAAAGTCTGCGAGTTGACATTGCCACTAATAGCCGGATTTCTCATGCGAGGCAGATCGCCGGGATGGGGTGGGATGGATCCGCGCCTCCAGCAGCAACTGCCGAGAGCTGGGAGATAGCTTCATGTAGCGTTAATCATGATGATCGACTCATCGGCGAGGTTGTGGTCAACGGATGGCTCAAGTGGGATTCTGATCGCAACGAATGGGCTAGACAGGAATTGGAAGGAAGTCTCTTCATTTATGTGGATATGACTCCGGCTCTTCAAGCTCCTAGAATCCTCAAGCTCTGGCATCTGCCGTTCGCGCGTGAAGCAACAGATATAGTCCTTTCTAATAATCGCACTGAGGCTCTCTGGCGAGCCTCGGCGGGAGACGGTGAATTTGATGCATCCAAATGAGCGGGTTGTGTTCGTCGTCTTGAATCCGTAGTCCGTATTTTGCGTATCGGAGTGTGGAGCGTTTTCTGGAACAATCGGTCTCGACGACGAGTTCCTTCTGGAGTTCGATCAAAGCGGAGTTGAAAATGGCACTCAAAGACCGGGTTGAGAATGGAAACGGTGTGGACTCAGAGGCCTTGGTCTCGTTTTTCTGCCACCCTGCCTTCCCTTCTGCTGAAGTTCTGGAGTGGTTCGGCCGATTGCCTACCGAGGGCAAAGGGCCTCCCATGCCCCATCTTTCGGGGACAGTTGCGATGAGCCAAATTGATTCCGAAGACATAGCCAAGTTTCTCGTTGACATGCCACCTGTGAGGCGCGAGTTGCTCTTTGTCCAATTCCGACTTCTATCGAAGTTGGATGATGAAAAAGAGCAGAGCGAGCAGCGTGTCTTTGAACGACAGATCATTTGCGAAAGCATATCGCGACAAGTCCGGGACGAGGTCAAGCGTCAGGCGAAGGGCGCCGCCTGATCCGTTGATTCATCTACATCGCCTGTAGCTGCAGGAATGACGCGGTGCCGTTGCATCGGTGTTAGCTGAGTGACTCGAGGACCTTGTCGAGGCTCATGGCTTCGGGGATGTCCCGCTTCTGAACCCACTTGACGGTGCCATGGCCGTCGTCGGATTGCGCGATGACGACGGTGCCCCGGCCGGAGATGTTCAGGTCGGGCCAGTAGAAGCCGTAGGCCTTGCAGACCTCGCGGTGCATGTCGGCGAGGAGGGTCTGCTTGAGGCCGAGGGCGTTGGCCCAGGCCTCGTGGACGAAGAAGCTGTCGCAGGAGACGCCGACGACCTGAGCGCCGCTGCTGGCGAGCTTATCCATCTCATCCGTGACGCACTTCATCTCGGTCGAGCAGACGGGGCTGAAGTCCATGGGGTAGAAGCACAGGACGACATCGCCCTTCTTGACGGCATCGGAGAGCGTCCAGTCCTCTTTGGCCTGGGTCTTGAGCGTGAAGTCCGGGGCGGTCGCGCCGACGGCGATGGGCTGGGTGGGGTCCTGGGCCATGTCGTGCTCTCCGTGATCGGGGGGGGCGATGCAGGCGTGCGCACCGCGGCGCGGCCGGGGGTATCGTAGAGCGTCGCACCACGGAGGGAGGCGTGCCGAGATGACGATCGGAGCGAGCGGAGCGTCGCGGGAGGTCGGGGTGAGCGGATCGGCGGAGCCGGCGAGCGACCGGGACAGCGCGGGTCTGATCGCGCGGTACGAGGAGGTTCGTGCGCGGGTCGAGGCGGCGGCGGCGCGGACGGGCCGGGACCCGTCCCGCGTGATCCTCGTGGCGGTGACGAAGTACGCCGAGCTCGACGACATCCGGGACCTGATCCTGCACGGTCACCGTGACTTCGGCGAGAATCGGGTGCAGCAGCTGACGCAGCGGGCGGCGATGCTGGACGAATGGGTTCGGCGTCGGCGTTCGCTCGGCGGCTCGACTCTGGAGCTGCCGCGGTGGCACATGATCGGCCACCTGCAGCGCAACAAGAGCAAGAAGGTGGCCGAGGCGGCCCGGCTGATCCACTCGGTCGACTCGCTCCGCCTCGCCGAGGAGCTGCAGACCATCGGCCTGAAACGCGAGCAGCCCGTGGATGTGCTCATCCAGGTGAATGTCTCGAACGAGGAGAGCAAGTTCGGCTGCCCCGTGCCCGCCGCGGAGGCGCTGGCGCAGAGCATCGAGTCGATGGCGTACTTGCGGTGCCGGGGCCTGATGACCATGGCGCCGTACGCGGACGACCCCGAGGCCTCGCGGCCGCACTTCGCGCGGCTGCGCGATCTCTTCGACGACATGACCCGCACGGGCTACGGCGAGGGGCAGTTCAACCTGCTCAGCATGGGGATGTCGAACGACTTCGAGGTGGCGATCGAGGAGGGCGCGAACATCGTGCGCGTCGGGTCCTCGATCTTCGGCGAGCGCGAAACGACCGACGACGACGACCTCGCCGAGGGCTGAGCGCGTTCCGGCGCGTCAGGCGATCTGCTGGGCGAGCCGGCCTCGGCGGGATCGGGTCTGGTCCATGTAGCGCTGCAGGTTGTCGCCCGGGCACTCGGTGGGGCTGAGTTCGCGGTGTGTGGCGACGCTGCCGAGCGGGATGCTGTGGAGCTCGCAGAGCGAGGTCAGCGTCCAGTCGAGGGCGTCGAGGGCGCGCGGCGTGGGCTGCTGCAGGTTGAAGTGCCCCAGCACGAGCACGCCGATGTTCCGGGGGTTGTGCGCCTGGACATGGGCGCCCTGGAGCCTGACGGGTCGGCCTTCCCAGACACCGCCGATGGGGTCGACGATGTAGTGGTAGCCGATGTCCGCCCAGCCGTTGTTCTCGACATGGACTCGGCGGATCGATTCGATGCGGTCGGCGGCCTGGTCGGGCGAGGTGATCGTGATCGGCTGGAGCGCATCGTGGTGGACGGTGATGCGTTCGACCCGGCCCATCGGGTTCGCCTGGGCGAGCACAGGCTGGGTGCTGGTCCAGGTGCCGCGGGGCCTGACGCCCGCGGGAACGCCCGTGGCGGCGGGCGGGCGGTCCGGTCTCTCGGCGACGGTCGGCGTGGCGCGTCGCTCATGGGGCCAGGCGGGGCCGGGCACGCCCGACAGAGCGGCCCGACGCGAGGAGGCGCACCCGGCGAGCAGCAGCGATGCCGCGGAACCGAGGCCGGCGAGCAGGATGCTGCGGCGTTGGGGGTCGTTTCTCACGGATCTCTCCATCGGCACTTCGGCTCGCGGGCGCACAGCAGTAGGCTATCGCAGCGGGGCCGGTCCGGTGCCCGCTCCCCGTTCGGGGTGGTGACAAAGACTGCCGGTTTGCGCGGGCAGTATTCGCTTCCGCCCCCGTGCGGAACCGATGCAAGAGAGATCGGGTCGCGTGTCAGGGGGCGCGCGCCGACCGGCCCTGTCCGGGCGGTCGATTGGATGATGTTTGGGAGAGGTCTGTTGGGACCGTGCCGGCGGTGTTGGTTGATCGCTCTGACGCTGACGGCGTCGGCGGCGGCCGTGCTTGCCGGCGCGGCACGGGCAGATGACCGCCCGGCCGGCTTCTTCGAGCGCGAATCGCTGCTGGGCGTGACACGGCCCGACATGCCGCCCTTGGCGGCGGCGTTGTTCGACCCGGAGGCGCAGCCGGACCAGGGCCCGGACCCGCAAACGCCGACACCCGACATCGGTCCGGAGGAGCCGCCCAAGCCGAGCCTGCTGCGGACACTCTTCACCAATTGGAAGGGCGAGGTGAGCTTCGGTCTGGAGTTGGCATCGGGCAACAACGACCGAGCGCGTTTCCGCGGCGGGTTCAACATCAACAAGCAGTACGACGGGCACAAGACCGCGCTGCGCACCGACTACACCATCGCCCGGAACAACCAGGGCGAATCCGAGAACCGGCTGACCTCGCAGATCCTGCAGGACTGGGACACGGGCGGCTCGAAGTTCTCGGGTGTGTTCCTGCGAGCAGACGGCGACATCGATCGATTTCAGGACTACGACCTCCGCGTCAACCTCGCGACGGGGGCGAAGTACACGCTCGTGCAGAGCGACAAGACGAATCTCTTCGCCAGGGTGGGCGGCAGCGTACGGCGGGAGTTTGGAGGACCAAACGACGACTATGTCCCGGAGGGCGCGTTCTTCCTCAGCTTCGATCGGACGCTGTCGGACACCCAGCGCGTGAACGCGAATTTCGACTATCTGCCCGAGATCGAGCGGCCCAGTCGGTATCGGCTCAGGCTGCGCGCAGCGTGGGAGATCGACATCGATCCCGAAGCGGGGCTCGGCCTGCGCATGCAACTCGACAACCGGTATGATGCCCGGCCGAGCAGGCGGCCGGAGCGGAACGACCTCGACTTCTCCGTCCGGCTGTTCTGGAAGTTCTAGACAGCCCGGGTCCGCGTCGGACCCGCACGATGGAGTAGCACGCATGATGAATCGAGTGGGTTGGGCGCTGGCCGCGGCGCTGGTGGCTGGGTCGGCGCTGGCGCAGGACGAGGCGCCCGAGGCCGAGGAGGCGGTGGTCCCGCCGAGCGGGTTCTTCGACGGGTGGACCGGCAACTTCGCGTTCGGTCTGTTCGGGTCGAGCGGGAACACGGAGCGGCTGAATGTCACCGGTCGGGTCGATGGGCTGCGCGAGTCAGAGAAGAACCGCACCTCGTTCCTGGCGACCTACTCGTACGCGACCGATGACGGCGACCTGAGCCAGAGCCAGGGGCTCGCGTCGCTCTCGAACGACTTCCTGATCCCCGACTCCAAGTGGTTCGGCTTTGTGCGCGGCGTGACCGAGTACGACGAGTTCCAGGCGTGGGACGGACGGATCGAGGTCTACGGCGGCCCGGGCTATGTGTGGGTCAACGACGAGGTGCAGACCTTCATCACGCGCCTCGGTTTCGGTGCGGAGCTGGAGATTGGCAGCTCGGACACCGCATGGCGTCCGATCGCGGTGCTCAACGCGGAGTACCGCCGGCAGCTGACCGAGCGGCAGGAGCTGACGGCGAATGTCGACGGGATCAGCGACCTGAGTAACCTCGACAACTGGCGGTTCGTTGCGCGCGGCGAATACCGCTTGCTGGTGGACCCGGAGGTGAACATGTCGCTCGTGGCGGGCGCGCAGACCGAGTACGACGCGGATCCGCAGGGCGCGAAGCGTTCGGATGTGGACTACTACATCCTGCTCAGCTGGGAATACTGAGCGACAGCCGCGGCGTGGTCGGCCTGACGGCTGATCCCGCGGCGGGACCGGGCTTGGATTCGGCAACGGCACCGACGCGGGTCGGTGCCGTTGTCGTTTCGCGTGCAGGGAGCGCCGGCGGGAAGGGCGATGCGTCGCTCGTGGGCAGGCCGATGAGGTCGGGCCGGGCGTACAGGCAGAGCCGGGTGAGTTCGACGACCGAGAGCGTGCCGGTCTTCTCCATGATGTTGGCACGGTGGGCCTGGATGGTCTTGGGGCTGAGGCTCAGCGTGCGGGCGATCTCGGAGACGGGCCGACCTTCGGTGAGGTAGCCGATGATCTCGGCCTCGCGTTTCGTGAGCCGCTGGAGCCGCAGCGCCGCGCGGTGCCGGCGGAGGGCGTCGCGGCTGAGCTCGACGGCCTCGGCGACCCGGTCCATCAGGACGCTGCTGCGGAAGGGCTTGACGAGGAAGTCAACGACGCCGGCGCGGAGGGCGGCGGTGGCGGTCGCCACCTCGGCCTGATCGGCGATGACGATGACCGGGCTGTGATCGCCGCGGAGATGGAGGCGGTCATGCAGGTCCAGGGCCGGGATGCCGGGGAGGTCGAACTCGGTGACGACGCAGCACGGTGTCTCGAGCCGGGGCTGGTCGAGGAACGACTCGCCGCTGGTGTAGCCGATGCAGTGGTATCCCTCGGCGCGGGCGGCGGCGACGACGGCCTCGCGCGTCCCGCCGTCGTGGCTGATGACGGCCACGGTCGGCCGTTCGTGATCCTGGTCCATCGCGACACAAGCAGTGGGAACGAGCATGTTGGTACCTCGCGCTTGGCTCGCGAGTCGATGCCGCGGCCAAGTGTGTGAAGTCAGGCGTAGCCCGACGAGATACGCATGCTATCGGTGCCGCGCATCGTTGCTGATGAGAGATCGGCGTGGAGAAACCGGCCGAGCTAGGGCATCAGCTTACGATCTGTGTCGAGCGTGCTGTGTTGTTCTAGAAGACCCGCGACGCCTTCGGGTAATCGGCGACGAGGCGCAGCTTCTCATGATTGCGCCACAGCGCCCAGCCCAGCGCCTCGTACTGCTCGATGATCTGCTCTCGCAGAGATTTTGAGGGCTCAGAATCGAGTCGTTCTCGCAGGAGCTTCGCGGCGGAGGCGTGCCGACCGAGCGAGATGGCCTTGGCGAGGTCGGCTTCGAAACGGAGATCGTCGTCGAGTTGTGCCCAGCGCTCGTGCCGCGCGATCGCGTCCTCAAGGCGATCGATTGATCCACTGTCGTCGGCCGAGACTTGCTCGGTTCTCACTGAGACGATCTTCGAGAGAGCTTCTTTCAATGTTGCTTCCGCGTCGGCCATGCGATCCGCGAGATCGCGGTCGAAGTCGTCGGCGTCCTCGTCGTGCTCGATGCCCCGGTAGGCGGCGAGAGCGTCGAGATCGATCGCCGCGATCACGGCCTCGGCGGCCTCGAGCACGGGCTGATGGTCCTTCTCTTCGGCGGCCTGGGCGAGGGCCGCGGCGCGATGCATGCGCGCGAGCGGGACGGCGAGGGAGTCGGGATCATCGGCGAGAATGCTCGCGGCGATGGTCTCGAACGCGTCGGCGTCGTCCTCGCCGTGCAGGTCGGCCAGCGCCTTGATGCGCAGGTCGCGGATGTCGTCCTCGAGCCGTTCGAGTCGTGAGGGCTCGTCCTGCTCGTTGTTGGGCTCGTCCTTGGCGGTGACTCCCGGCTTGTCGTTCGGCTTGGGCGCCACGGCGAGGGTGACGGGCCATCCGTCGGGTCGATCGGTGGAGCCACCCAGATCGGTCTCGGCGCCGAAGGTCATGGATCCGATGAGCAGGTCGCCGGGCTCGGCCTGGTCGGGCATGGCGGGCGTGGCGATGTAGGCGCGGGCGGAGCTGCCGCGGTCGAGCTCCCGCGTGCCGAAGCCGCCCCGTCCGGCGAGCGCATCCTCGGGTCGGTCGGCGACCTGCAGCGTGATCGGGCTCGACAGCGGGAAGGTCAGGATGAGCGGCGTGTCGCCGAGCGCCTCGAGCATGTCGGGCTGATCGTGGCGGATGTGCAGCGCGATGGTGTAATCGCCCTTGTCGAGCTCGACGGTCTCGTTGTCGCCGGCCTTGATGGCGACGGGCTTGTCGTTCTTGTCGAAGACCATCCAGAAGAACGACTCGTATTCTTCCCACGCGTGCGGCGCGCGGAGCACAGCGGGGTCGATGGTGACCTTCGCCTTCTCGTCCATCGTGAGTTCGTAGTCGATGACGATCTGGTAGATCTGTCGGCCGTCGGGGAGCATGTCGCGCTGGTCGTCGAGCGGTTCGATGTTCCAGTCAATCGGGCGGATGGACCGGCGCAGGCCGGTGAGCGAGCCGGCGGGGCGGATGTTGGCGTCCCGGAGCGGGCTGTGGATGTCGATGGGCGTCAGCGGCGCGGCGCCGTCGATGACGATATGGGTCGGTTCGGGACTGAGTCCTCGGAAGCGTACTTCGAGGTCAAACTCACCCTGGCCGAGGCTCGACCAGTTCTGGGCGATGGCGAGCTCGACGGTGCGCCGCGGATCGACGCGCATGGATCGTGTCTGGACATCCTCATCGTTGAAGGAGACCCAGCCGCGGCTGTTGTAGGTCGAGAAGGGCTGGTCCTCGCGGAGCTGCGTGGTATGGACGACGAGCGTTCGGCTTGTGTCGTCGTCGCGTCGGGTGATGATGACATCCATCCATGTGGCGTGGTCGGGGGTGTGGAAGAACCACTTCTGGAGCTGGCCGCTGGTGGTGGTGATGGTCTCGCGATGGGTGTAGGCATCGTTGGCGTCGAGCTCGATGCCCTTGATGACGGTGACGGGCATGGTGAACGCGGGGCCGCGCTCGGGGCGGGCCTCGTCGTAGGCGAGGATCTGGGCGAAGTGGGCACCGGGCTGGAGCCCGGTGGGATCGACCCGCACGGTCGTGCTTCGGCCGGAGCTGGCGAGGTTGTGGAATCGGGCGGTCTCGATCCACGGCTCGGTGGCTTCGAGCTTGAGGCGCATCTCGAAGTCGACCTTGCGCCGGTTGTCCGTGTCCTCGGGCCAGCTCGGTGTGAGATCGATCGAGATCTCGGTCGGCTCGTCGGTCTCGTACGGTTCGCGGAGGTAGATGCCGCGGGTGCTGTCGGGTCCTCGTGCCTCGAAGCGCACATCGCGGGTGGCGTCGTCGACATAGTTGGCGAGGTACTCGTAGGCCGCGTCGACCTGGAGCATGCCGGCGCCCTGGGCCCAGGGCGATTGGTCGGGGATCGGGACAGCGGTGGCCTGGACAGCGCGCTTCACGCTGGCTGGGTGCCAGGGCGTGCCGTCCTGCTCGAGCTTGCTAAGGATGAGCGCGATGCCGCCGCAGGCGCTGGGGGCTGACATGCTGGTGCCGTTGGAGAGCTGGTTCTTCTGGAGTGTCCAGTTGGGGACGGGGCTGATGGCGCCTCCGGGGGCGGTGATGTCAACGCCGAGGTCGCCGTCGAGCGCCGGTCCTCGGCTGGACCAGGGGTACTGCATCTCGGCGTATCCCTCGCGGACGGCGTACTGGGCCTCCATCATGTCGGGCGTGATCGAGGCGCCGACGCCGATGATGGCGCTGGTCGTGCCGCCCGGCCCGCCGACGGTGGACAGGGCGGGTCCGCTGTTGCCGGCGGAGGAGACGAAGACGACGCCGTGATCATGCACGAGCTCGGTGGCGAGCTGGTCGATGCGGTAGCGTGTGTCCTGGAAGGCGGAAGGGCCGCCGTAGGACATGTTGATGAGGTCCGCGTCGTTCTCGAGGACAGCGACGACGCCGCGGGTAAAGCCGGTGTTGACGCTCGACGAACCGAGCCGCGTGTCGCCGATCTTGACCGAGACGATCTGGGCACCCGGCGCCATGCCGTTGAGCTCGGGCTGATCGGGGAAGTAGGCGGCGGCGATGCCGGCGACATGGGTGCCATGGGAGCCCGCGTCGGCGACGACGGAGAGGACATCGCCGTCGTTGTAGATGTTGAGGACGAAGTTGAGCAGGTCCTCGTCGCCGAAGGTGGCGAAGCGGCGTTCGTCTCGGAAGTTGGTCAGGGCGGTCTCGTCGGCAAAGTCGCCGTCGGAATCGGTGTCGATGGCGGCCCGCCATGTGGAGCCGTCGTTCCAGACGAGGCAGTCGAAGATGGGGCCGGGATCGTCGTAGTCCTTGCGGAGGGTGGTGAGGAGCTCGACGCGGGCGGCCAGCTCGGCGCGCTCCTCGATCTGCTCCTCGTCGGGCTCGGTGTGCCGGCGGTCGAACGCCGCGAGCTCGCGGTTCGCCGCGGCGAGGAGCTCGCGGTGCTCCTTGTCGAGTTCGTCGCGTCGTTCGGCGCGGTAGCGTCCGACCAAGCCGGCGGGGAAGAGGTCGTAGGCGGCCTTGGCACCGATGCGGAACTCGCCGGTCGGGTTGATCCAGGCGGGGTCGGGGGTGAGCGTGCGACCGGTCAGGCCGGTGATGGTGCCGTCCTCGCCGAGGGTGACCACCGTGGAGGTGTCGACATCGCCGGATCCGGAGCCATCGACGATGTCGATGATCTTGGGCTCGCCCTGCGGCGTGGTCTGGAGCCCCGGTGCGCCCGGATCGACGCCGGTGTCGAAGATGGCGATGGTGATGCCCCGGCCGTCGGCGTCGGGGAACTGCTGGAGGAATCGGTCGACGCCGGTCTCGGCTTTGGGCTGGAGGGCGTCGAGGAGGGAGCCGGTGGGCTGGTAGGCGTTCCGGGCGGGTCGTTCGGTGATCGAGGCGCTCGTCGGCGCGGTCCGGTCCGCGGTGACGATTGGCGTAGCCGTGGGTGCCGTGGCTTCACAGCCGGCGACCGAGAACAGCGCGACACAGGCGAGCGTGGCTCGGGTGTGGTTCGTCATGGCAAATGGCTCCGTGCCCGGAACGGGCGGGGATCGAGATGGTACCGAATCGCGGAGAGCACGCTGCACCGTTTGTCGGCGATGCCCTCGATCAGCGCGGCGAGTCAACATGTTGATTTCCTGGGGGCGAGGCCTAGTGTCTCCACACGATGGGGTCGGATGCGCCGAGGTCGAGTGCGGATGTGGCGGCTGTCACCGGCCGAGAGGCGTGTCTGGTGCGGAGCGTGTGCACGCTGCACCATCTGATCATGCGGGTCGGGGATCGGATGGCGTCGGGGATCGGTCTGACGGCGTCCCGGTGGCTGCTGCTGTGCGCGATCGGGTCGAGCGAGGATGAGCCCACCGTCGGCGTGCTGAGCGAGCGGGCGTTCCTGAGCGTGCAGGCGGTCAGCCGAATGCTGGCGGCGATGGAGGACGAGGGGCTGGTCGAGCGTGTGCGGCGTCCGGGGCACGGCCGATCGGTCTTTATCAAGCTGACCGAGGCGGGCCAGTCGGCGTTGCGTGCCACCGAGCCGCTGGCGGAGCGGTTTGAAGCGGGGCTGCTCCGGGGCGTCGCCCTCGCCGAGGTCGATGAGGCGGAGCGATTGCTGGGTCGGCTGGCCGCGAATGTATCGGCGCTGGAAGAGGAGATCGGGCCGTGCGACCCGTGATGCGGATGAATGCGTGGGTGCTGGTGGCGTCGGTGTGCGCGGCTTCATCAGCGCAGCCGGTGGCGATGGTGCGCGTCGATGGGGCTCGGCTTGAGTCGGTCGAGCAGATGCGCCGAGTGACGGGCGAGCTGCGCGCGCTGCGTCGCAGCGAGCTGGCCACGCAGGAAGAGGGCCTCGTGCTCGAGCTCCTGGTGCGCGCGGGCGACCCGGTCGAGGCCGGGGAGGTCATCGCCCGACTGGACGACGAGCGCGCCCGGCTCGATCTTGATCGTCTGGAGGCGGAGCTCGAGTCCCTGCGGGCCACGGAGGCTGTGGCCCAGGCAGAGGTCGACCGGTCGGCGACGGAACTGGAGCGCGTCCGCCTGCTGCGCGAGCAGGCGTCGGCGTCGGCGCAGGAACTCGAGGACGCCCAGTTCGACGCGGCCGCCGACGAGGCTCGGCTCCTCGAGGCCCAGGCGGATGTCCGAGCAGCGGAGCGGCGGATCGAGCTCGCCCGCACCCGCCTGGACGATCTGTCGGTGCGGGCGCCGTTCGACGGCCGGGTGATCCGCACGCTGACCGAGGCGGGGCAGTGGCTGCAGCGCGGGGATTCGGTGGTGGAGCTGTACGCGACGGATGACATCGAGGCATGGATCGATGTGCCGGAGCGGTACTACGCGCGCATCGCCGAGAGCGATCAGCCGGTGTCGGTGGAGATCGCCGCGTTGAGCTCGTCGTTCGAGGCGACGATCACGCGGATCGTGCCGGCCGCGGATCCGCTGAGCCGGCTCTTCCCGGTTCGGATGCGGGTCGCGGGCGCGGGGGATCGGCTCCGTCCCGGGATGAGTGTGGTCGCGGAGGTGCCCACGGGGAGCACGGGCGAGACGCTCACGATCCATAAGGACGCGATCCTGCGGAACGAGGCCGGTGAGTTCGTGTACCAGGTGGTGCCGAACCCGTTCGGGGAGGGGCAGGTCGCCTCGCCGACGCAGGTCAGCCGGCTGTTCGCGGTCGGGAACCGCGTGGCGATCCGCGCGGGCGGCGTGGGCGAGGGATCGGTGCTGATCGTCGAGGGGAACGAGCGGCTCTACCCCATGGCGGCCGTGATGGTGCAGCGCGAGGGCGCCCCCGTCGCCGGCGGCGGGCCGAGCGGCTCGCAGGAGGGGTGACCCGTGGACATCGTTCGGCTGTCGATCTCGAAGCCCGTCGGCGTGACCGTGGGCGTGCTGCTGCTGGTGATGTTCGGGCTGATCGGTCTGACTCGCATCCCGATCCAACTGACACCGTCCGTGGATCGACCAGAGATCACGGTGACGACGAGCTGGCCCGGCCGCTCGCCCCAGGAGGTCGTGGACGAGATCACGAAGGAGCAGGAGGAGCGTCTCAAGAATGTCTCGAATCTGAAGACGATGACCTCGGTCTCGAGCGAGGGCGTCAGCACGATCTCGCTGGAGTTCACCATCGGGACCGATATCTCGCGGGCGTTGCAGGAGACGAGCGATGCCCTGCGGCAGGTGCCGGCCTATCCGGACGAGGTTGACGAGCCGACGATCAAGGCGGCGGACGGCGCGAGCGAGAACGCGATCGCGTGGATCATCATCGACCTGGATCCTTCGGTCGCGGCGCAGTACCCGTCGTTCGACATCACGACGCTGTACGACCGCCTCGACAAGGAGGTCAAGCCCTTTCTCGAGCGGATCGACGGGGTGGCGGAGATCAACATCTACGGCGGCCGCGAGCGCGAGGTGCGCGTGCTCGCGGACAACGAGTCGCTCGCGCTCCGCGGGCTGAACATCGGGGATGTGATCGCGTCGCTCCGCGGCGAGAACACGAATGTCTCCGCCGGCTCGATCGCCGAGGGCAAGCGGGACTACCGCGTGCGCGTCGTCGGGCAGTTCGCGACCGAGGAGGATGTGCTCTCGACGGTCGTGGCCTACCGCGACGGCAAGCCGGTGTATGTGCGCGATGTCGCGGAGGTGGAGTTCGGGCACACGAAGCGACGAGGCTTCGTGCGGGCGTTCGGCAACCCGTCGATCGCGATGAACTGCATCCGCCAGAGCAACGCGAATGTCGTGGAGGTGATGGACGAGCTCCGCGACCGGCTCGACGAGGTCCGGGCGGAGATCCTGCCCCGGCTCGATCCCGTGGTCGGCCCGCATCTGCGGCTGCGGCAGGTGTACGACGAGACGATCTACATCGATTCGTCGATCGACCTCGTGCAGCAGAACCTGTATGTGGGCGGCGCGATCGCCGCGGTCGTGCTGCTGCTCTTCCTCCGCTCATTCGTGACCACCGGCGTGGTCGCGCTCGCGATCCCGATCTCGGTCGTGGGCACCTTTCTGGTGATGCTCGGGCTGGGGCGGACGCTGAATGTCGTGTCGCTCGCGGGGCTGGCGTTCGCGGTGGGGATGGTGGTCGACAACGCGATCGTGGTGCTCGAGAACATCTACCGAAGGCTGCAGGCGGGCGACCCACCGATGCAGGCGGCGTACCGCGGCGGCCGGGAGGTCTGGGGCGCGATCCTCGCTTCGACGCTGACAACGGTCGCGGTGTTCATCCCGGTCCTGACGATCGAGGAAGAGGCCGGCCAGCTCTTCCGCGACCTGTCGATCGCGATCGTCGCGGCCGTCTCGCTGTCGCTCCTCGTGTCGATCACGGTGATCCCGGCGGCCTGCTCCCGGTGGCTTCGCCCGCCCGCGACCCAGCGAGGAAGGCTGACCACGGCGTGGCAGGACCTTTTCGGCGTGGCCAGGCTGTTGGCGGCGCTCGTCAACCGCTATGGCTCGTTCATCGGGTGGCTTCAGCACGGCGTCCGCGGATGGACGCTCCGGCCGGCGATCATCGTCGTGATGGCGGGCCTGAGCCTGTACGGCGCGCTCACCCTCCGCCCGCCGCTTGACTACCTGCCGGCCGGCAACCGGAACCTGGTCTTCGGCGGGATGCTCGTGCCGCCGGGCATGTCCGTCGAGCAGATGACGGCGTTCGCGGAGCGGATGGAGGCGAAGGTGCTGCCCTACATGGAGCACCGCCTGGAGGAGGAGGGCCGGAGCGTGTCGGACCTGCCGCCGATTCCCTACGGCCGGGGCGCAGAGGCGGGGGAGTACGACCCGGTCGCGGTGCGCAACTTCTTCATCGGCTCGTTCGGCGGGGGCATGTTCGCCGGTGCCGTCAGCGCCAACGACGAGGTCGTGATCCCCGTCGGCCAGCTGCTCACCAACGCGATGAACACCCTGCCGGACACCTTTGGCGGGGCGCAGCAGTCGTCCCTGTTCGGCCGGGGCGTCGGCGGCGGGAACACCGTGAACATCGAGGTGCTGGGCCCGGAGCTCGACCGCGTGGTGGCGGCGGCGACCGAGATCATGACCGCGGCCGGCAACGACGATTCGTACGGCTGGGGCCGGGTGCGCCCCGACCCGGGGAACTTCAACCTGGGACAGCCCGAGATCCGGGTGCATCTGACGCAGACAGCACGGGAGCTCGGGTTGAGCACGGCGGCGGTCGGCACGGCGGTGCGAGGCCTGTTCGACGGCGCGTTCGTGGACGACTTCCGCCTTGCAGGCGAAGCCGTGGACATGGTGGTGCTGCCCAAGGGCGGGCAGCTGGCGTTCCTCGAGAAGATGGCGGAGATTCCCGTGGCCACGCCGGCGGGTCCCGTCGTGCCGTTGGACACGCTGGTGGTGGCTGACCGGACGGACGCGCCGCAATCGATCCAGCGGATCGAGGAGCTGCCGGCGGTGAAGCTGCTGATCTCGCCGCCGCCCGGGATGACGGTGCAGGATGTCATCGACGATGTGCGGACGCGGTTCGTGGAGCCGGCGGTCGAGAAGGGGTTGATCGATCGGACGATGCGCGTGCGGTTCGAGGGAACGGCCGCCAAGCTCGACGAGGTGCAGGAAGCGCTGTTTGGTACCTCGCTGACGGCGCGCGACGGCGGGGGCACGCCGGCGGGTGCGCTCGCGGGGGTGCGATGGGCGGGGCTGGCGCTGGGCGCCATCGGGATCCTCTTCGCGGGGTTTGGGTTCACGCGCGCGATCGCCGCGGGCCGTGCTTCGTTCGGCTACGGCGGCATGGGCGCGCTGCTGCTGCTCAGCGTGATCGGCGGTTCGCTGCTGCTGGTCGCGGGCTCACCCGAGCTGGCGATGGCGCGGTTCGTGTGGGCGCTGCTGGTGACCTACCTGCTGATGTGCGCGCTGTTCGAGAGCTTCATGTACCCGTTCGTGATCATGTTCACCGTGCCGCTGGCGGTGGTGGGCGGGTTCGGCGGGCTGGCGATCGTTCACCGCATCACGGCCGCCGACCCGACGATCGCCGCGCAGCAGCTCGATGTGCTGACCATGCTCGGCTTCGTGATCCTGATCGGGATCGTGGTGAACAACGCGATCCTGATCGTGCACCAGTCGCTGAACTTCATGCGCGGCATCGGCGAGGGCGAGGACGATCGTGTCGAGCCGATGGCGTCGGCCGAGGCGATCGCCGAGGCGGTGCGGACGCGGGTGCGCCCGATCTTCATGAGCACGCTCACCTCGGTGGGCGGGATGCTGCCGCTGGTGCTCGTGCCCGGCGCGGGTTCGGAGATGTACCGGGGGCTCGGGTCGGTCGTCGTGGGCGGCCTGCTGGTGTCGACCGTGTTCACGCTCGTGCTGGTGCCGCTGCTGCTCGGGCTGATGATCGACATGGCGCAGGGGCTGCGGGAGCTGGTCGGCGTTGGGCGGTCGCGCCCGGCCGGTGAGCGGCTCTCGGCGGCCTAGCTTGACCGGAGTTCGGGCGGCCGAGCCCAGTGCAGCTTGTCGGTCAGCGTGCGCCAGTAGCTGCCATCGGGGTTGGTGACCAGGTGCACGGCGCTCGGGTCGCGGGTGACGCGGACCGATTCGTTGTGCCGCAGGCGTCGCTGGATCTGCCCGTCGAGCACCAGGGTGGTGCCGCCGCGGTCACCGTCGTCGTTGAGCTGGGTGAAGCCGAGGTCGATGGCCGAGGCGCTCGGGAGCACGATGGGCCGGAACGCGAGCGAGTGTGCGGCGATGGGCGTGAGCAGCGTGGCGTCGATGCCGGGATGGCAGATGGGACCACCGGCGGAGGCGTTGTACGCGGTGGAGCCGAGGCCGGTGGAGATGATCACCCCGTCGCCGCGGATGGGCGGGCCCGGTTCGCCGTCGATCGACAGCTGCAGCTCGATGACGCGGTAGGGGGGGCCGGCGGTGATGACGGCCTCGTTCAGGCATCGGTCCGACCAGGCGTCGCGGTTGTCGGTGCGCACCTCGACACGCAGCATGGGCACGCGGCGCGTGTACAACTCGCGGCCGCCGAAGAGCGACGCCGCCTGGCGTTCGATGTCGTCGGCCGTGAACTCGGCGAGGAAGCCGAGCCGGCCGGCGTTGACCCCAAGGATGGGCACGCCTCGTTCGACGAACCGGCGCGATTGGGAGAGCAGCGTGCCGTCGCCCCCGACGACGGCGATCAGATCGGCACCGAGGCCCGCGTCGGTGGGCACGCCGTGGTCCGCCTCGATGCGTTGGGTCAGTCGGCCGTGGGCGGCGATGGCCTGGGCGACACGGTCGGCGACCTCGGGCGAGCCGGGCTTGTCCTCGTTGCAGACAAGCAGAACGGATCGTGGCTGCGGCATGGTCGCTCCGTGTCTGCGCGGCGCTCCGGCGTCTCGCCCGCAGTCTATCGGGCGGACCGCTGGCCGGTGGCGGCGGGCTCGACCACCCGATCGGCACGCCGAACCATCCCGGGCTCGCGGGCGACGGCGTCGCGGATGCTCCGCGCCAGGCCGGCGGCGTCGAGCCCGACCTCGGCGAGCTGTCGAGACCGGCCGTCCTGATAGACCCAGGTGTCGGGCAGCCCCACGCGCACGACGCGGCTCGCGTCGAGCCCGAGCTCCTGCGCCGCTTCGAGCACGGCCGAGCCGAACCCGCCCACGATGCTGTGGTCCTCGGCCGTGACGATCGGGACGCCCGCTTCGAGCAACGCGGCGATCAGACGCTGGTCCACGGGCTTGGCAAACCGGGCGTCGTACACGGCGACGGCGTATTCGTCGGCGAGCGACTCCGCCGCCTCGCACGCCGCGACGGCGGGCGTCCCGAAGGCGAGCACAGCGGTGTCGGGCCGGTGACCGGCGAGGACATCCTGCTCGGGCGTGAGGCAGCGGGCCCGACCGAGCTCGAACGGCGGGGCCTCACCGAACCGGGACGAGACATCATCGCGCGGATAGCGGACGGCCGACAGCCCCTCGTCGTAGCCGCGCATGAACTCGAGCGCCGCGCGCAGGCTGGGCTCATCGATCGCGGCGGTGAGGGCCGCATCGGGCAGCGTGCGGAGCAGCGCGACATCGCAGAAGCCGTGGTGCACGGCGCCGTCACCGCCGACCAGCCCGGCCCGGTCCAGGCAGAGTCGGACGGGCAGGCCCTGGAGCGCGACCTCCTGGAACGCCTGATCAAAAGCGCGCTGCAGGAAGGTGCAGTAGACGGCAAAGAACGGCTTGAAGCCCGTCTTGGCCAGGCCCGCCATCATGTCCATCGCGTGCGATTCGCAGATCCCGACATCCCAGGTGCGGGTGGGGTGGGCGCGCATGACCGCATCGATCCCGGTGCCCCCGGGCATCGCGGCGGTGCAGGCGACGGCCTTGGGGTCGCGGTGCATCAGGTCGGTCAGCGCATCGCCGAAGGCGCTGGTGAACGAGCGGCCTCCGGACTTGATCTCGACCCGGCAGCCTTCGGTCGCGTCGCGCTCGACCGTGAACGGCTTGGGCGAGTGGAAGGTGGTGGCATCGCCCTCGGCGACATCGAAGCCCTTGCCCTTGACAGTCTTGACATGCAGGACCATCGGCCGATCGAACTCGCGGGCCTCGGTGAGGAACTCGATGAGCTCCGCGAGGTTGTGCCCGTCGATCGGGCCGACGGTGACGAGCCCGAAGTGCTCGAACCAGGCGTTCTCGGCGAGCATGGCCTTGGTGGCCTCGCCGGCGCGGTGGTAGGCGTCCTTGATGAGCCCGCCGCCGGGCATGCTGTCGAGCATGTGACCGGCCGATCGCTTCAAGCCGGTGTAAGTGTGACTGAGCCGGACGCGGTCGAAGTACTGCGCGAGCGCGCCCTGCGGCCTGGAGATGCTCATGCCGTTGTCGTTGAGCACGACGAGGAACTGGCGGTTGAGGGTGCCGGCGTTGTTGAGGCCCTCCATGGCCACGCCGTTGGCGATCGACGCGTCACCGATGAGGGTGACGACCCGGCGGCCGTCCGGGTTGGTTCTGGGGTCGAAGGCCTGGCCCGCGAGCTGATCGCCGCGCGCCATGCCGACGGCGGTCGAGATGCCCGTTCCCGCGTGGCCGACGGAGAACAGGTCGTACTTGCTTTCCCGTGGCTCGGGGAAGCCGGCCATGCCGTCGCGCGTGCGCAGCTTGGCGAGCTTGTCGTAACGGCCGGTGATGAGCTTGTGCGGGTAGCACTGGTGGCCCACATCGAAGAGCAGGCGGTCGTGGCCGAAGTCGAACACATAGTGCAGCGCCAGGGTCAGCTCGACCACGCCGAGGTTCGGCGCCAGGTGCCCGCCGGTGCGCTGCACCTGCCCGATGATCGCTTCGCGGATCTCCGCGGCGACTTCCGGGAGCTTGCCGACCGGGATCGCGCGGAGGTCGGCGGGTGAGAGCAACGCGGGCAGGTGCTTCATGGGGGTCTCGACGGCCGCGGGTGCGGCGGTGATGCTGACTCGACCAGTGCGGAACTGGGAAGCTGGAGGTTCGTTCTCCGCCACGGAACGATTCGTTTCAGGGATTCCTGAAAGTATTGTACTCCCACAGCGTGGCCCGGCCTTGATGTGGTTGAGCGATCATTGGGTCGGCCGCCCGAGGTCTTTCTTCGGGTCTATCGGTCCCTCGAGGCCATGAACGACGCGAGCGCGAGCAGCGGCCCGTGGTCACCCGGGAGGCGTTCCGCGTGCTGCCGAGCCTCCGCTTCGAGCGCCGTGATGGTCTCGCGCGTCCGGTCGACGCCGAGGACGCCCGGGTAGGTCAGCTTCCCGGCGTCCTTGTCCTTGCCGGTGCGCTTGCCGGCGTGCTCGGCTGGCTGCTCGACATCGATCAGGTCATCGACCGCCTGGAACATGAGGCCGATGGCTTCGCCGTACCGGCCCGCGATCTCGACCGCATCCTCGGGGGCGGCGACGGCGACGGCGCCCATGCGGCAGGCGGCGCGGATCAGCGCGCCGGTCTTGTTGCGATGCACCCGCTGCAGCCGGGTGAGCGGGTCGATCCGATCGAAGCCGGGCTCGCGGTCGGGCATGGTGTCGAGGACCTGGCCCGTGATCATGCCGGCTGTGCCGTGCGAGAGTTCGCGGACGAGCCGTGCGGTGGTGCCGGCCGGGGCCTCGGCGCGGGCGATGGCGTCGAAGGCGAGCGCCAGCAGGGCGTCGCCGGCCAGAATCGCCATGGCCTCGCCCGCGTGAACATGCAGAGTCGGACGACCGCGGCGGAGGTCGTCGTCGTCCATCGCCGGCAGGTCATCGTGCACCAGGCTGAAGGCGTGGACGAACTCGACGGCTGCGCCGGCAGCGAGGGCCTGCCGCCCGTTGCCGCCCGCTGCGACCGCGCAGTGCCACGCCAGGAGCGGGCGGAGCCGCTTGCCCCCGCCGAGGGCGGCGTACGCCATCGCGTCCCTCAAGGCCGCGGAACGGTCCCCGCCCGCGCCGGCGTCCTCGATCCAGCGGGAGAGCTCGCGCTCGATCTCCGCGATCGGGGCGGTGAGGCTCGGATCCGGGGCGTGGGTGCTCGGCACGCGTGGAGGCTCCTGACGGGTTCGCACGGGGTGGTCGGATCGTACGACGGGGCCGGCGACCCGTACCATTCGCGACAGAGATGGGGACCGGATGACACAAGCGATCGAGATCTTCAGAGCGGCGGGGTGGGTCGCGTGGCCCCTCTTGGCGCTGAGCGTCCTATCGGTCGCGGTCTGCCTGGAGCGGGCGGTCTACTTTGCGATGGTCCGCCGGGAGTTCGCCGGGGATCGCATCGCGGCGCTGGCGGCGGGCCTTCGTCGGGGAGCGGCCCATCGATCACGCGTGCGGATCGGTTCGGGCATCGTCGGCGTGTTCATTGATCGGATGGACACGGCCGCCGGCGGCGAGCCAGTGACCGAGTCCGCCGTGCTCGCGGCAGCGGAAGCCTGCCGACCCCGGCTCGAGCGGTTCCTCTCGTTGCTCTCGACGGCGATCACCGCGGCCCCGATGCTCGGGATCCTCGGCACGGTCACGGGGATCATCCAGAGCTTCGGTCTGCTCGGCGACGCGGAGACCGTGCGCGACACCACGGCGATGGCCGCGGGCATCTCCGAGGCACTGTACACGACGGCCTTCGGGCTGACCATCGCGCTGGTGCTGCTGCTGCCGTACAACGCGTTCCGTGCCGCGGCGGGGCGGTGCCTGAACGCGCTCGAAACGCTGGGCGTGGCGGCGATCGAGGGCGGGGAGCGGGACGCGTCGGCTCAGCCGAGCTCCGCCTCCTTGAGCAGCGCGAAGATGTCCTCGGGCGTCGAAGCGTCGTAGATCTGCTCGCGGAAGTCGGATTGCAGGTGCAGGCGCGAGACGCGGGCGAGCGCCTGGATGTGGTCGCTTGTCTGATCGGGCCGGCTGGCGAGGAGCACGACGAGCCGGACGGGCTTGCCGTCGATCGCCTCGAAGTCGATCGGTTCCGCCGGCTTGCCGATCGCCATCGCCATGTCGGAGAGTGAGTCGCTCTTGCCGTGGGGGATGGCCAGGCCGTGTCCGATGCCGGTGGTCCGGGTTTGCTCGCGGGTCCAGACGGCCTCGGTGAGGGCCGCGGCATCCGAGACGCGGCCGGTCGCTGCAAGGAGCTCGACGAGTTCCTCGATCACGCCGCGTTTGTCGGTCGCGTGCATGGGTGCCGCGATGCAGTCCTGTGTGATGAGATCGGTGAGCTTCATCCTCGCCTTTCCGGCTGACCGGTCGTGAGCGGCCTCCGGCCGCGGGTCCGCAGTGTACGCGGGCGGTGTGTCATCGGTGAGCGAGGACCACGCTATACGCACCGTCCGTCGAGCTCGCCGGGCTCGCCGCGCCCGGGAGGATGCGTCGCTCGTGCGACCGACCGAGCGAGTGCCAGGTGGCCGCCCACGCCGCGATGTCCTCGTTCTCGGTTCGTTCGATGCTGCAGGTGGCGTAGAGGATGCGTCCCGCCGGGCCGAGCAGGGGCAGCGCGTCGGCGATCAACTGGCGTTGGATGCCGACGAGGCGGTCGAGCGCCGCGGGGGTCGCCCGGTAGCGGGCCTCGACGCGTCGTCCGAGCACACCGGTGTTCGAGCAGGGCACATCGAGGAGCACGAGGTCCGTTTGGCCCAGCAGCGCCTCCCGGGCCTCGGCCGGCGGGAGCACCCGGACGCGGGGGTGCTGATCGAAGGTCCGGCTGAGCACGGAGAAGCGCGTGCGATCCACATCCGTGGCGATGATCGAGGCGTCGGGAAACACCGCCGCGAGCTGGCGCGTCTTGGTTCCCTGGCCGGCGCAGAGATCCGCGATGAGCCTCGGCGTGAGCTCGGCGACAGCGCGGACAGCGCCCGCCGAGGCCGGGTCCTGCGCCCAGACATCGCGTCGGGTCGCGAGCAGGCTGGCAAGCCGATCATGCGTCCCGGTCCAGACCGCGTGGCCCGGGATCTCGTGCGGTTCGGTCGCGCCGTCGGGCAGCGGGGCGGTGAGGTGGGCGGTGTTGAGCACGGTGGGCGGTTTGGCCAGCCCGTGCACGCAGACGCTTCGCGCCTGGTCGTAGCTCATCTGCGTGCGCCAGCGCCGGAGCACCGGGGCCGGCATGCTGGTCTCGATGGCGAGCGCGTCGAGGCGGTCATTCGGCAGGCGCCCCAGTCGCAGGGGGCGCGAGCGGGTTCGATCGACCGGGATCTGCCCGGGCGCCACGCCGGGCTCGACCTCGCCGAGCGACTCGGCGACGCGCCGGAGCACCGCGTTGACCATCGCCCCCGCACCGGGCCGGATGCGACGCTTGGCCCACTCGACGGCCTCGTCGATCGCGGCGTGGGCCGGCACGCGGTCGAACAGCAGCAGCTGGGCCGCCCCGACGAGCATCACCGCCCGGAGTGCCGGCTCGAGCTCCCGGAAGGGTCGGCGGAGGTGGGTTTCGAGCAGGAACTCGAGCGTGAGCCATCGTCGGACGGCGGCGTCGTAGAGCGCGAAGGCCAGGGCGTGCTCCACCGGCGGCAGGCTCGTTGTGTCGAGGTCGATCGCCTCGATCTCCGGGAATCGCGCCGCCTGCGCGGTCAGCACCCGAGCCACGAGGTCGCGAGCCGTCGTAGCCGGTGTATCGTGGGTCTTCCGCCGGTGTCGGCGGGCGTGATCGCGATGCGGAGGCACGGGGCGACTGTAGGGCGGGGGCGCGGCGTGTCGGACGGAGCAGCGACAGGCGGTCGGTTCGAGAGGGTGCCAGGCCGATTCCTCGGCGGCATGCGGATCCGCAAGAAGCTGATCGTGCTACACACCGCGTTCTCGCTCGGGCTGGCCGTGGTGCTGCTCCTGGCGATCCGCCCGGCGATCGGCACCGTCGTGACGCGAGCGGAGTACGACGAGTCGGTCCTCGCGCTCCGGTTGATCGGCGAGCTCACGCCCTCGGAGCTGGCGTCGCTGGAGCTTCCGAGCGTGGAACTCGCGTTCGGATCGGCCGAGGTGGTGGGGCTGGACGCGTCGGTCGCTTCGGCGGCGCTGGCGGCTGGGGGCACGCCGGTGCCCGCCAACGGCTCGACGCAGAACACCTCGGCCGTTCGGCTGCTCGAGCCCGCGGAGGGCGAGACCCCGGCGCTCTTCCTGCGCGCGACGGCGCGGATCCCGGAGGCCCGTCGTGCGGTCGTCCACCTGTACGCGTTCGTTGTGGCGGCTGTCCTCACGGTGTACGCGCTCATCGTGGTGGCCTTGGAGCTGCTGGTGCTGCCGAGGCATGTCTACGGGCCGATCCGTCGGATGCTCGACGCCGATTTTGCCGTGCAGCAGGGCGACAGCCGGCGGGAGATCATCCCCGAGCGGCACATCCCGGCGGACGAGCTGGGAGAGATCATGCGGTCGCGCAACGACTCGGTGCTGGCGCTGCGCCGGCACGAGCGCGACCTGGCCGAGGCGCTGCAGCGGGTCGAGCGCATCGCGGCGGACCTGAAGCAGAAGAACCACATGCTCGAGACGGCTCGCCGGAACCTGGCGGACGCGGACCGGCTCGCGAGCCTGGGCATGATGTCGGCGGGGATTGCTCACGAGCTGAACACGCCGCTGACGGTGGTGAAGGGTCTGGTCGAGAAGCTCGAGTCGTCACCCGGTCACTCGCTCGAACCGGCCGAGGCCCAGCTGCTGCTGCGGGTTGTTCGTCGGCTCGAGGGCCTGGGCGAGAGCCTGCTGGACTTCGCACGGGTGCGGCCCTCAGCGCTCCGGCCGGCGCGGCTGGCGACGCTGGCCGACGAGGCGATCACCCTCGTCCGGCTGGATCGGCAGACGCACGCCAGCCGGATTGTCAACGAGGTCGACCCCGAGCTGGAGATCGCGTGCGACGCCGAGCGGATCGTCCAGGTGCTGGTGAACCTGATCCGCAACGGAGCGGACGCGGTGCGATCTGGCGCGTCCCCGGCCGGGGGGCGCGTGGTGGTCGGCGCGCGACGGCTGGAACGGGACGAATCGAGCTGGGTCGCGGTGACCGTCACCGACGACGGCCCCGGCATCGACCCGGACCTGATCGAGCGGATCTTCGAGCCTTTCGTCTCCTCCCGGCTCGACGCGCGCGGCACGGGGCTCGGTCTTGCCGTGGTGCAGGGCATCGTCCACGAGCACGGCGGCGTGATCGTGGCGACCAACCGCCCGGAGCGAGCCGGAGCCGTCTTCGAGTTCGTCCTCCCGGAGACCGGCCCGGCTGATAGGCTGGCACCGGGATTGGAGCCGGACAATGGCGGAGCGGACGCACGACAGGCATGAGCCAACGCCCCCGGAGGGTGCATCGGGGCCGCTCTCGATCGTGGCGCTCGACGACGACGCGGACTTCCTCGAGTACCTCCGGGGAACACTCGAGCGGCTCGGGCACGAGGTCCGGATCACGCGGACGGCCGAGGCCTTCTTCTCGGTGTGCACCGAGTCGCTGCCTGAGGTCGTCCTGCTGGATGTCAACATGGGCGCTACGGACGGCACGGAAGTGCTCGACCGGATCCGCCAGCGCTGGCCCCGGCTGTGCGTGATCGTCGTGACCGGGTTCCCATCGATGGACACGATGCGGGAGACCTTCAAGCGGGCGGCGTTCGACTACCTGCCCAAGCCGTTCTCAGAAGCGGATCTCGAGCGTGTGCTGGGGCAGGCCGCGAAGGAGCTCGGCCTCGGCCAGCGACCTCAGGTTCGGCTGCGCGCAGAACTCGGCCGGCGCATCCGCCTGGCGCGGACGGACCGGGGCTGGACCCTCAAAGATCTGAGCGAGGCCTCGGGCGTGAGCGTGAGCCAGCTGAGCGCGGTCGAACGGGGAACGCACCTGCCGAGCCTGGAATCGCTGCTGCTGATCGCCGAGGCGTTGGACACCCCGCCGAGCGAGTGGCTCGCCTCCTCGGGGTTCTAGCCCGGGCGGCGCGGCCCGGTTGACTCGCCGAGCGGTGGGGGCTTTCGTCCACGCATGAGCGCCGCGGCCGTTCCATCCAGCAGCGCGTCGGCGGCCCGACGCGGCAACGAACCCGCGGGCGCGATCCTCTTCACCGCCTTCGAGCCGAGCGGCGATGACCACGCCTCGGCCGTCATCCGCGTGCTGCGTCGGAGGCATCCCGACCTGCGGATGTACGCCTGGGGCGGCCCGCGGATGGAGGCGGCCGGCGCAACGGTGATCGAACGCACGGGCGACAACGCGGTCATGGGCCTGCCCGGCTGGTCGAAGATCCGCGAGCACCAGCAGATCAACCGGCGCATCGACGCGTGGCTCGGCGAGCACCCCGAGGTGCGGCTGCATGTCCCCGTCGACTCGCCGGCGGCGAACTTCCCGATTTGCAAGATCGCCAAGCGGCACCGCAAGCGCGTCGTGCACCTCGTCGCGCCGCAGGTCTGGGCCTGGGGGCCGTGGCGGGTGAACAAGCTGCGTCGGCTGACGGACCTGGTGCTGTGCCTGCTGCCGTTCGAGCAGACCTGGTTCGAACAGAAGCGCGTGCCGGCACGCTTCATCGGGCACCCGCTGTTCGATGAAACGCATGACGAGCGGGCGTTGGCCGCCCGTGCCGCCGAGCTGGGCCAGGGTGCCCCGCGGGTGGCGCTCCTGCCGGGGTCGAGGCCCGCTGAGCTATCCAAGAACTTCCCGCTGCTGCTCGAGAGCTTCCGGCGTCTCCGCACGGACTTCCACGGGGCCGTGGGTGTCGTGGCGGCGACGAACGAGCGGGTGGCTGAGGGTTTGCGCGCCGATGCGCAGCGGCTCGGCGGCTGGCCCGCGGGGCTCGAGATCGTCGCCGGCGAGACCGACGCCGTCATCCGGTGGTGCCAGATCGCGCTGACCGTCAGCGGGACGGTGACGCTGCAGATCGCGCGGGTCGGCCGGCCGATGGTGATCGTCTACAAGAGCAGCCGGCTGTTCTACAACCTGCTGGGGCGGTGGCTCGTCTCGGCGCCGTTCTTCACCCTCCCCAACCTCATCGCCGGTCGCGAGATCGTGCCGGAACTCGTGCCGCACTTCGGCGATGCGGAGCCGATCGTCGAGCAGGCGTCGCGGCTGATCGAGGACGAGTCGCTCGCGGCGCGGCAGGTCGAGGAGCTCCGTCGGATCTCGGCGAAGTTTGACCACCTCCGGGCGAGCGAGGCGGCCGCCGACGCGATCGAGCCGCTGATCGGCCTCGCGCGCACCGCGGGCTGATCCGCCGTCTCACAGCTCGAACGCCGTACGCACGGGCACGACGGCCACGAGGGCCACGGCGTTGCCGATGCGATCGAGGATGGGCGTGACACGAATCGCCGGTGTGCGGACGGGCAGGTCGTCGTCGAGCCAGCGGTGTAGCGCGGCGTGGAGGTCATGCCGCGCCGTGGGCTCGTCGGCCGCGAAGAGCACGACGACCACGCCGGCGTGGGCGACGGCGCGCTGGCGGGCGAGCTTGCGGATGTCCGCCGCCGGGAGCCGGACGAGCTCGGTCGTGTACCGCGTGTTGGGGCCGGGCACGCCGTCGCGTGTGGTGTGCTGCCCGGTGGCCTTGACCTCGAGCCAGACCGCGTCGGCCGGTTCGATGCCGGCGTCGACGAACAGCCGATCCGCGGCGCCGGCGAACAGCGTGTCCGCCGCATCGTCGAGTTCCATGCCCTTGCGGACTGGGTCAACCAGCCGATCCCCCGGTTCGGGCAGCAGCACGAGGTCGCAGCGCTCACGATCCGAGGACTTCGGCCTTCGTTTGGTGGTCTCCGGCAGCGGCCACTCGCGCAGCACACCGAGACCAGCGGCCTCGAAGCCGGCGGCGAGCAGCGGGTGCAGGTCGGTCTCGTCGAGCGCATCGACCCCCCGCACCGCGTGCTCGGCGCGGAGGGCCGAGTCCGCGGCGGCAAGGCCGGCTGCAGCGGCGTCGGCGATCTCGTCGATGGACCACACCGGGTGAGCGTACCAGCCGGGCCGCGCCGTTTGCACGCGGCCTCGGTTTCGGCCATGATGACCCGCTCCCGGAACAGCTCAGCCGGCACAAGGAAGACCGATCGATGACTCTCAACGACACGATCAACGCGATCAACGGCGTGCTCTTCTCGAACTACACCGTGTACGCCCTGCTCGTCACCGGCGTGCTGTTCACCATCTGGTCCGGCTTCGGGCAGTTCCGGGCGCTCACCCACGGCGTGCAGGTCGTCCGCGGCAAGTACGACGACAAGGCCGACCCCGGGGCCATCAACCACTTCCAGGCGCTCTCGGCGGCGCTCTCCGCCACGGTGGGGCTGGGCAACATCGCCGGCGTCGCGGTCGCGGTGGCGCTCGGCGGTCCGGGCGCGATCTTCTGGATGTGGATCATCGGCTTCCTCGGCATGGCCATCAAGATGACCGAGGTCACCCAGTCCATGCTCTACCGCAACACCGATGACCCCGAGAACCCGCACGGCGGTCCCATGTTCGTCGTCAAGAAGGGGTTTGCGAAGCGGGGGCTCGGCCCGCTCGGATCGCTCATCGGCGGCATCTTTGTCGTCACGCTGATCATCTCGGCGATCACCGGCGGCAACATGTTCCAGGCGTGGAATGTCGCGGATGTCACGCGGACCTACTTCGATGTGCCGCAGGTCGTCACGGGCGTGGTCCTGACCATCCTCGTCGGGTTGGTGATCATCGGCGGCATCAAACGCATCGGCGCCGTTGCCGGCCGGATCGTGCCCGTGATGTGCCTGATCTACATCCTGGCGGCCGGGTATGTGCTCGTGGTGCACATCGGCGACATCCCCGCGATGCTCGCGCTGATCGTCAAGAGCGGGCTCCCGCCGGCGCTCGGCGGGGAGTCCGCCGAGCCGGTGGGCGCGTTCCTGGGCGGCACCTTCGGGTACGCCGCGCTCTGGGGTGTCAAGCGGGCGCTGTTCTCCTCCGAAGCGGGGCAGGGCTCGAGCCCCATCGCCCACTCGGCGGCGAAGACCGACGAGCCCGTGCGCGAGGGTGTGGTCGCCGGCCTCGAGCCCTTCATCGACACCATCGTCGTCTGCACGCTGACAGCGCTGGTGATCCTCGCCAGCGGCGCGTACAACCGCGAGGCGGAGTCGGCGTTCTGGGATGCCGAGAGCGTGCGGATCGTGCAGGCCACCGACAACGGCACTGGCGAGCCCATCGAGGGGGAGTGGACGCTCCAGACCCCGCCGCTACCGCCGATGAGCAACGAGGCCCGGCGGATCCGCGGCCTGACGCCCGACAGCAGCGACGCGGGATGGCGTGACAGCGAGACGATCTTCTTCGTCGTCGCCGCGGACCCGAACCCCGATACCGGCCGAGACCTCCGCAAGATCACCGCGACCGTCAGCCAGGATGAGAGCGGCCAGTGGATCGCCTCGTGGGGCACGCTGGAGTCCGAGGCCAAGCCGACATTCCGCCAGGCGGAGGACGGCACGGCGGATCTCGGCCTGTACGGCGACTACGCCGGCGCCTCGATGACCGCGTACGCGTTTGACCGCGTCACGCCCGGCTTGGGTCAGTGGCTCGTGACGATCGCCGCCTGGCTCTTCGCGCTCTCGACCATGATCTCCTGGAGCTACTACGGCGAGCAGGGCGTGTACTACTTCTTCGGCACGCACGGGGAGCGGGCCGCCAAGCCGGCCGTCATGATCTACAAGATCGTCTATTCCCTGCTCATCTTGGCGACGACCATGCTCGCCATGCCGCTGTTCGGACCGAACGGCGACCGGGCCATCATCGGCACCGATACCGAGCTCGACATGTGGACCACGCTCGGCCTGGGCGTCATGCTCGTTGCCAACATCCCGATCATGTGGATCTTCGGCGCCCAGGCGATGAAGGCGTACCACGGCTACTTCAGGCGCATGAAGGAATCGGGCGACGAGGGGCACGACGCGCCGCCGATCACCGATGTGGTCGAAGGCAAGGATGTCGAATAAGCACGGGTCGATGGCACGGGCCTTTTGACGAGGCCGAAGCGCCAGCGAGGCACTCCCGGACGAGCCGATCGCGATCCGGCAGGCCTCGCTGCCGCTCCTCCCGCCTCACGCTGCAGACGCGGACGCCCTTCGTCAGGACTCCACGACTTCGCCGTCGACGGCCGACGCGATCGTGCCGATCTGTTCGTGCGCGTGGACCAGGGCGCTCGCCCGGCTCTTGCGGGCGATGCTCCGCCAGATCCACGGAATCGGGAACAGCGTCAGCGGGATGTACCACGACCAGGTGACCCACCACGCGCCGGGGTACCACGCGAACCACGACTTCAGCAGCGAATCGGTCAGCAGCACGCCGGGCCAGACGGTCACCGCGAGCACCACCGCGTAGATCACCGGCAGCTTCGCAAGCCGGTGCGCACGGAACACAAGGCCGTCCGGGCCGTGGGTCGCGACGAGCCGGTAGTCGAACGGAGCGCCGAACGCGGCGCAGCTGAAGAGCCCCGGCGACGGCTCGTAGCCCGGCAGCTTGCCGTTCCGGCTGAGCCTCGCCGCCCGCGAAGCGATCTCCTCCGCGTTGAGAGGCGTGCGTACCGAGGGCAGGGACCGGAGCATCCGCGCTATCGTCTCTGGCGAAAGCGGCGCGGGCGTCGTGGATGCGGCGTCTGGCTCGGTCATGGGCGCACGAGTGTATCGGCGCCCCGGCGCCGGGCCATCACGCCGAATCGCGGAGCGCACCCGAGGAACTGACCATGCCACCGATCGAGCCCGGCAAGAAGGCCCCAGCGTTCACCCTCGCCGACCAGGACGGCGTGAAACACAAGCTCGGCGACTACGCCGGTCGGCCCGTCATCCTGTTCTTCTACCCCAAGGATCTGACGAGCGGCTGCACCGACGAGGCCTGCCAGTTCCGTGACCTGCTGCCGAAGTTCGCCAAGTCCGAGGCCCAGGTGCTCGGCATCAGCATCCTCGGCACCAAGAGCAAGAAGAAGTTCGCCGACAAGGAGGGCCTGCCCTACCCGCTGCTCGCCGACGACCGCGAGAACGACGAGGGCAAGCCCGACCCCGTGGTCGCGCAGAAGTACGGCGTGTGGGTCGAGAAGTCGATGTACGGCAAGACCTACATGGGCATCGAGCGGACCACCTACCTGATCGACGGCGACGGCAAGGTCGCGCAGCGGTGGGACAAGGTCAAAGTGCCCGGCCACGCCGAGGAGGTGCTGGAGGCGGTCCGGGCGCTCTGACCGGCATCGGCCATCGTCGGCCCCACCCTCCCATCACACGGCGCGAGCGCCGCGCTTCTACAATCGGATCCCGATCGTGGCGAATTGCCAGGCAGTTTGCATTTTGATCGGGTCTCTGAATCAGGAGGCACGGTTGGCATGAGTCGGATGATGAGCAAGCCTCGGGGTTCGTCGCGGTCGATGGGTGGGAAACTGCCCGTGCCCGATTTGTCCGATGACCAGGTGCTCCGGATCGTCAGCGGCATCCGTCCCTGCCGGCAGGGAGGGCTGCGGCTCGACCTCGTGAAGCTCGGCAAGCGGCCGCTGGTGCACAACTACGGTCACGGCGGGTGCGGCGTCACGCTCTCGCTCGGGTGCGCCGAGCTCGTCGTGGAGATGCTCGCCGAGGCGGCCCCTGCGGGCTCGTCGGTGGCGGTGCTCGGCGGCGGGGTGGTCGGGCTGTCCAGCGCGCTGCTGCTCGCCGAGGCCGGTTACGCCGTGACCGTCTACGCGGAGCGCTTCGGTGACGAGACCACCAGCGCCGTCGCCGGGGCGCTCTGGCTCCCCACCGGCATCGACTTCCCGAAGAAGAAGGCCGACCGCGCCAAGCTGAACGATGCACTCCGCCGCTCGGCGCGCCGCTTCGGCATGCTGGATCGTGGCCTCTGGGGCGTCGAGGAGCTGCCCGTCTACGAGCCCGCTCACGCGGAGGAGCATCCGGAGCACTTCGAGTCCGGCGTGCTCGGGACGCCCCGCCAGCTCACGAAGGCCGAACCAAAGCCCGGCTCGATCACCGAGGGCCGGCTGTACCGCGCCAACTTCATCCACACGCCACGCTTCATGCGCCAGCTCGCCGACGCGTGCTCGGCCAAGGGCGTGACGATGGAAGAAACCAGCTTCGAATCCCTCGCCGATGTCAAGGCCCTGCCCGAGGATGCCGTCGTCAATTGCCTCGCGCTCGGCAGCCGGGAGATCTTCAACGACGCCAAGGTCTTCCCCGCCCGCGGCGTGCTCGTCCATCTCCAGCCGCAGGAGCTCGGCTACTGCGTCCACGATGAGTACCGCTATGTCTTCCCGCGCGAGGATGCGCTGATCCTCGGCGGCACCTTCGAGCCCGACATCGAGCCCGACGCCGATCAGGACGATCTCGAGAACATCGCCCAAGAGATCCTGCAGCATCACCGAGCGTTCTTCGGCCTGGCCTGATCGAACGAACTGGCTTAGTGGTTCGCTTCGTCGAGCGCCGCCCGCACGGCGTCAGCGTCGAAGTCCGCGATCCACAGCTGGCTCGAGGCCCGCCCGCCCCAGCGCGTGTCGTCGCCGCGTTGGGCGGTCCACATCATCCGGTCGCCGTCGGAGTCGAACACCGGAAGCCCATCGAAGCCCTCGGCGAAGGTGATCCGCACGGGCGTCGTCGGGCCGGGGTTCTCCGCATCGAAGCGGATCGCGAAGACCTCGTAGTTCCGGTGGCTGACTTCGCTGGAGGCGTAGATGAGGAACTCGCCCGAGGGGTGCCAGAACGGCGCCCAGTTCACATGCTGGTTGTCGGTGAGCTGGATTTCTCGCTTGATGCCGGTGATCGCGCCCGAGTCGTCGTACGCAAGCTCGGCGACGAACAGTTGGAGCAGGTTGTCGCCCCGGCGATCGGAGCGGTAGCAGATCCACGCGCCGTCGGGACTGAAGAACGGCCCGCCGTCGTAGCCCTCGGCCTCGACGATTCGAATCGCGGGGCCGCTGTCAGCAGGCATCACCCAAATATCGGCATCGGGGCGGCCAAGACGGGCCGTCTTGTCATTGTCGACCTGGGCAAAGAGCACATGCCTGCCGTCGGGCGAATACGAGCACTCCGCCGTGTAGCAACCCTCGGATTCCATCGGGTAACCGATGCCGCCAACAAACAGCTTCGGACGGATGTCCTCCGAATAGGCAAGGTGGCGGAAGGCGATCCTCATATTCGATGGAAATGACCAACGGTACTTCGATGTGCCACGCTGGTACCCCGGTGCTGTTGCCGCCTCCGGGGCCTCAACCGTCGATCCAAAGATCAGTTTGTATTGGCCCGGCTTCTCCGGGTCTTGTGGCGCGAACCAACCGCATGTATTGGCAGAACCGTCCGGGCTCACGCGTGATGGCGGACTTTCGAATGAACCGCCGGTGAATCTGCCCACATACATCCCATAGTGCGGGCTCGGCTCCTCGCCTTCCGGCGGCACCGGCACACCTTGGAACACCACCAAGTCGTCATCCGGCGAGAAATAGCTCTCCCCCGCCTTCACGAAGTCCTTGGCGAAGGTCAGTTGCACCGGGTTGGTCAGGAACCGGGCCTCGCCGGCGTCCCCGGGATCGGCCTCAGGCTGGGCGACGGCGAGAGCGGCGAAAACGGCCGGGATGAGCATGGCGGGGCCTCCGTGCGGGTGTCTCGGTTGAGGCTAGGCGGCAGGGTCCGTACCGGCCTAGAGTTGAGACCGCGAGGGGATTTGGACCCCCTCGGGAGCACCAACCCCGGCGCTCGACTGGCTCTGACCGGCCGCGAGCCCCGTCCTGGAGAATCTGCCATGGTCAAGCTCCGCTTTCAGCGGCACGGTCGCACGCACGCCCCGTTCTACCGCCTCGTCGCGGTCGACGCCCGGTTCAAGCGCAACGGCCGGTACCTCGAGAACCTCGGCTGGTTCAACCCGACCCCCGGCGCCGGCGAGCGCGACCTCGAGCTCGACGAGGACCGCATCCGCCACTGGCTGAGCGTCGGCGCCCAGCCGTCGGACACGGTGCGGGACATCCTGGGCCACCGCGACCTGCTGACCGCCAAGCAGAAGTCGGCGTGGGAGGCCGACAGGAAGTACGCGAAGCTGCGGGTCGAGTCGGCGTCCGCTGTGAAGGCGGCCGAGGATGCGCTCGCCGCACTCACGCAGTTTGCGAGCGATGCGGACGCGGACCTGTCCTCGTTCGTGGCGTCGGCGCGCGAAGCGGCCGCCGAGGCGAAGACCGCCGCCGGCCGGGGCCAGGTCGAGGCGGCGCAGTCGGCGTCGGCGAAGGCGGCCGAGGCCAAGGCCGCCGCCGAGAAGACCGAGGCCGAGCACAAGGCGAAGAAGGAAGCCGAGGAGAAGGCCGCCGCCGAGGCCGAGGCCGCCGCTGCTCCGGCCGAAGAGGGCGGCGAGGGCGCAAGCGAGTAATCTCGCCGCGATCCCGCCGCAGCTCGAGGTGAGCGCCGCTTGCGCTTCGACATCCTCACAACCTTCCCAGAGATGTTCGACGCCGAGCGCGGCGTGCTCGCATCGTCAATCCCGTCCCGAGCCCGGGCGGCGGGCCTGGCCGAGTGGCACGCCACCAACATCCGCGATTTTGCGGACAACAAGCACGACAAGACCGACGATCGCCCGTTCGGCGGCGGGCCCGGCATGGTCATGTCATGCCAGCCGGTCTGGGATGCGGCCATGGCCGCCGAGTCTCTCGACTCACGCCCCGCAACGCGCATCCTGCTCACGCCCCAGGGCACGCCGCTCACGCAGCTGCTGGTCGAGGACCTCGCAGCCAAGCCCCGGCTGCTGCTGATCTGCGGCCACTACGAGGGCATCGACGAGCGGGTGATCGAACGCCTGGACCCGATCGAAGTCTCGGTGGGGGACTTCGTGCTGTCATCGGGCGAACTGGGAGCCATCGTCCTGATGGACGCCGTGATCCGGCTGCTGCCCGGCGTGCTGGGTGACGACGCGTCGGCCTCGCAGGACAGTTTCTCCCCCGTGCCGACCACGACGCCCAACGGCGACCCCATTCCGCCCGGCGTGCTGTCGCGCTGGCTGGCGGAGTTGGCCGTCCCGCGAGACGCCCGGCTCCTCGACTGCCCGCACTACACCCGGCCGCGGGTCTGGAACGGGGTCGAGGTACCGGCCGCGCTGCTCTCCGGCGACCATCTGGCCGTCGCCCGCTGGCGACTGGAACGGATGGTGGAGCGGACTCGGGCCCGGCGTCCCGACCTGCTGCCGCCTGCGGCGGGTGGAAGCAGCCGCCGGTAGCCGCCTATCGTTCGAGCCGTCCCGGTGGTGGGGCGGGACCCACCCGCAGACGCATCAACAACCGAGCGAGACCGCGCGATGGACAGGCAGACGCTCATCGAGAGCCTCAACACCGAGACGCTGAAGACCGACACACCGCGGTTCGACATCGGCGACACGATCAATGTGCATGTCCGCATCGTCGAAGGCGACAAGGAGCGCGTCCAGGTCTTCCAAGGCGTGCTGATCGCCCGCAAGGGCCGGGGCATCGGCGAGATGATCACCGTTCGCCGGATTGTCGACGACATCGGCGTCGAGCGCACCTGGCCGATCAACAGCCCGATGATCTCGAAGTTCGAGGTGGTGCGTCGCGGCGATGCCCGCCGCGCCAAGCTGTACTTCCTGCGCGACCGCGTCGGCAAGAGCCGCCGGCTCCGCGACCGCCGGCGCGGCATGAAGCATGTCGAAGGCATGAAGACGGTCCACTGAGATCCGCTCAGAGTTCGGATTGCACCGCCCCTCGCGACTGCGAGGGATTTTTTCTGTGGGGGTCGCCGGTCACTACACTGGGATCATGAAGGCCGTCGTCATCACGAAGCAGGGCTCCCCGGTCGCTCCGAGCATCGAGTTTCGGGACGACTGGCCCGACGTGCCGGAGCCGAGCCCGGGGCAGGCGGTGATCCGCACGCTGGCCTCGGCGTTGAACCACATGGACCTGTGGGTGGGCCGGGGTGTGCCGGGGCTGGAGCTCTCCTACCCGCGCGTGTCGGGGTGCGATGCGTGCGGCGAAGTGGAATCCGTCGGCGCGGGGGTGGACCCGGCGTGGATCGGTCGGCGGGTGATCGTCAACGCGGCGGTGCCGGTGCGTCGCCTGCCGGGTCCCGACGAGGGGCCGGCCTCGCACCTGGCGCCCGAATACGAGCTCATCGGCGAGCACGACCCCCGCGGCATGCACGCCGAACGATTTCTCGCCCCCGTCGAGAACCTTGCCCCCGTTCCGGGCGACGCCGACCCGATCGCGGCCGCGGCGTTCGGGCTCACAGCGCTCACGGCGTACTCGATGATGTTCACCAAGGGCGACCTCCGGCCCGGTCAGACCGTGCTGATCACGGGCATCGGCGGCGGGGTCGCGACCATCGCGATGAAGCTGGCGCTGCACCACGGCTGCCGGGTGATCGTGACCAGCCGCCACGAATCGAAGCTCGCCGAAGCCCGCCGGCTCGGTGCGCACGAAGGCGTGCTCGACGCGGGCGAGGACTGGTCGCGGGCGGTGCGATCGCTAACCGGCAAGCGCGGCGTGGACATGGCGGTTGATTCCGTTGGCAAGGCAACGCACCTGTCGTGCATCAAGAGTCTCGCGCGAGGCGGGGTGTATGTGACGCCGGGTTGCACCACCGGCCCGGACGCGACCACGGACCTTGCCCGCATCTTCTGGAACCAGCTCCGTGTGCTCGGCTCGACCATGGGCACGCCGGACGAGTTCCGTGAGGTCGCGGCGCTGTTCGCGAGCGGCGCGGTGCAGCCCGTGGTCGACGCGGTCTTCCCGCCATCGCGAGCGGCCGAGGCGTGGGCGCGTCTCGAAGCGGGCGAGCAGATGGGCAAGCTCGTCATCGACTGGCGTTGAACAGCCCACGCTCGACGCACGCCGGGTAGACATCCGCCTGCGCCGGAAGAATCAGCCAGGCGCTGCGCGGGTTCGCGCGGCGCAGCTCGGTGATGTCCGGACCGAATCGGCAGGGCTCGACCGCGTTGAAGTGCACCACGCTCGCGTACAACGCATCGCGTCGGTGCGCCCAGAACCCCGCATCACCCAGGACCAGGGGGTTGACCCGTCGACGCAGCGCGTCGACCAGCGCCGGTTTCAGATCCGAGAGCGTCTCGACGGCGGACACCACCGCTGTGGCGACGATCGGCCCCGACGCCTGCTTGAAGTACAAGCGGTCCATCGCGGACACGCGCCCGTGCGGCGCGGACCGCGTCCGGGTCAGCCGCAGCTCCGCCGTCTTCTCGCCGGCGAGGATCATCGACGCGTATCGGCGGTGCACCACGGCGACATGCACGGCCCGCTCGCCGTTCACGACCGCAGCTTCTCGATGGTGCCGGTCGTGCTGTGCCCCCGTACCAGCGGGACGATCTCGACCCGCCCGCCCGCCGCCTCGACGATCTCGTGCCCGACGACCTGGTCTCGCCTGTAGTCGCCGCCCTTGACCAGCACCTCCGGCTCGATCGCGCGGATCAGCTCGATCGGCGTGTCCTCATCGAAGGGCACCACGGCGTCGACGCACGAGAGCGCGCCGAGCACGGTCGCCCGCTCGTCGAGTGTCCGCACCGGACGCTCGGGCCCCTTCAATCGACGCACCGACGCATCGGTGTTCAGCCCGACGATCAGCATGTCGCCCAGATCGGCTGCCTGCTCCAGCAGCGCGACATGCCCGGGGTGCAGCAGATCGAAGCATCCGTTGGTGAACACGATGCGTCCGCCGGTCTTGCGGACCGCGTCGACCTCGATGAGCAGCTGCTCAAGCGTCCGCCGCTTGCCCTGCAGACGCCCCTCCTGCCGCATGATCGCGTGTCGCAGACGCGAGAGCGGGACGGGCTCGACGCCGAAGATCTCGACTTCGAGCCCGGCGGCGACATTGGCGATACCGACCGCATCGAGCCAGCCGAGCCCGCACGCGATCGACGCGGCCAGCCCGGCGAGCACCATGTCGCCCGCGCCGGTGACATCGTACACGGCCCTGGCAACGGTCGGGACCAGCGTCGGCGTCCCGCCGCGCTCGAGCAGCAACGCGCCCTCGCGGTCCAGTGTAAGCACGACCGTGTCGAGCGAGCACTGCTCGAGCAGACGCTCGGCAAGCGGCGCGTTGGCCAGCCCCCCGGCCCCGTCCGCCGTGCGCAGGCCCGTGGCACGCTCCGCCTCGGTGCGGTTCGGCGTGATCGTCGTCGCGCCGCGGTACTTCGAGAAGTCCTCGATCGCAGCGGGATCCACGAGCACGGGCTTGCCGGCCGCACGGGCGCGACGGATGATCTCCGCGCACACGGCGGGCGTGCACACGCCCTTGTGATAGTCCTCGATGCAGACCGCGTCGGCGTCCGCCAGTCGCCGATCGAACGCTGCGAGCAGCCGCGCCGTCACGCCATCCGAGAGCGGATCGCTGGACTCGAAGTCGACGCGGAACATCTTCTGCGGATGCCGGTGCTGCGCGAGCCCGATCAGCGATCGCTTGACCGTTGTCGGCCGATCCGGGTCGGCGATGAGCCCGTCGATGTCGATACCGGCGTGTTCGAGGGCCTGTCGCAGCCGGCGCGACTCGTCGTCCTCCCCGGTCACCGCGAAGATGGACACCGAACCGCCGAGCGCGGCGAGATTCAGGCAGACATTCGCGGCGCCGCCGGCGCGGTGCTCGGACCGCCGGACCTTGAGCACGGGCACCGGCGCGTCGGGGCTGAGCCGCTCGGCGTCGCCGTAGAGCAGCTCGTCGAGCATGACATCGCCCACGACGAGCACCCGGAAGGGCCTGAACCCGGCGATGGCGGCTGTGAGGCTCATGGGCCGAGTCTATCCGCGCGCTGCTCGATCGCCGCGGCCGCCACCCCGTCGATCGCGGCGAGCAGCCCCTCTGCTCCATCGGTCAGGGCCATCTCGAGTGTCGGGACGACGACCGGACAGGGCCACAGCGCTGGGTTCTCGTGCGCGAGCTTGGCCCAGTCCTTCCCGGTGACGAGGATCGCGTCGGCGTCTCTCGCCTCGGATCGGAGCCGCCGGACCGTGCGGGCGTCGAACGGGTCGTGATCGCGAAGCACGAGTTGACCGGCCACCTCACGGCAGGCCCCGTGCGCCTGCGCCAGCAAGGCCTCGGGGTTGCCGATCGCGCACGCCACGAAGACTCGTCGCCGTGCGAGCCACGAAACGGGTTGTTCGCTCTCCCCCTCCGCGGCGTGAACACGCACAGACCTCCAGGCGTGCTGCGCGACGGCGAGCAGCAGGTCCGGGTTCCACCCTCGGGCCGAGCAGCGCATCCGCTCGATGCGATCCGGCTCCGCTCTCTCGGCATGGGTGATCACCGCCGCGTGCGCGCGGATGAGCGAGGCCATCGGCTCGCGAAGCCGACCGGCCGGCAGCAGGCGATCGTCTGCCGGGTCACGGGTCGCGTCGAGCAGCACGATGTCGAGGTCCCGTGCGATCCGACGGTGCTGAAACCCGTCGTCGAGAACCACACAGTCAACCCGTTCGCCGCGCTCGGTGCCGAAGAGCTCGATGAGCCCCTCGGTCCGGTTGGCTCGGGCGACGATGGGCAGGTCGGCGAGCGAGGCGGCGTACTCGTCCGCCTCGTCGGATCGGCCGTCGCTCCGGCGGGACGCGCCGTAGCCCCGCATCGCGATGCACGGGTCCGCCCCGACGCTCCGCAGCCGCTCGACGACCAGCCTGACCATGGGTGTCTTGCCCGTCCCACCGACCGAGAGGTTCCCGATGCTGACCACCGGGCGATCGAACCGCACGACGCCCTCGCCACGGTCGAAGCGGCGGTTCCGCGCGGTGATGGCCCGGTCGTACAGCGCCGCGGCGGCGGCCACCAGCGGGTTCACGGCCCGCGCTCCCTCTCCGGCGCATCGGGCTCAGGATCGGTCAGCCGCAGGCTTGGTGAAGGCGTATCGCTCCCGTGCCGGCCGGCGTGCTTCGTCAGCTCCTCACGGAGCCGACGCAGTTCCATTCGCAACGCCGCGCGTTTCTGGGCAGCGATGCGCGTGTTGTTGAGCATGTCCAGTCCCGCGAGGATCACAAGGATGCCCAGCAGCCCGATCACGAGCGCCCAGGTAAAGATGAACGGCCGCGGCGTCTGCGCGGTGCCGATGCCGAAGAGGTAGACCAGCAGCGGCTGGAGCACGAGCATGATCATGGCGGCCGAGGTGCGGATGCGCCGGCGCGACGCGGGCATGTCCGCGGTCTGCATCGCCTTGACCGACGCCGCCAGCACGAGCATCAGCACCGCGGCGGGCGGGACGATGGCCCAGAGCGGCAGCGCCGGTGTTGCGGCGCTCATGCCGAAACACCAAGCGGCACCCTCCAGCGTCGGAGCATCGCCGGAAGGGTTCGCATAGGCAGGCCCATGACCGTGCCGGGGTCACCATCGACCACGATGGGCCAGCCGGCGTCAAGACGCTCGGCCAGGTTGTACCCGCCCGCCTTGCCGCGCCACCCCCCGGAGGCGAGATACCCCCGCAGCGCTTCGTCCGGCACAACGCCCCAGGTCACGGCGGCCGAGTCGACCAGCAGCTCCCGTCCGCCGGAGGGCTCGACGAGCGCGACACCGGTGACGACTGCATGGCTGGTGTCGATGAACGAGCGCAGCATGGCGGCGGCTACTTCTTCGTTGTTGGGCTGCCCGAGAATCTCGCCGTCGGCCACGCAGACCGTGTCCGCCCCGAGCACGACGACGCGATCGCCCGGCGGCATCGCCTCGGCGACGGCGCGGGCCTTCAGGTACGCCAGCGAGACGACCCAGTGCTCCGGCGGCACGCGACCCGGGCGAAGACCGCCGTCGTCCACCGGCCCGTCCACCGACCGAAAGGGGATCCCCGCCTCGTGGAGCAAGGCCCGGCGGCGCGGGCTCCGACTCGCGAGCACGAGCGAGGGTGCGCCGGAAGCATGGGGGATCGCGAGCGTCATCCGGTCGCAGTGTATCGCCCGTGGCGGCGGGTCCGTCGCTAGGCTTCGCCGTGCGCGTGCACCTGCTCCAGCTTGATCTCGTCTGGGAAGACCGCGACGCCAACACCCGGCTCGTCGAGGAAGCCCTGGATCGCGCCCGCCCGGACGAGGGCGACCTCGTGGTCCTGCCGGAGCTCTTCGATTCCGGGTTCAGTCTGCATGTCGACACCACGGCTGACGCGCAGGGTCGGACGCGCTCGTTCCTGCTCGATCTTGCGGACGACCTCGGCGTGACGGTCCACGGCTCGCGCACCGTCCGCGATGGCCACTGCACGCACGCGTCCAACCACGCCACCGTCGTCGGTCCGGGCCAGCGCGTGCTCTGCGAATACGCGAAGATCCACCCGTTTACCTTCGGCCGCGAGCCGGAGGCCTTCGCCGGCGGCACCGAGGTGATGACCTACGAGTGGACCGCGCCGGGGGGCTCGCTGCGGGTCGCTCCCGCGGTCTGCTACGACCTGCGGTTTCCGGAGCTGTTCCGACGGGGGCTCACGCTCGGCGCGCAGGCGTTTGCGATCGGCGCGAACTGGCCCGAAGCGCGCCAGCACCACTGGCGGAGCCTGGTGATCGCGCGGGCGATCGAGAATCAGGCGTTCGTCTTCGCCGTCAACCGCGTCGGGAGCGACCCGCACCTCCGGTACGCCGGCGGGTCGATCGTGGTCGGGCCGCGGGGCGAGGTGCTCGGCGAGCTCGGCGACGAGCCCGGCGTGCTGACCGTCGAGGTGGACCCCGCAGCCGTGACGCGATGGCGCGAGGTGTTCCCGGCCTGGCGGGACCGCCGGCTCTAGTTCGCGCCGGTGACGCGGTCGATCTCGCTCATGGGTGTGAGTCCCGATGCCGCCATCCGCCAGCCGGACTGCTCGAGCGTGGTGAACAGGCCCTGCTCGATGATCTTCTTGATGCCGTGGATCGTCGGGTTGGACAGGATGACATCGCGCAGGTCGTCGTTGACATCGAGCAGCTCGTAGATCGCCGCCCGGCCCTGGTAGCCCGTCTTCAGGCACGCCTTGCACCCGGTGGGGACAAAGAGCTCCTTGGCGTCACCGAGGAAGCGCCCCATGCGCGTGGCTTCGCCCGGCGCGACGGGCACGGCACGCTTGCACTTCGGGCAGAGCAGCCGCACCAGGCGCTGGGCCAGCACGAGCTGCAGGCTGTTGGCGACCAGGTACGGCTCGACCTCGAGGTCGAGCAGCCTGAAGATGCTCGAGATCGTGTCCTTCGCGTGCACGGTCGAGAACACGACATGCCCGGTCATCGAGGCCTGCATCGCGACGCGCGCCGTGTCGGGGTCGCGGATCTCACCGACGAGGATCACATCCGGGTCCTGCCGGAGCACGGATCGCAGCAGCGAGGCGAACGAGTGCCCCTTGGCCTCGTCGATGGGCATCTGCGTGACGCCCTCGAGCTGGTACTCCACAGGATCCTCGATGGTGATGACATTGCGCGTCTCGCGGTCGACCTCGCGGAGCGCGTTGTACAGCGTCGTGGTCTTGCCGGACCCGGTCGGGCCGCAGCACAGGATCATCCCCGCGTCGAGCTCGCAGCACCGGCGGACGCGGTCGAGCATGTAGGTCGGCAGGCCCAGCTCCTCCAGCGACCGGGGGACATGCTTCATGTCGAGCACGCGGACCACCAGCTTCGGACCGTGCACCGACGGCGTCAGGCTCGCCCGGTACTCGACCCGCCGGGAGAGCTCCGCCTCGGCCCGGAACTTCACCGAGAAGTGCCCGTCGACCACCGCATCCTTCGCCAGCTCCTTCGACTGCGTCGCGGTCTTGACGAGCCCGGCGACGAGCGAACCGACCTCGCTCGGCAGGTCGACGATCCAGACCAGCTGCCCGTCCACACGCATCCGGACGGTCCAGCCCTCGGCCTTGGGCTCAAGATGGATGTCCGTGGCGTTGGTCTCGCTGGCGATCAGCAGCAGCAGCCGCGTTGCCACCGGTCCGGGGCCGGAACCCGCGAGCGCGTCGGAATCGTGGCCCGAGGCGTCGATCAGCTGGAGTCGGACGCTGTCGAGGGTGGCCTCGCCGGCGGTCTCGAGCGTGTGCAGCAGCTCCGCCGACCAGGGGTGGGCCCCCGCGTCGAGGCCGGTCTTGAATTCGATCAGGAACTCGCAGGAACCGACGCGGAGGACATCGCCGTTGTTCAGGTCCGCCTCGGTCACGCGCCGTTTGTTGAGCTTCGTGCCGTTGCGGGAGGAGAGATCCCGCACGCGGTACCCGCCGCTGCCGTTCGGCTCGATGACGCAGTGGAACCGGCTGGCGCGGTCGTCCTTGATGCGGACGGTGTTGTCGGGATGGCGACCGATCGTGACCGGGTCCTCGCCCAGGCGGACGGGCCGGCCCCGGGCGGTCAGCGGCTTGAGGCGGGCCTTGCTCACGCGGGATCTCCGATCGGCCGGCGACAATGTAGCGGATGTTCGGCTCATAGGCATGCCTGACGCCCCAGTGTCGGATCGGTTCGCTCCGCGACTACCATCGGGACCATGATCGATCTCAAGGCCCTCCGAGAAGACCCGGCCAGGTTCGCCGAAGGCGCTGCGCTCAAGCAGATGCCCTTCGACGCCGACCGCGTGCTCGCCCTCGACGCACGCCGACGCGAGCTGGTGACCCAGCAGGAGACCCTCCGCGCCGAGCAGAAGCAGCTCGCCAAGGACTCCGGTCCGAGAATCGGTCAGTTGATGGGACGGCTGAAGTCCGCCTCCGCCGAAGACAGGCCCGCCATCGAGGCGGAGGTCGAAACGCTCCGCGCGGCCCCGGCCCGGCTGAAGGAACGGATCGCCGAGATCGACGCCGACCTCGCCCGTATCGATCCCGAGCTCGAATCGCTCCTGCTCGAGATCCCCCAGCCGCCCGACCCGGATGTCCCGCGGGGATCGTCGTCGGCGGACAATGTCGAGATCCGCGCCTGGGCGCCCCCGGGCTGGGACCTCGGCCGCAGCTTCCGGGAAAACCGGGGCTTCTCGCCCCGGCCCCACACGGAACTCATCCGCTCCCTCGGGCTGGTCGACTTCGAGCGCGGCGTCAAGATCGCCGGTGCGCGGAACTATGTGCTCACCGGCGACGGCATGCGCCTGCACCAGGCGGTCCTGCGCTTCGCGTTCGACTACATGGTCAACGAGCACGGCTTCGAGCCCCGCTCCGTCCCGGTCCTCGTCCGCGAGGACGCCATGCTCGGCACGGGGTTCTTTCCCCATGGGCGGGACCAGTCCTACCAGATCAACGAGGCCGACCGCGGCGGGGGGCAGGACCTGTACCTGACCGGCACGGGCGAGGTCGGACTCATGGGGCTGCACCAGGGCGAGATCCTCGATGAGGCGGACCTGCCGCTGCGGTATGTCACGGTCAGCCCGTGCTTCCGTCGCGAGGCCGGCGCCGCCGGGAAGGACACGGCCGGGTTTTACCGCGTGCACGCGTTCGACAAGGTGGAACAGGTCGTGATCTGCCGCGCCGACGAGGCCGAGAGCCGCGCCTGGCACCAGCGGATGATCGGGTTCGTCGAAACGCTCCTGCAGCGGCTGGAGCTGCCCTATCGCCTGCTGCAGTGCTGCACGGGGGACCTGGGGGTCAAGAACGCGGACATGGTGGATATCGAGTGCTGGATGCCCGGGCGGGGCGAACCCGACGCCGACGGTGTGCCAGCAGGCGATTGGGGCGAGACACACTCGGCCAGCCGGCTCTACGACTTCCAGTGCCGACGACTCAAGATGCGGTACCGCCCGGGCGGCGAGGCGGGCAAGGGCCCGACGGTGATCTGCCACTCGCTGAACAACACGGTGCTCGCGAGCCCCCGGTTCCTGATCCCCCTTCTGGAGATCCACCAGAACGAGGACGGGAGCGTGACCATCCCCGAAGCGCTGCGCCCGCACATGCAGGGCCAGGACCGGCTCGGCGGGTGACGCGGGCCGACGCCGCCAACCCGACCGGCGAGATCCGCACGCTCAGCGTGCTCATGCCGGCGCACAACGAGGCCCGCACCCTGCGCGAGATCGTCCGCCGGGTGCTCAACGCGCCCATCGAGCAGGCGATCGAGCTGATCATCGTCGACGACGGCTCGACCGATGGCTCGCGTGAGCTGATCGACGAGCTGGCCGCCGCGGACCCGCGCGTCCGCGCGATCCACCACGACCGCCCCCGCGGCAAGGGCGCCGCCGTCCGCACCGCCATCGCCGCCATGTCGGGCGATGTCGCCATTGTGCAGGACGCCGACCTCGAGTACGACCCCGCGGACTACGCCGTCGTGCTCGATCCGATCGTGGCGGGCGAGGCGGACGCGGTCTACGGCTCACGCTTCCTCAAGAGCCCACGCCGCCAGGTCCACGGGTTCTGGCACTCGCAAGGGAACCGCGTGCTCACCCTGCTCTGCAACATGGCGAGCAACCTGGCCCTGACCGACATGGAGACCTGCTACAAGGCCATCCGCGCGGATCTGTTGCGATCGCTCCCGCTGACGAGCACCCGGTTCGAGATCGAGGTCGAGCTGACCATGCGGCTCGCGCGGCGGGACGCGAGGATCTACGAGGTGCCGATCAGCTACCACGGCCGGACTCGCGCCGAGGGCAAGCAGATCGGTCCGCGCGACGGCGTGCACGCCCTCTGGGCGATCGCAAGATTCCTACTCGTCGATCGACGCTGAGAGTACCGCCCGATCCGACTCGCCCGACTCGACCGTCACCACCCAGGCCGGGTTCGCCGGTCGGCAGACGCTCGAGTCGCCCCGGCTGCACCACGCGAAGCTCAGCTCCACAAGCAGGCGGTCGCCCTGTCGCAGCGTGCCCGGCTCCAGCTCGACCTCGATGGGAAGTTCCACGCCGCGAGCGGTCCGTTGCGCGAGCACCCGGCCGTCGCTCAGCCGCGCGACCCGGGCCGTGATCGGGAACTCCTCGTTCACCGTCGCGCCCGCGGGCAGCCCTGCGGCGAGCGAGAGCGTCACCGGCCCGCCCAACGCGACGGCTACACCCGCGGCGATCGCGTTCTCGGCGTTCAGCGACGGCTCGCCGGATGGCGCGAGACCGTCGATCGTGACCTCTGTGGCGCGCCCGGTCGCGGGGTCGAACCGGACGACACGGTGGTTGTTGGTGTCCGCGACAAAGGCGACGCCGGCGAGCGGGTCGTAGTGGACACCGCCGGGCTCATCGAACGCGGAGCCGCCCGCCTCGCCAGCCCGGCCGCCCGCGATCGTCCGGATCGACTGCGCCTCGGCGTCGAGCACCTTCAGCTTGTGGTTGTAGGTGTCGGCCACGAGCAGCGTGTCGCCCGGACCTTCGCCCGGCAGCAGGGTCACGCCGAGGACATGCTGCAGCCTCGCATCGGGGAACACACCGTCGATGTCGCCGAACTCGAAGAGGCCGTTGCTGAACGCGCTCGAGACGCGATGCCCGATCGTCGTGCGCACTTCGTTGGCGTCCAGGTCCACGACTCGGACCGAGCTCGACTCCGAGTCGGCGAAGTAGAGGCGTCGACCGTCGGCGGAGAGTGCCAGCCCCGACGGCTGCGCCAAGGCGGCCTCGTCAAGCGGACCATCGAGCGAGTTCTCCCGGCCGGACCCGGCGAGACGCCGCACGACTCGCGTCTGGAGGTCCATCTCCCAGATCTGGTGAGGCCCGGCCATCGCGATGTACAGCGTTCGGCGGTCGGGTGAGAGCGCGAGATCCCAGGGCGAGGCGAGGCCCTGAGCCGTGCCGACGCCCCCGCCCCGGCGGTCGTACGACTGCTCCCCGGTGCCCGCGATCGTGCGCACCTCCCACGACTCCAGATCCACAGTGCGGATCGCGTGATTCTTCGTGTCGGCGATAAAGAGCAGCTTCTGCTCGGTGTCGAGGGCGAATCCCTGCGGGTCGTGCAGCATCGCGGTCTCCGCCGGCCCGTCGCGCAGACCCCGCTCGCCGGTGCCCACGATGCGCACCAGATCGCTTCGGCCGGCCTCGTCCGGCATCGTCGCGACGACGACCCGGTCGGCCGACGAGTCGGCGATGAACAGCAGCCCCAGCCGCTGGTCCGAGAGGACCTTGCCCGGGAAGGTCAGCCCCGTGGCCGGGGCGACCATCGAGTCGAGCTCGTAGCGAACGGGACCCTCAGCGAGATCGCCGCGTGATCGGCCCTGGTCGAGCGCCGTCGCGATCGCGTTGTCGAGCAGCTCGCGCTGCCCCTCCCCGCCGGCGATACCGATGAGCTTCCCGTCCGAGCCGATCAGCGCGAAGCCGGGCCAGCCGCGGATGCCGTACTTGGACCAGATGCCCATGCCCGAATCGATGACCACCGGATGGCGGATGTCGTAGCGGAACATCGCCTGCCGGATGGACTCGCGTTCCTGCTCGTTCGTGAACTTCGCCGAGTGCACGCCGATCACGATGAAGGGCTCGTCCGCGTACTTGTGCTCCAGGTACTCCAGATCGGGCAGGATGTGGATGCAGTTGATGCAGCAGTAGGTCCAGAAGTCCAGCAGCACGACCCGGCCGCGGAGCTCATCCGAGAACCGCAGCGGTCGGTCCGTGTTGAGCCAGCCGAGGTTGGGAGCGAGTTCAGGGGCCATGGGTTGTCCTTGGGCCGAGCCGGACAGCGGCGAGCCGATCCCGGGTGTGATGAACATCGTTGCACCGGCGAGCAACGCGCCGAACAGCACCGCCAGCACAGCTCGATTCAGCGTCCGCATCAGGCTCCCTCCGGCTTCGGACCGTGCGATGGCGAACACCGCCGATCGTCACACTATTCGCGGCGGACCGTCCAACGGACGCGGCCCGCCGGCTCAGTCAGCGCCGAACCGCGCCAGCGGCACGCTCCCGGGGCTGTGCACCGCATCGACCTCCCCGGCGGACCGGAGCGTTCGCACCAGCTCGAGCATGTCGCTCGGCAGCGCAGCCGTGAACACCATCGCCTGGCGGGTCCGCGGGTGCTCGATCGCCAGCAAGGCTGCGTGCAGCGCCTGCCGGGCGAGAAGGGTTCGGCCCTCGTGCTCGAACGGGAGCCCGCCGTACATGTCGTCACCCACGAGCGGCCAGCCCTCGTCGGCCATGTGCACGCGGATCTGGTGCGTCCGTCCGGTCTTGAGCTCGAGCTCGACCAGGCTGAACCACTGGTCCGCCACGGGACGCTCCTGCAGCCGATACCGCTCGTGCACCCGGCACACCGTCAGCGAGGGCTTGCCCAGGTCGTCGTAGCGCACCACCTGCTTCTCGCGGTAGCCCTTGACCTTCGACGGGTGCGGACCGATCGGCTTGTCAATCGTCACCGTGTCCGGCTCGACCCGGCCCGCCACGATCGCGAGGTACCGCTTGTCCGCGGATCGGTTCTCGAACTGTGCCGCGAGCTTCCAGTGCGCCTCCTCGTTCTTCGCGAAGACGATGCACCCCGTCGTGTTCCGGTCGAGGCGGTGCACCACGCCCGGGCGGGCCTCCTCGACGCCGATCTTCGAGAGCGCACCACCCGAGATATGGCGGAAGTGCCACGCCAGGGCGTTGATCAGCGTGCCGTCGGTCTCGGAGCGGCCGGGGTGGACGATGATCTCCGCTTGCTTGTTCAGCACGATCAGGTCGTCATCCTCGTGCAGCACGGTCATCGGGAGCTGCTGCGGCACGATGTCCGAGGAGGGCGGTGGGGGGATGACCAGGCGGACGACATCGCCCCGACGCAGCCGCTGCGACCGCTTGGCTCGCTGCCCCGACACGGTCGCGCCGCCCGAGTCGACGATCGTCTGCAGCTGGCTCCGGCTGAGAAAAGTCACGCGGCTGGTGAGGTACTTGTCGAGCCGCGGCTCCTTGAGATCGCGCTGCAGCGTGAACTGCACCCGCGGCATGGAGCCGTCCGGGTCCGCCTGTCTTGCTCGTTCGACGAGCTCGCGCAGCCGCTCGGGATCGATCTTGCCGCCCGGCTGGGTGAGCGCATCCGCGTCGATGATCGGCGCATCGCGCTCGTCGCCGAAGTCCGCGTCCGGCTCCACGCCTACTCGTCGTCCTCGGCGGGCTCCGATGCCGGGAGCGCATCACCCTCGACCGGCAGCGGCTCGCCGTCCTGCTCGGTGTCCAGCGGGGCCTCGGGCGCCACCGGGCCGAGCTCGACCGGGCTGAGCGTCTCGCTCTCGCTCGCGGAGTCGGCGTTATCGTCGTCGGTCGATGGCAGGTCGGATCGGCTCAGCAGCGCGACGGGCTGCGCGAACCGATCGGCGTCAGCCGCTCGCGCTTGCGCGAGCGACTCGAACACCGGGAAGCCCGCGGCTCGTGCCGCCGCTTCCGCCTCGGCATAGGCACGCCGCGCCGCCTCGGGGTCGCCCTGCATCTCGGCCACGCTCGCCAGGCCCATGAACGCGGAGAGACGGTGGATCTGCTGACCCATCTCGTCGCCCGCCTCGTCAGCGACCTCGGCGTACAGCGCGCTGGCCTCGTCGAGGTACCGCGCCGCCTCCTCGTCGCTCAGTCGATCGGTCTCGGCGACCTCGCCGGTGGCTCGGTTGTTCTCGTCGAGCACGAACTCCGCGCCGGGCACCATCCCCACACGCACCGCTTGCAGCAGCACATCGGCGTGCCGGAGCTTTGCCATCAGCCCCACGCCCCGGACATCGCCGTACTCCGCCGCCACGGCGCGCAGCGAGGCGGGCGGCGGGCTCGCGGTCTCCGTGATCTCCGCGTGCTGGTTGAACGCCTCGTTGACCCGGTTGTTCCGCTGCGCCTGCAGCCAGTTGTTGCCGGCGTACAGCCCGACGATCACCGCCAGCACCAGCAGCACCGGCGAGCTCCACTTCTGGAGCAGGTCGATGAACTCGCGGTTGATCCGGCTCTCCTCGAGCCCCGCGCCCTCCCTGATCTCGCTCGTCCGGTCGTCCATCGGGTCCTCGCCTTCGGTCTGCCGCCGATCAGCCTCGGCGAGAGGCATCGTAGTGGGCCTCGACCAGCCCCGGCGTCTCAAGCGAGCGCGTCATCGAAGACCCAGGCGTCAGGCGACGCCAGGTCCTCCGGCGGCACGAGCCGGTCGCGTACGAGACGCACGAGTTCTTCGAGGCCCTCGCCCAGCCGGGCCGACACCCCCAGGTCCGCCCGCCACACCGGCCGACCGAGGTCGATCCGGGTCGCGAGCCGAAGGTTCGGGGGGCGCCCGGCGACCCCCCCGGGGTCCTCGGTGAACGCGTCGCCCACCGCGATGAGCAGATCCGCCTGGTGATCCAGATGCTCGGCCGCCTCGATCGCCCGCCGCTCGATTCCTGACGCATCCCGCCGGCCCGGCGTGTCGATCCAACGCACGGTCAGGCCCGCGAGCCCGATCGTCGCGCCGACCGCGTCGCGCGTCGTGCCCGGCGCATCCGCGACGATCGCCGCCTCGCGACGGGCCAGCGCGTTGAGCAGCGAGGACTTGCCGACATTCGGCGGGCCCACGCACACGACGAGCGGAGGATCGATGAGACGGCGCAGACGAAGGTCCCGAGCGTTCGGCGTCCGCGCCGGTGCTCCGCGCCACCGCTCAGGCTGGGCGAGCAGCAGATCGACAGCGAGCGGGCTCGCCGCGCGGGCGAGCGCCGCGAGCACGGCGGCCGTGACGGTGTCCTCCGCCTCGGGGTAGAGCCGGGTCGCGTCGATCTCTCCGGCTTCATCGAAGCCCAGCGCTCGGAGCCGGTCCGTGAGCGCAGCGAGCACCGCCGGCCCGCCGTGCGGCATGAGCATCGCGCGACCCGGCTGGAGCCGCACGACCAGTCCCTCGTCCACACCGGCGAGCGAGCGGAGCGAGGCGCCGCCCGACCGGGTCGGGCGCCCCGTGATGGCATCGATCGCGGCATCGAGCTGCGAGGCGGCGTCGCCGAAGAGATCGATGATCGCCAGCGCCGCCGGTCTGGAGCGCGCGGTCGAGATGCGGAACGAGACGGGCATGGTCAGCCTTCGGGCTCGCTCGCGAGCCTGGCACGGGCGACGGCGACGCCGAGCAGTTCCAGCTCCGGCACATGCGCTTCGATCAGCTCGTCGTCCCCCAGGATCGTCGGCGCCTCGCCGCCGGTGGCGATGATCGTCGGGTAGGCCTCGTAGAACTCGGCGTAGCGCTCGGCCAGGAACCGGACCGCGCCGCGGACGGCGGCGCGCACACCCAGCAGCATCGCGTGCTCGGTCGATCGGCCGAACGGCTCGAGCGGGTCCGGCATGTCGGCGAGGGTGAGCAAGGGCAGCGCATCGGTGTGCTCGTGCAGCGCTCGGAGCATGAGCTGCGCGCCGGGCAGGATCGCCCCGCCGTGGAACACGCCCCGCCCATCCACGAAATCGACCGTCACCGCGGTGCCGGCGTCGACGATGATGCACGCCTGTCGGGTGCGGTGGAACGCGCCGAGGGCGGCGAGCAGGCGGTCCGTCCCGACGCGCGACGGCTCCGTCACATCGACCGCGATCGGCACGGGAAGGCCGGGGCCGAAGACGGATGCGCGCAGACCCGTTGCCCCGCGGCATGCTTCGGCGATCGCGTCCGAGGCCGCCCGGTGCACACTCGCGATGAGCAGCGTCCCGGGGCGATCGTCGGCGGCGGTCGCGATCTCCGCGGCCGCCGAGGCGACGGCGCCGGCATCGCGGGCATCCGCGCTGCGCAGGTGCCGAACGCTCAGCCCATCGACCAGCCCGAGCTTCGCGCGTGAGTTGCCCACGCAGACCGCCAGGGCCGTCCCCGGGGGAGGTGCGAGATCGGCCCAGGGTCCCTCGTCGCTGCCTCGGGGTGTCGGTGCATCGCTCATCGCGGCCCTCCCGGCCCGGCACGCGGACCGGGCCGCTTCACGATACGCTGTTGCCGATATCCGCCGGGGGTCTTCCCGGCGCGAACGGGGCCCTGTGTTGATGGCGATCGCTAGATGTGAAGTGGATCCGTCGATCGAGCGGGTCGCCGTGGACGAGATGGCCTTCCCGCTCGGCGTCTATCCCATCGAGCCGATGGAGCCGCGACAGGGCTACACCCTCGACTTCGAATCCTCCGACGGCGACGACGAGCAGGGCGAGTGGGAGGAATGGCCCGATCGGTATGTGTTCGATGTCGTCGTCTCGGCGGAGCGGCTCCCGTCGCTCGTGCAGAATCTGCTCAGCCTGATGCCGCCGCGCGTCTTCCCGATCCTCGATGTGCTCGGCCGCGATGCGCACCGAGAGATCGACCCGTACATCAGCTACGACCTGCTCGGCCTGGACCAGCTGCTCGCCAGCCTGATCGCCTATCGGGCGTTCTTCTACGAGGACGGGCTGGTCGGGTTCGGCGCCATGTCGGACGCACCGTTCTATTACATCTTCGTCGACGAGCACAAGATCGTGACCGTTCGCTGCGAGCCGGAACTGAAGGAACGGGTCGAACGAATCTTGCGGTCGTTCGACCTGCGGGAACGGGATGACCCCGCGGGGGCGGACTCGGTGGCGCACGAGCACCGGGGCGTCCTGCTGACGCCGAAGACCGACCCGAGCTACCTCTCGATCGACGAGATCGTGGAGAGGCTGCGCGACGAGTGGCGCCTGATGCTCAATGTCGATCCGGAGACCAACCTCGACGAGCGGGGCCGGCCTCTGGGTGTGACGCCCTGGCGATGCATCGTGCGGCTGGGCCGACCGGAGGGGGGCACGCGGTACGCGGAGATCCTGCTCACCGCGTCCTGCATGCGTGAGGCGGAGGATCTGGCGGTTGACGCGGTGCTCAGCGACCTCGCGGTGGTGCAGGACGGCATGGAGGAACCGGTCGTGGTCGCGGCGGATCGCGTGGGCCCAACCGAGTTCCTGCGGGAACTGGGCCTGAAGGCGGGGGGCTCGCAGAAGAAGGAACTGGGCTCCGTGAAGCTGTGGGCCCGGCGCTGGCTGGACGACGCGGCGGGCGACTGATCGGGCATCCGGGCCGGACCGCGCCCGTGCGGCGTCGGTTCGGTGGAGCGGTCCCCGCCGGCCGCTCGGAGCGGACCGGGGTGGCGGAATGTGATGGGGGCGGTTTGCATGGCGGGTCCGACAGGTGTATCTTCCCGGACGACGAGGCAGGGCATCGAGGCCATGCGATCGTCGGACGACGGCCGGAGCCCTCCGGCCGGTGCGGTGTGGTCGGGGGCCACGCCTCACACCGTGGACGGGTGACAACGCGAGCCGCCACCGGAACCGAGGGATTGGTCCGGTCGGGCGGAGGGGGTCGCGTTCCCCGGCGGGTAGTGGTGAGTCAGCACAAGTGCAGCGCATGGCGGCGATGGGTTCGTTGCCGCACGATTCGGAGAGCACAATGAGCAGCAAGAGCATTCGTTCGGCCTTCGCGCTCGCGCGGTCGGCACCGGCAGCGTGGATCGCTCTGGCGGGTGTCGCGGCGGGATCCGCGTCGGCGGCCTCGGCCCAGATCGAGACCCAGCGCGCCGCCCGGGCCGACGCCGACCCGGCGGTCACGGCCACGCTCGATGACGCCGCCCGCCTGCTCGAGCGCGGTCGGCTCATCGAGGCAGGCGACGCCCTCGACGCCCTCGCCATGCTCGAGGGGCTGACCGAGGCGCAGAACGCCCGGCTTGTTGATCTGCTCGCTTCCGTCGAGCGGCGCCTCCGCACGGCCGATCCCGTCGAGCTGACGCTCCAGAAGGCCGAGTCCGCCCTGCACCGCGGCGATCTCGCGGTCATGCACCGGCACCTGCAGGCGCTCGAGCGCAACGGACAGGTCTCGTCGGCGCAGACCATCTCGATGGATCGGATGCGCTCGCAGGCCGCGTCCATCCGCGACTCGGTCGCCGCGTTCTCGGCCGACTTCGAGGCCCAGGCGGCAGACGACTTCGCCGGGGGCCGCTTCGGCCGGGCCAAGAGCACGCTGATGATCCTGACCCGCGCCGGCGTCGAGCTCTCGCCCGAGGCCGACGCGATCCGCCAGCAGATCTTCGAGATGGAGCTCGACCGCGGCGCGCCGTTCACCACCGCCGTTGCCGCCGGCCTGTTTGAGCCGGGCGTGCTCGAGCGGCTCGACGGCTCCGAGGCCGATCTGCCCTCGATCGCGCTGTTCGGCGATGTCTCCTTCGATGACGCGCTGCCCGCCGAGGACCAGCCCGGCGTGATCCGTCGCGAGGGCGATGACCAGCCCGAGGGCGAGCCCTCGCCGGATGACATCCTCGAGCGGTCGCTGCGGGCCGGGGCGCAATCCAAGCTCGCCAACGCCAACCGCGCCTTCGCCGACGGCGAGTTCGCCACGGCCATCCAGCTCTACGAGGAGCTGCTGCTCGACAGCCGGGAGTACCTGTCCGACGAGCAGATCCAGCAGGCCGAGGACCGCCTGCTTGATGCACGGATCACGCTCGATCAGCCGAATGTCGACCTGCTCGAAGAGACCGGCGAGCAGCTCGCCGCGCAGCGGGATCGCGCCCGCGCCGAGTTCGAGAACCTGATGCGCTCCGCCCGCGACTCGCTCGCGCAGGAAGACCCGGAGGCGGCCCGCCTCGCCGTGATACAGGCGCGGCTGGTGCTCAACGGCTCGCGAACCGTGTTCTCCGAGGGTGAGTACGAGGCGCTCTACGACCAGACCATCGCCGTGCTCGAAGAGGCCGCGCGGGAAGAGATCCGCATCCAGGAGGAGGAGGCCCGTCGCCTGACAGACCGGCTCAGCCGGGAAGCGCAGGAGCGAGCCACCGAGCAGACGCTGTCGCGCGAGGCGCGGATCAACGAGCAGCTCGACCGCGCCCGTGCGCTGCAGCTGGACATGAAGTACGAGGAAGCGCTGCAGGTGCTGGACCAGGTGCTGTTCCTGGATCCGAACAACCCCGCGGCGCTCCTGATGAAGGACATCATCTACGACATCTCGCTGGTCCGCCGGTACAACGAGATCGTCGAGGTCCGGGGCAAGGAGTTCGGCAACCTGCAGCTGCAGAACATGCGGGCGACCATCCCGGTGACGGACATCATGACCTACCCGGACGACTGGCCCCGCATCAGCCTCCAGCGTGGCGAGGAGGTCGCCCTCGCCGAGCCGCCGGAGAACCGACGCGTGCTCGCGGAGCTCGAGAACCAGGCGCTCCCGGAAGTGTCGTTCGACAACCCGCTCGGCGATGTGGTGGGCTTCCTGGAGGCCGTCTCGCAGCAGAACTTCGATGTCGACTGGCAGAGCCTCGAGCTGCTGTCGATCGACGAGTCCACCCCGGTGTCGCTGCGGCTGAAGAATGTCTCGGTCAAGACCGTGCTCGACCGGCTGGTGGAGAAGATCTCCGACCCGCTGGCGCCGGCCGGGTGGGCGATCAACGACGGCATCGTCCAGATCGCCTCCGACGAGGTCCTCCGCCGGAACACCGCGCTGGTGATGTACGACATCCGCGACCTGCTCATCGAGGTGCCCGACTACCAGGACGCGCCCGAGATCGACCTCCAGAGCGTGCTGCAGAGCAACCAGGGCGGTGGCGGCGGGCAGTCGCCCTTCGACGATGCCGGCGGCAACGAGGACGAGGAGCGCGACCGCCAGGAGCGCATCGAGCAGATCATCGACATCATCCAGAACAATGTCGACTTCGAGGGCTGGCAGGCCAACGGCGGCGACACCGGCTTCATCCAGGAGCTCAACGGCAGCCTCATCATCCGCAACACGCCCAAGAACCACCGCGAGATCCAGGGCCTGCTCAGCCAGATCCGCCAGCAGCGGGCGATGCAGATCAATGTCGAGACCCGCTTCCTCATCGTCAACCAGGACTTCTTCGAGGAGATCGGCTTCGACCTCGATGTCTACTTCAACGCCAGCAACAACCAGGTCGACTTCGCCCGCGCGACCGACCCGACGATCCAGGCCAGCGATTTCTTCGACTTCGGCGGCGGCGGGGGCCTCAACCGGTCCGTCCAGGGCTCGCCCGATGCACCGGGCACGGGCCTGCAGGGTGTGGTCAACCCGGATGAGTTCTCGCCGGTCGCGGCCGAGCAGAACTCCCTCGGCCTCGCCGAGTCGCTCGCCGTCGGTGACTTCGCCACGCAGATCCTCTCGTCCGCACCGGCGCTGGGCGTCGCGGGGCAGTTCCTCAACGACATCCAGGTCGACTTCCTGGTCAAAGCGACCCAGGCGGATCGACGCTCGGTGCAGCTCACCGCGCCGCGGCTGACCTTCACCAACGGGCAGATCGCCAACATCGTCGTCGCCACGCAGCAGGCGTTCGTCTCCCAGCTCGCGCCCGTGGTGGCGACCAGTGCCGTCGGCTTCACGCCCACGGTCAGCGTCGTGTCCGAGGGTGTGACGCTCGAGATCGAGGGCACGGTGAGCTCCGACCGCCGGTATGTCACGATGAATGTGCAGACCGGCGTGAGCCGCATCGACGGCTTCGCGCAGCAGCCCGTCACCGCGGTCGCGGGCGGCCAGCTCGTCAGCTCCGAGGATGTCCAGTCGTTCATCCAGCTGCCGACGGTCACCGTCACGCGGATCCAGACCACGGTCACCGTGCCGGATCAGGGCACGGTGCTCCTCGGCGGGCAGCGGCTCGTCACGGAGTTCGAGGTCGAGACCGGCGTCCCGGTGGTGAGCAAGATCCCGGTGATCAACCGCTTCTTCACCAACCGCGTCGAGAGCAAGGAGGAGCAGACGCTGCTCATCCTCATCAAGCCGACGATCCTGATCCAGTCCGAGGAGGAGGAGCGGAACTTCCCGGGCCTCGACGACACGATCCGCAACAGCTTCGGCGGCTGAGCGGGCCGACACGCCACAACAGATCTCCGCGGCGCCCGCTCCCTCAGGAGCGGGCGTCTACTATTGCCGGCGGGCGGTCCCGTCCTCCGGCAGCGGGAGGGAGTCTCGGCGGCGCCGCCCCGAACAGGAGTCCTGAATCATGGCCAGCGAGTCTCGTCTGCGCATCTCCGCGGCCGGGGGGATCACCCGTGTCGAGTTCGTGGACCGCAACATCCTCGACGAGGCGAACATCCAGGCCATCGGCGACGAGATCGGCCGGGTGATCGAGCAGTCGAACCCGCCGAAGCTCGTCATCAGCTTCGCGAATGTCGATCACCTGTCCTCGGCGGCGCTCGGCCAACTCATCACGATCAACAACAAGGTGCGCGAGCGGGCCGGGCAGCTCCGGCTGTCGGACATCGACCCGCAGATCTACGAGGTCTTCGCCATCACGCAGCTGAACAAGATCTTCCAGATCCACGAGACGACCGACGATGCGCTCGAGAGCATCGAGTAGCGCCGGGAGGCTGTGGCACACGAGATGGTCGGCCGACAGCACCACGACACCGACGAGGACCGGCCGCCGATGAGCGGCTCGATGCACCTCCGCAACGAGCGTGACGCGATCCACGACACGAGCGATCGCATCGTGGCAGCGGCAGCGCACGCCGGGTACTCCGAGGCCTCGCGCTTCGCCGTCCGCCTGGCGGTCGAGGAAGCGATCGCCAACGCGTTCCGCCACGGGCACCGCGACCTGGACCCGGCCGAAACGATCGTGGTCGAGTACGCCGTCAACAATCGCGAGGTCCGCGTCGCCGTCGAGGACCAGGGCCCGGGCTTCTCCCCGGACGAGGTGCCGGACCCCACCGCGCCCGAGAACATCACCAAGCCGAGCGGCCGGGGGCTGCTGCTGGTCCGGTCCTACATGAGCGAGGTCCGCCACAACGACCGTGGCAACCGCATCGAGATGCGGTACGCCCACCCGGATTCCGACGCCGGCACGACCGGTCGCTGACCATCGCGTCTTGATCCGCTCCAGGGCGAACCCTATCCTAGAATCGTTCTAAAAGACATCAGCGTCGGCGGGCGCTTCGGCACCGGTTCCGGAGCCCGGATCGCCGGCCTGAGCAGGGGGCAACGAGCGATGAGCCTGAATCTGCCGATCTATCTCGACAACGCCGCCACGACCCGGACCGACCCGCGCGTGGTCGAGGCGATGCTGCCGTACTTCACCGAGGTCTTCGGGAATCCCGGCAGCCGGAACCACTCGTTCGGCTGGGCCGCCGAGTCCGCCGTGGAGAACGCCCGCCGGCAGGTCGCGGACCTGATCGGTGCGGACCGCAAGGAGGTCATCTTCACCTCCGGCGCGACCGAGTCGAACAACCTCGCGATCAAGGGCGCGGCCCGGATGTACGAGAAGGCGCCCGCCGGCTCGGGCCGGTGTCGGGGCCACATCATCTCGGCGAACATCGAGCACAAGGCCGTGCTCGATCCCTGCAAGCGCCTCGAGAAGGAGGGCTTCGAGGTGACCTATCTCGAGCCCGGTCGCGACGGCGTCTTCACGCGACAGATGGTCGAGGACGCGATGCGGGACGACACCATCCTCGTCACCATCATGTGGGCGAACAACGAGATCGGGGTGATCAACGAGATCCCCGAGATCGGTGAGCTCTGCCACGACCGCGGCGTGATCTTCCACACCGACGCCACGCAGTGGGTCGGCAAGATGCCGACCGATGTCTCGAAAGACAACATCGACCTGCTCTCGCTCAGCGGGCACAAGCTCTACGGACCAAAGGGCGTCGGGGCGCTGTATGTGCGTCGGCGTCGGCCGCGTGTCCGGCTCGTGGCGATCCAGGAGGGCGGCGGACAGGAACGCGGCTATCGCTCCGGCACGCTGAATGTTCCCGGGATCGTCGGCCTCGGCGCCGCCTGCGAGCTCTGCGCCGCGGAAATGGACGGCGAACGCGAACGGCTCGTCAAGCTGCGGGACGAACTCGAGCAGGGCATCGTCGCCGAGCTCGACACCGTGCAGGTCAACGGGCACCCCACCAGGCGCCTGCCGCACATCACCAACATCTCCTTCGGCTTCGTCGAGGGAGAGAGCCTGATGATGGCGTGCAAGGACATCGCGATGAGCTCCGGCTCGGCCTGCACCAGCGCCAGCCTCGAGCCGAGCTATGTGCTCAAGGGCCTCGGCGTCGGTGACGACCTGGCGCACAGCTCGCTGCGGATCAGCCTCGGCCGGTGGACCACCGCGGAAGAAGTCGCGTACGCCAAGGACCTGATCGTCAGGTCCGTCAACAAGCTCCGCGAGCTCAGCCCGCTGTACGACATGCACAAGGAAGGCATCGACATCACGAAGATCGAGTGGCAGGCGCACTGACTCGAGCCGCGCCGGCACCGGCGTGAGAAAGGGACGGATTTATGGCATACGGCGACAAGGTCATCGACCATTACGAGAATCCGCGAAATGTCGGGAACTTCGGCAGCACCAGCGAGGTCAAGACTCGCAAGGATGTCGGCGTCGGGCTCGTCGGCGCCCCCGAGTGCGGCGATGTCATGCAGCTGCAGATCAAGGTCAACGACGACGGCATCATCGAGGACGCCAAGTTCAAGTGCTTCGGCTGCGGCTCGGCGATCGCGTCGTCCAGCCTCGCCACCGAGTGGCTCAAGGGACGCACCGTTGACGAGGGCCTGGCGATCAAGAACACCGAGATCGTCGAAGAGCTCAGCTTGCCCCCGGTCAAGATCCACTGCTCCGTGCTGGCCGAGGACGCCATCCGGGCCGCCATCGCGGACTACAAGCAGAAGAACGGGATCGAGAGCACGCCGGCCCACGCCCACTAACCGGCACCGCCCGGACCGGGGGCCGACCGATCTCGGGCTCAGCGTGAACCGTCGGCCCGTGCCGAGCGATATACTCGGGAGTTGGCCGGAGCCATCAGAAGGAGCGCGTCGTGAGCACCACCACGGAACCCCAGACGGGCGTCATCATCACCGAGACCGCCGCCCGCGAGATCAACACCATCATCGAGCAGCAGGAGCTGGACCGCGAGAAGGTCTGCCTCCGCGTGGGCGTCAAAGGCGGCGGCTGCAGCGGGTTTAGCTATGTCCTCGACCTGACCGAGACGATGAAGGAGACCGACGAGGTCTTCGAGCAGCACGGCATCCGCGTCGTCTGCGACCCCAAGAGCCTCCTCTACCTCAACGGCACGACCGTGGACTTCAAGGATGAGCTCATGGGCCGGGGCTTTGTCTTCCAGAACCCCAACGCCACCTCGTCCTGTGGCTGCGGGTCAAGCTTCTCTGCCTGATCCCTGCGTCCAGCGACCGGTCAGGCTCAGCGGACACCGATGATTCTCAGCCGCCCCTCGGAATCCGGGGGGCGGCTGTCGTTCTCACGAGGAAACAGTTGCATCCGGCAGAAGTCGGATGTTATAGTACCTTGAGACCGGCACCGGCCCGGCCGACGGTTTGATGCACGCTGTCATCGACAGCGCACGGACGGCCCGATGAGCGAAGCGTCCACCCCGCTTGAAACGATGCGCGGCTATGCGCCACCCATCGTGACGCAGTTCAGCGTCTTCCTCGACAACAAAGTGGGCAAGCTCTTTGACCTCGTCGAAGCCTTCGACGGCTCGCAGAGCGAGATCTGTGCCCTGAGCGTGCACGAGGCCTCCGACCACGCCGTCGTGCGCCTGATCACCAACAACAGCCGAGTCGCCCGGGACCTGCTACGGGCAGAGAACCTGCCCTTCAGCGAGCTGGATGTGCTCGTCGTCGAACTCGGACGGGGCCACAGCCTCAGCTCGCTCTGCCTGCACCTGCTCGGGGCGGAGCTGAACATCCGTTTCGCCTACCCACTGATGCTCCGGCCGAATGGGACGCCGACCATCGCGATCGCCGTCGACGACATGACGCTCGCGGGCCAGATCCTGCGGCGGAAGGAATACCGCCTGTTTGGTGAATGTGACCTGCCCCGCAGCGCCTGACCCCGGACCGGGTACGCTCTGAGGAATGAACGCGGGGAATACCGGAGCCCGGCGATCGCATTCACCCGACAGAGCGCGACGAGCGTGAAGGGTGGGGAACGCAGGAACACGGGCCACAGCGACGGGCCGCGACGCGGCCGGGAGGATCGAATCATGCGAATCAGGAACACCATGACGGCAGGTCTGGCTTCGATGCTGATCGCGAGCGCCGGGACGGCGCAGCAGGGCATGACGCAGCCGGGTATCCAGGAGCAACTCGAGGGCGCCCTCGGCGGGATGAGCGCCGCGGCGGTGCTCGAGCAGGAAGCCGCGCATGTCGGCGAGGCACCGACGATGGACCCGCCGACCCTCTGGCCCGGCGACGAGGCCCCGGCGCTCCAGGTCGCGACCTTCGTCAAGGGCGCGCCGATCTCCGAGTTCGAACGCGGCACCGCGTACCTCGTCGACTTCTGGGCCACCTGGTGCGGCCCGTGCATCGCCTCCATGCCCCACCTGTCCTCGCTGCAGGACGAGTACGGCGGGGACAACTTCCGCGTCGTCGGCGTTTCCATCTGGGAGCGTCAGGAGGGCGACGACCTGATCGAGCATGTGACCGACTTCGTCGAAGGCCGCGACGAGACCATGCGCTACACCGTGGCGATCGACGACGATGGCGCGATGGCGGATGCCTGGATGAATCCTTCGGGCCAGCAGGGGATCCCGACCGCGATGCTCGTCGACCGCGATGGCCGCATCGCCTGGATCGGGTATGGCAACGACCCGGCCATGGATGACGCGATCGCGTCCGTCGTCGCCGGGACCTGGGACATCGAGCAGGCGCTGACCGACCGGCAGGCGGCGATCGAGGAGGAGATGGCCTCGATGGCGCTGCTGCCGTGGTACGGACACTTCCGCTCGCTCGCGTCGTCAGGCGAGCAGGACCGCGCGGCGGCGCTCGCGGCGGCGCTCTTTGCCGAAGGGAAGGTCACCGCCACCAACGCGCTCAACTCGATGGCGTGGACCATCGTGGAGCACGATGGCTGGAGCGAGTCGGCGGTGCTGACCGCGAAGCTGATGGCGTCGGCGGCGCTCGACAAGCTCGACTGGTCGGACGCGTATGTTCTCGACACGCTCGCCTGGGCGGAGCACCGGCTCGGCAACCACGCCGAGGCCGTGCGCGTGCAGGAGATGGCCATCGAGAAGGCCAAGTCCGACGACGACCGGTCGATGCTGCGCGAGTCGCTGAGCATCTTCCGGGAGGCGGCCGGCCAGGGCTGATCCGGTCAGACACGAAGCACACTCCCGGCGGTCGGCGTTCGCGTCGGCCGCCGGTTTTTCTGTGCACTCGAAGCGGCGCGTCTCACGCCCGGGTCAACGCTGGTTTCCCGGTCAGGCGGTACCAGGGCTCGATCGTGAGCCTGGGCGCCGCGAGCAGAGGCCAGGCCATCGCGAGCAGCCTGGGCCGCATGAGCAGCTCCGCGGCGAGGCGGCAGGCCGGCCGACGCGTGCGGAGACGCCGGTGGTACGCCGTCGCGAAGCCTCGATGCAGGCGTTCGATCGCGGCCCCGTCGCGCGGATCGAGCCCGCGCAGCGACTCGGCGAGGATGCACGCGGACCAGATCGCGAGCCCGATGCCCTCGCCGCCGACAGGATCCACAGCGGCGGCAGCGTTGCCGACGCGGAACGAGCGCAGATCAGACGGTCGCCGATAGCCCGAACGGGCCACGCCGCACGCCAGCCACTCGCCCCGTCGCCACGCGGGTTCGTACCCGGGCCAGAGGTCGGCGAGGAGCGCATCCCGATCGCCGGCCGCGTCGCGCAGCCGATCGTGCGTCGCGCAGAGCGCGATCGTGGCGAGGCCGTGCTCGACATCGATCCCGCCGGCGTAGGCGCCCCGGGCGGCGCGCATGTGGATGCCGCCGAGCGGCATGGGAAGCTCCGCGTGGCACTTGAGGCCGACGATGCCCTTCGCCGTCGGTGTGGGACCGGCGGCGTCGAGCCGTCCACGCCCGTCGGCGTGGACGACGATGTCTGCCTCGATCCGCTCCCCGGACGCGAGGGTCACCGCGACGCGCCCCTGCTCGTGCGAGACGCCCGATGCCCGTTCGGGCTGGAGCACGCGGGCGCCCTCCTGCCGCGCCCGCGCCAGGAGCAGATCATCGAGCGACCGCCGGCTGATCGCCCACGCCGGGGCGTGCATCGGCCAGTCCCGCCGGCGTTGGCCGAGCCACAGCGTGAGTTCGCGTACTCGGCGCGCGCCGGCCTCGAGCAGATCCTCGGCCGGGATCAGGGACTCGAGGAGAGCGGTGACCGCGGGCGAGACAAACTCGCCGCAGACCTTGGCCCTCGGGAAGCGGGCGCTCTCGATGATGGTCACGCACCAGCCGGCGCGGGCGAGGCCGAGCCCGGCGGTGGCGCCAGCGGCCGCGCCCCCCAGCACCACCGCGTGGCGGTCAGAGCCCACGCCGCTCTCCCGCGAGCGTGAAGCGGTGCGTCAGCAGGGACCACTCGTAGGTGCAGTAGCCCAGGTCGACGCGCCGCGCATAGTCGAGCACCTCCCGGCGTGTGAAGCCGGCCTCGACCGACACGCGCGCATCGTGACGGACGATCTCATCGCGGCCGATCGTCAGCAGGTGGATCACCGCGCGCGCGGCTGTGGATCTGACCAGGTCGTTCCAGATGATCCCACGCCGCGCCAGGCGGTCCATGATGCGCAGCACCGTCAGGATCTGGATTTCCTTGAGGTGATGCAGAAAGAGACCGGCGTGCACATAGTCGAAGCTCATCATCTCGAACCGCTCGTCGAGCGCGAGCGCATCGGCGCGTTCGAGCGTGATCGCGTCGGCGACATCGCTGTGCTGCGCGACATGATCGCGGGCGAGCTCGAGCGTGGTCTCGTGGAGATCGACACCCGTGACGCGGAGATCGAACCCCCGGCCCCGCGCCCAGCGCACGGCCTCGATCGGCAGGTCCGCCGATCCGGTGGCGATATCGAGCATCGTGATCGGCCGATCCGCGGGCCAGCGGTGCGTCCACGGCTCGAGCCGGCCGAGCAGCGCATGAACGCCTCCGAGCCGCTTGTTCACGGTCCGGATGTAGCGCAGCGCCTTGTCGAGCCGCTGCGGATCGACCGCCGGGTCGTCCATCAGCTCCGGTGTCAGGCGTCGCGATCGCATCCCGACTATTGTTGGCCCGACGCCCCGGCGTTGCAGCCGGCCCGTCGATGGGGAGCACCATGGCCCAGCCGACACCGAGCGGTGGGGGACGCGTCACGCTGCGGACGCTCCGCACGATGAAGCAGCGCGGCGAGGCGTTCGCCTGCCTCACCTGCTACGACGCCACCACCGCCAGATGGCTCGACCTCGCCGGCGTGCCCGTGCTGCTCGTGGGGGACACGGCTGCGGAGATGATCCTCGGGTTCGACCGCACGATCGACATGCCGCTGGAGGTCGCTCTCGTGCTGACCGCCGCCGTGCGGCGCGGCGCGGGGCGGGCGATGGTCATGGGTGACATGCCCTTCCTCAGCTACGGCGCCGATGAGTCCGCCGCGATCCTGAACGCCGGCCGGATGATGACCGAGGGCCGTGCTGACATCGTGAAGCTCGAGGCGGACGCCTCCCACGCGGGGCTGATCGAGCGGATGGCCCGCGCAGGTATCGCGGTCTGCGCGCATGTGGGGGCGAAGCCGCAGACCGCGGCGCTCGACGGCGGGTACGGGTCCGCCGGCCGGACCGCCGCCCAGGCAGGCCGGATCGTCGAGGACGCCGTGGCGCTCGAGCGTGCGGGCGCCGTCATGCTGCTGATCGAAGCCGTGCCCGACGCGGTGACCGAAGCGGTGATGGAACGCACCTCGGTCCCGGTGATCGGGATCGGCGCCGGCGTCCGATGCGATGGACAGATCCTCGTGCTGCACGATTTGGTGGGGATGTCGGAGTCCGCTCCGCGGTTCGCCGCGCCGGCCGCGCAGCTGGGCGAGGCGCTCGCCGCTGCCGGTCGCACTTGGATCGAGCGCGTTGCCGCGCGGGACATCGGCGGGGGCAGCTACGCGATGTCCGCCGAGGAAGAGGCGAAGTTCCGTGCGGCCAGCCTCACTGGACGATAGGGCTGTGGTAGGATCGGCGGTGACTGCGCCGATCGGGCGGGCTGTCGGGCCCCTCCAACCGGTGCAACCCGACCGGGCCGGAGGACGAACGCATGGAGGCAGATCGGGCGGCCGAGGGAAGAGACGGGCCGTGAGCCGGATTCGCGCGTTCAACGGCGGTGGTCGGACCGCTCCGGGCGAGGATACGCCCGGCGAAGGAGCACTCGGATGAGGAAGATCGTCGCCGTCGGCCCAGCGCTGGTCGTGCTGCTGACGATGGCTCTGGTGGCGTGGTTCGGCCCGGCGCTGATCCGTCAGATGGTGTTCGTCCAGACCGAAGCGAGGGTCGTGCTCGCGCGACAGGCGCTCATCGAGGACGACATTCTTGAGCGGATCGATGCCGCGACGCGACGCATCGCCGAGGCCGTCGGCCCCTCGGTCGTCCACATCGATGTGACGCTGCCGCTCGGCGACGACGATGACACGCGCTTCCGCACCGGCTCCTCCGGCGCCGGCTGGGTCTTCGATGCCGAGGGGCACATCGTGACCAACGCCCATGTCGTGGGCACCGCCGAGTCGGTGCAGGTTGAGTTTTCCAACGGCAGGACCACCACCGGCCGGATTGTCGAGGCAGACGAGTTCACGGACATCGCCGTCGTGAAAGTGGATCCCGGTCCGGGGCTGATCCCCGTGCAGCGCAACCCGATGAGCGAGGTGCGCGTCGGCGACCGGGTGTACGCCTTCGGTTCGCCGTTCAACTTCAAGTTCAGCATGACCGAAGGCATCGTGTCCGGGTTGGGTCGCAACCCGCGGACCTCGTCGTCCAGCGGCGGGTTCACGAACTACATCCAGACCGACGCCGCCGTGAACCCCGGCAACTCCGGCGGGCCGCTGGTCAATGTCCGCGGCGAGCTCGTCGGCATGAATGTCGCGATTGCCACCGGGCAGCAGTTTGCCCGCAACGACCGCCAGGGGCAGAGCGCGGGCATCAGCTTCGCGATCCCGCTGGGCGTGATCGAGTCGGTCGTCGATCAGATCGTCGGCACCGGCGAGGTCCGCCGCGGATTCCTCGGGATTTCGTCCGGTGGGTTCGCCACATCGTCGAGACGCATCTTCGACACGGACGGCGCGTTCGTCGGCAAGGGCGTCTTCGTCGAGAGCGTCACCGAGGGGCAGGCGGCCGAGCGCGCCGGTATCCAGCGTGGCGACATCATTACACGGATCGACGGCAACGAGATCCGCGAATGGCACCACCTGACCTCGGTTGTGACGACGGCGAGGCCCGGCTCGCGCATCCCCATCGAGCTCTGGCGTGACGGCCGGCGTGTCGAGCTCACCGTCGACCTCGCCGAGTTCCCGGATGTCGTGCTCCAGCAGAACGCGATCCGGCCGGCGCTGCTCCGCAACGGCATCGGCTTCGACGGGCGGAGCACCTCCGATGGACAGCGCCTGGTCATCGTCGAGTGGGTGGATTCACGCCGCGGTCCGGGCGAGGCCGGCTTCCGATCGCGTGACCGGGTCCTGAGCGTCAACGGGCAACCGATCGACGGCCTGGGCTCGTTCTACATCGCGCTCGGCGAGGCCGACCTGCTGCTCGGCCGACGGGTCGTGGTCGAGGTGCAGCGCGGCGACGACACCCTGTCGCTCCCGCTCCGTATCGAGCCCTGATCGCCCTCAGCCCGCCGCGCTGATCAAGAGCGTCACTCGTGTACCGAACTCGGGCACACGCCCCGGATCGGCGAGCCAGAGCGGATCGCCCGTGCCGGTGTCCGGGCTCAGCACGGGGATCATGCCCACCGTCTCGACGCCCCGATCGCCTTCGTCCGTTCCAACGCCGAAGGTCGACAGACCGACGACCACCCCCTCCGCACGCGCCATGTACACCGTCCCGCCGGCGAAGGTCTGCTCGCTCGAGCCGCCGAAGACGAACCGCGGCGATCGGGCCGAGAGCCGCTCGCCGGTCTCCTCGGCGATCACCCACTCGAGCGGGTCCTGCTCCTCGCCGGCCCCGTCGTCCCCCTCGATTCGCACTCGGACCGTCACCTCCGGCCCCTCCGGCTCGGTGCGCTCGCCGGTGTCGCGGATGAGCCCGGGTGTGCCCGGCTCGAGCCCCAGCAGCAGTAGAGCGGCGTGCACCTGCTCCGGCTCCGCGTCGAGCGCCACCAGCGCCTCGTGGTCGCGCACACCGCCAGATTCGGCCACCACCTCGATCCAGACCGTCGGCGTCTCGTCGCTGTGCGCATCCACCGGCACGAACCCGCTGAGCTCGATTCGGCCCAGCGCTCGATCAACCACGACGCCCGGGAAGGGCTCGAACCGCATCGCCGCGGCCTCGTCGGGCGGCGGGCCGACGGCGGGCTGCAGCACGGAACCGAGGAGCGCCGCGACCGACAACGCCAGAACAGAGGTGCTCATAGCAGCGATCGTACAAGCTCGGCGAACGCCGCGCCCCGGTGCTCGTAGCTCGTGAACTGATCGAACGAGGCGCAGCCCGGGCTGAGCAGCACCGCCTCGCCCGGCCGGGCCCGCTCGGCGGCGTCATGAACGGCGCGGTCGAGCGTGCCGAGCGCCTCCACCCCGGCGAGTGCAGCGATGGTCTCGCCCATCTGCCCGATGCAGAGCAGCGAGCGTGTCCGCGGGCGCAGCTCGGCGATCGGCGTGAGGTCGATGCCCTTGTCCGAGCCGCCGACGATCAGGTGCGTCGGTCGGCCGTCCATCGCGTCGAGTGCGATGCGCGTGGCGTCGGGTGTGGTGGACTTCGAGTCGTTGTACCAGCGCACGCCGCGATGCTCACGGATCAACTCGAGGCGGTGAGGCAGGCCGCGGAACGCAGCGATGCCCTTCACGGCCTCGTCCGCCTCGGCGCCCGCGGCCCGGCACGCGGCGAGCGCCAGGCCCGCGTTGCGCCGGTTGTGCGCACCGGGCGTGGCGAGCCGGTCCGGTGCATCGTCCGCGTCGGCGACGACGCGCCGCACCCCTTCGGCCGTCTGCCAGTCGGCGACGCCAGCGCCCAGCACCGCGGCGCCGCCCCGGCCGATCCGTTCGACGAGCCTCTGCTTGCAGGCCCGGTAGTGCTCCTCCGAGCCGTGCCAGTCCAGATGATTCGGCGACAGATTCGTGACGACGCCGATCTCGGGCCAGCGGTCCGACTCGAGCGCGCCGGGTTGGTCGAGCCACCAGAGCATCGCGCTGGAGAGCTCGAGCACGACCCAGGCGTCGGCATCGATCTCGCCGAGGCGATCGAGCAGGGATCCGCCGATGTTCCCGCCGAGCACGGCGTTTGTACCTGCGCGGCGAAGCCCGGCGTGGACCATCGCGGCGGTCGTGCTCTTGCCGGCGGTGCCCGTCACGCCCAGCAGGTGTGCGGATGCGGGCATGGCGTCGATGGTCAACGCGATCTCCGTGGTCAGCCGAGCGCCGGACGCCCGGGCCGCGCGCACGAACCGGTTGTCCCAGGGCTGCTTGACCGCCGGGTTGACCACGACGAGGTCTGCGTCGGTGAAGTCGCTGACATGGTGCCCGCCGAGCCGCCATCGGATCACGCCGGGTCCGGCGATGCGGTCGAGTTCCTGAACACGGGCATGGGCTGCATCGGTCGAGGCGGTGTCGGTGATGGTCAGGTCGAACCCCAGGCGGAGCAGATGCCGCGCCGCGCCGATCCCGCCGCCGAACGCGCCCAGCCCCATGATCACCGCGTGTCCGCTCATGGCATCCGTTACATCAGCGAGACCGGGTCGACATCCACCGCGGTCCGCGCGTCCGATTTGACCAGCCCCGCCTCGCGGAGCCCTCGCAGGATGTCCTGGATGATCCCCGCCGTGGGAGCGACAAGCTCGACGGCGAACCGGAAATGATCGGCGATGCGGTCGATCGGACAGGGCATCGGCCCGTCGAGCCGGGCGCCGAGCGTCGCCGCCCGATCGCGCGCCGCCTCGGCGATCTCGTCCGCAGCCGAGCGGGCGCGCGCGGCGTCCGCGTCCCGGCAGACCACGCGGGCCATCCGCCACGCGGGCGGCAGGCCCACCGCCGCCCGCAACGCCATTTCTTCATCGGCGAACCGTTCGTACGCGTGCTGCGCCGCCAGACGGATGCACGACGCGTCCGGTTCGTAGGTCTGCACGATCACCTCGCCCGCATGGACGCCCCGACCGGCTCGGCCCGCGACCTGGCTGACCAGCTGAAAGGTCCGCTCACCGGCGCGGAAATCCGGCAGGCTCAGCGCTGTGTCCGCGCTGAGCACGCCGACGAGCTGCACGCCCGGCACATCAAGACCCTTCGCGATCATCTGCGTGCCCAGCAGCGCGCGGACCTCACCTCGCGCGAACCGCGACAGCGTCTCGAAGTAGTGCCGAGCGGTGCGCATCGTGTCCGCGTCCACGCGGATCAGTGACTCCCCGGCGATCAGCCGCTGCTCCCGCGGGAGGTCGGCCGTGATGTCCTCGAGCACGCGCTCGGCCTTCTGCGTGCCGGAACCCATCAGCCGCAGCCCCCCGCCGCACGACGGGCACTTCTCGGGCAGCCGCTGCTCGGCGTGGCAGTGATGGCAGCGCACGAACCCGCCCGCGCGGAGCTGGCTGTCCTTGTGCAGCACCAGGTTGGCGTCGCAGTGCGCGCAGGTCAAGCGAAACTCACAGGCGGCCTTCGGGCAGGCGACGACGCCCGCGAAGCCGCGCCGGTTCAGCAGCAGCACCATCTGCCCGCCGCGGTCGATCGTCGCGCGGATCGCCCGGGCCAGCGTCGGCCCGACGAGCGTCTCGGGCGAGGTCCGGCCCGTGGCTTCGGCTTCGAGCCGTCGCTCGGCCGCCATGTCCACGATCCGCACGCGGGGCAGCCGCGCTCCCCCGATGCGACGCGACAGCCGGTGGAGCGTGGACCGGCCCGTCTTCGCATTGCGCCAGGACTCGAGCGAGGGCGTCGCCGACCCGAGCAGGACGGGGCACCCCGCGTCGTGTGCCCGCTTGATCGCCACATCCCGCGCGTGGTAGCGGGGCAACTGGTCCTGCTTATACGACCCGTCGTGCTCCTCGTCGACGATGATCAAACCAAGGTTGGTCACGGGCGCGAACACAGCCGAGCGCGCGCCGACGACGACCAGGCATGTCCCGGAGCTGACCCGCGACCACGCTCGGTTCCGCTGGGCCGCCGTCAGACCTGAGTGCAGCACCGCGACGCGCTCGGCGCCGAGCCGGCTCTGCACGCGGCCCGCGGTCTGCGGCGTCAGCGCGATCTCGGGGACCAGCATGACCGCCGACTCCCCTCGCTCAAGCACCCGCTCCAGCAGCCGGAGGTACACCTCGGTCTTGCCAGAGCCCGTGACGCCGAAGAGCAGATGCTGCGCGAACGAGCCGAGCGTCGCGCCGACGGCTTTAATCGCCGCCGATTGCTCATCCGTCGGCTCCGGCGCGGACGGTGCGGCGAACACGCTGTCAGCATCGTCGTCTCGGGCACGCACCGTCGTCGCCTGCTGCTCCACCAAGAGCCCCGCCCGGATCAGCCGGTTGATCGGCGCGATCGACCGCTCGCCGATCGCGTCGGCCAGCTCCCGAGCCGAGGCGGGCCACGCCTCCGCGTCGAGCTCGCGCACGGCGCTCCACGCTCTCGCAGCGGTGGGGCTGAGCTTCGGCAGGTCCCCATCGGATTCGGGCCCGCGCACGAGGAGCGTCTGCGTCCGCCGGCCGATGTCCTGTTTGACGGCGGCCGGCACCATCGACGCGAGCGTCATGCCGAGCGGGCAGAGGTAGTACCGGCTCATCCACCGCGCCAGCTCGACGAGGTCCGCCGTCAGCGGCGTGCCCAGGATGCGCGTCGTCCGTTTCAACCGCCCCGGCGTGAGCCCGGCAAGCAGCTCCTCCCCGCCGCGGGCGATCACCACGCCACGCGTCGGCGTGTTGCCCCGGCCCAGGGGCGCCTCCACGCTTTGGCCGACCTCGATCGCCGGGTCGTGTGCCGCATAAGTCAGCGCCGCGTCGGCCGAGCCGCGGTCGTAGCCGCGCTCGACCGCGATCTGCACGAACACCCCGGTCGGGAACGCGTCGGGCTCGGACTCGAAGAGGCTCTGTTTCACGGCGTCGGCATACACTACCCCCAATGCCCAACCATCACGACGACGGAACCCGCCGCGCCCCCGCCCAGCCCACGGCCCGCCTCGCGATGGCCAACGGCCTCGTGCTCAACGGCCGAGCCTTCGGCGCCACCGGCCGCGGCATCGTCAGCGTGGCCGAGGTCGTCTTCAACACCGCGATGACCGGCTACCAGGAGGCGATGACCGACCCCTCGTACACCGGGCAGATCCTCACGCTCACCGCCCCGCTCGTCGGCAACACCGGCGTCAACGAGGAAGATGTCGAGTCCGCCGGCGTCACCATCGCCGGGCTCGTCGTGCGGGAGCTGGCCCGCCGGCACTCGAATTTCCGGGCCACCCGCGACCTCTCCGCGTACCTCGCGGACGCCGGCGTGCTGGGCATCGAACGGGTCGACACGCGCGCCATCACCCGCCAGCTGCGCACAGGGGGCGCCATGGCCGGCGCGCTCACCGATGACCCGGCGGTCCCCGACGCCGAGCTCGTCCGCCTTGCGCGCGAAGCACCGTCCATGGCCGGCCAGAATCTCGTGACGGCCGTCGGATGCGCCGCAGAAGCCGCGTGGGGCGAGTCGCTCGGCGCGTGGTCCCCCGCCGGCCAGGGGGACGGGCCCGGGCCCCGTGTTCTGGCGCTCGATTGCGGCGCAAAGCGCAACATCCTCCGCCACCTGACCAGCCGCGGATGCCGGGTCACGGTTGTGCCGCACGACATCACCGCGGGCGAGGTCATCCGCCGATTCGAATCGGGCGAGGCGGACGGCCTGTTCGTGTCCAACGGGCCCGGTGACCCGGCCGCGGTCGAGCGTGTCGTGGCGATGCTCCGAGAGCTGCTGTCGCCGAGCGCTCCGCCCGTGCCCATCTTCGGCATCTGCCTCGGCCACCAGCTCCTCGCGCTCGCCTCGGGCGCACGCACCTTCAAGCTCAAGTTCGGCCACCGCGGCGCAAATCAGCCCGTGCGGAACGACACCACTGGCCGCATCGAGATCACGAGCCAGAACCACGGCTTCGCGGTGGACCCCGAGTCGCTCGACCCCCAGATTGCCGAAGCAACCCATGTTCACCTCAACGACGGCACGCTCGCAGGGTTCCGCCGGTTGGATCGCCCGGTCTTCGCGGTGCAGTATCACCCGGAGGCCTCGCCGGGCCCGCACGACTCGGGCTACCTGTTCGACGCCTTCGTGTCATCATGCAGTGAGGCCCGGTTCGGTGCGTCCAGATAAGCCTCCCGCCGAAGGTGGGGGGTGCCCGCCGTGCGGGATGTATCGATTTTGCCCTTGCACGAGATTTGGGTTCGTGTATTATGCAGGCTGGACCCTTCGGGGGTCACCCGGTGGTTGGTGCACGAGCAGTCGTGATACGCCCGGGTGATGGAGTGAAGTTGGGCGGCTTTTCGGCGGCCTGCGATGTGCTGATTGCCCCGGAGGGGCCAGATCAGGTAGTTGTATGGCACGCGGCCTTCTGCGGCGTGCTTGAGAGGTTGTGGTTTCCGTTTCCTATCCAGAGGAGTCTCCGATGAAGAACAAGATGATTCTCGCGTGTGCGGGTCTGGCCGTGTGTGGCGTCAGCCACGGCCAGGTTGAGCGCGGCGATCTGCTCGAGATGGGGCAGAAGCTGTACCCGGTCCGCGTGGCCGAGGTGATCGGCCTGACGGCCGACGGCATGCCCATCATCGGTGAGTGGATCGACACCACCGAGTACTACGCCAACCGCAACGCGGGCGAGTCCAGCCGCGGCCTGAGCTTTGTCTACGACTCGCTCGGCGTCGGCCCGGACACCGACGGCGACGGCTTCCCCGAGCCGATCTGCGGCGGTCCGTGCGAAGCCGGTGACCCGCTCGTCGGCGGCAGCGCCCGCTACTCGGCGGCCGGCATCACCCAGCGGACCTTCGACGACATCTCGTTCGACGCGGCCGCGGCCGGCGCGAACTACGACGGCGGCTTCACCGGCTTCCGTCGCGGCCGTCCGGCCGGCGGCAACCCCTGCGCCACCGCCCCCGAGCAGCTCTTCCTGCTCGTCCAGCTCTTCGACACCGCCGACACCTCCGGCACCGGCTTCGACAGCGACGGTGACGGCCAGGCCGATGTCCCCTACGATGTCAACTCGTTCACCGGCGGCGTGGTCCTCGACTTCGGCGTGGTCAACCCGACCGCGCCGCAGTGGGGCTACCTCGGCTTCGACGGCCTCGTCGGCGCCGGCCTGACCGTTGCCCTCCCCTCCACCGACGATGACGGCAACGCCGCCACCGTCGAGGGCGGCATCGAGCTCAGCATGCTCCAGACCGCTGACGATCTCGATGGCGACGGCGTGATCGATGTGATCACCCCGAGCACCGAGACCTACGGCGTGCTCGGCGGCACCGATGCCGCTGACACCTCGGGCTGCCGCGCCGGCGTCTCCGTTGGCGCCACCGGCACCACCGTCATCGGCCTGTGGGCCGAGGGCGCCAATGTCTGTGGTGACCCGCTGGTCGCCGTGCCGTGGTCGGAAGGCTCGCTGAGCCCCGATGTCGACTTCAACTACGATCCGTTGGTCGACGCCGGCTTCTTCGGCGCCTCGCCGACCGGCTGCCCGGATGACCTGGTGTGGGCGAACATCATCATCGCCGACGCCGGCGGCGCCCCGTTGGTCAACCCCTGTGGCGACCAGAACTTCAACGGCGCCAACGACCCGGGTGACTTCACCGGCTGGGTGGCCAACTTCAACGGCCTCACCGACAACAACGCCGACGGCATCCTCGACGCCGATGTGAACCGCAACGGCGCGAACGAGCCGGGCGACTTCACCGCCTGGGTCGCCGCGTTCAACGCGGGCCTCGTCGACGACAGCCTCGATGGCGACTGCACCCCGTAATCTGGGGCTCACCTCGGCCCGGCTCCGTCGGGCCATAGGATGACATCCTGCCCGGCCCCGCCTCACCGCGGGGCCGGGTTTTTTTCTGCACATCGATGCTCAAGAGGCCCAACTTCGAGGCCCGGCGATGCCGCCCGCTCAGTACCGCGGCACCGTCGGGTCGATGTCCCGCGACCACAGATCGATCCCGCCCGCGACCGACACCACATCCGCGAATCCCAGTTGCCGGAGCGCCAGCGTGAGGCGCAGCGACCGGGCGCCATGGTGACAGATCACCGCGATCGGGGTATCACGCCCGTCGGGAAGATCGTCGGCAAGATCCTCGTGCTGCTCCAGAACCCTGGCCATGGGGATCTGCAGGGCGCCCGCGATCGATGCCAGCGCGAACTCGTCCGGCTCGCGGATGTCCAGCAGCACCGTCCCGTCGCGCGCAGCGAGGCGGTCGCGTGTCTCGCGCGGCGTGATCTCGTGGGCCTCGTGGAACGGGTAGCCCTCGGGCAGGCCCGCGGCGTCGAGCGGTCGGTCCGCCATCGCTCAGCTCGCCGGCGGAGGCGCAGCCTCGCCAGCGGTGTCCTCGCCCGGGGTCACGGTCAGCACGCCGGGGTTCCCCGTGGCCGGCGTAGGGGAGCGACCCGGGAGCGCATCGGGACTGGAGACGGTCTCGAAGAACGGATCGATGATGAGCGCCGCGGGCATGATGAGCGCCTCGCCGAAGGCCCAGAAGGGCGCCGCGAGCATCTCAAGTGCCTGCTGCCGGCGTCCCTCCCGGCCGCCCGTCTGCGTTGCCTCGGCAGCGGTCGGGAACTCGCCCCGCTGGCGGGCGGTCGCGTCGGTCAGGCGGAGCGGCCGGGTCGCCTCGGGCTGGTGGCGCGTGCCATCGATGGGCACGATGAAATCGGTGGGGACGAAGTCCGAGCGGGCGAGGCCATCGATCGACGGCTGATCGTCGCGCGGCGCGGGGCGGGCCGCTGGATCACCGTCGGCGTCGAGTACGGGCTCAGGCACCTTGGGCGGCAGGGAGGCAAGGGTGACCTCGTCACCGAGGACGAGCCGGAGGTTGTCCTCGGTCGCGCAGCCGATGGCGGTCGATCCGAACGCGAGAAGGGCGAGTGTGGTGCATCGCGTCATGGCTCAGTCTAGGTCGGTTTGGTCGCGGTGCCGCCGCCAGGCTTCGCTCACCGCCCGGGCCACATCCTCGTGCTCGAAGCCCCGTCGGAGCAGGTAGCCGGCGAGCCGGCGGCGGACGGCCTCGGGGTCGTCGACGCGGGTGAGCCGGCGGAGCCTGGCCGCCGCCAGCTCGCGGGCAGCAGACGAGTCGTCCTCGGCGGATCGGACCTCTCGGGCGATGCGCTGCGCCGTCGATCCCTCGATACCGCGCTGCCGAAGCTTGATCTCGATGCCCCGCCGCGACAGGCCGCGGCGGTCGGCGAGGTGATCGGCGGCCAGCTCGGCGAGCTGCTCGTCATTGATCAGCCCGGCTTCGACCAGCGTGTCGACCACGGCCCGAGCGTCCGCTTCGGCGTGGCCGGCGAGCGTCAGGCGTCGGCGGAGCTCCCGGCTGGTGCGGGCGCGGGTCGCGAGCAGGCGCAGGGCGTGCGCCTCGGCGGCGTGGCGCTTCGCCGGCCCGTGCAGCGCCGCGGCGAGCTCGACGGTCCAGGCGCACCCCGCGTGGATGTCCAGCCGCCGGGCCTCGTCCGTGGGCACGCGCGCAACGGTGAGCCGGCCCACGACGACCGCCACGGCTCGGCCGTCGGTCTCGAGCGGGCGCAGACGCGTCACCCGCGTCTCCGGCGTCGGAGGCACCACAGACGCAGGGTCAGCGGGGACAGCCCGGCTCGGCGCCCGTCGGCGGTTCATGATGCCGCCGATCGTCGCAAGAAGCCCAGATAGGTGTCGATCTCACCGCTTGCCTTGCTATCGATCACGCGCGTGGCGACCTCGAGTCCCCGCTCGAGCGTGGCGATGGCGTCCGCGATGCGTCCGGTGGCCTCGTACGAGCGGGCCTGGTGGTAGTACGCGTAGCAGTACGCCTCGTCGACGGCGATGCAGCGTTCGTAGCAGTCGATCGCCCGGTCATGATCGCCGGCCTTGGCGTAGGTCTGGCCGAGGGCGTAGAGCACGAAGGTGTCCTGTTCGTCGAGCGTCAGCAGCTTCTCGAGTTGTTCGATCGATGGCATGCCGGAAGCGTACAAGCCTCGGCTGTATACAGCTAGCATGCCTTGGCGGGGGTAGGCCGCGCCCATGCAGAGCAGGAGGTCCGCAATGTCGCACAGCGTGAACAGGGTCGGAGTCATCGGTGGCGGGCAGATGGGCGGGGGCATCGCGCAGGTCGCCGCGGTCAGCGGATTCGAGACAATCGTGTGCGATCTCTCCGCCGACCAGATCGCGCGATGCGAGAAGACGCACGATTCCCTGCTGGCACGAGCCGTCGAAAAGGGCAAGATGACCGAGAGCGACGCAAAAGACGCCAAGAGTCGGCTGACCTATGTGACAGACACGAAGTACCTCGCCGAGAGCGACATCGTGATCGAAGCGGTTGTCGAGAGCGCGCCGGTGAAGCGCGAGATCTTCGGCGAACTCGCCAAGATGTTCACCGGCAATCAGATCCTGGCGACCAACACCAGCTCCATCAGTATCACCGAAATCGCGGCCGCCACCGACTGCCCAGAGCGCGTCATCGGCATGCATTTCTTCTATCCCGTGCCGGTGATGAAGCTGGTCGAGGTCATCAACGGCCTCGCCACGGACCCGAGCGTCACGAAGCGCACCATCGCGCTCGCCGAGGCGATGGGCAAGACGGCCCTGCCCGCGAACGACCGTGCAGGGTTCGTGAGCAACCGCGTGCTGATGCCGATGATCAACGAAGCGTTCTACGCCTGGATGGAGGGGGTGGCTGAGCCCGCGGACATCGACGGCATCATGAAGCTCGGCTGCAACCACCCGATGGGGCCGCTGGAACTGGCGGACTTCATCGGCCTGGACACCTGTGCGCACATCATGCATGTGCTGGCCGACGGCTTGCACAGCGAGCGGTATCGGCCTTGCCCGAAGCTGGAGCAGCTGGTGACGGCGGGGCGGATGGGGCGGAAGTCGGGGCGTGGGGTGTACGAGTACTGATCCACGGCTCGTGTCGCTCGTGCCTTCTACAATGCTGTATACAGCCCGCACCCCCGTCCGTCCGGCATCCTTTCGGACGATCCTACGGGCCCGGTTGCCGAAGACGGAGTTGCCATGACGACCACACCGAATGCCGTGAACTCATCGATCACCGGGGCCCACCTTGACGGGGTGGATCCGCACGCCGTCACCATCTCCGGTCTGGTGCTGGACCCGGTCTACGGCCCCGATGCGCCACCGGCCTCGCTGACGAGTATCGATCGGGACATCGCCTCGCCGGGCGCGTACCCGTACACCCGCGGCCTGTTCCCCGAGGGCTACCGCACCCGGCTCTGGACCATGCGGCAGTTCGCCGGCTTCGGCTCCGCCGACGACACCAACAAGCGGTTCAAGTACCTGCTCGAGGCCGCCAAGACGAGCACCAAGGCCAACACCGGGCTCTCGACCGCGTTCGACCTGCCGACGCTCATGGGTCGCGACTCGGACGATGAGCTCTCGACCGGCGAGGTCGGCAAGTGCGGCGTGGCCATCGACACCATCGAGGACATGCACCGGCTCTACGCGGACATCCCGATCGATCAGGTCACCGTGTCGCAGACGATCAACGGACCGGCCGCGGTGATCTGGGCGATGTACCTCGCGATGGCCAAGCAGCGCGGCATCTCGTGGGACACCCTCGGCGGCACGCTGCAGAACGACATCCTCAAGGAGTTCCACAGCCAGAACGAGTTCATCTTCCCGCCGGACCCCTCGGTGAAGCTCGTGGTGGACACCATCGAGTTCCAGAGCCAGCACCTGCCCCGGTGGAACAGCGTCTCGATCTCGGGTTACCACATCCGCGAGGCGGGCAGCACCGCGACGCAAGAGCTTGCCTTCACCATCCGCGACGGTATGGAGTATGTCGAGGCCTGCCTCGAGCGAGGGCTGGACATCGACCAGTTCGCCCCGCGCCTCAGCTTCTTCTTCAACAGCCACAACGAGTTCTTCGAGGAGATCTGCAAGCTGCGCGCGGCCCGCCGCATGTGGGCACGGCTCATGAAGGAACGCTACGGCGCCAAGAACGAGCGGTCCTGGTATATGAAGACGCATGTCCAGACCGCGGGGTGCTCGCTGACAGAGCAGCAGCCGCTGAACAACATCGTGCGCGTCGCCTACCAGGCGATGGCCGCGGCGCTCGGCGGGTGCCAGAGCCTGCACACCGATTCGATGGACGAGACGCTCGGCCTGCCCACGGAGCAGGCCGTCACCGTCGCGCTGCGCACGCAGCAGATCCTGGCGCACGAGACCGGCGTGACGCGCACGGTCGACCCGCTCGGCGGCGCCTGGTTCATCGAGAGCCTGACCGACCGCATGGAGGCCGAGGCGATGGACCTGATCCGCGAGATCGACGGCATGGGCGACTACCGCAAGATCACCGACGCCGAGCCCGCCGAGAGCGACAACTCGAGGCACCCGGGCTACGCGCCGACCGATGGCTACGGCCGGGGCGTCGTGAACGGGATCAACAAGGGCTACTTCCGCCGGCACATTGCCGAGGCGTCGTACCGCTTCTCGGAAGAGTGCGAGGCGAAGGACCGGATCATCGTCGGCGTGAACGAGTACACCGACGACTCGGAGAGCCGACCGATCGACATCCTGACCATCCCGGACTCGGTGGAGACCGAGCAGGTCCGTGTGCTGAGCGAGTTCAAGGCCCGTCGCGACGCGGCGGGTGTGACCGGGGCGCTCGATGCCATCCGCAACGCGGCCCGCGGCGGTGAGAATGTCATGCCGAGCCTGGTGGACGGCGCGCTGGCGAACTGCACGCTGGGCGAGATGGTGCAGGCGCTGGCGGATGTCTACGGGCGGTACGCAGGTGGGCCGGAGTGGTGAGTCAATTCTGCCATTGGTGATGGATGTCCTCAACTCGTATCACGATTGGCTTCGGGCACAGTCTGATGCTGCCGCCGGCCAATGGTACAAGCGAGTGACCTCATCAAAACTTCCTGATCGACAAGGTGCCGAGTCTGAGGCAAAGGTGTGGCAATACCTCAGCGCAATAGATCCGGATCTCCGAGCCTTCGACAAGCCGGGCACAGGCGGCCCGGACTTTGGGGTTCAAGTTGCTTCCCAGTCTGTGCGAGTTGAAGTAACCACGCTGATTGACTCCACTGTTCGCGATGCAACCGGGATCGCGTCGGTCGATGGATGTGACGAGCCAGTCAACGTCGGATCGCTGCGTCGCAAGGTTCTTTCAAAGCTCAAGAGTAAATCCGGTTCGCGTCAAGTAGGCGGAGCATGCATCGTGTGGATTTGCGTACCGGAGCCAATGGCATCAACTGTACTTGTTGGCGACGATCTACTGGAAGAGTGTGTCCTCGGAGAGGGAGAGAGCTACGCCGTTGATCAAGGCAGCTTTCGGCGAAAGATATCTGTCAAGGACGGTGCATTCCTCTGCTTGAACGCAGACGGTATCCTTAATCCACGACGCCAGCACATTTCTGCACTCGTCGTCTCTGGATCAGCTGAACAGGTTTCCGCAAGGTCTTCGTGGGGTGCAATCAACGAACATGCCAGTGCCCCAATCGCTTCACCCGAAAGCCTTGGTATCCCGTGGTTGATCTCTTCAATTAGAGATTCTGAACGAGAAGTGTTGTTCGGTTGGTCAAAGGGTACAACGACCTAGAGCATCCCCCCGCATCCCCCCGTCCACCAGCAGCATCGCCCCGGTGATGTAGCTCGCCCGGAAGCAGTCCGCTCGTGTTCTCGCGGTGCCTCGCTTGCGCTTCGGCCTCGTTGTTGGGGTGCCGGTGCGGGTTTACGTGAGGCTTTGGGTGCCAGGACTGGTCTTGACGAGGCCGAAGCGCAAGCGAGGCATGTCTTTCGTACCATGCTGACATGCCCCTGCCCTTGGCGTATTTCCTGACATGGACCACGAAGGGGACATGGCTCCACGGTGATCCAAGAGGCTCCGCTGACCGGATTGAAAATCGGGTCGGGACACCCTGGATCCCGGAAGATCCGAAGCGGGCCCTTCGGGATCGGACGAGCATGCGGATCGAGGCGTTTGTGCTAGAAGCGCACGGGCGGTTGATCGTCGACACGACGATCCGCGAGCACTGTGAGCTTCGCGGGTGGGCGTTGCAGGCTGTCAATGTGCGGTCGAACCATGTGCATGTGGTGGTGACCTGCTCCTCGACGGTCACCCCCGAGGAGGCGATGTCGCAGCTCAAGGCGTGGTCGACGCGGCGGCTCCGCGAGGCGGGTGTTCTTGAGAAGGACGCCAAGGCGTGGACAAGGCACGGGTCGACCAGGTGGATTGACTCAGAAGCGTCGCTTCGTGCAGCGGTTGACTATGTTCTCAACCACCAGTGAGTGTCGAGCAAAGGCATGCTTCGCTTGCGCTTCGGCCTCGTCAAAGACATCGCCTTGTCGTCCTTACAGCATCCCCCCGTCCACCGGCAGCGTCGCACCCGTGATGTAGCTCGCGTCGTCTGACGCAAGGAAGGCGATGGCGGCGGCGACCTCTTCGGGTCTTCCTACACGGCGCATCGGGGTCGCGGACAGGATCTGCTGATAGCGGGCATCGTTCTTGAAGATCGGGGCCGCCAGCGGTGTGTCGATGTACGCCGGCTGCACGCTGTTGACGCGGATGCCCGGCCGATCGGGCGTGGGGGCCCATTCGACGGCGAGGTAGCGGGTGAGCTGGTCGAGTGCGGCCTTGCTCGCCGCGTAGGGCGCGCCGGTGCTCATGGAGCGGACCGCGGCGACGGAGCTGACCATGACGATCGCGGGGTTGGTGCCGCGGAGCAGGGCGGGCCGGAGCCGACGGCAGAGATCGAACGCCGCGTCGTAGTTCACGGCCATGACGCGTGCCGCCTCGTCGCTGGTGTAGTCCGCGGTGGGCTTGCGGATGTTCATGCCGGCGTTGTTGACGAGGATGTCGAGAACATCCCCATGCTCGGCGACGGCGCGTTCGATGGCGTCGCGGCCCGCGTCGGTGCCGATGTCGGCCTGCACGGGTGTCACGGACGGGCCGAGCTGAGCGGCGGTCTCGGCGAGCTGGTCCGCGTCGCGCGCGACGATGATGACCTCGCAGCCGAGATCGAGCAAGCGCTGGGCGGTGGCTCGGCCGATGCCTTTGGTGCCCCCGGTGACGAGGGCGTGGCGTCCGGCGAACGGTGGGGGGCTTGTGCTCATGCCGGGACGATACCCGCCGAGCGCGGTACGCTGACGGGCATGTCACGAGCGATGCTGCTGGTCGTGGTGGTGCTGATCGCGGGACCGCTTGCGGGGTGTCGGTATTCGATCACGCCGCCGGAGTCGGTGCCGGATCCGGTGACGGTGTACCTCGTGGACTACGGGGACACGGGCCGGCTCTGGCTGCCGGTGCCGGGGGAGGCCGACGCGTACCGCGAGTGGGGCTACGGCGACTGGCGGTGGTACGCGAACGACAGGAAGTCGCTGCTGTACGGCGCGGTGGTGTTCATCTGGCCGACCGCGGGGACACTCGGTCGGCACGAGTGGGTCGGCTCGCCGTGGGGAGCGTCCGGGGAGGCGAGGCAGATCCGCGACGAGCTCGCTGGCTACGCGACCTGGGTCTACGAGCTGGATGTCGATCGTGCGCGGGCGTTGGCGTTGCTCGCGATGCTGAATGAGCGGTTCGAATCGCAGGTCGACACGGAGCTCTACAACGAGCGGCGGAAGATGTCGTTCGTGAAGGATGATTCGTCGTACTGGCTTGGGCATCAGTCGAGCTCGGTCGCGGCGGGCTGGACACGGGAGCTCGGGTGCAAGGCGTCCGGGTTTACGGTCAAGGCGCGGTACCGAGTCAAAGGCGCCGGCCGAGCGTTTGATGTGCGGGGATCCGTTTCAGCGGAAGAATGACAGCCAGGCGAGCCCAGCGAGCGCGAGAGCGTGCAGGACCGCGATCGCGGGAACGCCGAGGGTGAACAGCCGCTTGCGGGTCTTGTGCCGGGCGAGCTTCATGCCGAGCATGGCCCCGGGCCATCCGAAGGCGAGTGCGAGCAGCATGAGTGTGCGTTCCTTGATCCTCCAGCGGTCGCGCTGCGCGCGGTGTTTGTCGATGATGAAGGCACCGCAAGTGACGACGGACATGAGGACATAGGCTCCGGCGATCGCGAGCCAGAGCGTGGCGTTGGTCGTCGCGAGGGTCATGCGGGCAGCGTACCGTCCCGGCATGGCCGACGACGCGACGCCCGCCCGGACCGATGCCGATGGTCCGGCGTTTCTGACCGAGATGGCACGGGCGCTGGCGGCCGTGGGCACGCCGGCGCACCGGCTTGAGGACGCCATGACGCAGCTCGCGGCGTCGATGGGATACGAGGCCGAGTATTTTGCAACGCCCACCGCGGTGTTCGAGTCGCTGCGAACGCCGGACGGCCGGCCTGTGACCACGCTCACACGCACGCAGCCGAGCGATGTCAACGCGGAGCGTCTGGCGGACCTCGATGCGCTGCTGGTCCGGGTGCACCGGGGCCAGCTTTCAGCGGGTGAGGCTCGGCTCGAGCTGCGGGCGATCCGTGCCCGTCCCGATCGGTACGGTCCCACGGTGACCGTGCTGTGCATCGCGCTGGCATCCGCGTGCGGCGCGCGGTTCTTCGGCGGTGGCTTGGCCGAGATCGCCGGCGGTTGGCTCGTCGGCCTTGTCGTTGGTTCGCTCGCTCTCGTCGCGAGCCAGCGTCGCCATCTTGGCCGACTCATGGAATTCCTGAGCGGACTCGTGGCGGCCCTGGGCGCGGCGCTGTTTGCGCGGTACATCCTGTCGGGAACGGCGGTCGAGATCGTGACGCTCGCGGGCGTGATCGCGCTGGTGCCCGGATTGTCCCTGACCGTCGCGATGAGCGAGCTGGCGACGCGCAACCTCGTCGCGGGCGGTGCCCGGTTGATGGGGGCGCTCGTGGTGCTCGTCTCGATCGGCTTCGGCGTGGCGATGGGCGGCAAAGTCGCCGAGGCGTGCGGGGTCATGCCGGGGCTCTCTCGGGTTGAGGCGTTGCCGGGCTGGACCGAGCTCGTCGCGTTGGGGATCGCGCCGGCGGCGCTGGCGGTGCTGTTCCGCGTGCCGCCGCGGTTCGTGCCGCTGGTCAGCTCGATCGGGATCGCCGGGTTCCTGTCGGCGAGAGTCGGGGCGCAGCTCCTCGGGCCGGAGCTGGGCGTGTGCCTCGGGGCGGCCACGATCGGGCTGCTCGCCAACGCCTACAGCCGCGTGAGCGGTCGGCCGATCGCGCTGGCGACCATGCCCGGGATCATCCTGCTTGTGCCGGGCGGCATCGGTTTTCGCAGCGTGTCGTCGTTCCTGGCGTCGGATGCGCTCGGCGGCGTGCAGACCGCGTTCAACGCCTTCCTCGTCGCGGTCTCGCTCGTGGTCGGGCTGCTGCTGGCGAATGTCGCGGTACCGCCGCGGCGGGCGCTCTAGCGATCTTCAGCCGGCGCCAGACGGCGCCGTGTCCACATCCTGCCCGGTCTCCTCGCCGAGCGCCGATTCGAGCACCGCGCCGAGGCGCACGCCGCCCTGGCTGAGACGGGTCAGCACCACGGCGATCGTCTCGTCGACATAGGCCCGCTCGACCTCGTCGCCTGTGCTGACCTTCCCGTAGCAGTAGACCTCGGCGAGCTTGTGCGACTCGTACGCCCACCGGCCAGCGGTGGCGATCAGGTCCTCGTCGTGGTAGTCCGCGAGCCAGGCGACGCGGTCGACCGCGTTGATCGATGCATACAGCCTCGCCTCGATCGTCGGCCACGGTGAGCCGTCGAACGCCTCGAGGATCTGTGAGTCCCAGGCGCGGTGGAGGTTCGTCGGTCGGCCGTAGAACAGGATCTCGATGTCGTTGCCGCCCCGGTCTTCGGCGCGCCCGCCGTGCAGGGGCTGGTGCAGGTCGCCGACGAAGTGCACGAGGAACATCAGGGCCTCACGCCTGGCCTCGAGGGGGAGGGACTCGTCGGCGACCTCGCGTGCAAAGCGATCGATCGCGCTGACGACGCAGCCGACCTCCGGGCAGTCGCGTTCGTGGTCGTACGCCGAAGCGTCCGCCGGCATGTTGACATAGTGCAGCGGCGCGGACCAGCGGTACTCGTCCTGTGGTCGGACGGCGTCGGCCCACGAGGCGATCTCTTCCAGCGAGGCGCCTTCGAGCAGCTCTGTGATCGACGCCTGCGCCGCGGGCGAGAGCTCCTTCCAGGCGATCGCCGCGATGATGGCGTGCCCGTCGCGCCCCCAGCCGAAGGCGGGCCAGGCGATCAGTCCGGCGATCAGCAGCGTGAGCATTCGTCGCATGCGATGGGTCTCCTCCCGGGTGGTCCCCGAGCGTAGGCTCGGGCGGATGCGACGGATCGGGATCATCAAGGCGATGCGTGCCGAGGCGGCGCCGCTCATCGAACGGCTCGGCCTGCTGCCCGTCGCGACGCCCTGGGACGATCGCCTGCCGCCGCGGCTCTTCGGCGGTGCGTCGCACGGCCTGCAGGTTGACCTTGTCTGGCTCGGCCGGGACGAGCGCCACGGCGTGGATCTCATCGGCACCTCCGCCGCCACGCTCGCCGCGACGCTGCTGCTCACACACCGTCCGGTCGACCTGATCGTCTCCGCGGGCACAGCGGGCGGGTTCATCGCACGAGGGGGCTCGATCGGCACGGTGTATCTCTCCCGGAGCCCGATCTGCTTCCTCGATCGGCGTGTGCCGATCGATGGGTTCCGTGAATCGGCGTTGGGGGAGCACCCGTGCGTCGATGCGTCGGGTCTGGCCGATGCGCTGGGCCTGGAGACCGGCGTCGTGAGCACCGGGGATTCGCTCGACGCCACCCCGCCGGATCTGGAGAGGATGCATCGGCTGGGCACGCACGCCAAGGAGATGGAGGCCGGCGCGGTGGCATGGGTTGCCTCGCTGCTCGGCGTGCCCATGCTGGCGGTCAAGGCGATCACGGACCTGGTCGACGGGCCCCACCCGACCGAGGCCGAGTTCCTGGAGCACCTCCACACCGCAAGCGACCATCTGGCGGAGGCGATCGAACGGCTGGTGGAGCATCTGGGCTCGTCCGGCGGCGATGCGGGCGGACTGTATACAGTTCAGCCGATCCGTCCGGGCTCGGCCCCGGGGCCGGGCTGAGTAAGGACACCGCATGCGATCGACGACCGCCGCGACGACCGAGTTCGAGAAGAAGGACCGCTGCGCGGACCTGGACCATCGCCCGCGGGTCCTGCTGGGCAAGATGGGCCTCGACGGTCATGACCGCGGCGTGAAGGTCATCGCCCGAGCCCTGCGGGACTCCGGCGTGCATGTGATTTACTCGGGGCTGTGGCAGACGCCCAAGAGCCTGGCGATCTCGGCGCGGGACGAGGATGTCGATGTCATCGCCGCGAGCATGATGAGTAACTCGCACCTGTCCCTGGGACCGAAGCTGGTCCGGTCGCTGGCGACGGTCGGCCGGCCCGACATCCCCGTGCACATGGGCGGGATCCTGCCGCAGGATGACATCCCGAAGCTGAAGGCGGCCGGCATCGCCGAATGCTTCACGACCGGCGTCGGGCTCCTGGACATCGTCGAGGCGGTGCGGTCGACGGCGAAGCCGAGGGACGCGGTGATCCCTGATCACGGGACGACGGCGCAGCTCTCGCGGGATATCACCCTCGTCCACAGCGGGAAGCCGGCCAGGGAGGACGCACCTCGTCGGCGGCCCAGACGCGTCATCGGCATCACGGGATCGCCCGGCGCGGGCAAGAGCACTTTGGTCGCGCAGCTCGCCGGCGAACTGGCCCGTCGGCGCGGGCAGGACGCGAGCCTCGGTCGGTGTGCCGTGGTCGCCTTCGACCCGATGAGCCCGATCACAGGGGGCGCGCTGCTGGGCGATCGGCTTCGCGTGGACTTCAACAACCTCGGCGAGAGCGTGTACTACCGCTCGCTGGCGATCCGGGGCGAGGACTACGCCGGCCTCGACGAGATCCTGATGCTCATCGGCGGGGCGCACGAGGGCGATGAGGCGTTCGACACCGTGTTCGTGGAGACCGTCGGAGCCGGGCAGAACGAGACGCGCATCCGGGACCATGTGGACTCGACGGTCGTCGTGCTGACGCCCGGCATGGGCGACGCGGTGCAGATGGACAAGGCCGGCATCCTCGAGATCGCGGACCTGTTCGTCTGCAACAAGGCGGACCACCCGGGCGAGCACGAGCTGGTGCGCGACCTGCGCGATGTCGCGGGTCGGCGGCCGATCGTCGAGACGATCGCCACCCGGGGCCAGGGCGTGCCTGAGCTGCTCGAGGCGGTGCTTGCGGTCTAGCAAGCCGCTGCCGACACCGGGATCGGTGCAGCTACCATCGCCCTCGTGAGTCACAACGCCCCAGTCAAGCCCGTTCGCAAGCTGCTGAGCGACGACGGTCGGCTCATGAAGGGCCGCCTCGCCGGGCTGAGCATGAACCGCGCGATCTGGGTGCTCGCCTGGCCGATCCTGGTCGAGAGCTACCTGAACTCGCTCGTGGGCCTGACGGACACGATGCTGGCGAGCCAGATCTCTGAGGCCGCGACCGACGCGATCGGTGTGGCGAGCTACTTCATCTGGTTCATCGGGCTGATCGCCATGGCGCTCGCCACCGGCGCCACCGCGCTCGTCAGCCGGAGCGTCGGCAAGCACCGGCTCGCGACGGCGAACGCAGCGGTGGGGCAGACCTACATCCTGGCGTTTGTTTCCGGCGTGCTCGTTGGTGGGCTGCTCGCCGCGCTGGCGCCGTCGATCGCGGGGGTCGTCAACCTCCGCGGCGAGGCCCGCGAGGCGTTCGTGCACTATCTCCGGATCGTTGCGATCGGCGTGCCCATGAGCAGCGTGCTCTTCAGCGGCATCGCCTGCCTGCGCGGGGCGGGGGACTCGATCCGCCCGCTCTGGGCGATGGCCGCGTGCAATGTCGTGAACATCGCTGTCAGCTTCGTGCTCGCGGGTGTCCCCATCCGAACGAGCCGTCTTGAGGACGGCGCGACGGTGACGACCACGATCGTGCCGGCTGTGCTCGACGAGGGGTTCGGGGTGTACGGCATCGCGCTGGGAACCCTCGCCGCCCACGCGGTCGGCGCGATCATCATCACCGCGATGCTGCTCAAGGGGCGTGGCGGTGTCACGCTGCTTCGTCGCCGGCTCAGGCCGCACTTGGTCACGATCCGTCGGCTCGTGCGGCTGGGTCTGCCGAACTTCCTTGAGAGCCTGGGGATGTGGCTCGGTAACTTCGTCGTGGTGATGTTCGTCGGCTGGCTCACGGTTGAGGCCCGCCGCGCGGGCGAGGGCGAGGGGCTCTTCGGCGCACACATCTGGGCGATCCGGATCGAGGCGTTCAGCTTCTTGCCGGGTTTCGCGATGGGCATGGCGGCGGCCACGCTTGCCGGGCAGTATCTGGGCGCCGGCAGCGCGGAGTTGGCGAGGACCGCGGTCCTCCGCTGCACGGCGATCGGCGCCGGGGTGATGTGCGCGATGGGTGTCGCGTTCGTCGTCTTCCCGGAGCAGATCATCGGGTTGTTCACCGCGCAGGCGGTGCACCTGCGCCTCGTGCCGCCGCTGCTCATGATCTGCGGCGTCGTGCAGGTGCCCTTCGCCGTGGCGCTTGTCGTCCGGGCGGCACTGCGTGGCACGGGCGATGTCAAGGTCGTGATGTGGATCACCTGGCTGACGACCTACGGCGTGCGTCTGCCGCTCGCGTACGCGATCAGCGGTGTGGACATCTATGCGTCAGATGGTCAGACGATGCTGCTGGACAACCCGTTTCCCTTCGACGGCGGGCTCAACGGGCTCTGGATCGGCCTATGCGGCGAGCTGGTGATCCGCGGGGCGGTGTTCGCCGCGAGGTTCCTGCACGGCGGATGGGCCGACACACGGGTGTAGCCCCGACCGCTCAGCTCTCGTCGGCTGCGTCCGCGTCGTCCTGCCCCGCCGGAGGGCTGGGCTGCGTTTCTGCGTCGCGGGCGTCCTCGTCGCCGCCGCCGATGAAACGCCACTTGTGCCGATCCTGGAGTCGTTCGAAGGAGAACGGATCGTCCGTCGCGCCCAGCTCTTGCAGCTCCTGCTGGACGACGGCGCCCGCGATCTGCTGGTACGCCAGGCGGAAGTCCTCGGTGGTGAGCGGGATCAACTGATCGACCACGCCGACCACGCCGCTGAGCGTGCGGTTCGAGACCGCCGTAAAGACGCGCTCGTCGAGCGGGACAGTCTCGAGGTCCACGGTCGGGTCGAGCCGCTCGGTCGCTGCAAAGAGTTGATCGAGCACCTCGGGGTCCAGGAACGCGCGGGGGGTGCCTGCCTGCGGGCGGGTGCCCAGTCGCAGGCCTTCGCCCAGCGTGACGCGTCGCGCCGCATCGTCCTCTGGAATGCCCGCGTTCATGGCATCGACGACCGCTTCAAGTCCGCCGGCTCGTGCGACCTGGGCATACGACTCGAGCTCGCTCTGCAGCGTCTCGAACGCGCGGAGCCGGCGAAGGTCCGTCACTACCTGCTCGCGGACCTCGTTCAATGTCTCCGGTGCCGAGACACCCCGTGCATCGGTCACGCGGAAGTAGTGCCGCGTGCCGTCGGACTGCACCAGCGGGAACTGTGCCGCCAGCAGGCCGACCTGAATCGGGATGTTCGGATCGACAGGCGAGTCCGGCGTCGCGAGCTCACGGACCTGGAAGGGCACAGCGACGCCGGGAAGCTGCACGGAACCCGCTCGGACCCTCGAGAACTGGAACCCTTCGATCTCGCTGAGATCACGGGGGGTCTGCCACGCCTCGGTGCGGCGATGCACCTTCGGGGTGGGGATCTCGATGCCCTCCGACTCCCGGAATCGTTCGACCATCGCCTCGGCAACGGCCTCGAGCGGCGGGCGCGTCTCCGCCCATCCATCGGGGAGGTCGAAGTAGTCGCCATCGGGCTGCAGCGTCCGCGTCTGCGGGATGATCGCGGCTCGGACATACCGATCGGCGGCGGCGAGCAGGGCGTCGATCCGTTCCCTGAGCAACTCGGAGCGCACGGCCTCGCGTTCATCGCTGATCTCGCCGGGGAAGCGGTCGCGGTTGGTCTGCCAGTGTCGGCTGATATCCAGGCGGGGGATCTCCACCGCCTGTTCGAGGTCGCTGCGCGAGAGCGTGATCCACTCGAGCTTCACGCGGCGCGGCTGGAGATAGCCGATTCCAAACTCGTTCGCCGCGGCGTTGACATCGGCGTAGGCCTCGAAGTGCGCTCGGATGTCGTCCTCGGTCGGCTCGGCGACGGAATCCAGGTAGCGCTCCGCCGGGACGACGACATGGTCGATCTCAGCGGCTCGGAAGATCTCCGAACCGGCGGACTTGACGCGGGCTGCGCTGGACTTGGCGGCGTTGTTGTACGCCGTTCGCATGCGCTGCACGCCGCGCATTTTTGCGACCGCGCGGTGCAGCTCATCGAGCGAGGTGAAGCGTCCGGCGCCAGCCGCCGATGCCTCGGACCGCTCGAGCCGTTCGAGCCACTGCTGGGCCTGCTCGGCGGCGATCTGCTGCAGGAACTGGGGAGGCAGGCCCTGGAACTGTGGGTTCTCTGAGATCACAGCGATGGCGATCTGCTGGGCGAGGACCGGGTAGTACGACCGGCCGTCGAGGTCGGAGCCGACGAAGCCGCCCTGCTCGGCTTCTTTGGAGAGCAGGTACCAGTGCAGCTCGGCCTCGGAGGAGGACTCGTTCGCGAGGCGGAGCAGGACGGTGGCGACGCCGCCCGCGTTCCCGAGCGCGTTGAGGGCGCGGAGCTCCTGCGAGGCGAGCTGGAACTCTTTCTCCTTGATTGTCCGGCCGTCGTAGGTGCCGACGGGTCGGTTGCGGATCTGCCCGAGCTGCTGGATGGCCTGCGGGGCGAGGAAGGCGACCATCAGGAGCGAGCCGCCGATGACAAGGATGAGCTTGTTGTACTTGCGCAGGAACTTGAGCATGGCAGGGGTCCCGGGCCTTGGAACGGGCGTCGGCCGACTGGCGGCACCGATCGGCCGACGACGCGTGTCCGTCAGCGTGCCGCCGAAGCGGGCGATCGCATCAGCGGTAGAACTCGATAACGAGGTTCGGGTTCACATCGAACGGGATCTGGTCGACCGCCGGCCGGGCGACGACCTTCGCGGTCAGCTCGCCCGGGTTGATGCTCAGCCACCCCGGGACCTCGTAGCCCGCCATGGTCTCCATGTGCTCGCGGACGAGCTTGCCGATCTTGGGCTTGAACGAGATCGTGTCGCCGACGCTGAGGTGGTAGCTCGGCCGATCGACCTTCTGCCCGTTGACGCGGACATGGCCGTGCGCGACGATCTGCCGCGCCGCCCAGATCGTCCTCGCGAAGCCGGCGCGGCGCACCGCGTTGTCGAGCCTGGTCTCGAGCAGCTCCAGCAGCAGCTCACCCGTGTTGCCGGGGCGGCGGGCCGCCTCGTCGACATACCGGCGGAACTGCTTCTCGAGGATGTTGTAGTGGTAGCGGAGCTTCTGCTTCTCGTTGAGGCGCAGGCCGTAGTCACGCAGCCGGCGCATCCGGTAGCCGTGCATGCCGGGCGGATTGAGCTGACGCTTGCTGGTGTGCTTGGGGACATCGGCGATGGGCACGCCGACACGACGAGACAAACGGACCTTGGGACCGGTGTACCGGGCCATACGGGCTCCTTCCTTCCGTCCACACCGATCGACGGGCGATCGGCGGGTGCCGAGCGTCAGACTCGGCGATCGGCCAGCGGGCCGCGGCTGCGGGCTGGCGTGGGATCCGGGCACTGCGCCCTGACTCTGGTCGATTCAAGCCCCGTCGGCGGAAGGGGTCAAGGCGGTGCGGACCGTGTCAATGGTCTGGCAGGACGGTGGCGGCCCGGACGCGGTCCCTACGATGCCGCATCGGACCACCCGGAGGGCTCGCGCTGCCATGTCCCGAACCGTCGCTCTTCCGGTGCTCCGCGCCGCCGTCGGCTCCGAGGGCAACGCCCGCCGGGAACCGGATGCGCCCAAGGAAAAGTGCGGCGTGGTGGGGGTCTGGGGCCACCCGCACGCGGTGGATCTGGCGTATCTCGGGCTGTACGCCCAGCAGCACCGCGGGCAGGAGTCCGCGGGGATCGCTGTGTCGGACGGCGCCTCGCTCCACACGCACCTCGGGATGGGTCTGGTGGCGGATGTGTTCGGGCGGTCGGCGCTGGCCCGGCTGCGCTCGCTGCACGCCGAGGGCACGGGCGTGATCGGACACAACCGATACTCGACCGCCGGCGGATCGCTCGACTGCAACACCCAGCCGCTGGTGGAGCGGACGATCGACGGCGAGGTCGGTCTGGCGCACAACGGCAACCTGATCAACGCCGACGCGCTGCGCACGCTCTTCGGCGAGCGGGGCCACCTCTTCCACACGACCAGCGACACCGAGGTCATCATCCACCTGCTGGCCAGCCCCGAGCAGCGGTCGTCGGCCGACCCGCTGGCGGCGACGCTGCGCCGGCTGATGGGCGCGTTCAGCCTCGTGCTGCTCTTCCCGGACCGCATCGAGGCCTGCCGCGACCCGTGGGGCTGGCGTCCGCTGGTTCTGGGTGAGCTTGAGCGGGACGGGAGGGTGTACCCGTGCGTGGCGAGCGAGACGGTGGCGCTCGATGTCATGGGTGCCCGGCTGGTCCGTGAGGTCGAGCCGGGCGAGATCGTGACCCTGAACGCCGAGGGCGTGACGAGCCGGCGGTACGCCGCCCCGGCCGAGCGGCTGGCCCAGTGCGTCTTCGAGCATGTCTACTTCGCCAGCCCGGCGAGCAATGTGTTCGGCCAGAATGTGCAGACCGCCCGCGAGAAGATGGGCGAGGTGCTCGCCCGCGAAGCGCCGGCGGACGCCGACTGGGTCATGCCGATGCCGGATTCGGGCCGGAGCGCTGCGAACGGGTATGCCCGCGCGAGCGGCATCCCGTACCGCGAGGCGATCGTTCCGAACCGCTATGTCGGGCGCACCTTCATCAAGCCGACGCAGGGCGAGCGCGATGCGGCGGTTCGGCTCAAACTCAATGTCGTCCGCGAGATCGTCGAGGGACGACGGTTGATCGTGGTCGATGACTCCATCGTCCGCGGCACGACCACACGCGTGAAGATGCAGCAGCTCCGGGCCGCGGGCGCGAAGGAGATCCACCTGCGGATCAGCTCGCCCCCGATCCGCCACCCGTGCTACTTCGGCGTGGACTTCGCCACCAAGGAACAGCTGATCGCGGGCGACAAGACCGTCGAAGAGATCCGCCAGTTTCTCGGCATCGACAGCCTCCACTTCCTGAGCTTGGACGGCCTGCTGAGCGTGATGGACCGCCCCGCCAACGACTTCTGCACCGCCTGCTTCAGCGGCGAGTACCGGCTGGACATCGACCACCCGACGACCGAGCAGGTGCTGTTCAAAGAACAGACGAGCATGTTCTGATGCGGGATGATCGCAACCAGCCGATCCCCAAGCACGCGAGGCCGCCGCTGTCGTGGTACCTCCGTCCCAAGACGGTGCTCCACGAGCTGGGCAGCGCGGGCGAGGCCATTCTCATCGTGCTGGGCGGACCGCCGATCGCCGCCTTCGCACTGGGCTCGTGGATCAAGTCGACCTGGGTGACGCCGGTGTGGCTCGACTGGGGCGTCTTCGTTGTGTTGACTGCCGGGCTGTACGCCGCGCTGTATGTGGGCATCGCCTACACGAGCGCGGCGCTGCGATCAAAGGGCGGGGCGAAGCGCGAGTTGCTCCCGCTCGGGCGGTGCCCAGCGTGCACATGTTCGCTGCGGTCGATCGCCTCAGAAGACGACGGCTGCACGGTCTGCCCCGGGTGCGGATGCGCCTGGCAGGCGCACACGCCGGCGATCACTGCGGGCAAGGGCAGTGTTGTCGTCGATGCAGCAGGTACCCGCCGCATCCCGAGCCCCGAGTTCCAGGCGTTCCGACGCTATCACCGCGAGCCTCGGACGGGCTTCCAGACCATGCTGGCTGTGCCGATGTGGATCTGCTTCGCGCTCACGATCCTGGGGGCGGCGATCACGCCGATCCCGCTGCTGGGTATGGCCGGTGCGTTCACCGTGCTCCTCGCCGGGCTCGGAGCGGTCATTACCTGGCATCTGCGGAAGCAGAGCGATGTTCCCGGCGCGGCTGTCGCTGCGGCGTTGGATGACGGACGGTGCCCGGCGTGCTGGGGCGAAATCACCGCCGAGCAGGCGTCGTGCCCCGCGTGCTTCGCGGTCTGGCGAATAGAGTCCACGGATGCCAATCACGATCAAGCGAATCTACGACGATCCGGCGCCGAGTGACGGCTTCCGCGTGCTCGTCGATCGCCTCTGGCCGCGGGGCGTCGCCAAGGACTCGGCCCAGATCGACGAGTGGGCGAAGGACGCCGCGCCGAGCAACGAGCTACGGAAGGCGTACCACGCCGACGAGATCTCCTTCGCGGAGTTCGCGAAACGCTACCGTAAGGAACTCGCCGCGGGCGGAGCCCAGCCGCTGATCGATCGCGTATCGGCCGGCGAGACGGTGACGCTTCTCTACGCCGTCAGGAACACCGAGCAGAACCACGCGATGGTGCTCTGCGACTTCCTCAGCGCAAGGGCGACGCCGTGAACCTCACCCTCGCCCATTCCCCCGACTCCGACGACCTCGTCATGTGGTGGCCCCTCTGCGGCATGACCGACGCCGCCGGCAAGCCCGTGCCCGGCGAGCTCGGCGAGCCCGCGATCGACACGGGGGGCATCGTGTTCAGGTCTATCGCCGAGGATGTCGAGAAGCTCAACCGCCGCGCGATCGAGTCGGGCGATCTCGACATCACCGCCATCAGCGCGCACACCTACCCGCATGTCAGGGACACCTATCGCGTGACCCGGTGCGGCGGGTCGTTCGGCGAGGGCTACGGGCCGAAGGTGGTCGTGCGGGCGGACGACCCGCGCTTCGCCGACGGGGAGCGGAGCATCGCGAGGCTGCTGGAGATCGGTCACTCGATCGCGGTGCCGGGGCGTATGACCACGGCGTATCTGACGCTCTCGATCCTCCTGCGCGAAATTGATGCTGCGAAGCGGATGACCCCGGTGCCCATGCCGTTTCAGGAGGTCATCGGCGCGGTGCAGCGCGAAGAAGTCGCGGCCGGCCTGCTGATCCACGAGGCGCAGCTGACCTTCGAGGACGCGGGGCTAAAGAAGCTGGTCGATCTCGGCGCGTGGTGGGCGACCAACCGCGGCGGGCCGCTGCCGCTGGGGCTGAATGTCCTCCGCCGCGACCTTGAGGATCGCGTCGAGGGCGGATGCGAGCGCGTGGCGGACCTGTTGCGGGCGAGCGTGGAGCACGCGGTGGCGAGCCTGGAGAAGTCCAAGGAGTTCCTGCGGATGCGAGGCGGCGATCGGCCCGAATGGAACGACGAGGCGCTGGTGGAGCGGTACCTGTCGATGTATGTGAGCGGCCTGACGCGCGACATGGGCGACGAGGGCGTCGCTGCGCTGGAGAGGTTGCTCGGCGAAGGTGCCGAGGCCGGTCTGTGTCCTGAGCCGGGAGCGATCGATGTCATATGAGCTTGTGGAGACGGACGAGGGCGTTGTGATCGATCGGGGCGAGGCCGGCCTGCTCCGGATCGGGCACATCATCGGCGTGGGGCGGAACTACGCGGAGCACGCCAGCGAGATGGGCGGCGAGGTCCCGGAACGCCCCATGTTCTTCACCAAGAACCCGGCGTCGGCGTGCGTCAGCGGTTCGATGATCCGGATCCCGCCGATCTGTCGCCATCCCGAGACGGGCGGGCCGGAGCAGGTGGACTTCGAGGCCGAACTGGTCGTGATCGTCGGCGAGCGGTGCCGTGATGTTCCCGAGTCGAGGGCCTTGGAAGTCGCGCTCGGCTTCTGCTGCGGCAACGATGTCTCCGCACGCTGGTGGCAGAAGGAGGGCTCGGGCGGTCAGTTCTGCCGGGGCAAGAGCTTCGACACCTTCTGCCCGCTGGGGCCGATCGTGCGCACGCTCGAGGAGGTCGGCGACCCGCAGGCGCTGGCGATCGAGTGCCGCGTCGGCGGCGAGACCATGCAGTCCGCGTCGACGGCGGACATGATCTTCCCGGTCGCCCGCCTGATCGCCGAGCTCTCGGCCGGCACGACGCTGCTGCCCGGCACGGCGATCCTGACCGGTACGCCCAGCGGTGTGGGGCACGGCCGATCGCCCCGTCGGTACCTGCGTCACGGCGAAACCGCCGAGGTCGAGATCGAGCGGATCGGCGTGCTGACCAACACCGTTGCGCACGAGGTTGAGGGCGTCAGATGACAACGCGCGGGACGACCCGCTCGGCATCGCTCGGCAGCTCGAAGAACCGGCCCTGCGGGATCGAGAAGGCGGCGGCGATCAGGCTCGATGGGAACTGCAGGCAGAGCTGGTTCAGCTCCCGCACATTCGCGTTGTAGAACCGCCGGGCCGCGGCAATCCGATCCTCGGTCAGCGAGAGCTCGTTCTGCAGCTCCAGAAAGTGACGGTCCGCCCGGAGCTCCGGGTACGCCTCGGCCACGGCGAATAGGCGCTTGACGCCCCGCATCAGCTCGGCCTCGTCGATCGCCTGCCCGTCTTGCGGGCCGTGGTTGTCATGCGCCGTGTTTCGAAGCCGGATCACGGCCTCCAGCGTTTCTCGTTCGTGCTTCGCGTAGCCCCGGACCGTCTCGACCAGATTGGGGATGAGCTGATACCGACGCTGGAGTTCCACATCGATGTCTGACCAGCTCTCGTTCATGTGTTGCCGGAGACCAACGAGCCGGTTGTAGGTCGCGATCGCCCAGATGAGCGGCACCAGCAGGACGGTGGCGGCAACGATGATCGCGATGGCGAGCGGAGGCATCAGGTCATCCTCGAACGCTGGCGCAGGTCACGCGTGACATGCTCGGGCCACAGCGAGAGGTATCGGTCGATGAGCTCGACGGCGTGCACGAAGCCCGACGGCTCCCAGATCGAACGCCCCGGGCCGAGCAGGAGCAGCACGCCACGCTCCTGCTCGATCGACCGATCACCCGCCTCGGCAAGCAGGAATTCCATCATGCCGGGGTGCACGATGTCGTACGCGAACCGCTTGTCCGACGAGGAGACATGGAAGCGTCGGCTGAACTCCGCGGACTCGAAGTCGATGTCATCGAAGCCCATGACGGAGGCGATCTTGTCCAGCACATGCTCCCGGCGGATGCGGAGCGCCGGCGCGTCGGGATAGGGCAGGTGGCACAGGAGGTAGCTGAGCCGGTAGGTCGTGGTGCGCCGGTTCTTGCCGCTGCCCGAGGTCTCTTTGTAGCGGTAGTCGCCCATGATCAGGTCGCACGACTGTCCGCCGAGCGTGACCTCGCCGGCGATCGTGTTGTAGGCGGCCCGGCCGTGGCCCTGGTTGAAGACGCCGAACTGCCGGTACCGCTCGTCGTGCGCATGGTCGGTGTGGGGCCGGAAGCGGCAACCCAGGCTGTCGGCGAGAGCCATGAGCGCTGCCCGGCGTTCTTCCGCGCGACGCTTCGCGTAGATCGCGCCCAGCACGAAGAGCGTGACCATCGCCAGCGCGGCGCCACCGAAGATGAGAATCGGCAGGATGGGAGGATCGCCGGGCATCGTCCGCAGTGTACGAGATGCCGGGCAGGCCGATCAGCGGCCCCAGCCGACCTTGGTCGACATCGCGCGGCGGATCTCCATGTCCTGCTCGCGCTCGCGCAGCGTGTTCCGCTTGTCGCTTGTGCTCTTGCCCCGGGCGACGCCGATCAGCAGCTTCGCGAACCCGCTCTTGAAGTAGAGCTTCAGCGGCACGATGGTCGTGCCCTTGGCCTCGGCGGCCTTGAGGAGCCGGCGGATCTCGGGCTTCTTCGCCAGCAGGACGCGCGTCCGCAGCGGGTCATGGTTGAGCGAGGAGGCCGGCGCATAGTGCCCGATCGTCAGGTTGTGCACCTTGAGCTGCAGCGGCTGCTCGTACGCCCTGATGAAGGCCTCGGTGATCGAGGCGTTGCCCTCGCGCACGCTCTTGACCTCGGAGCCGTGCAGCTTGATGCCGACCTCGAGGGTCTGTTCAATGTGGTAGCTGTGGCGGGCGCGCCGATTCTCGATCACCGGTTCGTCGGTGTGCTTGGTTTTCCGCGACCGGGCCATGGAGGGAAGGGTAGGAGGAGACCGGTGGCCTGCCCGTTGTCGCTCGGCGTCCCTCGGTCAGATGCCCTTGCCGCGGTGCCGACGCGCGAGCGAGAGCTTCGTGCGGGCGCTGCGACGCTCGGCCGTGATGCGGTCCATCTCGCCCAGGCGGTCCGTGGCGCCCTCCGGTACCACGCGGGTCTCGGCTTCCTTGAGCGCCGCTTCGCACTCGGTCTCGACCAGGTTCTCCACCGGCACGGCCGCGGAGGCGAGCAGGGTCAGCTCGTTGTTCGCCAGCCGCATGAACCCGGCCTTGACAAAGTAGCTCCGGCTGCCGCCCTTGGCCTGCGGTGTATCGGGGAAGTCCAGCCGGAGCTCGCCGAGCCCGAGCTTGGCGACCATCGGCGCCCCGCCGTGCTGCACGCCCATCAGCCCGTCCCACAGCGGGACCGAGGCGTAGACGACCTCATCGTTGATCAGGGCCGCTTCGGGGGTGATGAGCTTGCAGCGGACGGTGCCTGCCATGGTCGTTGCCTCCGGACGATGGGCGAGATCCTAGCCCGCTGCGGTCAACCGGATAGGCTCGGGGCGTGCGCATCCGGTCGGCGATCATCCTGGGCCTGCTGGCGATCGCGCTGGCCGGAGCCGTGCTCTGGCGGCTCGCCGTGGGGGGGGGCGGTCTGGCGTTCGCGGACGACCCGGCGATCGGTGTCATCCGCTGGCTGCGCGTTGTCAGCGGGGCCGGGGTGGGGGCCTCGCTCGCCGTGGCCGGCGTGATGCTCCAGAGCCTGCTGCGCAACCCGCTGGCCTCGCCGGACCTGCTCGGCCTCTCGGCGGGGGCGTCGCTGGCGATCATGATCGCGGCGTACACGGGCTACCGCGCGACCGGCTCCCTCGTCCCGGTCGCAGAACCCCTGCCGGCGGTCGCGGGCTCACTCGGGGCGTTGGTCCTGGTCTACACCGCGAGCCAGCGCCGCGGGTTCCTGGACCCCGTGACGCTGATCCTGGTCGGCGTGATCGCTGGCATCATCTTCGGGAGCGCCGCGTCGCTCGTTCGGCAGCTCCTGCCCGACGGCGGGTTCCAGGCGTCGCGCCTGCTGCTCGGCCGGCTGACTGACGACACGCCATGGTCGCTCGCCTGGGCGGTGCTCGCGGGTGCCTGTGCCGGCGTGGTGATCGGCCTCTGGCTCGGTCCCCGGATGGACGCCGCGAGCATGAGCGACGACGAGGCGGCCTCGGTGGGCGTGCCGATCGGAGCACTCCGGGCGTGGCTCTTCGTCACCTCGGGCGTGCTGACGGCCCTGACCGTCGTCGTCGCGGGACCGATCGGGTTCGTCGGGCTCGTCGTGCCGCACGCGTGCCGGATGCTGCTCGGCCCGGCGCACCGCGTCGTGATCGCCGCCTCGGCACTCCTCGGCGCCGCCGCAATCGTCGCGGGCGACGCACTCGTCCGCTCCATCGACCTTCCCACCGGCCGCTTGCCCGTTGGTGTCATCACCGCCCTCGTCGGCGGCCCTGTCTTTATCCTGATGCTCCGCTCGATGATGCGGCGAGGCGGTGCAGGCACGGTCTAGACATTGAAATATTTGGCCTCGGGGTGGTGCACCACGAACGCGCTGGTGGACTGCTCCGGGTCGATCTGCCAGTTCTCGGTCAGGACGCACCCGATGCGCTCGGGCTGGAGCAGGCGCCAGATGATCTCCTGGTCGGACATGTCCGGGCAGGCGGGGTAGCCCGGGCTGTAGCGCGAGCCGCGGTACTTCTGGCTGAAGAGTTCCTTGATCCGCGGGCTGTCGTCCCCGGCGATGCCGAGCTCTTGCCGGATGCGCTTGTGCCACATCTCGGCCAGTGCCTCGGCGGACTCGACACCCATGCCGTGGAAGTAGAGATACTCCGTGTAGTCGTTGGCCTCGAAGAGGGTCTTAGCGACCTCGCTCACGCGTTGGCCCATGGTGACGCAGGTGAAGCCGACGGTGTCCCGCTGCCCGCTGCCGACATCCTTGAAGAAGTCGGCGATGCAGAGCCGCTTCTTGCCGTTCTGTCTGGGGAAGCGGAAGCGCTCGATCTCGCGGTCGTGGTCCTTCGGGTCGTAGACGATCAGGTCGTTGCCCGAGGCGTTGCACGGGAAGTAGCCGTAGACGACCTTGGGCTGGAGGATCTTCTCGTCCCGGCACTGGGCCTTGAGCCGCTCGAAGACGGGCAGAATCTTGTCCTGCAGCTTGGCGTCGTACTCCGCATCGGAGAGCTTGCCCTTCTTGAACTGCCACTGCGTGCGGAAGAGCGCGATCGGGTTGATGTAGGGATAGATGGCGTCGAGATCGAGGTTGTCGACGACGCGCGTGCCCCAGAACGGCGGCGTGGGCACCGGGATGTCCGTCGCGACCGCGCTCCGCTCGATCACGGCGACGGCATCGGTTCCCTTCGAGGCGGCGAACTCGTCCTGGGCCGTGGCCTGCCTGGCGCGCGCCGCCGCCACCACTTCTTCTGCCTCGGTACGCTTGTTGATCCGCGCGACGACTTCATCGTCGATCTCGCGGAGCCTGCCCGAGGCGAGCAGATCCATGATGCGCAGGCCCTCGAACGCGTCCTTGCCGTAGTACAGCGGACCCTCGTACACGCCCCGGAGATAGCCCTCCGCGTAATGCCGGGTCAGCGCCGCGCCGCCCAGGATCACCGTCGGGGTCAGCCCTTGGCTGTTGAGCTCCTTGAGGTTGTCCTCCATGACATTGACGCTCTTGACGAGCAGGCCGCTCAGCCCGATCGCGTCGGCCTTGGTCGACTTCCAGGCTTCGATGATGTCGGAGATCGGCTGCTTGATGCCCAGGTTGTGCACCGTGTAGCCGTTGTTCGAGAGGATGATGTCGACGAGGTTCTTGCCGATGTCGTGGACATCGCCCTTGACGGTGGCGAGCACGATCGTGCCGCGGGTCTCGCCTTCGACGCGGTCGAGGTGCGGCTCGAGGTGGGCGACCGCCTTCTTCATCACCTCGGCGGACTGGAGCACGAACGGCAGCTGCATCTGCCCCGAGCCGAAGAGCTCGCCCACGGTCTTCATGCCGTCGAGGAGATGGTCGTTGATGATGTCCAGCGGGGCGTAGGCCTGCATCGCCTCCTCGAGGCACTCGGTCAGGCCCTCCTTCTCGCCGTCAATGATGTGCGCTCGGAGCCGTTCCTCAAGCGTCATGTCCTTCTTGGAGGTCTTGGCCTCGGCAACTGATTCGACATCCTTGAAGAGGTCGATGAACGCCTGCAGCGGGTCCGCACCGCCATCCCGGCGGTCGTAGATCAGGTCGAGAGCGGCCTGCTTGTGGGTGTCGTCGATCTTGTTGAGCGGAAGGATCTTGCTGGCGTGGACGATGGCGCTGGTCATGCCGTGCTCGACGAGCTCGTGCAGGAAGACGGAGTTGAGCACGACGCGTGCCGCGGGCTTGAGTCCGAAGGAGACATTGGAGAGCCCGCAGGTGATCTGCACCTCGGGGAAGCGTTCGGCGATGCGTCGGGTGCCCTCGACGAGCTCGAGCCCCGATCGGCGGTCGGTGTCCATGCCGGTGGAGATGGGCAGGACAAGTGGATCGATGAAGATGTCGCCGATCGGGATGCCGTGCCGCTGCGTGGCCCGTTCGATGCCGCGCGTCGCGATCTCGAGCTTCCGGTCGGCGGTGCGCGCCATCGCCTCGTCGGGGTCTTCATCGATGGTGCCGATGACCAGGGCGGCGTTGTAGATCCGGGCGAGGTCGCAGATCTCGTCGAACTTCTCCTCACCGTCCTCGAAGTTCGCCGAGTTGATGATGCACTTGCCCGCCGCGTGGCGCAGGCCCGCCTCGATCGTCGACACCTGGGTCGAGTCGAGCATCAGCGGGGCGTCCACCTGCCGGACGAGCCGCTTGACGACCTCGGCCATGTCGCGTGCGTTGTCGCGGCCGGCGTAGTCGACATTGACATCGAGGACATGCGAGCCGTCGCGTACCTGCTCGCGGGCGAGCGCAACGATGCTGTCCCAGTCCTCGTCCTCGAGCAGGCGCTTGAACTTGCGTGATCCCGAGGCGTTGCACCGTTCGCCGACGATCAGGAACGAGTTCTGCTGCCGGTGCTCGACCGGGCCGTAGAGCGAGGTTGAGCTGGGGACGATCGGCGTGCGAGACTTGCTCGGCGCGCTGAGCCCGGCGGTCTCGCGCACGAGCAGGTCGATGTGCTCGGGGGTCGTGCCGCAGCAGCCGCCCACGATGCCCACGCCGTGCTCATCGATGAAGCGGAGCATCGCGTCGACGAACGGCCGAGGCTGGAGCGGGTACTCCGTCCGGCCCTCGACCAGCACGGGCAGTCCCGCGTTCGGAACGACCGAGATCGAACGCCCGTCGGCGCCCCAGTGCTTGCCGAGGTGCGCGACATGCTCGGCCATCTCCGTCGGCCCCGTCGCGCAGTTCAGGCCGAGCGAGGCGATCGGGTAATCCTTGAGCGCCGCCAGCGCGCCCTCGATCGAGGTCCCCATCAGCATTGTGCCGGTCTGCTCGATCGTGACCGAGACCATGATGGGCAGGTCGTCGGGCGTCTTGCCGGCCTCGTTCAGCGCGAGCGTGCAGGCACGGATCACGGCCTTGACCTGCAGCAGGTCCTGGCAGGTTTCGATCAGGAATGCGTCCGCGCCGCCGGCGATCAGCCCGCGCGCCTGCTGGAGGTAACTCTCGACCATGCGGGACCAGGCGATCTGGTCGAGGGTGATCAGCTTGGTGCCCGGGCCGATCGAGCCGAGAACGAAGCGGGGCCGATCCGGCGTGCTGTGGCGATCGCACGCCGCGCGGGCGACCTCGGCGGCCCGCTTGTTCAGGTCGAAGGCGCGATCTTCCAGGCCGTTCTCCGCCAGCACATGGGCGGCCCCGCCGAAGGAGTTGGTCTCGACCGCGTCGGCGCCGACCTCAAGGAACTGCTCGTGGATCCTCTGGATCAGTTCGGGGCGCGTGTCGAGGAGGACCTCCGGGCAGTTTTCGCAGCCGCAGTAGTCGTGCTCCACGCTGAGATCGAGCTGGTGCGTCGCGGTGCCCATGGCGCCGTCCAAGACAAGGACGCGCCGCGAGAGGATCTGGAGGAGTTGGCTGGGCATGCTGTATTCTATCCGTTGATCCGGGAGAACGGTACAAGTAATTTGTTTGGTACGAAAAAACCGCTCGATTCGAGCGGTATCGTCGGCCAGGTTCTGGCGCTACTTCCGGGACTTCCGGCTCTTGCCGGAGTCAGACTTGCGGAAGTAGTTGCCCTCGAAGCGCTTCTGGAATCGTTCCAGTCGGCCGGTGGCGTCGACGAAGGTCTGCTTGCCCGTGAAGAACGGGTGCGAGCCGGACCAGACATCGACATGCATCTCCGGCGTGGTGGCCCCGACTTCCATCACGACCTCGCCGTTGTAGTAGACCTTGCAGGGGTGCATGGTGGGGTGGATGTCTTTCTTCATCGCTGGGCTCCGAGAGTGTCGGGGATAGTAGGCCGGCCGATCGGGTGGTCTCCATGCAAGCCGGTGGGGTGGATCTCGGTCGGCTCGGGGGTGGCGTATTGTCCGGACCCCGCTCGTTCCCGGAGAGGCCCGCCCATGGAAGCCGGAATCGTCGGCCTGCCGAATGTCGGCAAGAGCACGCTGTTCAACGCCCTGACCTCGGCCGGCGCGCTGGCGGCGAACTACCCCTTTGCCACCATCGAGCCGAATGTGGGCGTCGTACCGATCCCCGACCCGAGACTGGCGCGGATCAACGCCCACATCGCGACGGAGCGGATCGTGCCCGCGTCGCTCCGGCTGGTCGATATCGCCGGCATCGTGCGCGGCGCGAGCGAGGGGGAGGGGCTCGGCAACAAGTTCCTGAGCCACATCCGCGAGGTGGACGCGATCGTGCAGGTCGTGCGGTGCTTCGAGAAGGCTCCGGGCGGCGAGGACATCACGCATGTCGACGGCAGTGTCGATCCCGTGCGCGACATCGACACCATTGCCACAGAGTTGATCCTCGCCGATCTGCAGACGGTCGAGAACGCGCTGCCCAAGGCGGAGCGAGCGGCCAAGAGCCGCGATGCGGCTGACCTTGCTCGTCTTGCCGTGCTGCGCAAGCTGGAGCCGCTCTTGACCGAGGGCTCGCCGGCGCGGGCGCTCGAGCTCGAGGATCCCGCGGAGCAGCGGGCGCTGCGGCTCATGACGCTGATCACCTCGAAGCGTGTGCTGTACATCGCCAATGTGGACGAGACGGATGTCAACGGTCGGGGCCCGCTCGCCGAGGCTGTGCGGGCGCATGCCGCGGCGGAGGGCATGGCCGTGGTTCCGATCTGCGCGAAGATCGAGAGCGAGCTCGCGGAGCTCGACGAGGCGGACAAGCTGGAGATGCTCGCGGATCTGGGCATGGACGAGCCGGCGCTGAACAAGCTGGCCCGCGGCATCTACGAGGTCCTCGGGCTGCAGAGCTTCTACACCGCGGGGCCGAAAGAGATCCGGGCCTGGACGATCCGTGCTGGGGCGAGGGCGCCGCAGGCGGCGGGCGTCATCCACACGGACTTCGAGAAGGGCTTCATCCGAGCGGAGGTGTACTCCGTGGCGGATCTGGAGGAACTCGGGTCCGAGAAGGCGATCCGTGAGAAGGGTCGGCTGCGCGTCGAGGGCAAGGACTACGAGATGCGGGACGCGGATGTGTGCCACTTCCTCTTCAACCGGTGATCGGCGGTCGGCGGAACCGGTTGCACGAAGCTGGTTCCCGGACGGCCGGGCTCGCGGGCCTCGTTGCCTCGGCGGCGTTGTCGGGTTTTCGTTCCGGCCGGCGATCCGGCTGGCGTGCGGCCCGTACCCTCCGGCATGAAGCATGCGTGGGTCGTTGGTGCCGCGGCTGCGGCGATGCTGGCGGGCGCGAGCCCTGCGTTCGGGTCCGATCGGGAGGTTCGCCTGCGGCTGATCGGCGAGCAGATCATCGACAGCCGGGCGGAGTACCTCGGCACGCGTATCGGCGGGCTCAGCGGGATCGATTACGACCCCGATTGGGGCTTCCTCATCGCGATCAGCGACGACGGGGGCGAGTACGCCGCGCCTCGCTCGTATCTTGGGAAGATCGAGCTGGCGGCGGATCGGATCGTCGGTCTGGAGTGGACCAATGTGCTCTCGATGCACTGGGGCTCCGGAGACCTGATCGATGTGGCGTTGGATCCGGAGGGGATCCGGTTCATCCCGCACGGCGAGTCGTTCGGCGAGCCGACGCTGCTGTTTGTCAGCGAGGGAGATCGTCGTCGGGGTGTTGAGCCTCGGATCTACGAGATGTGCAGCGGTGCGACGCGGATGGACGAGTGGCCCGCCCCTCGGACGCATGTGGCGCCGAGTTCGAGGAGTCGGACCGGGGTGAAGCCGAACCGGGCGTTCGAGTCGGTGGCGGTGGTCGGCGACCGGATAGCGGTCGTGGCGAACGAGTCGCCGCTGTTCCAGGACGGTCCCGAGCCCGGCACGGACAGCGTGGGGTATGTCCGCCTGACGACCTACGACCTCGACACGCCGATGGCCGATCCGATCGCAGAAGTGGCGTACCCGCTCGGTCCGGTGCCGAGCGCGCTGCCCGGGAGCCAGACGGGGCTGGTGGACCTGGTGGCGCTCGAGGGGGGCCGGCTGCTGGCGCTTGAGCGGAGCTTCACGCTCGCGGGCGAGCACCGCGCGAGGCTGTATCTGGTCGAGCCCGCCGGTGCGACGGATACGCTGGGGCTGCCGTCTCTGAAGGGGGCCTCGTTCACGCCGGTGACCAAGTCGCTGGTGGCTGACCTGTCGGAGGTCGCGCCGACGGTGCTGAACATCGAGGGCGTGTGCTTCGGCCCGTCGCTGGCCGACGGGACCCGGACGCTGCTGCTGATCAGCGATTCGAACTTCGCGCCGGCAGTGCCGACGGTGCTGACAGCGCTGGCGGTCGAGGACGACGGGGGGGTGCTCATCCCGCTGACGATCCGGTTTGGCCGCGAACCCGTCTCGGCCGCCGAGCGTCCGTAGAATGCGGATATCGCGGGCCGGTGTGAGTTCGGTCCGCTCGGACTGATGAAAGGGGCCTGGCGTGCAGAACCTGAATCGAATCCGGATGGCTCGTGCCGTGGGTCTGGCATCGGTGCTGGCGTTCGTCGCCCCGGCGTCGGGTCAGTCATTCGAGGTGCTCGACGAGTTCCCGATCGAGGGGTTTGCGCGGGTCAACGGGCTGGCGTTCACCGGGATCTCCGGGTTGGACTACGACCCGCAGTCGCAGCGGTGGATCGCTGTGAGCAACGACACGGGTGGCGCGGACCCGGTGCGGTTCTTCGGCATGCGTGTTGAAGTGGCGCAGGGGGAGGTCGTGCGGTTCGACGCGGACCAGGCTCAGGCCCTGAACCACCCGGACGGAACGGTCTTCGAGCCCGGCCGGCACACGCCCGGCGCGGTCCGGATCATCCCGGCGGACCCGATCGGTGACGAGCCGTACCTGGTCTGGACGAGCGAGGGCGTGCTGGACCAGGGGCAGCGCGCCGGCGTGTTCGAGATGTGCACCGGCGCGACCTTCATGGATTGGTTCGCAACGGAGCCTTATCTGTCACACGCGCCGGAGGAGCACGGGCCGCGTGTCGGCCGGGCGTTCGAGTCGGTGGCGCTGATGCCGGACCACTCGCTGATCGCGGGGTTCGAGCAGGCGTTGATCCAGGACGGCCCGCCGGCGGTGCGAGGCTCCGGGACGACGCCTGTGCGTCTGGTCCACTTTGACTACTGGGACGCCTCGACAAAGCGTGAGCTGGTGTACCCGCTTGAGGAGCCGCCGGCCGACGCGCCGGAGGGGGCGGAGCGTTCGCTGGTTGAGCTGATCGCGGTGGACCAGAACACGCTGCTGTCGATCGAGTCGATCATGGTGCCGAACCAGCCCCGCTCGCCTCGGGCGGAAACGGAGCTGTACCTGGTCTCGCTGGATGGCGCGACCGATGTGCGAGGCGTGGCATCGCTGGCGTCGTCGGACGCGTCGTACACGCCGGTGACGAAGCGGAAGCTTGCCGACAACGAATCGCTCGGGCTCCGCAACGCGCGGTACAACGCCGGCGCGTTCTGGCACGAGCTCGAGGACGGTCGGCACGCGCTGCTGCTGGTGAGCGACAACGCGAACGACACCTATCGACCGACTTATTTCGCTGTGCTGGCGGTCGAGGGTCTCGAGCCGATGCGGCCGTATGTCAAGGACGCCGCGGGTCGACACGGGGCGCAGCCGGGGCCGGATGCCTACGAAGCCCGGGTTCTCGGGCCGTTCGAGCCGATCCGGATCGGCCAGCGGTAGCCCCGGCGCCTGCGATCAACCGAGGTGCTCGCTCATGTAGTTGGGCGATTCCTTGGTGATGCGGATGTCGTGCGGGTGGTTCTCGATGACCGTGGCGCCCGAGACGCGCGTGAACCGCGCGTGCTCGTGGAGTTCAGGGATCGTCGTGCAGCCGAGGTAGCCCATCGTCGACCGCAGCCCGCCGACGAGTTGGTAGACGAACTCGGCCAGCGTGCCGCGGTAGGGCACGAGCCCCTCGACGCCCTCCGGGACGAACTTCATGGCGGGCTTGCCGTCGTCGCTGAGCTTGTCGGCCTGCGCGTACCGATCGGCTGAGCCGGCGTTCATGGCGCCCTCGGATCCCATGCCGCGGTAGCTCTTGTATCGTCGGCCGTGGCTAATGACCATCTCGCCCGGGGATTCGTCGAGGCCGGCGAAGAGGGATCCCATCATGACGGCGTCGGCGCCGGCGGCGATGGCCTTGGCGATGTCGCCCGAGGCGCGGATGCCGCCGTCGGCGATCACGGGGATGTCTCGGCCGGTGGAGGCGACACCGGCGATGGCGTTGAGCACGGCCGTGATCTGCGGCACGCCGACACCTGTCACCACCCGGGTCGTGCAGATCGAGCCGGGGCCGATCCCGACCTTGACCGCGCTGGCGCCGGCTTCGACGAGGTCGCGGGCGCCCTCCGCTGTGGCGATGTTGCCCGCGATCACTTCGACATCGGCCATGCGCCGGATCTCGCGGACGGTGTCGATGACATTCTCGGAATGGCCGTGCGCCGTGTCGACGGTGATGACATCCACACCGGCGGCGATGAGGGCCTCGACGCGCTCGAACTGTCTGACGCCGACCGCGGCGCCGCACCGCAGCCTGCCGCGCTCGTCGGTGTTCGCTCGTGGAAACTGGCTGAGCCGCTCGATGTCGCGCATCGTGATCAGCCCGGCGAGCGTCATGTCGCCCTCGACCAGCAGCAGCTTCTCGACCTTGTTTCTGTTGAGGATGACCTCGGCTTCGGCGAGGGTGGTCTGCGGGGAGGCGGTCACGAGCCCCGTGGCGGTCATCACGCGGCCGACGGGTGTCTCGGGGTCGTCAACGAACTTCAGGTCTCGTCGGGTGAGGATGCCCAGGACCTTGCCCTTGCCCTCGTGGCGGATGTCGGCGGATCCGGAATCGGTGATGGGGAACCCGGAGACATGGTGACGCCGCATCAGCTCGCGTGCCCGCCCGACGGTGTCATCGGGCCCGAGCGTGATCGGATCAACGATGATGCCGTTGGCGGAGCGTTTGACCTTGGTGACCTCGCGGGCCTGCGTCTCGGGGGAGAGGTTCTTGTGGATGATGCCGATGCCGCCCTCCTGAGCGAGGGCGATCGCCAGGGCGGACTCGGTGACCGTGTCCATAGGGGCTGAGATCAGCGGGATGCGCAGCGGGATGGTCGGCGTGAGCCGTGAAGTAACATCGGTCTCACTGGGGACGACGCCGCTGCGGCGGGGCACGAGGAGCACATCATCGAAGGTGATGCCCTCGTGCGCGATCTTGGCGAACGGATCGGCCTTCCAGGCAGGCTGGGCGGCGGCGTCGGGTCGGTTCGAAGTGCTCAGGGTTCCCATGAGAGAGTGTCGCGGGAGGGTGGTGGGGTGTCAAGCCGAACCCCGCGCACGGGGGTTCTCGGGTGCAAAATGTGGGGTCTGTGGGGGCGGCGGGGCGACAATCGGTGCAAGGAGGGCGGGCGTTGATCAGTCAGCTTCGGGAGGTTGATTCGGACCGGGCCGCGGGCGAGCCACGGGCCGAGATCGTGCCGGGCAGGGACCGCGCACCGCTCGACCGGCAGGAATGGTTGCTGACCGACCAGCTCGGCGGGTTTTCGATGGGCACGGTGGGCGGTACGCCCAGCCGACGGTACCACGGGCTGCTCATCGCGAGCCTCGAGCCCCCCGTTCGCCGAGTGCTCGCGCTGCACTCGCTCAACGAGATCGTGTGGGTCCACCCGGATGAGCCACGCTGCCGACCCGTCGACCTCACGACCGTGAAGTTCGTCGACGGCACGGAGCTGACGGGCGGGCGGGATCGGCTTATCCGCTTCGAACTGGCCCCGGAGGGTGCCAACGCCGCCCGATGGACCTTCGACCTGGGCGATGGCGGGGAGCTGGTCCGCACGGTGACGCTGCTCGAGCGGCTCTCGGCGGTCCGCGTGCGGTACGAGGTCCGCGGGATCCGGGCCTGGGTCGATGTGCGTCCGCTGCTCGGGATGCGCGACTTCCATGCGCTGAACCAGACGGAGGACGGCACAGTACGAGTGTCGCACGCGGCGAACCACCGGACCTTCTGGATCGATCGCGGCGGGCTGCACGCGTGCCTTGAGGTTGACGAGGACACGCACGGGTCGGCCAAGCTTCGGCCGCATTGGTGGCGAGGGCTGCAGTACGAGCACGAGGCGGACCGCGGGTTCGACGCCGCCGAGTGCCTGTTCTGTCCGGGCTCGGTGCACCTCGGGCTGGAGGTGCCGGCGGAGTTCACGGTAGCGATCGGCGTGCCGGGCGAGCTGGCGTCGCTGCACGAGCCGAACGAGCATCGCCGGGTCAGGCTGGCGTCGGCGTTGGACTCGGCGACCGCGGGGCTCGTTGGGGAGCCGAGGGACGAGCGTTCGCTCTCGTTGCTCGTGGGGGCGGCGGACCAGTTCGTGGTGCGGCGGGCGCGCACCCCGGCGCTCGCGCGGGACGGTTCTTCCGGCGTGAGTGTCGTCGCGGGGTACCCGTGGTTCGGGGACTGGGGGCGTGACACGATGATCGCGCTTCCGGGCTTGCTGCTGGCCACGGGCCGGTACGACGAGGCGGCGCGGGTGCTGGAGACCTTCGCCGGCGCCCAGCGGCACGGGTTGATCCCGAATCGCTTCGCCGACGACGGCGGCGAGCCCGAGTACAACACGGCCGACGCGAGCCTCTGGTTCTTGCACGCGTGCGCTTCGCTGTACGCGGCCGCGCCCGCTTCGCAGCACCTGGATGAGCTGCTGCGCGATGTGCTGCTCCCGGCCTGTCTGGATGTCATCGAGGGGTACACCGTGGGCGCGCCGGGGGGGATCGGCGTCGACCGAGAGGACGGGCTCGTGTTCGCGGGCGATGCCTCGACGCAGCTGACCTGGATGGACGCGGCACGGGACGGCGTGGTGTTCACACCCCGGCACGGCAAACCGATTGAGCTGCAGGCGCTCTGGCACCACGGGCTTCGTTGCGTCGCTGACCTGGTTGAGCCATGGGATCGCTCGGCCGCGGAGGGGCTCCGGGCTCGGGCCGACGACTGCCGCAAGGGCGTGAATCGGCTGCTGTGGTCCGAGCGGCTCGGGTGTCTCGCCGATTGCCTGCGTCGTACGACGCGCGGCTGGATGCAGGTGGAGGAGGTCCGACCGAACCAGCTCTTCGCCTGCAGTCTCGAGCACGGTCTGCTCGATGATGTTCGCCGCAGCGCCGTGACACGGCTCTGCCTGGACCGGCTCTGGACGCCGTTCGGCGTGCGGACGCTGGACCCGGCCGACCCGGGGTACCACGGCCGATACGCGGGTCCGATGCGGGAGCGCGACGCGGCCTACCACACCGGGACGGCGTGGCCCTGGCTCCTCGGGCCCATGGCCGAGGCCGTCCTCCGCGCGGGCCGGTTCGACGCGGTCGCCTGCGCCACGGCCCGTCGGGTCATCCGCCCGATGCTCGAGGAGTTGACGAGCACAGCATCCCAGTCGGTCGCCCAGCTGTTCGAGGTCTACGACGGCGAGACCGGGCCCGAGCCCCAGCGGCCCGGGGGGTGCCCGGCGCAGGCGTGGTCGGTCTCGGAGCTGCTGCGCGTGCTGACGCTCATCCGTGGTGCCGAGGCCGCCCGCGTCGCGTAGATCACGCCGAATCTCGGTTCATGCGCGGCGCGCGTCGGACTCCATGGTGCGGAGGATCTGCTCGGCCTTCTTCGCCGAGATCCACCCGTCGGCGGCGCGCTTGAGCACCAGCTCGCGCAGGTCGTCGGATTCGCCGGAACGCAAGATCTTCTGGGCATCGTCCGGGCTCATCGAGCCCTCCGCGACATAGGCGGCGAGCTCTCGTTTGGTCTGCTCCCGCTGCCGGGTCATGACGGTCTTCCGAATCGTGCCCGAAATCGTGACAACACTCACGATGACGATGATCCCCACAACGATCAAGATGTGATCCAACTCGTCCGCGATCGCGTTGGCCAGATCGGCCAGCGTGAGTGACTCAACGATCATGTGTTCCCCCTCTTCCCCGGGCGCGCCCGGAGCAGCTCCGCGCCCTGTTCGGGTGTCATGGAGCCCTCGGCGATGTACGCGGCGATCTCACGCCGCGACCGCTCGACCTGGACATGCCGAACGATCAATGCAATCGAACGCATCACGACCCAGAAGAGCAGCACGCCCGCCATGATCGAGACCACGGTGATCACGGCCTGCTCCTCGGAGATCCGCGCCAGGCTGATCGTGGGGGCGAAACCGGCTGTCGTCGTGGGGCAGAGCATCGTCACGCGTTCTTCTTCGGTCCGGCGTTGAGCAGGCGCTCGCCCTCTTCGGGCGTCATGGATCCCTCGGCGATGTAGGCGGCGATCTCGCGGCGTGACCTCTCGACCTGCCGACGCTGGGAGATCCCGGCGATCATGCCGAAAACGATGGCCACCGCGCCGACGCCACACCCGGCGATAATGGCGACAACGGGGACGATGTCGGAGTGGTGAATCTGCGCGAGGCTGAGCATGCGGTTCTCCTGGCGTCGTGTCGATCAGCCGCAGCGTTCCCGGCCGGCCTTGAGCAGCTTCTCACCCTGCTCGGGCGTCATGGAACCCTCGGCGATGTAGGCGGCCACCTCCCGCCGCGTCCGTTCGCGGGCGAAGGTCCTGAATGTCTTCGTGATCGTGCTGAACACGATCGCCACGACGGCGATAGTGCCACCGATCAGAAAAAGAACATTGTCCCCGTTGGCCAGTGTCTCGATGATCTCGGACAGTTCCACACGGCTCCCCTTCTTGCTGCGCCGGCTCAGCCGGCACGCGGCTCGGCCGAGACCGGCAGCCCCAGGGGTCATTGGGTGTGCGGTCTCGGCGGTTTCACGCACCGGTCAGGCCGGCGTGTTCAGTCTACCCGAGGCCGGGAGGGTGCTGGCGCGTAGATTGGTGCCATGGATCCGACGGATCGGGCGCTGGTGGACCGCGTGTTGGAGGCGTATCGGGCCGGGTGCTTCCCGATGGCCGACGGACGGGATGCCGCGGAGCTGGGCTCGCCGGTGGGGTGGTACCGCCCGTTGACGCGTGGCGTGCTGCCGATCGATCCCACGCTCTCGGGGGTTCCGGGCGGTGTGCGGGTGCCCCGGCGGTTGGCGCGGACGGTCCGGCAGCGCCGCTTCGTGGTCACGAGCGATGCCGCCTTCGAGCGGGTCGTCTCGGCGTGCGCCGGGCCGCGGGCTGCGTCGGGGAGCTGCTCGGAAGAGACCTGGATCGACCGGCGCATCGAGTCGCTGTTCGGGCTGCTTCATCACGCCGGTGTCGCGCACTCGATCGAGGCCTGGCTCCCGGGGGCTGGGGGGCACCTCGAGCTGGTAGGCGGTGTCTACGGCCTCTCGGTGGGGGCTGTCTTCTGCGCCGAGAGCATGTACTGTCGGCCGGAACTCGGTGGGACAGACGCGAGCAAGGTCGCCCTGGTGCACCTGATGCGTCACACAGCCCGCCGGGGATTTCGGCTGATCGATACGCAGATGGTCAACCCGCATCTGGAGCAGTTCGGCGTCGCGGAGATCCCGGCGGAGACCTACCAGCGGGTTCTCGATGAGTTGGGCCATCAGGAGGTCGCGTGGCTGCCGTTCGATCCTGATGCCGACTCGGCCGCCTGATGCTCTTCGAGGAGGAACGCGCCGCATTCCGGGCATCGGTTCCTGGTCAGCCCGTCGAGGCCGTAGCCGCACTGCGGACAGCGACCGGTCCTTGCGGCGTCATGCCGGAGACCGAGCAGCCCGGCGATCGCGCCGGTCCAGGCCATGGTCAGAGTGAGCGCGGCGGCCGCCCAGACCATCAGCCCGGCGAGCGTGATCGCGAGGGCGAAATCGCGCCGGCTGTAGCTCAGCAGCCCGTGGGCGTCGCGGGCGGCAAGTGTGAGGAGCACGAGGAAGAGCGGGGCGCAGAGGGCGAGCAGGCCGACGCCGAGCATGCCCGCGCGCTGCGCAAGCCGAGCGACCGCGGCTTCGCGCGGATGAACCCCGCCCGCCTCGGCCCCGACCAGCAGCGCCAGCAGCGTCGAGACACCCGCGGCCACGGCGAACTGGACCGCACGATCGCTCGATCCGGTCAGGTCGAGCACCAGCACGGCCCCAATCGCGGTGTAGAGAGTCAGCAGCAGCGTCTGAAGGGTCAGCGCCGCCGCGGCGAACCAGAACCCGATCCCTCGCCTGGGCCCGAGCGCGAGCGGCCCGATCGCGAGCAGCGCCGCGGACGGGAGCGCGATGGCGACGACCGAGAGCGCCGCGGCGTAGGCCGGATCAAGCAGCCGACCAGGCCGATGCAGCCCGAGCGTCTTCCGTGCGGCTTCTGCGAGGACGATGACGGCCCCGGTCAGCAGCACGGAGGACAGCACCGCCGCCGCGGGCAACGCGATGGCCAGCGGGTGCGCCCGAACCCGCGGTAGGATGCGTCCATGATCTCCACCGACGCCCATCAGCGATGCCTCAATCCGGACTGCGCAGCAGAATACCCCGTGAACAGGGTCTTGACCAAGTGCGCGCGGTGCGGCGCGCTGCTCGATGTGGTCTACGCGGCCGGCGCGATCGGGCTCCGCGATTTCTCGAGATTCGAGCGCCGCTCCGGCACCACAGGCCCCCGCGGACCGGCGGGCGGGTCCGCATCCAAGTCGGCGCTCAACTTCTCCGGCGTGTGGCGGTTCCGCGATCTGCTGCCGTTCTACGGCGACGAGTCGAGGATCGTGACCATCGGCGAAGGGCGCACCAATCTGCAGCGCGCCGATGCGCTCGGCAGGCGGATCGGCTTTGAATGCGACGAGAGCGACGAGTGCGGCCGGTTCTATCTCCAGTACGAGGGGTACAACCCGTCGGGGTCGTTCAAGGACAACGGCATGTGCGCGGCGTTCACCCACGCCCGCATGGTCGGTGCCTCGCGGGTCGCCTGCGCCTCGACCGGGAACACATCCGCGAGTCTCGCGCTCTACGCCAGCCTGACGGGTATGCACGCGTTCGTCTTCATCGGCGAGGGCAAGATCGCCTTCGGCAAGCTGAGCCAGGCGCTCGACTACGGCGCGACGACGCTGCAGGTGGCCGGCGACTTCGATGCTTGCATGCAGCGCGTCAAGCAGATCGCCGAGGACCGGACCGACCTGGGCGTGTACCTGGTCAATAGCGTGAACCCGTTCCGGCTCGAGGGCCAGAAGACGGTGATGTACCGGGTGCTCGAGGGCCTCGACTGGCGCGTGCCGGACTGGATCGTGGTGCCGGGCGGGAACCTCGGGAACTCGAGCGCGTTTGGCAAAGCGTTTATGGAGCTCCGCGAGCTGGGGCTGATCGATCGGGTACCCCGGCTCGCGGTGATCAACGCGCACGGGGCTCGAACGCTCGACCGGATCTACAACGAGCTGGGTGTGCGCTGGGACATGGGCGGCGGCCCGGGCCGGTTCGACCACGCGAAGGTGGCTGCGGAGTACGCCCGCATGGACGCGGCCGGCGAGCGAGCCGACACCATCGCCAGCGCGATCGAGATCAATCGGCCGGTGAACCTGAGCAAGTGCCTGCGGGCGCTGCATGTGATGGATGGCGTCGTTCGCAGCGTCGATGACCGCTGCATCCTCGAGCACAAAGCGCTCGTGGGCCGCTACGGCTTCGGCTGCGAACCAGCGAGCGCAGCCAGCGTCGCCGGGGCGCGGCGGCTGCGCGAAGAAGGCGTCATCAAGCCGGATGAGACCGTCGTCTGCGTGCTCACCGGGCACCAGCTCAAGGATCCGGACGCGACCGTGGGGTATCACACGGGGCTGGACACCAAATCGCTGGCGAACCAGGGGGATATCTCCATCCCCACAGGGATGCTGGCGAACCGGCCCGTCCGTGTGACCAACGATCTCGATGCGATCATCGAGGCGATGGGGGTTCAGCCTGCGGCTGTGTGAATTTTGCGACAACTGTCTTGCATCGTGGCCGCAGAATCGGTGACACTCGAAGCGGAGGGCTGCCGCTATGCGTCTCTTGTCTGCTTGCGTTTCCGTGCTTGTCGGCGCCTCGGCCTCGGGACAGGTCACGATCGAGGAGTTGTACCGACGCAGCACGGTGCTCGCCGGCGATCGGTGGGTGTCGTTTGACCCGATCGCGGGGCTCACGCCGGGCGTGGACAACGGCAAGCCGATCGATTACCTGCTGACGCGCGACCTGACGAATGTGCCGTTCTCGTCGCTCATCGAATGGCAGGATGACGGCAGCTCGGTCGTAATCGACGAGTATTTGCGGCTGTTCTCGTCCGACCCAGCCGGGTATCTGCCGGTGTTGGCCGAGGATGGCGTGCAGGTGTTCAGCCTGGTGACCGGCACACCGCCGCTCGCCGCGCTCGAATCGATCGCGATGCGGTCGGGCGGGGCCACGACAGTGGTGCTCGAGCCCGGCGATCCGAAGCCCAACGGTGGGGCGTTCACACGCCCGCTGCACACATTCTTCCGCAACGGATGGCTTCTTGTCCAGGACAGCGTCCCGATCCCCAACAGCCCCGGCTTTGTTCGTGACTCGATCCACCGAATGGATATGGCAACGCTGGCTATCGAGCAGCCCCTCTCACGCGGCGACATCATCAACGGATCCGCGGTTGACGAGATCCTCGCGTTCGGGCCCGGGCTTGACGGGCAGGTGTGCGCGGTGATCGAGGACCCGGCGAATGTCGAGCGGGTGATCGTGATCGATCGCGATGGCTCAGTCGAGACCGTCGTCACCGAGGGCGACACAGCACCCGATGGGCGCATCTTTCAGAGGTTCATCGGGCCGCCGATCATGGTCAGCGATGGACTCCTGATCCCGGGGCGGGTGCAGGCCTCCGTCGAGGAGAGCCGCGATGGCGTGTACCTGTGGGACGGCACAACGCTGACAGAGATCGTGCCGGACTTCGCCTACGCCGACGCGGCTGTGGACGCGAATGACAACCTGCTGATCCGGACATCGATCAACTCCGACACGCTCATCGCGGTGATCGATTCGAGTGGCAGCGTAACCGAGGTCTACAGCGAGGCCGACCCGCTCGCGGGTGGCACCACCGGCCTGGTTGGCTTCGGGACCGACGCGATCGACGGCGAGACGGTCGTCTTCAGCGCGCTCATCCAGTTTCCGAACAACGATCTGGCGAGCGTCGTCTTTCGGGCAACCGTGCCGAGCCTCGATCCGTGCCCCGCCGATACCAACGACAACGGCGTGACCGATCCGGGTGATTTCACCGTCTGGGTCAACGCCTACAACCGGGGTCTCCCCGCATGCGACCAGAACGCCGACGGGGTCTGTGATCCCGGTGATTTCACCGCGTGGATCGCGGGATACAACATCGGCTGCGATTAGTCAGTTGTCTTCCGCGCTGCATTGGAGCATGCAGCGGATGTGCCGGGCCGCATCTCGAAGGGGTCTGAGGTGTGGGGGTCTCTCTCGCAGCGGGGGACGAACGCGGACGCCGACCTCCGCGAGCACGAGCCCGGCTCGGTGTGCCCGGACGATCATCTCCGAGGCGAACTCCATCCCGTCGGTCCGGAGCGGGAGCGACTGGAGGGTCTCGCGTCGGCCGGCGCGGAAGCTGCAGTGAAAGTCTGAGATCGGAGCGCCCGAGATCGTCCGTCCGATCGCGGAGAGCGCGGGAGCGCCGACGCGTCGCTTGAGCCAGTGATTGGCGTGCGCGCCCGCCTGCTGGAGACGCCTGCCGATGACGACATCCGCGCCGTCGCGCAGCAGCGGGGCGATCAGGTCTGGTGTGCAGGAGAGGTCGTGCTGCCCGTCGGCGTCGGCGATAATGATGATGTCGTGGCGAGCCGCGGTGATGCCGGCGCGGATGGCCGAGCCGTATCCGCGCACGGGCTCATCGATGACATCGGCGCCCGCCGCGACGGCCGCGGTGGGTGAGCCGTCGGTGCTGCCGTTGTCCACGACCAGGACCTCGTACGCATAGCTGCTTTGGCCGGCGATGTCGATCGCCTCAGCGACCACCGTCGCAATCGAGCCTGCTTCGTTGAGGCACGGGATGACAAACGAGACGGATGGCACGAGGCCATGCTATCGAGACAGCGATCGCCGCGCCGATCCACCAGAGCATCCACGCGGAGAGCGAGTATCGGGCGAAGGGCTGGAGCAGGAGTGCGTGACCCAGGACGATCGGGAACGACGCGGCGAGCGTCGCGGCGGCGACCCAGCGCCGCCGCCATGCGAGCATACCGACTGCGGCGAGCGTGAGCACACCCGCCGGCAGCTGCGGCACGCACTGAAACATGCCCACGGGCCAGCGACGATAGACCCACGCGAGCGGTCCCCGTGCCGGCGCGTCATCGAACCGCTCGAGCAACTCGGGCAGGTGGTCGGTTGAAAAGTTCGTCTGTCCGTCGGCGGGCTGATCGATGCCCCCGAGCCGGCGCATCGCCCAGCGGAGGCCGTCGTGGCGGTAGGGGGTGCCGTGGAGCATGGCGTTGGACTGCCAGGCGGCTGCGTGCCCGACGACTCGGGCGTACCCGGCGGGTTGCGCGGCGACACTACCGCCGGACCAGTCGCTCAGCACCTGCTCGCGATCGACTCCATCGGCGCGGCCGAGGTCGCGGTAGTAGCCCATGACGACGGGCTCGGGTGCGCCGGGTTGAAAGAGTGACTCGGGCGGCGGCGGGGCGGAATCGGGGAGTTGGAAGGTCGGGTCGAGCAGACCCGCGCGGGCGAGGCCTCCCCAGAGTGCGAGGCCATCGGTGCGCGCAAGGCCCGGCACGCCGCGGGAGGCGTTGAAGGCGAGCCACGGCGCGAGCGTCAGCGCGGCGGCTGCCGCGAGCAGGCCGGGCCGAAGCACGCGTGAACGATGGCGCTCGGCCGGGTGCGCGAAGGCGATCAGCAGCAGGCCGGGGATCCACGCGAGCATCGAGGGCCTGACGAGCACGGCAGCCCCGATCGCGAGGCCCGCGAGAACGAGCCTCCAACCTCTGGGGCGTGCCGCGGCGAGTGCGACGGCGCAGAGCGCGAGGGCGACGCTCGGCGTCTCCGAGAGCGCGAATGAGCTCAGCCCGAGCAGCCACGGGTCGAGCGCGACAAGCAGCCCGCCCGCGAGCGCGACGAACCGGCCGCCGATCGATCGGCCGATCCACCAGGCGAGAGCGGCGGTCGCTGCGCCGAGCGTGTGCTGTACGATCAGCACCGCGGCCGCGGACTGGTCGAGCATTGCGAACATGATTCCAAGCAGCATCGGGTACCCGGGCGTGCGGGTTGCCGGGAGATCGGGCCAGGTTCCATCTGCGATCTGTGTGCCCCAGAGCAGGTAGAACGCCCCGTCGTTCGTGATGATGAGCGGGAGGGTGAGGACGGCGAGCAGGCGCAGGGTGAACGCGGCGGAGAGCACGATCGCGAGGTCTCGCAGGGAGGGCCGGCTCATGAGCCGCCAGTGTACCTCGCCGGATCAGTGCTCCAGCCCCAGCGATCGAACGCGGCCCGCATCACCGGGTCGTGCAGGTAGAGCGCGACGGCCTCGGGCGGCACATCCTGGCGGTGCTCGCTCAGCACGCGGTGCGGGTTGCGGCCCGGCAGCTGGGACGCCGAGGACTCGTGGTAGTGCTGTGCTCGGTAGCGAACCGCGGCCTCGACCTGCGACTCATCGAAGGGGATGTCCCATGCTGTCCAGAGGCTACGGAAGAACCGCCGTGGCGTGGCCTGCAAGGCGTCGAAGGTGACGCTGTGTGTGCGGGGCGCGCGACAGGCGCGGTGCAGGAAGGTCTTGACCCGCTCGATGTCGTGCGGCGGCTGGATCGTTGACTGCCAGCCGCGGGTGTACAGGCTGTTGAGTCGCGCGAGCGGGTTGCGCAGCAGGTACGCGGCGCGATCCCGCGGTCGGAAGCGACGCAGGTCGTCCGGATCGACCATGTCGTGCGGCAGCTTGACAATGACGCCCCGAGCCCGATCTCGCAGCGCGAGCGCGTTGGCGAGTGTCTCAAAGAGGGCGTTTGTCGGTGCTGTCAGGATCTCGCCGGCGGCGAGATGGGCGCGGTGGAGTTCGACCTGTTCTCTTGGGTAGGCGTAGGGCGGGCCGGTGCGATCCCAGGGGCCGAAGGGCTCGTCGGCGACCGTCCAGCCCAACGCGTGCCCGGAGGCATAGACGGCGGCACTCGAGCCGGAGCGCGTCAAGGAGAAGAGCCAGACGACCGGCGGCGTCACGGCCCTGGGCTCGGCGTCGAGCCAGAGCCCAGCACACGCCGCTTGCATGCGGCCATCCACCGCCGTGCACGCTGTGGCGCTGTGGGCAGATAGTCCGCTCGGCGCAGCGACCAGCCGCAGCGCTCGAAGAGATCCCGCATGAACGGGTCGGCCAGGTAGCGGTCGACCGTGTCGCGCGGCGTCGTGCGGCTGCGGTCGGAGAGACTCCGCCCGGGTCGGCGGTTCGACTCGATCTCGCCGCTCAGTCCGTGGTACTTCGCACGCTGGTACACCACGGCGCGATCAACCGCCTCGGCGTCCGCGGGCCAGCCCCACGCCGACAGAAGACGGGCGAAATAGCCGTGGGGGTCGCGATGGAGGTCCTCGAAGACGAGCCGTTCTTCCGGCGGACGGCTGAGCCAGCGCTCCGCGTACTCGCGGAAGTAGTCGATGTCGTCGTTCGGACGGATGATCGAGGTCCATCCCCGCGCGTAGATGCTCGCCAGCCGCTTGAGCGGGTTGCGGATCAGGTACACCGCTCGGTGCGTCGGAAACCGCTCGGCGAGTTCGTCCGGCGTGAAGCGGAGGTGCGGGTGCTTGCTGACGATCCGGCTCGTCCCTTCGCGTGCCGCCAGCTGCTCGAGCAGCGCCTGCGTCCGCTCAGCGATCTCGGGAGTCAGATGCGCGTGCGCGTGTTTGAACGCTTCAACGAGTTCTACCTGCTCGGGCGGATACCCGTACGGCTCCCCTGTGCGGTCCCACGGGCCGAGGACCTCGTCGGCGACGGCAGCACCGGCGGCGTGAGCGCCGGCGTAGGCGGTGATCGACGATCCCGAGCGCGCCAGGCTGAAGAGCCAGACCACAGCGGTGCTCGTGCGAACGCGGGCGTCGTGCCCCATAGCAGGATCGGCCGTCATCGCGCCACCAGCCTGCGGACCACCGAGCGTACCAATCCTGACTCGTACGCGGACCGCGTCGTGGGCCAGCCCTGTTCGTGCATGAACTCGCGCAGGGGTTCGTCGGCGAGGTAGACCTCCAGCACTTCGCGAGGTGTAGCCCACTCCCGCTCGCTCAGCGGATCGCTCGGGTCCCGAGGGCCCGTCGCGCCGGACGACTCGTGGTAGTGCTCGGCCAGGTAGTGCGCCGCTCGAGCGGTGTCCTCCGCCGTCCCGCCGAATCCCAGACCCCGGTAGAGTTCGGCAAAGAAGGCCTCGGGCTGCCGGCGCAGCTCGTCGTAGCGCAGCCGCGTTGCAGCGCGGCGCCAGCGATCGACGAAGGTGCGGTAGATCTCCAGCTCAAACGGGTCGTTGAGAACATGTTCCCACCCTCGCGCGTAGGCGCTGTTGAGCCGACGGATCGGGTTGCGGATGAGATAGACGGCCTGGTGCGTCACGGTGTCGCCGGCGGCGCCCGAGGTCCTGAACCAGGTCTCGAACTCGTCCGGGGCGAAGAGCAGGTGCGGGCACTTGCAGACCACGCGTCCCCGGCCCTGGGTGTCGCGCTCGGCGAGCAGCCTGAACAGCTCGTTCGCCATGCCGACGACCTCCGCCGTCAGCGTGTGCCCCATCGCGCGGAAGGCTCTGGCGAGCTCCCGCTGGATGAGCGGCATGTTGTGAGGCGGGCCGGTCCGGTCCCATGGTCCGAACGGCTCGTCCGCGACGCCGAGACTCCACGGGGCCGCAGCGGCGTACGCGGCGGCCGACGATCCCGACCGAACAAGACTGAACAGCCAGCCCACACGGCTCATCCAGGACAATATGCTGCAGTGCGGTCCCGCGAACGGACCGGTTCAGCCAGGGAGGCAGCATGTCATCGGTTCGAAAGGTCGCGGCTGAGGCCGGCGTCTCCCCGGCGACCGTGTCGCGGATCTTCAACAACGATCCCGATGTGGACGACCGGACCAGGGCTCGGGTCGTGGCGGTCGCCAACCGGCTCGGCTATGTCCCGAAGGTCGGCCGACGGGTGACGACGCTGCTCGGAGTCGCGTTGCCCCGGGACACGCCGGAGGATCTGGGCACTTTCTATGGCGCCGTGGTCGCCGGAAGCCTGCGCGGAGCGCAGGAGGTCGGGTTCGTCCCGACGCTGCTCGATGTCTCTGCAGAGCAGCGGCTCGGGGAGTCGTACACGCAGTTCTTCGCGCGCCGCGGCGTGCGGGGTGTCGTCCTGCCGAGGCTGCCGGGGCTCGACGCCATCGTCGAGGATCTCACACGCGAGGGATTTCCGCACATCATCGTCGCCGACCGGAGCGAGCTGCCCGGGGCCTCGTGGATCGACACGGCCTCGAGGGCGGCGAGCCGCGAAGCCGTGACACACCTCATCGAGCTCCGGCATACGCGCATCGCGATCGGGTCGTACCGTGCGGGCGGGACCGATGCGCAGGACCGCCTCGCGGGGTACACCGATGCCCTCGATGCGCACGGCATGCCGATCGACCCGCGGCTCGTCTTCGACTGCGGCCCGGAACTGGATGACGGTGCGCGGCTCGTCGATCGGGCTCTGAGCATGGCCTCACCCCCGACTGCGCTGTTCATCACTCACTCGATGGCGTCGCTCGGGGCCCTTCGACGCCTGCTCGACCGTGGCGTCGGCGTGCCGGAGGATGTCTCGCTCATCGGGTTCGACGATTGCCGGGTCCGCGATGTGTCGCACCCGAGGATGACCGTGGTCAAGCAGGACACTTTTGCGATGGCGCAGCAGGCAGCGCTGCGCCTGGCCCGGTCGCTCGAGGCGGGCGTGCGCGAACCCATTCGCGAGCAGTTCGAGGGTGAGTTCGAGGTCAACCGCACCACGACGGTCTGTCCGGGGCTCCCGACGCGCGTCCTGCCGGATGGGCGGCTGGTGCTGCCGGATCGCGAGGTGTAGCGCTGCGCTGCGGTTCAGGCCGGATCGGCCGCCTCCCGCGGTCAATAATCGTGTGGTATGGCCCGCCAAACTTCGCACACGCTCCGCATCCGTGACACCATCGCCGCGGCCCCAGGCCCGCTGACCGTCGACGAGATCCGCGACCAGCTCCGGGAAACCGGCGTTGGGATCGCGACGGTGTACCGGGTGGTCAACACCGGTGTGGAGGAGGGCTGGCTCCGGCGGGTCCAGATCTCCGCCGGCCCGGCTCGCTACGAGGCCTCCGACCTCGGTCACCACCACCATTTCGAGTGCGAGGGATGCGGGCAGGTGTTCGACATCGAGGGGTGCCCGGGCGGCATGGATCGTCTCGTACCGCCCGGCTTCCGCATGAGCTCGCACGAGATCGTCATCCGGGGGCTCTGCGACGCCTGCAACCGACGCCGCGGGTGACCTTGCCGCCGGGATCGCCCGATAGACTCCGGTATCGGCAACACGGGTCGGCCGCGGGTGTCCTGGCCGCCGCAGCGGGTGCCGCCGATGGATGCAGGAGAGGTGTCATGGGCGCTGCCTTCGCCGACAAGATCGATATGCAGAACCGGCTGTTCTCGGAGCTCTCCAGGATGTTCGGCGAGGAGGTGCCGCTGTACGACAAGTCGCTGCTGGTCAACCGGGAGTGCAATCGGGGAGTCTGTGAGCTGCTGGGGTGGCGCTTCGGTGGGTTCGAGATGTCGGACGAGCAGCTCGAGCGGACGAGCGGCGAACGCCACGGGGCGATCCGCATCGGCCGCCCGGACGAGTACCGGTGGATCGCTCGCTTCTTCGCGCAGTTCGCGATGGAGCCCCACAACTTCTACGACATGACCTCCATCGGGGCCAAGAGCCAGCCGATTGTCGCGACCGCGTTCCGGTCGGTTCGTCGGCCGGAGCATCGGGTGTTCTCGTCGCTGCTGCAGACGAGCTACTTCGATCGTGCAACCCGCGAACGGATCGAGGCGCTGCTCTCGGAGCGCGAGGTCTTTTCAGATCTCGCGAAAGAACTGATCGAACGCGGCGAGCGCCAGGGCGGGCTCGGCTGGGACGACGCCGACACCCTGATCGCCGAAGGTGTGAACCGTATTTTCAAATGGACGGGCCGGGCCAAGAACTTCGAGCTCTACCGCGAGCTCTGCGACGCTGGCTTCAAGATCGCGGCCGACATCGCGTGCTTCCAGTCCCACCACCTGAATCACCTGACGCCGAATACTTTCTGCATGGACCTGTATACCTCGGCGATGAAGCACTGCCTGGGTGAGCTGGATGCATCGTCGTTCTGCGACCGCGCGGGCCGAGCGCTGCGCCGTCTGGTTGATGCCGCAGATATCCACTTTCTGGTCCTCCACTTCAAGCATCTCTCGCGCGATGTCATCGAGTCGTTTACGCACGGCGCCGTGACGGATGAGCAGATCGAGCAGCTCGTGGGCGGGCTCGTCGAGCGTCTTGCTTCGGCGGATCTTCGGTTGGAGAATCTCAACCACGCGGGGTTCAAGGACTTTACCGAGGGACCGTCGGAGGACACACCGCTGCTGCTCCGGCAGGACGCGTACCGGGCGCTGACCGAGCCTGTCGTCTTCGAGAATCCAGACGGCTCGACCGTCGAAGCCGAGCACACGGCACGGTTCGGGGAGATTGAGCAGCGGTTCTACGCGACGACGCTCCACGGCCGCCGGCTGTACGACGAATGCCTCGCCAACGCGGAGCGGGCCAAGGCGGATGATCCCGGATTGGCCAAGCGTGACATCGAGGCGTATGAGCGGCTCTACGCCTCGGCGTTCGAGCCCTTCCCGAAGACACTCGACAGGCTTGTGGAGCAGGGACTCGTGTTCGCCGAGTACGAGCCGACGGCGGAGGGTCTGGCCCGCGCGGCAGAGATCGACACGACGGATCTTCGCACGCTGATCGAGCGTGGCCTCGTGCGATTCAACGGCGTGCGCTACGAGGACTTCCTGCCCGTCAGCGCCGCGGGTATCTTCGCATCCAACCTGAACCAGTACGGGACGGCGTCGACCGCCGACGATCGACCCGAGTACACGCAGGCGATGCTCGAGGACATCATGGACAGGCCGATCCTCGACGCGACGGCGACCTACGCGGGTGTCGAGGCCTCATCGATCCTCGCGACCTACCGCCGGCTCGGCCTGCTCGATCGTGTGCCGGCCTCCGAGCGTGCCCGTCTGCAGGGGCTGGTCGACGCCTGTCCGCGCGCGTACGACGGGTCGGCGGCGGTTGCGTCGGCGTGATCGAGCGGTGCGATCACTCGGCGACGCGGTAGACGCCGGTGGCGCGGATCGTCAGGATGTCCGCGTTTGGTCGGGGGGCCACGGTGCCGACGACGACCACCTCGTCGAGCGGTCGGAGCCCGCCCTCCGATGCGCCCTGCGACACGGGCTGGTCTTGCGCATCGACGATCTGCACGGTGGCGGAGTTGGCGGTGACGCTCTCCGGCGTTTCGCAGCAGTAGTCCCATGGGGTACCGCAGGAGTCGCCGGGGATCTGGCCGCAGTGCGGTATCTCAAGATCCATGACGGTGAACACCGGGCTGCCATCGGTCAGAGGGTGCTTCCGCCCGCCGATCCGGCCGCGCACGACGACCCGATCGCCCTCCTTCGCCTCCGCCTTGGCCTGTGACACGGCGAGGCCGTCCGCCGGTGCCGAGGTGAGGATCCAGCTCGCACTCGCGGCCTCGCCGGACGACCGTGTGGAGTCGGTCCCGGTCTCGCCGCAGCCCACGGCGAGTGAGGCGATCGTGATTCCGGCCAGTGACAGGCGAAGAAGTCGGCGTGGCATGCGGGGTCCTTCCAGAAATGGCGTCAGTTTCAGAACGACTTGAGCGCCTCCGTCACCGGGAGGCGCAGACAGCGAACAGCGGGGGGGATCGCACCAACCAGCCCGACGACGAGTCCGCCCGCCAGGCCGACCAGCATGACGGGCGCGTCGATCGTCAGGACAAACGCGCCCATCGAAAACCGGACCGCGAGCCCGTCGAGCACCAGCACGCCGAGTGTGGCGCCGATGATCGCCCCGCAGGCGGCGGCGAAGACCGACTCTTCCGTCAGGCTCAGCACGATCGCTCGACGGGTGTACCCCAGGGCCTGCAGCATGCCGATCTCGCGGACGCGCGAGGCGAACGCCGCGTACATCGTGTTCAACCCACCCAGGATCCCACCCGTCGCGATGAGCGCGGCCGTGATGATGATCATCGCGCGGATCGGCCCGTAGAACGCCGCGATCGACGCGTAGTACTCGCTCTCGGGCATCGCGGTGATCTCGAGATCGAGCCGGCTCTTGGCGAACAGGTCCACCTCGGCAAAGGAACCTCTGTCGAGTGTCACGACGACACAGGAGAGCGACGCCTCCCGGTTCGTGGCGATCTGCAGGTCGGTCAGCGGGATCCAGATCTCCGCGTTCATCACGGTATTCGGCGCTGAGAACCGACCGGAGATCGTCCAGTCCCGGTCGTCGAAATGCAGTGTCTGGCCGACCGCGAGGCGTTCGTCCGGCAGGTCGAGCCGGGTCGCCGCGAGCTGCCCGACCATCAGCTCGTCGCGACCGGCGCGGGGGAATCGGCCCTCGATGATCTCGACCGCAGGATGCACGAGCAGGGCGACGGGTCGAACACCCCGCATCACCGCGGCCAGTTCCCGCGTGCTCTCGGCGGATTCCCTCACCGATAGCGCCGCGTGGATCTCGGGCGATGCGTAGATGACGCCGGCGCGTTCCTTGAGCCCCGGGATGCCGGCGGCGGCGATGCCTTCAACGGCCGCGTCGATCTGCGAGCGCTCCACGCCTTCCTCGCTGCCGGTGCCGAGGATCATGATGTTCTCGTGCATCCCGGTGTCCTGGACCAGTGTCTGCTGCATGCCGCGGACAAACCCGCCGGCGGCGAGCACCAGCAGCACCACCAGCGACGACCCGACCAGCGAGGCGACGAGGCGCACACCGCTCCGCCCGAGGTTCCGGTACGCGTAGAAGAAGGGCAGCTGACGCATGTGAGTCCTCTACGCGGCTCGGAAACAGGCCGCGATCTCGCGGCGCGAGGCCTGCCAGGCCGGGACGAGACCGGCGACGACACCCATCGCTCCGCACACAAGAAGCCCGGTCACGAGCAGGCCGGCGTCCGCGACGATCGGGATGGAGGTCCCCTCGACAGACAGCGCAAACTGGCCGAACTCAGTGACAGCCAGCGCCGCCGCCGCTCCCAGTGCACCACCGGTGATCGCCAGCAGCGCGCCCTCAGCGACGATGAGCATGGCGATCAGCCCGCTCGAGAAGCCGAGTGTCTGCAGCACCGCGTGCTCGGCGATCCGGCTCTGCACACTCAGAATGATCGAATTCGCCACGAGCGCCAGCACCGCCGCCAGGCTGCCGATGCCGAGCCACCGCGCGAACCCGACCAGCTCGATGATGTCATCAGCGACGCGTCCGATGAACGCCTTCTCGGTGAAGGTCGCGGTCGGCTCCTGCGCCCGGCTGAACAGTTTGTCGATGCTCGCGGCGACCGGACCGAGCATGGAGGCGTCCGCGACTCGGACATTGAACTGCGTCACGATCCCGAGCTGATCCCGCCCCGCCAGCTGCACAAACTCCAGCGCGGTGTACGCCACATTCTGGTCCTGCGGATCGTCGGAGCGGATCACGCCCGCCACGCTGACCGTGATCCCCGCGGCATCGAAGGTCATGCCGGGGCGGAGCCCGCGGCGCTTGGCGAGGGTCTCACCGACCAACGCCGCATCGGTTCGGCGCCGCCAATCCTCGAACGAGCCGGCGAGCAACTCCAGCCGATCGCCGTGCTCATCGAGAAACGCCTCCTTCGGCACGCCGCGGAAGGTCACCACATCAAGACTGGTCCGGCAGTTGGAGACGACGATCTTCATGGGTGTGGCCGTAACCACGCCGTCGATCGACTCGATGCGTCGCTGGTAGTCCTGCGGCAGCTGACTGGTCGCGGGGCAGTACCGGTCCTCCCGGTAGACGACCAGCGTGGTATCGTTGGCGGTTGCGGTGGTGGCCTCGGTCACGCCTCGGTCCATCGCCTGGACCGCGGTGAACAGGAACATCGCCACAGCGATGCCGAGGACCGTCAGCAGACTCCGGATGCCGTGCCGCGTGATCTGCCGGAAGACATACGGGATGCAGCGTGTGGGTGTCACGGGATGGCCTCCAGCGTGGCCGACGCGGGGTCGTCGACGAGCCGCCCTTTCTCCAGATGCAGAGTGCGGGCGGCGTAGGCCGTCGTTTTTGGGTCGTGGGTGACCATGATGATCGTCTTGCCCAGCTCCCGGTTCAGCTCCCGCAGCAGTGACATGACCGCGTGCGCAGAGGGCTTGTCGAGGTCGCCGGTCGGCTCATCCGCGACGATGATGGCCGGGTCCGTCACGATCGCCCGCGCGATCGCCACGCGCTGCTCCTGACCGCCCGAGAGCTGCCGCGGAAAGTGGCGGCTGCGGTCGACGATGCCGACGCGCTCGAGCGCCGCCTGCACGCGGCGATGCCGCTCGCGCCGGCTCAGCGGGTGCAGCAGCAACGGCAGATCGACATTCTCGTACGCGGTCAGCACCGGCACGAGGTTGTAGAGCTGGAACACATACCCGACATGCCGAGACCGCCACGCGGCGAGACGGTTCCGGCTGAGTGAAGCGATGTCTGTGCCGTCGACGCTGAGCGTCCCGCCCGTGGGCGAATCGATGCCGGCGATCAGGTTGAGCAGCGTCGTCTTGCCGCTGCCGCTCGGTCCCATCAGCGCCAGGAAGTCGCCCCGCGGCACATCGAGATCCAGCCCGTCGAGCGGACGGATCACCGCGTTGCCCTTGCGGTACTCCCGGGTCAGCGCTCTGCACTCGATCACGATGGGTTCTCCTCGCGCTGCTCGAGGAACGACACGCGTTCCCCTTCACGAGCATCCTGCACCCCAACCGCGATGAGCGAACCGGGCGGCACCGATCCCTCGATGCGGGCCCAGCCGTCGGCACGACTGATGATCGCAACCGATCGCGCAGCGAGCACGCCTCGGCCCTGCTTGCGGTCCGTCACCACCCAGAGCTGCGCCGATCCGTTCGCCTCGTCGAGTGCGCGCTCGGGAACGAGCACGCGGGTGGTCCCATGGTCCTCGCTCGCGGAGGACTCACCGCTCTGCTGCTCGCCGGGGAGAAACCTGACCCGGGTCAGCATCTCCGGACGGAGCACCGGATCGGGATCGAGCACGCGGACCTTCGCCTGCAGCGTGTTCTTCTGCAGATCCGCCTCGTGGGTGATGCGCAGCACCTCTCCGGCGAAGGTCCGATCGGGCAGCACTTCAACGACAACCTCGCACCGCTGACCGACCGCGATGTGCGAGGCGTCCGCCAGCGGCACATCCACGCGCACCTGCAGGCGATCCGGGTCGTAGAGGTGCACGATGTGCGCCGAGTGAGGCGAGTCCATCATCCGAACGACCTTGTCGCCCGGCTGGCGAAGCCGGTTCTTCACAAAGCCGGAGATCGGCGCCCGGATCGTCATGCGTTCCAGCTCGAGAGCGGCCTCATCGCGCACGGCTGCTGCGTGCGCCGCGGCGCTCTCCGCGGCGGCCAGCGTCGCCCGCGCGGCGTCGAGCCGTCGCCGGTCCTCGATCCGCAGATCCAGTTCACGCTCGGCCGCCCGGACCTCGGCGGAGAGCCGTTCCGAGCGGGCTTCGAGAATGGCTCGTCGGGCGCGCAGCGCCTCGACCTGTTCCTGGTGCGCCGCCACCCGTTGCCGGGCCACGATAGCTTCCAGCTCGTTCGTCGCGCCCTGCGCGGTCGAGCGCTGCACGCGCGCCGATTCCTCTTTCAGTCGAACAAGCTCGGCCTCCCCCGCGCGGACGAGATGCGGCAGCTGCGCGAGCTCAGCTCGGTTTTCGTCCAGTGCCGCGGAGGCGACCGCGAACGCACGCTCCAGCTCCACCGGCTCATCCCAGGCTCGCTGGGCGGCCTCGGCCTCGGCGATGGCGAGCCGGACTTCGGCCTGGGCCCGCGCCAGCTGCGCGTCCGCCCGCCGGAGTCGGAGCGTCGCGTCGTCCGCCACAAGCTGCGCGACAAGCTGTCCCTGCTCCACGGAGTCACCCTCAAGCACATGGATGCTTTCGATGACCCCGTCGGCGAGAGCCGTGCACGCGATGCTGAATGGTTCGGCTTCGAGCCAGCCCGCCGCCTGAACCATCGGGCGTAAGGGCGATGCACGCCCCCGATGGTCGGGCTCGGTGGTCTGGCTTGAGCGATCGAAGACCGCTTGCGAGACTGTGACCTCCCGCGCCGGGCTGATCGTGGGCCAGACACTCCAGCCGAGCAGGGCCGCCGTTGCGACGCTCACAGCGAGGGGAACGATTGTTGCCAGCCGGCGCGGGCGCACGGCTGCGTGACCATCATGGCCGCTTACCTTCGATACTGACATGCTGATGCTCCGGACAGCGATTCACCCGGCGCGACGAGCGCGCACTGCTGCTACAGGTCGCGGGTGAGCTGTCTCGGAGGGCGCTTCAGGCGGTCCAGGTGCGCGGCTCGGGCCACCCGGTGCTCGCCGACGGTGGCTCGCCGCTCGACGATCGGGATCGGTGCCTCCCGAGTCTGGGTGGGCGCCGCCGCCAGGACCTTGACGATGCCGCAGCACGGCAGGGGGCAGTCACAGGGCGCCTCGTCCCTGTCCCGATCGCTCGGATCTACCGGATCGTCATGCGAGCCCGTCTGCCCGAGGCAGCACCCGTCGCCTCCGTCGTCCTCGATGGAGGCGGCCCCATCCGGGCAGCCGCAGCCCATCGCCGCTGCCGCCCGCAACGGCGAGGCCATCAGGCCAAGACCAATCAGGAGAATCACAAGCAGACGCATCTTGCTGAGTGTACCGCCGTGAGGCCCGACTTGTTCCAGAACGACGATGGTCGGCCCGATCCGTCCGATAGCACCGTCCTCGCCGCCTCCGACGCACAGGGAGCGTCGGCTCACTCGCACCCCGACTTGTGCGGGGCAAGGAGCGAGTCTGCCGTGACGGCTGCCCGAATCGGGGTGACGGCCGGCTCTGACTCCCCAACGGCTCAGGTCCGGTGCACGGCCGGTTCGATCCTCGCAATAATTCTGTGAAGTGCGGGAGCGCACGGTCTCCCGTCAGCCTCTCAAGGATTGGGCGTTCCGGCGATCGCCGGTCCCTGCGATGGAGGCCACCATGTTCATGCGCATGATCTATGACGAGAAGCTCGCGCAGGCGGCGTACCTGATCGGCTGCCAGCGAACGGGCGAGGCCATCGTGATTGACCCCGAGCGTGATGTCGATCGGTACATCGATCTGGCCCGCGACAACGGCCTGCGCATCGTCGCGACGGCCGAGACGCACATCCACGCTGATTTCCTGTCGGGCTCGAGGGAGCTCGCCGAACGCGTTGGCGCCAGGGTGTTCGTCTCCGACGAGGGCGACGCGGACTGGAAGTACGGGTGGCTCGATCAGAAGCTCGACGGCGGCTCCTACGACCACCGACTCCTGCACGACGGCGACACCTTCCGCATCGGCCAGATCGAATTCCAGGCGATCCACACGCCCGGCCACACGCCGGAGCATCTGATGTTCCTCGTGACGGATCGCGGCGGCGGGGCGGACGCCCCCATCGGCATCGCAACGGGCGACTTCCTCTTCGTCGGCGATCTGGGCCGGCCCGACCTGCTCGAGTCTGCGGCGGGCATCGCCGGGATGATGGAGCCCTCTGCGCGGCGGCTGCACTCGACCGTCCGTCGGCTCGATGCCATCCCCGACTTCGTGCAGGTGTGGCCCGGTCACGGCGCCGGCAGCGCGTGCGGCAAGTCGCTCGGGGCGGTGCCCACCAGCACCGTGGGGTACGAGCGTCGATTCAGCCCAGCCCTTGCTGCCGCGGACAACGAGCAGGCATTTGTTGAGTTCATCCTGTCCGACCAGCCCGAGCCGCCGCTGTATTTCGCGAGGATGAAGCAGTGCAACAAGATCGGGCCGGCGGTGATTGGTTCGCTCCCGAGACCCGCGAGGGTACCGCTCGAGAGGATCGCGTCGCTCGATGCCCGATCCGTCGCGATCATCGACACGCGAACCTGGGACGCGTTCCGCGCCGGGCATGTGCGTGGCTCGCTCTGGATCCCGCTGAACCGGTCGTTCACGACCGACGCGGGCTCGCTGGTCGAGGCAACCGACGACATCTACCTGATCGTCGACGAAGACCGGATGGAGGAGGCGGTCCGCGATCTGGTGCGAATCGGTCTGGATCGGATCATCGGCTGGTGCCCGCCTTCGGCGGTCTCCGGCGAAGGGGCGCGGGCCACGATCGACGAGATCGAGCCCCGTGAGATCATGGACCGGGTGGAGTCGCACGCGGTGCGTGTGCTGGATGTGCGTCGCGCCTCGGAGTTTGCCGGGGGTCATCTCCCAGACGCCATCAACATCGCCCACACCAGGCTCGCCCGCCGCACGGCTGAGCTGCCTCGCGACGAGACGCTGCTCGTGAACTGTCGGAGCGGCGGCCGTTCCGGCCGGGCATCGGCCTATCTGCAACGAGCGGGCTTCCGCGTGATCAACCTGAAGGGCGGCATGCTGGCCTGGGAGGAAGCTCTTCATGCGGCCGACAGCAGCGCAAAGGAGATACAGCGATGAGCACGACAGCTCAATCACCCGGCACAGCACGGAGCGTGACCGAAGTCTCGCCCGATCTGCTCGCGTCCTGGATGCAGGCGGGCGACACGGTGGTGGTCGATGTTCGCGAGGACTACGAGCACGCGGAAGAGCGGATCGACGGCGCGGTGCTGCGCCCGCTTTCCCGGTTCGATGCCGATGCCATCCGTCGGGAGTTCGGCTCCAAGCGGGTCGTGTTCCACTGCCGATCGGGCAAGCGTTCGCTGGACGCGGCCGGCCGATTCCGCGCCCACGGCGAACCGGTCTTCCACCTCGCCGGCGGGATCGAGGGGTGGAAGGTCGCGGGACGAACCGTCATCCGGCCGGCGACGGCGCCGAGAATCCCGGTGATGCGGCAGGTGCAGATCACCGCGGGCACGCTCGTCGTGCTCGGGGTGGCCCTCGGGCTCATGGCTTCGCCCTGGTGGCTGGGCATCGCGGCGTTCGTTGGATGCGGCCTGGTCTTCGCTGGTGTCACCGGGTGGTGCGGCATGGCCAAGCTCCTCGCGGTGATGCCCTGGAACCGGACCGGCCCGAGCGCCGCGGCCAGCGGGTCGTGCTGCTCCGGGTGAACACGCCGGGCCGATGAGCCAGGCGGCGGGGGGAGGACCCATGCTCTACGCCGTGCTCGGAGCGCTGGTTGTCGGGCTGTCGCTCGGGGTGTTCGGCTCGGGCGGCTCGATCCTGACCGTCCCGGTCTTGGTCTATCTGCTGCATCACGAGGACAAGGCTGCGATCGCCGAGTCTCTCGGCATTGTCGGAGCGATCGCGCTCGTCAGCGCCCTGCCGTACGCGAGGGCACGGCTCGTCGACTGGCGCACCGCGTTCGTCTTTGGCGTGCCGGGGATGTTGGGCACCTTCGGCGGGGCGTGGGTGGCAGCGTTCGTGCCGGGCGTCGTGCAACTGCTTGTGTTTGCGGGCGTCATGCTCCTGGCGGCTGTCCAGATGTGGCGCCGATCCCGACCCGGTGCTCCGTCCGCCGCGGAAGCGGACAGAGGAGAAGGCGTTCGTCGGCCGGTCGCAACGATCGCGATCGAGGGCCTCGCGGTCGGTGCACTCACGGGCTTCGTCGGCGTGGGTGGCGGTTTTCTCATCGTCCCGGCGCTGGTGCTGCTTGGTGGGCTGAGCATGCGCAGCGCCGTCGCCACGAGCCTCGTCATCATCGCGATGAAGTCGGGGGTCGGGTTCTGGAAGCACCTCGATGTGCTCGATCGCACCGGAGCCGCCGTCGATTGGACAACCATCGGCGTGTTCGTCGCCGCTGGTGTTGTGGGCAGCCTGAGCGGCAAGGCGATCAACACCGCGATCGATCAGCGGGCGCTGCAGCGAGGCTTCGCGGTCTTCCTCCTCGTGATGGCGTGCTTCATCGCGGGCAAGGAGTCACTCGGCCTGCTTCACTAGCCGTGATCACCACCGGCCGAGGTACACTCGGCTCCGCATCAGCAATCCCTGAAGAGGAGCACACCCATGCCGACCCCCGCTTATGCCGCCAGTGATGCAGCATCCCATCTCAAGCCCTTCACGATCGAGCGACGCGGCGTGGGGCCCAGGGATGTCGGCATCGCCATCGACTACTGCGGCGTATGCCACTCGGACCTGCACATGGCCCGCAATGACTGGGGATTCTCCCAGTACCCGCTCGTGCCCGGGCACGAGATCATCGGAACGGTCGCCGAAGTCGGGTCTGAGATCGACGACTTCCGGACAGGTGATCGTGTCGGCGTCGGCTGCCTCGTCGGATCGTGTGGCGGCTGCGGGGCCTGCAGGAAGGACCTCGAGCAGTACTGCCCTTCCATGGTGATGACCTATTCGAGCCCGACCGACGATCCGGGTGGACTCACCTTCGGCGGATATTCCAAGGCCATCGTGGTCGACCGCCACTTTGTCGTGCGTGTCCCGGAGAATCTCGACCCCGCGGGGGCTGCCCCTCTCTTGTGCGCTGGGATTACCACCTACTCGCCGCTGGCACACTGGAACATCGGACGGGGCAGCACCGTCGGTGTCATCGGTCTCGGCGGACTCGGTCACATGGGCATCAAGCTCGCGCACGCCATGGGCGCCCGCACGGTCATGATCACCCGATCTCCTGACAAGGCCGAGGATGCCAAGAGTCTCGGAGCGGACGATGTGCTGCTGTCGACCGATCCCGGCGCCATGAACCGCTGGGCGGGCGAGTTCGACTTCCTGCTCAACACCATCCCGGTGAAGCACGATGTCAACCCCTACTTGCCGCTGCTCAAAGTGGACGGCGTCATGTGCATCGTGGGGCTGATCGGACAGTACGAACAACTCGAGACCGGTCCATTGGTCATGGGGCGGCGTACCTTGGCGGGGTCGCTCATCGGCGGGCTCAAAGAGACGCAGGAGATGCTCGACTTCTGCGGCCGGCACAACATCGTGTCCGACATCGAGCGGATCGCCATGGCAGACATCAACAAGGCCTACGACCGCCTGCTCAAGTCGGAGGTCAAGTACCGGTTTGTCATCGACATGGCCACACTGTGATCGCGGCGTTCGCGGTGCAGGTACGCCGATTCGTGGGCGAAAGGCCGGTGAAGCCGATCGCTCAGAGGCCGCCGATCACGCCAATGAGCGAGGTCTATCCCGGCGGTGCACATTCGACGCAAACCCCGGTGTTTCCAAGGCTTGCGTAAGCACGGGCGGAAGGATTCGAACCCTCAACCTCCTGATCCGTAGTCAGGTGCTCTATCCAATTGAGCTACGCCCGCGTGCGTGTCTCGGCCACGGCCGGGACAGTGGCGAGTATAGGTCTGCTGTCCGGCGGTGATCCAACGGGGGGCACAGAATCGGCCGTGGTGGGAGCCCGGGCTGGGGCCGCCTGTTCCCGCTTGGGCCGGCGGCTTGATCCCGGGGAGGGCGGGGCCTTTACTTCTTGCCCGACGGCCCGGAGTGGTGGCTGTTGGCACAGTCGAACAGGAGCACTCGGCAGCATGGCTCACTCGGTTTCAGCCAAGAAGCGGATCCGTCAGAACGACTCCCATCGCGCCCGCAATCGTTGGCGTCTGCGGACCATGCGTGCGGCCATCAAGTCGTTCCAGAAGGACCTGACCGCGGGGGATCTCGAGGCGGCCCGCACCTCGCTGCGCTCGGCTTGCGCTGTGATCGATCGCACCGCCCAGAAGGGCGTGATTCACCGCAAGCAGGCCGACCGTCGCAAGAGCCGGCTGAACGCCAGCCTCAAGGCGAAGGCCGCGGGCTGACCCCGGTTGGCTGACCGGCCGAGACGCCACGACCTTCGGTCCGACGACGCTCCGGCCGGCCGACTCCAACACTATCTGATCGACTCGCGAGCGCCCCTGGTGGTGCTCGTGTTCTTGTTGCCGCTGGTGATGTTCTACGAGATCGGGGCGGCCACGGTCCTGCACGAGGGCGAGCGGGGCTCGCCGCTGGTGGCCAGAACGCTGATCTCCACGCTGTTTGAGCTGTTCGGCGTGGTTGGGCTGCATCTGCCGGCGGTGCTGCTGGTGGTCGTCCTGCTCGCGCAGCATGCGGTCGGGCGTCGGCCGTGGCGTGTCCCGTGGGCCGTGCCGCCCCTGATGGCGGTTGAGTCGCTTGTGTGGGCGCTTCCGCTGCTCGTGATGGGTGGCGTGCTGGGCGTGGTGGCGGTCGGTGGCACGCCGCCGCTCGGCGTCGGACCGTTCGAGGCGTCCGTCGTCGCGATCGGAGCGGGAATCTACGAGGAACTGGTCTTCCGGTTCGCTCTCATCGCAGGGATGCACCTGCTGCTGGTCGAGGTCTGCGGTGTGCGGGAGCAGGTGGCGGACTGGCTCTCTCTTGTCGGATCGGCTGTGGCGTTCTCGGCGTACCACGGGTTGGGTCCGGGGGGGTCGATGGACGCCTCGCTGGCCGCGTTCTACCTCGGGGCCGGCCTCCTGCTGGCGTGGCTCTTCCTGATCCGAGGCCTGGGAATCGCGGCGGGCGCGCACGCGGTGTACGACCTTGTCGTGCTGCTCGTTCTGCCGGCGCTCGGCGAGCGGGGCGGGTGACGAGGTGAACCTGTGTGAGGGTTGGCGGAGCGTCGGCAGGGGCCCTATAGTCCCCTCCAGATTGGCCCCATCGTCTAGTCTGGTCCAGGACGTCAGGTTCTCATCCTGAAAACCGGGGTTCGAATCCCCGTGGGGTCATTCAACGACGGGCCGTTCGCGGCCCGTCGTGTCGTTTCTGGAGGCGATCGAACTGCTCAGGGATGCTCGGTGACGGGGTGACTGCGTCACTCGGTCCGGCTTAGCGATCGGTCTGGAGGGAGCCGCGGCCGAAAAGACGGCGGGCGTTGAGCCCCCCCCGTGCCGCGTGTTGGAAGTGGAGCGGAGCGGACTCGAACCGCCGACCTATGCATTGCGAACGCATCGCTCTACCAGCTGAGCTACCGCCCCGGTTGTCGATCCGGGGCGAGGCCCCGAGCCGGAGCGGAGGATAGGCACCTCACGCGGGCGGTCTCCAGTCACCGGCATCTCTAGAGTCACGGCCTGGCGGTCCGGACCGACGATGCCGCCGCCCACGATCCACACCCCGGAGAGCACCGATGAAGGCAGAAACGATCCTCGCAGAGCTGAACCGGCTTCGGAAGGACCTGGATGAAGACCCGACGGACATCGAGTGGCTCACGCTGCACCATGTCTTCTGCTTTGTGTCGTACGAGACGGGCCGGTTTCAGGCCTATCTGGACGAGCAGGCCGGCAAAGGGGCGTTCGAGGAGTTCGAGGGATAGGTCCGGGAAGACTTCGGGGGATCAGGGGCTGTCTCTCGGCCGATAGGCCGGTTTTCCTGGATCACGCCCGGATTCTGTGCATCCGAGTTGGGCAGAGTCGATAATCTATCCATGGCCGCCGGCGGCCTTGGTGACGGAGCTCGGAGAACCCGGGCCTGCCGGCCAAGGCGAGCGGCCACGACCGGACGCAGCGGTGTCCGGGCGATGGGTCCCCGGTGACGGCCGGGGAAGAAGGAACCCGGCGGCGGCGTGCATACGGCGCCGCGTCGGCTGGGACGGCCCATAGCGAAGGAGGTGATCCAGTGAACGAATGTCACAGTATGAGAGGGCTGCGCCGATAACGGCCGGTCGACGGGTCTGCCGTTGACGCAGCCCACTTACAGCAGGAAGTTCATTCCTACGGCTGCCGGCCCCATGGGTCGGCAGCTTTTTTTGTTCGGGAGGCACGCGGGTGGGGCCGCTACGCTGTGCTGATGCCCTACGCGACGCCCGTGACCCCTCCCGTGACTCCCGACCCATCGCTGACGGACTGCGTCACGATCGAGGATGTGCACGCCGCGGCCGAGCGGATCTCGGGCTCGGCGGTGCGCACACCGGTGATGACGAGCCGCTCGCTCGACGCGATGGTCGGCGCGACGGTGCTGCTCAAGTGCGAGTCGTTCCAGCGGGTCGGAGCGTTCAAGTTCCGCGGCGCCTACAACGCGCTCTCGAGGCTCGCGGCCTCGGGGCGCGGGGCACTGGCATACTCCTCTGGGAACCACGCGCAAGGCGTCGCGCTGGCGTCGGCCATGCTGGGCGTGCGGGCGGTGATCGTCATGCCGGCAAACGCCCCGGCCGTCAAGGTCGCGGCCACGCGGGGCTACCTTGCATGTGGAGGTGTCGAGGGCAGCGAGGTCGTGACCTACGACCCGTCGACAACCGTTCGTGAGGAGCTCGGTGCGGAGATCGCCGAACGGCTTCGCCTCACCATCGTTCCGCCCTACGACCATCCGCACATCATCGCTGGGCAGGGGACAGCCGCCCTCGAGCTGTTCGAGGACGCCGGGTCGTTGGACGATTTCTTTGTCTGCTGCGGGGGCGGCGGGTTGTTGTCCGGCTGCGCCGTGGTCGCCAAGGCCGTGGCGCCCGCGTGCCGGGTGGTGGGGGTCGAGCCATCGCTGGGCGATGATGTCACCCAGAGCTTCCGCACGGGACGGCTGCACGAGGTGCGCAACCCGGACACCATCGCGGACGGTGCCCGCACCCCTCGGCCGGGTCGGCACACCTTTGCGCTCGTCCACACGCATGTCGACGAGATGATGACCGTTGAGGACGACGAGCTGCGGCGGATGATGCGCTTCGCCTTCGAGCGGATGAAGCTTGTCGTCGAGCCGTCGGGCGTGCTGGGGCTCGCCGGGCTTGTCCGGCGTTCTCAGGAGCAACCCGAGTCGGTCCGGGGACGCCGCATCGGTGTGCTCATCAGCGGCGGCAATGTCGATCCCGCTGTGTTTTCTGCGCTGATCGACGGGGGGGCGGCGTGATGGCTCGACTTGTGGATGTGTGCCTGGTCGCGGTGGTGCTGGCGGTGCATGGCGCGAGCGGGCAGGCGACGCCCGTGCTGCCGGCGGCCGAAGCTCGCAGCGGCGAGGTCCTGGCTGCCCTGCGGGCTGGCGAGGATCCGGCAGCGGTGGCGTTGGAGGCGTCGAGATTCCGGGACGCGGTCGCGCTGGCGGCTGACCGGCGCGAGTTCGATGCGCTCGTGGACGCCGAGGCCGCCGCCCGAATCGCAGCGATCGTGGCCGCGCTACCCAAGCCAGAACAGCGGGAGCGGCTGATGGAGCTGGCCGCCGACCATGACACGCTCGTCCGGCGGCTGGTGTTCGAGCTGCATCCGGAGCATGACAGCACGGCGGGAGCGGTCGATGTGCTGCTTCGGCTGATCGACCGCGCCGGCGTTCCGACTGTTGCCGAGTTTGATCGCTTGGCGGTCGCGATCGCCGTGGTCCACGACGCACCTGTTGAGCGGCGGATCAACGAGAACCACGCCCAGGCGGCCGACCCGGTCGATCTGTTCGGGTACTTTGTGTCGACCGCGCGCACCGCGCAGATCGATCCGCGGCGGCTGCCGACGAATCTGCTCGTGTTCATCGTCAACGCAACAGAACACCCGGATCAACTGGATTGGGCGAGGTCACGCTATCGGGCGGACCGTGACCATGGCCGACGGTTCTTCGAGATTCAATACGACATCGACCACTTCCGGACGGGCCGACCCAAGGCGGTGTCCCTCGCCCCGCGGTATTGCCTGCAGGCAATCCGCGAGCACGGCGGGGTGTGCGCCGACCAGGCGTACTTCGCCGAGCATGTCGCCAAGTCGGTCGGCGTGCCGTCGGCGTACATGCGAGGGCGGTCCGGGGAGGTGTCGCACGCGTGGCTCGGGTACCTCACCGTGTCGGGGCCGCGTGTGGCGTGGGACTTCAACGCGGGCCGGTACGCTGCGTACCAGGGCGTGCGCGGGAGCACGGTCGATCCGCAGACGCACCGGGTTCTCACGGACGGCGAGCTCTCGATGCGTGCAAGCGATGCGCGGCTGGCTGACCGCGATCGGTGGCGAGCTATGGCGCTCCTGACCGCTGCGGACCGAATCGCGGCGTACACGGAGACCGAAGCCCGGGCGCTGGTCGCGGCTGAGCTGGACGACCTCCGGCCTTCGCGGTTCGGCTCCGCCGATCACCGGCTCGGGATGCTCGAGGCCGCCGTCGCCATCAGCCCCGGTCAGCCCGATGCGTGGCGGCGTTTCGCGGCGTTGGCATCGTCCGGGGATGTCGCGGCCGGCGAGATCGATCGGTGGCTCCGCGCGTTCGAGCGCTCCGCGGGCCAGCACTCCGCTGACATGCTTGTGGATCTGATCGATCTGCTGCTCGCCTCGGTGCCGGAGGCGTCCGGCCGGATCGAGGTGCTCGAGTGGGCGGGAACGAGGCTCCGCGGGCGATCGGATCTGCAGGCCTGGGTTCGGCTGCGACAGGGAGAGATCCTGCAGCAGACCGGCGATCTGCCCAACGCGTGGCGGGCGTACGACGATGTCACGCGCCGATTCATCAACGACGGGCCGTTCGCCGTGGACGCCGTCGACCGGATGCTCGCGATGCTGGACGAAACCGGCCGCCGCGGGCCGGATCTTGAGCTGCTCCGCCGGACCTTCGACGAGGCGGAGCAGCCCTTCTCGACCGGCGAGTTCCGCACCCAGAGCAACTGGTACCGACTCGGCGAGCGCCTGGCGGATCGCCTGACGCAGGCGGGGCTGGTGGGCGAGGCCAAGCAGCTCCAGGAACAGCTGGGGTTCGAGCGAGCGGCCCGCCTCGGAGGCTAATCGCCCAGCGGCGTTTCGCCCGGAGCGGGTCGTCCGTCGACCGTGAGGCGTGCGGGATGCCCGAACCACGGGTTGTCCCCATGCGGGCCGGGGTAGTGCCGGTCGAGGGTGCGGACGACATCGGCCATCGTGCCGTCGGCAGGAGCCCATCCCGCGTCGACATCCGGGAAGTCGACCCGGCAGTTCTCGCACTTCTTCGTCGAATCAAAACGGATCGGGCACCAGAAGCTCTCGACATTCCGCAGCATCTCGGTGCCGAGCGACCAGACGCCGGTCATCCAGTCGCAGTACAGGCACCAGATGAGGTCGTGCCCCACGAGCCCGCGGAACTTGTGGCGGCTGACATTCACCCAGTCGCCGTGGTCATACTTCGGCAGGCGGATCAGCCAGGTCAGCGGGGGGTAGACCACATACTCCGCGAAGCGGACGATCGCGAAGACCGGCACAGCCAGCGCCGTCGTCCACACAGCCGCGTGGTTGCGGAACCGGCCGACCCGGGCGTTGATGTTCGAAACGATGCGTGGCCCGCGAAGATGCCGCCGGTTCGCGAGCTCGTGCAGCACCGTCCAGACCATGACCATCACAACCTGCGCTGCGATGCCGACGCCGAGACCCGCGAGCCACCCCCACGAACCGGCACCGGCCCGAGCCCCGAGAATCGGGCCGACGACCATCGGCGCCACCGTGAAGTACGCGATCAAGACATCCAGGCCCGGCGCCCGGCAGAGCCAGGCGCTCAACGCCCGGCCCGGCGAACCGAGACGCGGGATGAGGTGGAGAAGCCCGGCGCCGAGCAGCAGGGCGGCGGAGAACCAGACGAACAAGTGCAACCAGACCATCGAGGAAGTCTACCGGCGCCGGCTGAGCGCCGTGTGCGGCGGAAGCTCGCCCGCCGAGCGTTGGCCCGGCGAGCAGCGAGAACGCGCAGGGCGATCGCCCGCCCGAGCGTGTCAGTGGTGGTCGCGGGCATCAACGACGACCTCGACGGAGCTCACTGCCCGGCTCATCGTGCTGCGCGAGGCCCGCAGGGAGTCGTCCATCGCACGCCGGAAGATCCACGCCCGGTCGCCGGCGTCGCGGGTTCGCCGTCCACGATCGAGCGCTTCCCCCAGCCTCGCGCGCTCCATTCCGTCCAGGCCGCCCTCGAGCGCGAGAGCCGAGGCGATCGCGACCTCATACACGGCGGCACACGCCGCGGGCTGATGATCGTTGAACAGCGGCGCGCCCCGTTCGATGGCGAGCGCAAAGATCTCTTCAACACTCCCAAGCGAGGGTGCCGGCGCGACCACCGACGAAGTGGATCGCTGGGGCATCAGCACGCGGTCGATGACATGGATCACGCCGTTCGAGGCGTCGAGATTGGCCCTGACGACACGGGAATTATCGAGAAAGACCTCGCCGTTGCGCACGGATGCGGAAAGCCGCTGCCCCTGGGCGGTTTCGACCCGGGCGCCGGCGATGAGATCCTCCGCGTACAACCGCTCGCCGATGACGGCGTGGTACCGCAGGAGATCGGCGAGCGTGTCGCGGTTCTCCGGCTCAAGCAGGGAGGCGATCGTTTCGCTGCCGAGCTTGGCGAAGGCCTCGTCGGTGGGCGCGAAGAGCGTGATGGGGCCGTTTGAGGAGAGCTCCTGCGCGAGTCCCGCCGCCTCGGCCGCCGCCAGCAGCGTCCTGAAGAGGCCCGCATCGTCGGCGAGCTGGGCAATATCCGCCTTGGCTGGGATCAGCACAGCGTCGATGACATGGATGATGCCGTTCGAGGCGGCGATGTCCGTTGCCAGTACGCCGGCGCCGCCGATCCGCAGGCCATCGTCCGTGCCGATCTCAAGGCGCTCGCCGTCGAGCGTTGTCACGAAGCGCCGGCTGGCGAGCTGCGCCGCGGTCAGCCGCTCCGGGATGACATGGAATCGCAGGACATCTGCGAGCCGGCCGGTGGGATCGTTCTCGATGGTGGCACGCAGCGCCCTCTGATCGAGCGCATCAAAGGCACCGTCCACGGGTGCGAGCACGGTGATGTTCTGCGCCTCCTGGAGGTCGTCCACGAGCTCGGCCGCGGTGAGCGCCTTGACGAGCGTTTCGAACTGGTCATTGCCTGCTGCGATCGTCACGATGTCGGGCTGAGCCGAATGGATGCTGCCGGCGACTCCGAAGGTCGTTGCCGCCGCGGCGATGAGCGCGCAGAGATATCCCGTGGCCATGTGTGGTCTCCCATTGCCTGAGGTGTCGGGCGAGATGTCCGGGTGGTTCGCCGGGGGACAACGCGTTCCCCGTGACCGATGGGGTGTGCTTCGGGGTGGGTTCTGGAGCGGATTCGTCGCACAAAAAAGCCCCGGCGCAGAGGCCGGGGCGACGAAGCGTGGGATGCGGATGTCGGCTTAGTTGAGGCCGATGGCGGCTCCGACGATGGGTCCGTACTTGACGATCAGGCCCGCGAAGACGACGGAGACGATCGAGATGAGCTTGATGAGGATGTTGAGCGACGGGCCCGACGTGTCCTTGAACGGATCGCCGACGGTGTCGCCGACGACGGTCGCCTTGTGGTCATCGGAGCCCTTTCCGTAGACATACGCCGACCCGCGACCGGTCTGGACCATCTCCTGTGCTCGGGCGAGGATCGCGTCGCGGACGGCCGCGGGCACCTTGTTCTGCGTCTCGGTGCTGTTGACCATGTCGTCGGCGGTGATCCGGCCGTAGGACTCGAGCAGCTTCTTGGCGTTGTCCCAGGCGCCGCCGGCGTTGGCCATGAAGACCGCGACCGCGAAGCCCGAGGTCAGGCCGCCCGCGAGCAGGCCCATGACGCCCGGCACGCTCAGGAACAGGCCGACGAGGATCGGCACAATGATCGCCAGCACCGCTGGCACGACCATCTCCTTCTGCGCGCCCGCCGTCGAGATCGACACGCAGTTGGCGTAGTCCGGGTACGACTTGCCGTCGACGGTGGTCTGCTTGGGCCAGCTCTCGGGGTTGGCGATGTCCTCCTCGGACATCCCGCTCTTGCGGAACCCGTCTCGCATGATCTTGAACTGCCTGCGGCACTCGTTCATCATCGCGTACGCGGCGCGGCCGACGGCGTTCATCGTCATCGCGCAGAACAGGAACGCCAGCAGCACACCGATGAAGATGCCGCCCAGCAGCCGCGGGTTGGTGATCGTGACATCGTAGAAGGCCAGGACATCACCCACCTTGCCGTTGCGGCTCGAGTACACATCGAAGTTCAGATCGTGGGCGTGGTCGCCGTGATCGAACGAGGCGCTCAGTGTGTAGACGCGGTCCCCGGTGTGGTGCGAGGCGTGGGAGTGCTCGCCCTCGGTGCCGTCGTGGGTGTGGGACTCGTGCGTGTGCCCCCAGTCGATGTCGAAGATGGTGCCGACGGCGAGATGGTTGTAGTCATCGCGCGTCATCTGCTCGCGGTCGACGAGCATGCCGCCGTCGACGAGGTCGGATCCGTCGTCGTTGACGCCCGGGAGCACGACGGCAAACTTGCCATGCCCCTCGTAGACGGCGTACGGATCGCTGTGCGCCGGTGCCTCGAAGGCGGCCTTCTCGACGAAGGTCTCGCTCTGCGTGGTGATCTGGGTCTGGACGACCTGGACATAGGCGGCGAAGAGGGCGAGCGCGGTCAGCGCCGCAGAGCCGATGGCGAAGCCCTTGCCCGTGGCGGCGGTGGTGTTGCCGAGCGAATCGAGCATGTCGGTCCGCTCGCGGACATGGGGAGGCTGGCCGGTCATCTCGGCGTTGCCGCCCGCGTTGTCGGCGATCGGGCCGTAGGCATCGGTCGCGAGCGTGATGCCGAGCGTGGAGAGCATGCCAACGGCGGCGATGCCCACGCCGTAGAGGCCCATCAGGAAGTTCTCGCTGCCGCCGGCGAGGGTGAAGGCCGCGATGATCGACACCACGACGACCAGCAGCGACGCCCAGGTGGACTTCATGCCCTCGGCGATGCCGGCGATGATCACGGTCGCCGGTCCGGTGAGCGCCTGCTGGGCGATGCGCTGGGTCGGCTTGTGCTCGTAGCTGGTGTAGTACTCGGTGGCGTAGGCGATGACATTGCCCGCCAGCAGGCCGACGACGATCGCCAGACCCAGCTTCCACCAGGTCGTCCCGACGGACCCGAGCGCCGCCGCCGCGGTGCCACCGCCGAGCAGCACAAACAGCAGGCCGAACGCCGCGATCGCGACGAGGAACGAGGCGACATACACGCCCTTGTGCAGGCCCTTGAGCAGCTGAGCGAAGCTCGCGTTCTCCTTCGCCTTGACCGTGAAGATGCCGGCCACCGAGCAGAGGATGCCCAGCCCCGCCAGGCCCAAGGGGGCGGCGGCGAGCAGAAACGCGAACTCGGTCAGCTGAGCGCTCGTGTTGAGCGACATGGTCAGGGCGGCGGCTGCCCCGAGTGCGATGGTGGCCAGGATCGAGCCGTAGTACGACTCGTAGAGATCGGCGCCCATGCCGGCGACATCGCCCACATTGTCGCCCACATTGTCCGCGATCGTCGCGGGGTTGCGGGCGTCGTCCTCGGGGATGCCCGCCTCGACCTTGCCGACGAGATCGGCGCCGACATCGGCGGCCTTGGTGTAGATGCCGCCGCCCACACGAGCGAAGAGCGCCTGCGTCGAGGCGCCCATGCCGAAGGTCAGCATGACGGTCGAGATCTCGGCGATGCCGAAGTCGGTGAAGCTGTTGAGGACGAAGAACCAGACGCTGACATCGAGCAGCGCGAACCCGACGACGACCAGGCCCATCACCGCGCCGGAGCGGAACGCGACGGTCAAGCCGTCGTTGAGTGACTGCTTGGCGGCGAAGGCGGTGCGGGCGCTGGCGTTGGTCGCCATCCGCATGCCGAACCAGCCGCACAGGCCCGAGAGCAGGCCGGCGACGGGCACGCCGAGCAGCGACAGCGGCTTCTGCAGGTCCAAGGCGACCATGCCGGCGAGGAAGAGGATCAGCAGGACGAACACGCCCGCGACGACCTTGTACTGCCGCGTGAGGTACGCCATGGCGCCCTCGCGGACGGCCTGGGCGATCCGCACCATCTCCTCGTCGCCCTCCGACTTCTGCATGACCGATCCGCTGAAGATCTTGGCCATGATGAGGGCGACGATGCCGCCGATCGGCGCGAGGTAGTAGGCGGGCGGGATCTCACCGATAGAGGCGAGCGCGACAACGGGGTCCAGAGCGGTCATTCGGTGGTCTCCGGTGCCGGCCGGGTGTCGCCCGGTCGGCGATGTCGTGTGCCAAGATGCTTTCACCCGGCGACCTGTCGGCGCCGGACGACGAGCCGGTCGGCGCCGCGGCGCCGGGATCGGGCGCTGCGGGCCGTCTGCAACACCTTGCTGGAACTCGCCCCGGCCCCCTCGGCCGAACGCACGACGGGCGATGCCCCCTCAGAACAGCAACGCCCGGCCGTCAAGCCGGGCGCGTCAGGGTCGAGATCAATTCTCGCGGGCGCGGCGGGACTGGGCCTTGCGGGCCGCCCGACGCCGACGCTCCGAGGGCTTCTCGTAGAATTCCTTCTTCTTGATCTCCTTCGTCAGTCCCTCCTTCTCGATCAGCTTCTTGAACCGGCGCATCATCTGCTCGGGGGATTCGTTGTTCCTCGCCTTGATCCGGATCGCCATCGAGACCTCGCTGCTGACAAAGGGTTCCGTCATTGGCCGGCGACCGGGTCAACAGCCCGGACCGGTTCCCGCGGTATACAACTCGGCACACCGGGGCCGAAAGTAAAGGCCCCCTCTCGGCCGCTTTCCACCCTCAACCCCGGTCGCGGGGCCAGCGGAGCCCGAACCCGGATGATTCTGGTCGACTCGTACAATGTGTTGCACACGCCGCGGGCCCTCCGGGAGTTGCCCGATCACGCGAGCGCAGAGGATCTGGCGGGTCTGATCGCGGTCAGCCGGTACCGCCGTCGGCGGGCGGTGCTGATCTACGACGGCGGTCCTCCGCCGGGTGGGCTGAGCCCCGCAGCCGAGCCGCTGGCCCCGTTCCGGTTTCGGGTCGAGGGGGTGGAAGTGCTCTTCGCCGGCCCCGGCCACGACGCCGATTCGCTGATCGAGACCATGCTGCAGGCGGAGTCGGCGCCGGGTCGGCTCGTGGTCGTGTCGAGCGACCGACGGCTTGTTCGAGCAGCCGGCCGAGCCGGGGCGGCGTCGATCCCCTCCGAGACCTTCGTCAGCAGGCTTCTTGCGGACGGGGCCCGGGCGGCACGAGCGTGGCAGCGGCCGTCCTTCACCAAGCAGGTCCCGCTGACGCCGGACCAGACGAGGTACTGGGCCAAGGTGCTCGGCGTGCCGCTGGAAGGCCCGTCCTCAGCCGCGATCGTTCAGCCGCAGCCCGTCCACCCCCGTCCCCACGCTCCTCCGGAGGCGAGGCAGGCGGGCACCACGCCGAGTCGAACCGACGCCGAGCCGCAGCGAGAGTCGTTCACCCCGCCGTACGCCCTCGACCCGCTGCTGCGCGCAGCCCTCGAAGAATGGCGTGGACGGCTGCATCTGGACGATCTCGACATGCAGCGATGGATGGGAGACACACCGCCCGATCGTTCCGACGGATCCTCCCCGCGTTCGCCGCGGCCGTGATCGCTCTCACCTCAGGATGCCAGCGGACCGTGGCGGTCCAGGGCTACCACGGCGTGCGGGCGACCTGGTCCCCGCCGGTGCTCTCGGCGACGCTGGATGATCCGGTTCGTGCGACGGACATCGCCGCCGCCGCGGAGGTCGCGCTCCGGCGGATGGGCTACTCCATCAGCGAGCGCGTGGCGACCGACGACCGGTCGACGGTCGTTGGGCTCGCGCCGGGTGGGACGCGGCTGGACCGGATCGTCGTCAAGGCGGAGCCCGATGTCCGCGACACACGGATCGAGGTCATCACCCGGGCGCGCCCCGACGAGGATCGCGCCCGGACCGTGCTCGACGAGATTTTGCTGCTGCTGGGCGAGTGACGGTCAGCGCTGATCGAGCGGGGTGTACGCGACCCCGTGCGGACCAACATAGCTCGCGCCGGGGCGGTAGAGGCGGTTGTCGTCGAGCTGCTCGATGATGTGCCCGGACCAGCCGCCGATGCGCGACAGGGCGAACATCGGGGTGAACAGGTCGAGCTTGAGCCCGATGCAGTGGTAGGTGGTGGCGCTGTAGAAGTCGACATTGGGATAGATCCCCTTGCTGGCGACCTCGCGCTCCATGACCTGCTCGATGGCGTGCGACTTCTCGTAGAGATCGCTGTTGCCGGTATCCTCGGCGAGCTGCTTGGCCAGCGTCATGAGATAGGTCGCGCGCGGGTCCTTGGCCTTGTAGACCCGGTGGCCGAAGCCCATGATCTTCTCCTTGCGCTCGAGCTTGCCCATGACATAGGCCTCGACCTCGTCGACGCTCTTGATCTCGTTGAGCATGTGCATGACGCCCTCGTTCGCCCCGCCGTGCAGGGGACCGCGCAGGGAGCCGATGGCGGCGGTGATGGCGGAATAGACATCGCTGAGCGTCGAGATGACCACGCGGGCGGCGAAGGTGGAGTTGTTCAGCCCGTGGTCCGCGTGCGTGATCATGCAGATGTCGAACGCCCGGGCCATGGTGGGGGTGGGGCGTTCACCGTTGAGCATGTAGAGGAAGTTCTCGCTGAACGAGAGAGACGGGTCGGGGTGGACGATGGGCAGGCCCCGCCGGCAGCGGTCGAACATCGCGACGATGGTGGGCGCCTGCCCGAGGATGTTGAGCGCCTTGCGCCGGGCCTGCTCGACATCGTTGTCGTTGGGGTGTGTGTCGTAGAGCGACATCTCAGACACCATGGTGCGGAGCATGTGCATGGGCTGCGCGCTCGTCGGGATCTGCGCGATGCGCTGCTCGAGGCCGGCCGGCAACGAGTAACGCTTGGCGAGCTCGCGCTTGAACTCGGTCAGCTCGGCCGCGTTCGGCAGCCGCCCGTTCCAGAGCAGGAAGACGGTTTCCTCGAACGACGAGTGCTCGGCGAGATCGTGGATGCTGATGCCGACATACTCGAGCACGCCCTCGACGCCGTCGATGTACGACATGTTCGTCTCGGCCGCGATGACACCCGCGAGGCCCTTCGAGAATTCAACCATCGGTCCAACCCTTCGTGCACTTGTGGCGGCACGCTCGGGGCGCGCCGCCGGTCTGATCCGGCGCGGTCGGCGTCAGCCCGGCCCACGCCGCCCGCTCGGGCGGGGTGTCTGTCGAAGATCCACCGTCCACCGCGGGTTCGGACCGCCCGCGGGGTCTAAATATAGAACCGTCGCGCCCACCGTTCTCGCTCGATCGCTCCCAGGAGACCGCCTTGCTGATCCCGCTCGGCACCGACCGTTCCCGCCGCCGAACCGCGTTCGTGACCTACGGCGTGATCGCTGCGTGCGTGATGGTGCATCTGGTCCTCGGGGTCCTCAACGAGTGGGACCGGGCCGCCGTCGCCCTCGCCGTGCGGCGGGACGGGTTCGAGTGGTGGCAGCTGTTCTCGAGCGCGTTCCTGCACGGCGGCTGGCTGCACCTGCTGTTCAACATGCTCGTCTTGGCCGCCCTCGGCCCCAATGTCGAGGACAAGTTCGGGCACACGGGCTTCGTGGTCCTGTATGCCATCGGCGCGGCGGCATCGGGAACGGCCCACATCGCGTTCAGCGCCAACCCCGCGGTTGGGGCCAGCGGCGCCATCGCGGCCGTGACCGGCAGCTACCTCGTGCTCTTTCCGGGCACCCGCATCATCTGCTTCGCGTTCTGGATCACCGTGGTCGGCCGTGTCGCTGTGCCGGCCTGGTGGTTCATCGGGCTCAGCGTGGCGGTGGACCTGCTGGCGGGCGGGCTCGGCGGCAACACGGGTATCGCGCACTTCGCGCACCTCGGGGGGTACGCGCTCGGCATCGGCGGGACCATGCTGCTGCTGCAGATCGGTGCGCTCCGCCGAGAGCCGGCGGATCTGTTCACGATCCTGCGTCAGCGTCGCCGGCGCGCCGCGATCCAGGCGGCGGTGCGCGGCCAGCAGGACCGTGTGCGGCAGACGATGGAGCGAGGGCGTGAAGCCGCGGACTCCCCCGAGGCCCACCGGCTCGCGATGGCCCGTCGCGAGATCGCTCGACTGATCGGCCAGAGCGAGCTCGCGCAGGCCGCCTCGGCGTTCGAGCGTTTCGCCGACGACTACGACCTGGCCGAGCCCGGGAACGGGCTCCCGCCGGATCAGCTGCTCCGCCTCGCTGAGCACCTGCTCACGCAGCAGCGAACGGAGTCCGCGGTTCGGGCGTTCCGAGCGTTCGTGACGCATCATCCAGCGCACGCGCAGGCGCCCTCGAGCCGGCTGATGCTCGGGCTGCTGCTTACGCGCAGGCTCGGCCGACCCAACGAGGCCCGATCGTTCGTGGTCGAGGCCCGCGAGCGCCTTGTCGGCGATGAACTCGAGCTCGCCGATGAGCTGCTCCGGGAGATTGAGACCGCCGGCGACACCGACGGCCAGCAACACACCGGCAGGAGCGAGTGATGCATCGAACCCGGATCAAGATCTGCGGCATCCGTGACGAGGCGGCCCTGCGCGCGGCGGCCGACGCCGGCGCCGACGCCGTCGGCTTTGTGTTCCTCCCGTCGTCACCGCGTGCGATCGACCCCGCCGACGCGTGGGCGCTCGCCGGGCTCCTGCCGCCGATGGTGACCACCGTCGGCCTGACGGTGGATCTCTCGCTCGACGAGTTCGCCCAGATCGAATCGAACTGCCCGACGGGGCTGAACCAGCTTCACGGCGATGAACCCGACGAGGTCGTTCGGGCACTCGGCCCGGACCTGATCAAGGCGGTGCGATACGACGAGGCCACGATTGCTGATCGGCTCCGGCATTACGACGCCATGCCCGAGGTGAGCGCGATCCTCGTTGACGGTTCCGCCGGGGGGCTCGGCGAGCGGTTCGACTGGAACGGGCTGGCGACCGCCGCCGGTGACATCGCGACGCCCCTCATCCTGGCCGGAGGCCTGACCCCCGAGAATGTCGGCGAGGCGATCGCCGTGGTGCGTCCCTTCGCGGTGGATGTGTCGAGCGGTGTGGAGCGAGAGCGGGGCGTGAAGGATCCCGGCCTGATCGCCGCCTTCTGCCGGGCGGTGCGCGAGGCGGACCGCACTCTGGCGCACTAGGTTCTGTACGACGGCTCGCCACCATGCGACCTGTCGAACAGGCCCTAGAGCGACAGCGCGACGCGCTCGGCGGTCTCCGTGAGCGAGAGCCGGTCGGTCTCGATCACAAGATCCGCGAGCTCGAGGTACGCCGGGTCGCGCGCGTCGAAGAGCACCGCGATCTCGTGAAACGGGTCCGCCCCGGTCAGGCTCGGGCGGTCCGGCGTGGCCTGCATGCGGGCGGCGAGCGTCTCCGGCTTCGCGCGCAGATACACGATCGTGGCTCGACCCGATGACGAAGCCAATCGCAGGGCGTCGCGGCTCGGCTCGTGCGTCGGCGTGCCGCCGCCGAGTGCCAGAACGCACACCGGCCCGGCCAGCACACCGCTGAGCGCACGCAGCTCATGCTCGCGGAAGGCCTCCCAGCCTGCGGCCTCGACGATCGAGCGCACATCTGCGGCCCCCGCGCGCTCCAGCGTCAGCCGGTCGAGGTCAACAAACGGGAGCGATTGCAGCTGCGCCAGCCCGGGCCCGATCGTGCTCTTGCCCGAGCCGCGCAGGCCCATCAGGATGACGCCGCGGCGGTCACTCACCCTTGGCGCGCGACAGGTACGAGCCGTCCTCGGTCGAGACCTTGATCATCTCGCCGTTGGTGATGAAGGGTGGCACGCGGGTCTTGAGCCCCGTTTCGAGCGTGGCCTCCTTGAGCTGGTTCGTCGCCGTCGCTCCCTTGATGCCCGGCGGGGTGTCGGTGACCGTCAGCTCGACCGAAGCGGGCAGCTCCAGCGAGACCGGCTTGCCCTCATGGCAGAGGGTGATGCAGCTCGAGTTCGGCTTGAGATAGAGGAGCGCATCGCCGAGCAGCTCCTCGGGCAAGATCACCTGGTCGTAGTCCTCGAGGTCCATGAAGGTGGCGCCGGAGGCGTCGGAGTAGAGGTACTCCATCTCGCGCCGGTCGAGCGTGGCGCCCTCGACGGTGGCGTCGGAGTTGAACCGCTTCTCGGCGGTGCCGGAGCCGTCCACGCCGCGCATCTTGGCCTGCACATACGCCGGGCCCTTGCCCGGCTTGGTGTGCTCGGTTTTGATGACCACATAGAGCTTGCCGTCGAGGTTGACAGCCATGCCCGGCCGCAGTTCGTTTGCACGCATCGCCATCTCGCTCGTCTCCGCCCGTCGCCCCGCGGGGCCGGTATGCTGCTGGTGGGATATCCGCCGCGATCGTATGCCGGCACAGGGCTCGAACGAAAGGGAGTGTGACCCATGACCACCCTCGACCGCCGCGAGTTTCTTGGGCTCTCGCTGGCCGCCGGCGCGGCCTTGACCCTGCCCGCGTTCGGCAGAACTCGGCTCGACCACGAGTACTTCGAGTTCAAGGCGCTCGCCGACCCCGGCCGCGCGTTCAGCCTGATCGGCGAGGGGGGCAATTCGCTGCTGCTCAACGGCGACGGGGCCTCGCTGCTTGTTGACTGCAAGAACGCCCCCTTCGGCGGGGTGCTGCTCAAGGACTGCAAGGCCCTCGGCATGCACGAAACGCTGACGGTGGTCAACACGCACCACCACGGCGACCACACCGCGGGCAATCACGCCTTCCTCGACGCCGCTGAGATCATCGCCCACGAGGCCTGCCTGCCCCGGATCGACGGCAACATGGACTGGTACCGGTCCATGGGCGAGCAGGCCGTCCGCCAGCTCAGGCAGATGCCCCCGGAGAAGCAGGCCATCGCCGAGGGGCCGATCATGGCCTACGCCCGCAAGCTACGCGACCTGACCCCGGACCAGTTCCGGCCCGAGAACGCGCTCTCGGCCGAGCACACCAGGCTGGACATCGGCGGGTCGGAAGTGGAGCTGCATCACTTCGGGCCGGGTCACACCGACAACGACCTCGTCGTCCGCATCCCGTCGCTGAACATCCTGCACACCGGCGACCTGGTCTTCCACCGCGTCAACCCGTTCATGGACGCCAACGGCGGGTGCGACGCGATGGGCTGGCTCGGCGTGCTCCGCCGGGTGGAAGCGCTCTGCGACGCCGACACGATCGTCATGCCGGGCCACGGCGAGGTGGGCGACCGGTCCGTCATCGCGGGTCAGATCGAGTACATCGAAAAGCTCATCGAAGCGGTGCAGGCGGCGGTGGACACCGGCACGCCCCGGGAAACGGTCGTCGCCACGACATTCCCGTTCCAGGAAGGGTTCGGCTTCGATCAGGGCCGGCAGGTCGCCAACGGGTTCGTTTACGACATGCTCGCGGCGGATCGGTAATCAGCCGGGCACATCCAGCACGAAGTTGTTGCAGTACTCACCGACGCCGTAGTTCTGGTGCCGTGACGCGTCGAAGGCGTCGAGCGGGTGCAGCGTGCCACCCATGAAGAAGCGGATGCGGTAGCCCTCCGGCTCGAACAGCCGGACCATACCCGTGACGCCGCCGTGCTCGCCCTGCGCGTGCCGGTCCTCGCATTCGAGCAGGATCGTGGGGCGGTGCTGTCGGATGACATCCATCGACGCGGCGAAGACAGCTCCCTCGTGCCCCTCCACATCGCACTTGATGAAGTCGAGCGTGCTGAGTCGCTGGCCAGACATCAGGTCGGCGAGGGTCGTCGTGGGGACCTGCGCCGTGGTTCCGACCTCGCCGTCGGCGAAGCCAGCGATCGACGCGCCGTGCGAGGACCCGTCGGGACGGAGGCTGAGCGTTCCCGAGCCGGTGTGATCCGAGATCGCGGTCCAGACGACCGACACCTGCTTGCGCGGCCGCATGACGCGCTCCAACCGACGAGCCAGTCCCTCCTGCGCTTCGACGCACACGACGCGCCCCCTCGAGCCCACCGCGCGTGCGAGCCAGTACGCGTACGCGCCCTTGTGCGCTCCCAGGTCCAGAGCCGTCATCCCCGGCCGAACCGCGCCGAGCAGGAACGAGATCTCCGCGGGGTCGAGCTTGTAGCGGTACTTCACGGCCCGCGCCAGGAGCCGGAGCTGATCTTTCATACCGCGAGGGTACCGCGCCGGCGGCGCATCGTCCTGCCGCGACGACGCGACAACAATCGCCTGTGACAGCGGTTGTGATCGGCGTCGTGCTCTGGATTCTCGCGCTGCCGGCGGCGATCTGGCTCGCCGGCGCGGTGTACTACGACCTGCTCGGCGGGACACGCATCGCCCGAATCACGGCTCTGATCTGGCTCGCCCTCGTTGCCGTGCTCGCCGTGGTGGGGCAGCCGTTCTGGCTCGCCCCGTCTGCGGTGCTGGGCGTCGTGGCGGTGTCATTGGTTTGGTGGCTCCGCATCCCGCCGCGCGCCGACCGCGACTGGCGGCCGGACCTCGCCCTCCAGGCGACCGCCGAGATATCCCCCGAACGAGACGAGGTGCTGCTGCGCCATGTCCGCCACAGCGAGTACCGGTCGCTGGATGATGTCACGCCGCGATACCGGGACGAGCGGCTCCGCCTCGACCGCCTCCGGGCGATGGACATCGCCGTGGGCAATTGGGGCATCCCCATCATGTCGCACCCCTTCGCGATCTTCGAGTTCGCCCCGGATCGCGACGGGCAGGAGCCCACACGCATCGGGTTCAGCCTGGAGGTCCGCAGCCTGCGCGGGCAGGGGTTCAGCCTCTTCCGGAATCTGTACCGGCAGAACGAGCTGTTCTGCGCGGTCGCGGACGAACGCGACCTGATCCGCCGGCGCGTCGAGCACGAACCGAGCACCCGCGTGTACCTCTACCGGCTCCAGATGCGCAGCGACACCATCCGGCTGCGGTTCCTCGAGTACGCCGAGCTGATCAACGGCCTGGCCGAGCGGCCTCGCTGGTACCACGCGATCGCGACGAACTGCACGACCGGGGTGTTCCGCAGCTTCACGCGCAACCGCCCGCGCATCGACTGGCGCATCGTCGTCAACGGGCTGATCGATGCGTACCTGTACGACCTTGGCCTGCTCGACAGGTCCCTGCCGCTCGTCGAACTCCGCGAACGCAGCCTGATCAACGACGCGGCGAGAGGTCACCCCGACGAGGGATTCGGGGACGCCATCCGCCGCGGGCGGCCCGGCTTCGAGTCGGCCTGATCGGCGCTACTCGACCACGGCCTCGGTCGCGCTCACCGTCAGCTCGGCCGCGGTCTCGGCCTTGCTCTCCGTGTGCAGCCGCTGGGCCCGGTGCTCGGACCAATCGGTGACGAGCCGGTCCGGCGCGTCGGGGCCGTCCTTGATTGACACGATGTCGTAGGTGTTGTTCCGCTGCGCCGGCACAAACCCCGCGTCGCGGATCAGCCGGCAGAGGACAGCCTCGTCGAGGCAGTAGGTCGTGCCGGCAGACGACACAACATTCTCCTCCATCATCACGCTGCCCATGTCGCTCGCGCCGAATTGCAGACCCACCTGCCCGACATGCGGCCCCATGGTCACCCAGCTCGCGCCGATCGAGTAGATGTTGTCCAAGAACAGACGGCTCAGGGCCTGCGTCCGCAGGTAGTCCGTCGAGCCGCTCATCCGGATCCGCCTGCCGAACTCCTTCACCGACTTCGGATCCGCGTCGCCGTCGAGATTCGCTAGCAGATCCCCCGGGAACACCGCCCCCGGCTCGCGGTCCTCGGGCTGGCTTCCCCATTCCTTCACGCGACCCAGCGCCGTGTTGTCCCGCTGGAAGGGCCAGGAGATGAACGCCTTGTAGTGCCCGCCCGCCGGCTGCTCGTCCGGGCTCGCCAGCTCGCCCTCGTGGTGCCTCGTGAACGGGCTGCCCGCGCCGAAATCGCGCAGCGCCCGGTCCTGCCACTCGCGGACCAGCCGCATGTGGTGCACACGGTCGGCGTGCCCCTCGATGTGCCCGAACATCATCGTCGCGCTCGTGAACATCCCCAGCGAGTGCGCGACATACATCGTTGTCAGCCACGCCTCGGCGTCGCACTTGCCCAGCCCGATCTTGGTGCGCACGGGCTTGGCGAAGATCTCACCCCCGCCGCCGGGCAGCGAGTCGAGCCCCGCGTCGCGCAGGCGGATCATCACCCAGCGGATCTTGTCCTCGAGCGTCGCGCCGGGAGGATCGAAGAAGTTCACGAACTCGATGAACTCCGGCGGGCTGAACCCGTGCACATGGATGTGCGGGAATCGTTCCTTGAGGCCGTGCAGCAGATCGATGTACCAGTCCAGCGGCAGCTCGGGGTTCATCCCGCCCTGCATCAGGATCTGCGTGCCCCCGATGTCGCTGAGCTCCTGGACCTTCTCAAACAGCTGCTGGTGCTCGAGCGTGTACGCGTCGTGGTCCGCGGCCGTGCGCTTGAACGCACAGAAGATGCACTTGGCCGTGCAGATGTTGGTGTAGTTGATGTTCCGGTCGATGACATAGGTGCGCAGCGTGTCGCCGTGGATCTCCCGGCAGCGGCTGTCGGACCATCGGCCGAGGCCGATCAGCGGCATGGTGCGGAACAGGTCGAGCCCCTGCTCGGGCGTCAGCCGGGCGGCGCCCGCCGCCACATCACGCAGCAGCCCCGGGTCGCGGGCGTCGATGTGCGGGAACTCGGCGGGAGGCTGGTAGATCGGAGCCATCGGAAGGTCCTTCGTCCGGGCGGGTCTGGTGTCTTCGCAATTTTCAGGAACGAATGAAACAAAGTCAACCGCGTCGGTCCTTCGAGTTCTTCGGACGCTCCAGATCGGCTCGTTGGCCCTCGCGATCCCTCCATCCGCTGCAGTCGGCCCGGATGGGTCGCAACCTCGTCCATCGGCTGGTCCGCCGGGCCCGCGGTTTCGATGCTCGAGATGCCCGTGGCCTCGGCAGGCCCGCTATCGCCAAGAAGGAACGCGCATGAGCCCCCGACCGCATATCTCGGCCGCTCTGAGCCAGCTTCGGCTGGGTGTCAACGGGTGCGCGCTCGCCGTCGGCCTCGCCTGCATCGTGCAGCTGGTCGTCTTCGGATTCGTCCACTTCACGGATGTCCGCTGGGAGACGCTCAAGCCGACGCAGATCAACCGGCCCGTGATCGTGACCGCCTCCTCGGGCGACGCCCCGGCCGGGCTCAGAGCGCTCGCCGGCGAGGGATTCCCGGAGGTCGGCGTGCCCGATCCGCTGGTGCAGACCCCCGCCGCCTCGCCGGCGGACCTGAACCGGGTGCGTTCCACCTGGGGGGTCATCCTGGAGAAGTTCAGCCAGGGGGCGACGGTCGTCGGTGTGTTCGCCGCTGTTTCGCTCTGTGCGTTCACCATCCTCGGTGCGATTGTCGCGGGCGGGGCGGCTGTCCCGGGTGTCGAGCGAACCGTCTCCGCCTGCTCGTGGGGGCTGGTCATCGCGATCCTGACCCTGCCCTGGCGGGACATTTTCAGCTCGATGCCCTTCTCCGGCGTGTTCAGCAGCTACACCGCCATGACCGCGGCCAGCGAAGCGAACGACCCCGGCACGATCGTCCTGGTGCTCATGTTTATCGGCCTTCCGCTCACGGCGCTGCTGTGCGTCGCCGCCGCGGCCGTCAAGTTCAACGCGGGCGTCGAGCGCGGCGTGCTCAGCCGACCTGTCGGCCCGGACGCCATCGATCGTGACATGGCCGAGTCGGTCAAGCATGTCGGTTCGACGCACCAGATCGGGGCGGTTCGGGACGAGTTCCGCAGCTCGTTCGGCACGGGCGTCTCCAAGCCGGAGGCGAAGCAGGACGCTGCCCCGTCCGAGGGCCGGTCGAGGCAGGCCGCGCCACCCCGGCGACGCCGGGAGCCGCTGAACCCCTCCGAAGAGGACGACTGGAAGCGTCCGATCTGACCGGGTCTTCCGTGGGCGGGTGCTACCCCCGCGGATGGAACCGCTTATGGACATCGCGCAGCCGGGACGAGTCCACATGGGTGTAGATCTGCGTGGTGGCGATGTCCGCGTGGCCGAGCAGCTCCTGGACGACGCGCAGGTCGGCCCCTCCGGCGAGCAAGTGCGTGGCGAAGCTGTGGCGGAGCATGTGCGGGTGCACGCCCTGGAGCCCGGCGGCGACCGCATGACGCCGAATGATCTGCCACACGGCGACCCGCTCCAGCGGCCGCCCCGTCCGTGAGACGAAGAGCCTGTCCGTCGCCCGGGCCGCGCCAGCGAGCAGGCCCGCTCGCGGCTCGCCGAGGTACCGCTCGACGGCCTGCACAGCCGGGACGCCGACGGGCACCAGCCGCTGCTTGTCACCCTTGCCCGTGACGCGGACGACGCCCAGGCGGAGCTCGAGGTCCTCGACGCGGACCGCCCCGACCTCTGACGCCCGCAGCCCGCTCGCGTACATCAGCTCGATCATCGCTTTGTCTCGGAGGGCGAGCCAGGCCATCAGACCGGGCGTGGCGGTCTGGACCGCCGCGTCGGGCGCGTCGAGGAGACGGCGCATCTGCCGAGGCGTCAGCACGCCCGGCAGCTTCGTCCACCGCGCCGGCCGCTCGAGCACCTGCGCCGGGTTCTCGTCGACCCGTCCGGTCGCGTCGAGCCAGCGGCAGAAGACCCGGATCGTCGCCAGATGCCGGGTGACACTCGCGGGGCTCAACCGGCGAGTGGAGGAGAGCCGGGCGATGTGATCCGCGAGGTGCCGCGGCGTGATCGCGCCGGGCTCGGTCACGCCGAGCTGGTCGAGATTCTCGAGCAGCTCGGCCAGGTCGCGGCCGTAGGCCTCGAGCGTGTTGGGCAGCAGCCCGCACTCGACGCGGAGATAGGTGCCGAACGCTCGCGCGACGATCTGGAGCCCGGCGCGTGACGCATCGGGGGAGGGGGGCGGCTGGTCGGTCGTCGGGTGGGCCATGCCAGAGAGGATCGTCGGCGGAGGAGGCTCAGGCGGATGAGAACTGCCGGCCGCGGCGGAGCGAAAACGCCCGCCCCGATCGATCGGGACGGGCGCGGAGTGGAATCTGGAGTTGTCTCAGCCCGGTCCGGCGTTAGCCGAGGAGCTGGAGCGCGGCCTGGGGCTGGTTGTTCGCCAGTGCCAGGGTGTTGCTCGCGGCCTGAGACAGGATCTGCGACCGGGTCAGGGCCGCGGTCTCGCTGGCGAAGTCGGCGTCGCGGATGACCGACTCGGCAGCGGAGCTGTTCTCGAGGCTGACCGACAGGCTCCGGCGGGTCGCGCCGAGCGTGTTCCGCGAGAACGCGCCCAGACGGCCACGCAGGGTCGAGACCTGCTCGATGGCGTCGGAGACGATGTTCTGTGCGGTGGTCAGATCGCCGTCGACGACATTGAAGCTCTTGCCGGAGCCCAGGTCATCGAGGAAGCCGCCAGACTTGTTCGAGCCGAGCTTGCGGGTCGCGACCTCGGAGATGCCGAGCGTGACCTTGGAGCCGATGTCGACATTGCCGCCGAGCTGGAAGGTGGCGCCGCCGCCGGTGATGGCGAACGACCGGGTCGTGCCGACCGCGCCCAGGGTCTGGGCGGGGTTGTTGGTGGCGCCCGACTCGAGCGTGATCTCGAGGTTCAGGAAGTCGGTGTCGATGCGGGCGGTGCGGCCGGAGGTGGTGGCCACGATGCCGTTGATCGTGGCCCCGATGTTCTGGCCCTCGTCGCGGATGCCGTTGGTGGCGGCCGTCGAGTTGAACGCGCCGAGGTCGGCATCGCCGGTCGTGAAGTCGTCGGCGGTCAGGCTCGTGACATTGCCGCCCTGCTGGGCGTCGTCGACGACCTTGATGGTGACGAACTCGTCCGAGCCGAAGTCGGTCGACTGCAGGCGGACGCCGTTGCCGGAGGCGACGGCGGAGACGCCGGTGATATCGCTGAAGGTGTTGATCGTCGCCTGAATCTGCGCGACCGTCGTGCCCGAGGCGAACGAGAACTCACGGCTGCCGAGCGAGCCGGCGACCTCGATGACGAAGGTCGAGGTGGCGCCGTCGGTGCCGAGAGCGCCGCCGAGGTCCAGGTTGGTCCCGCCGAACGACAGGAACAGACCGGCCCGCTGGGCGGACTGGGTCACGAGGACATTGACATCGAGACTGCTGCCCTCGAACTTGGCGCCGTTGACGCGGAGATCCTCGATGCCGGTCGCCTGGCTGGAGACGCGGAAGTCGAAGTTGCCGTCGAGCAGCTTGGTGCCCTGGAACGAGGTCTGACCGGCGACGCGGTCGATGGTCTGCAGGATCGAGTCGATCTGGAGCTGGTTGGCTTCCTTCTCCGACTCGCTCAGGCCGGCCGAGTTGGCGGTGGTGGTGATCAGGCCCTGGAGCTCGGTGAGCAGGCCCGAGACCTCGCTGAGGCCGCCCTCGGCGATGTTGACGACGCGCTCGGCGCGCTCGGCGTTGTTGATGGCGGCGTCGATCGACTTGATCTCGGCACGCAGGTTCTCACTGGCGATCAGCCCCGCCGGGTCGTCCTTGCCCCTGTTGATCCGCAGGCCCGTGCTCAGCCGCTCGAGCGACTGGTTCAGGCCCTGGTTGTTGTTCGTCAGCACCCGCTGCGCGGTAAGCGACGGAACATTGGTGTTAATCCGACTCATGACCAGATTCCTCCGTGAAACTCCCGGGCGAAGCCCGCAACCCTGTGCCGGGTCGGCCCGGGCTGCCGGTCGCCGTGTCGGACGGCGGCGGGCAGATCGAGCCGAGCCCCGGAAGGGACCGGGTACGCCCCGGACCCCTCGCCCCGCTGATCCGTCAGCGAGGTGAGACGCTCGGGCATCGGCGCGTGTTGGGGGCGGGTTCAGTGAGGAATGGGGGGTCGGCGCGATTTTCTCGGAGGCGCGAAGAAAACCGGCCGGCGGTCGAGACCGCCGGCCGGCTGATGAGCGTCGAGATGACGCGAGGGGATCGGGGTTATCGGCCCTAGCCGAGCAGCGACAGCACCTGCGCCGCCTGCTGGTTCGCCAGGGCCAGGGTGCTGGTCGCCGCCTGGCTGAGCGTCTGCGCCCGGGTCAGGCGGCTGGTCTCCAGAGCGAAGTCCGCATCGCGGATCTTCGACGCGCTGGCCGTCAGGTTCTCGAACGCCGCCTGCAGCGAACGGGTGTTGGTCTCCAGCGTGTTCCGCTCGAACGCGCCGAGACGGCCGCGGAGGACGGAGACCTCGTCGATCGCCGCGTCGATGATGTCCGACGCCTGGCTGAAGTCGTTCCGCGCCACGCTGGAGCGGATGTCGTTCGACTGGCCGCTCTTGATGGAGCTGAGGAAGTTCAGCCGGCCGTTGACGAGCGATCCGCCGAGGTTCTCGGAGGCGACGGACTGGATGCCGACGGAGGTCTGCTGCAGCGCCGTCACCTCCGGCCCGAGCTGGAACAGTGCACCGCCGCCCGTGATGTTGAACGAGGTGGTCGAGTTGAGCGTCGTCGCCAGATCGACATTCAGATCGAGCTCGAGCGACAGCGTCGGGCCAAAGACATTGAGCGTCAGCCCCGAGCTGTTGGCGAGCGTCCCGTTGACCAGGGCGGTCACATCGCGTCCGTCGTCCCGGTTCGCGGCGGTGAGGTTGGCGCCCGCGGCGCCCCAGATGGACCCGGCGGCGGGGACCTGGAAGGCGTCGTCGGCCTTGAAGATGCGGACGGTGTCCTGGGTCGGGTCGCTCGGACCACCGATTCGCTCGACGGAGACGAACGCGTCAGAGCCGTACTCGGTCGAGTTGAAGACCACGCCCGAGGTCGGATCCGTCGCGCTGATGAGCGAGGCGGAGACACCGGTGATGCTGCGGAGGTTGTTGACCGCGGCGACGAGATCCGCGAGGCTGGTGCCGGAGACGACCTCGATCACGCCAACGCCGAGCGTCCCCGCGATGCGGAAGGTCGATGAGCTGGTGACCTGCCCGCCCGTGCCGGCGTTGAAGCCCGAGAGGTAGAGCGAGCCGGTCTGCGCCGAGGCGAGGACGGAGACATCGACCTGCACGGGCCCGCTGCCGACGAAGTTGGCCGAGTAGACACGCGCGTTGCTGACGGCGCTCGCGGCGACGCCCGAGAGCGTGTAGTCGAGCGAGCCGTCGAGGAGCTTGAGCCCGCCGAAGGTGGAGGTGTTGGCGATCCTGGTGATGGACTCGATGGCCGAGTCGATCTGGAGCTGGTTCGCCTGCCGCTCCTCGGCCGAGTTGCCGCCCGTGTTCGCCGACTCGACGATGAGCGCCCTGATCGAGTTGAGCAGGTCGCTGACCTCGGCGAGCGAGGATTCGGCCGTAGCGATAACCGAACTGGCGCGCGTGGCGTTGTCGATGCCCTGCGTGATGCCCTCGATGTCGGAGCGGATGCGCTCCGAGATGATCAGGCCCGCGGGGTCATCCTTGCCTCGGTTGAGCCTGACGCCGGTGGCGAGGCGCTCGAGCCGTGTCTGGAGGTCGTTGTTGACCTCGTTGAGATTGGCTTGCGCGATCAGGCTCGGGACATTCGTGTTGATCCGACCCATGGTGTCGATCCTCCGTGACGGACTCGCGATCGCCCGCGTCCCGGGTCCTCCGGGGCGCTCGGGTTCGCCTGGTCAGGCGTGTGCCCGCGAGGGCGACTGGTCAAGCGGCGTGGTGCTGCCCGCCGCGTGGCTTGCCTTGGTCGACGCGGCCTTGGCGCCGCTGGTCCCGGTGGGGGTGGCGAGGGATGACGCCCTCGCGCTGCGACCGGGCCGGACGGGGTTCGGGGCCGAACCGATCGGCCCCAGGTCGTCGCGCCGGAAGCGCGCCGCCTGCTCGTTTTCTCTCCGGATCGCGTCGTACACCTCCTTGCGGTGAACGGCGATCTGGGTCGGCGCTCCGATACCGAGACGCACCTTGTCGCCCCGGATATCAACGACCGTGATCTCGATGTCATCGCCGATCATGATCGTTTCGTCGCGCTGCCGTGAAAGCACCAGCATCAGTTGGCTCCTTCCAACTCCCGGGCTGCGCTGTCCGCCCGGGTGCCCGGCGTGATTGGCCCGGCTCCATCCGTGTACCGTCGTCGGGTGCGCACACATCCCGACGCATCTGCCCGCCGTCGTGTCGCTACGCCGTCTGCTTCGCCGCAGCAGCACCGACCTTCATGAGCGGGTGCCGGGTCGTCCAACGCTTGTCCGCCAGGACGAGCTGCTCGCCCTCGCGGCTGATGGTGTTGATCACCAGCGGGCCCTGCAGGTTGCCCGTCAGATGGTCCTCGACCTTGTTCACAATGACGAAGACCTGCGCGTCTTCCAGCCTCGTCAGCCCCATCGACTCGAGCTGCTCGGGACGCAGCGGCACCGCGTAGTCCGGGCAGAACAGCACCGGGTCCGTGATCACGAACGCCAGCTCCGGGTCGTCGATCGACTGCAACCAGAAGAACATCGCGTCGTCGCCCGGCTGCAGCAGGCAGTACCGGGTCTTCGACGGAAAACCGAGCAGCCCCTTCGGGATGTGGATCACGCGGTCCTCCGCGATCTCGATCACTCCGAAGCGTGATGTCTGGACTTCCATGCCTTCGTCCCTACTCTCGGCCGATTGGGCTCCTGCCGGTGCCGACGCGCTCCGCCGACCGACTCTCGACCCCGCCCGCGGCCGATGCGCGCGGGGCCCGTTTCTCCGAAATCCGACCCCCGGGGCGCTAGCCCAGGAAGTCCAGCAGGCTCAACTGAGAGGCGGTGTTCGTGCTCCGCAGAGCCGCCTCCAACTGATTCTGCAGCTGCGTCAACCGGGTCGCACCCTCCGCGAAGTCCAGGTCTCGCAGCTCGCTCCTCATGCTCTGCTCGAGCAGGTTCGCGTCCTCCTCGCGCCGCCGAGCCGTCTCCAGCCGCTGACCGAAGCTCCCGATGAGCCCGCGCGTCTGGGCGATGCCGTCGATGACGCCTTCCAATTTCTCCCCAGCAAGGGTGATGCCAGAGGTGTCGTCGGCAAGGAGTGCGTCGCGCAGCTGGATCAGCCGGGTGAACGCGGTGTCCGTCACGATCTGTGAGCGGTCCTCGCCGGCAAGAGTTGCGCTCGCCGCGTCGTATGTGCCGGTGCCGAGCCCCAGATCGAAGAGCGCCTGCGAGTTGTTCTGCTGCCGGGGCGTGATCGTCCCGGCGAATGCCGCGTTCTGCCGCAGCACGATGCCCTGGGCGCCGGTGCCCAGAGCAGCCGAGAAGTCCGCGGCCGACACGCCCTGAGCCGCCGCTTCCGCGTTGATCCGGTCGATGATGCCGCCGATCGTGCCGGCGTCCTCCGGCCGGAGGTTGACGGTGATGACCCGCCCGTCGCCGAGCTCGATCGAGAAGTCGATGTCGAGCGTCGGGTCGGCGAGTCCTGTCTGCGGGTCGACCCCGCCGCTGCGCACCGACACGCCACGGCCGTCGTTGAGCGCGTCGCTGCGGGTGGTCCGCGAGAGCGTCCGGATGCCGAGCAGGTCGGCGGTGTCGCTCCCGCCGGCGACCTCGGCGATGGTCAGCCCGTCGCCCGGCGGCGCGGAGACCAGGTTGATGACATCGATGCCCGTGCCGTCCGCGTTGATCTCGACCCGTACGCCCGTGCCGGCCGTCTCGATGCGGTTCTTGATCGCCTCGATCGTCTCGGCGCCGCTCAGGTCGACCACCACCCGGCGGCCGCCGTTGGCGATCTCGATCTGATCCATCGCGCCCGCCAACCCAGCGAGGGACGCCACCCGCGTGCCCAGCGTCAGCCGAGGATCGAGGTCCGCGCCGTCGGCGTTCGCCGCGTCGAAACTCAGGCCCGCAGCGTCCGCAAGTCCCAGGTCCTGGGCCGTCGTGCCCGCGCCGATATCGCTGAAGGTCAGCGTCTGCCCCGGTTCGACCGCCAGCGTCAGCCGCTCGCCAGCCACGCCGACCCCGCCGGGTGCCAGCACCGTCGTGCCGCTGACGGTCTCGTATTGCCTGATCGACGCCTCGATCCGCGTCACGACATCTTCCGCCGTGTCCGCCGTCGTCAGGTCGATCAGCAGCGGCTCCGGCGCCCCGGCGATCGAGAGCTGCACGACGCCCCGCGCGATGCCAAGCCCCCGCGCGCCGTTCAGATCGTTCAACGGCGTGTCAAGCGTCAACTGGGGGTTGAGATCGACTCCACCCCGAATCCGCCCCGGCTGCCCGATCGCCTCGATGCCGTTCAGCGTGACGGGCACGCTGCGCCCGAGCGCCAGATCGGTCGTCAGACGCTCGAACTCCCCCGTATAGAGGATGCCGGTCCCGAACGACTCGAACGGCGCCGACGAGATCCGGCTCCCGCCGAACAGCGAGTTGCCCACAGCGGTCCTGTTCATCTGCTCCAGAAGCCCCTCGAGCAGCGAATCGATCACCTGTGCCTGGTTGGCGCGCTCGACCGACGACGAGCCCAGATTCACCTGCTCGCTCGCGATCGACTTGGCGCTCAGCAGCAGGTCGTTCGCCTCGGCCAGGCTCGTCTCGATGAGCGCGAGGTTCGTGTCGGCGAAATCGATGTTGCGAAGCCGCTGCTCCGAGCGTTCGATCGAGTCGTCCAACGCGGCGACGGTGACCGCCGCGACAGGATCGTCGCTCGGGCGGAGCAGCGCCCGACCCGTGGAGAGCTGCGCCTGCGCTTCGAACAGACCCAGGTTCGTCCGCGTGATGTTCTGCAGCTGGATCTGCGAGATCAGCAGCGACGGCGAACGGGACAGGTTGGACGGGATGGAGCTCATGGGTTCATGCTCCGCGCTACACGATGGAGAACAGCTCGTCGAGGAGCTCGTTCGAGGTCTGGATGATCCGGGCCGCGCCCTGGTACTGGCGCTGGTAGGCGAGGAGGTTGAGCGTCTCCTCGTCGCTGTCGACGCCGCTCACCGCGAGCCGTTCGCTCTCGAGTGCGCTCTGCACGATGCCCGTCGCGTCGGCCAGCGTCGAGGCGGCGCCTGTCTTGATGCTGATGCGCTGGACGGTCGAGCGCCAGAAGTCGCCGATCGATTGCCCGCCGAGCTCGTCTGTGGCCTCGTCCTGCCGGTTCGCGATCGCCAGGCTTGTCGCGTTTTCGACGAACGCTCCGTTGATATACCGGCCGGTCATCAGCAGCGACGGATTCCCGCTGAGCCCCTCGCGCACCGCGATGTCCGAGGCATCCTGGCCCTGAAAGTAGCTGTTGACCCCGAGCGCCGCCAGCACGCCGGAGGTGTCGTCGCCGAAGGTGAAGCTCGTGCCGGGCGAGGCGGCGACCGACAGCCGACCGTCGCCGGCGATGGTCGCGCTCAGCCCGTCGATCGAGTCGAGCTGCGCCGTGATATCCGCGAGGCTCGTGTCGTCACCGAAGCCCGCGGCGCCGGCGGCGTTGATGCCGTCGAGGTCGATGTCGATGCGCGTCGTCGAGATCGCGCCGGTCGCGTCGTCACGCACACGAACGACGAACGAGCCGTTCGTCGGCGGCACCGGCAGGCCCGCTGCGGATTGGTTGAGCGGGTCGTTCAGCGCGAGCGTCTGATCGCCGGGCGCCACGAGCCGGGTCGAGGACGCGGAGGTCAGGCCGGCAGCGGTCGCGCCGATCGCGTGCAGCGAGTTGATCTCGTGGATGAGCGTCGCCGCGAGCTGGTCGAGCTGGTCGATCGTCCGCTGCAGTTCGCCGTCCCGGCTCGAGAGCACGCCGCCGATCTCGCCGGCATCGACCGCGAGCACCTGCCCCGTGCTCTCCACGGCGACGACCCGGTCGATCCCGCTGCCGGCGGGCGTCTCGCGCAAGGTCAGCCCCTGCGAGCGCGTGCCGAGCACGACGGGAGCCGAGCCCACGAGCACATTGACCGCGCCCGAGGGCTGCTCGACGACTGTGATGTCCATGAGACCGCTCAGCTCGCGGATCAGCTCGTCCCGGCGGTCGCGCAGCGCGCCGTTCTCGCCGCCACCACCCTCCGTGGTCGCGATCTCGTCGTTGAGGCTCGCGATCTCGGTCATGATGCTGTCCGCTTCTTCGATGAGCGCCCCGAGCCGAGTGTCGACCTGGTTGCGCTGCTCGACGAGGTCGCCCCGGAGCCGGCGCATGAACTGCGCGATCAGATCGCCCTGCTCGATGACCTGCGTCTGGGAACTCGTGCCGTTCGCCAGCTCGCTGAAGGAGGTGAAGAACGAGCCCAGCTCGCTCGAGAGGTCCAGGTCGGTCAGCTCGCTCAACGCGGATTCGATCCCCGCGAGCACGCGGAACGACTCCTGCGCGGCGGCGGCGTCGCTGATCGCGCCGTTGAGCCGCGCGTTGAGCGCCTCGTCAACCTGCCGCCGGACGCCGATGATCGAGACGCCCCGGCCGGTGCTGAACCTCGTGCCGTCGCCCGGGATCGGTGCCAGACCCAGCGTCTGCCGCGCGTACCCGGGCGTCGCCGCGTTCGCCAGGTTGTTGCTGGCAATCTGCACGCCCAGCTGGCTCGCGGCCAGGGCGGAGCGACCGATGCTGAACGCGGAGCCGATGCCCATCTCAGTGCCTCACATCCAGCGAGCCGACGAGCGCTACGCTCACAGAGACGCGGCCCCGGGCGGTGTAGGTCTTCGACGGCGCGTATGCGCTGAGCACCTGCGTCAGGACCCCGCCGAGATGCCCGGCGATCGCGGCCGTGGCATCCCGCAGCACGGAGTGCTCCCGTTGCGTTGACTCGATCGCCGCACGCAGCTCGTCTGCGACCGCTGCCAGGCGCGACGCCTCCGGCTCACTCAGCGATTCGACCAGCGCCCGCACCGTTGCGCGGCGACCACCGTTCGATGCGTCGAGGCCCAGGGCCTCGGCGATCGCCGATGCGGTCGTGTTCCGCTGCTCGTTGAGCCGAACGATGCGCTCGTTGACCGCGTCGCGTTCGATCGAGATCGAGGTCACCGCGCGCCCGTCCGCCGATCGCAGCGCCGCCCGATGCTGGCGTGCGAGGCTCACGAGTCGCCTGTGTTCACCCAGGAGTTCCCTGAGCTGGCGTTCCAGGTCACGGGCCAGCGACGCCGTGGTGTTCATGCCAGGACTCCTTCAGCGCCGAGCGAGCTTGTCGAAGCCGAGCGCCGTCCCGCAAGTTCCAGAAAGGTCGTTGTGAGCCTGTCGACCAGCGGCAGGTCAGCGGATCGCACGATCTGCTCGGCCGTCCGCGCGTCAAGCAGCGCACCGAATTGCTTTTCCGCCGGCGTCGGCGCAAAGGGCGGCTCCGCCTGCGAGTGCTCGCGCATGTCGCGCAGAATCGGGGCGATGAACGCCGTGGCAACGAGCTGCTCGGCCGAGTGTCGCACATCGGCTTCGCTCCCGCCCCGGGCCGTGCCCAGCAGCGCGTCGAACGATGGAGCATCGCTGCTCCGGCCGGCGCGCAGCGACAGCTGGGTGGCATCGGTCACACCGGGTTGGAGCGATTGGATCGTCATTCGATGACAAGCTCCGCCTGCAGGTGACCGGACTTACGCAGCGACAGCAGCACATCGATCTGGTCCTCGACGGGCACATCGAGCCGCTCCATGGCGGCGAGCAGGTCGTCGAGCCGCGCCGTCTCCGCGTCCCGGGCCTGTGTCGCCACACCCGCCCAGTTCTCCTGACGCACGATCGGCTGGTTTACGGTCGGCACCGGCTCCGGCAGCGTGGTCGAGATGCTCAGGTCCTTGTGCGTGATCGCCACCGGCGCGATGCGGACATTCCCCGTCACGATGATCACCCCCGTCCGGCGGTTGACGATGACCCGCGCCGGCAGCCCGAGGTCACGCAGCTCGATCTGGTACGCCAGGATCTCCGACAGGAAGCCCGGGATGTCCCCGATCTGCTCCTGCGGCACCGTGATCCGCACCGCGCGGTCGTCGACGGCCGCCGCCACCGCCGGTCCGAACAGATCCGGCGTGCCGAACCACTCCTGATTGATCCGGCTGGCGATAGCGACCGCCGCGGAATGGCCGGCAAAACTGCGATCGATGATCAGGTCGAAGGACCGCCCGAGCCGGCCGAGCGTGACATCGCGCCACATCCGCGCGCCGTCCGGTACGATCGCGTTGGTCGGTGCGGCCGGGTCGTCGATGACGATGGTCCCCTGCGCGATCGCCAGCGGCGCATCGTCCGGGATCGCCCCGCGGATCTCGTAACGCAGCGGAGCGAGAAAGAGCTCGCCGCCGGCCAGGCTCGATGCGCTGCCAAGCGTCGAGACGCGGACATCCAGCTTGTCGCCCACCCGTGCGCCGCCGCGGGGCACAATGCACTTGACCATGACGAGCGCAACGGCACGCGATTCGGACAGGTCCTCGAACGATCCGGGCATGTTGCCCATCCGCCGGAGCACCTCGAACAGCGGGCGCGCGGTGATCAGTTCCTCGCCCTGGTCGCCGGTGCCCGGCAGGCCGACGACAAGCCCGAGCCCAACGAGCCCGTTCTCCTGCTCTCCGCTGAGCCGAACGATGTCGCCGATCGTGTCCCCCCGAGCGGCGAACGCGGCGGCGGTCACGAGCAGCGTCAGGATGGTGCGTGTCGCGTGTGTCACAGCCGCCGAGCGCCTCCGTGCGTGCGGGCGTGGGTGGTCGTTGAACGGCACGCAAGCCGCGTGCCAGCGTCGTTCAGAACGCGAAGATCGCTTCGAGTACGCGAGGGATGATCCCCTTCTTCGCGGACTTGCGGATCTCTCCTTCGTTGCGGACCGTGATGCTCAGCCCGTGCAGCTCGCTTGACTGGATCGTGTTCTGCAGCGTGACATCTTCCGTTCGGCAGACGCCCGAGAGCACGAACTCCTGCACCTCCTCGTCGGTCTGCAGGCGTGTGCGTGCCTCGAGCACGAGGTTGCCGTTCGGCTTGACATCGATCACTTCCGCCTGCACGCGGGTGGTGAGCCGATCGGACCGCTCGTACGAGCCCTCGCCCGTGAACTCATTCTGGGCGCGGATGTCGAGCAGGTCGTCGGTGTTGAGATCGCCGGCCGACAACCGGGCTTCGAGCAGCTCGGTGATGCGCAGGAACTGCGCGAGACGGACCTCCGACTCGTACTCCTTCTCTGTCTCGAGCGACTGCGTGCGGCTCGCCTGCGTGTTCTGGTTCACGATGATGGTGATCAGGTCGTGTCGCTGGATCTCCCTCGGCGGCGGTGGGGTGATCACCAGGAAGCTGTACCCCACGAGCGACTCGGCGGAGGTATCCGGTCCCTCGGGATCCGCCGGCAGACGCCCGGCGTCGAATCCCTCGTGCAGAGCCTGCGCGGCCCCCGAGCCCGCCCAGAGCAGCACGGCGACGAAGAGCGATGCCGTTCGCGCAATCATGAGTCGTCTCCTTCGATGTCCGCCGGTCCCCGGTCGAGCAGCACGATCGCCCGGCCCGGGCTCTCAACGCGCGCCGCGAACCGCCCGCCCGCGGCCCCCACCGGCTCGAACTCCACCGTTTCCCCGGGGCGTCCGTCGCCCAGCGCCCGCGCCTCCCGGCGCAGCACCACCGTGCCTGTCACCACATGCACGACCACGATGTCCCCCTTCTCGATCGCCACGGGTGTCTCGACATCCGCTCGGCGGAGCATCTCGCCTGCATCGAGTCGCGTGCGCAGCACCAGGCCCGCCGCCTCCTCCACCGGCACCGGTTGCTCGTCCGGGTGCAGCCAGACACGCTCGATCAGGAGGTCATCCAGGTCAAGCCGCGTGCCGCGCGCTGTTGTATGCCGGACCCGCGCGATCTCGCGTCGCGTGCGGATCCCGATGCGCACGGTGTCCTCGCGCACCGAACCGTCCTCGCCGTACAGCGTGATCCGCAGCGGCGTGCGCCGCGAGAATCCAGTGGCGCGGACCTCGACGGTCCACCCCAGGCTCGGCGTCGCCAGGAGGCCCGCGTCCCGTGGGTCGGGCGTCAGCTCCAGATCATCGCCCGACACGCCGAGCAGCTGCTCGAGCCGGACGCGGACATGATCCAGCACCGTCTGGCCCGTGGATTCCCGCGTGGGGTCGGGCGGAGCCGCTTCACCCGGTTCCTGTCGGTCCGGCGTGGCGGCGGCAGGTCGCACCAGGATCTCGCACTCGTGCCCACGCAGGCTCACCTCGTGCGCCCGGATGCCCGCGGCTCGCAGCGATGCCGAGAGATCGTCGGTGGTTACGACGCGCCGACGCCGTGCGTCGACATGCCGATCGCCCAGCATCAGCGGCACGAGCGTGAGCGCTGCGTCCCCCTGCACCAGCGCCACATCGCCGAGCGTGAGCGGCTGATCGGCGTCGATCCTCGCGACCGATCGGAGCGTCACGACGCTCTGGGCCGCGGAACTCGCGGCGGTGAGCACGATCAGCAGCAGAGCAGCGAGTCGGTTCATGGTGCGTTACTGGCGGAGCTGCGCGACGGCCCGCAGGGTCTCGTCCGCCGCTCGGATGGCCTGGCTGTTCATCTCGAACGCCCGCTGCGTTCGGATCAGCTCGATGAGCTCGAAGGTGGCGTCGACATTCGACGATTCCAGGCGTCCTTGGAGGAGCCGGCCGAACTGGTCCTGCGTGGGGTCGCCGATGATCGGCGGGCCGGACGCCTCGGACTCGGTGAACAGGTTCTCGCCGACCTGGTTCAGACCCGCCGGGTTGATGAAGCTGGCGAGCTGGAACTGCCCGACCTCGTTGGGCTCGGCCTGGCCCCGGATCGAGACGAACACCCGACCGTCCGGCGCGATGGTGATGGTCTGCGCGTCGTCGGGGATGGTGATGTTGGGCTCGATGCGCCGGCCGACATCGGTCGCGAGCACGATCTCCCCGTCGGCGTTGAGGCTGAAGTTGCCGGCCCGCGTGTAGGCCGTCTCGCCGTCCTCGATACCGACCTGGAAGAAACCGAGTCCCTCGATCATGACATCGAGCTGGCGCTCCGTGGTGATGGGGGCCCCCTGGCTGAAGTTGACCTGCGTGCCCGAGACCTTCACGCCCAACCCGACGAACAGGCCCGTCGGCCGCTGGTCGCCGTTGGCGTTCTCGACGCCCGGCTGGGCGCGCTCGATGTAGAGCAGATCCTGGAAGTTGGCCCGGCTCGACTTGAAGCCCTGCGTGTTGACATTCGCGAGGTTGTTCGCGACGACATCGAGCTTGGTGCTCAGGGCGCTGAGGCCCGATGCCGCGGATTGGAGGGCGATGCTGGCCATCGGTGTGGTCTCTCAGGCGGGTCGTGGGGTTCAGGTCGTGCGGCCGAGCCGGTTGATGGCGCGGTCCATGAGTCGGTCGTGGTACTGGATCATCGCGAGGTTGGACCGGGCATCGCCCGCGGCGGACTGGACCCGCATCAGCTCACGGATCTCGTCGACCGCGGAGCCCTCGACCTCGCCCTGCGTGATCAGCCCGTCCGCCGGCCGGAGGCTCTCGATCGCGTCGCTGGTGAGCCCGAACTGGCCGTCGCCGCGCTTGGTGAGCCGCTGGCGGTCGGCGACATCGACGAACCGGAGCTGCGCGACCTCGACCCCGTCCTGCAGAATGGCGCCGGAGGTATTGACCTGCACCTCGCGCCCCCGGTCGAGGCGGATGGGCTGCCCCGCCAGATTGAGCACGGGCCGGCCCGAAGACGCCTGAACGAGCGTGCCGTCGCTGTCGAGCGCCAGACGCCCATCGCGGGTCAGCAGCAGCTCGACCTCGTCGCCTGACTGATCGCCGCGGAGCATGAGAAATCCATCGCCGTTGATCGCCAGATCCAGCGGGTTGCCGGTCTGCTGGAGCGGGCCCTGCGTGAAGCCGATGCGCGTCGTCTGGATCTGCACGCCGCCGCCCAGCCGCTCGAGGAGCGCGTTAGACTCCAGGTGCATCAGGCCGTCCTCTTCGCGGGCGGCGTCGCGCTGACGCACGACCGGGGTGTGCGGCTTGAAGCCCACGGTGTTGACATTTGCCAGGTTGTTCGTCAGCGCATCGAGCCGGTGCATGCTCGTCAGAGCGCCCGAGGCGGACAGGTACAGGCCGTAGTTCATGCCGCGGCCCCTTCGTCTGCGGTGGCGCGGGACTTGCCGACACCCAGCGCACGAACGACGCGGCGCAAACGATCGGCCTGATCCCCCGCCCCGGCTTCCGCCGCCACCGCGAGTCGGTGCCGCTCGGTCTGTCCGCGGGCCCGCTCGATCAGCAGCCCGCCCAGCCGGCCCTCGCGCAAGAGCCGCGCCGCCTGGGAGCCCGACAGGTCGCTCCGCACCGGTTGCCCCTGGCCTTCACGCATCCCAGCGGATCCTCCGGGGTCGACGGCTTGTTGCAAGCCTCGCCCGTGGAGAGCTTCGCAACGGGCGTGCCAGAGCATGGGATAGACTGATCTATGGACCACGGCTTCACCGATCGGCTCGTCGTGATCACCGGGGGAACGGGCGCCCTGGGGAGCGCGGTCGCGCAAGTTCTGCTCGACCGCGGTGCTCGGCTCGCCATCCCTGCCTACGACAAGCGCGATCTGGAACGATCACCCTTGGCAGACCGCGACGGCGTGACGCTGGTCGTCGCGGGCGATCTCGCCGAAGTCGCGAATGCCCGCCGGTTCTACCGCGAGCACGCCAAGGGCCTGTGGGCCTCGGTGCATGTCGCCGGCGGGTTCAGCTTTGCACCGATCGCCGACGCCGACGACGACGCGATCGAGGTGCAGCTGCGCATGAACGCCGCCAGCTGCTACCACTGCTGCCGGGAGGCGGTCGCGGCGATGCGTGACGCGGGCCGGGGTGCGAGCGAGGGCGGGCGGATCGTGAATGTCGCGGCCAAGCCGGCGCTCCACGCGCACGAGGGGGCGAACATGGTCGCCTACACCGCGAGCAAGGCCGCGGTCGCCGGCCTGACCGTCGCGCTCGCGGAAGAGGTCAAGGGCGACGGCATCTGGGTCAACGCGGTGGTGCCGAGCATCATGGACACGCCCGCCAACCGCAAGGCCATGCCCGACGCGGACCACGCCAAGTGGCCGTCGGTTGAGGAGGTTGCGCAGACCATCAGCTGGCTGGCCTCACCGATGAACCGCGTGACGCGAGGTGCGCTCGTGCCCGTCTACGGCAAGAGCTAAGACGATCGGTCGACGAAATTTCTCTTCCTGCCGGGAATGGTCGTGCACCCTCTGTGGTCCATGACATCGTGCGGGCTCGGACCCGCACACTTCATCCGCACATCTCGCTCGGGGGAGCACGAGGAGCGATTCACATGATTCGTCACGCAATCGGTGCGCTCGCGCTGGCCGGTCTGACCGGCGGCGCGGGGGCCCAGGCTGTCTCTATCACCTTTGAGAACCTGCTGCCCGCGGGAGGCCTGGCGTTCACGCCCGTCTTCCTCGGGTTGCACGACGGCTCGTTCGATCTGTTCGACAACGGAAGCCCCGCCTCGCCCGGTCTGGAAGAGGTCGCCGAGCTCGGCTCAACCGGCACGCTTGCCGCCGAGTTCGCCTCGGCTGCGCCCAACGGCTACTCCGCGACCACGGCCGGCGGCCCGATCGTGGGCGGCGGCTCCGTCACCACCACTCTCAATGTGACGAACCCTGCAGACGCGCGATACTTCAGCTACGCCAGCATGGTCGTGCCGACCAACGACCTGTTCATCGGCAACGGCAACAACCTCGCCTTCGAGATCTTCGACGCCGCGGGCAACTTCAACGGCCCGCTGACGATCACCCTCTTCGGCACCAATGTCTACGACGCGGGAACCGAGGTCAACAACGCGGACAACGGGGCTGCATTCCTCGCCGGCATCGATGCGACGCAGGGCGAGGTCGAAGGCGGCAATGTCTCGCTCTTCATCAGCGATCCGGGCTACATCGCCTACCTCGATTCGCTCGTCGGTCGGACCACGGCGCCGGGCTTCGTGATCGAGTCGACCTTCTCGCAGCAGACGCCGATCGCGAGGATCACGATCGTGCCGACGCCGGGCGCGCTGGCGATCGCGCCGCTCGCGGGGCTGGCGGTGCTGCGGCGTCGGCGGTAAGCCGCGCAGAGTCTCCTTGGGTTTGTTCTCCTGCGCTGCCCCCCGTGCCGAGCCCGGCGCGGGGGGTGTTTGTGTTGGAGATGCCTCGCTGGCGCTTCGGCCTCGTCACATCGGACATCCGACGAGGCCGAAACGCCAGCGAGGCACAACTCTCTGCTGCGACACGGTGCCGTCACCCATCTCCGATGGGTGATGCATGGATGAATCGAGCGACCATCGAGTCCAAGCACGACCCATCAGAGATGGGGCGCGGCAGCCCGCTCGGGAGCGATGCTCGGTCGGCGGTGAGGCCGGCATCGCTCTTTGGGAGGCCTCCGGGGCGCTGAAGGCATGCTCACGAGCCGCGGAGAAGCGCGCATCAGCCGTTGATCGTCGCTCACCAATCACTGATGAGCGACGATCAGTCGCACAACATCGCTGCCCAGTCACTGATGATCGTTGGTCAGTCACACAACATCGCTGATCAGTGACTGAGTATCGCTCATCAGTGACCAATCATCGATGGTGTGTCGTTCAGGTGGCATGGGAAACCTCGTTTGAGGCCTCTCAGGCGTGTTCCGGTGCGACAGGGGCCTGTTTGAGGGGATTGGCGAGCGGGAATGAGGTGAAGGGCAGTGGGGAGCAGAGATGTTGGCCCCGAGGTGCCACGGCTTGTGCCCCAGAACAAGCCGTTCGGGTAGACGAACTTTGATCGGTGCCATCACCCTTCTCGGAAGGGTGATGCTGATGGGTGTACAGCAACGGCACGATCGATGAGCGACAGGTTGGGGCACGGGTGAGGACGAGGCATAGCAATCGATAGACCGAATTACAGACCGGATCTAGGCGTTTCGGATGGTGGTTGCAGCAACGATATCGTTGGCAATCTCGAAGTTAACAGGTTCCGGCATTCCCAACAGTTCCAAGTAGAATGGGAGGTGTTCTAGCGACTTGGCAATGATCTCGTTTGGAACAACATCCATGGCAAGCCCAACTCGCAAGTGAAACGCCACTTCATGCACCATCTCCTGAATTACTTGAGTGGCATCTTCATCTTCAGCGAACCGAGGTGCAGCTCGTGCGGCCAAGTATCTACACGCATATGAGGCAATCACGGCCTCGGGACCGCCGTTCGTCGGGTAGAGCCGCGAATGGTACGCCAGACTGCCGGCAATCTTGGGATGAAAGCCGACTCGGACCAGCTCAACCTCGAGCTGCGTACAAAGCGCGTCGGTTTCCCCAATCGACCAATCCAGCTCTACAATCGATTTACTTACATGACCGATTGCCAAAAGGTCTTTCCAAAAACGCTCCTTTAGAGGATCGTCATTGCTTGCAAGCAGAAACTCGCCGTACGCGATCGCGAGGTATTCAGCCTTGGCTTGAATGACCTCGTGTTGCACCACAGGTGGGGCGTGTCGTGTTTTGCGTTTGAACCATCCCATATCTACTCTGTAGAGATGCCCTAAACCCTCCACCCCGTCTCCGCCAATCCCTCATCCACCTTCGTCCTGAACTCCTCGAACCCGCTCCGGCCCATCAGGCCGAAGGTCGCCCGCTTGCCGAGTTCCACGGCCGGCTGGTCGTAGGCGTCGATGTTCAGCATCAGCCCGGCGTAGCTCGTCGCGATCTGCCACAGCATGATGAACTCGCCGACATGGTGCGCGTCGACAACAGGGAAGCGGACCGTGAAGTTCGGCCGCTGGCTCTCGACGAGCGCGTACTCGGTCGCCCGCTTCTCGGCGTTGAGCAGCGTCGCGATCGTCTGGCCCTCGAGGTAGTTCAGGTTCTCGACGCCCAGGCCGCGGGGTATCGTGATGTCGGCCTCGCCGAAGCTCTCGACCTCGACCAGCCCGATGACCTTGTCGTTGGGTCCTTCGCGGTAGAGCTGGACCTGGGAGTGCTGATCGGTGGTTCCGAGCGCCTTGATGGGCGTGAAGCCGGCAAAGACCTCGTCGCCTGATCGGTCGTGCTGCTTGCCCAGGCTCTCGGCCCAGATCTGCCGGAACCAGTCGGCCATCAGGTACAGCGAGTTGGCGTAGGGCATCATGACATGGTTGGTCTTGCCCTTGGTCTGGCCGAGCTCGACGAGCAGCGTGGCGAGCATGGCGGCTGGGTTCTTGGCGAGGTCCTCGTTGGAGCAGCGCTGGTCCATGGCGTTCGCGCCGTCGAGCAGGGCATCGATGTCGATGCCGCAGGCGGCGGCGCTGAACAGCCCCACCGGGCTGAGCACGCTGAAGCGGCCGCCGACGCCGTCGGGAACGGGCAGGGTGACGAAGCCCTCCTTGTCGCAGATGGTCCGCATCGTGCCCTTGGCCGGGTCGGTGACGGCGACGATGTTCCTGCCGTAGCCGTCGCCGAGCGCGTCCCGAAGCATGGTGCGTGCGAGCATGAACTGGGCGGCGGTCTCGGCGGTCTCGCCGGACTTGCTGACGACATTGAAGACGGTGCGTTCGAGGCCGCCGTGGGCCGAGCAGAAGTCGAGCACCGCGCCGATGTTGGCCGGGTCGACATTGTCGAGGACGAACAGTCTGGGTCCGCCCCGCTCGTCGTCACTCAGGAGGTTCCAGGTGGGGGTGTTGAGCGCGGCCTGCAGGGCGATGTTGCCAAGGGCGGACCCGCCGATGCCCAGGACGACCAGGTTCGAGGCCCGCCGGCGGACATCCTCGGCGATCTCTTTGCATGGCCCGGCGTGGGCGGCCCGCATCTCGCCGTGGGCCAGCTCCCGCCAGCGTTCCCAGCCCGTCCCGCGAGTCTGGGCGAGGCTGCGGGTCATGGCGGCGGCGGCGGCGAAGAGCTCCGAGCCCTCGGCGAGGCGGTCGGAGTCCAGCCCGTGGGAACCGACGCGGGGAGCGAGGCAGTTGGCGTAGTCGATGGTCAGCATGGCCAGAGGATATCTGACGGGGCGCCGTGGCGAGTCGGAGGGTTTCCGGGCGGGGAAACGGCGGACGAGAACCGCCGCGGCCCGACCCCGCGCGAGCTACGCTCCTGCACGGTCCTCAGGAGCCACACCATGGTCCACCCTTGGCACGATGTGACGCCGGGCATCGCCGGCAAGGAGCTGCCCCGCAACTTCCGCGCGATCATCGAGATCCCCAAGGGCTCGAGCAACAAGTACGAGCTGGATAAATCGACCGGGTTGCTCCGGCTCGACCGTGTGCTCAGCTCGGCCGTGTACTACCCGGCGAACTACGGCTTCATCCCGCAGACGCTGGGCGAGGACGACGACCCGCTCGATGTCTTGGTCTTCAGCGCCGAGAAGGTGCCGACGCTGTGCGTCTGCGATGCCCGGGCGATCGGCGTGATGACCATGATCGACGACGGCGAGCCGGATCACAAGATCGTCGCCGTGCTCTGCAACGATCCCGAGTACGCGAGCTACACGAAGGCGAGCGACTTCCCGCAGCACCGCTTCAAGATGCTCAAGCGGTTCTTCGAGGACTACAAGATGCTCGAGGGCAAGGGGGTCGAGGTCGACGAGATCATGCCCGCCGAGGCCGCGGAGGCGATCATCGAGGACGGCCTGACGCGGTACTCGAATGTCCGCCGGACGGGCGGGATCAAGGGCCTGATGGTCTAGAGCCTCCGGCGACCGATCCCCCGGAACGGTGCCCGCAGGGCCTACGCTTGCGGATGCATCGCGACATCGCTCAGGTGCTGATCAGCCAGGACCGCATCCGGGAGCGGGTCGCGGCCATGGCCGAGCAGATCGTCCGCGACACCCCGGTCGATGCGGGCGAGCAGGACGACGGGTCGCTCGTCCTGGTGCCCGTGATGACCGGTGCGATGGTGCTCACGGCCGATCTGATCCGTCACATGCCGCTCAAGCTGCGGATGGAGCTGGTCGCTGTCTCCAGCTACCCGGGCCGATCGATGGCGTCCAAGGGCGCGAAGCTGGCGACCGAGCTCTCCTCGGATCTCGCGGGCAAGCATGTGGTGATCGTCGATGACATCCTCGACTCCGGGCACACGATCGCGGTGCTCCGGTCGCTCATCGAGGAGCAGCGCCCCGCCAGCGTGCGCGTCTGCGTGCTGCTCGAGAAGCTGCGCGAGGACGGCCCCGCGGTGGCCACGGCCGACTATGTCGGCTTCCGCATCCCGGACGAGTTCGTCGTCGGCTACGGGCTCGATTACGACGGGTACTACCGGAACCTGCCCGAGGTCGTCACGCTCAAACGCGAGGCGATCGAGGCCTGAGACCCGGCGGGGAGCGCGGCCTTGGAGCGTCAGCAGCCAGCCTCGACCCTTCCCGGCGGCGACCCGCCCGTGCAGCGCATCGACCTCGGTCCCGGCGAGGAACTGGTTCTCGTGCTCCGGCCGCACTGGCTCTTTGTCCTGCTGGATCGGCCCGCGGTGCTCATGGCTTCGATCGCCGTGGCCGCGGCGGGGGGCTGGTGGGCGGCGGGAGCGATCCGGGCGTTCGCGATGGCGCTGCCCCTGCTCTGGCTGGTCTGGCAGCTGCTCGAGCGGGCGTCGCGTCGGTATGTGCTGACCGATCGGCGGGTTGTTATGGTTGCGGGGTTGCTCCGGCAGGTGATCGTCGATGCGCCGCTCGAGCATGTCCGGCAGGTCAGCCTCTTCCGTACGATCCCTGAACGGCTGCTCGACCTGGGCACGGTGTCGTTCGCGACCGCGGGCACGGGGGGGCAGGATGTCATCTGGCGGGTGGTCGAGCGTCCCGCGGGGCGGTTGCGGGAGGCACGCGATGCGCTCGACCGGGCGATCGCCGCCGCGGCGCGAAGGGACGAGCCATGAGCCCACATCGGGGCGAGCCCGCGGAGAATCGGCCGCTGGTGATCGGGATCGCCGGGGGCATCGGGTCCGGCAAGAGCACCGTCGCGAGGGCGTTCACCGATCTGGGCTGTCTGCTCTACGACGCGGATGCGGAGGTCGCTGCACTCTATCGTCGGCCGGAGGTCCTTCGCGAGATCCGGTCGTGGTGGGGCGACGGCGTCGTTGTCGACGGTCGGCCCGACCGGGCGGCGATCGCCCGGCTGGTGTTCAACGACCCGGCAGAGCGGGATCGGCTCCAGCGCCTGCTGTTTCCGCTCCTGGCCGAGGCCCGCGCCGCGTTGCTCGTCCGTGCCACGCGGGATGGGGTTCTCGGCGTGGTGATCGACGCGCCGCTGCTGTTTGAGGCCGGGCTGGACGCCGAGTGCGATGCGGTCGTCTTCGTGGACACGCCCCGGCCGATCCGCGTCGAGCGCGTCGCGGCCCGATCCGGGTGGGACGAGGCCGAGCTGGACCGGCGAGAAAACGCGCAGTGGGGGCTGGATGCCAAGCGTTCCCGATCGGCATATACTGTGGACGGTTCGCAGCCCGTCGCGGTGATCCGTGAGCGGGTGAGCGAAATCCTCCGACAGATGATCCGGGCTCGATCTGGCACCGCGTGACCGGTCGGCTTCGGATTTCCCCTTGAATGGCGCCGGCGTTCGCACACTTCGCTCCCCTCTCGGGAGCCCCGCCGGGTTGATCGCGGTGCAGCGGGCAGCAGGGACCGGAGTCCGACCCCTCGCACCGAAAGCACTCTCCGCAGCAAGCAGGAAGCGAGCCTCGTTATGGCCAAAGCCACCGAAGCGGATCCGAAGCAGGACGCACCCGCCGCCACCGCGCCGAAAAGCTCGAAAGGACGCGGGCGGAAGAAGCCGGTCGGCGGAGAGGGCGAGGCCACCGGCTCCAAGGCCGCAGCCGCGAAGGACGCCGAATCCGGATCAGCGTCGAAGCCCTCGAAGCCCTCAACGCCCGAGGCCAGCGGGGAGGCCAAGGGGAGCAGCGATCGTGGCGGTTCCAACGCCGAGCAGTCGAAGGAGGCCGCACGGTCCGATCAAACCCGAAACGATCAGGGCCGACACGATCAGGGTCGCGCCGATCAGGGCGGCGATGGATCTCAGGGCGGGAAGCGTCGCCGGAAGAAGAAACGCCGCGGCGCCAACATGACACCCCAGTCCTCGGGCGGGAGCCGGGGCTCGTCGGGCATCCCGAGCCATGTGCTGCCCTCGGACGAAGAGCTCGAGGCCGAGGCACGCGAGCTCGAAAAAGCCATCGCGGCGAAGGGCGGCGAGATCGACGACTCCATCACGATCGCCGACCTGCAGCGGATGGAGCTCGACGAGCTCTCGAAGGTCGCCGACAACCACGGCCTCGAGGAGTTCCACAACCTCCCGAAGCAGGACCTGATCTTCAAGATCCTCAAGACCCGCGCCGCGAAGCAGGGCCTGATGATCGGCGAGGGCACGCTCGAGGTGATGGCCGACGGGTTCGGCTTCCTCCGCTCCCCCGAGCAGAGCTACCTGCCCGGTCCCGACGACATCTATGTCTCGCCCAGCCAGGTGCGCCGGTTCGGGCTGCGTCGCGGCATGGTGGTGCGTGGCGCGGTCCGCCCCCCCAAGGAGAGCGAACGCTACTTCGCGCTGCTGCGCGTCGACAGCGTCAACGGGCGGGATCCCAAGGCGATCCACGACCTGGTGAACTTCGAGGACCTGACCCCGCTGCACCCGGAGGAGCGGTTCATCCTCGAGACCACGCCCGACCGGATCGAGTGCCGGGTGGTGGACCTGGTGGCGCCCTTGGGCAAGGGGCAACGGGCGTTGATCGTCGCTCCGCCGCGGACGGGCAAGACGGTTCTGCTGCAGCAGATGACCAAGGCGATCACGAAGAACAACCCCGAGGTCAAGATCTTTGTGCTGCTGGTGGACGAGCGTCCGGAGGAGGTCACCGACTTCCGCCGGAACACCGCGGACAGCGTCGAGGTGGTCGCCAGCACCTTCGACGAGCAGAGCTCGCGCCATGTCCAGGTCGCCGACATCGTGATCGAGAAGGCCAAGCGGATGGTCGAGTTTGGCGACGATGTGGTGATCTTCCTCGATTCCATCACCCGCCTGGCACGGGCGTACAACTCCGAGATGCCGCACTCGGGCAAGATCATGACCGGCGGCATCGACGCCAACGCCCTGCAGCGGCCCAAGAAGTTCTTCGGCGCCGCCCGTGCGATCGAGAACGGCGGGAGCCTGACCATCATCGGCACCGCGCTGGTCGACACCGGGTCCAAGATGGACGAGGTGATCTTCGAGGAGTTCAAGGGCACGGGCAACAGCGAGCTGCACCTGGACCGCCGGCTTGTCGAGAAGCGGACCTATCCCGCGATCGATGTCGCCGCCAGCGGCACGCGTCGAGAAGAGCTGCTGATGGACCCGAAGGAGCTCGAGCTCGTCTACAAACTCCGCAAGGTCCTGGCGGACATGAATGTGGTCGAGGCGATGGAGCTGCTCAAGAGCCGGCTCGGCAAGACCAAGTCCAACGCCGAGTTCCTGATGTCCATGGCGCTCGGCTGAGCGAGTCGGCGCGTGAGCCCGCGGCTCGCGAGCGGGGACGCCCGGTCCCCGATAGGCTTCACCGATGCGTCAGCCCGTCCTGAGCCCGTCCCCGCTGCTGGTCCGCAGGCTGAGCCTGTCGGTGCTGACGGTGGCTGCCTCGTTCTGGGCGTGCTCGCTGGCGGTGTTCGGCCTGATGCTCATGTCGCAGGGGATCGCGGAGTGGATCAGCACGATGACCAAGCTCGGCGTCGGGGTCTGGCGGGCGTTGGGCCTGGCGCTGTTTACCGGGGGACAGTTCGTGTTCATGTTCATGGTGGCCGACCGGATGTTCCCGCGCGCAGGGCGCCGGCTTGCTGTCTGGTGCTGCGAGCTGGCGATGATCGGCATCGGGGTTGGGGCCTTCATGGTGGCGCTGAGCATGGCGGTGTTCGGGTGAGGCTGTCGGCGATGCGGGGCCGGTTGTTCGGATGGGTGTGCCTGATCACGGCGGCGGCGATGCTGATCGCGCCCCCGGCGTGGGCGCGGCAGAACGCCGAGCAGGACGCGGCCGACGCCGAAGCTCGCGCCTTCGTCGGCCGTCAACTGGCCCGGATCGCGCTGATCGATCTGCGGGCCCAGCCGCAGCCCGGCCCGGACGATGCCGCGTTGGCGGCGACGCTCCTGCAGACCGCCGTCGAACTGCGACCCGACGACGCGTTCCTGCTCCGGCTTCTGATCGAGTCCCGCCGTGCCGCCGGCGACGACCGGGGCGTGATGGACGCTACGCGCGCGCTGCTGAGGCTCGATCCCGACGACGAGATCGCGCTGCTCCGCCTCATCGCCTGGCAGATCAGCCAGCGGCAGACGGTCGAGCAGCGCCTGGCGGGGTACGAGTTCTGGCTCGACGGACGCGGCGCGAGCGAGCTGCGCGACCGTCCCGCCGTCCTCAGCCGGCTCGCGCTCGACGCGGCGCTCCTGCACCGCGAGCTCGGTGATGAGCGTGCGTTTGTCGAACGACTCGACCAGGCCGCGACGCTCGACTCGACCAACAAGGAGGCGGCAACGATCGTCGCCACCTATTTCGCCGAGCGATCGGACGACCCGGTCGGGCGGCTCGAGCTGACGCTCAATGTGCTGCTCGCCGACCCGGTCGATCCGAACCTGCACGAGTCGGTCGCGACGCAGCTTGCCCAGCTCGAGGCGTTCGACCAGGCGGCCAGGTTTCACGCGAACGCGCGCTCGCTCGTCGCCCGGCTGGGTCAGGCCGAGACGCCCAAGATGGTGATGGAGTCCATCGCGCTGCGCTGGCAGACGGCCGGCCCCGCGGCGCTGCTCGAGTTCTTTGAGCGACAGCTCGACCGCACCCGCCGGGAGGCGGCCGAGGCACGGCGGATGCGGCAGGAGCTCGGGGAGCCCGTCGATGACATCCCCGAGCCCCGTGAGATCAGGCTGACGCTGGAGGAGGAGCGGTATCGGCTCTTCGCGGCGCTCGCGCTGCAGGATCGGGTCGCCGCGGAGCGGTCCATCGCCGACATCGATGCCTCGATCGATCCCGTGCTCGACGCGATTTCGGATCGGCTCGCCGAGCTCCGTCCCGATCAGGAACCCGAGCGTGTCGCCCTGGTCGGCCGGGCGATCGAGGTCACCCTCGAGAGCGTGACCGCCAAGCTGGTCAGCGGGCTGGAGATCGAGTCCGCGCTGCGGGCGTTCGAGGAGGTCGAGCGTCTCTACGGCGCGCAGCTCGGGGCGCAGCTCGAGGTGCTCCGCGCCTTCCGTGTGCTCCGCGAGCAGGGCGCCGAAACCGCCGAGGCCTATTTCGCCCCCATCGAGAACAGAACGGTGCTCGCGGCGGTGGGCTCGGCGATGACGGCGGAAACGCTCGGAGACAACGCGCGGGCGGCGGCGCTGTATGATCGGGCAGCACGATTCGCCCCGCTGACCGGCGCCGGCGTGTTCGCCCGGAGCAAGGCCGAGCAGCTGCTCGGCGGGCCGCTCGACCCCCATCCGAGGCGCGATGATGCCGTCGCCGTGGCGGACGCGGTGCCGAGCTGGGTTGATCAGGTGAGCCGTCGGCCGCAATCGATGGTCCGGCTCGATGCGCGGCTCGTCGAGCCGAGCATCGAGGCCTTCGGCGAAGCGCACCTCCGGCTCGAGATCCGCAACCTGCTCCCACGCCCGGTGGGGGTGGGGGGGGATCGTCCGATCGCCACGCGCTTCGCGCTCACGCCGAACCTGTTCGCGGGTGCGTTCCCGATGGCCGAGGGCCTGTCGCCGGAGGTTGTGGACATCCACCATCGGCTTCGGCTCGATCCGGGCGAGTCGCTGATCGCGACGGTCTGGCCGGACGCGGGCATGGTGGGATGGGTCCAGGAGGTCAAGGCGGCGCACCGGATCCGTGGCCGATGGAACGCGCTGCAGGGCTTTGTCGCCGGGCAGGGTGTGCCCTACAGCACCGGGCCGCTGTCCCGCAGCTCCGAGACGGGTCTCCTGACCCGCCGGCCCGACGACCGCATCCTGCTCGACGGCGAGCGGCTTGTGCGCGAGGCGAGCTCCGCTCAGGAAGCTCGGCTGCTCTCCCTGCTGCCCGTCTTCCGCTCCGCGCTGATCGACATTGACCGTGCCGGCGGACCGCTCGCGGATGAGCAGGCCGAGGCGCTCGCCCGGGCGCTCGCGGCCCGCTACCCGGGGCTGGCCGGAACGACCCGCCTCGCGTTCGCCGCGGTCATGCCGAGCGGCCGGATCCGACCCTCGCTGCAGCCCCTCGACGAGGCGCTGCTCGCTGAGACGGACCCGGCTGTGCTGCCGGCGGTGCTGCTGACGCGTGTCGGGTCGGCCGACGCCCCGATCCTGGCACGGTGCGAGGCCTCGGACGATCAGAGGCTCGCGTCGTTTGCTCGGCGGCTGCGGCTGCGGCTGGAGGCGGGTGTGACGGCGGGCTTCGCGTTCACGCCGCCCCCGGCGAGCCATCTGCCGAAGCGTCCGGACAACAGCGACGCCCCCGCGACCCCGCGCCGATGAAACCGCCCGGTGGGCGAGGCTGGTCCCGCTGGCGCAAGCCCGCGGGATTCGTGGCCGGTCTGCTGCTGATCGTTCTGGCCGTCTGGGTGCTGCTGCAGAACCGTGAATCGTTCGACGAATCGCTGCACGCCGCACGCGGCGCCCCGCTCTGGCTCATCGCGCTGATGCTGGTCCTGCCCGTCGGCAACGCGATCGTCGTCGCGTGGTCGTTCCAGGTATTGATGAACCGCTTCGGGCGCGTGCCGTACGGCGACATGCTTGCGCTGATCTGCTCCGCGTGGCTGCTGAACTACCTGCCCATGCGGCCCGGGCTGGTGGGCAGGCTCGCGTACCACAAGGCGTTCCACGGCGTGAGCCTGAAGCACTCCGTCGCGGTGTCCGTGGCGCTCGCGCTGATGACCGGGCTGGCCGCGGCGCACCTGCTCGCGGTCTGGGTGGCGAGCACCGCCGGCGTGGCGGTGGGGGTCGCCGCGGCAGGCGGGTCGACGCTGCTCGTGGTGGTGCTGGCGAACATCGCGGCGGACCGGAGCCCGGCTGGGCGCGTCCCGCGCTCGGCCCTGCGTTTCGCCCTTGTCCTACGGTATCTCGACCTGGTGATCTGGGCGGCCAGGCTGTGGGTGGCGTTCGCGATCGTGGGCCATCCCATCTCCCCGATGGTCGGGGTCTTGCTCGCGGGCGCCATCCAGCTGGCGTACCTGTTCCCGCTGACAGGCTCGGGGCTGGGCGTCGCCGAGTGGGCGGTCGGGCTCGTCGGCGCGGTCGCGGTCACCACGCTTGAACCGGCGGACGGGATCGCGGCCTCGCTGGTGAGCCGATCCGCGGAATTGGCCGTGGCGGTGCCGCTCGGCCTGCTAGGCATCGGTTGTATCTCGGCGCGTCGCCGACGGTCGAGACACCGCCCGCGGGCCCACAACCAGCCTTCCGAGGCCCTCTGACGCGAATCCTCTGCATCCGGCGACCGATCCGGCCGATCCCCTGCTGCGTACGGACTCCGGGAGGGCCAGGGAACGGGCCATGCTCAGCCGAATCGAACAGGACCACCAGCGATTCCGCCAGATCGTCCGCGGAAGGATCCGTCAGGATCTTCGACGCTTCCTCAGCCGCGATGAGCTCATCGGACGCGAGGGCGACCGCTTTGTGTCCATCCCGGTCCACGATCTCGATCTGCCGAGCTTCCGATACGGCGACAACTCCGCGGGCGTCGGCATGGGCGAGGGCGCGGAGGGCGACGCCGTCGGCTCCGCCCAGGGGGACCACCCGGGAGGCGAGGAGGAGGGCCGACACATCACCGAAGTGGATGTGTCGCTCGACGAGCTCGCCGACATCCTGGCGGAGGAACTGCAGCTGCCGCGGATCAAGCCGCGCGGCGAGCACCGGATCTCCGCCGTTCGCGACAAATACACCGGCATCCGCCAGACGGGCCCGGCCTCGCTGCGGCACTTCAAGCGGACCTATCGGGAGGCGCTCAAGCGTCAGCTCGCCGCGGGCGTGTACGACGCGGACGACCCGGTGATCATCCCCATCAAGCGCGACCTCCGGTTCCGGAGCTGGAACGAGGTGCGCAAGCCGCAGTCGAACGCGGCGGTGGTGTACATGATGGATGTCTCCGGCAGCATGGGCGACGAGCAGAAGGACCTGGTACGCCTCAACGCGTTCTGGATCGACACCTGGCTCCGACGCAACTACGAGGGCGTCGAGAGCCGGTACATCGTGCACGATGTGCGCGCGGCGGAGGTTGACAAGCGGACCTTCTACACCATGCGTGAGGACGGCGGCACGCGGATCAGCTCCGCCTACGCCGCCTGCAAGGAGCTCCTCGAGCAGGACTACGACCCGAACGACTGGAATGTGTACCTGTTCCACTTCTCCGATGGAGACAACTCGTCCGAATCCGACAACCGGCGGTGCACGATGATGCTCGAGGAGGATCTGCTCCCGCGGTCCAACATGTTCGGGTATTGCCAGGTCGCCTCGGCGTACGGCTCCGGCAACTTCATCAAGGTCCTGTCGGAGCATTTTCCCGACGGCGCCGCCGACGAAGAGGGCCCGAAGCTGATCCCGGTGCGGATCGCTGACCGAGCGGCGATCTATGACGCGATGCGGTCGCTGTTCCGCCAGGGCCGCTAGCCTCCTCGCGGGCATCCCGCGTCGGCCGGCACGGGAGCCGCTGTCGCAGGAGAAGAGCGCGCGTGTTTCTGTTTGTTCTCTATGCCGTGGCGGTCTGGTTCGTGGCGTTTCGTTGGCGTCGCCGTGCCGCGGGGCTGGCGGCGATCGGCGTCGCGGTGGGTGCGCTCGCGCTGTTCAATCTCGTGCACTACCGGGTCGCGGCCTTCTTCGAGTACGATCGGTACATCGCGGCGTTCCGCGTAATCATGTACCCGTACATGGCCTTCGTCGGGGGGATCGGGCTGTACCTGTTCTCGTTCCCCCGTGAGCTTCGTCGCGGCGCGGTGCAGTGCCGGGCATGCTGGTACGACCTGGGCGCCCTGGCCGACGAAGCGGGTCGGGTTGCCCGCTGTCCCGAGTGCGGCGCGACGCCTGCCGAGGCACGGACACGCAAGGGACGGAGGCAGGCTCGGCGTCGCCTGCGTGCGCATGCCGCGCCGGTGAGCAGCCTGCTAGCCCCGCACCACGCGCATCGCCACGCCAAGAGCGAGCACGCAGAGCGGTAGTCCTGCCATCAGACCCCAGCGCAGCGCGGAGAGCCGTCCCGAGTCGATCGGCTGGACGGTCGGTGTCGTCAGGGCCTCGGCGCTGGGCGCAAGCATCGTCTCGTTGCCGGTGAGCCACTCGATCGAGGCGAAGAACAGCTCGGCGTTGCCCGGGCTGGTCTGCACGACCCGGCCGTCGATGACCGCCGGGCGATCAACAGACTGATCGAACAGCCAGAGGTGCGAACCGATGACGACGGCGCGGCTCCCCTGGGCACGCTCCACCGCCCAGGCGATCGATCCCTCGCCCAGGTCGGCGTCGCGGGTGCCGCCGGGCGTGGGCTTGTCGCGGAGCAGCGGCCGTTGCTGGGGTGGGGTGACCCAGTAGCCGAGCCACTCACCCTCCCGCCATGCGTCGGTGAGTCCAGCGACGGACAGGATCGGCGTGTGGGACACGGATTCGGGTGCCTCGCCGGTCTCGGAAGCCTCTTGCTCGATGAGCAGCGGCCAGGGGATGGTCGTCGCGAGCCTGGCGAGCACGGCGGGCAGCGGGTGATCGGCGTCGTCCGGGACCAGCGTCGCCTCCCAGTCTACGAGGCGGTCCTGTCCGCGAGGCCGTCCCCGCAGGATCGGTCGGCCGGTGTCGGCACGCAGCCCGAGCTTGGCGACCGCGTCGTGCATGGGATCCGGCTCGCCAACGCCGGGCAGTGTGGAGGGCGCGAGGTTGATCATCGTCAACTCACCAGCATCAAGGAGGGACGAGAGCACCTTGGCGGTGCGGTCCGCGCGTTCCAGGCCGCCCGAGCCGGCCGTGTCCACACCGATGACGGCGTAGACGACGGGCCGCCCGTCTGCCAGTGCCGCTGCGATCCCGGCGGGAGGGTCCTGCTCGAGCAGCACGGGCCATTCGAGCCACTCGATGCCGCGGGTCGCGGATCGGCGGTGCAGGTTCGTCAGCGGTCCCTCGCCGCCGCCGCGGACGATTCGGCGCGGGCTGGCGTGGGTGATCACGACGACGGGTCGGGCTGTGGCGTCGAGGAGTGACAACGCATTGGCCACGAGCGACTCGGCGGTGCGGCCGGCATCGACCGCCGGCGCACCGGGCAACGGCTGCGGGATGAGTTCGTCGATCGAGACGGCGCTCGCCGCTCCGCCGGGCGGGCCGAGCACAAGCAGGGCCTCCGCGGATTCCAGCGCCGCCACCGCGCGGATGACCGGCGGCATCGACGATGATTCGAGACCGGCGACCTCGGCACCGAGCGAGTCGACCAGATCGGTCATGCGATCGACGAGCGAGGCAGCGCGCACGGCGCCCTCCTCGCCGAACTGCCCCGCCGACAGGCGAGCCGTCAGATCGTCGCCGATCACACGAAGAAGCGTGCGGATCGGGCCGGCGCTGTCCACCAGCAGGGACCGTGCCGCCAGCAGGTCCGGGGCGTCGCGTTCGGCCAGTCGACGCTCGAGAAGCTCACGCACGGCATCGAGCATCGGCGGCACCTGCTCGGCGGTCGCTCGCAGCTGCGAGGCCCGCGGGGCGAGCGCATCGGCAGCGCTCGAGGCCGCCAGACCCCGCAGGTCATCGACCGCGTGCCCGAGCGATTCGAGTCGGCGACCGGCCTCGTCCAGCCGCTCGGCGACGGCGAGCACCCTGCCGGTCATCGCGTCGATCGCGTCTCGGTCGCGATCCAGCAGCGAGGCAACGAAGGCCTCGAACTCGCGCAGGCCTTCGGGATCGGCTGTGTCGATACGCGTGACGGAGACGCTTGGTGCGGCCCGGTCGATCTCGTCGAGCATGTCGAGCACGCGACGCGTCGCAGCCGGGCTGCGTCGCCCGGAGGAGAGGTCCGCCGCCAGCACGATCCGCGTTCCTTCGGGGGCTCGGCGGAGCGCGGCGAGCGTCCGCGGCGCGAGCTGCAGCCGACCCGTGGCCGTGACATCCAGCCGGGGCGCGCGCGGCGCGATCGTCAGATTGGCGACGGTGACGATGCCGAGTGCCGCGAGCAGGCCCACGACGGCAGCGATGACACGAAGCGATCGGTTGCCGCGCGACCGGATCAACGCCACCTCCTCAGCTCCAGCGCCACGGCTGCGGCGAGCACAAACCATGCCGAGACGCTCAGGAAGAACAGGACATGGGACAGATCGATCACGCCGCGTGCGAAGTCGTCGATCCTCCGGGTGAGGGACGCGGAGGCGAGCGCATCACCGAGCCAGCTCGGCGCATACGCGGGCGCCACCTGCGTCGCGAGCACCCACGCGACCAGCGCGAGCACCGTGCCGAGAAACGCCAGCGTCTGGCTCTCGGTCAGGGTGGAGGCGACGAGGCCGAGGGAGACGCAGAGCGAGCCGAGCAGCGCCAGGCTGACCATGCCCGCGAGTACGGGGCCGAGGTCCGGTGCGGGCTCGCTCATCGATCGCAGCACGCCGAAGTGGATCAGTGTCGGGGCGATCATCACGACGACGAACCCGCAGGCGGCGAGATACTTGCCGGTGACGATCTGCCACGCGGCAACGGGCGAGCTGAGCAGCAGCTCGTGCGTCCCCGACCGCAGCTCCTCGCTGATCAGCCGCATCGAGATCGCCGGCGCGATCAGGATGACCAGCAGGGTGGAGACACCGAACATGCCGCGCAGCGTCGCTGGGGCACCCGGCACGAGCGAGGTGATCGTGAAGACGGCACTCGTCAGGAAGAGGAACAACGCGAGCACGATCCAGCCCGCCGGCACGCGGAAGAGCGCGCCGAATTCCCGGCCGGCCACCGACGCGATGGGGAGGAAGACGCGGGTCAACGCGACGGTTCCTCCACGCTGATCGGGGCGTCGAGCGTGCGCACAAACAGGTCTTCGAGGCCGGTGCGGTCCGTGCGGAGCTCACGGATCAATTCGCCCCGGAGCGCTTCGCCCACCACGACGCTGATCTCCCGGTTCTCGCCCGGCTCCGGCTTGACGAGCACACTCGACCAGCCATCGCCGAGGTCCTCGACCGCGATGCGATCGGGCGGCAGGGGCAGGCGTCGGCGGATCTCGGCCTCGCCGAGCCTGACCTCGGCCAGGCAGCGGTCGCCGGCACCGGGCTGTCGGCCCGAGTCGATCGGCTGGTCGGCCAGCACGCGCCCGCCGGCGATGATGACCACGCGGCGGCAGACGCGTTCAACCTCCGCGAGCACATGCGAGCAGAGAATCACCGTGCGTCGCTCCGCGAGCTGGCCGATCAGGGACCGGGCCTCTCGCAGCTGCGTCGGATCCAGGCCGTTGGTCGGCTCATCAAGAATCAGGACTGATGGATCGTGAAGAATGGCGGCGGCGAGAGACGCCCGCTGGCGGTACCCCTTGCTCAGGGTGCCGAGCCGTCGCCGGAGCTGTGTGCGGTCGAGCGCGCAGAGCGCGGCGGCGCGTTCGATGGCCCGCGACCGGTCCCGGCCGGAGAGGCCGAGCATCGCGGCGCGATGGCGGAGGAAGGCGGCGACAGGCATCTCGGTGTATACAGCCGCCGATTCGGGGAGATAGCCGAGCGCACGGCGTGCACGCTCAGGGTGGCGGAGGGCATCAACGCCGGCCATCGTGATCCGGCCACGGTCGGGGCGCAGCACGCCGGCGAGAAGCCGGATGGTGGTCGACTTTCCTGCACCGTTCGGCCCGAGCAGGCCGACGATCTGACCGGGCTCGACCTGGAGGTTGACGCCTCGGACGGCGTGGGTGCGGCCGTACCAGCGGTGCAGGTCGTACGCGGCGATCATGGCGTCACAGCGTACGCCCGGTTCGGAGGGCTCTCGATCAACCACGGCCGAGAAGTGTCCGAAGCTACGCAAATCGAGGATTGCGGCCGGAGCACCCGGATCCGGCCGCTACACTCGGGCGAATGGCTCATGAAGGTGAGTTCATGGCGGATGTTCGCACCAAGATCGTGATCCTGGCTCCGCGGAGCGTGGAGACGGATCGGCTTGAGTCGCTCCTTGGCGATCGGTGTGACATCGTCTACGCCGACTCGCTGGGCCCGCAAGACGCGGACGCCGCGTTCGTCATCACCGCGGCCGACCCGGGCAACCTGGGCACCACGGGGCTGGGCGACCACGAGCGTGACATGCTGCTCAGCTCCGTGGGTGAAGCCATCTGCCTTGTCACCGCGAACGGCAAACTCCTCTGGGGCAACCGCATGTTCGGCCGCCTCGAGGAGGAGGTGAAGGGCCTCGTGACCAGCGCCGCCGGGAAGGCGGCGTTGTCGTTCCGGGGTCGGCCGGTGGCGAAGGACCTCGCGGTGGCCTCGCAGACGGTCAAGCTCGAATCGGGCTCCGGTCGGCTGTTTGCTCTGCGTGTGAGCCCGATGCACGCCGAGGGTGCCGAGCAGTACGGCGACCGCGTCGTGGGGGTGATCCAGGACATCACCAAGGCGGAGCAGGCCCGGCTGAAGATGAACGCGATCGACGAGGCGGGCAGCGCGCTGGCCCGGCTCGATCCCGAGGCGGTGCGCGACATGAACGCCGTCGAGCGCCTGCGCCTGCTCGAGGAGCGGATCGTCAAGGCCTCGCACGACCTGCTGAACTACGACCATTTCGGGATCCGGCTGATCGATCAGCACACGGGCCGGCTCGAGATGGTCATCAGCCACGGGTTCCCGGACGAAGCGACGGAGCTCGAGCTGTACCCCGCCGAGGAGGGCAACGGCGTGATCGGGTTCGTCGCGGCGACGGGCCGTCCGTATATCTGCCGCGACGCCGCCGCCGACGAGCTGTTCCTGCCGGGCGCCACGGGTGCCCGGTCGTCGTTGACGGTGCCGCTGAAGATCCAGGACCGGATCATCGGCGTGCTGGACATCGAGTCGCTGGAGCTTGACGCATTCGACCAGGGTGACCTGCAGTTCGCGGAGATCTTCGCGCGGTATGTGGCGATGGCGCTCCAGACGCTGGACATGCTGGTGGTCGAGCGGTCCGCGACGGGCCGAACGATCTCGAGCCGATTCGAGGGCGAGCTGGACGACCCCCTGTGCGACATCCTCAAGGAGGTCGACGAGATCTCCGTCGAGTCGGCCGACCCGGCGACGCGGGCGCACATCGATCGCATCCGGGCGGATGTGCAGTCGATCCGGGATCGGATGCAGGCGGTGGCGCGCGGCCCGAACACGCTGCTCGGCGTGGGCCGGGTCGAGGGCCCGGACAAGGTGGATCCGCTGCTGGCCGGCAAGCGGGTGCTGATCGCCGACGACCAGGAGCACATCCGCCAGATGATCGCCGATGTGCTCACCCGGCGCGGCTGCGTCACGGTGGCGTGCGGCTCGGGGCAGGAAGCGATCAACGAGCTCGACGCGTCCACCGCGGATGGGCACGATCGGTTCGATCTGGTCATCAGCGACATCTCGATGCCCGACCGAAACGGGTACGAGATCTTCGCCGTCGCCCGAGGCGTGGTGCCCGAGCATGCCATCGTGCTCATGACCGGGTTCGGGTACGACCCGCATCACTCGATCGTGCGCGCATCGCAGCACGGCATGAAGAATGTGCTCTACAAGCCGTTCCAGGCCTCTCGGCTGCTCGACGAGGTCCACCGCGCGGTCAGCCAGACCGAGCGCGACGGCTGATCTGCACGCGCACGACGCGCTCGTGCCCGTCGGCGTCCTTGAGAAGCTCCACCCTCCCGGCGTGCGGGTGCTCCGCGGCGATGTCCGCCGCCTGCGCCGCGCGGGAGGCCGCGACCTCCACCAGCACGAGCCCGCCGTGCCGAACGAGCGAGGGCCCGTCGGCGAGCAGGGGTCGGACGAGCGCCAGCCCGTCCATCCCGCCGCGGAGCGCGATCGAGGGCTCGTGATCGCGGACATTGGGCTCGACCGCGTCCCACTCGTCGTCCGGGATGTACGGCGGGTTCGCGACCAGGAAGTGCAGCTCGCCCTCATGCCCCGCGGCCGGGTGATCGCGGAGCGGAGCCAGCAGATCGCCCCGGAGGAACTCGATGCGCTCGCCGAGTTCCAGCCGCGTGGCGTTGTCGCGTGCGACCTGGATCGCGTCCTCCGAAAGATCGGTCGCCACGAGCCGGGCGCCGGGCAGGTTCTTCGCCAGGGCGAGGGCGACGGCTCCGGAGCCGGTGCAGACATCGGCGATCAGGACGCCGCCGCCGGTCTTGCCGCCGAAGCCCGGCACGGACTTGCAGTGGTGCAGCACGGATTCGACGATGGTCTCGGTGGCGGGTCGAGGGATGAGCACCCGTCGATCGACGCCGAGCCGCAGGCCGTAGAACCACGCCTCGCCCGTGAGATACTGCACGGGCTCGTGGTCGAGCGCCCGCTTGACGAGGTCCCGGAGCATGGTGCGCTCCATCTCGCTGGCCGGCCGGTCGACATCCATGTAGAGCCGCAGCCGTTCGCACCCGATGACATGCGCGAGCAGCACCTCGGCGGAGAGGCGTGGGGAGTCGAGCCCCTTCTGCGCGAACGCCTCGGCCATCCAGGCCAGGAGCCGGCGGGTCGTCCAGGGTTCGGGCTTCGTCCGTGACACGCGGTGAGTCTAGCGAACAGGTCCGGTTGCAGAGTCCCGGCGACGCCCGGCGAGCCCGCCGGTCGACGGGCGGCTACTTGCCCTCGAACCAGTTCCGGCTGATCGATGCGTCCACGCGGAGGGGGACATCGAGTTGCATCGCCGAGGCCATGCGGTCCACGATGAGCGTCTTGGCCTCCTCGGCGATGGCCTCGTCGGCCTCGAAGACGAGTTCGTCGTGGATCTGCAGCAGCATCCGCACGCCCGGGATCTCCGGATCTCTGCCGTCGCGCCAGTGCCCGGCGTGCGGGCTCAGGCGTTTGTGCAGGTCGAGCATCGCGAGCTTGATCAGGTCCGCGGCCGAGCCCTGGACGACGCTGTTGATCGCCATACGCTCCGCGAGCGCTCGTCGGGAGGGGTTGTTCGACTCGATGTCGGTGATCGGGCGTCGGCGTTTGAGCATGGTCTCCACGAAGCCATGGCTCCGCGCCTGCTCGATGCACTCCTGGAGGAAGGTCGTGATGCCGGCGAAGCGTTTCTTGTAGCCGTCGATGATCTCGCCGGCCTCGGCGTTCGAGACGCCGAGCCGGCGTGCGAGTCCGAACGGCGTGATCCCGTAGACGATGCCGAAGTTGACCATCTTGGCGCCGGAGCGCTGCTCCCGGGTGACCGCGTCGAGCGTCACGCCATGGATCTGGGCGGCGACGGCGGCGTGGATATCCCGGTCGTCGCGGAACGCCTCGATCAGCCCCGGGTCCTTCGACAGATGCGCGAGGATGCGCAGCTCGATCTGCGAGTAGTCCGCGGTGATGAGGACCCGGCCGGGCGGCGCGACGAAGGCCTTGCGGATCTCGCGGCCGATCTCGGTCCGGATCGGGATGTTCTGGAGGTTCGGATCGCTCGACGAGAGCCGTCCCGTCGCGGCGACGGTCTGATGAAAGCTCGCGTGGATGCGCCCGGTCTCGGGGTGGATCTCCTCCGCGAGCGCCCCGAGGTAGGTGTTCACGAGCTTGGTGAGCTGGCGGTAATCGAGGACGAGCTGCGGCAGGGGCGTTTCGACGGTTGCATCCTGCGCGAGCTTCTCGAGGACCTCAGCATCTGTGGAGGGGCCCGTCTTGCCGCGTTTGATCACCCGCAGGCCTAGCCCGGGATCCTGGTCCTCGGGCTTGTTGAAGAGCACGCCGGCGAGCTGTTTCGGTGAGTCCGGGTCGAAGCCGCGTCCGAGCCGTGCGTACGCCTCGTCCTCGATGGCGGCCCGGAGCCGGGCGATCTCGCCCTCGAGCCTGGAGCGCTGGCGGGCCAGCTCATCCGGGTCCACCATGATGCCGTTGTGTTCGATCTCTGCGAGCACTTCAACCAGCGGGAACTCAACATCCGCCGCGAGCGAGCCAAGGCCGCACGAGTCGAGCTCGGGCAGCATGCGCTCCGCGAGCTGGAGCGCCACATCGGCGTCCTCGGCGGCGTACGGGCCGGCGTGCTCGAGCGGGACCTCGTCGAACGATTTCTGGTTCTTCCCCGAGCCGATCAGGTCCTTGATCGAGATGTTGGTTCGGCCGAGCATGCCGAGCGCGAGCGCGTCGAGGCTGTGCGAGGAGCGGGACGCGTCGAGCAGATAGCTCGCGATCATCGAGTCGCACGCTCCCGGTGCGGCCAGGCCGCGGAGCTCGACGCCAGCCCGACGGAGCACGAGCAGGTCGTACTTGAGGTTGTGCCCGATCTTCGGTATCGCGGGGTCTTCGAGCACCGCGCGCAGCGCGTCGAGCACCGTGGATTCATCCAGATGATCGGCCGCCTCGGGGCTCCGGATCGGGACATACCAAGCGACGCCGGGCTCGACGGCGAGGCTGATCCCGGCCAGCAGGGCATGCATCGGTCGCAGCGCCGTGGTTTCGGTATCCACGGCGAGCGCAGACGCGGCCGAGCACAGGGAAACGACCTCCTGCAGCTCGCTGCGCGTTCGTACAATTCTGTATCGGCCCTCGATGGTCCGCTCGGGCTCGTCCGTCAGCCCGTCGAAGAGCCCGCCCGTGGGCTCCCGGTGGCGTGGGTTGGCGGCCGATGCCGCCGCGGGGGTCGCGCCCGCGAGCTGCCGGGCCTCATCGCGCAGCCGATTGAAGCCGAGCTCGTTGAGCGGATGGTCAAGCGCCGCGGGCGTCAGCCGATCCACGCGCGCGGCATCGAGGTCGAGCTCAACCGGTACTTCGCGTGCCAGCGTGACGAGCCGGCGGCTCAGGCCGAGCGTGTCCCGGTGCGAGGCGATGTTCTCCCGGCGCTTGCCCTTGATCCGCCACGCCTTTTTCGGCGCCTCATCATCGGTCGCCGCGTCGATGACGGCTTCGAGTGTGCCGAACTCCGCGATCAGCTGGGCCGCGGTCTTCGCGCCGATCCCCGGCACCCCGGGGACATTGTCGACGGTGTCCCCCATCAGCGCGAGCATGTCGACAACCTGGGCCGGCGTGATGCCGGATTCGTCGAGGAGCGCCGCCGCGTCGCTGACGCGGTCGGTGTGCACATCGTACAGCTCGACGCGCCCCGGCTCGAGCAGCTGCTTGAGGTCCTTGTCCTTGCTAACGATGCGGATAAGCACCTCCGGGTGTGACGAACGGAGTCGTTCCACGAGCGTGGCGATGACATCGTCCGCCTCGTATCCCTCGGCGCCGAGCACCGGCACGCCGAGCGAGTCGAGCAACGACAGACACCGCTCGACCTGGGGCTTGAGATCGTCCGGCGGCTCTGCCCGCGTCGCTTTGTAGGGCTCGTAGAGCGCGGTGCGGAAGGTGCCCCGATCGCCCGAGACATCGAGCGCGACGGCGAGATAGGTCGGGGGTCCGCCGGCCGCCTGCATCGCCGGTTCCTGGCCGCGCAGCAGCTTGAGCAGCATGCCGATGAACCCGAAGGACATGTTCGTCGGTTCGCCCGTGACGGGGCTGGTCATGGGCGTCCGGATGGCGTGGTACGCGCGGAAGAACTGGGCGTAGCCGTCGATGAGGTAGAGCGTGGGGCGGCCGCTCACGCCACGGGCGCTCCGAGGTGGAGCGCCTCGAGCCGACCGATGTACGCCTCGCTCGGCTCCATGCCGCGGCGGTCCATCACGGTGCGGACGATGTCGACAAAGCGGGTGAGGCGGAACGCGGTGGCGCCGCTGTCCGTGGCCCATGTGAATCGACCGACCGCACCGACGACGGGCGCGCCGGTGGCCCACATCGCGCCGGTGTGGACGACCGCGCCGGTCATGATGCGCGAGCCGATGGCGAACTTGACATGGTCGCCGATGACCGCACCGAGGAAGGTCTGCGAGGTCCGCTCGCTCGGGCCGCCGACGGTGGCTCGGGCCAGCACCTCGCTGTAGGTGTTGAGCAAGTTGGAGTTGTTGGTGCCGGCACCAAAGTTGACCCACTCGCCGACCCATGAGTCGCCGAGGTGTCCCTCGTGGGCCTTGTTGCTGAAGCCCTGAAAGATGGTGCCGCCGATCTCGCCGCCGACCTTGCAGCGGGGCCCGATGGCGGTATGGGCCTTGATGATGGCGCGGTCGAGCACGGTGCTGCGTTCGCCGACGAAGCAGGGGCCGATGAGCACACAGCCGGGGCGGACGGTGGCGCCCGCTGCGACGACGACCGGTCCGAGCGTGGCGTCGATGGTGACGCCCGGCCAGACCTTGGCGCCCGTGCGGATCGCGATCCGGTGCGGCCCGTCATGGATCACACCGGCCGGAACGGGCTCGCTCCGGAGCTGCGAGAGCTCGGCGAGGTCGTGGTCGATTGTGGCATCGCGGAACAGCCTGACATCCCAGGGCCGTCGGAGGAGCAGGGGCTCGGCGATGCTGCGCACCCCCCGGTCCGGGATGGCTCCGGAGATCAGCGCGGGAGCCGAGGAGGCCGGCACACAGGCGACCACCACGCCGGCCTCGTCGTCGCGTTCGCCGTGCCGTTCGAGGATGACCTCGCCCGGCTCGATCTCCGCGAAGCCCTCCGGGGGGAGCGGACATCGGCCGTTGACCAGGAGCAGCGGCTCGTCGTCGGTCGGAAGCTCGTTGACCGGCAGGTCGTGCACCTCGCGGACGAGCTCGGCCAGCGGTTCGGGCACGGACAAGCCGACGAGCTCCACATCATCGGGCAGCAGGGCCTCGATCCGGTCCAGCGTCGTGCGAGCCCCGGTGCGGATGTCGAAGCTGGCCCGGAGATCGTTCAGCGGCGCCAGCGTGCCCTGCCCATCATCGAAGACGATCGCTCGCATGGCCCCAGTGTACGCGGGCGGGCGTTCCCGTACCGGAATTGCGCGAATGCGGCGGCTAGGCTCGGCCATGGGTCACCTGCCACCGATCGAGGCGGTTGTGTTCGATTTCGACGGCGTGATCGCCGACTCCGAGGGGGCGCACGAGGCCGCCATGCTCGCGACCTGCCGGGAGGTCGGCTGGAGCTTCACCCCGGAGCAGTACCGGCGGGAGCTCATCGGCTACGACGACCGGGACGCCTACCCGGCGATCGCCCGGCTCAACGGCGCGACGATCGAGCCATCGCTCGCAGCGAGGCTTGCCGAGAGCAAGCGCAGGCTGGTCGAGGACATGATCGACCGGGGCGAGGTGCGGCCGTTGCCGGGATCTCTCGAGTTGGTCCGCCGTGCAGCGGCGCGTGGGCCGATCGCGATCTGCTCCGGGGCGCTGCGGTCCGAGATCGAGCTGATGCTCGATCGCTTCGGCGTGGCGGAGCACTTCTCGGTGATCGTGGCCGCGGACGATGTGCCTCGCGCCAAGCCGGATCCGGCCGGGTACGCCCGAGCCGCCGAGATCCTCGGTGTTCCCGTCGGTGCGCTGGTCGCGCTGGAGGACACGCCCACGGGCGTCCGGGCCGCCCGGGCGGCTGTGTATCGGCGCGTGGTGGGGGTCTGCCACAGCGTGCCGGCATCCGAGTTGCACGAGGCGGACTTGGTCGTGGCCTCGACACTCGAGCTGACACTCGAGCAGCTCTTCGGTGATCAAGTCGACTAGCGCCGCGCTGTCCACCGGCTGACATGCGGCGCCTCGAACCGGAACCAGCGGATCGCGGGCATCGCCGCGATCCAGATCACCACCGCCGAGCCCGACGAGAGCAGCATCGCGAGGACTCGACGCCCGAGCTCCGGGGCCGGTTGGAACCCGATGGGATCGTACAGCTCGCGGATCGCGAAGACGCTCGTCACCACGATCTGTGCCACGGACCCGGCGAGGGGCGTCAACACCACCAGCGTCACGGGGCTGTTCAGGAAGACGAGACCGCGCGCTCCGAGCACGAGCTGCATCGCCAGCAGCATGCCGAGCGCGTGCGGCCCGGGGATCGCCGCAATCGTGCCGTCGGACATCGTCACCGGTGAGAGCAGGTCGATGCACAGCCCGGTGACGAGGGCGGCCGCGGCCGCGGCACGCCCTGTGGCGAACAGCCCCACGAAGACCATCAGCGGGAGCACGAAGCTCGGCTCGATGCCCGACTCACCCACCCGGAAGACCGGCGAGAGCCCCTGGTCCAGCCCGATCGCGATCCAGAGTGCGATGGCGAACGCGCCGGGGCTCACAGCGCGCCCCCGTCGCCGGCCAGCAGCGGCACCCGGATCACGACGCCCGCGACATGGCGTGTGTCGATCTCCGGACGGATCGTGATGACCTGGCGGAGCGGGCTGTCCTCGTCGGTCTGTGCGGATTCGACGCGGCCGACCTGCAGGCCCCAGTGCGGCGCGAGCGATGGATCGCTCAGGTAGGCGATCTGGCCGACGCGCACAGTGCGTGGTATCTGCTCGGGGCCGATGGTGACGAACCGGCCCGGTCCGGAGAGGGTGCCGTCGCCGTTGGGTGCGACATCGAAGCGCACGCCGCCCTCGCCGCCGTCGTCGGGGTAGACGATGACCTCGATGGGCCCGGCGTTGCGATCGTCGATCGGTGTGACGCGGCAGAAGGTCTCGCTGACCTCTGTCACGAGGCCGAGCATGTGCTGCCCGCGGACGGTCGCGACCGCGCCGCGTTCGACGCCGTCGCGTGCACCCAGGCGAACCGAGAGCAGCCGACCCGAAGGATCGATCGCTCCCCCGAAGACTCGGCCGGCGATCAGGGTGACGCGGTCGGCGCTGACCGTCGAGCCGGACTGGAGCGCCTGGATCTGCGCGGCCTGGTCCTGGATGATCAGTTCGCTGCGTCGCAGCAGGGTTTCGAGTTCCTGGATCCGGCCCAGAATGGCGTCGGGATGGTCAGGCGGCTCCGGCTCGGAGACCCAGTTGCCCACCAGGCGCACGCCCGCGCCGACCGGCGCGGTGAGCCGTTCGAGGACACGAGCCGGCGCGTTGGCGACACGGAGGAACCGCGTCGGAGCGAACGCGGCGACGATAGCGGCCAGCAGGACCGCCGCGATCACCCTGTTCGGCGTGATGATGCCTCGAGACGACACCGGCTGGGCCTCCGCTCGGGTGCGACGGGGTCAGAGATCGAGATCGTTCTCGAGCACTTCCTTCCACTCCTCGAGATGCTCGAGGAAGATGGCGGTCCCTCGTGCGACGCAGGTGAGCGGGTCGTCAGCGACAGTGACGGTCAGTCCGGTTGCCTTGCTGAGCACCTTGGGCAGGCCGCGCAGCAGGGCGCCGCCGCCGGCGAGCGTGATGCCGTTCTCCACGAGGTCGGCCGCGAGCTCGGGCTCGGCGCGTTCGAGCGTGCGGGTCACGGTGTCGATGATCGCGTTGATCGGCTCCTGCAGCGCCTCGCGGATCTCCGCGGGGCTGATCGATGCCTTCCGCGGCAGGCCCGAGATGATGTCCCGCCCGCGGACATCGATCGGGTCCTCCCGGGTGTCGTCCTCCGCGGCGGACCCGATCTCGATCTTGATGCGCTCGGCGGTCTGCTCGCCGATCATCAGGTTGTACGATCGCTTCATGTGGTTGATGATCGCCTCGTCCATGTCGTCGCCCGCGACGCGGACACTCTCGCAGACGGCGATGTCCGCGAGCGACATGATCGCGACCTCGGTCGTGCCGCCGCCGATGTCGACGATCATGCTGGCGGTCGCCTCGGCGAAGGGGAGGCCGGCGCCGATCGCCGCGGCCATGGGCTCCTCGATGAGGTAGGTCCGGCTCGCGCCCGCGCGGTCGGCGGAATCGGTCACGGCACGCTTCTCGACGGCCGTGATCCCGCTGGGCACGCTGATGACAACGCGCGGCCGGACGAAGTTGTACCGCCCGCGCACCTTGTTGATGAAGTAGCTGAGCATCGCCTCCGTGACCTCGAAGTCGCTGATCACGCCGTCCTTGAGCGGGCGGATCGCCGAGATCGAGCCGGGCGTCTTGCCGAGCATCTCCTTGGCGACCCAACCGACGGCTTGGCCGCCCTTGAGCACGCGGTTGGTGCCCTTGTGCACGGCGACGACGCTCGGCTCGTTCAGCACGATGCCGTGACCCCGCTGCGCCACCAGCGTGTTGCAGGTGCCGAGGTCGATGCCCAGATCAAGGCTGAAGTAGCGGAACAGTCGGTCGAACAGCTGAGGATCCTCCTCGCGCCGAATCCGGGGCGATTCGCGTCGGGGACTATAACAGGCCAGTCGGCCGCTGTGCGGGCGGCCGGCGTTCTGCCTGATCGGTCGGCGTCGGTGGCAGACGAACGCCGGCGGCGCTCCCCGAATCATCGGGACGCACCGCCGGCAGCGGGGAACTTGGTTGTTCGGTGCCCGCTCGCCGGGCACCGCGGGGGTCAGTGGACGCGGTCCGAGCCGCGGATCACCGGGGCCGACCCGTCCTCACCGACCTCGATCCGGTCCATCTCGACATGGAACGCCTCCTCGCCGGTGCGCTCGGCTTCGATCTGCACCCGGGCTCGGGTCTCGTACCCCTCCTCGACACGGCGAGAAGTCAACGCCGCCATGCGGGACTCCTGCTCGGCGCGGATCTGCGCGATCCGGTCGGTCACCTGATCGAGGCTGTCGGCCGAGAAGGGCCCGATCTCATCAAGCGTGCGCTGCCGCTTCTCGAGCATGTCGATCATCCGCTCGTTGCGGGCGACCGCGTCGATCTGGCGGTCGAGCTGCCAGAGCTGGCTCTGGAACTGGGCACGCTCGGCCTCGAGCGTTCCCAGCAGCTCGCTCAGCCGGGTTTCCTGTTCGTTGAGGAAGCCCATGTCGCGGCGGATCTCACCCGCCCGGCTCGCGTAGGCGTCGCGCAGCTGCGTGATCTTCTCGGCCTTGGCGTACGCCTGGTCAAGGTCGAGCGACTGATCGTCGTAGCGGACGCGGACGATCGCGTACCCGTTGCCGTCGCGTGCCGACTCCGCCTTGGCGAGCAGATGCTGCATGCGGGCCAGATCGTCGTCGGCCAGCGCCACGACGCGCTCGGTGATCAGGAGTTCCCGCTCGAACTGCGCGAGCTGCCCCTGCAGCTCGTTCAGGTCGCCGCGAACGGCCTCGATCTTGCCCGGGTACTGGCTCTCGAGATCGCGGAGCTGCGCACGCAGCGCCACGGGGTCATCCACGCCGGCGGTGATGGCGTGATGCACATTGTGCTTCGCCTGCGCCGCGATGGCCCGTGCGCTGCCCGGGCTAACGGCTTCGGCGACGATGAACGCGGTGCCGACGCCCAATGCACCAATGACGCCGACGCGAACGGCATTGCGGACGAACTTGCAGGCCATGACTGGACCTCCTTCGCTAAGGTCTTTCCGGACCCACCGGCCTTCGCACCGGGGTGCCCGGGATGGGTTCCGGAGGCTTGTTGGCGGTTTCTCCGGCGCGATTTCACCTCCGGGCGGTTCGGTCCCGGATAATGCGGCGAGTCCCGGGCAACGGCCCTCCAGGGCGGCTGTACGAAAGACGAGGCCCGGCCGACCCAACAACAGGGCGGCGTCGCGGGACGGACCGGCCCGGGACCCAGCGGGGAGACACGGGGATGCTCACGAATGTCACCACGGGCTTCATCGCCCGACTCCGGGCCAACGATGAGGCCGCCTGGTTCGAGCTGTGGGAGACCTTCGGCCCGGTGCTGCGGGCCCAGCTCACCAAGTGGGGACGCGGCCGGATCGGCGTCGAGACCGTCCGCGACCTCTCGCAGGAGACGCTCACGGCCCTGTCAAACTCGATCGATCGGTACGACCCGGCGAAGGGGGCCCGATTCAGCACCTGGCTGCTGGCGATCGCCAAGCATGTCCTCGGCGACGAGATCGACAAGCGCATGGCGCTCAAGCGCGGCGGGGGCCGACGGGCGGCGTCGTTCGAAGAAGCCTGGATGACCGCCTCCGCGGATGAGGGCGTCGACGCGGCCTACGAGGCGGCCGTCTTCCGAGCCAAGGTCGAGGCGGCCATCCGTGGGGTCGAACGCCGAACGGAGTTCATGGACTTCTCGATCTACCGGATGCGCGTGCTCGACGGGATGTCGGGCAAGGAGGTCGCCGAGTCGGTCGGTGTGAGCGAGCCCACGGTCAGCCGACGCCTGGCCCGGGTGCGGGAATCGCTGCGGGAGGAGCTGCGGACGGTGATCGGGAAGTACAGCTTCACACCGGACGAGCTGGCCGAGGCGGAGCGAAACGGCGTGGGGCTGAATCCCACCAAGGCGGACGACGCCTACTTCGATGAGTCGATCGCCGAGATCTACCAGCAGCAGCAGGAGCTGCGGCGGCTCGATGAGGAGGCGGCTCGGCTCGAGGCCGCCCGGGCGCAGGCGCGGGGACCGAGCCGGTAGCACGAGGGGATCGGCCCGATGAATGTCATGCTCGGTGTGCTCGGCGTCACGCTGATCGCCATCCTGGCCGCGATCGTCGTGGTCTTTCTCTTTGTTCCGGTGGTCAAGCTGATCGGCAAGCTGATCGCGCACATCGTCACCACGGTCGTCGCGGCGATCACGGATGTCTTCCGCTTCGTCGGCACGGTGCTGGTGCTGCCCGTGTTCATGGTGCTCGCGGTGATGTCGGTGGTCTTCGGCCGGTGGTCCGCCGCGGGGCACTATGGGCGGGCGGTGTCGCACGAGTTCCGATCGGCCGGTCTCTGCCTCTACCGCGTCGTGCTGGGGCACCCGCTCAAGCTCGTCGGGCTTCACGCGCTCGTCGAAGGGTTCGAGAAGCGACTGCCCGAGGTGATGGCGGCGGCGCCGGGCCCCGACAAGCCACGGGGACGCAAGAACCAGTTCGAGGGCTACACCATCGTCGGCTCGCTGGCGGGCGGCGGCTCAGGAGGCCGGCTCTACATCGCCGAGCCGGACGAGCTCAAGCGCGCCGCGTTCGCGAAGCGCGGCGTGCACGACGCGGAGCGCGTGGTCATCAAGACCTTCAGCGTCAGCGAGGGATCGACGCTCCCCCAGATCATCCGCGAGAGCCGGGCCCTCGACGCCGCCAAGCGCCTCGGGCTCATCCTCGAGCACGCGCTGACCACCGAGCGGTTCTTCTATGTCATGCGGTACATCCCGGGCGAGCCGCTCTCGATCATCACGCAGCGTGAGCACGCCGAAGCGAGCCCCGAGGGCCTGGGCCCGGTCGCGCTGCGTCGCATGCTCGGCTACGCGGAGGATGTGCTCGTCACGCTCGACCGCTACCACACCGGCGGGCTGTGGCACAAGGACATCAAGCCCGACAACATCATCGTGGACCAGACCGGGGCGCACATCGTCGACCTCGGGCTGATCACGCCGCTGCGATCGGCCATGACGCTGACGACGCACGGCACGGAGTACTTCCGCGACCCCGAGCTGGTGCGCATGGCGCTCAAGGGTGTCAAGGTCAACGAGGTCAACGGCGAGAAGTTCGATATCTACGCGGCCGCGGCCGTCATGTATTCCATGATCGAGAACTCCTTCCCGGCCCACGGCGGGCTGAGCCAGCTCACGCGCCGCTGCCCGGAGTCTGTGCGTTGGATCATCCGCCGGGGCATGGCGGAGTACGACCGCCGGTACGAGACCGTCCGCGACATGCTCGCGGACCTGCGCTTCGTGCTGTCGGCGGAGGACCCGTCGTCGGTCAAGCCCGCGCATCTGCCGAGCATGCGCGGCGTGCGGGAGGAGCCACCGGTCGCCGAGGCGCCTGCCGCCGAGCCCGTGTTCGCGCCACCTCCGCCGCCGGTTACTCCCGCGCCTCGTCCCGCCGCGCCTGTGCCCCCGGTGCCGCAGCGCCGGCCGAAGGTCAAGGTCGCGAACTGGTGGACGGGCGTCTACACAGTGCTCGATGAGACCGACGCGGCGTTGGAGAATCTGGACGCCTCGCTTGCCGATGCTCGCCCGACACACCCGCCGGCCGGCCGCGCTGCCCGGCGGTCACCGGTGCCTCCCCCGGTGCGTCGGCCTGCGCACGAGCAGCTACGCAACGCCAGGGCGCGCGCTGCCGAGCGGCGGCTGCGCGCATCTCAGCGGGTCACGGCGAACCGGCGCCGTGTCCGCGGCGGCGCCGAGCCCGGCCTGAACAAGGGCGTTGCGGTCGCTATCGGTGTCGTTGTCGGTCTCATCAGCATCCCGGTCAGTCTGGTCGTCTTCGGCAGCGCCGACGCCATCAGCGCGGGTCGCCAGGCCGCCATGCAGATCAACGCCGCCGGCGCGGGCGTCTCGGCTCCGTCTGCCCCGAGTCATCCGGACGCGCCGCACACCCCGAGCGGGGTCGCGGTTGCGCATGCGTCGGCCGATGTGGCAACGGCCGATGCCGCGGCGGCGCCATCGAACCCCGCCGCCTCGCACGGCCGGGCGATCGTGCTCAGCACCGCGGCGGTGCCCGTTGCGCCTGAGCTCGCGGCCTTCCTCGATCGTTCCGTCACCGAGCTCTTCCAGTCCGGGTTCTCCCCCGTAAGCAACATCGATGCCTCGGCGGTGGACGACGCGGCGGTGAAGCGCATGGTCGAGATGCGCGTTGAGTACGACCTGGGTGCCTCGCTGAGCGACGCTGCACGACGCATCCAGTCCTGGTTCGCCCAGCACGGCGACAGCGAGTACGAGGTGGCGGTCGTGCTCGCCCCCGATCCCGAAGCCATGGCGCGGGGTGAGGTGAGCGTGTTCGCCGTCGTCGCGGACGACAACACCGCGATCACGGTCAAGGGTCTTGATGCGACGGAGATCGCTCGACAGGCGGTGCGAGCCGTCAGGGACTAGCCGAGCCCTCGCGCAGCCGATCCAACGCCGACCGTGCCGCCCCGGAATCGATCGACTGTCGCGCAAGCGCGAGACCTTGTTCCAGGTTGTTCGCGATCCCAGCGACCCAGATCGCCGCGGCGGCGTTCACAAGCACGATGTCCCGCGGCGGGCCGGGCTGGCCGCTCAGCACCGCCTCGATGAGCCGGGCCGCTTCGTCGACCGACTCGGCGACGAGGTTCTCGCGGGGCGTCCGCTCCAGACCCAGTGTCCACGGCTCGATGACGAGCCGCCGGACCCCTCCGCTCGTCACTTCGGCTGCGTCGGTCGCGTCGGCGAGCCCGATCTCGTCGAGTCCCTCACGGCTGTGGACGACAAGAGCGTGCTCCGCGCCGAGCCGAGCGAGCGTCTCGGCCATCAGCGGCACGAAGGCGGGCTCGTACACGCCGATGAGTTGCCTGGTCGCGCCGGCAGGATTCGTCAGCGGCCCGAGCAGGTTGAAGACCGTCGGCACGCCGAGCGAGCGCCTTGCGCCCGCGGCGTGGCGCATCGCCGGATGATGGTGGATCGCGAAACAGAAGCAGACCCCGGCGTTCCGGAGGCACTCCGCCTGCGCCTCGGGCGGCGCATCGACATCAACACCCAGCGCCGCGAGCACCTCGGCCGAGCCGCGTCCCGTCCGGCTGCGGTTGCCGTGCTTGGCCACGCGGAGGCGCCGGTCCGCGCCGGCGGCCACGATCGCGGCCGCGGTGGACACATTGAAGGTCTTCGGCGCACCCCCCGTGCCGCAGGTGTCGATCAGCCGCGCCTCCCCGGCGGGGGTGTACGGCACCCGCTCAACATGCCGACGCATCACGCGGGCGGCCCCGACGAGCTCGTCCGTCGTGACGCCCCGGCATTGGAGCAGCGCCAGCACCGCCCCGATCTGGGCCTCGTCGAGCGATCCGGTCAGCAGTCGTTCGAACAGCGACTCCGCGTGGTTCTCGGACAGTCGATGGCCGGCGATCAGGCGGGCGATTTCTTGCATCGAGACGGATCCTGCTGAGAACCGAACGGCCCAGTCGGGCGTCATACCATATGGCATGACCGACCGGAGCTCCCGCCGTGCAGCCACAGCCGCGCCGCCAAGGGTGGAGCACGCGGTCAGCCTCGCTGCCCGCCGGATGCTGCTGGCGCGATGGACACGCCTGGCCGGACCGGCACTGCTCGGTGCCGGCCTGGTCGCGGCGGTTGGCGCGATCGCCGCCAAGCTGCTCGGCGTCAGGCTCGCGTTCGATGACCGAACCGTGGCCCTCACCGTCGCGGGCACAGCGTTGCTCGCCGCGACCGCGGCGGTGGGGCTGCTCGGATGGACGCGGCGATCGGGCCGCCTGGCCGCGGCCGTCGCGCTCGATGCTGTCTCGGGCACGGATGACCTGATCGCGTCGGCACTGTCCTTCCGAGCAGACGCTCGCGGTCCGTTCGAGCGCATCGCGATCGATCGGGCCGAAGAGGCAGCCGCCGGCGCGGACCCGAAACGCGTCGCCGAGATCCGCATGGGCCGATCGGGCCTCGTCGGCCTGGCGTTGTTGGCGTTGAGCATCGCCGCGGCGTGGTACGCACCCGCCTTCGCCTGGGTGCCCCCGCCGATTGTGCCGGGCCACGGGCCTCCCGATCCGGCGATCATCGCACAAGCCGAAGAAGCGATCGAGGCCGCTCGCGACGCGGTTGAACAGGCCGACGATCCGGCCGTCGCGGATCAGACGCGTGATGCGTTCGCCGAACTCGAGGCCGAGCTGGCCGAGGGAACGCGCGATCCTGAGGAAGTGATCGCGCGCACCGCCAACACCCTCGAGCGCCTGGCGGATGAGGCGTCACGGCGTGCCGAGGCCGTCGAGAGGCAGCGCGAACGCATCGCCGAGGCGCTTTCTGGTCTCTCGCCGGCTGACTTCGACCGCGCCCAGCGCGCGGCCGAGTCGCTCGCCGGAGGAGATTTCACGACTGCCTCGGAGCTGATCGACGAGCTCGCTGCGGACGAAGAGGCGGCCGAGGAGCTCGAACGCCTCGCCGACGCGCTGGACCAGACGGCGGACGAGCTGGCGTCGTCCGAGGACCCGAGCGATTCCGACACGCAGCCCGCCGCGGAAGAGCTGCGCGACATCGCCGACGCGATCCGCCAGCGTCGCGAGCCGTCCGATGCATCCCCGCCGAGTGAGCCGGACGACCTGCCTCCCGCCGACCCCGGCAGCGACATCCCCCCGTCAGCTCCTGAGCAGCCGCCTGCCGACCAGCCGGTTTCTTCGCCCGCCGAGCCCGCTGACCCCGGGCAACAGCCCGATCAGAACGATGCCGGCAACGAGCCATCCGAGCCGGCGGGCGAGCCCACCCCGCGGGAGCCTCGGCCTGAGTCGGGCGAGCAAGCAGATCCGGGTGATTCGGAACCAGAGGAGCCCGGAAGCGATCAGCAGCCAGGCGATGCTCCGACCCAGCCGCAGCCCGGTGCGCCATCGCCCACGCCGACGCCTGCGCCATCCGATGCGCCGGAACAACCAAGCACGGACGGTGGCGAGACCCAGCCGACACCGTCGGACGATCAGCCCAGTGGTGAGCCCGATCCTGGCGGCGCACCGCCCCCCGAAGGTGGTCCGCCAACACCCGGCGATTCACCCAGGCCCGGCGAGGGTCGTCCGCCCACAGGGGAAGGCACTCCGACACCGTCTCCCGGGCAACCCGGCGGTCCGCCGTCCGGTCCACCGAGCGGTCAACCCGACACGCCCGGCGGTGCCGGCAGCGATGCGCTCCGTCGGCTGGCCGAGCAGCAGCAGGAGTCGGAACGGCAGCGCGAAGCGGCGCGCCGGCTGCGGGAGAACGCCGACGAGATCATCAAGGACGGCTTGCGGCCGCGCGGGCCCGGCGCCTCCGACGCGCCCGGCGAGGCGGCGCCCGAGACGCCCCCGCCGAGCTGGGACGGCCCGACCGAGCTGATCGACGCCCGGCATCGCGGCGAAGCCGATGTGCCCGAGCGGGTCATCGCCGAGTGGTACACCGACCCCGGCGGCGCACCCGCCCAGGGAGAGGCCGGGGAGAACCCCGCTGAGAGGCTCAACGAGGCGGCCGCGGGCGCGGAACGCGCGATCGAGCAGCAGGCTGTCCCCCGTCGTCACCGGGACCTGGTCCGCCAGGTCTTCCGCCGGTATGCCTCCCGGGCGGCGGGCGATGACCAGACCGGGGCCTCCGACGCGAAGGATGCCGAGTGAGCATCGCGTTGGCGGAGCCCGCCTGGCTGTTGCTGCTGCTGACGGTGCCCGTGCTCGGTCTTGTCCTGTTCCGGCTCGCGACAACGCTCCGGCGTGTGCGTCGTGTCGTGGCCATCGTGCTTCGCGGGGCCTTGGTGGCCGCGATCGCCTTGTTGCTCGCTCGAACGAGCACCGTGCGCGAGACCGATCGCGTGGCCGTCGTGGCGGTGGTCGATGCCTCGGAATCCGTCGCCCGATTCGGGACCGCGGGCGACAACGAACGGGGTGAGCCGGTGCCGTTCGCACAGGCCGCGGAGCGATTCCTCCGACGGCTCGATACCAGCCGCGGCCCGGATGACCTGCTCGGCGTGGTCGCGTTCGGGGGACGATCCGTCGCGTTGGCGACACCCTCGGCGGCGAGCATCGAGGACCGAGTCGCGATCTCGGAGCTGCCGGGCGGGACCGACATCGCCGGTGCGCTGCAGCTTGCGGCCGGGCTGATCCCCCCCGATGCGTCGGGTCGGATCGTCCTGATGACCGACGGCAACGAGACGGCCGGGGACGCCGCCGAAGCCGCTGAGCGTTCGATCAACGCGGCGGGCGGCACGATCCGGGTCGACGCCGTGCCGATCGCGTATGCCGTCGGCGGAGAGACGATCGTCGAGTCGGTATCCGCGCCGGCCTCGGCGCCGGAAGGGTCCGTCGTGCCGGTCCGGGTGGAACTGGCGACCACGCAGGGAAGCACAGGCGTGCTCCGCCTCTTCGCGGACGATCGGCAGGTCGTGCTGCCGGGCGATGAGACGGGCGGGGGGCTCCGGCTGCGTCTCGGGCCCGGCCGGCATGTCGTCGTGCGCGATGTGCCGCTGGAGCCTGGCCGCATCACGCGCTTCCGGGCGGTCTACGAGCCGGATGCCGCCGGCGACGGGTTCCGAGGCGATGCGCAGCTGGACAACAACGCCGCGGAGGGCTTCACGCTCTCGCCGGGCGCGGGGGCGATGCTGATCGTCGACGGCTCGTCGGACGGGACCTCGCCCAGCAGCTCCAACCTGGCCGCGGCGATGGCCGATGGCACGACGGATGTGCGGGTCGTCCCGGCGAGTTCGATGCCGCGTGACCTGCTCTCGCTGCAGGACTACGACCTCGTCGTGCTCAACGATGTGCCGGCCGATGCGCTCAGCGAAGAAGCGCAGCGCGCCCTGGCGGCGCACATCGCGGAGGTCGGCGGCGGGCTGATCATGGTCGGCGGGCGATCGAGCTTCGGTGCCGGCGGCTGGGCTGGCACGCCCATCGAGCCGCTCCTGCCCGTGCACCTCGATCTGGCCGAGCGCATGATCGAGCGGCGCACGGCGATCGTGTTCGTGCTCGACCGCTCGGGCTCGATGGGCTCGAGCGTCGGCGGGACCTTCCGGACGCAACAGGAGATCGCCAACGCCGCGGCCGCGGGCGCTGCCGCCACGCTCGGCAAGCACGACCTCGTCGGTGTCGTCGCGTTCAGCAGCGAGGCCCGCTGGGTCGTCGATCTCGACGAGAACGACAACCCGACCGCGACCGCCGAGGCCATCAACGCCATCGCCTCGGGCGGGGGAACGAACCTGGTCCCGGGCCTGATGCTCGCGACAGAAGCGCTCGCGCCCGTTGAGGCCGCCGTCAAGCATGTCATCGTGCTCTCGGACGGGCGCAGCCGAGGATCCGAGGATCTGCCCGCGATGGCCGAGCGCATGGCGGAGCTCGGCATCAATGTCTCCACCATCTCCGTGGGTGACGGTTCAGACGCCGAGACGATGTTCCAGATCGCCGAACGCGGCGGCGGCGTGCACTACGCCGTGACCAACCCGAGCGTGCTGCCCCGCGTGTTCGTGCGCGCTGTGCGCACCGTGCGCGATCCGCTCATCAAGGAGGGCGAGATCACACCCGTGCAGCTCGCCGGGTCGGTCGCCTCGCCCGTGCCACGCGGGCTTTCGGGCTGGCCGACGCTCACCGGCGTCGTCCTGACCCGCTTCCGGAGCGATCCGACGGTGGTCAACATCCTCGCGACGGCCGAGGATGAGCCGATCCTCGCGCACTGGAACGCCGAGCTGGGCCGCGTCGGTGTCTTCACCTCGGACGCCGGCGAATGGGCGTCGTCCTGGCTCCGCTGGCCGGGCTTCGACGCCTTCTGGACACAGTTCGCCCGGGCGATGTCCCGGCCCGCTGGTGAGAACGGGCTCGAGCTGTCCACCGAGATCAGCGGCGGGCAGCTCTGGGTCAGGCTCTTCGCGCTCGACGATGACGGCGGAGCGGTCGATGGGCTCGATGCGCGGGCCGTGATCTACGGCCCGAACGGCCAGGAAGTCCCGGTCCAGCTCGAGCAGGTCGGACCCGGACAGTACGAAGCCGTCGCGCCCGCCGACGAGCAGGGGACCTACATCGCCGTCGTGCGCCCGTCCGTCAATGGTTCGGCGATGCCGCCCGTGCTCAGCGGCGCGACCAACGCGAGCTCGCTCGAGTACCAGTCGCTCGAGCCCAACACCGCGCTGGTGCGACGCATCGTGGAGATCGGCGGGGGGCGCGTGCTGGATATCAACGATCCGCTCGCGGGCAGCCTGTTCGACCGGAGCGGCGTGGAGCCCCGTCGTGCGGAGAGCCTGCTGCTTCGGCCGCTGCTGATCGCCGCGATCGCGCTGTTCCTGCTGGATATCGCGGCCCGTCGCATCGCCTGGGACCGATTCCTCAACGAGCGGTCGGTTGCGGTGCGAACGGCTGGCACCGCCGAGCGCGATCGGAGCGAGTTGCACGCCCGTGTGCGGCGTGTTCGGACGCAGGTCGGCGCCACGGCGCTGGGCGAGGAGGCAGCAGCAGCGGTCGCGGACGAGGCGCGCCGTCGGAGATCAGAGAGCCGTGCCGCGTCCGCTCCTCAGCCGTCGCCAGCGTCGGATGCCGCACGGGAGCCGCGCCCGGGCGGCGCCGTTGTCGAAGAGGCTTCCGCCGATGCCGAGCCGAAGGAGAACGAGCCGTCCGGCCTGCTCGCCGCGAAGAAGCGGGCGAGGGACCGGTTCGGCTCTTCCTGAGCTACTCCCGCGCGGGGCGTGGGAACGCGACCGGGCTCCGGAATCCGTTCCGGTCGTACGCCCGCACGCCGAAGAACCAGTTGTCCTTGCTCAACTCGACCGTTGCCTCCTCGACCAGGCCGACATCGCGCGAGAACTGCCAGAACGGCGCGGTGGTCTCACGCCAGACAATCTCGTAGCCCGCGACATCGGGCTCGGGCGACGCCGTCCAGCGCAGCGTTGTGTCGTTGGTCAGATCGGCGACGATGATGCGGGCATCACCCGGCTCGGACGGTGCATTGGCAAGGTGGACGATCGACGCGGCGTTCAGCTTGGTCACCCCGGCGAGGTAGGCCGGATCGATGTACTCCACCAGATCGCCGAAGACCCGGCCGTTCTCTTCGCGCACATCCTGATGCTGGCGGTCGTAGTCCTCGTAGACCTCGGTGAAGCGCACAGCGGGGTAGCCGACCTCGTTGAACGCCGTGTGGTCACCACCGCGCAGGAAGCGATCGGGACGGAAGATCACACGCGGCCTGACGGGGAGCCCGTGGAGGTCAGCGACCTCGGCGATGTAGCGAGCCAACTGCCGAGACGCCGAGTCGGACTCGGCCGAGAGACCACGGAGCGCCCGCAGCGCCGTCGTCGTTCGCCCCTCTTCGGCCAGCAGGGCGAGCGGAAGGCCCTCGCTAAAGACGCGCACCTCCGACGACGCGTCGCGACCGTTCGGGCCAGACGGATCGCCCACGACATCGCAGCTGAGCACCGCGCGGATGTCGATCCCCGCCTCCCTCGCCGCCGCGGCGTGTCGGCGCGCCCCGAAGAGCCCCTGCTCTTCCCCGGCGACGGGCATGAGCACCACAGTCGCGTCCAGCCGCTGCTCCATCAGCACGCGGGCGAGCTCCAGGCAGAGCGCCGTGCCCGAGGCGTCATCGTTGGCCCCGGGCGCATCGACCTCCGCGTCGTTCACATCGCTCCCGCGCGAGTCGTAGTGCGCGATGGCGTAGTACCGTCGGCCGGCTGCCTCCGGCATGGCGCCCGGGATGATGCAGACGACATTGACGACCTCGACCTCGCGGAAGATCCGTCGGCCGTCGGGTTCGATCAGGAAGCGTTCCAGCTCAACGGTGACATCATCGCGACCGGCCGCGTCCGCGATGCGCCGGAACTCCGCGGCGAGCCAACGCCGAGCCGCCCCGATCCCGCGGACGTCGGACTCGGTCTCGCTCAGCGTGTGCCTCGTTCCGAAGCCTGCAAGCGTGCGGACATCCCCGAGCAGCCGGTCCGGATCCACGCCTTCGATGACTGGTCGGACCGCCGCCTCGGGCGGCGCGAGCCCCCAGCACGGCCCGGCGAGCAGAGCAAGAGCGACAAGGGCGGCGGGTCGGTGCATGCCTCCAGTGTACCGCACAAAGCGGCTAGGCTTTCGCTATGAATCACCTCCACCCCGGTCGCCGTCTCCGCGAGCTGCTGGAACAGGCCGACGACCACGGCCCCGTCGCCGCGCCGGGTGCGTACAACGGCCTGGTCGCCCGCGCCGTCGCCGAGGCGGGATTCGACGCGTGCTACCTCTCCGGCGGGGCGTTGTCGGCGTCGAGCGGCGTGCCGGACATCGGCGTGCTGACGCTCGACCGCTTCGCGGCGGCGGTGCGCGAGGTCGCCGTGCACTCGGGACTGCCGCTGATCGCCGACGCCGACACGGGTTTCGGCGAAGAGGAGATGGTCCGCCGAACGGTCATCGAGTACAACCGCGCCGGCGCAGCCGCGTGCCATATCGAGGACCAGGTCTTCCCGAAGCGGTGCGGGCACCTTGCGGGCAAGTCGCTCATCCCGCTCGATCGCTGCGTCGACAAGATCCGGTGGGCCGTGCGTGCCAGCCGAGACTGTTCGGACGGCGCGTTCGTCGTGTGCGCCCGCACCGACGCTCGTGGCGTGGACAGGTTGGACGCCGCGGTGGAGCGGGCTCGGGCGTATGTCGACGCCGGCGCCGACATGATCTTTCCGGAGGGACTGCAGAGCGAGGATGAATTCGCCTCGTTCTCGGCCGAGCTACGCCGGGACGCATCGCGGCCGGTGTTCCTGCTGGCCAACATGACCGAGTTCGGCAAGACGCCGCACATCCCGCTCGCCCGCTTTGGAGAGCTGGGGTACCAGCTCGTGATCTTCCCGGTGACCACGCTCCGCGTCGCGATGCACGCGATCACGCGAGCGCTCGAGGATCTGCACGACCAGGGAACCGCCGCCGGCTGGCTGGACCGGATGCAGACGCGGGACGAGCTGTACCGGATGCTGGGCTACGCGCCGCAGGGCGATGGGTACGAGTACCCCGCTTCCTGATCGGGGTGTATACAGTGCAGAGTCGGTGCGGTCGCACGCCTCAGTCGAAGGGAGCTTCTCGATATGTCAGCCAAGCCGTCGGGACTCGAAGGCATCGTCGCCGGTGATACGGACATCTGCTCGGTCGAGCAGGGCGGGCTGATCTATCGCGGCTACGAGATCGCGGATCTTGCCGAGAACGCCAGCTTCGAGGAGGTCGCGTACCTGCTCATCGAAGGCCACAAGCCGAACGCCTCCGAGCTGCGATTCTTCAAGGACGAGCTGATCGCGAACCGCGCGCTCCCGCCCCAGGCGATCGAGACAATCCGGACCTGCGGCCCGCTGCTCAAGCAGGGCACGGCTGTCCCCATGGATGTCCTCCGCACGGTCGTCTCCATGCTCGGCAACGCCGACCCACAGTCCCAGGAGATCACCCCCGAGGCGAACCTCGCCAAAGCCAAGCGGCTGCTCGCCAAGATCCCGACCGTCATCGGCCACATGCAGAATGTCATCGACGGTCGCCCCCTGGTGGCGCCCGAGACCGGCGGCGACGCCAACCTCTCGCACGCCGCGAACCTGCTCTACATGATGACCGGCGAGCGGCCGACTGCCGAGGCCGAAAAAGTCACCGATGTCTCGCTGATCCTCTACGCCGAGCACGACTACAACGCCAGCACCTTTACGGCCCGCGTCATCGCCGCGACACTCAGCGACATGCACGGGGCCATCACCGGCGCCATCGCTGCGCTCAAGGGCCCGCTGCACGGCGGGGCCAACGAGGCCGCCATGGTCATGCTCAAGGAGATCATGGAGCATGTCGACGCCGGCGGCACCGTCGAGGACTGGATGCACAGGGCCTTCGACGAGAAACGCAAGCTCATGGGCTTCGGGCACCGTGTCTACAAGAACGGCGACCACCGCGCCCCGATCCTGCACGCCCTGGGCAAGAAAGTCGCCCAGCAGAAAGGCGGCATGTACACAACACTCTTTGACATCGGCGAGCGGGTCCAGAAGGTCATGGAGACCGAGAAGACGATCTATCCCAATGTCGATTTCCCGTGCGGCATGACCTATTTCACGCTCGGCATCCCCGTGCCGCAGTACACGCCGATCTTTGTCGCCAGCCGGGTGACGGGCTGGGCCGCGCATGTGATGGAGCAGCACGCGAACAACCGGCTGATCCGGCCGGTCTCGAACTACACCGGGCCGGCGCTGATGAAGTGGAACGACTAAGGCAGTTGATGCTTCTCGATGTAACCATCTAGTTCGCGTAGCCCATCAAACAATGCGAGCAATCGCTCGCGGGCTATCCCCGGCTCAATCTGGTATGGCCCATCAAAATGCCGACCCACTGCCAACGCAGCCAATTCTGCTGAGTAGCCCAAGAACTGGCAACCCACTAAACCGTGCGAATGCCAAGTGGTCCTGCGAACGGCATACGGATTTGCGTGAGCGACGCTATGAAGAATGCGAAGGAGTCCATCGTTAATTGACCGTCCAACGCTCATTCCGTTCTCGATACCCGGCTCTAATTGGCGAAGTATCCAATCGAAGTTGCGGACTTTGCATCCGGCGGGAATCTTTTCATTCTTGCTCGTGATCCGTTCCGTCTCCGATGACAAACTATTTAGGGTGAAGCCAGTTTTGAGCCCATGTTTGAGCATCCGTACAAGCTCATGCTCCCAGTACGCATCGAGGCTTTGGAGTCTCTCTTGGTCACCTGCCGCCCAAGCTAACCGTGCACAAAGCTCGAAGCATGATCTGATGGCCGGAAGGACCATCGCGTATTCACCCTTGCGTGCAGAGGCAGCCGCCAAATCCGCCGTGCTGCAACATGTGTCGTGAATGACATCCCAGTTCAGCTGAAGCGGCGAAGGACTCTGGATCTCGAGTTCTCTCTGGCGAGTCCGGATGAGACGAAACAGACCTGAAATATCGCAGTACATATCAATGATCTTGCGGCGCATGATCGCGTTGGTCATCTCCAAGCTTGCAACTCCTGGTAGATTCCTTCAACTTCCAGTACATGCTCCGGGTAGCTCGTCAATGTGCTCGCTGAGTGAACCTCGGCGGCGCTGGGCACCGCCACCTCGCCCGTGACCACGCGCGTGATCTGCCTCGCCAGGTCATCGGGCCGGCCACCCGCGAAAAACAGGCCGTTGCCAGCGTCACCGTCGTCGAGTGACCGGATCGTGTCTGCCGCCCCGCCGAGCCTCGCCGCGATGACCATCTTGCCCGCGTGCAGGTGCTCCCACATCACCAGCGGCGAGTTGTCGAACCAGACATGCGGCAGGATGCCGATGTCGTACTCGCCGCCGGCGCCGATCAGCTGCAGCAGGTCGTACCCGCCGAGGAAATTGACCTCGGGATAGGCGGCCATGCGTTTGCGGAAGGGCCAGTCCTGTCCCTGCGCGCGGATGATGAACTGGCAGCGCTGGCGGATGTCGCGATCGAGCATCGGGATGGCCCGGACGAGGACCTCGAGGCCCTTGTTCGGCCGGGTCGTGCCGAAGAACCCGAATCGCAGCGGCCGAGCGGCACGGGCCGGGTCCCACGGCGGGGTGCGGTAGAACGGGCTGCGCCGGGTTCGGCGGTTGATCTGGTCGAAGTGCGGCTGGCCATAGCGCACGACTCGGATCTTCTCTCGCGGCACGCCCATCGCCGCGTGAAGATCCCGATTGAACTCGCTCGGAGGAGTGATGAGGTCCGCGGCCCGCATCGCCTCGATCCCCGCGATCCGTCGCCGGCCGTAGCCGTTGATCACGCGCAGGTGCACCTCGGGCGTGGCGATGAACCGCTCGTTCTCGTCCGCGTGCAGCGGCACCGGCGGTTCGGGCTCATTGACAGCGTGCTCGGCGAAGGCGTGCTCGATCAGGCCGGTGTCCGCCTCGTCGACACGGTGCCCGGCGGCGACCTCCGCGGTGGGAAGCGGGTTCCGCTCGACGCGCCCCGGCGGCTCGGCCTCGCTCTCGCCGTTGATACCGCGGAGCAGCCGCTTCGACTTCGCCTTGATGAGCTCGGTCTGCTTCGGCCCGAGCACGCGCTCACCCGCACGGCCGGCGATGCGCTTGAGTCGCTTGACACGCGGCGGATCCGCACTGAGGCAGCCTTCGCAACGCAGCCCGCCCTCGTAGTCCGTGCAGAGCGCGCGCTCGCGGTGCAGCAGATCCACCTGCGGGCACGCGAACCAATAGTTGTGCGGCGTGATCACCAGGGCGCGCCCGGTTGCTTTGATAGCGATCGGCAGATCGAGGCTGAAGCCTTCCAGCGAGTGCGCGTGCACCACCTCGCTATCCATCCGATCCAGGAACGCGATCACGGCTCTGGTCAGCGCGGGGCACGCGACCTCGCTCTGCATGTTTCGAAAGTTGGCCGCCGCAGGAGAGAGATTCGGGCTGTTGACCACTTCAAAGCAGCGGACGCCGCGCCAGTCCTCGCGGTGTCGGACCCGGATGCCCGGCGTCGCCGAGTACGCCATCCCGCTGGACAGGTAGGCGACGCTGTGCCCCATGAGAGCCAGCCCGGCCGCGAGTTCGGATGCATTCAGGTTGTACCCGGTGCCCTCGGCGGCCTGGAGGGCCAGGCGGGCCCATCCGAGCACGACAACCCGCATGGGACGCTGCGCGCGGGGCCAGACCGGTTCGTGGATCACCTCGCTCATGCCGAAGTGGCGGCCGACGGGGCGCGATCGGCTCGCGTGTCCTGTCGCACCGTGACGCTGTACCGCAGAGAACGCACCGATGCAGCGCACCAGCTCGTTCCGAAACGCACGAGCGCCAGCGGTCCTCCCGGCTCGACCTCGCACCGCTCCCATGAGTCCGCGGACAGGTGAAGCGTCGTCGAGCCGAAGAGCACCGGGAACTCGCAGCAGCGGTCGATCACGAGCACGGCATCGGGCGGACGCCGACGGAACGCACGCATGTTCGTCATCAGCTTGCTCCCGCGCGTCGGCCGCCAGCGCACGATCTCGGGGCGGTCCTCCCCTCGGTCCGGGGTGTCGCCGCCGTGCTCGATCGTCGGCGTGCCCTCCATCATCAGGTATCGCCAGCGAGGCAGTCGGCCGGACCGCCCCTCGTTGACGAGCGCATTGGTGATCGAGGCCCGGAGTCGCTCGGCGTCGAGATAGCCTCGGCGACCCTGGACAACGACGAGCACCTCACCGGGGAGCGCTCCCACCTCGTCGAGCGCAGCAAGCGTGTCAGTCGCCGTCGAGGGCGGATCCAGGCGTCCGCCCCGACCGCGGATGGCGTCGTTCAGGCTGCGCAGCGTGAGCACCGCCTCGGTCATGCGCCGGTTCAGCGCCGCGGATCGCGCCTGCCGAAGCAGCCTCCCGCACCAGCGGAGCGACACACGCCGCAGCGAGCGACCCGTGAGGTGCTTCCGCACCATCCACAGCAGGTTGCGGTGCAGGTAGTACGCACGGATCGGCGTCAGCTTGTGCGTCCACGGCGTGTGGTACACGATCGCGTCGAGCGCGCACACCACCCGTCCGCCGGCCCGCTTGACCCGAAGACACCAGTCGGCGTCGTCGCAGTAAATAAAAAACCGGTCGTCCCAGTACCCCACGCCCTCGATCGCCGACCATCGCACGAGCATGCTGCACGCGCTGACGACATCGACATCGCGCAGCCCGGCGAATCGATGCCGAGGCTCCTGTGACGCCCAGCGCTGATGCTCGGCCTCGAGCGGGTGTCCCGGCGGCGGTTCGGGCGTCATCATGCCCTGCCGAGCGTCGAAGTAGATGGTGCTCTCGATCGTGGTCTTTCGGTCGGCCAAATCGACCGTGCGCGACCCGACCAGCGCGATGCCCGGGTCGGTCGCCGCCGCACGCAGCAGCTGCGAGAGCGCATCGGGCGGGAGATCGATGTCGTCGTCCAACAGCCAGACGAACTCCGGACCCTGAGCCGAGCCGGGGCCGCCGAGCCGCGCTTCGACCACGCGCAGGCCCGTGTTGAACCCGCCGCACCCGCCGAGGTTGTGCGCGTTGCGCACAAGAGTCAGCGACGCGAAGCCCGCGGTGTTCATTCCGGACCGGCCCGCCGTCGTCGCCGTCAGGGACGGTTCGAGCGCGGTGCGGCTCGCGTTGTCGAGCACGGCGTCGGGCCGGTGCGAGGCGATGATGGCGTCGCCCGTGCCATCACTCGATGCGTTATCGACGACAACGACATGCATCGCCTGACACGCGTTTGCCTGCCGCGCCAGCCGGTCGAGGACTCGGCCGACATCCTCGCGTCGGTTCCAGGTCACGATGATGGCGGCGACACTGGCCGCCCTGACCGATCGAGCAGCGGCGTGTGGCTGGGTCAGGGCTGGCTTCGGCGTCGCTTCGAGCATGCCTGCTCCGGTGCCGCGCTCCGGCCCGATCACGGCCGAGCGGCTGGCGGTTCGGTCCTTCGGCCCGCGAGCCGATCCGTGGTCGCGGACGATGCCAAGCCTAGGGCCTCCTGGTAGAGCCCGCACAGGGCATCGGCATGATGCGACATCGGGAACCAAGGCCGAACGCTCGCCCGGAGCCGTGTGGTCAGCCCCGGGGTGCCCAGCACGCGCTCCAGCACGCGGGCGAGATCCTCGCGGTCGTTGGCCCGGAACAAGAGCCCGTCGATGCCGTCAGCGATGATGTCCGGGATCCCGCCGATCCGCGCGCCGAGCACGGGCACACCGAGCGCCCGCATCTCGATCGCGGTCTGCGGTCCGTTGTCGCGCCACACGGATGGCACCACACCGAGGTGCTGCCCCTCGAGCAGTCCCGGCACACCGTCCCGCGGGTACGCATCCACAAGGCGCAGCTCCGCAAGCCCAGGGCGGATCGCCTCGGCGCGCCCGCGGATGGCGCTCGCGTTCGTGCCCGCCGCCAGCAGCGCGATGCGAGACCGCGAGACCGGCGGCAGCAGGCCGATGGCGTCAACAAGCATCGGCAGCCCTTTGTAGTAGTTGTTGAACCCGAGGAACGCGAGTCGCAGCCTGCCCGATGGCGCCGGGTCATGCGCCGGTGCCGAAGGCCGGTTGGGAGCTTCCGCGGCCCATGATCCGATCATCTCCACCGCGATACGAGCCGGGTCCACGCCCATCGCCTCGGCGAGCTCGGCAACGGCGCTCGACACCGCCAGCACGCGGTGTGCGCTGTTGAGCGCCGACACGAACGCACGACGACGCACGCCGTACCGCCCCGCGACGCGTCGACACAGGGTCGGGTCCGGGGCCGCCGGCTCCACGGGCTGCCACAGCGAATGGCCCCCGGCATGCAGCGCCGCGGTCTCGCGCGTGGGCTCACCCGAGTCATCGAAGGTCGGGATCGGCGGCAGCGGCGGGGGAGTGATGGTGGGCGGCGGGCCGGCGTCGGCGCACGCCCGTCGCCGACGCTCTCGGGGGATGTCGATGCGCTGCTCGCAGGATTCGCACGCCTGCCCGCCCTCGTAGTCGGTGCAGTCCATCCGTCGCCCGCGCATCAGGTACACCTGCGGGCAGAACGGGTGATGGTTGTGCAGCGAAACAAGCACCGAGCGGCCCTGTCTGTGGCACCGGCGCACCACCGAGGCGGGAAGCCCCTCAAGCCCGTGGATGTGGACGACCTCCGGCTGTTCCAGATCGAGCACACGTCGGACAGCTCTCTCGAGCGTGGGCTGCCGAATCTCGGCCTCGGGTGCCCCGAACTGCCAGAGCGACGGCGCGAGCACCGGGCTGTTGAGGATCTGGTACCGACCGACGCCCTCCAGATCACCCAGTCGGATCGGGCGGCACCGTCCCTCGCCGCGTCCGAGCCGCGCGGGCGTGTACGCATGGCCCGAGGTGAGCACCGCGACACGATGCCCCTTGTCCCGCAGCGCCCGGGCGAGGTCGGCGACATAGCCGGCGATGCCGCCCAGCCGGGCCGTGTCGTCGCCGAGCGGCGAGGGACTGATCAGCAGGATCCGCACGGTCCCTCCAGACCGGCCGGCGGGGGTGACAGCGCAGCCGGGGCGGTGCTACCCTATCGCGAACCGACGAGGACGGTCATGCGTCCATCGGGGCATGCCGATAGACACCGGGGCAGGACGGAAGCTGATGGTGAACCGCTGGCTCATGTCGAAGCGTCTGGCGTTGCAGGAACGGGTGGCGTTCCTGCACAAGATCCGTCTCCGAGCCTTCGCGGTGGTGCTCGGCCTTGTTCTGGCCGTGTTCGGAATCCTGACCGTGATATCGGCTCCCGCGTGGCCCTTCGTTGCCGGTGCGGTGGCCATCGCCGCCGTCGCCGTCAACAAGGTCGCGGGCCGGCTCAGTCAACCGCTGTGCATCGGTTGCGGCGGAACCATCGCGAATGAGCCGGTCGGTCAGTACGGCGTCATCTGCCCGCGCTGCGGCACCATCGGCACGCCCGCCGGCCTCGTCGACACCCGACTCGCCGCGTCTCCTCGGGACGACGCGCCCGAGGCCGAGCCGGACGAGACCGACCCGGCGACCGCTGTCACAGCTTGAGTGCGCCCGCGCCCGCTCGGGACGCCTCCGGGATCAGGACGCCGCGGCCGCGTCGGCATCCCCGAGCGATTTGGCGTACTCGTTCCACTGCTCGGTCGTGACATCCTCGATCTTGGCCTCGGCGACGATCGCGTCGAGCGCCTTGTGCTCCATGATCTGCTGGTAGATCGTGTTGACCTGCCGATTCTGGATGACCTGCTGACGCAGCGCCTCCGGGCGGACGCCGCGACGCCGGGCCATGCCGACGATCGCCCCGTTGATCTCCGCCTCGCTCACGCTCACGCTCTTCTGCTCGGCGACCTTGGACAGGATGAAGAGCAGCTTGAGCTCGCGGAGCGCATCCGCGGCCGAGGCTGAACGCAGCCGCGCGATGTTCTCCTCGATCTTCTGCGGATCGACGCCGCGGTGCATGAGCTCGATTCGGCGGCGCTCGAAGACGCTCTGCGCCTGCTGCGCCGAGACCCGCTGCGGCAGATCGAAGCTGATCGTCTTGAGCAGATGGGCCGCCACCTGACGACGCAGGATCGTTGCTTGATCCGCGTCGACCCGCTGCTGGAGCTGCTGGCGGAGCGCATCGCGCACAGCCTGCTCGCCCTCCATCCCGCTGCGCTCCGCGATGGCGTCGGCCGACGCGGGGATGATCCGGGAAACAGCATCGACCGAGAAGGTGATCTCCAGATCGGCGTTGCGCGCGGCCTCGTTCTCGTGGTTCTCCGGGCCCTTCGCCTTGACGGTCAGCTCATCGCCCGCCTTCGGGCTGCCAAGCTGCTTGGCCAGATCCGTCACCAGCACGCCGAGGATCATGCCCTCGTCGCTGCCTTTGGGCAGCTGAACGACCGCGCCGTTGATGTCATGGATGACGGTCTCGCCGGCTCGCATCACGCCCCGGCCCGAGATGTAGTCCCCCGGCTCGCCCGTCTCGCGGTCCTCAAGGTCACCCTCCGAGAGACAGATCCGCTCCAGCTCCCGGTCAACCATCTCGTCGGTCACCTCAAGCATCGGCCGCTTGAGCTCCAGTCCCGCGAGCTCCGGCAGGTCGAACTCCGGCATGACCTCGACCTCGATGCTGACCTTGACCGGCTCGCCCTCGACGAGCTTGAGCGTGTCCAGATGGTCCGCCACCGGGTTGCCGATGACCTTGAGCCCGTGCTCCTCGACCGCCTCGGAGTACGCCGCGGAGATCAGCTGCCCCTTGGCCTCATCGCGAACGCTCTCCCCGAATCGCTTCTCGAGCAGCGCCCGCGGGGCGTGTCCCTTGCGGAAACCCGGGAGGGCGGCCTCGGTGCGGAGGGTGTCGAACGCGTCACGAATCCGCTCGCTGACGACCGAGGCGGGGATCTCGATGGTCAGCGTCCGGCTGGTCGGGCCGTTCTCGGTCACGGAGCTGGTGCTGATCGTCTCGGCCGTGTCGGACATTGTCGGTTCCTCGGAGCGTCGCTGGGTCTGGTCGCCTGGCCCGTCCACCGGGGTCGCGGCGAGGGCGATTCTAGAACGCCCATCGCGCCCGGGCGGCGGGGAGTCCCCCAGCGGCCTTGACCCGTCCTTGCTGGTATCGGATCATCGCTTCCGGGCCGGAGTGGCGGAATTGGCAGACGCGGCGGATTCAAAATCCGCTTCTCGAGAGAGAGTGGGGGTTCGAGTCCCCCCTCCGGCATTCGCTCGACCGCGGATCAGCCCACCATGTCGTCCAGCAGGGGTTCGAGCTCGTGCTGGTGGTGCAGACCGTCGAAAGTCGATGTCGGCATGAATCCCAACGATCGGCCCCGATCGAGGAACGCCCACAGCGCGTCGTAGTAGCCATCGACCGACCACAGGCCGATCGGTTTGCGATGGATGTCGAGCTGGCGCCAGGTGATGGCCTCGAACAGCTCGTCAAGCGTGCCGAACCCGCCGGGGAGCACGAGGAAGGCGTCGGCGAGTTCGGTCAGCATCGCCTTGCGCGCGTGCATGTCCGGGACGACATGATTCTCTCGAAGCCCCGGGTGGGCCTGCTCGCGTTCGACCATGGAGGTTGGGATCACACCGACGACCTCACCGCCGGCATCGAGCGCAGCATCCGCCAGGATGCCCATGAGCCCGAGCCGACCTCCGCCGTACACGAGTCGATGCCCGCGCTCGGCAAGGGCTCGCCCCGCAACTCGTGCGGCGTCGGCCCACACCGGCCTGTCGCCGGCACGAGCGCCCAGGTAGACACAGACAGAGGCCATCAGTGGAAGCCGCCTCGCACCGTGAGGTCGTACGCATGGATGGAGGCGACCTCGTCCGGCGAGAGATGCGCGATCCGGTTGTACCGATCGATGATCGGCGTGGGGTCGTCGAACGCGAGCCGGCCGAGCATCTGGAACTTGTGCGACAGCACGCCCTCGAGATCGACCGTTGTGTTTCGGGCGTGACCGCCGGGGTACATCACGAGGCCCGAGTCGTACGCCGAGCCTGTGGCGTCCGTGATGACGACACTGGTCGGGATACCGTCGGGATAGCGATCGTCGTACGCCTTGCCGCCGTGCTCGAAGACGATCTTGTCCATGAGTGCCCGCGTGCGCGCGTCGTGGATGGCCGAGGAGTCGTAGTCGTTCGGCGCCAGCATCAGCTCGGTCCAGCCGACGGCGCCGGTCTGCAACGCCTTGCGCAGCAGCGTGGCGATGATGTAGACCATCGAATGGTCGGCGGACTGCCGGGTCGTCGGGTTCCGCTTCGCGGGGTCGCCGATGATGCCGAACGCCGGCTCGTAGGCCACGATCTTGATCTTCTTGATGTTCCCGCCGGACTTGTCGTCCATCAGGGCGGGGCACTTCGTGAGCAGGTCGAGCATCGCCTGGATCGCGCCCGCCGACTGGTGCTCGTACAGGCCCAGCTTGAAGTGCATGCCCATGACAGCAAAGTCCGTGCCGGAGTGCGCGAGGTGCAGATCGAACGGCGAGGCGTCCGCCTGCTCGGTGTTCGCCGAGGTCGCGTTCACCGCCTTGAACATCTGGCCCGGCCCTTCGAAGATGCGGAAGACCGCCTCGGGATTCCGGAAGATGTCCCGCGGCCCGAGGAAGCCCGCCATCGACCGCTTGACCGACAGCACCGCGAACTCCGTCGAGATCGCGGCCGAGCTTCCCTTGGAATCCGACAGCTGCTTGCCCGCCCGGATCGCGCGGAAGGGCACAGCGTGCGCCACTACCATGCCGATCGCGGACTCGATCTGCTCGGGTGTGGCGCCGACCATCGCGCCGAAGGTGGCCGCCGAAGCGATCGCCCCGTGCAGCACATGGTCGATCTTGTAGGTCTTGAGGCTGAACACCTCGGCGAGCCGACCGCGGATCTCGTCGAGCAGCACCATGCCCTTGAGCGCCGTTGCGCCGTCGGCGCCCAGCATCTGCGCCGCCGCCAGGGGCACGGCGTAGAAGTCGTTGTGCCCGAACTCGCCCGCCGTGTTCCCCCGCGCCGGGTCGTAGCCGAAGTTCGTCCCGTTGGAGTCCCACTCCCGGACAGCGGCGCAGTTCGCAACGATCGCCTTCTCGCTCTTGACACGCTGGTTCGAGCCGAACACAGTCGCCCCGTGGCTCGTGCTCTTGCCCAGCCCCGGCCCGTGGTCGCCCGGCGGGACCGCGTACTGCATCGCCTCGTTCCGCAGGATCGTCGGGGCGTTCGTTCCCAGCGCCAGTGCCGACAGCCCGCACAGCGTCGCGTCCGTGTGGAACAGGCGGGTCCGGTCGAGCACCGTGTGATCGGGCTCGCCCCTGGCCATGAAGTCGATGGCGTACTCGGCGATGCCGAGGGCCTGGTTGGTCGTCGCGGGCAGGTGGAGATGGCTGTCGGACATTGGCGTGGCTCCCTGTCTACCGGGTCGTGGGAGCGAAGCCTACGGGGGTGCCCGGCCCGGGTCGATCGGGCACAGCAAGGCCTCAGCCCGACGGCCCCTGCACCGAGCCAGCAAAGACAAACCAGCCGGCGCCCGTCATGAATGCCCACCAGCCGTAGAGCGCATGCTCGATGGTCACCGCCAGCGTCGAACGGGTCCTGCGGTAGGTGAAGGCGAACAGCAGCCCGCCGGCGAAGGTCATCCCGAGGGCGTACGGGTTCCAGAACGCGGCGTGGAACCACGCAAAGAACGCCGCATTCACGACGATCAGCAGCCACCCCGACCCGAGCACCGGCTCGTAGCGATGGAAGAAGAACGCCCGGTGGCTGATCTCCTGCGGGTAGCAGCTGAACCACGGATAAAAAACAAAGATGATGACGGCGATCCAGGGCGCCTCGCGTGGCAATCGGAACAGCCCGCCCTCCGGCAAGACGCCGAGGCGATCGAGCACAAGTGTGACGCCGACGAGGAGCGACCCGCCGACGACGAACAACCCGAGCATGCGTGGCGCATCGCGCACGAACGCGCGCCATCCCCACAGCTGGCGCGCTCGAAACGACGGGTCGCCCAGCAGCGCCAACAGCAGCGGAAGCGACAGCGCGAAGAGCGACGGAAAGACCAGGCCGCTCAGCGGCATCGGCAGATCCACCACTCGATCAAAACGCAGGGCGGTCAGCACGGGCCCGAACCGCTGCTTCGGGTCGACCAGCGCCGCTGCGATCGCGGGGAGCCCGCCAAACAGGAGCAGCATCTCAACGAACCGGGACACACGGGCGCGGCTCGACAACCGCTGCACCGCATCCCCGCTGCTGGGCCTATTCATCGGCAGGTGCCCCGGCGCCAGACCGCTGCTCGTCACGGAACTCGATCTCGCGATCCCGTGGCAGCGAGCCCGGGTGCTTCTCGTGCAGGTAGCGGATGAGCCCCTCCCGGATGTCGCACCGCAGGTCCCAGGCGTCGCTCGAGTTCTTTGCCGAGACCAGGGCGCGCAGCCTCATCGTCCTGTCTTCGGCGTCGGTCACCTGCAGCACGCAGACGCGCTGGTCCCACTTGTCGTGCCCCTCGCAGAGCCTCTGCAATTCGGCGCGGACATCGTCCACCGGCAGTGTGTAGTCGGCGTGGAAGAAGACCGTACCCAGGATCTGGCTCGTCTTGCGCGTCCAGTTCTCAAAAGGCTGCTCGATGATCCTGCTGAAAGGAACGATGAGCCGGCGCTGGTCCCAGATCTTGACGACGACATAGGTTGTGGTGATTTCCTCGATCGTGCCCCATTCGCCGTCGATGATCACGACATCCTCGAGACGGATCGGCTGGGCGAGCGCGATCTGGATGCCCGCGATGATGTTGCCCAGCACGGGCCGAGCCGCGAAGCCCAGCACGATGCCCGCGACGCCGGCCGAGGCCAGCAGCGAGGTGCCGATCCGCTCGACCCGGTCGTACTGCATCAGCGCCACCCCGGCGCCGAAGATCCCGATCACGACCATCAGGGTCCGGCTGATCACCGCGACCTGTGTGTGCATCCGCCGGGCCTTGAGGTTGTCCGCCACATCGATCCGGTGCCGGGCGAGGATCATGTCGTCCGCGCCCCGCACGACGCCGATCACAAGCCAGGTGATCCCCAGCGCCAGCAACGCCGCGAAGCTCGAAGACACCTTGTCCGATGCGAGGGGCGTCGCAAGCCCCAGCCCGCTCGCCAGGCCCAGTCCGGTCGCAACGCCGATCAGCAACGCGATGACCTGCGCCGGACGACGAGTGTGCGACACGAGCTTGCGCGTGGGGGCCCGGCCCTCGTCGCGGGTCAGGCGCTTAAGCACCGCGTACAGCACGGCCTGCGCCGCGAGAAACACACCAGCGAACACCGCCGCGATGACCACGACGCGAAGCCACTCCGGCAGCGGCGCGATCGCGTCGTTGATCAGAGACGCCAGCGAGTCAACGCCGGGCACCTGATCCGCCACTGGGTCCACCTCGGGAACGGCTGCGGCGGGGTCGTCCGACGCGTCGGATGGCTCGGGCTGGAACATCGGGCATCCTACGGTCCGGCCGGCGGGGGCCTACCGTTTCACTCGGGCTGTATACAGCCACGACGCGTTGCGCCAGCCTTCAGCAGACCCGGAGATCCGAAGCTATGTCCAACCAGCCCGTCATCGTCGCCGCCAAACGCACCCCCATCGGCCGCTTCATGGGCGGCTTCGCCACGACGCCAGCCACCAAGCTCGGCGCCTGGGCCATCGAGGCAGTGCTCAGCGATGTCCCCTCGGCCCGCGACCACATCGACGAGTGCATCATGGGCTGTGTCCTGCAAGCCGGCCTGGGCCAGAACCCCGCGCGCCAGGCGGGTCTGGGAGCGAAGCTGCCCGACACGCTCAGCGCCAAGACCATCAACAAGGTCTGCGGCTCGGGGCTCGAGGCTGTCATGATGGCGGCTCAGTCCATCAAGGCGGGCGACAACGAGTGCGTCGTCGCGGGCGGGCTCGAGAACATGACCATGGCCCCGCACTTCGCCTACATCCGCAACGGCGCGACCGGCCCGAAGTTCGGCCCGACCAGCTTCGAGGACCACATGCAGTACGACGGCCTGCGCTGCGCCTTCGAGGGCTGGGCCATGGGCAACGCCGCCGACCACATCGCCGAGAAGTTCGAGATTAGCCGCGAGGAGCAGGACCGCTACGCCGCCCAGAGCCACCAGCGCGCCGCCAAGGCCACAGCCGAGGGCTGGTTCGGGAACGAGATGGTCACCTTCACCGGCGAGCAGGTCGGCAACCGCAAGGTCCCCGGGCCCGAGGGCGGCGTGCAGGCCGACGAGGGCATCCGCGGCGACTCGACAGCCGAGGGCCTCGCCAAGCTCCGCCCCGCGTTCAGCAAGGACGGCACCGTCACCGCCGGCAACGCCAGCCAGATCAACGACGGCGCGGCCGCGGTCGTCGTCATGTCCGCGAGCAAGGCCGAGCAGCTGGGCCTCAAGCCCCTGGCCAAGATCGTGAGCTACGCCACCAGCGGCATCGCGCCCAAGGACATCTTCGCGGCCCCGATCGAGGGCATCAAAGGCGCCCTCGCCAAGGCCGGCTGGGCACAGGGCGAGGTCGATCTGTTCGAGATCAACGAGGCCTTCGCCGCCCAGCTGCTGTGCAACATCAAGACGCTGGGCATCGACGAGGCCAAGACCAACATCGCCGGCGGCGGCATCGCGCTGGGCCACCCCATCGGCGCCAGCGGTGCCCGCGTGCTGACCACGCTCGTGCACCAGATGCGCCGCGTCGGAGCGAAGAAGGGCCTGGCCGGCCTCTGCCTCGGCGGCGGCAACAGCGTGGCGATGTGCGTGGAGGCGGTGTGATTTGGGCGTGATCTGGGGATGAACAGGTACCGCGATGCAGCGCACGCTGCATCGTGAATTCCGCGCGAATACCACCCCGCACCGAGGACGCTGCATGGTGGCACCGGGACGCCCCGATCGAATACCATCTTGCATGAACAAGCCCGCCGCGTTGTCGTTCCTGCTCCTCGCCACCTCCGCCGGCTGCCAGCCCGTCACAGGCGATGTCCCCATCTCCGGCGACGCCCCCAAGGCCTCGGGGTACGCCATCGAGACGGTCCTGATCGGGCTCGAGCGGCCGTGGGCTGTGGCGTGGCTTCCCGGTGAGGACGGCTCGCTGTCCCCCGGCGACATGCTCATCACCGAGCGGCCCGGTCGGCTGCGCATCGTCCGCGACGGCGAGCTGCTGATGCAGCCCGCGGCCGAGATGCCCGATGTCTTCGCCTCGGGCCAGGGCGGGCTTATGGATGTGGCCCTGCATCCCGAGTTCGCCGACAACAGCCTCGTCTACCTGACCTACTCCGAGGGCGACCGCGGCGGCAACCGCACCGTCCTCGCCCGCGGCACGCTCTCGGGCGACACGCTCGAAGGGCTCGAAGTCCTCTTCCGCGTGAACATCACGAAGCAGGGCGCGCAGCACTTCGGCTCGCGCATCCTCTGGCTGCCCGACGGCACGATGCTGCTGGCGATCGGCGACGGCGGCAACCCGCCCGCGAGCTACGAGGGCGAGTGGATCCGCAACCAGGCCCAGGTGCCCACCGCCCATCTCGGCAAGGTGCTGCACCTGACCGACGACGGAAAGCCGGCGGACGAATCACCCGCATATGAAGGCGGGCTGCCCGAGGTCTATTCGCTCGGCCACCGCAACATCCAGGGCATGGCCTACGACGCCTCGACAGGCACGATCTGGGCCACCGAGCACGGCGCGCGCGGCGGGGACGAGCTGAACATCATCCGGCGCGGCGCGAACTACGGCTGGCCCGAGGTCACCTACAGCCGGGAGTATTCGGGTCCGCGCATCTCCGACAAGACCTCGGCCGAGGGCGTGACCGATCCGCTGGTGGTCTGGACGCCGTGCAAGGCCCCCTGCGGCCTGGCGTTCTACACGGGCGACGCGTTCCCGGCGTGGCGTGGCGATCTGTTCAGCGGGGCGCTGGTCGGGCGGCACATCCGCCGGATCGATCTCGACGGCACGGCGGTGGTGGGGGAGGAGATGATCCCGACCGAGGGCCGGGTCCGCGATGTGCGACAGGGGCCGGACGGTCTGATCTATTTCGTGACCGACGAGCAGGCCGGCGAGCTGCTGCGGCTGGTTCCCGAGGGCTGATCGCCGACCGGCATACCCGCCGATAGATCCGGTATGGACACGCCGGCCGCGTCGTGGCGCTCGCGCCTGCACGAGATCATCTTCGAGTCCGACACACCGGCGGGCCGCCGGTTCGATATCGGCCTGATCGTCGCGATCCTGCTCAGCGTGCTGGTCGTGATCCTGAGCACGATGCCCGATGTCGAGGGCACGCGCTGGGAGCGACGGTTCTACGCGATCGAGTGGGCGTTCACGGCGATCTTCACCGTCGAATACCTGACACGGCTCCTCGTCGTGAAGCGTCCGCTGCGTTACGCGTTCAGCTTCTTCGGCGTGATCGATCTGCTGTCGATCCTGCCCGCGTTCATCGGGCTGATCGTGCCGGGCGGCGAGCGGCTGCTCGTTGTACGCACGCTCCGGCTGCTGCGGATCTTCCGCGTGCTGAAGCTGGCAAGGTACCTGAGCGAGGCGACGGCGCTCAGGCGTGCGTTCATCCTCAGCCGGCACAAGATCACCGTCTTCATCACCATCGTGCTGATCGTGATTCTGATCTCGGCGGCGGTGATGCATGTCGTCGAGGGCAACGCGGGCAACACCGACTTTGATTCCATGCCCTCGGCGATGTACTGGGCCGTCATCACGATGACGACCGTGGGCTACGGCGACATCACGCCGATCACCGCGTTCGGCAAGTTTGTCACCGCGACGCTCGTGCTCGTCGGCTACTCCATGATCATCGTGCCCACGGGCATCCTGTCGGCGGAGATCGCGCAGCAGAAGCGATCGAAAGTCACCGGGCAGTCCTGCCCGAGCTGCATGAACGAGGACCACGACGCCGATGCCCGCTACTGCAAGCGGTGCGGGCACGCGCTGTAGCGTCAGCCGGTCCGTCGACAGAGCGTGTGCGGGGTTGGTACACTGCGGGCATGCCGACCTACCTGATCACCGGAGCAAACCGAGGCATCGGTTTCGAGCTGGCCAGGCTGTTCGCGGAGCGGCGCGATGTCGTGATCGGAACAGCACGGGACCCCGGCTCCGCCACAGAGCTGTTCGAGGCTGGCGTCGAGGTGCTGGAGCTGGATGTCGCGGACCCGGATTCTGTCGCGGCGCTCGCCGGCCAGCTCGCCGACCGCCCGATCGATGTGCTGATCAACAACGCCGGCGTATACAACGACAAGTCGGGACTCGCCGAGACGGATATCGAACGGTTCGTGCAGAGCTGCCGCGTCAACGCCGCCGGACCGCTGGCGGTCACGCAGGCGCTGCTCGGTCGCATCGAGGCAGGCGGCCAGAAGCTCGTGGTCAACATCTCCAGCACGATGGGCAGCCTCGCGTCAACGACCAACGGCGGCTCGTACGGCTACCGCGCGTCCAAGGCGGCACTCAACATGGTCACCCGCACCATGGCCGCAGAGTTGGCGACCCGGGGCATCGCCGTCGTCAGCGTCCACCCGGGCTGGGTCGAGACAGACATGGGTGGAGCCGGCGCGGACCTGGCACCAGCAGAGTCCGCCAACCACATCGCGGTCACGATCGACGGTCTGACCGCCGCCGACACGGGACGGCTCCTCAACTACGACGGCACGGATCTCCCCTGGTAGCGTCCGGTGTTGTCGCTCGGCCCGCGGCGGATGGGCGCCCGATCCCGACGGTCTGCTCGGATGTCTGTGGGCCAGGCTGTGCCGCCGGTTGAGTCTCCCCGTCCGACGGCCGAGAACAGGTCGGGGCAGGTCCTCCCCGGGCCTAGCATCGCCTCCGTCGAGCCCGGACTCGATCCCGAACCACGACCCGAGCACCGAGAACGCCATGAAACGCTCGCATCACTGCGGAGAACTTCGGCCCCAGCATGTCGGGCAGACCGTCACCCTCATGGGGTGGGTCAACGCCTACCGCGATCACGGCACGGGGCTGATCTTCGTTGACCTGCGTGACCGGGAGGGCCTGACGCAGCTCGTCTTCGACCGCGAAGACGCCGACGACGCGCTGCTCGCCAAGGCGGACAAGGTGCGCAACGAGGATGTCATCGCCGCGACGGGCATCGTCCGCACGCGCGACGGCGGGCCGAACCCGAAGCTCACCACGGGTGAGATCGAGGTCGTCGTGACCGAGCTGGTCGTCCTCAGCGAGACCGAGACGCCGCCCTTCCTGCCCAGCGACGACAAGGGGGCGCTGCCGCGGGAGGAGATCCGGCTGCGCCACCGGTATCTGGACCTTCGTCGCCCGCGGATGCAGGAGATCATGCGCACCCGACACCGAGTGACCAAGGTCGTGCGTGACTACTTCGACGAGCACGGCTTCTGGGAGATCGAGACGCCGTACCTCTGCAAGTCCACGCCCGAGGGGGCGAGGGACTTCATCGTGCCCAGCCGGAACCAGCCGGGCAGCTGGTACGCGTTGCCGCAGTCGCCGCAGCTGTTCAAGCAGCTGCTGATGGTCGCCGGCGCGGAGCGATACCTGCAGATCGCGAGGTGCTTCCGCGACGAGGACCCGCGTGCGGATCGGCAGGCCGAGTTCACGCAGATCGACTGCGAAATGAGCTTCGTCGATCGCGAGCAGGTGATCGAGGTCATGGAGGGCATGGTGCGCCGGGTCTGGAAGGAGGTCCTCGGCGTCGAGGTGCCGGCGGTCGATCGCCTGACCTATCACGAGGCGATGAACCGGTACGGCATCGATCGTCCCGACCGGCGGTTCGGGCTGGAGCTTGTCGATGTCTCCGACATCGCCCGGCGGAGCGAGTTCAAGGTCTTCCACGGCGCGCTCGAGAAGCGGCGAGGCTGCGTCAAGGCTATCCGAGTCCCCGGCGGTGCTGACAAGCTCACGCGCAAGCTGACCGACGGCTACACCGAGTTTGTCAAGCAGTTTGGGGCCGGCGGCGTTCCCGTCGTCAAGGTGAACGATCAGGGGCGGCCGGAGACCGGCATCGCCCGGTTTATCGAGGGCGTGTGGGACGAGCTCGCGGCCGCCGTGGGTGCTGAGCCGGGCGACACCGTGCTGTTCGGCGCCGACGCGTGGTCCGTCTGCCTCAAGGCGATGGGCGAGCTGCGGCTGAAGGTCGCCCGCGACCTCGACCTGATCGACGAATCGAAATGGGACTTCCTCTGGGTCGTCGACTTCCCGATGTTCGAGCACGACGCGGAAACGAACAGGTTCTACTCGCTGCACCACCCGTTCACCGCGCCCAACCCGGACCAGCTCGAGGCGTTCCTGGCCGCCGATACCTCCGACATCGATGCGATCGAGGGCATCGTCAGCGCCGGGTACGACATCATCTGCAACGGCTCCGAGATCGGCGGCGGATCGATCCGTATCCACCAGAGCGCCGTCCAGAGCAAGGTGTTCAGCCTGCTCGGGCTCTCCGAAGAGGAGGCGAAGGACAAGTTCAGCTTCCTGCTCGAGGCGCTCCACTTCGGCGCTCCGCCGCACGGCGGGATCGCCTTCGGCCTTGACCGGATGGTCATGCACCTCGCCGGGACCGACAACATCCGCGATGTCATCGCCTTCCCGAAGACGCAGATCGGTGCCGACCTGATGACCGAGGCGCCGAGCCCAGTCAGCCCGGAGCAGCTCCGAGAGCTGTATGTCCGGGAGGTCGAGCCCGACGCGGCCGGCGGCTAGCCGCCGATCGCCGCACGGATCCGCGCAGCCGACTCGATGACCCGGACGGCGGTGTCGGGATCGAGCACCGTGGCGCCGTCGCTCTTGGCGTTGGGCGGATCGGGATGCACCTCGATGAACAGGGCGTGGACGCCGGCCGCGGTCGCGGCGCGCGCCAGCAGCGGGGCGCGCTCCGGCCGGCCGCCGGTCTGAGCGCCCGACCCCGGCAGCTGCGTCGAGTGCGTGACATCGAAGCAGACGGGCGGCCCGAGCTCCAGCAGGTCACCCAGCCCGGTGAAGTCGTTGACCAGCCGGTGGTACCCGAAGAAGGTGCCCCGTTCAGTGAGCATGACCTGCTCGCAGCCGGCCTCGCTGAGCTTCCGGATCGGCCCGGCCATCTCCGCGGGGGCCATGAACTGGCCCTTCTTGACATTCACGGCCCGGCCGTGGGTACGCGCCGCCTGCCCCGCCGCCAGCAGCAGGTCGGTCTGACGGCTCAGGAACGCCGGGATCTGGATCAGATCCACGACCTCGGCGATCGGCCCGGCCTGCGACGGCTCGTGGATGTCCGTCGTCGTGGGAACAGCGAGCTCGGACGCGACGGTCCGGAACCAGCCCAGCCCCGCTTCCAGCCCCGGCCCCCGGTAGCTGCCGATGCTCGAGCGGTTCGCCTTGTCGAAGCTGGCCTTGAAGATGTAGGTCAGGCCAAGTCGGACGCAGACCTCCCGCAGCACCGACCCGACCCGCAGCCCGAGCTCCGCGGACTCGAGCACGCAGGGACCGCCGATGACAGCCAGGGGTGCGTCGGCGCCGATGAGGGCGTTCCCGACGCGGCACGAGCGATCGGTCGAGTGCTCCATGGGCCAAGCGTAGCCGGCTGCCGTCCTCACCCGCCGCCTCGAAGACCCGAGCGGTTTTCCCTAGACTATGTCATGCTCCGGCTGGAAGGCGTGTGCAAGTCGTTTGGTCGCGTCCGGGCGTTAGACCGCCTCACGCTGCGCGTCGAGCCGGGCGAGGTGCTGGGTGTGCTGGGGCCCAACGGCGCGGGGAAGACCACGACGATCTCGGTCGCCGTGGGGCTCATCCGGCCGGACGCGGGCACCGTGCTGCTTGAGGGTGTGGGACCGCCGCACGACCGCCGGGCGCGGGCACAGATCGGCCTGGCGCCGCAATCGCTCGCGATCTACGACGAGCTGACAGCCAGTGAGAACCTCAAGCTGCTCGGTGCGCTGTACGGCCTCCGTCGTGACGAGCGCGCCCGCCGAGCCACGGAGCTGCTCGAGATCGTCGGCCTCGCCGACCGTGCCGGCGATCGCGTCCGAGGGTTCTCGGGCGGCATGAAGCGTCGGCTGAATGTCGCGTGCGCCATGGTCCACCGGCCACGCCTCGTGCTCCTGGACGAGCCGACCGCCGGCGTCGATCCCCAGAGCCGCAACGCTTTGTTCGATATTGTCCGGACACTCCGATCGGAGTCCATCACCATCGTCTATACGACGCACTACATGGAAGAAGCGCAGCGTCTCTGCGACCGGGTCGCGATCATCGACCGCGGCCGGGTGCTCGCGCTCGACACCGTTGATGCGCTCATCCAGCGCCATACCCGTCCCGCGGATCCGTTTCATCGGATCGCCGACCTCCCCAACGCTCAGCCGCCGACCATCCCGGTGCGCACCGGCAGCGACCTCGAGAGCGTCTTCCTCGAACTCACCGGCCGGAGCTTGCGCGACTGATGCGTGCCGTGCTTCACCTGGCGATCAAGGATGTCCGCCTGCTGATCCGGGATAGGCTCGGTGCGTTCTTCACCTTTCTCTTCCCGATCCTGTACGCGCTGCTGTTCGGTCTGATGTTCTCCGGCGTGGGCAGCGGGCCGGCGGCGGTGCCGGTCGCGGTGGTGGACCAGGACGGCTCGCCCGGGGCCAGGGCGTTCGTCGCCGCCCTCGCCACGAGCGAGGCGATCGGGGTCACCGAGGTTCGGTCAGAGGTCGAGGCGATCGAGCTGGTTCGCCGTGGGAAGTCGGCGGCGACGCTCGTCATCCCCCTGGGCACGGGGGATCCCGCGGCGGGCTTGCTCGCGGGTGAGCCGCTGAGACTGCGGGCGACTACCGATCCGAGTCGCGCCGCGGAGATCGCCGTCCTGCGGGGCACGATGCAGAGCCTCCTGCTCCAGCACCTCACCGATCGGCTCGGTGATGCGGAGTACGCGGCGGCGACGCTCGACGAGGCGCGGTCCCGCCTGGCCACCTCGCCTGAGCCCGACGCCTTCCTGCTCGGCGTGATCGAGGGGCTCGGCCAGTGGGTTCGGCAAACCGGTGGCGTCGAGGGGCTCGCGTTTGAGCGGGGCATGGTGGTACTGGACGCGACCGATCTTTCCCCGCGCGATCAGCGCGTGCCGGCGTCCGCGTTCTCGGTGACCTTCGCGCAGGGTGCCGCATGGGGGCTGATGGCGTGCGCGCTGGGTTCAAGCCTGTCGCTGGTGGGGGAGCGGAGCAACGGCTCGCTCGTCAGGCTCACGCTGGCACCAGTCCGCCGGTGGCACATCCTCGCGGGCAAGGCTCTCGGCTGTTTCCTGACCTCGATGCTGATGCTGACGGTGCTGGCGCTGTTCGTTCACCTGCCGATGTTCGGGGTGCGCGCCGCGAGCTACCCGATGCTGCTGCTGGCGATGGTGTGCTGCTGCGCAGCCTTCGTTGGTGTGATGATGGTGATCGCGGTGTCGGGCCGGAGCGTCGCGGCGGTCGAGGGCTTCGGCCGCGCCGTGCTCCTCGTGCTCGCGCTCGCCGGAGGGGCCGCCGTGCCGGTCCTGTTCATGCCGGAGTGGATGCGGAGCATCGCGGGTCTGAGCCCCTTCCGCTGGGCGATCGAGGCGATCGACGGAGCGGTCTGGCGAGGCTTCGGGCCGGCGGAGATGGCGCTCCCGTGCGCCGTCTTGCTCGGCATCGGTGCGCTCGGTTTCACCATCGGCGCGGTCAAGTTCCAGCTGAGCAGGATCTCCGCCTCCTGAGCGTGCCGCGTTCCGTCCCTCTATGCTGTGCTTCCAGCGGCGCGGCGCGCCGATGACGGAGGACCCCGTGCCGGGAACGAACCGACGATCACGGCTGATCATCGTCGCCAATCGGCTGCCGGTGCGTCGTGCGAAGTCGAAGGGGCGGTCGGTCTGGGAAACGAGCCCCGGCGGCCTGGTCACGGCGATGACGCCGATCCTCAACGAGACGGGCGGGTCATGGGTCGGCTGGGCGGGCTCAGCGGGCAAGTCGCCTCCGCCGTTCAAGCACGAGAACATGCAGATCCGGCCGGTCTCGATCTCCGCGGACCAGCTGGAGAAGTTCTACGGCGGGTTCAGCAACTCCACGCTCTGGCCGCTCTACCACGACTCGGTCCGCACGCCGCAGTTCCACCGCCGCTGGTGGTGGCCCTATGTCGATGTGAACCGTGTGTTCGCCGAGGCGTGCGCCGCCGAGGCGGGCGAGGGCGACACCGTCTGGGTGCACGACTATCAGCTGCAGCTCGTGCCGGGGATGCTGCGCGAACGGCTGCCGAGGGTGAAGATCGGCTTTTTTCTGCACATCCCCTTCCCGCCCGAGGAGCTCTTTGCCCAGCTGCCGTGGCGTTCGGAGATCCTGGCCGGGATGCTCGGGGCGGATGTCGTGGGGTTCCAGACCCCGCAGGGCTGCCGAAACTTTGTCGCGGCCGCCAAGATGTTCGCGGGCGCCAAGGGGACCGAGCGGTCGCTGCGGTTCCGCGGCCGGACGATCGAGGTGCGCGCGTTCCCGATCTCGATCGATGTCGCGCACATGGAGGCCGTGGGCACCTCCGCACCCGTGCTGGATCTGGAGGCGCAGCTCAAACGAGACCTCGGCTCCTCCTCGGATGGTGCGCGCCGGATCTTCCTCGGCGTCGACCGGCTGGACTACACCAAGGGCATCGACATCCGTCTGCGCGCGTACGAAGAGATGCTCCGGCGTGGGTCGGTCTCGGCCGAGGAATGCGTTATGGTCCAGGTCGCCGTGCCCAGCCGGGAGTCGGTCGACGACTACGCGGAACTGCGGGCGTATGTGGAGCGGCTGGCTGGACGGATCAACGGCCAGTACGGCCGACCCGGCCGGGCCGCGCTGCATTATCTGTACCGCTCGCTGCCGTTCGAGGAATTATCGGCGTACTACCGGATGGCCGATGTCATGGTCGTGACACCCTTGCGCGACGGCATGAACCTCGTGGCGAAGGAGTATGTCGCGGCGAAGGCGGGCGACTCGGGCGTGCTGGTGCTGAGCGAGTTCGCCGGCGCCGCCCACGAGCTCAAGGGGGGCGCGCTGCTGGTCAACCCGCACGATATCGACGGATTGGCCGCCACGATGGAAGCCGCCATGGCGTTGCCGGCGACGGAGCGCGCCCGGCGCATGTCCCTGCTCCAGCGGGCCGTGCGCCGGAACGATGTGTTCCGGTGGGCCCGTTCCTTTCTTGATGCCTTGTCAGGCAGTTCGCCCACGACCAGCGGGCACGAGTAACCGATGGACCTCTCCGAACAGATCGAGCGCATCGCCCGCACGCCAAAACTGCTCGTGGCCTGTGACTACGACGGCACGCTCTCGGCGATCGTCGAGGATCCGAGCCAGGCGAAGCCGGACCGCGAGTCTCTTGTCGCGCTCCGCGCACTGAGCAAGCTGCCGGGCACCGAGGTGGCCATCGTTTCCGGCCGATCACTGAACGACCTGGCGGGGCTGCTCGGCGATCCCGATGGGGTGCATCTGGTCGGTTCGCACGGCTCGGAGTTCGATGTCGGCTTCGCCAGCGGCATCCCCGAGGACGCACGCCGGCTGCGGGACGAGATCGAGGCGGAGCTCAGGCGGATCGCGTCCTCGGGCGATGGGTTCCTCGTCGAGACCAAGCCGGCGAGCGTCGCGTTTCACTACCGCAACGCCGACGAGGACGCCGCGGCGCACGCCGTCGCGCGCGTCGAGGACGGGCCCGCCGCGTGGAGCGGCGTCCATGTCAAGCGCGGCAAGATGGTCATCGAGCTCGGCGTCGTCAGCACGAACAAGGGAGAGGCCGTCCAGACGCTGCGCAAGCGATGCAACGCGACGGCGGCGATCTTCATCGGCGACGATATCACCGACGAAGACGCGTTCGCCGTGCTTCAGGGCCCGGACATCGGTGTCAAGGTCGGTCCCGGTGCGACCGCGGCGACCTTCCGTATCGGTGACACGCACGATGTCGCCCGGCTGCTCGCGCGACTGACCGAGGAGCGGCAGCGCTGGGCCGCGGGCTCCGAGGCGATCCCGATCGAGGAGCTCTCGATGCTCTCCGATCAGCGGACGGTCGCGCTGCTGTCACGCGGCGGCCGGATCCTCTGGATGTGCGCCCCGCGAGCGGATTCGTCGGCGCTCTTCGCCGAGCTGCTGGGTGGGCCCGCGGCAGGCTGCTTCGACATCCGCCCCGCCGACCGACCGGCGGAGGCTGGGCAGCGGTACCTCCGCGACACGAACATTGTCGAGACACGCTTCGGCTCGCTCATCGTGACCGATTACCTCGACTGCTCGGGCACTCGACCGACGCAGCGAGCCGGCCGATCTGATCTCGTCCGTGTCATCTCCGGCACGGGCAAGGTCGAGATCGAGTTCGCGCCGAGGCTCGACTTCGGCCGTGTGCCGACCATGATCGTCGAGCGAGACGGCGGGCTCGTCGTCGAGGGGCTCCCCGATCCCATCGTGCTCCGGGCGCCCCGTGTGCAGTGGCGCATCGAACGCGACGGTCCGCACCACACCGCCTACGGCACCGTCGAGGCCATCGGCAAGCCGATCACGCTCGAGCTGCGCTACGGCACGGGCGACCTGTCCAAGGCGAACACGGCCGAGTCCGACCGGAGGAAGGGAACGGACCAGTTCTGGTCCAAATGGGTCGCCGGTCTGGACATCCCCGAGGTCATGCCGGAGCTGGTCAAGCGCAGCGCGCTGGCGCTGCGCGGGCTGGTCCACGGCCCGACCGGCGCGGTGCTCGCCGCGGCCACGACGAGCCTGCCCGAGGATCCCGGTGGCGTCCGCAACTGGGACTATCGATACTGCTGGCTGCGCGACGCGGCGATCTCGTGCGAAGCGCTCGTCCGGCTCGGCTCGAACGCCGAGGCCATCGACTTTCTCGGCTGGGTGCTGGGTGTGCTGGACCGCACCAGCTCCGCCGAACGCCTCGCCCCCGTCTACGCGGTGTCCGGCGGTGAGCTCGGCCCCGAGGCGGAACTGACCGAGCTCGGCGGGTACATGGGCTCACGACCGGTGCGCATCGGGAACGGCGCGAGCACGCAGCTGCAGCTCGATGTCTTCGGCCCGGTCGTCGAGCTGGTCTGGTGCCTGCTCGACCGCGGCGCGCCGGTCACCTTCGAGCACTGGCAGCTCGTCGAGCAGATGGTCGGTGCGGTGCAGGCGCGCTGGCACGAGCCGGACCACGGCATCTGGGAGGTCCGCGATGATCGCCGTCACTGGGTGCACTCGAAGCTGATGTGCTGGGTCACGGTGGACCGCGCGCTGAAGATCGCCGAGCGGTACCTCGGCCGGACGCGAGACGACTGGGCGGCGCTCCGAGACGAGATCCGTGACGATGTGCTCGCCAACGGGTTCAACGAGCACATCAACGCCTTCGGCGCGTCCTACGGATCGACCCAGCTCGACGCCGCCACGCTCATGATCGGCACAACCGGCCTGATCGACCCGGCGGACCCGCGGTACCGGAGCACCGTTGAGGCGATCGAGCGGGAGCTGCTCGAAGGGCCGACGGTCTTCCGCTACCGGTTTGACGACGGCCTGCCGGGGGGCGAGGGCGGGTTCCACTTCTGCACCACCTGGCTGATCGACGCGTACGCCGCCATGGGACGAACGGACGAAGCCTGGCGACTCTTCAAGCAGTACACCTCGCTCGCGGGGCCCACCGGGCTGCTCCCCGAGGAGTACGACCCGGCCTCGGGTCTGAGCCTGGGCAACCATCCGCAGGCCTACTCGCACGCCGGCCTCATCTTCAACGCCCTGCGGCTCAACGCCCTGATGACCGACTGAACTACAGTCCGCCATGTCTGGTCCCGGATTGGTGGTTGTGAAGGTCGGCAGCGGCGTTGTCGCGCCGGCTGGCACGCTCGATCGCGAGCGGCTGACCCGGCTGGCGATCGATCTCGTGGAGGTCGTCCGCGTCGGCTGGCGCGCGGTGATCGTCTCGTCCGGCGCCGTCGCGGCCGGCCTGGCCCGGCTCGGGCTTGCCAGCATGCCCACTACAATCGTGGCGAAGCAGGCCGCCGCCGCGGTCGGCCAGTCGCGACTGGTCAACGCCTGGGCCAACGCGTTCGAGCCCTTCGGGATCACCGTGGCCCAGGTGCTGCTGACCGCCGAGGACCTCGATCACCGGGCCCGGTTTCTCAACGCACGCCGCACCCTCGAAGCGCTCATCGAGCAAGGCGTTGTCCCCGTCATCAACGCCAACGACTCCGTCTCTCACGACACGAGCCACTTCGGCGACAACGATCGGCTCAGCGCCCGCGTGGCGAGTGCGCTCGATGCCGATCGGCTCATTATCCTCTCCGTGGTCGATGGCATCCTCGACGCATCGGACCGCGTCGTGCCCGAGTTCGGCGATGCCCGCGAGGCCGCGAGGCTGCTCCGTGATGAGCTCTCATCCGTCGGCACGGGCGGCATGCGGGCGAAGATCGACGCCGCGGGCATGGCCGCCGCAGCGGGTGTGGAGGTCACGATCGCCGGTGGCGCGGTGCCCGGCGTGCTCTCGCGCGTCGCATCGGGCGAGCGGGTGGGCACACGCATCCGCGCCGGCTCGACCAGCTCAGCACGGAAACGCTGGATCGCTCACGCCGCCAAGCCCAAGGGGGCCGTCATCGTCGACGACGGCGCTGCGCTGGCGCTCGTTCGCGGCGGGGCGAGCCTGCTCCCGGCGGGCGTCGTCGGTGTCCGCGGGGCGTTCGAGGCCGGCGCCGTCGTCGAGATCCAGCGCGAGGACGGCACCGCCATCGCGCGCGGGCTCGCGTCCTACGGCTCCGCCGATACGGCGCGCCTCGCCGGCAAGCGATCGGACGAGATCGTCGGCGTGCTCGGCTACCTCTACGCTGAGGAGATCGTGCACCGGGCTGACATGCAGCTGCTCGCCGGAGAACCCGGATGATGACCATCGAATCGCAGGCCCGTCTGGCGAGGGAGGCGGCGCGTCAGCTTGCCGTCCTGCCGACACCGACCAAGAACGCCGTGCTGCGCTCGCTCGCCTCGTCGATCCGCGAGCACGCCGAGCCGATCCTCGCAGCCAACACCCGCGACATGCAGGACGCCCGCGCCGCCGGCCTTCCCGAGGCCAAGCTGCGCCGTCTCGAGCTGACGCCCGCGTCGCTCGAACAGCTCGCCGCCGGCCTCGAACAGGTCGCGGACCTGCCCGACCCCGTTGGCGCGGTCACGCGCGACAGCCGGCTGCCGAACGGGTTGCGCGTGAGGAAGATCCGATCGCCGCTCGGGGTGATCGCCATGATCTACGAGGCCCGGCCCGGCGTGACCATCGACGCGTTTGCGCTCTGCTTCAAGGCGGGGAACGCCTGCCTGCTCAAGGGAGGGCGCGAGGCGGCGGCTTCCAACGAAACCCTGCTCGGGCTCGCGCGCGAGGCGCTGCACCGGCACGGATGCCCCGAGCACGCCGTCGAGCTCATCTCCACCTCCGATCGCGAACAGATCAAGGCCATGCTCTCGCTCACGGGCATCATCGATCTCGTCATCCCGCGCGGCGGGGAGTCGCTGATCCGATTTGTGCACGAGCACGCCCGCGTGCCGACCATCCAGCACTTCCGCGGGGTCTGCCATGTCTTCGTGGACAAGGCCGCGGATCTCAACAAGGCCGTGGAGATCGTCGCGACCGGCAAGACCAGCGCGCCGGCGACCTGCAACACGACGGAATGCGTCCTGGTCCATCGCGATGTCGCGCCGCAGTTCGCGCGTCGCCTCGCCGAGCGAGCCGAACGCGACGGGTTCGAGATCCGAGCCGACGAGGCGTTCCTGTCGCACGCCGGCGGGTCATCGGCCGTGGTCCCGGCCGGTGACGCTGATTTCGGCGCCGAGTTCCTCGATCTGGTGCTCGCTGCGCGCGTGGTGGACTCGCTCGACGACGCGGTCGAACACATCGCCCGCTATGCGTCCGACCACACCGAGGCGATCGTGAGCGAGGATCCCGAGGCCCAGCGGGCGTTCACGCAGGCGGTCACCAGCTCCTGTGTGCTCGTCAACGCTTCGACGAGGTTCAACGACGGCTTCCAGCTCGGCCTGGGAGCCGAGATCGGCATCTCGACCAGCCGCATCCACGCCTACGGCCCCATGGGGCTCGAAGAGCTGACGACGCAGCGGTTCGTCGTGGAGGGGGACGGTCAGACGAGATGATCGGGCGGGACTATCGTGAGGGGTTCGCCCGGATCGGGCGGGTAGCTCAGTTGGCTAGAGCGTCCGCCTTACACGCGGAAGGTCCGGGGTTCGAGCCCCCGCCCGCCTATTGCACGCCGACCTCGGATCAGGCCCGACCATGACACCGTGTGCCCAGCGATGAACCCGCTCGACGCCGCGTACATGCTCGGCGCCGCCGTATCGGCGCCCTGGTGGGCGACCAAGGCGCGCGGCGACTGGCCGACGCGGTTGGGCCTCGCGCAGAGCGGTCCGCCGCTCGGAGCGACGGCCCGGGGCGCGGGTCGAGGCGATGCACCAGCAGTCATGCTCCACGCTGTTTCGGTCGGCGAGATCAACGCGCTGCGGACCCTCGTCCCGCTGCTCGCGCGCGAGGCGACGATCACCGTGACCGCGACGACGGACACCGGCCTCGCGAGGGCGCGACAGCTGTATTCCGGCGTCGCGCGGGTCGAACGCTTCCCGTTCGACTTCTCCTGGGCTGTGCAGGGTCTGCTGGATCGGATCCGGCCGGACGCGGTCGGGCTCGTCGAGCTCGAGCTCTGGCCGAACTTCTTGAGCGAGTGCCGCGCACGCGGCATCCCGGTCGGCGTGGTCAACGGCCGGCTGAGCGAGCGATCGTTCCGACGGTACCTGCAGGCGAAGCCAATCGTCGGCGGTCTCTTCCGAAGCCTCGTCGCGGTGGGGGCTCAGGACGAGGCGTACGCCGGACGATTCCGAGCGATGGGAGCATGTTCCGTCCGCGTGACCGGTTCGATGAAATGGGATGCCGCGCGCCTCGAGCCCATCGGCGACGAGGCCGAGCGATTGGCCGCGGCGATGGGCATCGATCGATCCAGGCCGCTCATCGTCGCCGGCAGCACCGGCCCGAACGAGGAGCGTCTGCTGCACGAGGCGTGCCCGCCCGGTGTGCAGTTGCTCTGTGCGCCGCGAAAGCCGGAGCGCTTCGACGGCGCAGCCCTTGATCTCGAGCCGTGTGTGCGGCGATCCCGCACAGTCGACGCCCCCAGCGGCGCGACGCGGTTCCTGCTCGACACGATCGGGGAACTCCGAGCGGCGTACGCGCTCGCCGACCTCGTCGTCATGGGGCGGAGCTTCTTCGATCTGTTCGGCTCGGATCCGATCGAACCCATCGCGCTCGGCCGTCCGACGCTGATCGGACCAAAGATCGGCGATTTCGAGTCCGTGGTGCGCACGCTCGAGTCGTGCCGGGGCATCGGTCGAACCTCGGCGGAGACCCTCCGCGATGATCTCGCCCGCTGGCTCCGCGATGAGCCCGCACGGGCCGACCTCGCGCAGCGCGGCCGGGCGTGCGTCGAGGCCCACCGGGGGGCGAGCGACCAACACGCACGGATGCTCCTCGCCCTGGCCGCCGTTCACCATCGATCAAGACGGCCCGCGGCCCGCTCACGGCCGTAGACTGCAGCGTCCACCGGGGGCGTAGCTCAGTTGGTAGAGCATCGGACTTTTAATCCGCTGGTCCGGGGTTCGAGTCCCCGCGCCCCCATTGATCTGCCCGGTACCGACGCGAGCCGTGGGGCTGGGCGTTCCATCTGAGCGTGCTGAGCCGGCGGGTTGTCCGGGCCTACGATTCCGACCCGGTGCGCGGAGGCGCACCGTCCACCGCGGTCCTCGGCGGGGGCCGATCCGCAGTGAACAGGACGCACGGATGATCGTACTGCATGCTGCCTGGAGTCAGGGCGGGCTCCACCTGTGGGCCGAGGGTGCCGGGCTGTCGGCCTCGGTCGACGCTGCGGCAGCCGATCACGAGACAGCGCTCGATGCCGATGCTTCCTCGATCGAGCACCCCGCCGCTGTCTCCGGCGAGCATCTGGCCGAGTCGCTGCGATGGCTCGGTATCGAACTGCCCCCCGCGACGCTGGATGTTCGGCTGCCCGCCGACGGACGCTCCGTGCTGCCGAGCCCTCGCGTGGCGCACCTCGCCGGCGTTGCGCTGGCGGATCGGCCGGCGTCACGGCTCGTCACCGCCCGCGTGCCGAGCGTGCGTGTTGACCCGCTCCGCACACCCGAGGTGCTGGACCGGCTTGATGGCGGGGCCGTCCCGGATGACTTGATCGTTGGGTCCGAGATCGTGTACCTGGCGCAGGTCGCGAGGTTCGCGGTCAAGCTTCTGGCCCAGCAACGCTTCGTGCCCAGTCTTCGGCAAACGGCGGCGGGGGAGCTCACGGCCGTCTGGCATCCATGGCTCGCCGACGAGCAGACGGCCGACGAAGTGGCGATGCTCGCCGCCGCGATGCCCCCCGCGGTTCGTGCCGTCGCCGGCGCGTTCGAGCACCAGCCCGCTGCCCTGCTCGATGACATGCTCGGCCGACTGACCGATGCGGCGGCGCGGGCGGCGTACATCGCCGACGACCTGCCCGAGGTTCTGACCGGCCGGGACACCTCCGATGTCTCCGTCGGCTGGCTCACCGGGCTGCTCGGCGAGGGAGCGGATGTCGTCGCCGCGGACCGCCGAGAGCTGATCAAGGGCGTGCGCTCGTGGCTCGGCCGACTCGAGGAGCGGGGCGCCAGCACGGAGTGGCGGCTGTGCCTGCGTCTCAACGAGCCCATCGTGTTGCCAGGCACCGACCGGGACGACGATTCGGAACGCCCCGCGATCATCGAGCCCGCCGATGCGATGTGGTCGCTCAGCTTCCACCTCCAGCCGGTCGGGGCGGAAGATGTGCTCGTCGATGCGGCCGACATCTGGCTGCTGTCGGGCGATGCGGTGACGCTCGAGGGCCGACAGCTCGACAAGCCGCAGGAGCTGCTGCTGGGCGAACTCGGCCGGGCGAGCCGGCTCTACAAGCCCCTCGAGCGGGCGCTCGACGAGGCCGAGCCCGTGGATGTCCAGCTGACGACGAACGAGGCGTACACCTTCTTGCGCGAGATCAGGCCGCTGCTCCGCGAGCAGGGCTTCGGCGTGCTCGAGCCCGCGTGGTTCGGCAGCTCCGGCTCGCGGCTCGGGGCCAGGCTGCTGCTCGACAGCGATGTCACGGGGTCCGATCCCGATCAGGGGGTCTCGTCCTCGGCCGGCCCTGCGCAGCTCGGGCTCGAGGCGCTCGTCGGGTACCAGTGGCAGATCGCCGTCGGCGAGACCACGCTGACGCTCCGTGAGTTCGAGTCGCTCGCGCAGCGGAAGTCTCCGCTTGTGCAGATCAACGGCCGATGGGTCGAGATCCGCCCGGAGGATGTCGAAGCGGCGATCAAGTTCATCCGCGAGAACCCGGGGGGGACCATGAGCGTCGGGGAGGCCATCCGCATGGCCTTCGGCACCGATGCACGCACGACCGGGCTGCATGTTGTTGGACTCGAGACGAGCGGCTGGCTCGCGGATGTGTTCGGTGGTTCCAGCTCGGCCGAGGCGCTCCCAGTCTTGGAGCAGCCCCGGGGGTTCAAGGGCACCCTCCGGCCGTATCAGCTGCGGGGCTTCAGCTGGCTCTCGTTCCTCGAACGATTCGGGTTCGGCGCGTGCCTCGCGGACGACATGGGCCTCGGCAAGACCATCCAGCTCCTCGCGCAGCTCGTCCACGAGCGAGAACAGGCCGGGGCGCGCGGCGAAACCGTCGCGCCCACGCTGCTGGTCGTGCCCACCTCCGTCGTCGGCAACTGGATGCACGAGGCCGAACGCTTCGCCCCGAGCCTGCGCGTCAGGATCCATCATGGGGCGGACCGGCCGCTGGGGCAGCAGTTCGTCGAGCGGGCCATGGCCAGCGACATCGTCATCACGACCTACGCGCTGGCGAACCGGGATCAGGACCTGCTCTCCGCAGTCTCCTGGGGACGGCTTGTGCTCGACGAGGCGCAGTTCATCAAGAACCCCGCCGCCAAGCAGGCCCAGGCGGTGCGAGCGATCCCCGCGGCGCGGCGCGTTGCCCTCACCGGCACGCCCGTCGAGAACCGTCTCAGCGAGCTCTGGTCCATCATGGATTTCCTCAACCCGGGCTACCTCGGCCCGTCCGGGACCTTCCGAAAGAAGTTCGCGGTGCCGATCGAGCGGTACCGTGACGAGCACCGCGGCCGACAGCTGCGCTCGCTCGTCCGCCCCTTCGTGCTGCGGCGACTCAAGACCGATCCGAAGGTCGTGGGCGATCTGCCGCCCAAGGTCGAGAGCCGCGAGTACACGCACCTGACCGCAGAGCAGGCCGAGCTCTACGAGTCCACCGTCAAGCGCATGCTCACGGAGGTCGACCAGGCCGAGGGGATGCGGCGACGCGGCATCGTGCTGTCGGCGCTCGTGCAGCTCAAGCAGATCTGCAACCACCCGGCACAAGCGCTCAAGGAGTTCCAACGCAATTCCACAACGGCCCCCTCCGCCGCCCGCTCCGGCAAGACGACCCGTCTGATCGAGATGCTCGACGAGATCCTCGCCGCCGGCGACCAGGCGCTGATCTTCAGTCAGTTCCGGCAGATGGGCCACATCCTCGCTGTCACGCTTCGCCACGCGCTCGACCGCGAGGTGCTCTTCCTCCACGGCGGCACGCCCCGCACCCAGCGGCAGAAGCTCGTCGAGGACTTCCAGCGTGCCGATGGCTCGGCGCCCATCATGCTCGTCAGCCTCCGCGCCGGCGGCGTCGGCCTGAACCTCACCGCCGCCAACCATGTCTTCCACTTCGACCGCTGGTGGAACCCGGCCGTCGAGAACCAGGCGACCGACCGGGCCTACCGCATCGGCCAGACCCGGACCGTGCAGGTGCACAAGTTCGTCTGCCGGGGCACCTTGGAGGAGCGCATCGACGAGATGCTCGAACAGAAGACCGAGCTGGCCGAGCAGATCGTCGGCTCCGGCGAGCAGTGGCTGACCGAGCTGGACACCGACGCGCTCAAGGAACTGCTGACGCTCCGCGATGATGCCGTGGGCGAGGTCTGACCAGGAGCCTCCGGACCCATGCCGCCACCCCAGTATCACAACCGGCCGAACGAACGCACCAAGAACCCGCGCCGGGTGCGAGGCGGCGTGAAGATGCCCTCGACCGAGCGAGCCAGCGAGAGCTGGGCCGGGCAACGCTGGCTGCGTCTGGTCGAGTCGGGTGTGGCGACCGAGCTGCAGGCCGAGGCCATGGAGTACGCTGCGCTCGGCCAGACACGAACGATCGGGTTCGAGCGCGGCGCGATCGTGGCGGCGGTGCAGGGCCGGGCGCCGCGTGCCTACCGCGTTCGGGTGGAGCTGGACGCCTTTGACGAGGCGCAGTGGGACCGCGTGCTGGCCTCGATGAGTGACCAGGCCCGCTACGCCGCCAAGCTCCTCGCCGGGGAGCTGCCGACCAACATCGAGGAGTTGTTTGTCCCACTCGGGCTGCATCTCTACCCGCAGCAGGCCGGGGAGCTCCGCCCGTCGTGCACCTGCGACGAGGCGAAAGCCGACCCGGGGCAATGGTGCAAGCACAGCGCGTGCGCGGCCCTGATCACCGCTGATCATCTCGCGGTCAACCCGTGGCTGGTCTTCACGCTCCGGGGGATGGACAAGAACGAGCTGCTCGAGCGGCTGCGGCAGGCCAGGCTCCTGCCCGTATCGGCGGACGGGTCGGCCCCGGTCTACACACCGCATGTCGCCGCGCTCGAGGCGATGGCCGTTCCGCCGCTGGAGGAGACGCTCGGCCACTTCTGGGATCAGCCCGCTTCGCTGGAGCATCTGCACCTCACGGTGGAGAGGCCGGCCGTGTCCCACCCGTTGCTTCGCCGGCTGGGGCAGAGCCCGTTCGAGCAGAGCCGATTCCCGCTGGTGGGCCTCCTGGCGACCTGCTACGACCTGGCAAGCGAACGAGTCCTCGCGCAGGAGCGGGCCCGGGAGGAGGCGGACGCCGACGATCACACCGACTCGTCCGGCGACGACAGCCCCGAAGCGGGTCTAGACTAGATCGTTCTTCGAGCCGGGAGTGACGAGGCCGCACCAGGCCAAGGCACCCCCATGGGTCCCGTTCGGCTGCCCGATGCCGGGTTTCGCCGCGGAAGGACGGGGTTCAGCTCAGGCCATCGGGCGCATGCGTCCCTGGCTCAGTCCGCGGCCGACACGCCGTCCGACCACACCGGGTCGGCGGGCATCGTCGGACCGCGCAGGTTCGACGGTCCCGGAAGAGTTCGGCTCTTCCCCAGTTCGGAGGCGTGCGGCCGGCAGGCCCTCAGGACGACGCACCGGTTCCCGGTGGTGTAATTGGCAACACTTCTGGTTTTGGTCCAGACATTCCAGGTTCGAGTCCTGGCCGGGAAGTTGCTCTCCTCCTGATGCCGCGCCGCGTTTCGGGCGTGATGACACCGTCAGCGATCATCCTGGCTGCCGGCAAGGGGACGCGGATGGCGTCCGACCTGCCCAAGGTCTGCCACCCCGTGGCGGGGCGGCCGATGGTCTCGTGGGTGGTCGACGCCTGTCTGTCCGTCGGCTGCGATCGCGTCGTCGCGGTGGTGGGGTACAAGCAGGATCTGGTCCGCGAGGCGCTCGCCGAGTTCGGCACACGCGTCGCCTTCGCGGTGCAGGACGAGCAACGCGGCACCGGCCACGCCGTGCGGTGTGCCCTGCCCGCGCTCGATGACGAGCCGGAGGCCACGCCGGTTTTCGTGCTCTGCGGCGACGGCCCGCTGATCCGCACCGAGACCCTCGAGGCGATCCTCCGTCGGCACGGGGCTTCGGACGCGGCGGCCACGCTCGCCACCGCTCTGCTGGAGGATCCGTCGGGCTACGGCCGGATCGTGCGCGACGACGCCGGTGGCTTCCTGCGGATCGTCGAGCAGAAGAACGCCTCGCCCGCCGAGCTCGCCGTCCGCGAGGTCAACCCGAGCTACTACTGCTTCCGCCTCGACGCGATGCGTTGGGGCCTGGGCCGAATTGCGGCGAACGAGCTGACCGGTGAAGAGTACATCACCGATCTGCCGGAGTTGCTCCGTCTCGCGGGGCGGAGCGTGAGCGTGATCGAGGCGGTGCCGGCGGAGGATGTCCTGAGCATCAACACGCCGGAGCACCTGGCGGAGGTGGACCGCGTGCTCCGAGCGCGCCTGGCACGAGCGGGGGATGGCTGATGGCGAGCTACGACGCGGACAAACTCAAGATCTTCGCGGGTCGGCACCACAAGCACCTCGCCTACCGCATGTGCGAGCGGCTCGAGCTCCCGCTCGGCGACGCCAAGACCATGGCTTTCCCCGACGGCGAGCTGCTCGTCAAGGTCGATGAGGATGTCCGCGGCCGCGACTGCTTCATCGTCATCTCCACCTGCAAGCCCGTGAACGACAACCTCGTCGAACTGCTCATCTTCCTCGACTGCCTCCGCCGGGCGAGCGCCAAGACCGTTACGGTCGTCCTGCCCTACTTCGGGTACGGCCGGCAGGACCGCAAGAGCGAGGGACGCGTCCCGATCTCGGCCAAGCTGGTGGCGAACCTGATCACCGCCGGCCGGGCGGACCGCGTCATCGCGCTCGACCTGCACGCGGCGCAGATCCAGGGCTTCTTCGACCTGCCGGTCGACCACCTGTCAGCGACGCCGGTCTTCCACGACTACTTCAACTCGGTGCGCGATGAGCTGGGCGACCTGTGCCTCGTTTCGCCCGATGTCGGCAATGTCAAGGTCGCCGAGGGCTTCGCCAACCTGCTCCAGGGCGATCTCGCGATCATCAACAAGCGGCGTCTGTCGGGCTCGGAGGTCACCACGGGGCACATCATCGGCGATGTGCGCGGCAAGACCGTGCTGATGGTCGACGACATGATCTCCACCGCCGGCACGATCTGCGAGGCCGCGAAGCTGGTCATGGAGCACGGGGCGCGCGATGTCATCGCGGCGGCGACGCACGGCCTGTTCGTCGGCCCCGCCTTCGAGCGGATCCTCGGCTGCGGGATCAGCCGCGTCGTCGTGACCAACACCATCCCCCAGGACGCCGCCCGCGAAGCGCTGGGCGACAGGCTCGTCGAACTCTGCGTCGGGCCGCTGCTCGGCGACGCGATCCACCGCGTCCACCACAACGAGTCCGTCAGCGCGCTCTTCCGAGGAACGGCCGGGCTCAAGCGATAGGACAGCCACACAAGCCAACAGCTCGGCCGAGGCGGCCGACGGAGTGAGGAACCACGATATGCACGAGAACGCACCAGTCCTGCAGGCCGAGCGACGCGAACGCACCGGTTCCAGGTATGCCAAGCGGCTGCGCGACACGGGCCGGCTGCCGGCCGTCGTCTACGGACACGGCGAGGAGCCGGCGCACATCAGCGTCGATGCCAAGTCCACCATCCGCGCGATCCACGACGGCGATCGCGTCTTCCGCCTCGCCCTCGACGGCAAGCAGGACATCGTCCTGCTCCGCGATGTGCAGTTCGACTACCTCGGCGACGGCATCGTCCACGCCGACCTCTCGCGCGTCTCGCTCGACGAGGTGACCCACGCCCATGTGCGCGTCAGGCTTGTCGGCGACGCCATCGGCCTCAAGCAGGCCGACACCACGCTCGTGCACCCGCACGACGAGATCTCTGTCGAGTGCAAGCTGCGTGACCTGCCCGACACGATCGAGGTCGATATCAGCGGGCTCAAGGCCGGCGAGTCGATCACCGCCGGCGAGATCCAGCTCCCCGCCGGTGTCCGGCTCATCTCGGATGAGTCCTCGGTGCTCGCGACCATCACCAGCTCGATGAAGGCCGCCCCGACCGCGGAGGAAGAAACCGTGGCCGCGGGTGACGAGCCCGAGATCGTCGGCCGCAAGAAGGACGAGGAGGAGGGGGGCGACTGAGCCCCGCCGAGGGACCATGAAGCTGATCGTTGGTCTGGGCAACCCTGGCGCTGAGTACGCCAGAACGCGGCACAACGCCGGGTTCATGGCGGTCGATCGCCTCGCCGACGCCCACGCCGCCGGTCAGATCCCGCGGAGCAAGTTCCGCTCCATGGTCCTCGACGCCTCCATCGACGGTGAAAAGTGCGTGCTCATGAAGCCCACCACCTACATGAACCTCTCCGGCCACGCCGTCGCCGAGGCGGCGCGGTTCTACAAGCTCGACCCATCGGCGGACCTGCTCGTGCTGGTCGATGAGGTCGCCCTGGAGGTCGGCGCCATCCGCGTCCGCGCGGAGGGCGGCGCCGGGGGTCACAACGGGCTCGCCAGTATCCAGCAGATGCTCGGCATGACGGAGTACCCAAGGCTCCGCATCGGTGTGGGCCCAAGGCCCGCGCTCGTGTCGCTGCACGACTTCGTCCTCGGGAGATTCACCGAGCTCGAGGAGCTCCCGCTCAAGAACGCACTCGCCAGAGCCGTCGAGGCCGTCCGCGTGTTCGTCGCGCGGGGGGTCGAGGCGGCGATGAACGAGTTCAACGGCAGGCCCCAGGAGGCGGCGTCGCCCTGGGCGAAATCAGAAGACCCAGGCCCACCGGGCGCAACGGGCCACGATCGCGGATTCGCAGAACACGAGCCCCCACCGGGGCACGGGAAAGGCACCGACCAATGACAGAGATGACCGAGACCAAGACCGGCACCTACGAGGTGATGTTCCTGATCAGCCAGGCCGAGGCGGCGGACCTCGGCGGCGTCGTCGAGCACATCAACGAGCTCTTCCAGCGCGCGGGTGCCGAGGTGCTCGCCATGCAGAAGTGGGACGAGCGGCGCCTCGCCTACGAGATCGACAAGCAGAAGCGGGGCGTCTACCTCCTCGCGTACCTTCGCGTCGCGACCGATCGCCTGGCCGGCTTCGAGCGGGACTGCAACCTGTCCGAGCGGATCCTGCGTGTGCTGGTGACCAAGGCCGATCACCTCACCGACGAGGAGATCGCCTCGACCGACGGGCGCGAGGAACTCGCGATCGAGTCCCGCCTCCGCGCTGAGCGCGCCGCCGAGAAGGCCGAGGCCGGCGTCGCGAGCGGCGTGTCCCTCGGGGCGCCCGTGCAGGCCGCCGCCGACGAGACGCCCGAGCCCCAGGACGAGAGCGACGGAGCCTCTGAAGACGCTGAGGGTTGACCCGAATCGGTCACCCAGTCACTAACAACCCTGTCAAATATCGAACGCTACACTGCGCTGCACAACTCCACAACGGCAAGGAGGGATTCTCCCGTGGCGAACTTCAACAAGGTCTTTCTGCTCGGCAACCTGACCCGAGACATCGAGCTCCGGCACACCTCCGGCAACCAGGCGGTGGCAAACTTCGGGCTCGCGATCAATCGCCGATTCCGCACGCAATCCGGCGAAGACCGGGAGGAGACGACCTATGTCGATTGCGAGTCCTGGGGTCGTCAGGCCGAGGTGATGGCCCAGTACCTCGCTAAGGGCCGCCCCGTCTTCATCGAAGGACGCCTCAAGCTGGACACATGGCAGGACAAGAACGACGGCTCCAACCGTTCGAAGCTCCGCGTCGTCGTTGAGAACTTCCAGTTCATCGACAGCGGCGGCGGCGGCGGCGGCGGGGGCGGCCGAGGCGGCGGTCGGGGAGCGCAGCCCGCTTCATCCGGTCGGGCGGACGAGGGCTACGGCGAGCCCGTCAGCTCGGACGACATCCCCTTCTGATCCGGGGCAACGACCGATCGGCGCCCTACACTCATCCGCGGCCGAGCCGCAAAAACCGAAGACCGCTTCGTCGGCGGATGGCGTCGGCGACGGACCCCGTTGGGGCCGACTTGGGCAGATCCGCCCGGGCTCGGCTCCTGAACCCCGGCGGCTCGCCGGGAGACAGCGAGGAGAAGGCCCATGGCCCGTCATGTCAAGCTCGTGCTCGTGGAGAATGTCGACGGTCTCGGTATCGTCGGCGATGTCGTCCGCGTTCGTCCCGGCTACGCCAGGAACTATCTGATCCCCTTCGGCTACGCCACCGAGCCCAGCAAGGAGCTCATCGCGGAGCTCGCCGACCGTCGAAAGGCCGCGGAGGAAGAGCAGCGCAAGCAGCGCGCTCAGCGCGAGATCCTCGTCAAGAAGCTCGAGGGTGTCGAGATCACGATGGAACGCTCGTGCAACGACCAGGGGCATCTCTACGGCTCGGTCACCCAGCAGGACATCGCCGCGGCGCTCTCGTCGCTCGGCTTCTCGGTCAGGCCCCGCGAGGTGCGTCTGCCGCAGGTCATCAAGCGGCTCGGCCACTTCGAGGTCACCATCAAGCTCGCGTCTGATCTCGAAGAACTCGTCCAGATCCATGTCGTTGCCGACCGCGAGCTCGATCTCGACGAGCGCGACGAGATGGAGTTCGACAATGAGGGCAACCTCATCGAGAAGACCCCCAAGACGCCGAAGGCTGCCGCAGGCGACGAGGCCAAGCACGCCGCCGCCGAGGCCTGATTCCTCGAGCACCACGCACCGTACTTCAAGCGTTGAGCTGTCCCTGCCCGTTCGCGGCGTCAGCGGATCCGCGGCGCGTCGATCGCGATCGGCTCGTCGTAGGTCGTGATCACGATGTCACCGATGGTGAGGTGCTCCACGGCCACGCCCTTGCTGATGCGGAAGAGCAGCACCATCTCCTGGTCGTCGCGGGTACGGCTCAGCGACGGGGCCTCGTTCAGGGCACGCATCGGACGCGACGGCGTGTAGCGGATGCGCACCCGGCCGCGGTCCTCGTAGATGAACCCGACCGCGGGATAGACCCGTCCGTCCGCGTCGACCAGTTGCGGCGGGGACGACGGATCGAGCTCCACCGACGCCGGACCGAACAGGCTGCTCGGGATCTGGTCCGGCTCGCCCGTCACGGTGACCTGCACGATGTTGGTGTCCGCCGTGACAAAGAACTGATCGACGCGCAGATTCGCGTCGACACGGGCGCCCAACGCCCCCGGCTCGAACGACTCATCACCATCAATGATCTTGTTGTCGTCGTCGATCTGCAGGCCGCGCGTCGCGCCCTCCTGCAGGCTGTACTTGCGAGGAATGCGGACGGACACGGTCACGCCCGGGGCACCGTCGCCAGATGATGTCGCGGTGACGGCGTTGGTGAGCACCAGGTTCTCCGCCCGGCGTCCGCCCGCGAGTTGCCCCGACTGAATCGCGATATCTCGCGACAACGCATCCGCAAAGGTCTGTGTCGGCTCGCCCTCCACATCGTGGCGGATGTTCTTCACATAGAGCGCGATCGGACGGTACCCCCGCGTCACGGGGAACTCGAACGCCATCGTGGCCTCGGCCGCGCCGCCGACGGACGCGATGTGCTCGCCCTCGGTCTCGAACCGGAATCGGCCGTAGATGTCCTCGCCCGCCCGAGCCTGGGAGGTGACCGCGATGGGGAACTCCACACGCCGATCGCCGGCATCGTTTTCCGTGATGAGCCGATACTGCCCCTTGCTCGCGACGACCTGGCCGAACTGCTCGCGGGCAGCCGCGTTGAATCGCACGATGAAGCCCGCGAGCCAGATGTTCGTCCGTGCGGTGCCGTCGAGGTCGTTGATCGTCTGGGCCCTGGGGTTGATGAAGTCCGCCAGCAGCGCATCCGGGCCGGCGGAGGCGTCGCGTCCGACGCTGAACCAGCCCAGAACATCGAACGCTTCGGGCGTCAGCGTGTTGCGGTTCTTGCCCTCGCCGCCGCTCATGCGCTGCGCTCCCGCGGCGGTTGCCAGGTCCGGGTGGAGCCTCGCCAGCGGCGTCGGCGTCGAGAGCACATGCTCGGACAGATGGTTGTAGAACGCGCCGGTCAGCCGATCGACGGGGAGCCAGAGATTCTGCTGCAGCTCGAAGTTGCCCTGGTTCGCCACCGCGAGAGGCTGATACCCCATAAACGACTGCGGCAACCGCATAAACGCGACCGAGTTGACAAACACGCCCGCGGTGATGATGCCCGAGACGGCCCCGCAGATCCCGCCGCCAACATAGTTCATCGCATCGTCGACGATGATGTTCGCCCGCAGGATGCTGTCCGTCGCCACGCGCAGCAGGGCAAGGCTGATCGCGAACGGCAGCGCCAGGCCGAGACCCCACGCCGCGTCGCCGATGAAGCTGAAGAACCCGTCGGGAGCACGCTCGAGAAGGAGCAGCGAGGCGGGCTCCCACACAGCAAAGGCGATCGCACCCGCCGAGATGACGCACACCATGTGCAGCAGCGCTGAGAAGAAACCGCGCGTCACCCACAGGTACGCGATGCCGAGCACGATCGCGATCGAGACCAGACTCATGAACATGGCACGCTTCTCCCCCGGCGGCGGCTCGGCGAGGCCCGCCGCGCGCCGGTCTCTGGCTCAGCCCTTCTTGGGGGGCGAGGTCACGCGGGTGACCTCCTCCAGGCTCGTCGTTCCTTCCACCGCCCGACGCAGACCGGCCTGCTGGATCGTCGGCAGCTGACGCTTGCGCAGCTCAGCACGCAGCCCGCTCCAGTCCTGCGACTTGATCGCCGCCGCCTCGGCCTCACCGATCGGAAAGACCTCGAACAGCGCGATCTGTCCAAAAAAGCCCGACCCGGCGCAGACCGGGCAGACATCCGGCTTGTTCTTGATCAGCACCTGCCCGCCCTTCTTGTACAGCTGCTTCACACGGTCTGTCGGCAGGCCCAGCTTCTTGAGCAGGTCCGGATTCGGGGCGTACGGCACGCGGCAGTTCTGGCAGAGCTTCCTGCAGAGCTTCTGTGCCGTCACACCCTTGAGCACCGAGCCGACCTGCTCCGCCGACCCGTGCAGCTTCACGAACCCCTGGATCGCGTGCAACGCGCTCTCGGCGCGCAGGCCGATGTACACCCGGGAGCGATCCAGGTCCGCCTTGACCACTTCGCGGGCCGTATCCGCATCCGGCAGGTCCGCGACGGTGACAAAGTCCGGATCGCGCCGAAGGATCGACCGGACGAGCGTTGAGTACTCGCCCTCACCGGACGCATTGAACCGGTTCTGGTTCGCGCCCTCCAGCGATGCCTGCGGCTCGGTCTCCACCGTCTGCACAATCTTCGTGTAGGGGTCGTGCTGGCCGGTCAGGGTGTACAGCGTCGTGGTCAGCCCTTGGCCCGGCATCGCCGCGATGAGCACCAAGCCACCTCTGACGCCCTTGATCTCCTCGTACGCATCAACCTGCTGCTGGAGCAGCCCGAGGTCCTCGAACGCGCGCGTTACCTGCTTGGCCGGCTCGAAGGTGACCGTCAGCTTCGGGCCCGCGCCGCCGCCGATGGTGTCGAGACGCACCGACTTGTGCCAGACCTCGCCCCGGCTGACGACGAGGTCCGCCTGCTGCTTCCGGCGCCGGTCCTGCACATCCAGGCCCGCGCAGCCCTTCCAGAAATCGATGATCCGAACGGCCGCGGCACCCGGCATCTTCTCGATCGCCTGGCGGACGCCATCGACCAGCACGCTGATCGCGTAGTTGCCCTCCTTGTCGAGCGGCGCAATGTCCAGCAGCCGCGCTCGCGCATCGACCGCCGCGATCACAAGGGTCTCCGCCTTGACCCGAAGCTCGAACTCGGGGCTCTCCTTGTCCGGAACGGGGGCCGTCTCCTTCGAAGCGTTGACGATCTTCAGTTGCACGGTGCCAGCCTGCTTGGCGGCCTGCTTGGCGGCACGCTGCTCGGCGATGCTGGAGAAATCCAGCCGAAGCTCGTGCCCCTCGGGCACCCGGTCGTCCTTGTTGTGCAGCGACAGGAAGATCAGGATGTCGGCGGCGAACACCACCACCAGCAACCCGAACGCCGCCAGCACCCCCGCGATGCCCGGCACGGGCAGGATGAACGCGGCCAGCATCGCGAGCGTCGCGACGGCAAGGTGGATCAGGTTCCATTGCTTGCGAGGAAGCGAGAACCGGGCCGCGTGCTTGTCGAACACGCGCGACACGAACCAGGCCCAGCCCACCAGCGGCAGGAGGAGCAGCATCGGCTTCCACCATGAGACGAGCACGGCGGATTGGGCGAGCGTCGGTAGGTCGATCGAAGCCGGCATCGGCGTCATCCGGGGTCTCCCGCTGCGCGGGCGACTCGTCCGCCCCGCGGTCACTGGCTGTCAGGCGGCCCTCGCCGCGGGCCGATGGTAGCGGACCGACACGCCCAGGGTGGCATCACCGGCCCCCCGCGACACCCCTCAGCCCATCTTCTTCAGACGCATCATCAGCTCGTCGAGGTTCGGCGAGGCCTCCTGGGCCACGCGCATGTGGATGTACTCCTGCTCGACCAGCTTCACCAGCGACCCGTTGAAGTCGATCATGCCGGACTGCTGCGCCTCGATCGCCTTGAGGTACTCACGGAGCTCCCCCTCCCGGCCCTCGAGGATGTGCGTCCGAACCACCGCGTTGTTGATCAGGATCTCGAGCGCCGGGATCCGGTGAATGTTCTCGTGCAGCGTCGGCAGCAGCTTCTGGTACACGAACGCCCGCATCTGATACGCCAGAATCTTGCGGACCTGCTCGATCTCCTCCTGCTCGAACAGGCCGTAGATCCGGCTGAAGGTCTGCGTGGTCGAGCTCGCGTGGATCGTCCCGTACACCAGGTGGCCGGTCTCCGCCGCGTGCAGCGCCGCCTCGAAGGTCTCCTGGTCGCGCATCTCGCCGACAAGCACGATGTCCGGGTTCTCACGAACGAGCGCCCGGAGCGCTGTCTTGAAGTCCAGACAGTCGATCCCGATCTCGCGCTGGTTGATCGTCGCCTTCTTATCCTCGAACACATACTCGATCGGGTCCTCGATCGTCACGATGTGCACCGCCTTGCGGGCGTTCACATAGTCCAGCATCGAGGCGATGGTCGTTGACTTGCCCGAGCCCGTCACGCCGCAGAGCAGCACGATGCCCTGCGGTTGCAGCGCGATCTCGCTCATCACCGGCGGGAGGTGCAACCCCTCGAACGGCAGGATGTTGCTCGTGATGTTCCGCGCCGCGATCGAGAGCTTGCCACGCGCCATGAACAGGTTCACCCGGAACCGGTTCCGCTCGGTGTAGTCGTAGGCGAAGTCGACCGAGCCGAACTTGTGCAAGTCCTCGATCTGCTCTTTGCTCAGGATCGCCCGCGCGATCTGCCAGAACTCCTCCAGCGAGACCGGCTCGGTGTCCAGCGGTTTGAGCTGGCCCTTGATCCGCAGCTTCGGCACCGAGCCCGACTTCATGATCAGGTCCGAGCTCTCGAGCTTGATCGTCGCCTTGAGGAAGTCGCCCCAGCGCGTCTCGTGGGGATCGCTCTTCTTTGCCGTCGGCAGCGCGACATGACCGACGGCGCTGGCGTCCGACTGAATCTCGCTATCAACACTCATGTGGTTCACCGATCACTGGGCGGCCGCTGCCGCGTGGGCTGCCGGGCCCGGTGGGCCTCGGCCATGTGCTCGCGTTGTCTCCACCGTGCCCGGCGGGACGGTTCATCGTAGTGGGGACCGGCGGTCCCGGGAAGCCCGGGCCGACGGCCAGGGTCTGTACGAACAGCGGCCCCGGCAGTTGCCGGGGCCGCGTCACGAGTTTCAGAATTCAGAGCCGTCGATCAGGTGTTGGCCGGGGTCTCCGGCTCGGTCTCTTCCTGCCGCGTGCCGAGGAAGTTCGCCTCCAGCTCGCGACGGATCTTCTCCATCGCCTTGTTCTGGATCTGGCGGACCCGCTCCTTGGTCACACCGATGATCTGGCCCACCTGCTCGAGCGTCATGGGCTTCTCGTTCTCGCTCGCCTCGAGGCCGAAGCGGTGCTCGATCACCGTGCGCTCGACATCGGTCAGGTCCGCGCGGTTGCGGGTCACGATCTCCCGCACCTCGCCCGCGGCGTCCTTCTCGAAGTCCGCACGCTTCGTCTCCAGGAAGTTGGACTTCTCGAGCTTCGGGTCGAAGTCCGTGGGGAACCGCTGACGGTACTTGCTCAGCTTCATGCCCTGCCGGCTGAACGCCTTGAGGATCGCCCGGCAGGCGTAGGTCGAGAACTTGTACCCCCGGCCCGCGTCGAACTTGTCGACCGCCCGGAGCAGCGCCATGTTCCCCTCGCTGACCAGGTCGGCGAAGTCCACCTCGCTCATCCGGGTCCGCTTGGCCATCGCGAGCACCAGCGCCAGGTTCGTCTCCGCGATCTGCTCGCGGATGCGCTCCGCCAGACGGTGCCAGCGCAGGATGTCCTCCGCCTGCTCGGAGGAGGGAAGCTGATCCGCCTGACCCCGCACGGCCCGCTGCAACTCACGCACGCGGTAGCGAGCGTAGTTGAACTGGTGGAACAGGATCCGCTCCTCGGCACCGGTCAGGATGACCTGCTGGGCGCTCTTCATCGTCCGGCTGCGGCTGGTCGAGCTCAGATCGTCCATCACCGGGTGGTACCAGGTCGTGTCCGGCTTCTGGACATCCGGGACCTCCTGGTAGATCTTCCGCTCGGCGTCGTCCTCGTAGAACACGGGTGAATCGATGAAGTCCTGCTCGCCCTGGAGCAACCGCTGGAGCAGCCGCTCGTCAGCGGGGCTGAGCTTGCGGCCTGTCTGTTTCTTGGGACCGGTGCCCGTCGGCGAGGTCGCGACGCGCACACGATGGCGGCGTCGGACCTGATCGAGCGGGCTCGGGTTTCGGTGCTGCACTCGGTTCATCACGCGTTCCTTGCGGTTTCGGCCGACGATTGCCGACAACCGACTCAAGCCAGACTCACCCCGGAGCGGGCACGCCGCCGATCGGAGCGAACAATCCCAGAGCCGGGGCGTCCCCACCCGGACCTGCGCGGTCAACACGCCGCTCTCGCGGCACAACCCTCACTGGCAAACAACCCGGCCAGCTTGACCCAGCCACGCCCTTGGCTGAGCCACCCGGCACGAACGACGGGTCAACTTCGCCTTGGCGCCAGCGGGGAACACTGCCCCGTCAACTTGGTGAACACACCGCGCCGGCGCTTCCTGCCCGCCTTTGCCCGCCTCTTTATACCATGAAAACGCGTCTCGGGTTCGGCGGGTTTCTACGCATTGTTCTAGAACCTTACCAGAGCGATCGCCCAGTCGACAACAGGCTAATCCAAACAAAAACCTTGTATCTGTGGGCGATCGGGACCATTCCAATTTGCGAAGGGTCGCCGGACCGCCAGGTGCGGATTCAACTCTTCGAAAGAAAACTCCGTCGACGCTGACTTCGGAGCGTTCCGCGCCGGTTGCTGGGCATCTGATCTGGACTCCCGGCCCCGGTGGGACTCAAATGACACCGGAGCCGCGACTCAACAGGAGGTGCCCATGCCGTTCTCGCTGCCGAATCTTCCCTACTCCCACGATGCTCTCGAGCCCGTGATCGACGCCCGAACAATGGAGATTCATCACGGGAAGCATCACAAGGCCTATGTCGATAAAGCCAACGCCGCCCTCGAAGACACAGCCTTCGCCGAGGAGACCGACCCCGATGCGGTGGTGATGCGGCTGCCCTCCGTGCCTGACGCCGTCCGAGAGGCTGTCCGGCAGAACGCCGGCGGACATGCGAACCACAGCCTGTTCTGGTCTGTCATGGCCGCCCCGGGCCGGGGTGGGGGAGGGGCGCCCTCGGGCAAGCTCGGCGCCGCGATCGAAGCCACCTTCGGCTCCTTCGAGGACTTCAAGGCGGAGTTCGCAGCCGCCGCTACCAAGCGATTCGGCTCGGGGTGGGCGTGGCTCGTCGTTCGTGACGGCAAGCTGCTCGTCGGCTCCACGGCGAATCAGGACAGCCCGCTCATGGGCGAGGACATGGCGGGCTTCTTCGGCACGCCGATCCTCGGCCTGGATGTCTGGGAGCACGCCTACTACCTGCACTATCAGAACCGCCGTCCGGACTATGTTGCGGCCTGGTGGGATGTGGTGAACTGGGACGCCGTCGCCGCCCGCTACGACGAGGCGATGGGCTGAAACCATCCCCGGACCGTTCGAGAACCGACGATTGTGACCAAGCACAAGAAGGAGAACTCCATGGGCAAGCGGATCGCGCTGCTCGTTTATCTCGCCCTGCCGTTCTTCATCGTGGCGTTCCTGATGTGGATGGTCGCCGGTTCGCTCGAACGCCAGGCGGCGACCGGCAGCGCCGGCGGAGCGGAGCCGATGAGCCTGACCACCAGCACCGATGAGCCGGTTGTGCAGCCCGAAACGCTGGACCAGGGCTTCATCATCGTCGTGAACGATCCGCAGAAGCTCGCGGACGCGAACTCGCCGATCTATGTCGGCACCAACTATGGCAACTGGCACCCCGGCTCGCCGGAGTGGCAGCTCGCGCCCCGCTCCGACGGCAAGTGGCAGCTCATCGTCGAGAAGCCCACCGAACCCGGCCGGATGCAGTTCAAGTTCACGCGCGGCACCTGGGAGACCGTCGAGGTCGCCGACAACAACGAGCAGATCGCCAACCGCGTGCTCCCGACCGTTGTCCTCTCCGAGTACGCCGACGGCGGGCGTCCTGTCTTCGAGTTCACCGTCGAGAAGTGGGCCGATCAGCTTCCCGGTGCGACACAGCAGCGCGGCATCGAAGACACCAGCCTGCCGCTGGAAGTCACCGGCCGCGCCGATCGGCTGCAGATCGTCGGCGGGGCAGGCCGCGCCGCCGGTATGGTCCGCGACGCGATCGTCTGGCTCCCTCCGGGCTACGAGTCGGGTGACCGTTCCTACCCCGTGCTCTACCTCATGGACGGGCAGAATGTGTTCATGCAGCAGCCGGGCACGCCCGGCGAGTGGCACGCCGACGAGTCAGCGACGGAGCTGATCGAAGCCGGCGAGGTCGAGCCCATGATCATCGTTGGTGTGCCCCACTCGGGCTTCAGCCGCGCCGACGAGTACCTGCCGGTTGCACTCGTCGACGGCATCGAGCCCGCCGCTGACGAGTTCATTGTCTGGCTCGAGCACACCGTCATGCCGCGCGTCGAGCGGGCCTACCGCGCGAAGGCCGGCCCCGAGAACACGGCCATCGGCGGCGCGAGCTTCGGCGGCGTCTTCGCCCTGCACGCCGCCAGCGAGAGGCCCGACCTGTTCGGCGCCGCCATCGTCGAGAGCCCGAGCGTGCTCAGCCGGGACGGCTACATGCTCGATGTCTTCACCGCCGAAGGCTTCGCGTGGCCCAAGCGCGTCGTGATCGGAATGGGCACGAAAGAGGCCGGCACCTCCACCGACGCCGAGCTGCTCAACGCCCGGTACAACGCCGCCGGCGCCAAGCTCCAGGCGATGGCCAAGCAAGCCGGCTCGCAGGTCGCGTACCTCCGCGGCGAGGGCCATGTCCACAACGAACAGGCATGGGCCGAGCGCTTCCCCGACGCCCTGCGTCACCTGTACGGCCGCGACTGATCGCTCGAGAACGCAGCGCTGACGAGACCATCAACACTGAAGGCCTTGGCCGCTGCCGAGGCCTTTTCTCTGTGTGCATTCAACGCTCAACGCCGGGCGACGGGATCGTACGGCGAGTTCAACCATCCACCGGCCCGGAATTCCCGCCCCTGCAGGCCGAAGCGCGGCGAATCGAACCGCCCGCCGACCCAGCGGTCGTCCATGCGTGCCACCCAGGCGGAGTCACGGTCCGAGCCGACAAGCCGACCGGAGCCGTCGGTCATCGCGACAGCCCCCCGGCCGTGCGTGCCGTAGCGTCCCAGCGTGTACCCATCGCCGCCGATGTGCGGCGGTCGCCACGCGTGGTAGATGTCCGACTCATACAGGAACACCTTCTCGCTCGGGAACGCCGCATCGTGCAGCGCCCGGCGCTGCCCCGGGAAGACGCCGGCCCACGCCCCGTCCGGGATGCGGTCATCGAAGTAGTCGTCCCGCGTGTAGAACGCCGAGGCGATGTTCCAGGTCCCGCCGATCTCATGCGGCGGGCGGCCCTCGTAGTCCGTCGGGTCGGCGACGCACTGAAAGATCGTGCCCGCCGGCGCGATGCCCGACCACTGCTGCCACGGCGGATACACCCACAGGAACCGGCTCTGCATCACGAACCGGTACCGCAGGCTCGGCGTCGCCGCCACCACCGCCCGCGTGTCGCCGAGAAAACTCGGCACGCGGTCGTCAAACTCGCCCATGTAGAGGCCCACGAGCTGCGTCACCTGCCGCGCGTTCGAGAGGCACGCCACCTCCCGCGCCCGTTCGCGGGCCACGCTCAAGGTCGGCAGCAGAATCGATACCACCACCCCGATCAGGGCGATCACGACCAGAATCTCGACAACCGTGAAGGCAGTCCGCGCGGACCGAGAAGTTGGAACTTGGTCGGACATGCAAGTGATGATAAGTTCATAGATTTGGTGCCACAAGCCCGGATACCGACGGTCGCGGCGGCGGGCATCTGGTGGATCAGGAGGGCTCGGGGGTGAAGGCCGCGGTTCTGCTCAGCATGGCTGTGTGGTCGTCATCGGCCTCGGCGCAGACATCGGGTGTTGATGTCGTCCGCGAGTGGGCCGCGGCGTGGGAGGGCATCGCCGGCGCCAGGTGGGTGTGGGAGTACCGGATCGAGGGCGGCGGGACCGTGTCGCTGGTCCGCGACGACACCGCGTATGTCTGGCCGAACCGCCTGGTCCGCAAGGTGATGCGCCAGCAGCCCGAGGCCATCCCGCCCTCCGGTGAGGGCTGGGAGGTCTCGCAGCACTACGGGTTCACGGACGACGGCCGGTACTTCGCCATCGACGACCGCGGCGGCTTCCAGTTCGGTTCGGTCGTGCCGGCGGCCGACAAGCTGCTCCACGAGCGGCCGCGAGCCCTAAGTGTTTCTGGCTTCCGCCATCGAGGATGGCACGATCGTCGTCATTCCCGAGGAAGTGGTGTCGAACGCTACCTCGACGATCTGGACGCCTTCGGCCTTGCCCGGGCAGGCGTACCGCTTCGAGAGGCACGGTCAGCAGGTCCTGCTCGCAGGGATCGACACCTATCGCGACTTCGATCCGGAGCAAGTGGCGTCGGAGCGCTTGTTCCGGTACGACGCGGCTGCGACGCGGACACCTGCAGTTCCGACCAGTGCCAAGCGAGTATCGCATATCTCCCCCGACATCTCGTTCCCCGGGCTTCCTGACGGTGGCGCGAGCCTTCCGCGGAGGATCGAGATCGACTCCCGGCTGGTGCGTTTCGAGGTGCTGTCGGAGGGTGATGCCCCGGTGCTCGATGTCACGGGGCGGACGCAGTTCATCGAGGCGACCGGGGAGATCATCGACACGGAAGGCCGGGTCATCGACCGCGTGATGCCGCGGAAAAAGACGAGCGCGGTCTTCCAGTGGTCGGCGATGATCGCCGTCGCGAGCGCGGGGTGCCTCGCCGCGGCGGCGGGCATCTGGTGGATCAGGAGGGCTCGGGGGTGACCGCTGTGGCCCGGCTCTGGCTCGTCGGGTTCGGGCTCGTCCTGCTCTACGGCGCGAGCGATCGGGCGCTCGACTTTGCGGGGTTTGTCCGCACGATCCACCTGCACGAGGTCGCGCCGGTCGTCGTTGTGCCGTTCGTTGCCGGGTTCGTCCTGCTCTGGGAATGGCTGACCGGCGCCTACGGCGTGGTCTGCGGCTTCAACCGGCGGATCAGCCTCTTCGGCTCGGTCGCGATGCTCTCCTTGCTCGCTTCGCTGACGGTGTACCTCGGCCTTCTCGTGGTTGTGCAGGGGGCGCAGGCCGATTGCGGCTGCGGTCCGGCGAAGGAGACACGAGCCGGCGTGGGGCTCGCGCGGAACGCGAGCTTGATGGTGATTCCGCTGGCGCATGTCGCGCTGCGGGGCATCACCCCCGGGCGAGCACGGGCAGCGGGCGGAAGCGTCCCTGCAGGATGCTCTCGTCGTCGGCCTTGAGCCACTGCTCGAGCACGCCCGCGTAGACGCTGCGGAAGTCGACGCGGTACTTGAGGTCGCCCGAATCGAGGTCGCGCAGCGACGGGTGATCGCCGATGACGCCGCGGCGGACCATCGGTCCGAACAGAAACATCGGCGCGGCCGTGCCGTGGTCCGTGCCGCCGCTCGCGTTCTGGCTGACGCGCCGGCCGAACTCGCTGAAGCACATCGTCATGACGCGCCCGTCGTTCTCCTGCCGCTTGAGGTCGGCGTAGAACGCGCCGATGGCGTCGGAGAACTGGCGGAGCAGGTTCGCGTGCCCGCCGTTGGCGGCGCCCTGGCCGGCGTGCGTGTCGAACCCGCCCATGGTCACATAGAACACCCGTGTTTTGAGCCCCGCCCGGATCATCGCGCTGACCATCTGCAGCTGTCGCCCGAGGTTCGTCTGCGGAAACCGGACGAGCGGCTGGACGGCCACGGCCCGGCGGACCAGATCGCTGGACACCTGCGCGTCGAGCGAGGTCCGCATCAGGAACGCGGTGTTCGGGTGGTCGTCGTGGTCGTCGGCGGGGACGCCGCGCATGGTCAGCGCGCGGTAGGGCTCGACGAGCGAGTCGTGGATGTCCTCGCCCGTCCACCGGAACAGGTCGGCGGTCTCGAACGCGACCGGCTTGACCCGGCCGCCGTCCATCGCCAGCGGCGCGGTCCGGCCGATCGCGATGCCGGGCATGGCGCTCGCCCCGTCGGAGCGTTCCCCCTCGGGCGCGCCGGATTCGCCCTTGCCGTAGCCGCAGCACTGGCTGTCGAGGTACCGACTGATCCACCCGTCGCCCGTGCCTGTCGTGTCCGCGGTGTGCCAGATGTCCATGGACTTGAAGTGGCTGCGGTTGGGGTTCGGGTAGCCCACGCCCTGGACGATGCTGCAGAGCCCCTCGTCGTAGAGCCCCTTGATCGCCTCCAGCGCCGGGTGCAGTGCAACATCCCGACCGCGGTCGAGCGTCAAGGCCTGGTCCTTGCGTATCGCGATGGTGGGGCGGGCGCGCTCGTAGTCGTCGTTGCCGATCGGGATGACGGTGTTCAGCCCGTCGTTCCCGCCGCCGAGCTGCACGACCACCAGCACATGATCCTCCGGCACGCCGGGGATCGAGCTGAGGCCTCGCTCGGGCATCGGCAGGCCGAAGGCGGACGCCTGGAGAAAGTGCGGGACGGCGACGGCGGCCGACGCCATCGCCAGCGACTGGCCCACGAACGCCCGCCGCGTGAACGCACGGGCCTGGGAGGGATTGTTGTGCAGACTCATCCGGGCACACTCCTCAGCAGAGCTGATACTCCGGCATCGCTGTGATCAGCAGCAGCGCACCGGTGAGGACATCATCAGACATCGGCCCGCGGTGTTGGGCCAGGAACCCGACCAACTCATCGGCCGCGTGCGAATCGGCACGACCGAGCGTGAGCCGGAGCAGGTACGACGCGACCGCGCCGGCATCGCTCGACGATCCCGGCACCGCTGCCTCCAGCTGCGAGAGCAGCGGCGAGGGATCGAACACCTCCCGGTCCGCCAACGCGTCGTACCCGTGCGGCTTCTTGCCCGTCAGCAGGTACGCCAAGAGGTTCTGCCGGACGAACAGCGTCGAGGTGTTGATCCAGCTCCGCCCGCCGTCCCAGCCCTTCACGCTCGGCGGGAAAAACAGGCTCTGGCCCATCAGGTCCATCCCATCGAGCAGGATCGACAGATCCCGCACCGGCACGCCGAGCGATCTCACCGCACCGACCACCAGCACGGTCGGGCTCTTGATCTGCCCCCCGATGACGCCCTTCGTGTAGAAGTGCTCGGAGAGGAAGAGCTCCCGCAGCGTCGGTTTGAGCTCGTACTTCGAGGCGAGCATCGCCCGCTGCATCGCTCGGATCGTCTGGTAGGCGCCGTCCGGAAGATCACCCGCATCCGCTTCGAGGTCGATGTCCTCGGCGAAGAAGCGGTACAGCTTCCGGCAGATGAACGCGGAGCACTGCCGCTGCGCGAGGATCGCTTTCACGAAGTCGTCGCCATCGAACGCGCCGGACGAACCGAGGATGCGTTTGACACCGGTGTCGTGGTCGGCCTCGCGAAAGACGAATCGGTCGTCGTCGAACGAGTAGCCGGTCAGCGCCCTCGCGCCCTCCTTGATGTCCCGCTCGGTGTAGTGCCCCACACCCAGGCTGAACAGCTCGAGCAGCTCGCGCGCCAGGTTCTCGTTCGGCTTGCCCTTCTTGGACTCGTTGTTGTCCAGGTACGCGAGCATCGCGGGGTCGCGGATGATCTGGAAGAGCAGGTCGGCCAGATTGCCCGTCGCCCGAGTGCGGAACAGCTGGTTCTGCATGAACATGTGGTAGCTGTTCTCGATCGTGCGGTAGCTGGTGGCAAAGTGGCCGTGCCAGAAGAGCGTCATCTTCTCCTGCAGCGGGCGGGGGCTGGAGATCATCCGTGCGAGCCACCACCGCTGGATGTCGCGCATCTGGCGTCGGTCCGCACGCTGCGCTTCTTGTCGGCGAAGCCGGAACCTCGCCAGCGTGTTCTCGTCGCGTACCTGCTGCGCCCGGCGGTACTCGTCGCGTTCATCCGCCGTCGGCGGGCGCATGATGGTGCGGTCGAAGGACTCGGGTGTTGGCGGGTCGGGGTCGGCCACGCGGTCGTACCCGAGCAGATAGTCCACCGACCGCTCCGGACCCCACTCCGCGAGCGTGCGGATCTGCTCGGGGTTGCCGCCGAAGCCGGCACGCCAGAGAAGGTGGCGTGCCTCGTCGTACCCGAACGACTCTGGCTGGATCCGTCCCGATCGGCGCATGGCCAGGCTCCTTCCGGCGAGACCGCTGGCCTCAGCGTAACGCCAGAGGCCGCACCCGATTGCCCGAGATGGACGGGATTTTGCCCCGCTATACCCCGTGGCGCCGCACCGAACGCGACCCCCACGCCCAGCCCGCCGCCGTCAGAGCCATCAGGACCGCGCCGTTGGCCTGATGCGCCGTCGCCACGAGTGTCCGCCCCAGGCTGGGTGCCGCCGCGGTCCCCAGTTCATCGTACATCACCACCCGCGACGGCCCGGCACCCCCGTCGCCCAGCAGAGCCCACGCCACGAACCCGAGCACGAACTGCGCCGCGATGCACACCACCAGGGCCGTACCGATCCGTCGCATCGCCCGGCCGCGGTCCGAGTATCGCTCGGCCGACTGCAGCACGAACCCCAACGCGCCGACCGCCACCACCGCGACGATCGAGAAGCCGACATGCGTCCACAACGCGTGCGAGGAACCCGTGTGACGGAACAACGCCGCGAGCGTGAGCTGGATCACCAGCGAGCCGAACGCGAACCACGCGAGCGACCGGGTGCGTCGCCCTGCGATCTCGGTCGCTGTCGGGTCGGCACCGGGGACGCGCCAACTCGGCATGAGCAGTGTCGCGAGCACCGCTGTGCCGGCGAGAATCAGCTGCGCGAGCACGCCGTGCACCGCGCCGAACGAAGTATTGATCTCGGTGACGCGCAACGCGCCGAGCATCCCCTGCAGACAGACCATCGCGAACAGGCTCGCCGCCAGACCACCGGGCGAGAGCCGCCAGACCGCCCACGCCAGCGCGCCAACCGCGATGAGCACCAGAGGGGTCAGCATGCCGATGAGTGTCTGGTTCGCCAGGTTCCATGTGCCCGCGTTGTGCGCGAGGGTGATCCCGACGCCCGCGAGCGCGACAGGCAGTGTGAGCATCACGAACCCCCATCCGCCGAATCGGCACAGCACCGCGATCGCGAGGGTGAGCACAGTGAGCCCGACCAGCGTGCCGAAGAGCCGATGGGTGTGCTCGAGAAAGATGTACGGGTCGGCCATCAGCCCGATCGGGTACAGGAACATGTTCGAGCCGTAGGTGCCGGGCCAGTCGGGCACGGCCATGCCCGCGCCGGCGCTGGTGACCGCCCCGCCGATGGCGATCAGCGGGAACAGCGCCGCCACCGTCGTCCAGCCGAACCGTGCGAGCCAGTCCGGCCGTCGGCGCGTCGGCGTGGGCAACAGCCCCCCGACGGCACCCGCGACACCGCCCATCACGGCACAGGACGCAAAAAACCCCGCCACGATCACCGGAGCGGAGGGAATCAGCGTCGCGGATTGCTCCTCGCCGGCCTCGGTCAGCTTGGACCCCAAGAGCAGCAGATTGACCAGCGCAGCCGTGACCCCAGCCCCCAGACCGACCGCCCAAGATCCCCGATCCACGCCTCGTGTGAGCAGCGCGATGACGGTCATGAGCACCACCAGCAGCGCCGGTGCGGCTGCAGCGGGGGGGAGCCTCATTCCCGGTAAGTGCATGAAATACCACGAGATCCACACCGCGACCGCGGCGGCAAACCCCGTCGCGACGCTGGGCCAGAATCCAGCGAGAGCTGCCCGTTCCTGTCTCGCAGGAAAATGCGTATCTTTGTATCCAGTGATCGGGGTGGTCATGACGGCCATTTGGTGCGCCCTGGGTTCGATTGAGACTCAGTCTCAACTATAAGGTGGAAAAGTCGCGAACTTGACACCGCACGAACTGGGAGGCGAAATTACGGTCAGACGAGAATGCTAGGGAGCGGCGGCCGGACGGGCAGGGCGTCCGGTCGGTCTTTCCTCTCTGACCTGTTCCGGGTTCGCCTCGAAAGGGCCGTGCTGATGTCGGTGCTCTTCCCCAAGTGGATGAACGCGTTGCCCACGGTCGCGGCGATCGCCTCCGTGACCGGGCTGACCACGGTGGTGTTTGGCACCTGGTACTGGGCCACGCCCGATTTTTGGGAGGTCGGGTACATGCCCGAGCAGCCCGGTTCCGGGTTCAACCACCAGATCCATGCTGGGCGTCTCGGCATGGACTGCCGGTACTGCCACACGAATGTCGAGGACTCGCACTTCGCGAATGTGCCGACGGTCTCGACCTGCATGGGATGTCACACCGAGGGCAAGCTCGCGCCGCAGTACGACCCTGGCGAGCTGGTGTCGTTCGTGCGCGAGGCGTACGCGGCCGATGAGTCGATCCCGTGGCGCAAGATCCATCACCTTCCCGGCTATGTCGGCAACTTCCCGCACCACATGCATGTTCGAGCCGGCGTGTCGTGCTACTCGTGTCACGGGCAGATCCGCGGCATGCCTGTGGTGTACCAGGCCGAGAGTCTGTCGATGGGATGGTGCCTCGACTGCCACCGCAATGTCGAGGACCACATCGTTGGGCCGGAGCGTGTGACGGATCTGGTGTGGGCCGAGCAGCACCTCGCCGAGCGGGCGAGGGGGGAAGTGCAGCCGACGCCTGAGGCGCAGCGGATCATCGATTCGATCAAGTCCAGCCACGCCGAGGGCGGCCCGCAGAACTGCGGCGCGTGCCACCACTGACAGAGTTACTCGTTCGATCGCGGCTCCCTGAGACGCACCGCCCGGACCGGGCCTGATACGGAAAGCGACGCATGAGCGGACCCGACCAATGCCCCTCGACGATCGGCCGACGAGACCCGAAGGCCGATCGCGCGACGACGACCAACGGCACGGGGTCGCAGGGCCGGCCGATGTGGCGCAGCCTCGATGAGTTCGCCGACTCCGGCGAGTTCACCCCCTTCCTCGAGCGCGAGTTCCCCTCGGGTGCCAGCGAGTTGCTCAAGAGCAGCCGGCGGACCTTCATGCAGCTCATGGGTGGTGCGATGGCGATCGCGGGCGCGGCGACGCTGCCCGGCTGTCGGCGTCCCGATCACAAGATCATGACCTACTCCCGGGAGGTTCCCGAGGAGATCGTCCCCGGCAAGCCTCTCTACTATGCCACCGCGATGCCTCTTCCCGGTGGGGGTGCCGAGGGGCTGCTGGTCGAGACCAACGAGGGCCGTCCCACCTTCATCGAGGGCAACCCGCTGCACCCGATCAGCCAGGGCGCCAGCTCCCCCTGGGCGATCGCGTCGATCCTGTCTCTGTATGACCCGGATCGGCTCAAGGAGCCGGTCTACCGGGACGAGCGTGGCGAGCGAGCGGCGACCTGGGACGACTTCCGCGCGTGGTCGGCGGAGCACTTCCGCGGGTTCGATGCGACCAACGGACGAGGGCTGGTCTTCATCGCCGGTAAGCGGACGAGCCCGACGCGCGATGCGCTCCGCGACCGCATCCGGGCCCGCTGGCCGCTCGCGCAGTTCATCGCCTATGACGCGACCGGGCCGGACAACCGGATGATCGGCTCGCGTCTCGCGTTCGGCTCGCCTCACCGCGAGCTGCTGAGCCTCGATCAGGCCAGCGTCATCGTGTCGATCGATGCCGAGCCGCTGGTGCAGAACGCAGCGGCGCTGCGGAACGCCCGTGGCTTCGGGGCGGCGAGGTCGGTCAGCTCCACCAACGACGACATGTGCCGGGTGTACGCCGCCGAGACCAGCTACACGACCATCGGCGGCGTGGCGGACCACCGCGTCGCGGTCGCGCCCGGCCGACTGCCGGTGGTGGTGGCCGAGCTGGCGCGCGAGGTGCTCCGTCAGCTCGGCACGGGGGGACGGCTCTCGGAGGCGCTCGAGGCGTTCGACACGCGGGGACCGGTGCCGGTGAGCCGCGAGTGGCTCGGGGCCGCGGCGGAGGACCTCATCGCGGCCCGCGGGCGCGGCGTGGTGATCGCCGGACAGGCGCTGCCGCCCGAGGCGCACGCCCTCGTCATCGCGATCAACCAGGCGATCCAGGCGGCCGGCACGACCGTGTCCTACATCGCCGCCGGCGAGGGGGCTGACCGCGACGGCATCAGCGATCTGGCCGAGCTTGTGGGCGAGATGTCCCGCGGCCGGGTGCAGACCGTGGTCTGCCTGAACGCGAATCCGTGCTATGACCTGCCGACCGAACTGGGGTTCCACGACGCCTTCATGGGTGTGACCAACCGGATCGTGCTGAGCGAGGAGCCGACCGAGACCGCCGACAACGCGACCTGGCAGCTCAACGCGGCGACCTACCTCGAGTCCTGGGGCGATGCGGTCGCGGTCGACGGCACCGTGTCGGCGATCCAGCCCATGATCGCGCCGCTGTACGACGGGGCGCTCAGCGAGATCGAGCTGCTGGCGCTCATCGAGGCACGCCGCTCGCAGACCGGTTTCACCGAGCAGCCGGCCGGGTACGACATCGTGCGCGAGGTCTGGCGTTCTCGCTTTGATTGGTCGGACTTCGAGTCGAACTGGAAGCGGGCGCTGCACGACGGGCTCGTCGCCGGCACCAGCCAACGCGGCCGAGCCGGGCCGGGCGATCAGGCGGCCGTCTTCCGCAACGCGGCGTCAGCGTTGGAGAACCTGCGTCCGGCCGCAGCGCCGTCGGCGGAGAGCCTGCATGTTCTTGTGACCACCGACATCATGCACGACGGCCGATTCGCGAACCTGCCCTGGCTGCAGGAGCTGCCGCGCTTCGGCACGATGGTCGTCTGGGACAACCCGGCGCTCATGAGCCCCGCGACGGCCGAGCGGTTCGGGCTCACGCCCGACCCCTACACCGTCAAGATCCCCAAGGCGCAGATGGCCCGCATCACCGTCGACGGCCGCAGCGTCGAGGTCCCCGTCTGGATCATGCCGGGCATGGCGGACGACACGGTCATCCTGACGATGGGCTACGGCCGGACGAAGTCAGGCGTCGTCGGCACGGGCGTCGGGTTCGATGTCCAGCCGATCCGCGACGCCGGCGGGGCTCGGGTCTACAGCGGTGCCCGCGTCGAGCCGGCGCAGGGGCGGTACCCCATCTCGAGCACGCAGAACCACTGGTCGATGGAGTCCCGCACCTCCATCGTCCGCGCCGCCGACCTCGACGCGTACCGCCGCTTCGGCGACGAGAAGGTCAAGACCAAGGACTCCTACGGCGCCACGGGCGAGATCAACTTCGGCGAACGGCTCGGCGAGCTCGCGCACACCCCACCCAACATCTCGATCTACGAGAACCCGTTCAACAAGTCCCAGCGCGACGCGACCAGCGAGGCGTGGTACAGCGAGCGGCCGCAGTGGGGGATGAGCGTCGATCAGTCGACCTGCATCGGGTGCGGCACCTGCACCATCGCGTGCCAGAGCGAGAACAACATCCCGTCGGTTGGCAAGACCGAGGTCCGCAAGGGCCGCGAGATGACCTGGATCCGCGTCGATCGGTACTTCACCGGCGACCCGATGAACCCGGGCGAGCTCTACCACCAGCCGGTCATGTGCCAGCACTGCGAGAACGCGCCGTGTGAGACCGTCTGCCCGGTCAACGCCACCGTGCACGGCCCGAGCGGGCTGAACTACATGGTCTACAACCGCTGCATCGGCACGCGCTACTGCGCCAACAACTGCCCCTACAAGGTCCGGCGGTTCAACTTCTTCGACTACGGCGTCAAGCGGCTCAACGGCGGGTACCGGGAGGAGATCCCCGACGGCACGCCCAAGCCCGGCAACATCAACCTGATCCCGCCGCGCCTTCGCGAGAAGCTCGCCGAGATCCAGAAGATGAAGATGAACCCGGATGTCACGGTGCGCAGCCGCGGCGTCATGGAGAAGTGCACCTTCTGCATCCAGCGGATCAATGCTGCCCGCTACGAGAGCAAGCTGCAAGACCTCGAGCATATCCCGGACGGGTTCTTCAAGACCGCCTGCCAGGCGGCCTGCCCGACCGGGGCGATCGTGTTCGGCGACCTGCTGGACCAGTCGAGCAAGGTTGCCGAGGCCGCCCGCGACGGGCGAAGCTACGCCCTGCTCGGCTACCTCAACACAAGGCCGCGCACGACCTACCGGGTTGCGCTGGCGAACCCGAATCCCCGGCTGCGTGAGCCCGTCGAGAACCCGTTCCACCACGAAAGCCACGGCGACGATCACGGCGGAGCGTCCTCCGAGCATGCGGCGGCGGCGTTCCGTGACCCGACCAAGCAGCAGACCGACGGCGGGTACGCCGTCAGCCTCCGCGTCCTCGGCGCGCTGACAGGAGCCAACGCGTGAGCGTCATCAACCCCGATCAGATCAACGCCGAACGGCTCGCGGGGCTCCGCGGCGCGGCGGACCGGTCCGACATCGACCCCGCGCTCGGCGACGGGTCGCTGACCGAGGACCCGGCCACCACGCCGCCGCTCGTGCTGAACAACCGCAGCTTCCACGATGTCACCGAGATCGTCTGCGGCTACACCGAGAAGGCGCCGAGCTGGTGGTGGTTCCATGCCCTGGGCTTTGCCGCCACCGTAGCCGGCCTCGCCCAGATCATGATCCTCTACCTGATCATCACGGGCGTCGGTGTCTGGGGTCTCAACAACCAGGTTGACTGGGCGTGGGACATCACCAACTTCGTCTTCTGGATCGGTATCGGCCATGCCGGCACGCTGATCTCCGCGATCCTCTGCCTGCTCAAGCAGGAGTGGCGCACGGCCGTCAACCGCTCGGCCGAGGCGATGACTATCTTCGCCGTGATCTGCGCCGGCATCTTCCCGGGCATCCATGTCGGCCGCGTCTGGTTTGCGTGGATGCTCTTCCCGATCCCGAACTACAACTGGATCTGGCCCAACTTCCGCAGCCCGCTGCTGTGGGATGTGTTCGCCGTCTCCACCTACGCGACGGTCTCGCTGCTCTTCTGGTACATGGGCCTCATCCCGGACCTGGCGACGCTCCGGGATCGGGCCGACCGTCGGCTGCGCCTGGGACAGAGCCGGAACATGATCGTCCGGTTCCCCGTGCCGCTGCCCCTGCCCACGATCACGCTGCCGATCAAGGGCGATGTGCTCCGGGCGTACATCTACGGCTTCCTCGCCGTGGGCTGGCGTTTCAGCGGCACGCACTGGTACCGATACGAGAAGGCGTACCTGATCCTCGCGGGCATCTCGACGCCGCTCGTGCTCTCGGTGCACTCGATCGTGTCGTTCGACTTCGCGACCTCGATCCTGCCCGGCTGGCACACCACGATCTTCCCGCCCTACTTCGTCGCGGGCGCGGTGTTCGGTGGGTTCGCCATGGTGCTCCTGCTGCTCATCCCGCTGCGCGAGCTGCTGGCGAATATGAAGGACCTGCTCACGCTCCGGCACCTCGAGAACATGGCCAAGATCCTGCTCGTCACGGGCATGATGGTCGGCTTCGCCTACTCCATGGAGTTCTTCATCGCCTGGTACGGCGCCAACGAGTTCGAGTGGTACGCCTTCATCGGCAACCGGGCCAACCCCGCGACCGCGCCCTACTGGTGGGCGTACTACACCATGATCTTCTGCAATGTCGTCACGCCGCAGGTCTTCTGGTTCCGCAGGATGCGGCAGAACCCGCTGGTGATCTGGATCGTGGCCCTCTTCGTGACCGTCGGCATGTGGTTCGAGCGGTTCGTCATCATCGTGACCAGCTTGCACCGGGCCTTCCTGCCCGGCGAGTGGCACATGTTCTACCCGACCCCGGTGGACATCCTCACCTTCGTTGGCTCCTGCGGCATCTTCCTCACGCTCTTCCTGCTGTTCGTCAGGTTCCTGCCGATCTTCCCGATCGCCGAACTCAAGGCCGTCATGCCCGGTGCGAGCCCGCACGACTACCACGACGACGATCACGATCACGCGGGGGCCGAGAGCCACGCCAAGTCGGAGGGAGCACACTGATGGCCCGCCCGATCTACAAGACCGCCGACGGAGCCGTGGTCCACGGCATCCTCGCGCAGTTCGAGAACCCGCACACGCTCACCGAGGGCGCCAAGCGCGTTCGCGACGCCGGGTTCAAGAAGTGGGACACCCACTCGCCCTTCCCCATCCACGAGATGGAGCAGAGCATGGGCATCGTCGGCAAGGCCGTCACCCCCTTGGCCTATGTCATCGGGTTCGCCGCGCTCTTTGGTGCCGGCGGCGGATACCTGATGCAGTGGTGGATCAACACCGATTACTTCATCGTCGTGCAGGGCAAGCCGACCTTCGAGGCCTGGGAGCCGTTCGTCCCGGTCACCTTTGAGATGGGCATCCTCTTCACGGCCTTCGCCGCGATCATCGGCATGCTCGCCTTCAACGGGCTGCCACGCCATCACCACCCGCTGTTCAACAGCGAGCGATTCCTGAGCGTCAGTGACGACGCGTTCTTCATCTCCATCGAGGCGCAGGACGCGAACTTCGACCCCGAGTCCACCCGCCGCCTGCTGGAAGAGGCGGGCGCGACCCACATCGAACTGGTGGAAGAGTGAGCAGCATGCACCAGACACGCACGCGACCGAACGCGCTCCTCGCCATGGCCCTCGCGGCCGCGACGCTGGCCGCCGTCGGCATGGCCGGCTGCCGCGGTGAGCGCACGGACAAGCCGCCGAGGCAGCTGTTCCCCGACATGGACGATCAGCCCCGATTCAAGCCGCAGCGAGGCACGGAGTTCTTTGCCGACGGCCGGACCCAGCGCCCCGCCGTGCCCGGCACCGTTGCGTACGGGCGGTCGCAGCTCGATGTCAGCGACCCCGCGGTCGCCGAGACCTCGTGGGCGCAGCACTACGCCGTTGAGCGGGCGAGGCTCGTCAAGGACGATCCGGCGGTCTACTTCGGCTCCACCGGCGCCGACGCGCCCGCCGACGCGCCCGAGGCGTGGGTCGCCACGATCCCCGTCCCGGTCACGCGCGAGCTGATCGATCTCGGCCGAAAGAACTTCAACATCTACTGCGCGACCTGCCACGGCTACGAAGGCGACGGCCAGGGCCCCGTGGGTGTCCGCTGGTCGGTGCCGGTCGCGAACTTCTACGACGAGAAGTATCGCGACGGCTCGCAGCTCACGGGGCGCGACGGCTACCTGTTCCATGTCGCTCGGAACGGCTTGTACGACCCCAACGGCGTGCTGCGCATGCCCGGGTACAAGCACGCGATCGATGAGCGCGAGGCATGGGGCGTCGTCGCTTACATCCGCGCCCTGCAGACCGCGCGGGGCGTCTCGATCGACGATCCGATCGTGCCCGACGCGGAACGCCAACGCATCAACCAGCAGTGGGGCACGCCGGTGTCGGCGGCGCCCGAAAGCACCAGCGAACCCGCCGGCGACTCCGGCACCGCGATCGCCGAAGGGGGTGAGCAATGAGCCAGGCCGCCCAGCCCAGCCTCAGCCAGATCCTCACCGGCGACGGCCGGCTCAACGCCGACAACATCACGCTGCGCGGCCGCAGCCCGAGCCTGCTCGTCGGCGTGCTCGCTGCCATCGGCGTGCTCGGGCTCGTGCTCACCGTCATCGGGTCCCAGGTCGTCTCCGAAGACGCGAAGGACGGTCTCAGGTACGCCCTTGCCGCGTACCATGTCGGCTTCACCGTCGCGCTCGGGCTGAGCCTCGGCTCGCTCTTCTGGGTCATGGTCTTCCATGTCATCGGCGTGAAGTGGAGCGTCACCATCCGTCGGCAGTTCGAGCAGGTCATGCGCGCCATGTGGGTCTGCATGCTCCTGTTCATCCCGCTCCTGCTCATCGAGACGATGTCCAACGGCGTTCTGTTCAAGTGGATGGATCCCGCCTACACCGCCGGCGATGTACTCTACGAGCACAAAGCGGGCTACCTGAACATCCCGTTCTTCATCCTCAGAGCCGCGATCTACTTCGGCCTGTGGATCCTCATGGTCTCGATGTTCTGGAGCTACGAGCGCCGCCAGGACGAGACCGCCGACCGCTGGCTCTCGAACAAGGCCCGCTTCACCAGCAGCTGGGGCCTGCTCGTGTTCGGCCTGACGGTCGCGTTCGCCGCCTTTGACTGGCTGATGACGCTCGACTTCCACTTCTTCAGCACCATGTGGGGCGTCTACTTCTTCGCCGGCGCCGCCTACTCCGCCATGGCCCTGAACATCCTGATCACCAGCCTGCTCCGCGGCTCGGGACGGCTCAGCGGCGTGGTCACCGTCGAGCACGGCCACGACCAGGCCAAGCTCCTCTTCGCCTTCACCGTCTTCTGGGCCTACATCGCCTTCAGCCAATACTTCCTCATCTGGTACAGCAACATCCCCGAGGAGACCCGCTACTTCGACTTCCGCCAGGAGCAGTACCCCGTCGCCACCATGGTCCTCATCCTGGGCCACTTTGTGCTCCCCTTCCTCTTCCTGCTGCCCAGGCCCGCCAAGCGGAAGACGGCGTTCGTCGCCTTCTTCGCCGGCTGTGCGCTGGCCCTGCACATCCTCGATGTCTGGTGGATCGTCCGGCCGATGGCGGATGCGAAGCTCATTGCATCGGGCAAGATCACCGAGCCGAAGGGTCTCTCGGTGGCCTGGCTCGATCTCGCCGCGATCCTCGGCGTGCTCGGCATCTTCGGAGCCGTCGTGGTCCGCAATGTGTTCTCGGGACCGCTCGTCGCGCTGAACGACCCCAGGCTGCCGCGGTGCCTGCACCACAAGAACTATGTGTGAGGCACGCACCCACAGGAACCGTTCGCGGCCTCGCCGCTGAGACCCGCAGGAGACGACCTTGGCCCACGATCACACACCGCCGATGGAGCAGTCGATCGACGCCTGGCACACCCACGGCGGCGATGAGCCGATGCCGCAGCAGGAGCACGCCGCCCATGTCAACATCGGCGCCCTGCTGATCGTCTTCGTCGCGATGGTGGCCGCCATCCTGATCATGGTCATCGGGCTGACGCTCTTCTACAACCACAGCGCCGCCCAGCTCCGCGCGGAGAAGATGGAGAATGTCGTCGAGTACCGGCGGCAATACGAGCCCTACCACGAGACCGCCGTCGCGAACATCTCCACCTATCGCCGGCTCGACGAGACGCAGCGCACGGTGCAGATCCCCGTGGATCGTGCCGCCGAACTCGTCGCCGAGCGGTACAACGGATCAGGGGAGTAGCTCCGCACCATGCCCCGCCTCGCCCCGCTCATCCCGGCTCTGCTCGCCGTCTCACTCGCGGCGCTGGTGTCGACGACGGCGTGCGCGCAGGTGCTCAACGCTGAGCCGCCCGAGGCGATCCGCGATCTGGAGATCCGCAACACCGTCGGCGAGCAGGTCCCCCTGGATATCCCGCTCTACGACAGCGAGGGCCAGGCGCTCCAGATCGGCGACTACTTCACCGATCGCCGGCCTGTCCTGCTGCTGATGGTCTACTACGACTGTCCGCTGCTCTGCGGGCTCATGCTCAACAAGATGAACGAGGTCGTCAACGAGGCGAGCCCGACCGTCGGCGAGGACTACAAGATCGTCGTCGTCAGCTTCGACCACGCCAACACCTCCGCGATGGCCAAGGGCAAGCAGACGCTCTATCACGCGGGGTACGACCGGGGTCTGACCAAGCTCGGCCGAGAAAGCTACCGCTTCCACACGACCACCGCGGCGGGCGCGCGGCGACTCGCCGACGCCATCGGCTTCGATTACCGCTTCATGCCCGCCTCGGGCGAGTTCAGCCACCCGTCCGTGATGTACCTGCTCACGCCCGACGGCCGAGTCTCGAGCTACCTCTCCGGGCTCGACTACGAGGCCAAGCAGCTCCAGATCGCCATCCTCGACGCCTCCGACGGCAAGACCGCCATGTCCATCGGGGAGTTCTTCCTGCACATGTGCTTCTCGTTCGATCCCACCGCCGGCGCGTACACGCTGGAGGCCTTCCGCGTGATGCAGATCGCCGGCGTCCTGTCCGTGCTCGGCGTCGGCGGGCTGGTCGGCGGGCTGAGGATCTGGGAAGTGGTCCGCCGACGCAACGCCCGCGCATCGCTAGCCCAGAATCGAACAACCAGCCCCGCACCCGCATCACGCAGCGCCGGCCTGACGCCCACGAGTTCCTGACGAGACGAGATCATGACCATCACACTCGCCAACGCGGACTTTCTGACCCGGGCCTTCTTCCGGCACGGCGCGAGCTCCGATGTCGGGGCCGGTGCCACCGGCAGCGACGGCCTGTTCATGTTTATCTGGTGGGTGGGCGTGTTCTTCTTCGTCCTGCTCATGGGCCTCATGGGCTGGTTCTGCTGGAAGTACCGCCGCCGCCCCGGCGTGCCCGCCGAGCGCTCGTCCAGCCACAACACCCCGCTCGAGATCACCTGGTCCGTCGTGCCCACGCTGATCCTCGTCGTCATCTTCTTCTGGGGCTTCGACGGCTACCTCCGCGCCCAGATGCCCGCCGGCCACGCCGAACGCATCGATCTCGATGCGTACAAGTGGGGCTGGGCGATGACCTACGACAACGGCGCCTCGTCCGTCGAAACGGCTCCGCTCGGCGTCGGGCAGGTGCCCGTCTTCTATGTGCCCGCCGGCGAGCCTGTGCAGCTCAAGATGTCCAGCCAGGATGTCATCCACAGCTTCTGGGTGCCGGACTTCCGCACCAAGCTCGATGTCATGCCCAACCGCTTCACGCCGTACCACTTCACATCCAAGCCCATCGACCCGGCCGACCCACAGACGAAGACAGGCACGATCACCGTCGGCGAAGCGAGCGTGGAAACGCAGTACCGGGACCACTGGATCTTCTGCGCCGAGTACTGCGGCGACAGCCACTCCGAGATGGCAGCCGTCCTCCGCGTGGTTGAGCCCTCGGTCTTCGAATGGTGGAAGGCAACGCCGCCCTACGGCGCCGGTGATCCGCCCGTGGAAGTCGGCAAGCTCGTCTACACCGCCAAGGGCTGCGCCACCTGCCACAGCGTGGACGGCTCCGCGGGTGTCGGACCGACCTGGCTCAATGCCTGGGGCAAGCCCGTCCCCTTCGCCGACGGCTCGCAGCTGACGCAGGCCCAGATCGACGCCGACCCGCTCGTCTGGGACAACTACATCCGGGAATCGATCCTCGTCCCCGAGGCGAAGATCCACGCCGGCTACCCGAACCAGATGGCGTCGTACGACGGCCGGCTCTCGCCGGTCGAGCTCCGCGGGCTCATCGCCTACATCCGAAGCCTGTCCGATGCGAACCCCGATGTAGTGAATATCCCCGGCTTTGAGGACCTTGAATCGCCCAGCAGTGAGGGCGACGCGGCCGCCTCGGACGGAGAGGGCTGAACCCATGACCACCGTTGACCGAAGCTTCGACCACCTCCACGATCACGACCATCACCACGATGTGCCGTACCTGACGCCAAAGGGCGGCCCCATCGCCACCGTCTGGGACTGGATGACCACGGTCGATCACAAGAAGATCGGCGTGATGTACCTCTTCGCGGTCCTCTTCATGTTCTTCCTTGGCGGTGTCGCCGCACTCGCCCTCCGCATCGAGCTCCTCGAGCCGACGCGGGTTGTCGACGGTGTCGTGACCGGTGCCGCCTTTGGCGGCGGCGAGGGGGCCAGCCCCGCCAGCGTCGGCAACCTCTACAACCGCATCATGACCCTCCACGGCGCGATCATGGTCTTCATGTTCATCGTGCCCGGCATCCCCGCCAGCCTCGGCAACTTCTTCCTGCCGCTCATGCTCGGCGCCAAGGATGTCGCCTTCCCCAAGCTCAACCTCACCTCGTGGTATGTCTACCTCTTCGGATCCATGTTCGGCGTGGCGGCCATCCTCATGGGCGGCGTCGACACCGGCTGGACCTTCTACACGCCCTATTCCACGACCACCGCCGGCCAGCCCCAGGTCATCGCCATGATCCTCGCGGTCTTCGTCCTCGGCTTCAGCTCCATCTTCACGGGTCTGAACTTCATCGTCACCACGCACAAGCTCCGCGCCCCGGGCATGGGCTGGTTCGATATGCCACTGTTCATCTGGGCCATCTACGCGACGAGCATCATCCAGGTGCTCGCCACGCCCGTCATCGGCGTCACCTTCCTGCTCATGCTCTTCGAGCGCCTGTTCCAGATCGGCATCTTCGACCCGGGCCTCGGCGGCGACCCCGTCCTGTTCCAGCACTTCTTCTGGTTCTACAGCCACCCCGTTGTCTATGTGATGATCCTGCCCGCCATGGGCATCATCAGCGAGGTGCTCGCCGTCTTCAGCCGCAAGCGGCTCTTCGGCTACCGCGCGATCGCCTTCAGCTCGCTCGCCATCGCGGCCGTCAGCTTCCTCGTCTGGGGCCACCACATGTTCACCAGCCAGGGCGAGCTGGCGGCCATGATCTTCAGCTTCCTCACCTTCCTCGTCGCTATTCCCACCGCCGTCAAGGTCTTCAACTGGATCGCCACGCTCTACAAGGGCTCGATCAGCTTCGAAACCCCGATGCTCTACGCCCTGGGCTTCCTCTTCCTCTTCTCCATCGGCGGGCTCACCGGGCTGCCGCTGGGCGCCCTCTCGACGGACCTGCATCTGCACGACAGCTACTTCGTCGTCGCCCACTTCCACTATGTCATGTTCGGCGGCACGGTCATCGCCTTCCTCGCCGGCATCCATCACTGGTGGCCCAAGATGTTCGGGCGGATGTACAACGAACGCGGCGCGCAGCTCGGCTTCTGGCTCGTCTTCGTCGGCTTCAATGTCACCTTCTTCACACAGTTCTTCCTCGGCACGCAGGGCATGCCCCGCCGGTATGTCAGCTACATCGATGAGTTCCAGCTGCTCCACCAGATCTCGACCTACGGCTCGTGGGTCCTGGCCCTGGGCTTCGTGGTGCACCTGCTCGTCTTCGTGCACTCGCTGATCATGGGCGAGCGGGCCCCGCAAAACCCGTGGGGCGGGCTCACGCTCGAGTGGGAGACCGATCCGATCCCCGTCGAGCACAACTTCCGTCACGAGCCGATCGTCACCCACGGGCCGTACGACTTCGACGATGTCGTCCCGCCCGGCTGCGATCCCGACCAGTTCCCCCGTCCCGCGAAGAGCCCCGTGCACACCGCGCACTGACCCGGCACCAGCCCCCGGAGCCTGCCCATGGCGAGCATCGACACACGAACACCGGGCCTCCCGGCGGAAAGCAAGAAGCCGTTCTGGGAGCGGTATGTCCACGGCCACCACTGGCGGAACGCGGATGACGAGTTCGACGCCGCCAAGATCGGCATCTGGCTCTTCCTCGCGACCGAGATCCTGCTCTTCTCGGGCCTCTTCTGCGCCTACGCCGTCTTCCGCATGCTGTATCCCGAGGCGATCGCCCAGGGATCGGCGTACCTCGACTGGCGTTTCGGCGGGCTCAACACCATCGTGCTGCTCATCTCAAGCTGGACGATGGCCATGGCCATCCGCAATGTGCAGCTCAACCAGCAGAAGTGGGCGACGATCAACCTCTCGATCACCTGGCTCTGTGCCGCCGGCTTCCTCGCGATCAAGTTCATCTTCGAGTACGGCCCGAAGTGGGCGGAGGGCAAGCGCCCGGGCACACTCTTCAGCTACCCCTTCGCCAGCGAGCCCCACGAGCCCATCTGGTGGAGCATCTACTACATGGCCACCGGGGTGCACGCGACCCATGTGCTCATCGGTATGGGACTCATCGCGTACCTCATCGTCCGCCAGCGGCGGGGCTACTACGGGCCCAAGCACTACACCATGATGGAGGGCGTCGGCCTCTACTGGCACATCGTCGACCTCGTCTGGATCTTCCTCTTCCCGCTCCTGTACCTCGTCCACTGATCCGCACACCACGCGACCCCGAGACGCGAGACCGATCATGTCAACCACCGCCCAGCACGCCTACGACCCCGCAGACCCGCACGGCTTCCACGCCGGCGAGGGGCACGACCACGGCCATGTCATCGTCCCGTGGCAGACATTGCTCGGCGTCCTGCTCGTCCTCCTCGCGCTGACCGTCGTCACGGTCGTTACCGCGCAGATCGAGGCCTACGCCGCCCACGAATGGGGCTGGACCTTCCCCGCCTGGCTGAACATCGTCATCGCGATGGCGATCGCCACCGTCAAGGGTGCGCTCGTCGTCCTCTACTTCATGCAGCTGCGCTACGACAAGGGCATCAACGCCATCCTCTTTCTCTTCACCCTCTTCGCCGTCTGGCTCTTCCTCATGTTCACCATGATCGATCTCAACGGCCGCGGCACCATCAACGAATGGCGAGCGGGAGAAATCACCAGCGGTGGAACGGGCGTTGGCGTCCGCCGAGCGGGCATGGGTGGTGGACCGCTCTACCAGGTCGCCAAGGAGAACTACATCGCCGAGCACGGCCAGGACGCCTACGACAGCCACAAGCACGGCTACCACGCCGACGAGTCCAGCTCCAAGGACCTGTCCCGCGCCCGCACCGGTCTCACGCCGGGCCTGTTCGATTCCGGCCCGTGGACCGAGCGGGCGAACGACAAGGACCACGACGGCCACAGCGGGGGGCACTGATCGACGATGCGACCGCCCCGACTCCTCGCAGCCGGGTTGCTCGCGGCCAGCGCCGCCGTCTTTGTGATCGCCTCCACCGAGATGCTCCGTCGCATCACCGCGTTCAACCGCGATGAGCTGCCGGCCAGACCCTACTTCATGCCGGTCGAGCAGCCCGAGTTCCGCTACGCCGGTCGCGAGGTCTCCTTCGACACGATCGACTCCGACGACGGCGGTCCGAACCGGGTCATCGTTCGCTACGGCGACGCCGACCCGATCGAGCTGCGCGAGACCATCCCCAACGAGATCGGGGCCGTGCCCGATCTCCGGCGGTTCGAGGAATGGCTCCGCGTCTATCGCATGGTCATGGTCCGCGGCACGACCGTGGAGCAAGCACTCGAGGCCGTCGACCGGGACGAGCTGGATGATCGCCTCGTGATGGTCATGCTCCGCCCCCCAGCGGGCGCAGCGTCCGGCGGGTGGGGACGCGTCTGGGTCAGCGACTACCGGTTCGACCTCTTCGAGTTCACCGAGGACGGCCGGATCGTCCGCGAGTCGCTCAAGTACCCGAGCAAGCGCGAGCGGGGCGAGCCCGTGCCCGACGGCGAGCTGGTCGAGGGCACCTGGCAGTACGACGCCGCCATGGCCAGCCTGCCCCCGGTCTACCGCGCCGAGCCGGTCGACAACCAGAACGCCTCGCTCGTGATGGGCTGGACCTTCCCCGTCGCGGGCACGAGCGCCCTCACAGGCATGATCGCGCTGATTCTGCTGCTGGTCTCCGCCCCCCGCGCGGACCGTGGCGATTCGGCCTCGACAACGCCGGCCGCGTGAGTCTCAGCCGAACACCGCCCGCAGCACGCCCCCGTTGCGCCACAGGTCCACATCGTTCAGGAACTTCGCCAGCACGAGGTTCAACGCGATGATCGCGATGAAGTTCGTCACAAACGAGTCCGTCGTCGCTCGTCCGACGCCCGCGGCACCGGGCCGGCAGTGAAAGCCCTTGAAGCAGCTGATCACGCCGATCGCGAACCCGAAGATCAGGCTCTTGAAGATCCCGTTGAACAGGTCGAACCACGACACGAGCGCAGCGGAGTACTGCCAGAACTGCTCGCTGTTCGCGTCATAGAGCTTCGTTGTCACGAACCAACCGCCGATCACGCCGCAGGCGTTCGACACTGTCACGAGCAGCGGGATCATGAGCACGCAGGCGGCGACACGCGGCGCGACCAGCACCCGGATCGGGTCCGCCGCCATGGCACGCATCGCGTCGAGTTGCTCCGTCACGCGCATCGAGCCGAGCTCCGCCGTGAGCGAGCAGCCCACCCGGCCCGCGAGAATCACGGCCGCGAGCACCGGCCCGATCTGCTTCGTCAGCGAGATGTTGATCACGCCGCCCAGCCGGGTCTCCTGGCCGATCTGGGCGAACTGCATGTACCCCTCGATGGCGAGGATCATCCCGATGAACGCGCCCGTGATCGCCAGCACGGGCACGCTCATCGTGCCGACGAAGTACAGCTGGCGTCCGAGCCGGTCCCACCGCGCCCATGAGCGGACATGGGAGAACGAACGGAGCGTGTCACCCGTGAAGCGGACGAAGACCCCGAACCGAGACACCGCATCCATCAATGCCGCGCCGAGACCGACGACGCGCCGCGTCAGTGGGCCGGCGTTGGGAGATGGAACAGCGTCGCTGGCGATGGTCAAACCCGCGTTGCGATATCCCGGCGGCTCCCGGGGGAGCGGCTACTTCGTCGGCTCGTTGTACACCGGCTCCGATGAGGCATCGAAGCCCGCGGTCGCCGTGCCGCTGACCGTGCTCGGGCGGAAGAACACCTCGACGCGACGGTTCTGCGGCGTGTTGCCGCCGGGGTTGTTCGGCACCGCCGGACGCGACTCACCCCAGCCGGCGACCATGACCCGGTCCGCCGGCAGGCCGAGCGACACCAGCACCGACTTCACCGAGATCGCCCGGTGCACCGACAGATGGGTGTTCGTCGGATGCCGCTGCGCCGTGGCGCTGCTGATGGGCTCGGCGTCCGTGTGCCCGACGATCTGCAGCTCGTACTCGCCGTCCGTCTGCGTCCGCACGACCTCCGCCAGAGCAGCGAGCGTCTGACGGGCCCCCTCGCGGACCTGGTCCGAGCCGGAGCTGAAGGTCAGATCGGAGGCGAACCGCAGCATGCCTCGGTCGGCGTCGTAGATGATGACATTCGGGTACCGGTCCGCCAGCGCCCGGAGGGCCTGGTCGAACTTCGGGTCGATCAGCGCCAGGTTGCGCACCTCGCTGTCGAGCTGCTCGAGCAGCTTGTTGGTCTCTTCCAGTCGCTGGCGGAGCTGGGCGTTCTCGCGCTCCAGGTTCGAGGCGGCGGTCTGCGTGCCGCGGGCCGAGTCGTTCTGAAGATCCAACGCCTCGCGGAGCTGGTCGTTCTCCCGGGCGAGCTGGGCGTTGCGGTCCTGCGAGGTCAGGTACTCCGCATAGAGCTGGTCGTACTTGACCTGGTTCACGCAGCCGCCGAGCCCGCCCGCCGACACCAGCACCGCGACGCCCATAAGGGCCGCGCCGGCCCTCGCTCCGTTCTTCGTCCGAATCGCCATGATCACCGCTCCTTCAGCTCGCCGGATCATCCGGCGGGTTCCTCGGGTCGCTCCGTGAGTCCATCCACTCCGACGCATCCGCCACCCGGAAGGGCAAGGATATCAGCGCGATCCTCACGCCGCGGAGCCGCCCGCGGAACTCACCCAGAAATCAGGGACTTTCGCCCCGCTCGACGCAACCATTGCGCGTGATGCGTTCGCAACCGACAGCCCGCATCCTCCTGTTCACCGCGGCCGCCGTCGCCGACGCCGACCGCGAAGTCGTTGGCACGCCGGACGATCCTGCCGGCCTGCTGCTCGAACTCGCCCCGGACGGGGCACGGGTTCTCGCACGGGACCGCCGCACCACGCTGCGATCCCACCCGGCAGCGAAAAACGCCGAACTCGTTGCCAGGCCCGGCTGCGTCCTCGTCCCCGGCCTGATCAACGCCCATACACACCTCGATCTGACCGCGATTGGCCCCCGCCCAGTTGATCCCGAGGCGCCTTTCACCCGCTGGATCGACATGGTCCGCCGTGAACGCCCCAGTGAGCCTGATCGGATCCGCCAGGCGGTGGACCTGGGCGTCCGCATGAGCCAACGGGGAGGTGTCGTTGCGGTCGGAGACATCGCCGGCGCGGTGGGGGGGCTCGCCAGCCCGGTCGCCACCGAAGCGATGGCCGAAGCCGGGCTCGCCGGCGTCTCCTTCGTCGAGTTTTTCGCGATTGGTCACCGTTCGAAGGAACGCCTCGCGGTGCTCGAACAGACCGTCCGCACGCTCGCCAACCGGCCGCTCCCGACCGGCTTCCGAATCGGGATCCAGCCGCACGCCCCCAACACCGTCGAACGCTCGGCGTATGACTCGGCCATCGCGCTCGCGAACGAGCTGTCCCTGCCGCTCATGACCCACCTCGCCGAGTCCGCCGACGAGCAACGCTTCATCGCCGAGTCCGATGGACCGCAGCGGGAGCTGCTCGATCGCCTCGGTCTGTGGGAGGATCGACTTCAGGGCGAATTCGGCCGGGGTCGCAGCCCTGTGCGGCATCTCGAGCGCCAGCTTCGCCGGTCGGCGATGACGGCGGTCCACCTGAATGCCTGCAGCGACGACGACATCGACCTGCTGCGAGACACCGGAACCCCGATCGTCTATTGCCCACGCGCCAGCGACTTGTTCGGTGCGCCCGCGCGGTTCGGCCCGCATCGCTACCGCGACATGCTCGCCGCGGGCCTGACCGTGGCGCTCGGGACGGACTCGATCATCGGCCTGCCGACCGGCACGGACCGACTCTCGACGCTCGACGAGATGCGGTACCTGCGTGCGCGCGATGGCGTCGAGCCATTGACGCTCCTCCGCCTGGCGACCACGAACGCGGCGCGGGCGATCGGGATGCTGGATCACAGCGTCCGGTTTTGCCGGGGCGACCGCCCGCTCGGTGTGCTTGCGATCGAGACGGATTCGGGCACGCTCGCCGGTGCTCTCGCGTCCCACACGGAGCCCGAGATCCTGTGGACACGGAATTCGTCCGGTGAAACCGGAATCTGATCGAGGCTGGGCGTCGCTCTTGGCTATCGTTCCGAACGGGTGATCGCCGAAAGCACGGTGCAGACCCGTTGTTCAGCGAGAGGGCACCCTGTCCGAACATGAGCGCCAAGTGGAGACGAGTGCAGGCCTGGGATCGTGAGCACCTGACCGGGTGGCTGACCCCCGTTCGGCTGGTGCTGCACGCGCTGAGCACGATCACCCTGGCGATCGTGCTGCTTGTGGGGGTGTCCCTGTACGCCGTCTTCGCCAGCGTACCGGTCGGGATGCTCGTGCTCGGCCTGGACTGGGTGATCTACGGCTTGACGCTGCTGCTCACCGCGGCGGTGCCGGCGTTCGTCACGGCGTGGCTCGCCCGGCGTGTGGTGCAGGGCCGCGCCGCGAGGTTCGCGGCGACGGTCGCCTGCGTGATCGGCGGTGCGACCCTCGGCATCACCGCCTGGAGCGTCTTCGCCTGGCCAGCGCTCCACTACGACCCCGTCGACAAGACGGGCCTGCGCCTCTTCCCGGCGTTTGTCGAGTCATACCAGAATGTCACCCTGCGCAGGCTCCCCGCCTTCGAGATGACGGAACTGGAGTTCTACTCGTGGTGGCCCATGCAGCTCATGCTGGGCCTGTTCGTCATCAACATGGTTGTCGCGACGGTGCGACGCATCGAGTTCCGGTTCGTCAATCTCGGCGTGCTCACCGTGCACACCGGCATCGTGACCATCGGGCTCGGCAGCCTGTATTACCAGATGTTCAAGCAAGAGGGGGACACCATCCTCCTCGCCGGCTCCGCGGTCGGTGGAGGGATCGGGCCGGCGCAGCCCGCGTTCTTTGACCGTGAAGACCCGGCCCTCTGGATCAACGCAGGACTCGGCTGGGAGCAACGCTCGCTCGCGGGTGAACTGCCCCGCTACAACGACTACGGGCTCTCGGCCGGGGCGGAGGGCTCGGCCCGCTCCGAACTCGGATTCGGCGCGCCGATCCCCACCGAGTCGGACCGCGGCCGATCGCTGCGCCTCTCTATCGACGCGCCGCCGACCGTGGTCGAGCAGCTCGGCGAGGATGTGCGCATCGAGGTGATCGGCTACGCCACCTACGCGGAGCCGGCGACCGACTGGGTCCCCGCCGTCCCCGTCCGCGAGGACCCCAACCCGCTGCGCATGGTGTACCTGGTGGGCTACGGCGACCCGACCGCGCCGCAGGAGACGGTGCCGGAGGGACGACGGCTCTTCGCCTTTGCGATGCTGCCCGACCAACCCTCGCACGCCATCACCGACTTCCCCGAGTTTGGGTTGCAGTACTGGATCGGTCTGGACACGCAGCGATGGGAGCGTCTCGCGACGCCCGCCGAGCGTCCTACGGCCGGCCTGGTGATCATCGAGCTCCCCGACCGCGGCGTGCGATCGGTCCTGCCCGTCGAGGCCCAGGGACGGCGGGTTGCGATCGGCGATACCGGCTATACCGCGACGATCGAGGCGGTCCTTCCCGAGCCGCCGTTCCCCATCATCACCGAGGGATACGAGGACGCGACGAGCAGCCTCGTGCAGGTGCGTCTCGAGCCGCCGGACGGACCCGCGTTCACACGCTGGGCGTACCACAGATTCCCGGAGATCGATCAGGATATTCTCGACGGCTCGCTCGAGGACGGCCGGCCCGATCGCCGTGATCCCGATCCGGCTGTGCGCGTGACCTTCATCGATCAGTCCAAGCTGCAGCTCTACCTGAACGAGGACCCCGAAACGGGGCTGGTCGACGCGATCGTGCGGTGGCCCGCCGGCGTGCGACGCTTTGCCGATGTCCGGCCCGGTTCGCGGATCGAACGCCCGGTCGACGGGCTCTCGTTCGATCTGGGCGAGAGGTGGGCGGATGCCCGGGAGATCCAGCGCCCCGTGTCCGTTCCGGCCGTCGAACGCGAGGGCGACTTCATCGGCACGCACGACAAGGCCATGATCGCCGTGCGCGTCTCGCTCGACGGGTCGGACTGGTCGCAGACGGTCTGGCTGCCCTACGCACGGTTCATGGATGTGGCCTCGCTCCGAGCAGACACGCAGCGCAGCATCGTGCTGCCCGACGGTCGATGGCTGGCGCTCGTGTTCGGCCGCGTCCAGCAGCGGCTCCCGGGGTTCCAGCTTCGGCTGATCGACTTCGAGATGCTCGCGTACGACCACCGCGGTGCCCCGCGCGATTACCAGTCGCTCGTCCGGGTCGAGCCGCAAGCGAACGCGCCGGATCCGATCGAACCGTACGACCATGTGACCAAGCTCAACAGCCCGCTCAAGGCGCCGTTCCTCTGGTCCGACGCCCGGGCGCTTCCCGCGAACATCGCCGGCGAGCTGCTGAGCCACCTCACGCCTACGCAGTTCAAGTTCTCCCAAGCGGGTTGGGATCGGTCGGGCTGGGAGCAGAGCCAGGAGCTCGTCGACCAGGGGCTGCTTGATCGCCCCCGAGCCTCGTTCACGATCCTTGGTGTGGGCAACAACCCGGGCATCCACATCATCGCGCTCGGCGGTGTGCTGATGGGCGTCGGCACGCCATGGGCCTTCTATGTCAAGCCCTGGCTGCTGCGCCGGCAGAAGCGCCGGATCCAGCGCGAGCTCGCGGCGGGTCCCGCCCAAGCCGAGCCGTCCGTCGAACCGCACCCGGTCGGAGCCGCATCATGATGCATCGACTGTTCGCCGTGCTGATCTCCCTGCTGTCGCTCGCGGCGGCTTCGCAGCCCGACGGCAACGAGCACCCGGAGACGCAGCTGGTCACCGCCTCGCCCGAGGGCCAGATCATCGCGCACCCGTTCGGCACGCCGGCGACCACCGCGGCGATGACGCCTGAGCAGAAGCACGCCTTCGCACGGGCCGTGGATCTCGAGCCGCTGCGCGATCTGGCGGTCTTTCACAACGGCCGCGTCAAGATCATCGACACGCTTGCGAGGGAGACCGTCGAGCAGCTCACGGGACGCCATCGGTACTTCGATCTTGCCGAGCCCGATGACGCCGGCAACCGGCGCAAGCTCAAGTACGACCCCGTCTTCACCCTCGTCGATCTGGCGATCGACCCTGGGCACTATGTCAACCAGCCGCTTCTCACCATCGGGTACCTGCCGCTGCGCCGGTCGGTGCTCGAAGCCGTCTTCGGCGACGACCGGGACAGCGTCGATCAATGGATGCGGCTGACTCGCGTTGCACCGACCATGGTCGCGTCGGTCAGCGAGGAGCTGTGGCGTCGGTACGAATCCCAAGAGCCCTACCGCGATGCGCTCACCCGCCTCGACAACCGGCTCATGCTCTTCGAGCGATCGGTGGCGAACTGGCTGCTCGTCGCCCCGGAATCGGCGCAGGACAAGTGGCACCACCTCGGCGAGTACGCGCCGGAGAGCCCCATCGGCGTGCTCACGCGACGGCTCGCCGACGCATGGCGAGCCGGTGACGCCGACGCCACGAACGCCGCGATCGCGGACCTCGCCGCGCTTCTCCCGACGATCAACGCCGAGCAGTACCCGACCCAGCGCCGGGCGCTCGAGATCGCGTACAACCGTTCCAACGCGTTTGAGTGGGGCTTCTGGCTCTACGCGGGGTCGCTGGTCGCCCTGGTGCTTGCGTTCGGCACGGGTCGACGGTGGCTCATCGCGATCGGCATCGCCACACTGGTCGCCGCGATCCTGGTCCACGCGACGGGCTTCACGCTGCGGTGCATCATCGCCGAGCGGTTCGCGATCCAGAACCAGTTCGAATCGATGACTGGGCTGAGCTTGTTCGCGGCGGTCGTCGGGCTCGGGATCATGCTCTGGAAGCGCCAGTGGCTCTTCGGCGCCGCGACCGCCGGCGTTGGCTTCCTCGTCCTCGTCACCGCGACCCAGACCGGGATCCCGGGCGAGCACATCGAACGCGAGGCCGCGATCCTCAACACATCCGTCCTCCTCAAGTACCATGTCACCACGGTGCTGGTGTCCTACGGCCTGATCGCGCTCGGCTTCATCATCAGCCTGTTCTATCTCGGCGCGTACTACGGCGCGAAGCTCAAGGGCGCCGATGCCGAGAGCGTCTCGATCGCCGCCAGCTCGCTCGGGATGGACGACGACAGGCCAAAGGGCCTCGCCCGCACCCTCGCCGACCTCGACACGGCGCACATGACCGTCCTCCAGCTCGCGTTCTGGACGCTGGGCGTGGGGATCCTGCTCGGCGCCTGGTGGGCCGACCACAGCTGGGGCCGGTGGTGGGCGTTCGACCCGAAGGAGACCTGGGCGCTGGTCACCTGGATCATCTACCTGGTTGTCATCCACCTCCGCAAGACCGGCGTGCGGAACAAGGCGCTCGTCACAGCCTGGCTGAGCGTCGTCGGGTTCTTCATCATGCTGTGGACCTACTTCGGCGTGAACCTGCTGCTGCCGGGGCTGCACGCGTACGCGTGATGACGAATGCCTACCCCCGTTCCGGCTTGAGTGCCCCGGCCGATGTCTTGGGCCCCTCCCTCCTCGGCTGCACGCTCGTCCGCCGGCTCGACGACGGCACCCGCCTCGCCGGTGTCATCGTCGAGACCGAGGCCTACCTCGGCGCGCAGGACCGCGCGGCCCACTCCTTCGGCAATCGCCGAACCGACCGAACCGAACCGATGTTCGGCCCTGGCGGGATGGTCTATGTCTACCTGTCCTACGGCGTCCACCGCTGCATGAATGTCGCCGCATCGACGGAGGGCGACCCACAGGCCGTGCTGATACGGGCCCTGGAGCCGACCGAGAATGTCGAGTTGATGATCCGCAGTCGCATGGCCCGATCTTCCGCCAGGTCCCCGGCCTCGCTGCCCGAGCACCGGCTGTGCTCGGGTCCCGGCCGGCTGTGCCAGGCGTTGGCGATCGAGCTGGAGCACTCGGGCCTGATGCTGGATCCGGACGGGCCGCTGCACATCGAAGCCCGACCACCGGGCTGGTCCGATGAAACCTCCATCGTCCGCAGCGGAAGAATCGGTCTGGGCGAGGTCGGCGAATGGAAGCACCGAGAACTGCGGTTCTTCCTCAGCACAAGCCGGGCCGTGAGCGGTGGCAGGGTTGTTCCGGCCGATGGGTGAAGTAGACTGTTCTCGGCGGCCGACGCGGCCGCGGGTGAGCCACATGAGCGACACGCCTCTGATCAACTGGAAGCAGCTTGCCGCCGACGCCGGCGGCTTCAGCCCGCAGGTGTTCGAGTTCATCCGCGATGGGCTCGAGCACACGGTCAGCATGGTGCATGGGGCCGGCGGCGTCCCGGACGACGAGACCCGTCATGTCTCCGGGGCCGAGCTCTGCCTCGGGCTGCGCGATCTGGCGGTCGAGCGGTACGGCGCGATGGCCAGGACGGTCCTCGAACACTGGAATGTCCGCTGCACGGAGGACTTCGGCCGGCTGGTCTTCGCGCTGATCGAGGCGGGTATTCTCCGCGAGTCGGACGACGACCGGTACGAGGACTTCGTCGGCGTCTACGACTTCGACGAGGCCTTTGCCGAGGCCGAGCTGATCTAGCCAGCCTCCGTGACAGACCTGCTATTCTCCCCGAATGGCCGACGACCAGACGCCCGCCGCCCGCTCCTGGCTCGACCGCCACCTGTGGCAGATCCAGCCGATCCGTGATCTGCTGATGATCGCGGGCGTGGTGGGGCTGGTCTGGCTCGGGTACAGGCTCAGCGTGGTGACCGTGCCGCTGCTGCTCGCCGTGGCGCTCGCGTACCTGTTCGACCCGGTCGTTCGGCGGCTGCTGCGTCTGAGCTGGGTGAGCCGGGAAGGGGCGGCGGCGGCGATCATCGCGGTGTCCGTGCTTGTGGTCGTGGTCCCGCTGGGCGTGGGCGGCGCGTTTGCCGCGGTGCAGGGCATCCAGCTCGCCAGCGATGTCGCCGACGGGGGGGCCAAGCTCAGCCGCGCGCTCGAAGAAAAGAACCGCGACAATCAGGCGGTGCAGGCCGCGGTCCCGCCCGGACTGTGGTCATGGGTCCGCGATGTCGTGCTCCGCGAGCGGGAAGTACCGGAGCACCAGACCGAGAGCGATGGCGAGGCATCTGAGGCGGAACAGGCCGGCGACGATCCGGGTGTCGAGGCCCCCGCCGAAGTACCCGGCGATGGCGCAGCCGCGGCATCCGACCCTGAGACCGATGCGCCCTCCGAGGGCACCGATGCGCAGCAGGGAGCCTCGGCCGAGCCGAACCCGGACACCTCGGCCGATGCAGCCGACCCGGAAGAGAGTGATCGCGATTCGGCCGGCTTGCTGGAAGAGCTGACGCGCGAAGTGGTGGACCAGCCGCCCGGCACGGTTGACGCCACAAGCGTCAAGCCGTCTCCGTCTGCCGTCCGAGCCAGCGATGGCCAGACGAGCGACGCCGCGGTGCTGGCGATCAACTGGGTGCGCAACAACGCGCAGGCGATCACGCAGCGGGCGCTTCAGACGGGCGCCGGGGCGTTCGAGGCGTTTGTCAGCACGGTGACCTCGATCGCCCTGCTCGGGTTCAACCTGTTCCTGACCGCGTTCTTCTTTTTCTTCATCAGCGTCGGGTACCCACGGGTCGTTGAGTTCGGTCGGGGCCTGATCCCCGATGCGCACAAGGAGGTGACACTGCACCTTCTGACGCGATTCGACGCCGTCATCGCCGGGTTTATCCGGGGGAGACTGACGATCGCATTCGTCCAGGCGATCGTGTTCACGCTGGGGTACTGGCTGATCGGGGTTCCGGCGCCGATCCTGCTGGGTGTCGGCGTGGCGGTGCTCTCGATCGTGCCGTACGCGGCGCTCGTCGGCATTCCGGCATCGATCGCGCTGCTCTGGCTTGAGGGGCACACGGGGTTCCGCGGCGCGTTCTGGTGGATCATCGCGGCGCCGTTGGCGCTCTACTTCATCGGCCAGGCGCTCGACGACTATGTCTGGACGCCGCTGATCCAGGGCAAGTCCACCGGGATGGACACACCGACGATCCTGTTCGCCACGCTCGCGGGTGGCGCGCTGATGGGGGTCTACGGCCTGCTGCTGGCGATCCCGCTCGCCGCGTGCATCAAGATCCTGCTGCAGGAGATCTTCTGGCCCCGCTTCAAGCAGTGGCTGGCCGGGGAGAAGCCGGATTTCCTGCCGATCGGCCGAGAATAAACCGCAGCGGTTTCAACGCTTCTTCTTCCGCTGCTTGAAGCGTTTGCTCGATGGGTTTGACTTGGTCGATCCCTTGCCGCCAAAGCCCGGCATGCCGCCGAGGCCGGGCATCATGCCGCCCATGCCTCCCGCGCCGAGCTGCCGCACGGCGGCCGCCTTGTCGGAGCCCGACAGCGTGGCCATCTGCTTGCTGAGCTTGCTGACCGCGCCGAACTGCTTGACGAGCTGCCCGACACGCTCGGGGGAGCTCGCCGAGCCGCGGGCGATGCGCCGCCGACGGGAGGTGTCGATGGTCGCGGGCTTCCGCCGTTCGCCGGGCGTCATGGAGTTGATGACGGCCTCGACACGGTCGAGCTCCTTGTCGTCGATGTTCACATCCTTGAGCGCCTGCCCGACGCCGGGCAGCAAGCCGAGGAGTTGCTTCATCGGGCCCATCCGGCGAAGGGTCTTGAGCTGCTTCAAAAAGTCGTCCATGCCCATCTCGCCGCGCGCCATCTTCTGGCGGATGCTCTCGGCTTCTTCCTCGGAGACTTCCTGCTGCGCCTTTTCGACGAGGCTGACGACATCGCCCATACCGAGAATCCGCCCGGCCATGCGTTCGGCGTGGAAGGGCTCGATCGCATCGAGCTTCTCGCCGGTGCCGATGTAGCGAAGAGGTGCGCCGGAGATGGTCTTGACCGACAGCGCCGCGCCGCCGCGCGTGTCCGAGTCGAACTTGGTCAGGATCACGCCGTCGATGGCGAGCTGCTCGTGGAACGCCTTGGCGGAGTTGACCGCGTCCTGGCCGGTCATCGCGTCAACGACCAGGTAGATGTGGTGCGGCTGGAGCGATCTGTTGACCCGCCGGAGCTCGTCCATCAGCTCGTCGTTGATGTGCAGCCGACCTGCGGTGTCGAGGATCAGCACATCGGCATCGATCGATCGGGCGTGCTTCAAGGCGTTCTGGCAGACCTCGACCGCGACGCCGACCGCCCGGCCGTACGCCGCGACCTTGTCGGGCTCCGCGTAGACCTCGACCGTGCCGGCGCCGGGCATCTGCGCCTGCACCTGCGCCCCGACCGTCTGGAGCTGTTCGACCGCCGCGGGGCGCTGCAGATCCGCCGCCGCGAGCACCACGCGCTTGCCCTGGCGCTTCAGCAGCGCCGCCAGCTTGCCGCAGGTGGTCGTCTTGCCGGATCCCTGCAGTCCCGACATCATGACGACGGTGGGCCCCGGGCTCACCTCGAGCAGCCCGCTCCCGCCCTCCTGCCCGCCGAGGAGCTCGACGAGCCGCTTGTGCACGATCCCGATGACTTCCTGCCCGGGCTTGAGGCTCTTGGTGACCTCTTGGCCGATCGCATCGCGCACGACATCGTCGCAGAACTGCTTGACGACATCGAAGTGGACATCCGCCTCGAGCAGCGCGGAGCGAACATCGTCCATCGCCTCACGGATGTTCTTCTCGGAGATCTCGGCGCGGCCGCTGAGCTTCCGGAAGACCCCGTTGAAGCCCTCGGAGAGTCGATCGAACATGGTGTCTCGGCGTCGTACGCCGTCCTGTCGCGGGGCGACAGGGCTGTGACCGCAGCGGACGAGTCTAGGGCAGCGGGCGACCGGGCTGCTCTGCCCGCGCATCGGCGTCGTCACCGGTGCCGTTGAAGAACCGGTTCGAGCCCGCGTCGACCCCCACCAGACCCGCGGAATCATCTTCGACCGCGTAGCCCAGCTCGTCCAGACCCTCTGCGGAGGCGTGTCCGTCCAGCCACCCGACGATCGCCTTGCCCCTGTGGTAGTTCCCGGCGGGCACGGGGCCCGAGCTGTGGCCCCACTCGGTCGAGCGGGTGCGGTCCGGTTCGAGCCGCGGCGGGTCGAGCGTGTACGCGTGCTCGCGGAAGCCCTCACCGATCCTGAGTGACTGGCTGCCCGAACTGGTCGCCAGTCCCACCGTGCCCGCGGGCACGAAGACCGACGACGGCCTGACCGGGTGGTTCACGAGCCCGTTCGGCCCGGTGCCGCTCCGGGCGTTGCCAAGAAACTGATAGTTGAACCCGTACGAGCCGTTCCGCAGCGCCTGGATCTCGCCCGTCTGCTTGGAGCGGAAGTCTTCGAGACGGTGTGCCGGGTCGATGAAGACCTTGTTGTCGATCCGCGGGATGTCGTTGGTCGTTTCGAAGCTCCGCCGTTCCTCGGCGTTCCGGGGCTGGTACGGCGGTCCGCCGACGAACTCGCTGAGCAGCCAGTGCCAGCGGGCCCGAGTCCTCCCCGTGGGCTCGTGCGTGCCCGAGGCCATCCGATGCGGGGGGTAGGCGTCCTGCTGATCCGCATACATCTGCATGCCCAGCGACAGAGATCGCAGGTTGTTCGTGCTCATCAGCGCCTTCGAGGTGGCCCGCGCCGCGGCGAGGGAGGGCAGAAGGATGCCGATCAACAACGCGATGATCGCGATGACCACCAGCAGCTCGATCAGCGTAAACGCGCAGCGAAAGCGGGCCATGGACCGGACTGTACCGACGCCGACCGATCGGGGTTTCATCGTTTCGACCGGAGCCACGCGGAGAGCTGTTCCGACTCCCATGTGTTCACGCACATCGCGGGTGGTAGGCCCCCTCGGCGGGCCGTCATGACGCCATATCGCAGATTGTCAAAGTCGTCCTCGGCGTGCACATCGCAGTCGATCGCGATCTTGGCGCCGGCCGCCGTCGCCGCGCGGACATGCCGATCGCGCAGGTCAAGCCGCATCCAGTGGCTATTCACCTCGAGGGCGACATCGTGCTCGACGGCGGCCGCGATCAGCTCGTCCATCGCCGGCTCCAGCCCCGCCCGGCGGTTGACCAGCCGCCCCGTCGGGTGCCCGAGGATGTGCACCATCGGATGCCGGATGGCGCGCAGCAGCCGGTCCGTGGCGGTCTTGGGGTCCTGGGTGAGCGCGGCGTGCGGGCTTGCGACGACGATGTCCAGCTCCGCGAGCACCTCATCTGGGTAGTCAAGCGAGCCGTCCGCCAGGATGTCCACCTCGGAGCCGCACAGGATCTGGATCTTCGTTCCGAAGCGCTCCCGGGCCCGCTCGATCTCGTCCCGTTGCGCTCGGAGGCGTTCGATGGTCAGGCCACCCGCCTGCGCGCTCGATCGGCTGTGGTCGGTGACCGCGATGGTGTGGAAGTCGCGCGCGATCGCAGCCTCGACGAGGTCTCCGAGTTCGAGACGCCCATCCGAAGCCGTTGTATGCGCATGCAGTTCGCTGCGGATGTCCTCCACTGAGATGAGATCGGGTTCGCTTGTCCACGACAGCTCACCGATGTCCTCCCGGCACTCAGGCGGAAGATGCGGCAGGCCCAGCTTCGTGTAGACCGCTCGCTCGGTCTTGGCCGCCACGGGCCGGACGCCGCGCGACTGCGGCGGTGTGTCCTCGCCGTCCTCCGGAAACAGGCCGTACTCGTTGAGCGTCAGGCCCTTCTGCTGCGCCCGCTCGCGCAGTCGGACATTGTGCTCCTTCGAGCCGGTGAAATACATCAGCGCTGCGCCGAACGAGCCGGCCGGCACGATCCGCAGATCTACACCGATGGTGCCGTCGTTCGCATCGCTCCCGGCGTTCCATCGGCCGGCGTCTGACCGTACCTCGACGCGGACGGCGCACTTCGTCTCGCCGCGCGCGAGCACCTCCTGCACGCCTGGCATCGTGCAGAACGCCTCCCGGACGGCTTCCGGGTCCTTCGCCGACACAAGGATGTCCAGGTCGCCGATCGTGTCTCGGCCACGCCGAAGGGAACCGGCCGCCTCGGCCTGTGTCACCCCGGGCACGGACCGCATCACCTCGACCACACGCATCGCGACCGGCCAGGCGATGCCCAGCGGCAGGCGCGCCGTGGACTTCGACGCGAACGCCATCGCCTTGCGGATGTTCGCCACGGTCTTCTCGCCCATGCCGGGCAGCGACGCCGCGGAGCCGTCGTCGAGCGATCGCTCCAGCGACGCCGTATCCGTCACGCCCAGCTCCTGCCACAGCAGCCGGACCTTCTTGGGACCAAGTCCTTGGATGTCGAGCAGCTGCAGGAGTCCGCTGGGCACGGCGTCCAGCGCCTCGTCGAGCTCCCCGATCCGGCCCGAGCCCGCGAACTCGCGGATCTTCTCGGCGATCCCCTTGCCGATGCCCTCGATCTGGATCAACTCCGACGCGTCCATCTGCGAGAGATCAGACGGATGGCGCTCGATGATCCGAGCGGCCCGCGCCAGCGCGTTCACGCGGAACCGGTTCGCGCCGGTCAGTTCCAGAATCGAGGCCAGCCTGTCGAGCTTGTCGGCGAGTGCTGCGTTGAACCCCATGGAGCATGGTACGGTCCGGCTAGTCCGCGTACTCCGCCGCGATCTGCCGTTCGACCGCCTCAACGACAGCTTCCCGCTCCGCAGGGGGCACCATGGTCAGCGCGGCCACCCACCGCCGGGCGAGCTCGGGCCCCGCCGGCTGGAGCAGATCAATCAGCATCCTCATGTGATCGCTGGGAGAGAGCGCGTCCGATGCGTTCGGCTCGCTCGGGTTTCGGCTCGACGCTCCCGGTTGCCCTCTGTCCATCGTCATGCGGGTGCCCGTCTCCTCCCCGATCCTTCTCGTCCGCCGGCTCATGAACCCGCAGCCGTGTCTCGAGCTGCTGGCAGTACAGCTCGAGACGGTCGATGCGGTCCGTCAGCCGGTCGATGGTTGCCGCGATCGCCGCGAGCAGGTCCGCCGGATCCGACTCGGCAAGATAGTAGCGGTGGACCTCGTCGCGCCGCATCGGTCCCTCGCCGGTGAGGAGCCACTGCGGGTTGAGGCCGAACACCGAGCAGAAGGCGGTAACAAACTCGATGTTGGGCGACTGGCCCTGCATGTAGCGTCGCACGGTCTCGGGGTGACTGCCGGTGGCACGAGCCACCCAGCGGTATGACTTGCCGGATGCCGCCGAGCTCATGCGGTCGTGCAGCGCCCGGGCGTCGGTTGAGCCGTCCATTGCCATCGGTTCGTCCTTGTGTGATCGTCTGGGAGATCTTGAACGGATGAAGATACTGTACCGCGTCGCCCAGCGGGCTACCCGACATCACCGAGACCGAGCCACGCACCGTGCGCCTTGAGCACACGCCGCCGGATGATCGATTCGTGCGGTGCGGCAAGCGTCGGCGATCGTGCGACCCAGGCTTGTGCGTCGTCTCGCGCCATGGCCAGCAGTTTTGTGTCACGCACAAGATCCGCGACTCGAAACGGAGGGAGCCCGCTCTGCCGGGCACCAAAGATCTCACCGGGACCACGCAGCTCGAAATCACGCTCCGCCAGGCGGAAGCCGTCGGCGGTTTCCTGCATCACACGCAGCCGCTCGGCGCCCTCCGGAGTGGTCGGGTCGGCGATCAGGCAGCACCACGAGGGCTTCGTGCCGCGTCCGACCCGGCCGCGGAGCTGGTGCAGCTGCGCCAGCCCGAAGCGGTCCGCCTGCTCGACGATCATCGCCGTCGCGTTGGGGATATCGACGCCGACCTCGATCACCGTCGTGGCGACAAGGACATCGATCAGGCCCCGGCGGAAGCGTTCCATGATGTGCTCGCGCGTCGCCCGCTTCAGCCGACCGTGCACCGTGGCGATGCGCAGCCCGGGAAGCAGCGTGCGTTCGAGTTGCTGCGCCACCGCGCGCACACCCGTCAGCCCCGATTCCTCGTCGCCGTCGATCGTCGGGACCACGACGAACGCCTGATCGCCCGCTTCGATGCGAGCGCGAATCTGCTCGTAGACACCCGGTCGATCGTCGGGCATGGCGAGGGTTGTCTCCACGGGCTGTCGGCCCGGGGGCAGCTCGTCGATCGTGGAGACATCCAGGTCACCGAAGAGCGTGAGCGACAGCGTCCGAGGAATGGGCGTCGCGGTCATGACGATGACATGCGGCACGAGCGGGACGCCCGCGTGATCGACGCCTCCCTTGGACCGAAGCCCGGAGCGCTGGTGCACCCCGAAGCGGTGCTGCTCATCGATGATCGCCACCGCGAGGCTCCGGAACGAGACGGACTCGGTGAGCAGGGCGTGCGTGCCGACCAGAACATCGATGTCACCCGCCGCGAGCCGTTCGAGGAGCGCGGACCGCTCGGTCTGGCTCGCGCTCCCGGTTAGCAGGGCGATCCGGGTCTCGCCGCCGGTCAGCACCCGCTGGATCGAGTCGAAGTGCTGCTCGGCGAGGATCTCGGTTGGCGCCATCATCGCCGCCTGGTGTCCCGACTTGACGGCGAGCAGCATGGCGTACAGCGCCACGAGCGTCTTGCCCGAGCCGACATCGCCCTGGATCAGCCGGTTCGTCGGCACATCCCGCGTCAGGTCGGTGGTCAGCTCGCCGATGACACGCTGCTGCGCGCCGGTGAGCGTGAACGGGAAGGATGCGAGGATGTCGCGGTGCACCGCCTCGCTGGAGCGGAGCGCCGGGGCACGCTGGGTGTCGCGCAGCTGATGACGCTTGAGCGCTACGCCCAGCTGCAGCAGGAGCAGCTCGTCATACGCCAGCCGACGGCGCGCTCGTGAGACCTCCTGCTCGTCCGCCGGGGCGTGGATCATGCGGTACGCGTCGCGGAGCACCGGCAAGTCGCGGCGAACGCGGATCTCCTCGGGCAGATGCTCGTCGATGAGCGGGAGCGCGTGGGGCAGGGTCCGCGAGACCGCCAGGCCGATCGCTCGCGAGGAGACACGCTCGGTCGCCGGGTACACCGGTCGGAGCGTGGGCGTCGCATCCACAGCTGTCGCTGTGGTCGTGTGCTCGTCGGTGTCGTTGTCGACGATCTCGAAGCGAGGGTTCGCGAGCTGCAGCGAGCTCTTGTACCGCCGAGCCTTCCCGCTGACGCGCAGCGTCATGCCGGGGTGAAGCTTCCCTCGGAGGTACGGCGCGTTGAACCACACGAGATCGAGCCGGCCCGACCCGTCGTGCAGCACGGCTTCGAACCGCGTCCTGGTGCCAAACCCGACCGGCCGGCAGGCGGTGATCTCGCCGCGAGCGGTCACGACATGCTCAGGCTGCAGATCCGCGATGGGCGACTCCGGCTGCTCGACCTCGTGGCGGTGCGGCAGGTGCACGAGCAGCTGACCGACCGCGCGCAAATCCATCGTCGCCAGATCGCGCGCCATGCGGTCGCCGATGCCCGGGACCTCGATCAACGGCGATGTGAGTTGGAGCTCGCCCTCGGGCATTCGCAGACAGGCCCTCGGTCAGGAGGTGGGATTCTCGTCCGGCTGCTGTCGCGCCGGGTCGATCTCGCGCAGGTAGGACCAGCTGTAGATCCCCGTGCTGTGCCCGTCGGAGAAGCGGATGCGTAGGGCGTAGTTGCCGACCAGCTCCGCCCCGGTCGCGACGACCGCATCGGGCGATCCGCCTCCGCCCGGCAGCACCGTCAGCGGGTTCTTCTGCATCTCCTCCCGGAGCTGCCGCATGTCGGCGGAGGGCGACATCCGTCGCAGGTACGCGATGGAGTAGTAGCTCGCGGACCCGTCCTGCCACTGGATCGTGAGCCCCCGGTCCTTCTTCAGGTCGATGCTGGCGGGGGTCAGGCTGTCCATCGCCTTGGAGCGTAGGCTCGGGCGATGAGCGAGCAACGGTTTGTCGATCGGCTGCTGACCCGCATCGGGCTCGTCGGAGCGCCGGTGTGTATCGGCCTTGACCCCGTCATCGAGAGGCTGCCCGCCGACATCGCGGGCTCGACCGACGCCGAGCGGGTTTCAGCGTTCTGCCGGGGCGTGATTGATCGAACCGCCGATGTCGCCGCAGCGTTCAAGCCGCAGTCCGCCTGCTTCGAGCGGCTGGGCTCGGCCGGCTTTCGGGCGCTCGAAGAAACGGTCGCCCACGCTCGATCGGCGGGCGTGCCCGTGATCTATGACGCGAAGCGGGGCGACATCGGCTCAACGGCCGAGCACTACGCGGCGGCGGCGTTGCATCTCGGCGCCGATGCGATCACGGTCAACGCGTACATGGGCCCGAGCACGGTGATGCCGTACCTCGATGCCGCCCTCGGCGTGTTCGTGCTGGTCAGGACCAGCAATCCGGACAGCGGGGCGGTGCAGATGCTCCCGCTGCGGGAAGGTGGTGTCGTCGGCGATGCGATGGCCCGTCTGATCCACCGCCTCGGTTCGTCGATCTCAGGCGGCCGGGGTTGCAGCGATGTCGGGGCGGTCGTGGGGCTCACGAAATCAGCCGAGGCGGCGCAGCTGCGCGAACTCATGCCGCGGCAGATCTTCCTCGTTCCTGGCTACGGAGCGCAGGGCGGGTCGGCGAGCGATCTCGCGCCGCTGCTCATGCCGCAGGACCGTGGCGTCGCCGGACGCGGCGTGCTGGTCAACGCGAGCCGATCCGTGATCTACGCTGACGATGTGCGCGGGGCAGCCGAACGCATGCGTGATGACCTTGCTGACGCTCTGGCGCCCAACTGATCGGTCTACATCGGCTTCTGATTGATCGTCACATCGTAGACATTCAGGAGCTTCTCCTTGTCGAAGATCATCTCCTGACGGCTCTTGCCGACGATGTCGTAGACCGGCGTGAGCTCGATGGCGTCGACCGGGCAGGCCTCTTCGCACATGCCGCAGAAGATGCAGCGCAGCTCGTCGATCTCGAACTTCTTGGGGTACTTCTCGCGGTCGTCCCAGGGGCTCTCGGCGGCCTCGATGTGGATGCAGTTCGCCGGGCAGAGCGTCGGGCACATCATGCAGGCGACGCACTTGACCCGCCCGTCCTCGTCACGGTTGAGCCGGTGCACGCCGCGGAAGTTGCGGACCTCCATCCCGCCGTCCTCGGGTTCGGCGTTCTCCCGCCGCTGCTCCGGGTACTGGATGGTCTGGCTGGTCCGGCCCTGGCCGAAGCTGGTAAAGAAGTGCCGCATCGTCGTGCCGAAGCCCTTGAAGACCTCCGGCAGGTAGACCGACTCGAAGCGGTTCAGGGGCGGTACGGTCAGTTCGAGGATGTCGTCGTCGCGGATGGCCATGGCGAGCAGTATAGGGATCGGGTCGGTGCCCGGGCGGTCGCCCCGGCGAGGGGGGGCCCGCCGATGCGCGGGGAAAAATCGCTCCCGCGGCGGGGCGGGGTTTGCATGCGTGGTCCCGGGAGGTGAAGATACGGCATGGCCAAGCGTCGCAACGCCCCGGCACTCTTTGAGTTGCTCCGAGATTCGAGCACAGGGCGGTCCAGCGCCCACCAGAATCCGGACGCGACGATCGCAAAAAAGTCGGCCGCACCGGTTCAGCCCACCGCGGCCTCGGCAGCTCCGGCACCAGCGCCCGCGTCGCCGTCGGCGGCCCCCGCTGATGGCAAGCCGTCGATGCTGCTCGATACGCCCCGGTACATCCGAGGCGCGACGCTCCCGGAGACGACCGGCGGGAAGCGCGAACCCCCTTCGACCGTCACGCCGGCACGAGCTGCCACCACGCCGGCTCGGACCTCGGTCGCACCTCCGTCATCCCCGGCTTTGCCGAAGACCGAACAGCCGAAGGCGACGACCGTGCCCGCGCCTGCCCCAGCGGCAGCCGAACCCAAGCCGCTGCCCACCAAACCAGCCTCTCGCGAGAAGACCGAGGTCGGTCCGCGAAGCGAGGCGACGAGTCCGGGTGCTCCATTGGCTTCCGCGACGCCGCCAGCACATCCCGCCGGCGCGAAGGACCGGGCTGCGACGACGCCCGCGCGCGATTCGGCCTCGGCGGGCGCGGACCGTGACAACGCGTTCGCGTTTGAGAATGGCACGGTGCGGATCTCGCTGACCACGACGGCGGCTTCTGTCGTGGCCGCCGGCCTCGTGGTCGCCGGTGTGATCCTCTGGGTGGCGGCGTACTCGCTCGGGTCGGCCAGCGCGGATGCCCGCCTCGCGACGAGCCTCGAGGACGACGCGGGCCGGGCCGTCGAGGCGTCTGGAGCGGGGGCCCCCGACCCTGGTCTGCTCGAGCCGCGGATCCGGGAGCCTCGATCGTTCCCCGCGGAGACTTCGGCCGCCAACGCGGCGAGCGGCGAGCGTCCCGACGCTCGGGTCACGGCGACACCGACGGTGCGTCTCGCGCCGGACGAGCCCTCCGCGACACCCGCCGTGGCGGCCCCGGCGAATGAGGTCGAGCCGCTGGAAACAGCGGTACCCGAACAGGATCGGTACGCCGACACCCGGGAGCCAGGGATGAACTACCTCGCTCTGGGGCAGCTTTCGGACCGGACGGAGGCGATCCGGACGGTCGATTTCCTGATCGACAACGGCGTGCCGGCTATCGCGGTGGAAGGCCGCGATCGAGCGGGCAATACTCAGTTCCGCCTGTTTACGCTCTTCGGCGTGCCCGGCGAGGGATTCCGATCCAACCCCGACCGGATCGACCACATGCAGCGGGTGATCGACCTCGGGGAAGTCTGGATCAGCGAGCACCGGGGTCGGCTGAACTTCAGCAACTCCAGCCAGGTGCAGTGGACGAAGTACAACCCGGGCGGGTGAGCCCGGCGTCGCGGCAGCGCGACGGGATGGAAGCGAAAGCGAGCAGCCGATGAGCCTGGACCGCAGCCTGAAGACCGCCGGCAACCTCTCCGGAAAGCGTTCCGTCATGACGCGGGCGGAGCGCGTGGAGAAGCTGGTGTCGGACAAGAAGTTCGACATGAAGAAGGACACGCCGCTGGGCCTGCCCAAGACGCATGTCGTCGTGAAGTAAACCGGCGGACGCCCGCCCGCGCTCTCTCGAGAACCCATCCATGGATACGGCCCGCCTGATCTGCGACCGAGGCCGCGCGATCGATACATCCGGGATCCGCAAGGTCTTTGCGCTCGCCGCATCGCTCAAGGATCCGATCAACCTCTCGATCGGGCAGCCGGATTTTCCCGTACCCGACGCGGTCAAGCAGGGCGCGATCGACGCCATTCTCGGCGACCGCAACGGCTACACCGCGAGCAAGGGCATCCCCGAGCTGATCGATCGCATCGGCGTGGAGCTTCGGCACGACCTCGGCTGGGACACCGCCTCGCCGGGCTTGCAGACGCTGGTGACGAGCGGCACAGCCGGTGCGCTGCTGCTGCTGTTCCTCGCACTGGTCGGCCCGGGGGATGAGGCGATCATCCCCGACCCGTACTTCGTGATGTATCCGCACCTGGCCACGATCGCTGGCGGGCGGGCGGTCCGGTGCGAGTTGTACCCCGACTTCGCGATGACAGCCGAGCGCGTCGAGCCGCTGATCACCGATCGGACGAAGTTTGTGCTGTTCAACTCGCCTCACAATCCCACCGGCGTGGTGACAAGCGAGCGCGACTGCCGGGAGCTGCTGGAGCTGTGCCGAGCGCGCGGTGTGCTGCTCGTCTCCGACGAGATCTACGACAAGTTCACCTTCATCGGCGGGCGCACCTCGGCGGCGGCCGGGGATCCCTCAGACGCCAGATGCCCGAGCCCGGCTCGTTTCGAGGGGGCGCAGGAGGATGTCCTCGTCATCCGTGGGTTCGGCAAGACCTACGGCTGCACGGGCTGGCGGATGGGCTACGCCGCGGGGCCGGCCCCGGTGATCGACGCGATGCAGCGGATCCAGGGGTATTCGTTCGTCTGTGCGCCGTCGATCTCGCAGTGGGGAGCGCTCGCCGCGATGGATGTGGATATGTCCGCCGAGGTTGACGCGTACGCCACGCGGCGCGATCGTGTCATTGACCGACTCTCGGAGGTCACCGACATCGCCTTCCCGGAAGGTGCGTTCTACGCCTTCCCGCGCGTGCCCGAGCATCTCGGGCTGACCGGCACCAAGTTCGTGGATCAGTGCATCGCAAGGAATCTGCTCGTGATTCCGGGCGGTGCGTTCAGTGCGAGGGACACGCACATCCGCCTGAGCTACGCGGCACCGCCCGCCTCGATCGAGCGGGGTCTCGACATCATCTGCGATCTGATGCGCGGCTGACCGGCGGCGCGTTTCGGCTAGAGGCGGAACTCGAGGCCCGCGTACGGCCCGCCCAGCGTGAGGTCGAACTCGACATCGAACGCGTCCGCGTCGGCGCTGATCACGCGGTAGCCGGCAAAGACGCCAGCGTTCCGGAAGAAGTCCCAGCCGATCTCGAGCGAGCCGTCGAGCAGCGTGCCGTAGTCGCCGTAGGTCATGCCGGCTGCGCGGGCGGCGACAAAGAAATTGGACCCCAGGTCGGCGCGGGCCCCCGCGGCGATCACCGGCAGCGGGACGAACGCGCGTGCGTCGGCCGTGGCGGGGCTGCCAGAGACGGTCCCGGAGAGTTCGCTCTCGACATCGAAGAAGCGGACACCGGCGCCGATGTGGATCTTGAAGATGCTCAGCTCGAGCGCCTCCCAGAGGACATCGGCGGTGTAGATCTCGTACGACTGCTCGGAACCGATCGTGCCGGTGAACTCCTGGTCGTCGTAGGCGATGGTGATGCCGTCGGTCGTGCCGTCGTAGGTGTAGCTCCCGAGGAAGCCGAGCTCGATCAGCAGATCGACGGTGGGGATGGCGAAGGCGATCGAGCCGATGGGCGAGACGGCGAACGAGTCCTGGTTGAGCGTGTCGTCGAAATCGAGCACGGACTGGGCGCCGCTGATCCCGTCGCCGACCTGGATGGAGCCGGACTGGAACATCAGGAAGGCGCCGGCTCGGAGCTTGACGAAGGTGTCGTCCGCGACGCTGGGCGAGCCGAGCACCTGTACCGCCGGCGCGACGGCCGGGCTGTACGGGGCCAGGAGGCTCGAGCGTGCGGTCGCCCCGTCGGTCGCATGCGTGGTCGCCACGGCGAGGCATGGAGCGAGCGAAGCGATGATCGCGTGACGCATGGCGGTTCCTCCGGCTGTTGACTAGTGCATCATCGGCCGGCCGACCGCCTCCCCGCCAGCCGCTAGACGAGGCCCGCCAGCCTCGCGGCGGCGCCCAGCAGGGTGATGTTCACCACGAGCCTGACCCACCCCCGCGGCAGCCTGTGGACGAGCCCGCTGCCAAGCAACGAGCCGAGCACCGCGGCGGGCCCCAGGAGCCCGACGAGCTTGACCGCTTCGATCGGTGCCAGGCCGTGCTGGTCCAGCGTCGCGATCTTCGCTGCCGCACCAACCGGCACCATCGCGCACATAGCAGCGGCACTGCCGGCGATGGCCGCCCGGACGCGGAGACCGGCGACGGCGCGGAGTGACGCGACCATGATGACGCCTCCTCCGACGCCGAGCAGTCCCGAGATGACACCGGTGCCGGCACCCGTCGCGGCGAGGCTCCACGAGCGAGCCGTCGACAGCGGTGCGTCGGGGTTCTCCGGCTCGCGGCGTTTGGTCCGCTCGGAGACCTCGCCGACGATCACGAACACAACGATGGTCCCGGCAAGCAGCCGGATCAGCAGCGTCGGGTCAAGCCGGTTCGAGAGCGCGACACCCAGCAGCATCGAGACGACGGCCGGGGGGATCAGCCGGATGACCACCCGCCGCTCGATGGCCCCGGCCCGGTGGTGCCGCCAGGTCGCGGGGACCGCGACGAGGAAGTTCACGCAGAGCGCCGCGGCCATGTACAGGTGCTGCTCGACATGCGACTCGTCGGCGAAGCCTCGGATCAGCGCGAGCCCCGGGAGCATGATGATCGATCCGCCAAGCCCGGTGAGGCCCCCGATCAGCCCGGCCGCGAGCCCGATGCCGGCGATGGCGATGGCGTCGGCGAACATGTCCATGGCTCACGGGCTCCGGGTCCGGTCGGGCCCGCCGCGCGCCCCCCCGCAGTCGCTAGAGCGTCGTCCGGCCGATGGGATTCTGCTTGGCGACGCGCCGGGCGACGCTGGTCGGCGGCTCGTCGTCGTCGACGCGAGCCGCCAGTTCATCGTAGACCTTGAGCGTCTCGGCGTGGGCCCAGCGGATGTGGCTGAGCATCAGCTGCCGCGCCTCCTCGGCGTCGCCCCGGACGATGGTTCGCAGGATCACATCGTGATCGGTGAAGATCTTGGAGACATGCTCCGTGGTCAGCGGGCGGGGTCGGCAGCCGGTGGCGTGGATCAGCAGGCGCGTGTCGCTGATGATCTTGACGACACGCCGGTTGCCGGCGGCGCGGAGCACAGCGGAGTGGAAGTCGCGGTCCATCCGCTCGAGCTGGTCGTACGCCGCCTCGCTGATATCTGATTTCTGATCGCCGTGGCTCTGCTTGAGCAGGCCGAGCATGAGATCGCACGCCGACCGCGCATCGTCGAGCGAGTGACGCTGGCTGGAGGAGGCGAGCGCGGAGACGGCCTCGCACTCGAGCCACTCGCGCACCTGGAAGGCTTCGTCGAGCTCGCGGCGGGTCGGGCTCTTGACGAACGCGCCGTAGCCGGGGATCTGCTCGAGCACACCCTCCGAACGGAGCTGGCCGATCGCTTCGCGCACGGGGCTCCGGCTGACGCCGGTGGCCTTGGCCACGGTCAGCTCGCAGACCCGTTTGCCGGCGTGCAGCTCACCGGTGAGCAGTTTCTCGCAGAGGTAGTCGTAGACGACCGTTCTGAGTCCTTGGGACACGGGCGTTCTCCACAGCCGCGACCTCGCTGACCCCCGGGGCCGGTCGCCATAATCCGACAAGGATAGCCGGTCCTTCGCTCGGAAGTCCCCCTCAGCACTCGGTTTCGGGTCTGCGGATCCGTTTACAGGGCCGCCGCCGCGAGGATACCGATCACGGCGAGCCCACCGGCGCCCACGGCCCAGATCAGCCGCGTCCGGGCCGTCTCGGCCAGTTGATCGCGTTCCGCGGCGAGCTCGGTGCATCGGATCCGGAGCCGGGTCATCGCGTCGACGGTGCCGGCGTAGAGCTCGGTCCGCCGTGCCGAACGCCGACGCGCCCGCCTGACGATCGCCCGGGCCTTCTCGAGACCCGCCCGGGCCCGTTCGGCCTTGTCCTGGTAGCGGGACGCACGCTCATCGGCGCGGTCGAGCTGTGCTCGGAGATAGGTCAGCTCGGTCGAGCGGGCGTCCAGTTCCGTCTGGAGCTGCACGAGCGCCTCGGCGGACTCGTCGGCAGGCGTGCCATCCCTCTCGGCCGACGCCGCCGTCCGGATCACTTCGTCGGAGCCGTTCGACAGCTCAGCGATGACACGGTCGCGCTCGGCGAGCCGCGATGACAGATCGGCGATCTCGCTGCGGATCCGCCCGAGTTCCGTCCTCGCCGCCGCGGCCTGCTGCAGGGCCTCGTCGCGGGCGTGTTCGGAGGACTCGGCCGAGGTGCGGAGCTCATCGAGCTGGGTCTCGAGCTGCGCGACGGTCTCCCGAGCGTCCTGCAGCCGCTCCTCGGCGTCGTACAGGCTTGCCGATCGATCGGCGATCTGGTGCCGAGCGTGCTGCAGGTCCGCGGTCAGCTCCTCGATGCGCTCCGCTCGTTCTTCGGCGGTCTCGGCGAGTTCGGCAGCGCGTCGCTCCGCGTCCGAGATGCGTCGCTCCAGATCGGCCGCCTGGGCAGCGGTGTGCTCTCGCAGTTCTTCGATCGCCGCTTCGAGCGACGCAACCGTCGATCTGGCCTCCTGATACTGCGCAAGAAGCTCGTCCCGGCTGTCGACCGTCTCCTGCAGCTCCTCTCGGAGCGTTTCCGTCTCGGCGCTCGATTGCTGCGCGCGGTCCGAAGCGGCACGGGCATCGGCAAGAGCGGCCTCGACCTCCCGCGCCCGGCTGTCCGCGGTCACTCGCATCAGCTCCAGCTCGTTGTGCAACTCGTCGGTGCGTCGCTGAGCCAGGGCAAGATCGGCCGCGTGTCGCGATGCCAGTTCCCAGACCTCCTCGGCCTCGGCGAGGCGGTCCTCTGCGAGGCGCTGCGCGGACCGGATCTCAAGCGCCATCGACTTGATCTGTCGAGCGGCGCCGTCAAGCTTGTCCTCCAGGTCGCGGAGTTCCTGCTCATGCCGGGCCTTGTCCTCGGCGGCGGAGCGGCGCAGGTCGTCCGGCGCATCCTCTCCCAGGATCTCGAGCGCTTCCCGTGCGATCATCTCGACCCGCGAGAGCTTGCCTTCGGTGATGCGCTCGGCGTCGCGTGCGGGGGCGTCCATGGTTCGGCTCGGGGCGGGTGGTGGCTTGGGCACGGGGGCATCCTCCGCATCCGGTCGTTTCCGGACCGACCGAGAAGCATCCGGTTCAACGGCTCGATCGCGGGGCGAGATCAGTCCGGTCCGGAGAAACCGCGCCGAATAACGACAGCCGGACCGCCCCGGCGCCCCGTGCGATCTAGGCTCGGCTCGCATGGCCAGCCCCGGATCAGGTCCACCGCACGAGCACCCGACGGCCGGGCTGAGCACAGCCGCCGGCACGGTCACCGTGCTGCTGACACTCCTCGGCTGGTCCGTGACGCCGCTCTTTATCCGCTACTTCGCGACTTTCGACCTTGAGCGAGGCCACCCGATCGATCCCTGGACCAGCAACGGGTGGCGCTACGGCTTCAGCGCCCTGCTCTGGGGGTTGCCGCTGGTGCTCTGGTCCATGCGCGGCCGGCTGCCAGCGGGGATCTGGAAGGCCGCGCTCATCCCCGGGCTCATGAACTGTCTCGGTCAGATCGGGTTCACCTGGGCGCACTACAAGATCGATCCGGGCCTGCTGACCTTCGGGCTGCGCGCGCAGATGATCGTCGTCGCGGTGGGGGCGGCGCTGCTCTTCCCGCTCGAACGGCTCGTCATCCGCCGACCGAGCTTCATCGTGGGCATCCTCATGGTCATGGGTGGCACAGCCGGGACGATCGTCTTTGACGACGGCTTCGGCGCAACAACGACGATGTTCGGCGTCGGGTTGTCCCTGTGGGCGGGAGCGTTCTTCGCCGGATACGCGCTCGCTGTGCGCAAGTGCATGGCCGGCATGAACGCCATGATGGCCTTCGCCGTCATCAGCCAGTACACCGCGGGGACGATGCTCGTGATCATGCTGCTGATCGGTGACGAGGCGGGCGCAACCGCGCTGGAGCTGCCCGCCCCGCAGTTCGGACTGCTCCTGCTGTCGAGCGTGATCGGCATCGGCCTGGGGCATGTGCTGTACTACCTGAGCATCGCCCGTCTTGGCGTCGCGGTGAGCACGGGCGTGATCCAGCTCCAGCCATTCACCGTGGCGCTGCTCTCGCTCGTCTGGTTCGGCGAGGTGCTGAGCGTCAGCCAGTGGGTCACGGGCGCCGTCGCCGTTTCCGGCGCCCTTGTTATGCTGGCCGTCCAGCACAGGGTGATGTCCCGCGCGCGGAGAGGGCGAGGCGAAGCCGCCGGCACGCGGGACGAGCTGCCCGCGGACAAGGTCGCGGCCGCCGCTGAGAGCGAGTCCGAACGCCACGAGCGCACAGGAGTCGGCACGCCATGAAGATCCACATCCTCGGCGCAGCGGGCGGCGTGACCGGCTCGTGCTACCTGGTTGAGTCTGATCGGGCCCGCGTGCTCGTCGACTTCGGCCTGTTCCAGGGCAACCGCCGGGCCGATCTTCTGAACCACCGTAAGCCCACCTTCGGCCCTGATCGGCTCGATGCTGTCGTGCTGTCGCACGCGCATCTTGACCACTCGGGTCGCCTGCCGCAGCTCGTCAAGGGCGGCTACCGCGGGCGGATCATCGCCACACCCGCGACGATCGAGCTCGCCGGCATCCTCCTCCGAGACTCGGCGTTCCTGCAGCAGATGGACGCGGAGCGAGCGGCCAAGCGCCGACGCAGGCTCCGTCCCGAGCAGGTGCCGCTCTACACGCCCGAGGAGGTCGAGCAGACGCTCCCGCTGTTCGAGCCCATGCGCTACGACGAGCCGCGCGAGATCGCTCCCGGCGTGCGTGCACGATTCGTCGACGCCGGGCACATCCTCGGCTCCGCGAGCGTCGAGCTGATCATCGCCGACGGCGGCAGCGAGCGGACCGTCGTCTTCTCCGCGGACATCGGGCCGAAGGGGGCGCCGCTGCTGCGCGATCCGGTGCGCTTGCAGCACGCCGATCTTGTATTCCTCGAATCGACCTACGGCGACCGGGACCACCGCTCACTCGACGCCTCGATCGACGAACTCGTCGGCATCATCCGGACCGCCAGAACGCCGAAGGGCAAGGTGCTGATCCCCAGCTTCGCCGTCGGTCGAACACAGCAGCTGATCTACTTTCTGGGCGAGCTGATGCGATCCGGTGCGCTGGAGCCAACCGAGGTCGTGATCGATTCACCCATGGCGACGAGCGCCACGCAGCTCTACCGCTCGCACCGCGATCTGTTCGACGACGAAGCGTGGGCGATCATCAACGCCGGCGATACGCCGCTGCACTTCGACACCCTCCGCTTCACGCAGGACGCCGAGGACAGCAAGGCCCTCAACCACGCCGGCAGCGGTGTCGTCATCATCAGCGCCAGCGGGATGTGCACCGGCGGGCGGATCGTGCACCATCTCCGTCACGGCCTGCCCCGCAGCGCGACGGAGGTCGTCTTCGTCGGCTTCCAGGCACGGGGCACCCTCGGCCGCCGACTCGTCGATGGCAAGCGGCAGGTCAAGATCTTCGGCCGAGGCGTCGCCGTCGAGGCCGGCATCCACACCCTCGGCGGCTTCAGCGCCCACGCCGGCCAGACCGAGCTCGTCGAGTGGATGACCGACCTCGCGCCGCACAAACCCCGCGTCCTGCTCACCCACGGCGAGAACGGCCCGCGACGCGAGCTGGCGAAGAAGCTGCAGGAGCGGTGGGGGCTCAAGGCGGCGATGCCGGAGCTTGGGGAGATTGTGGAGCTCTAAGCAACGCTCCATCGATTGCCCTTACGCTCGACCCGCCGGTACAGCGTGTCCCGCTCCACCGGCTCGTAGCCCGCCTCGCGGATGGCCCGCTGCAGGTCCCACACCGTGGTCTCCTGGTGCGTGCTCGCGCCGCCGACCTTGGTGATGTCGTACCAGACCACGGTGCCGTCGATGTCGTCGGCGCCGGCCTGGAGCATGAGCTGGCTCATGGGCAGGGTCTGCATGATCCAGAAGGCCTTGGCGTGCGGGAAGTTGTCGAGCATGAGCCGTGCGACGGCGAGCGTGCGCAGGTTCTCCAGGCCCGTGGGCCCGGGCAGGTGCTCGATCTCGCAGCCATCCGGGAAGAACGGCAGCGGGATGATCGTCTGGAAGTACCCGCCCCTGCTGGCGAGATCGGGGGTGGGCAGCACGGCCCCCTCGGCGGTCAGCGAGATCGCGGGCGCGTCGATGTGCTGCGTCGCCGGGTAGGTCTCGCTGTACTTCGCCCAGTCGGCGTCGCCCGTGTAGCCGAGGCGGTGCAGCGCGGCGTCCTGTGCTCGGCGCAGCATGTCCATGTGTACGAGCCGCTCGCGGCGCTGCTCGATGTGGCCGTAGAGGATGGTGCAGTTGCTGTTGAGCCCGAGTTCGTGGGCGATGGTGTGGACATCGAGCCAGACATCGGACCGGATTTTGCCCTTGTAGGCCTCGTCGTGGACGCGGTCGTCGAAGACCTCGGCGCCGCCGCCGGGCAGCGAGTCGAGGCCCGCGTCTTTGAGTTCTTGCAGGACCCAACGGATGCCGGCGCGGCGGTCGTCGCGCTTGTACTTCTTGGCGATCTTGGCCAGGTGCACGATCTCGACGGCGGTGAAGGCCTTGATGTGCAGCGTGCCGCCGAGGTTGCTGACCTCGTCCTTGATCCACCGCATCATGTCGGGGTAGTAGTCCCAGGGCAGGTAGGGGTGCAGCCCGCCGACGATGTGCATCTCGGTGGCGCCGTTCTCGACGGCCTTGCGCGCCTCGGCGCGGATGTAGTCCTCGTCGCGGGTGTACGCGCCGTCGTCGCCCTTCTTGCGGTAGAACTCGCAGAACTTGCACGAGAGCGCGCAGATGTTCGAGTAGTTCATGTGGCGGTTGATGTTGTAGTACGCCACGCCCGGGTGGAGCCGATCGCGGACGATGTTGGCCAGCTCGCACACGGTCCAGATGTCGGGCGTGGAGTAGAGCAGGTCGCCGTCGTCGAGGGTTAGGCGTTCGCCGCGGAGGACCTTCTCGCGGATGGGCTCGAGCGCCGGGTCCGGTCGGCCGAACCGTGGTGTATAGGGAGGGATGCTGGTCTCGAGGATGGTCATGGGGCGGTTCCCAGGGGCAATATTTCAGTCATTCTTGAAAGCATTGTACGCATCGGGCGTCTCGGCGGACGCAGCCGGCAGGTCCGGAAAGCGGACACGCCGGCTCAGCGAGGCCGGACGACCCGTGTGACCCAACCCGACGGAACGCCGAAGCAGCGTTCTCGGTTCCAGCCCCGGATCGGGTGGATGCGCTCGACGATGATCGACGCGGTCCTGGCGTTCGTTGATGCCCTCGCAGGAGCCCGCTCATGTCCCATGCCTCCGGTCGGCCCGACCTCTTCCACCGTGCCCAGAACGCCGGCAAGCCCACGGTGCGATCCAGAATCTCCCACGGGCTCGTCTCGATCGTCACCTCGGCGGTCGTCTGGGTGTTCTGTCTCGGGACGGCGGCGAAGTGCTTCATGTTTGCCCGCGAGGTCTGGCAGGGCGGCATGGCGGAGTTCCTCAACGCCAGCATCGGCAGCCTGCAGTTCTCGGCGATGGGGCTCCACTACCAGGGACAGTGGGGAGCCGTGCTCGCCGGCGGGCAGGGCCTCGGCGCTCTGCTCGGGCTCGGCCTGACGCTCTCGCCGGCCACGGGGCTGCGTCGGCTTGGATCGCTGCTGATCGTGGCGTGGGCCGCGCTCTGGGTCGCGGGTGGGGTGAGTCTCGCGATGGAGGTGACGGAGCCCGAACAGGTCGGCATCGCCGCCGCCACGGCCGTCGTCTTCCTGTCCGCCATGCACCGCACGGCCCGGGTCTGGAGCCCACGCAAGCGCAGCGGGAAGGGCAAGAAGAAGGGCTGAGCTCCTGCCAGATCGGCAGGGCTGCGGCTCAAGGTCGCCCGGTGCGGCTCAACAGACGCCTCCCACGCCGGCAGACACCGTGGCACAACGCTGGCACAGACCTTGCATGCCCTCCCTCGGCCGCGCTGCCCGCGGCAGGATCACCGGAGGCACCACGCATGTCCAAGATCATCGGCATCGACCTCGGCACGACCAACTCGGTGGTCGCCGTCATGGAGGGCGGCTCGCCCAAGGTTTTGATCAACTCGTCCGGCAATCGGACCACCCCGTCCGTGGTTGCGTTCACCGACAAGGGCGAGCGGCTCATCGGGCAGCCCGCCAAGCACCAGCAGGTCACGAACCCCAAGAACACCGTCTACTCGATCAAGCGGTTCATGGGACGCCGGGCCAGCGAGGTCACCGAGGAAGAGAAGAATGTGCCGTACGAGGTGATCCACGGCGGCAACGGCGAGTTCGTGACCGTCAAGGTCAAGGACAAGGAGTACACGCCGCAGCAGATCTCCGCCTTTGTGCTGCAGGAACTCAAGAAGGTCGCCGAGGACTATCTCGGTGAAACCGTCGACCGCGCGGTCATCACCGTGCCGGCGTACTTCAACGACAGCCAGCGGCAGGCGACCAAGGACGCCGGCGAGATCGCAGGGCTCAAGGTCGAACGCATCATCAACGAGCCGACCGCGGCCGCCCTGGCGTACGGGCTCGACAAGAAGTCCAACGAGAAGATCGCCGTCTTCGATCTCGGCGGCGGCACCTTCGACATCTCGATCCTCGATGTCGGTGACGGTGTCTTCGAAGTACTCTCTACCAACGGCGACACGCACCTCGGCGGCGACGACTGGGACCAGCAGCTGATCAACCACCTCGCCGGCGAGTTCAAGAAGCAGGAGGGCATCGACCTCTCCAAGGATGCGATGGCGATGCAGCGGCTCAAAGAGGCCGCGGAGAAAGCCAAGGTCGAGCTCTCCACGATGCAGGAGACCACGATCAACCTGCCGTTCATCACGGCGGACCAGAACGGTCCAAAGCACCTGCAGCTGACGATCACCCGCAGTAAGTTCGAGGACCTGTGCTCCGATCTGTTCGAGCGGCTGGCGGGACCGTGCCGGTCGGCGCTCAAGGACGCCAAGCTCGACCCGAGCAAGATCGACGAGGTCGTGCTGGTCGGCGGCTCCACACGCATCCCCCGGGTGCAGCAGGTCTGCAAGGAGATCTTCGGCAAGGAGCCGAACAAGAGCGTCAACCCGGACGAGGTCGTCGCGATCGGCGCCGCGATCCAGGGCGGCGTCCTGCAGGGCGATGTCAAGGATGTGCTGCTGCTCGATGTCACGCCGTTGTCGCTCGGTGTGGAAACGCTCGGCGGTGTGACGACGAAGCTCATCGAACGCAACACGACCATCCCGACCAGCAAGAAGGAGACCTTCTCCACCGCCTCGGACAACCAGACCAGCGTGCAGATCCATGTGCTCCAGGGTGAGCGCGAGTTCGCCCGTGACAACCGCACGCTCGGCCAGTTCGAGCTGACCGACATTCCCCCCGCGCCGCGCGGCATGCCGCAGATCGAGGTCGAGTTTGCCATCGATGCCAACGGCATTCTGAAGGTCACCGCGACCGACAAGGCCACCGGCAAGTCGAGCAAGATCGAGATCACCAACTCGGGCGGGCTGTCCGAGGCAGAGATCGAGAAGATGAAGACCGACGCCGAGGCCCACGCCGAGGAGGACCGCAAGCGTCGCGAGGTTGTCGATCTCAAGAACCGGGCCGAGGGCTTCGCATCGAGCATCCGCCGGAGCCTCGAGGAACACGGGGACAAGGTCGATGCCGGTGTTCGCAGCTCGATCGAGAGCGCCCTGTCGAATCTCGATGACAAGCTCAAGGGCGATTCCAAGCAGGCCATCGAGGCCGCGCTCAAGGAGCTTGAGACGGCCTCGCAGGAGCTCGGCAAGGTCATGTACGAGCAGGCGAAGGACGCGGGCGACGCCGCGCCGAGCGCCGGCGCGCCAGCCGGCGGTGACGATGATGTCATCGACGCCGACTTCACCGTCAAGGACGACGACAAGAAGTAGGCCCGGTCAACCCATGAATCTACCAGCGCGAAACCACGAGCGCCCGTCGCAGCCGCGGCGGGCGTTTCTTTAGGCGCCGCGCATCGCGGCGATCCGCGCCGCCATCGCCCGAGCGGCCTTTCCGCGATGGCTCATCGCGTTCTTGGTCTCGGCGTCGAGTTCCGCGGAGGTGCGGGCGAGGTCGGGCTTCACGAGGAAGAGCGGGTCGTACCCGAAGCCGTTGGTTCCCCGCGGAACATCGCCGGGCAGGCCGATCGCGCCCTCGAAAGTGCCCCGCGTTGTTATGATCACCTCGGAAGACGAGGGGGACGCCAGCGCCATGACGCAGATGAATCGCGCGGAGCGATCTGCGGTCGGCACGCCCTCGAGTTCGCGGAGCAGGCGTTGGTTGTTCGCCAGGTCGCGCTCGCTGCGGGTCATCCCGGTCTCGTGGCCGTCGGTGCAGTAGTGGCTGCTGATGACCCCCGGAGCACCGCCGAGCGCATCGACCTCGAGCCCCGAATCGTCGGCGAGGCACACCCGGCCTGTCTGCCCGGCGTAGCCGAGGGCCTTGATCGTCGCGTTCTGCTCGAAGGTCCTGCCGATCTCTTCGGGCTCGGCCGTGGCAATGCCCAGATCGGCGAGCGATTCGATCTCGAGCTCAACCTGTGCGAAGATCGCACGGAGCTCCGCGACCTTTTTCGGGTTCGCGGACGCCAGGATGATCGGCGTGTTCAGATCGATCTGCATGCGCGACTGTAGCGGGCAGCCGATAATCGGGGCATGAGACCACGCCGAGCGATCGCCGAATCCGCAGCCGAGATCCTCGCGGGCGTGACCGATGCCCGGATGCGAAGCGTGCGTGCGCTCATCGGCTTCGACGGGTTTGTCGACTCGATCATCCGCCCCGTGGGTCGGCGACGCTCGATGGCGGAGGATGACTTCGACGCAATCACGACGATCTCCGCGTTCGCAGAGCGGTGCGCCTCCGCTGCCGGCAAGAGCGCGAACATCGAGATGCATGTCGAGGAGCGACGCTTCGGTGGGAACGGCCCGCTGATGGCGGGCGCGATGGGGCGGCTCGGCGCGGGGGTGACCTACATCGGCGCGGTCGGGCAGGCGGACGCTCCGCACTCGCTCAATCCGATCTATGAGCCCTTCGCCGCCAGGTGCGAGCGCGTCGTGCCTGTCGCCGCCTCGGCGGAGACCGATGCGCTCGAGTTTGATGATGGCAAGCTGATGCTCGGGAAGCCCGCGAATGTCCAGGTCGTCGACTGGCCGCACCTCAAGCGCGTCGTCGGGCTCGACACGCTCCGGCATGAGGCCGAGTCCGCCCGAACGATCGCGGTCGTGAACTGGGTCATGATGGCGGGTGTCGAGTCGATCTGGCTGGGTTTGCTCGAAGAGGTGCTGCCGGCGATTCCCGAAGATCCGGAACGCTCGATCTTCGTTGATCTGTGCGACCCGGCGAAGCGGACCGACGACGACATCCGCCGCGCGATGGCGATCCTGCGCGAGCTCGACCGGCGGTGCCCGGTGACCCTCGGGCTGAACCGCGCCGAAGCAGAGCGGATCGCCGTGGTGCTCGGCGTCGATGGAGTGGCCGGGACATCCGACGAGCCGCTGGGCACCGTGATGCAGCGTGCAGCAGGCAGCATCCGCGATGCCGCCGGGCTGCGCTGCTGTGTCGTCCATCCTCGGGAGGGAGCGGCGGCGTCCACCGCGGACGAGTCGGCTTGGTTCGAGGGCCCGTTCGTCCCCAGGCCTGTGATCTCGACCGGCGCGGGCGATCACTTCAACGGCGGGTTCGCTCTTGCCAGAAGCCTCGGGGCCGGGCTCGAGGAGTCGCTCGCCATCGCGTGCGCCACGAGCGGGGCGTATGTGCGGGACGCGGTGAGCCCCGATCGACCGCGTTTGATTTCCTTTCTGCGCGACCTCCCGCGAGCGGAGTCCGATTGACGGCCAGCTCATGGGGCGATCCGCCTAGAGTGCCGACATGCAGCACACGCCCGACCCGCGGCTCGGACTCGACGAGGATCCCAGGTACATCGCCGATGTCTCGGGCGACATCGATGCACGGACCGGCACGGTCGTCAGCGTCAACCCGGCCACGGGGCGCCCCATCGCCGGCGTCCGGCTGAACACCTCGGACTGCTACGAGCAGACGATGGAGAGGCAGACGGAGGCGTTCAAGCGGTGGCGCGCGGTTCCTGCCCCTGAACGGGGCCTGGTCGTGCGGGCGATCGGGGAAGAGCTGCGCTCACTGCGCGAACCGCTCGGCGAGCTCGTGAGTCTCGAGGTCGGCAAGATCCGGGCCGAGGGGATCGGCGAGGTGCAGGAGACCATCGACATCGCCGACTACGCTGTGGGGCTCAGCCGCATGCTCGGAGGCCGGACGATCCCCAGCGAGCGGCCGATGCACCGCATGATGGAGCAGTGGCTCCCGCTCGGACCGATCGGCGTGATCACGGCCTTCAACTTCCCCAACGCGGTCTGGGGCTGGAACGCGATGCTGGCGGCGGTCTGCGGCGACACGGTGCTCTGGAAGCCATCGCTGCTCGCACCGCTGACGGCGTTGGCAACCAACCGCATCGCCGACCGGGTCGCCAGCGACCTGGGGCACGAGGGCGTCTTTGCCGTGCTTGTCGGCACGGACGACGAGATCGGCGAACGCATGATCGCGGACCGCCGGCTGCCGCTGATCTCCGCGACCGGATCCTGCGAGATGGGCCGACATGTTGGGCAAGTCGTCGCCGGCCGATTGGGACGATCGCTGCTCGAACTCGGCGGCAACAACGCCGTCATCGTCGAGCCCGACGCGGATCTCGATCTCGCGCTGCAGGCGATCGTGTTTGGCGCGGTGGGCACAGCCGGTCAGCGCTGCACAACGACCCGCCGCGTCATCGCCCATCGGGCGATCGTCGACCAGCTCGTCGATCGGATGGCCCGGGCGTTCGCGACGATCTCGATCGGGGATCCGCTGGCCGAGGGCACGCTCGTGGGCCCCGTCATCGGCGAGCGCACCGTCTCGGCGTTTCTGGACGCGGTCGAGCAGGCCACGGCGCAGGGCGGCCGGGTGGTGGCGGGGGGACGCCGAGCGAAGCCCGAGGGTCTCGACGGGTGGTTCGTCGAACCGACGATCATTCGCGCTCCGGCGTCGAACAACCTCCCGATCGCGCTGCAGGAGACCTTCGCCCCGATCTGCTATGTCTTCGACTACGAGGACCTCGACGAGGCGATCGCGCTCCAGAACGGCGTGGACCAGGGCCTCTCCAGCGCCATCTTCGCCGGCGGGAGCCGAGCGGGCGAGCGTTTCCTGAACCCCGACGGCTCGGGGAGCGACTGCGGGCTCGCGTATGTCAACCTCGGCACCAGCGGGGCCGAGATCGGCGGGGCGTTCGGCGGCGAGAAGGACACCGGCGGCGGGCGAGAATCCGGAAGCGACAGCTGGAAGGCGTACATGCGCCGCCAGACTTGCACCATCAACTTCGGGAGCGAGCTCCGGCTCGCGCAGGGGATCCGTTTTGAGTGAGCAGCACACCGCGGACATGTTGGCCGAAGCAGCCGTCCGAGAGATCGAGTCCGGCATGCTCGTCGGCCTGGGGACCGGGCGGACCGCGCGGCGCGGTGTCGTCGCGCTCGCCGAGCGGCTGAGGAACGAGGGGCTCAAGGTGGACTGCGTCGCCTCCAGCGAGGCCACGGAGCGCCTCGCTCGCGAGCTCGAGCTCCGCATCGTCGACTTCGCGCTCGTCGAGGAGGTCGACTATCTCTTTGACGGTGCCGACGAGATCGACGCGCAGCTCCGAATGCTCAAGGGCTCGGGAGGCGCGATGACCCGGGAACGCATCATCGCCTGGGCCAGCAAGCGGCGCGTCTACATGGTCGACGGTCACAAGGTCGTCGACGCCCTGGGCACCAACGCCACTCTGCCCGTCGCGGTCATGGCCTTTGGGCTGGCGAGCACCCGTGCCTCGCTGCGTGCCGCCGGTTTGAACGGCGTCTGCCGGCGCACGATGGAGGGGGATCTCTTCGTCACCGACAACGGCAACCTCATCCTCGATGTTCCGCTGACGCCCGATCATCACCTCGAGGAACTGGCGGCGCACCTCAACGACATCCCGGGTGTGGTCGACCACGGCCTGTTCCTCGGCGAAGCCGACGAGGTGCTCGTCGATCGCGGCGGCAAGATCGAGAAGATGACGCGTCCCGCCTGAGCAGCGGCTGCCGGCGGCGCTACTGCCCCTGCGCGAGCGAGTAGCCCGGTCGGCCGTCGTAGTTCTTCAGCGGCTGGAAGTCGGTGACCGTGAACTTCTCGGCGACCTTCTCGAGCAACCAGACCGTCGGGAGCTGCCCGATGTGCCCGGCCTGCGCCGGGTCGCGCAGCTCGAACCGCACGCGGTAATAGTCGACCACCTCGGTGTAGACCGAACCGGTGGGCCAGACCTGGGTGCCGCGGTTGGACATCATCGTCAGCTTGAACGGCGTGCCCTCGGCGATCGCGCTGAGCTTGTCGGCGACCGACGCCGGTGAGAGCAGTGTGTCGATGTAGATGTCGCACCCTGCGATGAGACTGGTTGAAGTCTCGAAAGTGCGCATCAGCCGGTTCTCGCGCGGCCGCACCGGCGGCGAGAAGCTCGGCTCGTCCCGATCCGGCACCACACGGGCCTCTCGCCCGCTCGGTGTCCTTCCGAGATTCTCGGCGATGGCGTCGGCAAACTCCCTGGTGCCGACCGGAGCCTTTTCACCCTTGACATCCCCCGTGTGCACACCCGACTCGAGCGTGTGCAGCAGCGAGTTCTCGATCAGCGAGGCGCACCGCTTGAGGCCGATATGCCGGAGCATGATCAGCCCGGAGAGCAGCAGGCTCGTGGGGTTGGCCTTGTTCTGACCCGCGATATCCGGCGCGGTGCCGTGCACCGCCTCGAAGATGCTGACATTCTCGCCGATGTTCGCGCTGGGCGCGAAGCCGAGCCCCCCGACCAGGCCCGCGGCGAGATCGCTGACGATGTCCCCCTGCAGGTTCGGCAGCACGACCATCCGGTAGTCGTTGGGCCGGAGCACCAGGTTCATGCACAGCGCGTCGATGATGACATCCCGCGCCTCGATGCCGGGGTAGTCGCGTCCGGTGTGGTAGAACCGATCGAGGAACAGGCCGTCGGACATCTTCATGATGTTGGCCTTGTGACCGCAGTGCACCATGTCGATGCCCAGGTTTTCCGCGGTGCGGAACGCGAAGCGGTGCACCTGGTCACACCCCGGCGCGGAGATCAGACGCTTGCACTCGACGACATCCGCGGTCAGACGGTGCTCGATCCCGCCGTAGGTGTCCTCGATGTTCTCGCGGACGACATAGAAGTCAACCGGCACGCCCGCCCGGCTGTAGACGGTCTCGACGCCGGGCAGGCTCTGGAAGTGGCGGAGGTTCGCGAACGCCCCGAAGGTTTTGCGGAGCGTGACATTGATGGACTTGCCGCCCTTGCCGGTGGGCGTCTCCATCGGCCCCTTGTAGATCAACCCCAGCGTCTCGAGCGTGTCGATCGCCTCGTCGGTCATCCCGCGCGAGTCGCCGAGACCGAAGACCTGCTTGCCCATCTCGACCGGCACGAACTCCGCATGGTCCATCACGCCCGCGGCCTCGAAGACGCGCAGGCACGCGCTCATGATCTCCGGGCCGATCCCGTCGCCGGGCGCCAGCGCAATGCGGATCTTGTCGGCGTTCCCCTGAGCCATGGCTCCCCCTCGTGTGCGGCGCAACGGACGCGGCGGTGGACGCCCGCCCCGGTGTTCGGGCAAGGATAGCCCGAGCGGAACCGGGGTTCACCCGGCCGCGGCACGGGTCAGCCGGTCACGGATCGCTTCCCAGAGCTGGCCTTCGCCGACGGGAAGCTCCACGAGGATCGCCGCGGCGCCGAGCGAGTCGGCGCGGTGCAGGGCGGCGTAGAGCTCCCGCGCGTACGACGCGGCGCCTGCGGGCATGCGGATGATCCGCTCGTGCGATCGGGCGATGCCGCCGGACAGCACCACGATGTCATCGCCGGTCTCCAGCCGATCGAGCACCGCCCGCCGCTGGCCCGGCTCGAACAGCCTCGTCGGCGTGCGCGGCGCGTAGTGGCGGCGGAGCATGCCGGGCGAAGGAAGAGCCGCCTCGCCCGGCTCGGCCAGCACCGGCTCGAACGACTCGATCTCCACCACGCGCGAGAGTTCGTCCGGCGTGATCACACCCGGTCTGAGCACCGTCCCCCGGCCCCCCTCGATGCGGACCACCGTCGACTCGATACCGCGGTCGCACGGCCCACCGTCGAGCACCTCGACGCTGTCGCCCAGCCACGCCCGCACATGCTCGGCGGTCGTGGGGCTCACCGAGCCCGATGCGTTCGCGCTCGGGCCGACCAGCGGCAGCCCGAGCAGCCGCAGCAGCTCGAGGGTCAGCGGGTGGTCGGGACAGCGAAGAGCAATCGTCGGCCCGCCCGCGGAGACCACGGCCGGCACACGCTCGCTGCGGTCCAGGACCAGCGTCAGCGGCCCCGGCCAGAACGCATCCGCGAGCTTCTGCGCCGCCGCCGGCCAGGACCTCACCAGCCCGGCCGCCGCCGCCGCCCCCGCGACATGCACGATCAGCGGGTTGCTCGCCGGGCGCCCCTTGATCTCGTAGACCCGTGCCACCGCCCGCGGATCCAGCGCGTTGGCGCCGAGGCCGTACACGGTCTCGGTCGGGAACGCCACGAGGCCCCCCGCCCGCAGGATCTCGACGGCCCGTCGGATCAGCTTGCGCTGGGGTTCGGTCAGATCGGCGTCGTGAGGCTCCATCGAGCGGGCACTCCGGGGGCGTCCGTCAGTCGCGGTCGGCGTACTCCGGCACGACGAAGCGGATGCCGTTGCGGTCCGGCGACATGCCGATCGAGGCGTACAGCCTCGCAATCGCGATGTTGTAGTTCGCCAGCGCCTGCAGCTCGCCGATCTCCGCCGTCGCCAGCAGCTGCTGCCGTGTGAGCCACTGGTCGAGGTTGAACGCGTCGTACCCGCCGGTGGTCTCGATCTGCACCTGCAAGGCCCGGAGGTTCTCCGCGGCCGCCACCCGCGCGGTGCGCGTCTGGGCGATCAGCTCGTAGCCCGTCACCACATCGCGCAGCGCGTTCTTGACCTCGAGCGTCACCTGCTGGACGGTGTTCTGATAGCTGGTGACCGCCTGGATCTGTTCGAGCCGGCGCTGGCGGACCACGGCGTTCGCCTCGCGGTTGCCGATCGGCTGCTCGAAGACCAGGCCGAAGATGTAGTCGATAAACCGGCCGTTGAAGACATCCTCGTATGCTTCTTCGACCCGTTCGCCGAGCGCGGAGTAGCGAGCCTGCAGCGTCAGGTCGAGCCTCGGCAGCACGCCGTTCCGGGCCACGCTCATCCGGATGCCGGTGCTGTCGAGCGAGATCGCGGCCTGGGCCACCTCGGGTCGTTCGGCGTACGCCGTCGTCAGCGCATCGGCCAGGCTGAAGCGGATCGGCTCGTCGACCGCGCGGTCGGACGGCAGGATCAGCAGCTCCGAGCCGATCGTCAGGTCCGGATCGTTGATCAGCACCTTCAGCCGATCGCTGGCCTGACGCACCGCACGCTCCGCACGGATGATCTCCGCCCGGCGGTTCTCGACCTCGGCGCGCGCGTCCGCGATCTGCGCCTGCGTGGCGTCCAGCCGCTCGCGATCGACGATGATGTCCCGCACCTTCTCGCCGCGCTCGAGCAGCCGTCGCTGGATCCGAAGGCTCTCGGTCGCCAGCGCCAGGTTCCAGTACGCCTCCTCGGTCTGCACGAGGGTCGAGATAAGAGACGCCTTGAGCCGCTGGACGCTCTCGCGTTCGGCGTTGGTCGCGAGGCGAACGCTCGCCAGCGCGACCTCGGAGCCTGCGCCTCGGAGCAGCGGCTGCGTGAGCTGCGCGCCGACCGTGACCGTGTTCGCCGGATCGGGCACAACGGTGATGCCCGGGTTCTCGTTCTGCTGCCAGCTCCAGGTCGTTTCCACCTGGAAGGTCCCGCCGGTCGAGAGCCGTCGACGCAGCCCGGTCGAGGTGTCCGCCTGCTGGAACCCGTCGAACGCGGCACCGAAGAAGGTCGTGCTCGTCCGCGGGCGGTCGATCCGCTGGTACTGCCCGTTGACGAAGAAGGTCCAGTCGAACGCGGCGGACGCCTGGACCAGCTCGGCCTCGCTCACCGCTGGGTTCAGCCGCTCGAACTGCAGCTCAAGGTTGCGCTCCGCCGCGGATCGGATCGCCCGCTCGAGGCTCACCCGGACGGTCTGCTGCGGCGCACCGAGCAGGTCGTCGTCGAGCCGGTCTTCCACACCGTCGTACGACGCCGGCCCGCTCGTTGATTCGAGCTGCCGGAGCCGATCGGCGGGGATCTTCAGGCTCTCGACGGTGGCGCTGCGTTCAGTGAGCCGGTAGCCGGGTTCGCCCTGGGCGTCGACGACCTCTCGCCGGACGGCATCGACCACCGACCGCGTGAGGATGTCCGTCTCCCGATCTGTGGTGGGGCTCTGGCAGGCCGGAACGGTCGCGAGAACCGACAGGGCGAGGGCGCTGCCGGCGAGGCGGACCATCACGCTCGGCGAAGGGTGCGTTCCGTGCATCAGTGCAGTTCCCCTTGGGGCTGATCCTGTTCCGCGGCCGGTCGGGCCCGCGGCCGATCGCGCCCTGGCCGTGACCAACGCGCCGGCAGGACGAGCCTCGTTCGGCCGACTGGCCCGTGCGGGCCCGTTCTGTGCGGTAGACTATGCCGGGCGGCTGTGTCCCGCAGAGCCCGATTCCTGGGTGTGGAGCACCCGGCGGCCGAGCAGCCGGCCGCGCAGGACAGCAGGAGCGAAACAACGATGGCGCACCGTGATCTTCCCCGACGACCCCGCCCGGCCCTTCCTCGCACCGCAGCCGCTCTGATCCTCGCTATCGCCGGCGGTCTGGTGTCGGTGTTGCCGACCGGCTCGGCCGTAGCGCAGCTCTCCGCGGCCGTCGAACCGTTCGAGGCCTACAAGATCGTGACGACCGACGAGCGGGCCATGGTCCGCTGCGGTCCCGGTGCGGCGTACTACCCCGTCGCCGAGGCTCTGCCCGTTGGATTCGTGCTGACCGCCGACGGCGAGACCGCTTCCGGCTGGCTCCGTGTGCGGTACCCCACCGACTCCACCGCGCTGGTCAGCGCGGACTCCGTCGAACTTCGCAGCGGCAACGAGACGGCTGTCCTCCTTCGCCCCGCGCCGCTCTCGGCCTTCAATGTCTCCACCGGGGCACGCGGCAGCTGGAGCAAGCTTCTTGCCGAGCCGCTTCCCGCGGGTACGGAGCTGACCGTGGTCCGCGAGGCGTTCAACGACCTCACGGGCGAGCTCGTCGGTTACGAAGTCGAGCCGCCGGAGGAGGCCCGGGCGTTCATCCGCGGCAGCTTCACCCGACGCGCCACGAGCGCTGATCTGGAGAACGCACCGAGCCTCGCGGCCGGGGCGCCCTCGGCCGGCGGCGAGGCGCAGGCCCCGGCATCCACCGAAACCCTCGCCGAGGCTGGCGAGGAGGACGAGGCCGACGCACCCGCGCAGCCGCCGGCGCCCACCGGCGGGCAAGGCCGGTCGACCGCGGCGCCTTCCGTCGCTTCGACCGAGACCAGCCGTCCGGTCGCTGCCCGGCCCGTGACGCAGCCCCTGCGCCCCGCCGGTCAGCCGGCCGCCCAACCCGCGACCGAGCCCGTCGCGGAGCAGCCCGCCGGAGACATGCCCGCAGCCGATGCCAGCGAGGTCGCCGCACCCCCTCTGACGATCCGCAGCCTCGAGGACCTCGAGGCCGCCTTCGCCGCGGTGCAGGCTCAGCCACTCGCCGATGCCGAGTTTGACCAGCTCGTCGCGGAAGTCGAGCGCATGCTCGAGGCCGAGGGACCGGCCTCCCCGCTGCGACCGGCGATCGAGTCCCGCCTCGGCGTGCTCAAGATCCGCCAGCGGGTGCAGGAGGCGTGGCGAGCCAACGAGCAGGCCGCTCGAGAAGCCGAGTCCACCGCGTCGGAGCTCTCCAGCGAGATCCGCCGGCTCGAGATCGAGCGGTCCTACTCCGCTATCGGCCGGCTCCTGCCGAGCGCCGTCTACGACGGGCAGCGGCTGCCGCGGATGTTCCGCGTCCAGTCGGTCGACACCACCGAGGCCCCGCGCACACTGGGCTACATCCGCCCCGATCCCAGGCTCGGGCTCGAGACCATGCTCAACCAGACCGTGGGCGTCGTCGGCACACCTCGGCTCGACCCGCGGCTCAACCTGCTCATCATCGAGCCGGTCAAGATCGATGTCATCGGCGCGTCGGGCAACTGATTCGATCTGGATCAGTCGAACGCCGTGGTCTTCGGCTGCTCGGAAGCGGGGGGGCCGTCGCTCGCCGAGGCGGGCTTCGGGATCGACGGGCGCGACGCGAGCAGCATCGCGAACGCCGCGGTGCTCAGACCGAAAAGCAGCGTCAGCACCTGACCGAGATACGCCTTGCTGTGGTCCGGGATCTCGCCGCCGCTGACGGCGTTCTTGCCGCCGTCGAGGAACGCCCGCCGGGCGTCGCCGGTGTCGGCCACTTCACCGCTCTCCACGGACCTCGCGTACGCGCCATAGAAATAGTCGTGCACACCCGCCGACTTGTAGTTCGCCGCGATCCGCATGAAGAACGCCGCCGCGAACACCAGCGGCAGGATCATCCCGACATGGATCCCGATCATGCCCAGCCTCCGCTTGCGGTGGATGAGCAGCGTGAAGATGCCCATGATGCCCATGATGGCGGCCGAGCCCCCGCCCATGATCAGCGCGGTCGCGGCGTTCGCCCCGGCCGGCGCGGATGAGTACGCCAGCAAGCTCAACGCCACAACCAATCCGGCGTAGATGAACATGATCACGGCGGCGCGGAAGGCGGATCGGGGGGTTCGGCTCACGGCGTTCCCTTCGTCTCGGCGTGCGTTCGGGTCGTCTGAGGGACGATAGCCACTCGCTCGGCGGAACCGGCCCGTACCATGACCGCGATGTCAGCCGAGCCGGACAGCTCGCTCGCCTTTGCTTCCGCGGTCTCTCGCCGCGCCGATACCGCCGCCGCCGCCTCGGAGGTCTGCGATCGGGCCCTCGCCCGGCTCGGCGACCGGGGGACGCCGGACCTCGCGTTCGTGTTTCTCACCGCTGAGCATGTCCCACGAGCCGTCGATCTCGACCGGATCGTCCACGAGCGGCTGGGTGTCGAGACGCTGGTCGCCGTGAGCGCCGAGGGCGTTCTGGGCGACTCGGTCGAGATCGAGCGGGCGGCCGGCGTCGCGGTGCTCGCCGGCATCATGCCCGGGGTCGAGTGCAAGCCCTTTCTGATCCAGGACTTCCCCAAGCCGCCGGTCTCGGCCGACGACGAATGGGCGGCCGCGGTGCTTGGCCCGATCATCGGTGCCGGACCGGAGCTCCGGGGCACGATCGTCTTCACCGATCCGTTCAGCGTCCCGCTGGTCAGGCTGCTGCCGTTGATGAATCGGGCACGGGGCGAGGATGCCGGCCCGCTGCTGGGCGCGGTCGCGTCCGCCGCGGCCGTTCCCGGGCAGAATGTGCTCTCCATCAACGGGGGCATCATGAACGCCGGAGGTGTCGGCGTGAGCCTGCGGGGCGATATCGAGGTCGATGCCCTCGTCAGCCAGGGCTGCAAGGCGTTCGGGCCCACCATGGTCGTCACCCGCGCTCGAGGGAACATCCTGCTCGAGCTGGGCGGTCGCCCCGCCCTCGATGCTGTCCGGGATGCCGTGCTCGAGCTCCCGGAGGGCACACGCAAGCAGCTCGAACGGGGGCTCTTCGTGGGCCGCGTGATCAACGAGTACAAGGAACGCTTCGGCCGGGACGACTTCCTGATCCGCGGCGTCCGCGGGTTCGACGAGTCCGCGCGGGCGGTCATCACCGACGACTTCTTCCGCGTCGGGCAGACCGTCCGCCTGCATATGCGCGACGCCCGGACCGCCGACGAAGATCTGGCCATGCTGCTCGATGCGCAGAAGCTCCGTCCCGAGCCAGAGGCGTGTCTGCTGCTGGCGGGCAACGGGCGAGGATCGCGCCTGTTCACCAAGCCGCATCACGATGCGCGCGCCGTCGGTCGGGCCTTCGGTCCGCCGGACCACGGCACAGCCAAGGCAAAAAGCGGGGAGGAGATCCGCGTCGATGCCCCGCCCACCGTCCCGCTTGCCGGCATGTTTGCCGCCGGTGAGATCGGCCCGGTGGGGGGTGAGTCGTTCCTGCACTCACAGACCGCGTGCATGGCCGTCTTTCGACGCCCTGTTGCCGCTGACGATCAGGGGTGACACAGCCCGCGTCGAAGCGGAGCCTGTACGCCGCTCGAAGGGCTTACTTCGGGTCGCCGTTGGCGTCGTATCCCGCCAGGTCGACGCTGCAGGTCGGGCAGGCCGGGGGCTGGGCGCCGTGTCCGCCCAGCGGGTAGTAGTGCCCGTTGGGGCAGAGACCGGCGGGGACGATCTCCGTCGAGCCGTTCGACGCGACGACATTGGTGCCCCGGCCCTGCATCGTGCGGAACTCGCTCACGGTGAGCGTGACACCCGCCGGATCACCCGAATCGAGCGAGCCTTCGTCAACGAAGTGGATCAGGTTCTGCTCCTGCTTGGATCCGCCCGAGCCCATCGACGAGACGATCAGGTAGATCGCTGCCCCGATCGCCCCGATCGCGATGACCGTGAGAACCACATTCTTTGCGCCGCCGCTGGCCATATCTGAGACTCCGTATTGCTGTCCAATCCCGCCGTCACTGCCATGACGGCCCAGTTTCTCGCGACCGGGACAGGCAGTATACGAGGTCTATCAGCCAAAGACCGAGGGGGCTCGGATGTTCTTCATCGGGCTCTCGTCCCAGCCGATGGTGCGCCGTGCCGTTCATGGGGACTCGCTCTTGCCGGAGTGCTTGGTGACAGAGGAGACCGCGCGATGCGTGAGCCAGCTAGCCAAGACATGTCCGGAGAGGATCGGCGAGCATTCCCGAGACACGCCGTCACGGGCGATGTCCTGCTCTGTCTGCTCCGCGCTGATGGATCGGTCGTGGAGGAGGCCTATCGATACGCATTCGATCTGGGGCAGGGAGGGTTCGCCTTTCACTCGCCCCATGAAGTGCCGCACGACGCGTCGGTCGTCGCCGTGTTCCAGCCGCACACCAGGAACAGAAGGGTTTTGTTCGCAAAGGTCCGGTATGTGCGGCTTCGACATGATGGCTGGTGGATCTGCGGCGTGCAGTTCGCCAGGACACGGGCGGAGCCCGTCCTCCGGCACATCGAACGGCTTCGGTCAGCCGCCTGATGTGCTCGCGGCGGGTTGGATGATCCCCCGGCACTCGCCGAAGCCGATCCGCCGGAATCCCTCACGCTCGCATGAGCCCTTGATGATCACCTCATCGCCGTCCGCCAGAAACTTCCGCTCTTCGCCCGTGGGCAGGCGGATCGGCGTCCGTTGCGTCCCTGGTACCAGCTTCGGCTCGGCGGCGAACGGGTCGCCGTCCCAGGTCAGTTCCAGCAGGCAGCCCCGCGAGTCCCGCGTGGGTCCCGAGATCGTGCCCGAGCCGAGCAGGTCGCCCGGCTGCATGTTGCACCCGTTGCTCGCGTGGTGGGTCACCAACTGCGCGATGGTCCAGTACATGTCCTTGAAGCTGCCCTTGCTCAGGCGGATCGGGTCCATGCCCTTCTCGCGCATCTGCTTGCTGGCGAGCAGCACCTCGAGGGTGATGTCGATCCCGCCGAGGGCCTGATCGTTCTCGTCGAACAGGTGGGGCAGCGGCTTGGGGTCGCCCTCGGGCCGCCGCATGGCGGGCACGCGGAACGGAGCCAACGCCTCCATGGTGACCAGATACGGCGACACGCTCGTCGCGAAGCTCTTGGCCAGGAAGGGCCCGAGCGGCTGGTACTCCCACTTCTGCATGTCCCGGGCCGACCAGTCGTTGAGCAGGCACACGCCGAGGATGTGGTCCTCGGCCTCGCCGATCGGAATCGTCGAGCCCAGCTCGTTGCCCCGGCCCATGACCACGCCAAGTTCCAGTTCATAGTCCAGCAGCTTGCACGGCCCGAAGCTCGGCGCGCCGCCATCCTCGGCGGGCGAAAGCTGGCCGCTGGGTCTGCGGATGGGCGTGCCGCTGGGCACGACCGACGAGGCTCTGCCGTGGTAGCCCACGGGGATCCACTTGTAGTTGGGCAGGAGCGGGTTGTCGGGGCGGAACATGGAGCCGACGTTGGTGGCGTGGTAGACGGAGGCGTAGAAGTCGGTGTAGTCGTTCGGCGCAATGGAAAGCGTGTGGTGCGCGACGTCGGCGATAGGGATGAGCGCTGCATCGAGCAGCCGCCTGCTTTTCCGTAGCTCATCGTTGTCCGATCGGAGCAGCTGAGAAAGCCTGTTACGAAAGTTTGTGCGTGACTGAATTGACGCGTGCGGGAGCGCTGCCGCGCTCCAGAGTTCTTCCTCGAGAGGGAAATCGGCATCCTCTTCGGACGTAACTCCATCGAACAGTCGCGCTTCTGCGAGCGGGCCGATCTGAAGCATGAAGTCCCCGATCCGTACACCCAGTCCCCCATTCGGCAGTTTGTTATCCTGACCACGCTCTCTAACGAACTCGCACAGCGGCAGATTCTGAATCGGAAAGTCCGTCTCCGGGTCGTTGGCCGACTCGACCCAGCTCTCGAGGTTCGGGTCGTGCGTCTCGTCGATGGCGTAGGGCATGGCTATCTCTCCCCCTCCCCCGCGTGCGGGGGAGGGCCGGGGTGGGGGTGTCCGGCTGCCGATTCGCGGCAGTATCTCAGTATGGTCGCGCAGACCGTATCAATCCGCTTGCGAACATCGTGCGAAGTCACCCGCAGCGTGGTCAAGCCTCGCTCGGCGAACCAAGCATCTCGCTCGGCATCTCGCAGCTTCCGCTGCGCTTCATGCCGATGACCGTCGACCTCGACGATCAACGCCGCTTCGTGGCAGTAGAAGTCCGCGATGAACGGCCCGATCGGGTGCTGTCGGCGGAATCGGAAGCCGCCGAGTTGCTTGTTGCGGAGTTTGGACCAGAGCAGGCGTTCAGGGTGTGTCGCGTCGGCACGGAGTTGGCGGGCTTGGGAGTCGATTCGGATGTCCGTTCGGAGAGACTGGTTGGACTTCCCTCGATAGGTGCCCCGAGCCCCCTCCGAGCCCGCCTTCGGCGGACCCACCTCCCCCGCACGCGGGGGAGGGGATTGCGTGCTATCGCTCTTCACAACCACCCAAGCGCCCGGCTCTCGTTCACCGGTTCGTCGAAGCTGCACGAGCCGTAGCTGAGCGCCAGCCGCTGCCGGCTTCGGGTGATCTCGTCCGCTGACACCCGGATCTCGCCGTCCGGCGAACGCCAGACCGCCTCATGGTCGGCGAACGACAGCCGCGCTGGGTCCGTCTCGTCCAGCAGGCGAACGGTCTGCTCGTGGCTCAGCTTCCGAGCCTGCACCATCGCCGCGGCGAGGAAGACATTGACAAACCCGTGCATCTCGCCCATCGGCGGCACCTCGTCGTAGGTCAGCCGGTAGGTGCCCCGGATCGGATGGTGCAGCCCCGCGGTGCACTTCATGGGCACATCCGCGAGGGCGCACGCATGGATGAAGCGAGAGACCTGGTCGCTCGTCGGCATGCCGTCGGCCTCGGTCGTGCCGCAGCGGAGCTTCGCGGCCGCGTTCTGCCCGGAGAGCGCCGCGATCATGCCGCGTGGGTCCTCGGCGTGGTCGATCTCGAAGTAGGGGAAGATGTGGTCGTAGAGCGTCTCGAGGGCGGCGTCGATGAACGCGGTGTCGGCTGCCCTGACCTCGACCGTGTCCACCCGCGCGAGCCCGCGCTCCTCCTCGCTGTGGCGTCGGTTGAATGCCGCGACCATGTCGATGCCCTGCTCGAGATGATCCGGCGCGAGAATCGCCGCGATCCGCCACGGCTCGCTGGCGTTGGCCATCTCGCGGTACCCGCTCGTCGCGAAGGTGCCGGGCATGAGCGCCGCGCCGTGCTTGGAGAGCTCGTCGAGCCTCGACGCGGGGCAGACGAAGTGGCTCAGCCGTCGCGCATCCTGGGATTGGAGGTGCCGCGCGTAAGCCGAGCACGACTCCGACATGCCGAGGCTCGCGGGCGGGAACAGGCCGGCGTAGTCGATGAGTCCGTGGGTGAGCGCGTCGAACGATGCGGGCATGGTCCGGCTCCTTCTATCCGACGATATGCCGCCGCCGCTACTTGGCCAGCTTCGCGATCACTCGCCAGAGGTCATGATGCGTCAATTGCAGCCCCGTCTGGGCGGCAAACACCCCGGCCACGCGGTCGAAGCCGTCGGTGTAGGGCAGCCGATCACGCTGGCCGAGCGAGCCCGCCTCCGTGATGACGAGGTCCACGAGCAGCGTTTCGTGCTCCTCGCTCAGCCGCGGCGGGGACGAGGCGGCCCGCCCGAGCCTCACGAGCTTGCCCGACTTGCGGAGCGTGTGCAGGCGGTGGAACACACCGCGGTGCGTTGCGACCGGGTCCGACGCGAGAACCAACTCGAGCAGCGACTCGAACTCTGGGGTGTACGGCAGATCGTCGAGCGTGCGACCGGTCTGCGCGTACGCGGCAACGATCGCCTCGTCCGAGGCGTCGCGGCTCGGTTCGGGTCCGAACAGCGTCCCGCCCGTGGCCGTCATCGCGCCGCCTCCGGCGGTCGATCACCCGTCAGCAGCAGCCCGCTCCAGCGGTCGATGGTCTCGGCCGGGTCGGCGGCGGGGTCGAGGAAGTCGGTCGCGAAGCGGTCGAACAGCGCATGCCGGCGTGCGTCAGCCAGGCCGCCGTCGAAATGACCGAAGGGCGTCACGAACCGTGCCTTCAGCCCCGGATCGGTCCCGAGCGCGTTGTAGACCGCCGCCTGCGTCGGCGCCGGCACGACATCGTCCCGCAGCGCCAGCTTGCAGATCGTCGGCTGGCGCACCAGCCGGGCGTGCGACGCGGCATCGAAGAGGCTCAGCGTCCGGCGAAAGCCGTCATCGGGCATCGCGTGCGCCGCGATGTACCGGCGGAGTTCGCCCCCCGAGCCCGGCGAACGGAGGTGGGTGTGCGCCAGCCGCCATGGCCAGTCGCCGAAGGTCGGCACGCCCAGCACCAGCCGATCGATCCGCACCGCGGGGTCGCCCGCCGAAAGCACGGACGACTGCGCCGCGGCGATCGTCGCCAGCCCCCCGCCGAACGACTGGCCCAGCACAGCAACAGTGCCTACGCCCGGCAGCGAGCGTCGCAGGGCCGCGACCGCGTAGAGCACATCCGCCACCGCCTCGCCCAGCACCCATTCGCCCGCCGGGTCAGGCCGATCGCCCACCGGGCGCAGCCCCTGGCAGATCCAACCGTACGGCTGCGCGGTCAGGTCCCCGACGCCGGCTCGCGAGCCGGGGTAGCCGCGGATGCGCATCGCCAGAACCGCCAAGCCGCGGTCCACCATCGGCATGCGACGCTCGACAGACTCCGCAAGCGTCGGCGGGTCGCTGTAGCCATGCAGCACGACCACCGCCCCCCTCGGTCGAGAGGGGCTTTCCAGACGGCAGCCGATAGACGCGTGACCGGCGCCGAGAAAGGCGTGGGTCGCGGTCGGGTCGCTCGGGTCGTCACTGGCGCGAAGGTGCTCGAGGGTCGCGCGGTGCCCCTCGAAGCGGCGGGCCCACTCCTGCCAGAACGAGCCGTGGCACGCGATGCGTTCGGTCTGCGCGGTGTGCGCGAGGGTGCGGAGCCAGTCCATGCCAAAATCGTCGGGGCCGATCATGCGTGCAACCAGTGTAGCAGCACGCAGATAGCATCAATCCGCCGCATGGGTCACCAGCCGCTCCAGATCGTCCACGCCGACCGCAGTTTCGCCGTGATCGACAAGCCCGCCGGCCTGCTCAGCGTGCCCGGACGCCGTCCGGAGGACGCCGACTCGATCCAGACGCGTGCTCGAGCGGTCTTCCCCGACGCCTCCGGCCCGATCACCGTGCATCGGCTCGACATGGACACCTCAGGTCTCATTGTCGTCGGGCTGACCGAGTACGCGCAGCGGTTCCTCTCGATGCAGTTCGAGCGACGCCGCGTCGAGAAGCAGTACACCGCCCTCGTGCGTGGACTGTGCATCGCGGACACCGGCCGCATCGATCTCCCGCTCCGGGTGGACTGGCCCAACCGCCCGAAGCAGATCGTCTGCCACGACCGGGGCAAGCCCTCGGCGACGCTCTTCCGCGTGCTCAGCTTCGAGACCGATCGAACACGGCTCTTGCTCACGCCGATCACCGGCAGGACGCACCAGCTCCGTGTCCACCTCGCCAGCCCGCACGGGCTCGGGCGACCGATTCTCGGTGATCGGCTCTACGGCGAGCGCTTCGACGAAGCGCCCCGCCTCATGCTCCACGCCTCCCGGCTCTGTTTCCGGCCGCCTGGCTCGCGGCGGATGATGGAGTTCGTGTCAACGCCCGATTTCTGAAAGTCGGCACCGTGTTCTCCCATCTACGATGCGGGATCTGTGAGGTCTTCAACGCTGAAGGAGGTCAGCCGATGATTCGTTGCATGTCTCGTTCGATCACGGGGGTGGTCGCCGTCGCGGCGCTTGCCGGGCTGTCGCCGGCGCAGGATGCACAGTTGCTCCTCGATGTCCGCGTCACGCCGATATCGGACATCGATCCGGCGACCAAGGACCAGGCCGCCTACCGCGCGCTGACCAACCTCGGCGCACGGCTCGAGTTGCTGCCGCGCGAGACCGGGGAGCGCGAGCCCAACGCGGAGCAGATCCGCGCGCTGTGGCAGATGTTGACCGGCGGTGGGGGACTGCAGGTCTACATGAGCGACGACCGGCGGAACCCGTTCTCGTTGTCGCTCTCGCTCACGCCGGCGAACGGCACCGAGGCTGTCATGCCGCTGCTCGAGGGGATCCTCGACGAAGGGTTCAACCTCGACCCGGAACCGGCCCGTGACGGCGTGATCCTGCTGGACGGAACGCCGCACGACAACGCTTCCGTGCGGGCCATGATGATCGATGGTCGCGATGCGTTCGCGTTCCGCATCGGCACGGAGGAGCCGGCGCCCGTGACCGTCGAGCGGCTCGGCCTGCCCGAGGTCGCCACGCCGCTGGTCTCGGGCGAATTCGTGCTGGGCGTGCTGCTGCGCAACCTGGAGCGTGAGCTCATGCGTGACGCGCCGGACGCGGCGGACCTGCTCCGCGAGCTGGGACTGTTCGACGCTCGCGATGCGTCGCTCCGCTTTGCCCTGGCCACACACGACGATGCCCTGCACAGCGAGACCCGGCTCAGCCATGCCGAGGCGATCATCTCACGCTTGATCGGCGACGCCTCGCTCGACCGGTCAGCCCTCGGCGTGGTGCCGGAGGACGCGACCCTCGTCGCCGCCGGCGTCTCGCAGCTCGACTGGCTCGTTCCGGTGATCGAGGCGGTCGGCGAGGAATTCGACCGTGATATCTTCGGCTTCCTTCGCGACGGGTTCGGGATCGACCTCCGCAACGGCGTGCTCGAGAACCTCGGACCCGTGTGGGTGCTCTACCAGTCGGACAGCACCGGTGGCGGTGGCATCATGTCGTCGGTTCTGGTCTGCCAACTCCGTGACGCCGACGCCTTCCGCCAGGCTCACGCCGCGGCGCTCGTCCACGCCAATCAGGCCGGTGCCACGCTCGGCAAGGGCTACGGCCGGACGCGTGAATGGTCCGCCAACGGGGTCACCGCCTACTCCCTCGTCGCCGCGGGCATCCCGATCCCGTTCGAGCCGTCGTGGTCGGTCACGGGGGATCGGCTGGTCGTTGCCGCCTCGCCCACAGCCCTGATCGCGGCGATGGGCCAGCTCGAGAGCGACCGATCCGTGCTCGATCAGCCGCTCTTCCGCGAGAGTGTGCTGAGCCGCTGGCCCGACGCCCGCGTGACAACGATCGGCTTCCGCGACACGGCCCGGACCGCAGCGCGGGGCTACGGCTTGGCGAGCCTTGCCGCCTCCGCGCTCGCCAACGCCGTGCGTCGGCCGATGGACGATTTCTACGACCCCGGCGTCCTGCTCCCGAGCTACGCCGACTTCATCGAGGGCATCCATCCCAGCGTGACGATCACCACGATCGAAGACGGCACCGTCGTCGCACGGGCCACCGCTGATGCCTCCGTGCTCGTCCAGGCGGCCTCGGCATCACAGAACATGGGCTACGGCGGGGCGCTGGTCTTCCCGGCCTTGGGCGCCGGCGTGATGCTGCCGGCGATCGGCCAGGCTCGCCAGGCGGCCGAGGCCGTTCGAGCTTCGGTCGAGGTGCAGGCTGTCTCCAACGCCTACATGACCTATCAGGCCGACCACAACGAGCCCCCGACGAGCATGGATCAGCTGATCGAAGGGGGCTACCTCGACGAGCAGATCGTCACCAACCGGAGCATGATGCCGTGGGACGACGGGCCCGCTTTCGCTGTTCGCTGGGGCGCCGCGCCGGATGGCCTCGGGACCGGCGAGGTGCTGCTTGTCGTCGACCGCGCTCGGTACATCAACGGCTTGTCCGAGATCCCGGTGACCTTCTCCGATGGAAGCTCGATGACCTTCGATCGCTGGTCGCTCGACAACCTGCTCGAGGAGGGCGACTACGCCGATCTGCGTGAGCAGCTCCAGGAGCAGTACGACTAGATCACCTCGATCGGGATCGATGACGCCGCGGTCGTGAGCCGTGCCTGCTCGAGCAGCGCGGCGACGGCCGCGGCGTCGTCCCGCGAGAACGATCCCTCGTCGAAGCTGTCGGCGTCGAGCACGCCCCAGCAGGTGCCGAGTTCGTCGATGCACGGCACAACGAGCTCGCTCGTGTCACGCGGGTCACAGGCGACATACCCCTCGCCGAGCCGTGCCACATGGGTCACGACCAGCGTCGTTCGGGTGGTGCACGCTCGGCCGCACGCCCCGTGCAGGCCGATGGGTGAGCAGGCGGGCTTGTCGCGCCGCGGCCCGAGCCGCATCGCCGAGCCGTCCTCGCTGAGCGTGTAGAAGCCGATCCAGCTCACGCCGGTCGTCGAGAGATGGTCCCAGCCGGCGTCGACGACGGCGCGCATCCGCGCGTCCAGGTCCGCTTCACCGGTTCCGAGCCGACGGAGCAGATCCGCCGAGAGCGCAGCGTAATCACGGAGCATCGTGTGGCTGACCGGCCGGCTTGGACTCAGAGCGTGGCCGAGGTGTAGGGCAGCAGGCCCATGAATCTGGCTCGCTTGATCGCCTGGGCGATCATCTGCTGCTCGCGGGCGGAGGACCCGAGCCGCTTGCGGCCGTAGATCTTGCCGTTGGGGCTGAGCATCCGCCGCAGGTCCTCGACATTCTTGTAGTCAACATACACCACGCCCTTGCCGCTGGTCTGCGTCAGGCGGGGCTTGGGACCGGTACCGAATCGGCTGAAACGAGACATCCAGAACTCCTCGTCACGGACTGTCGGCCGGCGCCACGAGGCGGCCGGCGACGAGCAAGATCCGATCGTAGGCCCGTGGCTCAGCCGAAGTCGATCTCGTCGTCCGCCGCGGGGTCACTCGCCGGCTCACGGACGAACAGGGCATCCGCCGACGCTCGCCCGCCCCCGATGACCAGCGCGATCACCCCGAGGCCGGCCAGCACGCCGTTCTGGACGAGGTTGCACACCCCGACCTCGCCCCGGCAGAAGCCCTTGAGGTCGCCGAAGCAGCCGCAGTCCAGCGCCAGCCCACGATCGATCGCCGCTGACCACAGCCCGTACGAGAACGCGGCCAGCATCGCGACGATGGCCAGGGCCGCCGCCCGCGTCCAGAAGCCGCAGATCAGCGCGAGCGCGGCGATCAGCTCCATCCAGGGCAGGAACAGCGCCATCGACCGGACGGCCGCGTCGTTTGTCCCGATGCGCAGCCCCGTCATCTGGAAGCCGTCAATGGATGCGGCGAACGCCTGCGGGTCGACCAGCTTGTTGAGCGCCGCGAGAACGAAGACCTGCCCCAGCAGCACCCGGGCGACCAGCGACACCGCGCTCCAACCGCGAGCAGTTTGCGTCGGCATCAGCGCAGCTCCGCGATCGGATCAGGGCCGGTGCCGACGGGCAGGCCAGCGGCCGTCCACTCCGGATAGCCGCCGGTGAAGACATGCGTCCGCGTGAACCCGAACAGCGATTGGAGCCGTTCCGCGACGAGGTGCGAGTCGTGGCAGTCGCCCCCGCCGCAGTAGACCACGATGGGCCGATCGGCCGAAAGGAAGTCGACCGCGGCGGGCACGCCGGAGCGGATCATGTCGGGCGTAATGTGCATGGCGCCCAGGATGTGGCCCGCCTCGTATTCCTCGGCGATGCGGGCATCGATGAAGTCCGCCGCCCCGGCATCGAACAGCAGCCTCGCGGTCTCGAGATCGATCTCCGTCTCGTCGAGCACCAGCTCTCGCGGTTCCGCTGCATCGGTGCCGGTGCCGGTGCCGGTGCCGGTGCCGGTTGCCGGCGTGGCGGGTTCGGGCGTCTGCGCTTCTGCCGTGTCGCCGCCATCGGTCCGGTCACCCGCGTTGCTGCCTTCGACCGGAGCGTTCGGCGGCGGCGGGAGCGTGATCACGGTGCGTTCGGCCGGCGCGGGCTCGAGCCGGAACGGCGCGATCAGGCCGTGGGTCAGCGCCGCGGCCCCCGCGAGCGCGACGAGCAGAACGAGCTTGACGACGAAGGCCTTCATGCCGCGCATGCCCCCGGGGTCAGCGTCGCTGGGCGGTGCGCACCACACCGCTCATGTTCGCCGTGACGACCCGCTGGCCGGGGCGGTCCGTCAGGATGGTCATCCGGCCCTGGATGACGCGCATGGTCTCGGTGACCTCGCCGCGGATCGTGATGGTGTAGCCCACCAGCCCCGCCTCATCGCTGGTCGGCTCGTGCTCGATAACGATCTTCTGGCGGTCTTCCGGGCTCAGCGTGCTGGACACGAACACGATGCGGTCGATGTTGAACGCGTCCGCCTTGTTGCTGTAGAGCGTCACCGTGCGCTCGAAGGTCTCGCCCGGAGCGAGCTGGCCGAGCCCCAGCTGCGGCCGATCGAACCGCAGATCGCCGAGCACATTGACGCTCGCCTGCGTCTTGTGCTCCGGCACGAGCACATCGTTCGTCTCGATCTTCAGATCCGAAGCGGTCCGGCCCACCGGCGCACCGGGCAGCAGCGTGATCTCGATCGTGCTCTCCCCGACCTCCACCATCTGCCCGCTGACGAGATCGTCCCGCTCGGTGAAGCCGTGGCCGATGACCTTCGCCACGAACGCATCAGGTCGGCTGACCTCGACATCGGTCACCTTGAACTCCGTGTCCGACCCGCGCACGCGAACGGTGAAGGAGGGTGTGTCGCCCTGATCGACATTGCCGAAGTTCGCCACGCCCTCGACGAACTGCACGCGCTGGATGACGAGGGCCTCGACGGGAATCACCGTCGGCCCGCGCTCCGAGTTGGTCTGGATCGTGATGGTCTTCGCCTGCTTGCCCTGGCGGTTCCTCGGGTCGAACTTGACCTCAACCTCCATGGACTCGCCCGGCTCGAGGGTGAACTTGGGCAGCGTCGGCACGGTGCAGCCGCAGCTCCCCTTCACGCCGCCGGTCTCCGGGATCTCGAGCGTCGCATCACCCGTGTTCGTGAGCGTTACAGTGGAGAAGACTTCCTTGGAATCCTCGATCTGGCCGAACTGCACGACAGACGGGGCAAACTCAAGTCGGGGTCCGATCCGGTCCGGCGTGGTTTTGAGCTCGACATCCGGCGACACGGGCTGGGCGATCGCCGCACCGGCAGCACCGAGGAGCGTCACAGCGGAGAGAATGGCGGTCGTCAGCGGCACTCGGAAGATCATCTCACTCATCCTCATCTTCAATCTTCACGATGGAGAATCGAACCTGTCATAACCCAAAGACGCGACGAGCCGATCCGAGCGTCCGGACCGGCACCCTCGCTGGGTGACTCACCCACGATTGTACGGTACGGCGGCCTCGCGGTTCTGCCAGCGATCCGTCAAGATCACACCCGACGCCACCCCACGGTGACCCGGCGATAGGCCTTTTCGGACCGCGGCACCCGGTGGGGCGGCTCAGCGGGCGAACAGGTCCCGTGTACCGGTCGCCTCGTGGGCCTCGGCCAGACGGTCCAGGGCGATCGCGTAGGCAGCGGTGCGCAGGTCGATCGACCTCTCCTGCGCGAAGTCCCAGATCGACCGGAATTCGCCGGACATCTTGGTCTGCAGCCGCTGGTGCACCTCGTCGAGTGTCCAGGCGAAGCCCGCCTTGTTCTGCGTCCACTCGAAGTAGCTGACCGTGACGCCGCCCGAGTTCGCCAGCACATCGGGAATCGTGATCACGCCTCGCTTGGTCAGGGCCTCATCCGCGTCGTTCGTCAGCGGTCCGTTGGCCAGTTCCAGGATGAACGAGGCCTGCACAGCGTCCGCGTTGTCGGTCGTGATCGTGTTCTCGAGCGCCGCGGGAACGAGCAGATCGACATCCAGCGCCAGCAGCTCATCGCCGGAGATCGATCGGCCCTGGCCCTGGACCCGGCCCGAGGACTCCTTGGTGTCGATCAGCGCCTCGACATCGAGCCCGTCAGGGTCGTGCACGCCGCCGCGGGAGTCGCACGCCGCGACGATCTTAAACCCCGCTTCCGACGCGAGCCGCGCGAAATGCTGGCCGGCGTTGCCGAACCCGTGGATGGCGATGCTGGTGGCCTTGCGGTCCCAGCCCTTGATCTCGGCGAGCTCGAGGATCTGGTAGAAACCGCCCCGGGCCGTGGCGTCGTCCCGGCCGAGCGAGCCGCCGAGCGCGACCGGCTTGCCGGTGATCACGGCTGGTGTGCGTTCGCCGACGATCGCGCTGTACTCGTCCATCATCCACGCCATCACCGTGGCGTTGGTGTACACATCCGGAGCCGGCACATCCGTCTCAGGGCCGACGACCGGGGCGATCGCGCGCATGTAGCCCCGGCTGACACGCTCCAGTTCCGCCTTGCTGATCTCCTTGGGGTTGACAATCACGCCGCCCTTGCCCCCCCCAAAGGGGATGTTGGCCACCGCGCACTTGACGGTCATCCAGAACGCGAGCGCCATCACCTCGTCGCGTGATACATCCGGGTGGAACCGGATGCCGCCCTTGGCGGGGCCCCGGGTGTTGTCGTACCGGCATCGGAAGCCGGTCAGCACACGCTCGGAGCCGTCGTCCATCCGGACCGGGAAGCTGACCTCGGTGACCTGCTGCGGGCGTCGCAGCCGCTCGATCGTCTCGGCGTGGGCCTTCGAGTAGATGGCGGCCTGATCCAGCCGCTCGATGGCCTCGGTGAAGACAGTTCCGCTCGCGACGACGGTGGACATGGCAGGTGCTCCCGGCGGGGTGTGGGTCTTGTATACAGCCCCGATGCGTTGGAGCGTATTCCCAGACCCCGCCCGTGTGCCAAGCTTCGTGAAGCACTTTCGGAGCCGCGCTGTCAGTAGTCGGTGCCCTGGACTCCATCGGGGGTGTTGTGCAGCCGGCGGATGTCCGTCCCGTTGAGCGGATTCGGTGCCCCGTCGACGGCATCGAGCGGGGAAAGCACATCCCCGTGTCCGTCGGCGAACGCCATCGGGGTGGGGGCGTCGTAGTGGCCCTCGACGATCTCGGGCTGCCGGGTCTGGTAGGCGAGGTCGCCGTCGAACAGCATGACCTTGGAGGCCGGGCTGCGGACATCGCTCGGCTTGGTCGGCGCGACCAGGCTCCGGTCCGCCCGGGCCGGGTTGTCGCGTGTGCCCGACCAGAGCCGGGGGCGCGCGAAGAAGCTCTGCGAGAATTCGTAGCTGATGACCTCCTGCGGCTCGCGATCGCCGAAGACATCGTCGATGGTCGGCAGCTCCTTGCTCCGTCCGGGTGAGACCCAGGTCGCGAAGGCCTCGTCCCACGGCGTGACAGCGCTGACGAGCGCGGGCCAGAGCGTTGCCATGGGCCAGACATCGCTGATGGCGATGATCGCGATGCCGTCGTCGGCGTACCAGTTGAGCGAGTAGAAGTCCTCGGGCAGCTCGCCGGTCCGCCCGCCGTCATCGACCTGCCCAGGGAACGGCAGCACCCGGTACTCGTTGCCGTAGAGCTCGAACGACTGCGCGATGGAGCGAGCGTTGGCGAGGCTCAGCGTCTGGCGCGCCCGCGTGCGGGCCCCGCTCAGGGCCGGCAGCACCAGCCCGATGAGCAGACCGATGATGCCGATGACGACGAGCAACTCGATGATGGTGAAGGCGTTTCTTCGCACGGCCGGCTCCTTTGCTGCTCGTGTCGTACTGGGTTTCGCTCGTATGGGAACGATGGGATGCTCACTGGCGATCGCCTCCGGGCTCAGCCCGAGCCGCCCGGGGTTCCTCCCGCTCCCTCGGCGCGGCGGACCGACTCGGCCGCGGCGCGCAGGGCGACCATCAGGTCGTCCATGAGCTCCGTATTCGGTGTCACGACCTCCATCCACGCCGGCTGCCAACCGTTCGGGGTCCGCCGGAGGACGAGCGAGAGACGGAGGTCCGTGGCCTCGCCCTCGGCGCTCGCGGACCGCATCGGAACCGTGACCTCGACCAGTTCGCCGCGCGCGTTCTCGCCCACGGCATCGGGAAACTGATCCTGGAACGACGAAGTGAGCGTGACGAGTTCGACATCGGCCTGGTTGCCCTCGGCGTCGGTGTTCCGGCTGCGGTTCCGGTTCATGTTGATGCCGCGCGAGGCCTCCGGCTCGGCGTCGGGCTTTTCGACGGTGATGTTGGCCGTGTCGATCGAGGCGCCTTCGAGCGCCGTGCCTAGGAGTGCCTCGAGGATCGCGTTGCGGGGATGATCTACGCCTCCCAGCGACGCGATCGTGTCCGCCATGCGCCGATCATCGGTGAAGCCGGGCATCAGGAACCCCGCCACGGCCTCGCCCGCGCCCGCCCCGGTGCCCTGCTCCGTGTTGACAGCCGCCGCGAGCGTGCGCACCGTCTCGGCGAGCTGCGCCGCGGTTCGTGTCGGTGCGTACACCGGCGGGCGGGAGCCGGCACCCTCTTCCCACGCCATGGCCTCGCGGGGCGGATCGAGACGCCTGGTCTCCTGCGGTGGGGCGGAGCCATCCGCGGTCACGATCCTCGGCTTGGGCGCATCCGTCCGCTCACTGCGGGCGGGGATCAGCGCCGCGACCGTCGCTGCAACGCCCGCGAGCGCGATGATGGAAGCGACAGCGATCTTGGCGTGGCGTCCGGACATCCGATTCCTCCCCGTGTCCGGACCCGGCGTGCGGGTCCGAAGCGACGACGGGAAACGGGATGCGCCGCGGGGCGCGTGCCGTCAGGATCGGAGAAAAAACTCCGCCGCTCACGCGATGGCCGGGCTGGTGTGTCGGCTGATCTGCAGTTCGCCGGCAAGGTACGCGTCCAAGGCGGCGTGCACGGTCCGGGCATCCTTCGAGGTGCGGACGGCCTCCTGCAGCGGCTTGGCCGAGCTCGTCGGTCCGTTCAGCGGCTTGACCAGCCAGGAGATCCGCGTCCGCATCTTGTGCAGGGCGTAGTGGTCGTCCCGGTGCTCGCGCATCCGGTCAAAGTAGGAGCGGATGATGCCGATGATCTCTGACTCGCTCGGTGGAGGCGGGACGGCACCGGTTCTCTGCAACGACCACGCGTCCCGGAAGATCCACGGGCGAGCCAGCGCTCCACGGCCGATCATCACGCCGGCGCAGCCGGTCTCGCGGATCATGGCGACAGCGTCCTCTGCGGTCCTGACATCGCCATTGCCCAGAACGGGGATGGAGCCGTTGGTGTGCGCACCGACCGCGTCGACGACGCGCCGGATGCCGTCGCGTCGGCAGTCGCCCTTGAATCGCATCTCGGTGGTTCGGCCGTGGACCGTGATCGCCGCGCAGCCGACATCAATCAGCCGGCAGGCGAGCGTCTCGGCGCAGCGGTCGTTGACGGCGGCCTCGTCCCAGCCCAGCCGCATCTTGGCGGTCAGCGGGATGTGGTCCGGCAGGGCCCTGCGGATGGCCTCGGCGATGCGGACGGCGCCGGGCACATCGCACATCAGCTTGCTGCCGCCGTCTTTCTTGACGACCTTGTCCACCGGGCAGCCCATGTTGATGTCGACGACCGTGGCGCCGTGGTCGGCGGCCCAGCGGGCGCCTTCGGCCATGATCGCCGGGTCGGAGCCGTAGAGCTGCATGCCGATGGGCTTGTCGGCGTCGTTGGTGCGGGCGAGGTCGAGCGACTCCTGCGTGCCCCGCAGCAGGCCGTGGGGGCTGAGCAGGTCGGTGCAGGCGAGGCCGACGCCGCCGAGCTCGCGGCAGGTGATGCGCCACGCGAGGTCGCAGTAGCCCGCCATCGGGGCGAGCACGAGGTTGCTTCGGAGCTCGACGGGACCGATCTGGAGGGGGCATCCGATCACCGCGGATTGTAGATTCATGCAAGCCGCGCCTCCGGAAGCGGATAGAGTCGCCGATCGATGTACCAGGCGCTGCTGACTCGTCGCTATCTGACCAGCAAGGTCATGCCGCTGCTCGCCTCGGCGGCGGTGATGCTGTGCGTCGCGATGGAGCTGATCACCTGGTCGGTGATGGGGGGGTTCTTGAATGAGCTGATCCGGTCGGGGCGGTCGCTGATCGGGGATGTGGAGATCAGCCGGCCGCAGCTGGGGATCCCGCGGTACGAGGAACTGATCGATCGGCTGGAGGCAGACGGGCTCGTCGAGGCGGCCTCGCCGACGATCGACGCGTTCGGGCTGGTGACGCTCGGCGATGGTCGTGTGACCGAGTGCCTGATCAAGGGCATCGAGCCGGATTCGTTCCACGCGGTGACGGGCTACCGCGACTCGCTGTACTGGCGTCCGCTCGACACGCCGCTGCCCAAGGACACGCTCGGCGAGGATCCGCGGCTGGACCCGGAGCGTCGGCAGGTGTGGGAGGCGCTCGAGTACTTCGGGTCGACGCTGGAGCGCCCGGAGCGGGAGGGCGTGGCGCAGCCGCCGCTGGCCGTCCTCGGGCTCGAGCTGTTCAGCAAGCGGAGCCTGCGCCACCCCGGAGGGTTCGTTGGGGAGGACTACATCACGCAGCGGCCGATCACCATCAATGTGCTGCCGACGGACACGAGCGGCGGGATCCTCGAGCCGATCGCGCGACGATTCGTGATCGCGAACGAGTTCGCCAGCGGTGTGTACGAGGTCGATTCGAACACGATGTATGTCCCGCTGGCGCAGCTGCAGGACATGCTGAAGATGGACCGCGCCGAGCGGGTCGAGCGCACCGGCGACGCGGCGCTGGTGACGGACCCCGAGACGGGGATCCAGCGTTTCGAGCTGCCCGAGGTCATCGGCGTTGAGCCGGCGCGGGTGACGGCGGTCCTTGTCCGCGGCCGGGATGGCGCGGACCTGGAGACGCTGAGGAACCGCGTGGTCGAGGTGTACGCCGAGTTCGCCGAGGCGGAGGCCGATGCGCCGCCCCCGATGCTCGTGAACATCCTGACCTGGGAGGACCGCAACGCGACGCTGATCGCCGCGATCAAGAAGGAGACGGGGCTCGTCCTGTTCATCTTCGGGATCATCAGCCTGACGAGCGTGTTCCTCGTGCTCGCGATCTTCTGGAGCATGGTCAGCGAGCGGACGAAGGACATCGGGATCCTGCGGGCGCTCGGGGCGAGCCGGCTGGGCGTGGCGTGGCTGTGGGTGCGGTACGGGCTGGCGATCGGCGCGGTGGGCACGACGCTCGGGATCGGGCTGGCGTACCTCGTGATCACGAACATCAACGCGATCCACGACTGGATGGGCCGGGCGCTCGGCGTGCAGATCTGGGACCCGGCGGTGTACTACTTCACGACCATCCCGGAGGACTTCGACGCGACGAAGACGGTGATCGTCGCGGCGGCGGGCGTGGCGAGCTGTGTCATCGGGGCGGCGATCCCCGCCTGCCGTGCGGCCAGAATGGACCCGGTCAGGGCGCTGCGGTTCGAATAGCGGAGGCGGCCCGAGGAGACCCGTGTGACGGCGATCGAGGCGAGCAACATCTCGAAGACCTACCGGCTCGGGCGGGTGGATGTGCCCGTGCTGCGCGGCGCGTCGCTTACGGTCGGCGACGGGGAATGGGTCGCGATCCTGGGCGCATCCGGCTCGGGCAAGAGCACCTTCCTGCACCTGCTCGGTGGCCTCGACCGCCCGGACCGCGGCTCCGGGCCGATCCGCTACTTCGGCGATCGGGAGCTCGGTCGGCTGAGCGCCGGGGCGCTCGACGAGTTTCGCCGGACGCAGGTCGGCTTCGTCTTCCAGTTCTATCACCTGCTTCCTGAGCTGACGGTGCTGGAGAACACCGCGCTCGGGGCGATGATCGGCGTGGGTCGGCTGGCGTACATCCGCCGACGGCGCGAGGTCTTAGATCATGCGGCCCATCTGCTCGAGGGGGTCGGGCTGGCGCACCGGCTCCGGCACAGGCCGGCGTCGCTCTCGGGTGGGGAACGCCAGCGCGTCGCGGTGGCTCGGGCGCTGATGAACGGGCCGCCCGTCCTGCTCGCCGACGAGCCGACTGGGAACCTCGACCAGAAGACCGGCGAGGGCGTGCTGGATGTCCTGGAGACGCTGCGCTCCACGGGCCAGAGCACCGTGATGGTCACGCACGATCTGCGCGTTGCGCAGCGGGCCGACCGCGTTGTCCGCATGGATGACGGCCGACTGGGCGAAGCGGATGCGGCCGTCGTGGACGGGGCCTCCGGATGAGAGCTTGGTTTTGTTCGGGCCCGTGCGGGCTTCATGCCCTTGCCCTAATATCCGGCTTTGCCGTCTTCCGCCCGCTGGAGATGCCTTCCGCGTGACTCCGTCTCCGTCCACTGCCGCGTCCTCGTCCAGCGCTGCCGAGCCGTTGGGGGCGGTGCAGTCGTCGATCGAGCTCGTGGGGCGGAGCGGTCAGACGGTGGTGGCGAGTGTTCGGGCGTTCGGCTCGGGCCCGACATTCTGCTTCCTGCACGGGCTGGTGGGCCTGAACGAGCACTGGGAGGACTCTGCCCAGACGATCTCCGACGAGGCGCGGTGCGTGCTCTTCCAGTTGCCTCTGCTGCGTCTGAAGGGTGCCGACTGCTCGATCTACGGCGCCACGGAGCTCACCGCTCGATTCCTGCGCCAGCAGTTTGACGGGCCGGTCGTGCTGGTCGGGAACTCGTTCGGCGGGCATGTGGCGACACGCGTGGCGCTCGACCACCCGGAGCTGGTGGCCGGGCTGGTGCTCGCCGGGTCGAGCGGGCTGATCGAGCGCACAACGGTGAAAGAGATCCAGCTGCGGCCGAGCCGGGATTGGCTGGCCGAGCGGCTGGCCGAGCTGTTCCACGACCCGGTGCACATCCGCGAGGCGGATCTGGATCGGGCGCACGCTGAGTTGTCAGAGCGCTCCGGTGCGCGGGCGATGATCAAGCTGAGCCGATCGGCACGGAAGGACCACCTCGGCGCTCGGCTCGGCGAGATCCGCTGCCCGACGCTGCTGGTCTGGGGCCGACAGGATGTGGTCACACCGCCCGAGGCGGCGATGAACTTCGCCGAGTCGATCCCGACGGCCCGGCTCGTGTGGTTCGACCACTGCGGGCACGCGCCGATGATGGAAATGCCGGACCGCTTCGCCGAGGAGCTCCGATCGTTCGCCCGCGAGGTCTCGGGGCACGCGGCGCACGGGTCATCGCCGCAGCGGGGCAGCCGGTGATCAATCGCCGGGCACCGCTCTCCTGGACCGGGGTCGTTGGCTACGCGCTCGAAGCCAGGCTTGCGCTTCGTGCGCCCAAGCTCGACGACCGGTCGTGGTGGTCCCGGCACACGGCGGGGGTCCAGGTCCGCCAGCTGCGGCGGATCCTCTCGCGAGCCGCCGCGACGGAACTCGGGCGGGCCCACGGCTTTGCGAAGCTGCGCGAGCTGCCCGATGCGGAGCTGCTCCCCGCCTACCGCGACGCCCTGCCCGTTCGGGACTACGAGGGGTACCGGGAGATGATCGTCCGTGCACGAGAGCACGGGCAGCCGGATGTCTTTTGGCCCGGTCTGGTGCGTGCGTACGCGCAGACCAGCGGCACGACGGCGGGCGACAAGTTCATGCCGCAGTCCGAGGAGATGTTCCGCTCGAACTACCGCGCGAGCCTGGACATCTTCGCGAACATGATGCGGTGGGATGTCTGCCTCGGGCGGCTGTTCTCGGGGCGCATCCTGTTCCTGGGCGGCTCGTCGGATGTCCGCGAGAACGAGCACGGGATCCGGACGGGCGATCTGTCCGGGCTGGTCACGCCGCTGATCCATTGGCCGCTGACGAAGGTGTACTCGCCGGGCCCGGAGATCGCGCTGATGGACGACTGGCCGGCGAAGATCGACGCGATGGCCGATCGCGCGTTGGCCGAGGACATCCGCATGGTCAGCGGCATGCCGAGCTGGGCGGGCGTGCTGTTCGAGCGGATGATCGAGATGGCGAACGACCGCGGCCGGGAGGTCGCGCGGATGCGTGACATCTGGCCGAACCTGTACGCGTTCGTGCACGGCGGGGTGAAGTACGCCCCGTTCCGCGGTCGGATCGCTGAGCTCGTCGAGGGCGCCGGTGGTCAGGACCTGCCCCTGCGACTCGAGCTGTACCCGGCCAGCGAGGCCTTCGTTGCGCTGCAGGACGAGCGGGACGACCCGGGGCTGCGGCTCTGCTCGGACATCGGCAACTTCTTCGAGTTTGTGCCGATCGAGGAGATCAACAACGAGCACCCGACCACGCACGCGGCGTGGGAGGTCGAGAAGGGGCAGCGGTATGTCGTTGTCCTGACGACCTGCGCCGGGCTCTGCCGGTATGTTCTGGGCGATGTGGTCGAGTTCGACACGGTGCCCGGCGGCCTCGACGGCAGGGGGGGCGAGGGGCCCTGTCGGTTGCGGATCGTGGGCCGGCACCGGCTGTTCATCAACGCGTTCGGCGAGAACCTGATCGTCGAGCACATCGAGAACGCCGTCGCCGCCGCCGCGGAGGAGCTGGGGCTGCGGCACGGCGAGTTCACCGCGGGCCCGGTCTACCCGGGCGCGGGCCGCCGCGCTGGTCTGGAGCTGGTGATCGAGGCGGACCTGTCCGGCCCGGCTCTGGACCGCTTCCGCGACCTGTTCGACCGATCGATCAAGTCGCAGAATGTGGACTACACCACCAAGCGCACCGAGTCGCTTGGCATGGCACCCCCGACGGTGACCCTCGTGCCCGACGGCACCTTCCATCGATGGATGGAGAGCCGGGGCAAGCTCGGCGGGCAGAACAAGTGCCCGCGCTGCGCCAACCACCGCGACTTCGTCGATGGTGTCGTCGCCGCCGCGGAGCGGACCCCGGCGTGAGCGGGTACGACCAGCTCGAGCGGATCCGTCGGCTGGAGCGGGATCTCGAGACGCTCGGCCGGCTGTGCCGGGAGCAGAACGCGGAGATCCGCCTGCTCAGGCTCCGCATCCGGCAGCTGCAGGCGAGCCGGTGGCGTCGGATAGGCCAGAGGCTCGGGCTCGCGATGACCATGGACTGGGAGCGTGCGGCAGCCCGTCGCAAGTAGCGTCCCGCCCCCGGCCGATCTACAGTGCCGACCATGGGACTGATCGAAGCGGCCATCGCGACCCTCCAGGGCTTCATCCACGGCATCATGACCACGCAGCTGTTCGTCAGCCTGCATGTGCTGATCATCGTGGTGCATGTCATCCTCGGGGCGGTGGCGTACATGACCTTCCTCGAGCGGAAGGTCAGCGCCTACATCCAGGACCGGATCGGTCCCAACCGGGTCGGCTTCGATTTCGGGCTGCCCTTCCTCGGGTTCCTGAAGGGGGCTCTGGGCCTGGGGCAACCTCTCGCCGACGGCATCAAGTTCCTCCTCAAGGAGGACTACATGCCCCGGAGCGCCGACCGTTTCCTCTTCACGCTGGCACCGGCGACGGTGGTCATTCCCGCGATCCTCGGTTTTGCGATCATCCCGTGGGGCGGGTACTTCGCGATGCCGCCGATCGGCGACATCCCCGTGCTCGGCGGGATCGGGGAGTGGCTGTTCGGCCCGATCGGAGGCGAGCGCGTCGTCGTCGCGGGGCTGAACGCGAATGTCGGCATCATCTACCTGCTCGCGGTCGCCTCGCTTGGTGTGTACGGCGTGGTGCTCGGGGGGTGGGCGTCGAACAACAAGTACTCGTTCCTCGGCGGGCTGCGAGCGACCGCGCAGATGGTCTCCTACGAGATCCCGCTCGGGCTGAGCCTCATGGCGGTGCTGCTGGTGACGGGCACGATCATGCCGATGGGCATCATCGAGTATCAGCAGGACAACGGCTGGCTGCTCTTCGCCCAGCCGATCGCGGCGCTGCTGTTCTTCGTGGCGATCCTGGCCGAGGCGAACCGGGCCCCGTTCGACAACGCCGAGGCCGAGCAGGAGCTGGTCGGCGGGTACAACACCGAATACGCCTCGATGCGGTACGCGTTGTTCTTCTTGGCCGAGTACATGCACATGATCACGAGCTGCGCGTTCTTCGCGTTGCTGTTCCTGGGCGGCTTCCATCTGCCCGGTGTGCCGGGGCTTGGCGTTGAGGACACGGGGTTCCTGGCGGTGCTGGCGAAGTTCGCCGTGTTCTTCGGCAAGGCGATCCTGCTGGTGGTGTTCATGATGGTCGTCCGCTGGACGCTGCCCCGGCTTCGGTACGACCAGGTGATGTTCCTGGGCTGGCAGAGCATGATCCCGCTGTCGCTGGTGGTGGTGGTGATGACCGCGACGATGGTGTTCTACGAGCTGACGGCGTGGTACACGCTGCTGGCCGCGAACGCGGCGCTGGCCGGCGTCGTCCTGCTGGTGCAGCCGCTGCTGCCGAAGCAGCAGGTCAACAAGAAGCTGCCGCTCTACGGCTCGCGGTTCTCACCGGTGGAGGGCGAGCGCGTGGTGACCCACGCCCCGGCCGGGATGGCTCGCGAGGACAGCCCCGAGACCTCGCTGGCCTGAGCTTCCCCGCTATTGCCTCGAGCTCAGTTCGGTGGGCGGTTCGATCGAGATCCCGCTCGGCAGGATGTAGCTCCGCCCGCCGTACGCCAGGGTCACGCCCGACACCGTCACGGGCGAGGCCTCGCCGTGTGTCTCGATCAGGTCCTCGATGGACTCGAGCGCCGCGCAGGGCGCGATGACGAGCGGCTGGTCCACGGTCGCGTCCGGCTGGTCGGAGTCGTTGTCGAAGCTGACCGCGAGCTCGCCGGCGCTCAGGCGGAGGAGCCTGGCCCTGCGGCGCACGATCGTCCTGCCCTCGGCGATGACCGACTGCGCTTCCGTGTCGCTCTGCGACGAGGACGCGATGACGCCTCGCACGCCGGTGCGTGCCGCCTCGAGCTCGTCGATCAACCGCTGCGTGGCCTCGTCGATGCCAGGCACGGTCTCGTCGGCTCGCTGCGCGTCCGCGGCGCTCTCGTCGTGCTCCGCGAGCTCGTTCTGCTGGTTGATCGCCGTGAGCAGGAGGTAGTTTCGGCCGCGGTAGAGCGTCACCCGGCCGGAGATCTCGAGGTTGTCGGCCGCGTCCGTGTCACCGACGAGCTGCGCGAGCCGAGCGAGCAGCTGCGACGGCAGGATGATCATCGGACGGAGGCGTTCCTCGTCCGGCTCGTGGGCCGGGGAGAAGATCCAGGCACCCGAAGGGGCTCGGGCGATCAGGCCGCGCGCGGCGACGAGAAAGGAGCCCTCGGTCAGCGGGCGGCCGTCGTCGTCGATGCCGAGGTTCTGCGACGGCGTGTGCGAGCGCACCGGCATGGCGCGGGCCGGCTCGGCTGGCTCCACACCGGGCGGCGTGCCGCCACCGTCGCGCAGCCGGCTTCCCAGCTCGCCGACGCTCTCGTCCTGCAGTTCCGGATCGGCGCTCGGCTGGGCCGAGAGCGACACGGTCAGGCAGGCGGCCACGGTCCAAACGAGCGGCCGGGTCTCGCGTCGGCAGGTTCTGGACATCGAACGCCTCCGTGCGGTCGCGGGTCCGGGGCGACCCGGTTTCCGAGTGGCAGTCTATGATGCTTGTGCACAGCAGGCCGTGTGCCCGAGTGGACTAAGGGAGCGGATTGCAAATCCGTTATTCGTGGGTTCGAATCCCACCGCGGCCTTTTCAGCCTCCCTCCGGGACCGAAGGCGTGCGATCCCGGCGGCAGCGCCCGATCGAGCCCCCGTGTGTAGGCTTGCCTCGCCGAAGGGGCGGCAGATCCTGACCGAGGGGATGCATGGGCGAACCGCTGATTGCCATTGCCGCCGTGCTCGCCCTCGGCGCCGCGGCGCAGTGGCTGGCGAGCCGGCTGCGCATCCCCGCGATTCTGCTGCTGCTCGCCGCGGGTCTGCTCGCCGGGCCCGGCATGCAGGTCTTCGGGCCCTCGCCCGCCTGGTCGCTCGATCCTGACGGCCTGCTGGGCGATCTGCTCTCCCCGCTCGCGGCCCTGGCGGTGGGCCTGATTCTGTATGAAGGCGGCCTGACGCTCCGGTTCCGCGAGCTGCGCATCGGCACCTCCGTGATCCGCAACCTGGTCACGATCGGCGCGTTGGTGACCTGGGTGCTCGCCGCATTCGGTGCTCGCTTCATTCTTGGACTGGAGTGGGGCCTCGCCGCGGTCTTCGGCGCGATCCTGACGGTGAGCGGGCCGACGGTGGTGCTGCCCCTGGTGCGGCACATCCGTCCGAAGGGCGCGGTCGGGCCGATCTTGCGGTGGGAGGGCATCGTCATCGACCCGATCGGGGCGCTGCTGGCGGTGCTGGTGTTCGAAGTGGTCAAGTCGGGCAGCGGGAGCGCGGCCGCGGGCGATGTCGCCTACGGCCTGCTGTACACCGTCGTCATCGGGGGTGGGCTCGGCCTGCTGGCGGGCTGGCTGGTCGGTTTCGGCATCCGCAGGTATCTGATCCCCGACTCGCTGCACAACCAGGTCTCGCTGGCCGTTGCCGTGCTCGCGTTCACCATCAGCGATGTGGTCCAGAAGGAATCGGGGCTGCTGGCGACGACCGTGATGGGCATGTACCTGGCAAACCAGCGTTCGGCGAATGTCGAGCACATCCTGGAGTTCAAGGAGAACCTCACGGTCCTGTTCATCTCGGTGCTGTTCGTCGTGCTCGCGGCGCGGCTCGAGCCGGCCGACATCAACCAGCTCGGGCTGTCCGCGGTGGCCTTCGTGCTTGCGCTGGTGCTCATCGTGCGCCCGCTGGCGGTGCTGGCGTCGACGATCGGTTCGCGGCTGAACTGGCGGGAGCGGGCCTTCCTGGCCTGCGTCGCGCCCCGCGGCATCGTCGCGGCGGCGATCGCACCGATCCTGGCGTTCGACCTGGTCGGCGTGTACCCGGACGCGGGTCGACTCGTCCCGCTGATGTTCGCGGTGATCATCGGGACCGTGGTGATCTACGGGTTCGCCGCCGGCCCGGCCGCGAAGCTGCTGGGCCTCGCGGACGCGAACGCGCAGGGCGTCCTGATCATCGGCGCCCACCCCTGGGCCCGCGCGATCGGCGCGAAGCTCAAGGAACTCGGCGTGCACGCGATGGTCGTTGACAGCAACTACCAGAACACCGCGGCCGCGTGGATGGAGGGTGTCCCGGCGCACCACGGCAACATCCTGGCCGACCAGGCGATCGACTCGATCGAGCTGACGGGCATCGGACGGGTCATCGCGCTGACGCCGAACGATCAGGTCAACACGCTCGCGACCAAGCGGTTCTCCAGGATCTTCGGCCGGGTCGGCGTCTACCAGCTCGCCCCCCGATCGGTGGCGGCCGGCGACGGCGAGTCCAGCGGCGAGGAGCGGGGCGGGCGGTTGCTCGGCGGGGCAGAGGTGACCTTCAGTCGTCTCGCGCAGCTCTGGGGCAACGGCGGCGGGGTGGTCGTGACGGCGCTCTCGACGGCGTACACCATCGACGCGTTCCGGGCGGACATGGGCGAGGATGCCGTGCCGTTGTTTGTGCTCACCGAGAGCGGGAAGCTGACGGTGCTCGCGCCGGGGCAGCAGCCTCCGTCGCCGGCGCGGGCGAAGCTGATCAGCATCGCGGCGCGGTCGTCCTTCGTGGACGCCGCCGAGCGGGCGAGGAAGATGCTCGAGGTCGAGGAGATGCCGGAGCAGGCCGAGGCCGGCGCCGGGCAGGCGTAAGCACCAGCGACCCGGGCGGGGGAGCCCTGTACGATCCCGGGCACGCCCTACGGGAGAGCCACATGCCGGAGTCGCTGACCATCGAATCGATGTCGCCCGAGCAGGCCGCCAGCGCGGCCGAGGCGTTCCGCACGGATTATCTGGCGGTGCGCGAGCAGATCGGCCGGGCCGTGGTCGGCAACCAGTCGATCATCGACGGCGTGCTGGTCTGCCTGTTCACGGGCGGGCATGTCCTGCTCGAGGGCGTGCCCGGCATCGGCAAGACGCTGCTCGTGCGGTCGCTCGGGCAGGCGCTCGGGCTGGAGTTCAGCCGGATCCAGTTCACGCCCGACCTCATGCCGGCGGACATCACCGGCACGACCGTGGTGACGGAGATCGAGCAGCCAGGCGGCGGCACGCGGCGAGAGTTCGCCTTCCGCCGGGGGCCCGTCTTCGCCCAGATCCTGCTCGCCGACGAGATCAACCGTGCGACGCCGAAGACGCAGGCGGCCATGCTCGAATCGATGCAGGAGGGCAGCGTGACGGTCGGGAACGAGACGCACGAGCTGCCCAGGCCGTTCTTCGTCCTCGCGACACAGAACCCGATCGAGCAGGAGGGCACCTACCCGCTTCCCGAGGCGCAGCTCGACCGGTTCTTCTTCAAGCTGGTGGTGGGCTACGCCTCACGCGAGGAGATGGCCGAGATCCTCCGCCGAACGACGCGCGCCGAGTCCCCGACGATCACGCCCGTGCTCGACGCGGAGCGGATCCTTCGGCACCAGCAGCTCGTTCGGCGCGTCGCCATCGCGGATCATGTGCAGGACTATGCGGTCCGGCTGGTGCTCGCGACGCACCCCGGCGGCCCGTACGCCACCCCGATGGTCGACAAGTATGTCGGCGTCGGCGCTTCACCTCGTGCGGCGCAGGCGCTGGTCTTGGCGGCCAAGTGCCGGGCGCTCGTGGGGGGCCGGCCGGCGGTCAGCATCGAGGACATCCAGAAGATCGCCAAGCCTGCGCTGCGTCACCGCGTGCTCACGAACTTCGAGGCGGACGCCGACGGCATCGGACCGGACCAGCTCATCGAGAACGCGGTGCAGACCCTCCCGCGTGAGACCGAGGCCGCCGGCAGCGCATGAACAGCGCGACCGACCATCGAGCTTGCCTCGGCGCGCTGGTCATGGGGCTCAGCATGGGTGCCGCGATCGCCCTGGCCGGCTGTTCGACCGCGGCCGAGCGGACCCCGCGACAGGGGCCCTTCCCCACCGAGCCGGTTGTTGTCGATGATCCACGGTTCGGTGTGTTCGTGCGGGATCGTGTCGACGCGGTCATGGGAGAACGGCTGGTCGTGCCCATCGAACTCGCCGGCGGGTTCCGGCCGGAGGACATCGGCGAGGTCGTCCTCGACGACGGGCGGCGTCTGCCAACCCAGGTTGTCTGGATCGAGTCAGTGGTGGGGGCGCATCAGCCGGGCGACTGGCTCCCACCGGCCGGCGCGTGGAGCGTGACGCCGGCGATCGGTCCCACGCCCGTGCACCCCGATCCGGCGGGGCGCATCGCACCGGCGATCGTGATCGATCCCCCGATCGACTCGATCGGGCAGGGCATCTGGATCGCGGGACGGCGGGTCTCGGTGAACTGGCTGCCGGACCCGCACGAGGTCGCCCGCCGCATCCCCGACGAAGCCTGGTCGAGCCCGGTTCCCGCATCGATCCGTTCGGCACGCGGCGTGCAACTCCGCGTCGAACCCGCCCGCCGCAGCCCGATGCGGAGGTGGCGGGCCAGGCTGTTTTCCTCGGGCCTGCAGCTCCCGTCAGAGGTCCGCATCATCGAGGCCGATGGGAGCATCCGGCGCGCCGTGATCGAGGGCGCCTCGGATCTCCCGTTCGACACCTTCGCCGATCCGACGCTCGAGGCCCTTGCCCGGCATCGGGAATCGCGATGGCTGATCGGCCTCGCGAGGCTGTACGAGATCGATCCCGAGTCCAACCTTGCGGTTCGGCGTCGGCTGTCGGGCTACCTCGACTTCGGCGACGGCGCGATCGTGCCCGCTTGGCCGATCGATGAAGACGATCTCGATCAGCTGCTCGACGATCTGACCGACCAGCGGATCACGCCGCGCGAACGCGTCCGGCGAGCCCGCGTGTGGCTGGAGAAGCAGCCCGCTGGGCTGAGCTGGGTCGTCAGCGACGCGAGCCTTCGGGCGTCTGATGGATCGCCCGTGTCGGCTGTCGGCATCGCGAACCTGCGTTGGGCTTCGACGATCGCCTCGCTCGAGTCGTTTGCCGGCAGCGGCGACTCGCTGCTCGATCCGATCCCGCCGCTGACGGTGCGCGTGCCCACGGTGGAGAGCCGGCCCGCCGGCGCAACGCGCGCGGCGGTGGTGGCGACGATCGGCGGCGAGGAACGAGCGATGCTCGTCACCGCGGCCGATCTGCAGGCCAAGCCGCCCGGCCTGCGTATCGAGGGACTGCTCCCCGATTGGACCTGGGCCACGCTGCGCGCCGGGGCTTCGCCGACGCCGTCGGCGCCCTCCGCCGGGACCACCGCGGCCCTGCTGTACCGGGACCATCTCGATCGCTGGACGGTCTACATCGAGTGCCGGAGTGCCGCATCCGAGATCGGCGCGGACGATCGCGTGCGGCTGGTGTTCGGCGCCGCGGGTTCCTCGCGTGATCTCGAGGTCACCCTGGCCCCCGATGGGACCGCCGAGGTCGAACGCCCCCTCGGACTGCCGCCGCTCGCGCCGGACGAGCGGCCCGAGTTCGGGGTCGAGACGAGTCGGTTCCCCGGCGGCTGGTACGCGCGGGTCGTGCTGCCGCCGGAGGTCATTGAGGACGGGCGGGTGCTCCGGATGGGCGTGCAGCGAACCGACGCCGAAGGCCGCCGTACGGCCTGGCCCCGGCCGATGCTCCCGTGGCAGTCAGCCCCGGGGCGTGCGGCTGTCGATCTCTCGCTCTGGGACGAATGACGCCGGCGGGCTACCGCCAGGGGGTGAGGGACCGCGCCGTGGCGCTCGACCAGGGGCGGGGCCGGTCCGGCTCGAGAGCGGCCATCGTCATGTGGTAGAGATCCGTGTTGTCGATCCAGACGGGCATGCGCTCCGATCCCGGTCCGAACGCGGTAACTTCAACATGATCAGCGGTGTGATTCGGGCTCAGGAACGCGACGCCGAAGTGGTTCGCCAGGACCGACCCGAGCACGGGCATCGTGCCGTTGGCGATGTCGAAGGCGTTGACGGGCGCGTTGTCGACCGCGGCGCGGCGCAGCAGCTCCACCTCGTCGTCCGACAGCGTCACGCCGACCGCCTCGTGCACCGCTTCGAGCATCCCCTCGAACCCGCGGTCACGCCGGGCGGCCTCCGCGGTGATCCACTCGAAACTGCGGCGCACACCGGCCAGACGCTCGAAGCTGGCCACGCCCCGGTCGCCGTAGTAGGTCAGCCCGGGGTTCGCGTTGCCGTGATCGGTCGTGATGATGAGCAGCGTGTCGTCCCGCTGCGACACCCATGCCGCAACCGAACGAATCGTCTCGTCGAACTCGATCTGGTCGGCGATCATCGCGGCAGCGTCGTTGTTGTGCGCGGCATGGTCCACGCGACCCGCCTCGATCTGCAGCACGAACCCGTCTGCCGACGCCGACAGCCTGTCGATGGCCACCGAAGCCATCTCTGGCAGCGAAGGGACGGTCGCCTCGCGTTCGATCGCGTACGGGATGTGGTCCTCGGCGAACAGCCCGAGGAGCCGTCCGGGTACGCCTGCGCGAGACAGCAGTGCCGCTCGATCGCGCACGACCGTCAGGTCCGATCGCGCGTCCAAGAGCGGTGCCGGGAAGTGCTTGGCGCCCCCGCCGAGCAGCAGGTCGACGCCTCGGTCGATCATCTGCTCGGCGATGATGTCCTCGAGGTCGCGCCGGGGTACATTCGCGATAAACGAGGCCGGCGTCGCGTGTGTCAGCCGGGTCGTTGTGACCAGGCCCGTCGCCTTGCCCATCGCCCGGGCGGTTGACAGGATCGGTTCGTGCTGCTCGCCATCAGGCGTGATGTTGATCGCGCGGTTGTTGACCTTCCGGCCGACCCCCCAGGCCGAGCCGGCGGCGGCGGAATCGGTCACCCAGCCGTCCGCGGCATGCGTCGTGCACAGCGCCCGCCGAACTCCGTCGATCATCCAGAAACGCGACCAGTGAGAGGGGCCCATCCCCCGCACCTCACGCATCATCTCCGCGAGCGTGAAGGTGCCGGCACTCATCCCGTCGGACACCAGAAAGATGGCGTTCTTCGCCACGCCTCGGCCGCGTTTGGCCGCCGGCGGCTCGGGCTGCCCCGCTCTGGCTGGCAGCGAGCCGACCGCGAGGCCGGCGGCGCCGATCTGCAGCACGCGGCGTCGTGGGAGCCTGGTCGAATCCATTCGCATCCCTCTCTCTCCCCGGGCGTCAGACGCCGGCACGCAACGAGAACCAGATCCACTCGACGGCCGCGAGCACGAACCCCGCGAGCACGAACCAAGCCCAGACTTCGCGGAAGCCCTCACCGCGGCTGGTCGCCGCCACGGGCTGGCCGGCGATCGTGAGCCGGTCGCTGCTGCGCAGCGCCGATTCACCGGGGTCGAGCAGGTTGACCGCCGCGACGGCCGCTCCCGACGGAGCAGCGTACACACCGACACGCGGCGCCGGCGCAAAGACCGCGCGAAGCCTGCCGCCCGAGGGCTCGCCAATCGTCCGTCCCCGGAGTTCGGCTGGCCCTGTCAGCGTCGGCGTCGATCCTGCTGCGAGGTCGACCGTGAGGCGATCCCCGGTGCGGAACGCCGTGGCCGCCTCTGCAGAACCGCGCTGCGTGAGCACCTCGACCGCCTGCGCCACAAACAGCGTAAAGCCGACCTGGAGGGGCCAGGTGGATCGGGTCGGCTCGAACGCGACGGCGATGCGGCGCTGCAATCCGTCTTCATGCTCGATAACGAGCGGTCCGAACCTCCCCCGTGCCAGGGGCGAGGCGTTGCTCCCCTCGCCGAGTGAGAACCAGCGTGGAGCACCGATGGTCACCCCTTCGAACGAGAGCCCGCTCATCGCCGGGTGCGTCCGCCGCCAGTTGATGAAGACATCCGACGCCGACTCGTCCCCCTCAGGCGGAGATCCGAGGCTCGCCGAGGGAAGCGGCACACCGAACGACAACGAGGGGACCGGCAGCGTCGGGGGCATCGGCACGCGGTCGAGGACCACCAGCCCGAAGCCCGCGAAGCCCTCGTCCTCGCTCGCCCGGCTGCGTAGACCCGCTGCGTCTGTCCGCACCAGGCGATCCCCCGCGATCGCGTCCAGCACATCACCGACGACCCAGGCCACCGGGTCCGGCTCGCCCGAAGACGGGTCGTTTCCCGGTTGCACGAGCAGAACGCGGCCGGTGTCATCACCGGTACGCAGCAGAAATCGCGCCGTGTTGTCCGCCCCGAGCGCATCGGTGCGTTCGATGCGGACAGAGATCCGCCGTGCTTCGCCGGGCATGATCGAGATCGTGGCGCTCTGCGAACCGGGCCCGGTGGCGTCCGCAGCGGGCACCTCGAGCGTGCGCCGATCCGCGACCCGACCGTCGACCTCGGTGATCAGCGGGAGGACGATCGGTGCGGCGCCCGTCTGTTGCACACGGACGAACAGTTGCACCGCGGCGGGATCGCGGTAGTCACGGCTCACCGAGGCCGCCACGATGCCGGCGTTCTCACCGGCCGAACCCGATGGCGGCCCGACATGCAGCAGCCTCGCCTCCGGCAGCGCCACGCCGCCCTGCGTCCCCCCGTTGCCGCCGTCACTGACCAGCACCAGCACCGCCGAGCCCTGGCCCGATGCGTCCTCGCTGGTCGCCGAGAGCAGCGCCGCGGACAGCTCCACCGCAGCGGCGAGATCTCCGGGCTGGTCCGTCGGTTCGAGCGACCGCACCGCTCGGATCGCCGCCTGGTGATCCGTCGTCATCCCGGTGACGGTCCGCGCATCGGCCCCGAACACGCCGATCTGCACGGCGGTGCCGGCCGGGAGGTCGCGGATCAGTTCGATCGCTGCGTCCCGGGCCGCTTCGAACCGGGTGCCTCGTGCGGGGTCGTCGGTCGCGGCCATGGATGCCGAGGCGTCGATCATCAGCAGCACGCGCTCACCTGTGATCGCTGCGCCGGGCACCGCGGGCCGACCGAGCGCCAGCACGAACGCCGTCAGCGCGAGCAGTTGCACCAGAAGCAGCACCGAGACCCGGAGCCGGCGGAAGGGCTCGTTGACCTGCAGGTCCTCAACCGCGCGTTCCCACAGCATCGTCGAGCTGATGCGCACCCGCCGACGCCGCAGCTTGAGCACATACAGCAGCACGAGCAGCGGTCCGGCCACCATGCCCGCGATGACCGCCGCCCACGGTGCGAGCAGCGTCACGGGCGGTACCCCTCGCCCACGATGAACATCTCACGCGAGACATCCCGCGTCGCCTTGGGTTTCAGGCCCTTGGCGCTGCGGAATACCGCCTTCGTTTCGCGGAGCACCTCGGTGTACTCCGCGCCCTCGAGGATCTTCATCGCCATCCGCCCGCCGGGGCGCAGCACGCTGATTGCCACGCCGAGCACGGCTCGGCACAGGTGCGCCGAGAGCAGATCGTCGCCGTGACCCGAGGTGTTCGGTGCCATGTCGGAGAGCACCACATCGAAGGGCCCGCCGGCGGCTTCGAGCAGCATCCCCGTGTCGGTTCGCTCGATATCCCCGACCAGCGTCGTGCACTCGACGCCGGGGGGCAGCCGCACGGGCTTGAGATCGATCCCGACGAGCGTGCCGCGATCGCCGATCAGCTCCGATGCGACCTGCAGCCACGAGCCGGGGGCGCAGCCGAGGTCCAGCACGCGGTCGCCGGGCCGGATCAGCTCGAACCGCTGCTGGATCTCGAGCAGCTTGTACGCCGAACGGGCGACATACCCCTCGCTCTTGGCCTGCTTGAAGTAGCGGTCATGGAGCACCCGTCGAGCCACGGGTCGAGTCTAGATCGTCTCGGACGCTTCCGCGGGATCGGCCCGCTTGGGCTCGTCGGCGGATGCTGGGGATGCATCTTCTCGTACGGGGGCGACGGGGAGCTGCACCTCCCACCAGCGGTCGCGGGTGGGGACATACGGTCCGTTGTACCCGAGCACACGCAGCTCGCCCGCGGCACGCCACTCGTCCGCGTTCTCCGCGAGCCACTGCTCGAGCTCGCCCGCCATCTCCCGCGTGGATTCGGGGCTCCGTCGGCCGCGCACCCCGAGCGAGACAACGGTGATCGGCTCGGTGTCGATGACCACGACCCGGCCGTCGTCGCCTGTCGGCCCGTCGTCGGTGGTGTGGTACAGGAACGCCATCGTCCAGCGATCGGTGGTGCCGTCGTCATCGTCGTCGGCGTAGCGCATCTCCACCGGTGCGGTCATCGCGATGCCGTTCGATTCGATGTGATTGAACAGCGGCATGAAACCGCGTTGGCTGGCCAGCAGCGAGTTGCTGCCCGACACCTCCGCCTGTCGCACGCTCGGGTAGTGCTTGATCTCGATCGCCCCCGGAGGCGTCGGCCGCGGGTAGCCCACGGGCAGCTTCGTGTCCGTCGACACCGCCCCCGCGGCGTACAGCGGACCCTCCGGTCCGGGACGATCCACCACATCGTCCCCGTCCGGCTCGCGGACACGCACGATCCACGCCTCCCCGGTCGGCTGCGAAGCAGCTTCGGCCGCGCTCACGCCGCCGTCCGCAGGCTGCAGGGAAAGTGTCAGAATGGTGGACAGACCGATCAGCAGCATGATGCACCCTCCAGATCCGACCGAGTTCGGCGGATGCGGTGGGCCGGATGCCGCTCGGCCCTAGTGGGGCACTTCCTTGACCGCGTTGCGGTTCCATGCCGGGATCCGGACGGTGATCGGCCCGTCGCCCTCGACGATGCACTGGCAGCTCAGCCTGCTGTTCCGCTGCAGTCCCGGGGCCTCCTCGACGCGGTCCTCCTCCGCCTCGGTCGGCTCGGAGAGCTGGTCCTCACCCGCTTCGATGTAGACATGGCAGGTCGAGCAGGCGCACACCGCCCCGCAGGCGTGCTCGATGTTGATGCCGTTCTCGACCGCCACCTCCAGCAGGTGCTCCCCCTTCGCCGCCAGCACCGTCTGCTCCGGGGCGGAGGGGTCGTCGCCCGTAAAGTGGTCGTCGTCGATGATCGACTCCGGGTCTTCGATGATGTAGGTCACTTTGACCGTCTTCGGCCCGTGGTCGTGATCGGAGTGTCGCAGGTGCATGCGGTTCCTCGTTGCAGATTCGGGGATATTTGTACTTTAGAACCCCTCCAATCTCGGGTCGAGCCCTTCCCCGGCGTCGAGCGGACTCGTGGTCCTTGAGCCCCGGAAACGCCGATGGCACGGCTAGTGTTGCTGCTCATGGATGAACGCACCAATATCCCCGCCAGCGGCGGGCCGCTCCGGCTGTCGGTCGTCGCACCGGCTCACAACGAGGCGGAGAATGTCGCCCGCCTGATCGACGAGGTCGGCGCGGCGCTCGACGGCCTTCCGTTCGAGTTCATCCTCGTGGACGATGCCTCAACGGATGACATGGTCTCCATCGCTGTCGCCAAGCGGCCTGAAGCGCCCTGGCTCCGCATCGTCTCGCTCGGCGCGCCGGCTCGAGGCGGGGGCAACGGCCAATCCGCGGCGTTTCAGGCGGGGTTTCGCGCGGCACGCGGCGAAGTCGTCGGCTCGCTCGATGCGGACCTCCAGAACGATCCCGCGGAGCTGCCCAGGCTGCTCGCGGAACTCGACCGAACCGGCGCGGATTTTGTGCAGGGCGATCGCTCCGCCGCCCGCCGGGAGGGCGACGCCCGCATCCGCCAGATCAGCTCGGTTGTCGGGCGGGCGTTCCGTCGTGCCATCCTCGGCGACACCATCCGGGACACCGGCTGCTCGCTGCGGGTGATGCGGCGAGAGATCGCGCTGCAGCTGCCTCTGGAGTTCCGGGGGATGCACCGGTTCATCCCGGTGACGGCGCGGCAGCTCGGATACCGTGTGGTTGAACTGCCTGTCTCGCACCGCTCCCGGTTCGCGGGCACGCCGAAGTACGGTGCCGGCATCACCAAGCGAGCGATCCCGGGGCTGATCGACTGCTTCGCCGTCCGTTGGATGCGGGCCCGACGCGTCGCGCCGAGTCGCGTGCGCGAGGTCGGGTCCCCGGCCGACGGCTCGTGGGAGACCGCGCGGCCCGTCGGGCAGGTCCGGGAGCCGCACGCGTGAAGCCGGGACCGGTCATCGCCATGGTCGGCCTGCTCGTCGCGGGCATGGCCCTGGTCCTCCAGCCCACGCTCGCGCGAGGCGGGTACGACTTCCGCGTCGAGGTCGGTACAACCGAGTTCCTCGTCAAGCAGGCCCAGGACGGGTACCAGATTGTCGCACCGAGCCGACACGCCTCCGAGCAGGTGATCCCCCCCGATGCGTTCGGCGACCTCGTGCTCCGCGAGCAGCACCTGTGGCAGGATCGGCCCGCGTTCGAGCGGACGCTGCTGGGGTTCTTCAATATCTCGAGCTGGTCGAATTTCGCGTGGGTCGTGGTCGGTCTGCTGGGCCAGGGGGCGTTTTTCGGCCGGATGTTTATCCAGTGGGTGGTCAGCGAGAAGCGGCGGCAGAGCCAGGTGCCCGAGCTGTTCTGGTGGCTCAGCTTTGCCGGCGGCATCTGCCTGTTCACCTATTTCGTGTGGCGTGTGGATGTGGTTGGGGTGCTGGGACAGTCCACAGGAGTGGTGATCTACGCCCGGAATCTCCGACTGATACAGAAGCAGAAGCGCCGCGACCGGCGGGCCGCGGAATCCTCCGTGGCGCGGGGCCCGGACCAGGAGGGTGACGATGCAGGTCTTGCTTGACGGCCGAGAGATCGGGGCGGATCAACCGACACTGGCAGCGGCGGTCGAAGCGGGGCGGCTCCAGGCCGAGGCCTCGGGCCGCGTCATCACCGAGGTCATCGTCAACGGCGAGGCGGTGCAAGGCGAGCTCCTGAACGACCCGGCCCGGTTTCAGGCGGAGGGCGCGGAGATCCGGCTGACCAGCTCCGACCCGGTCGAGCTTGTCAGCAGCTCGCTGCTGCAGGCGGCCGACGCGTTGGCCAGCACGCGGACGGCGCACGCGCGATTGGCCGAGCAGATCCAGGTCGGGCTCGAGACGGGCACGCTCGAAGCGCTCAGCGAGACGCTCTCGACCTGGCAGGCGGCGCAGGATGTCCTGCTCCAGGGATGGGCCCTGCTCGGGCGGGATCCGATGGCACTCCGCCCGCCGGAAGAGTCCGGCGCCCCCTCGGTGGAAGCCATGGTCGAGGCGCTCGTCGGGGAGTTGAAGTCCATCAAGCGAGCGTTGCAGGACGGGGACATGGCGGCGATCGCCGACTCCATCGGGTACGAGCTCGAGCCGATGACGGAGCGATGGGCTTCGCTGCTTCGAGCCGCGGCGTCGCAGGCGAGGGATGCGGACGCACCGTGAGCGGCGCCATGGGCCAGACGAGCGATGAACCGTCCAAGACCGCTGTGCGCATCGACACCCTGATGGAACGCGCCAGCGAGGCGCTCGGAGCGACCGCCTACTTCGAGACGGTGACGCTCTGCGACCGGGCGCTCCGACTGGCGATCGCCGCCCGCGACTGGGAGCGGGTGGCGCGCATCTGTCTCCCGTTGCAGGAGGCCCGCCGGCAGATCCGTCAGCTCGCGACGGATGCGGGCGTCGTTCGGCTGGTCGATACGCCGACCCAGCTCCGCATGCAGCCGTCGCCCGGCTGCTACCTCGTCCAGCCGCCGCTGGTTGGTGCCGATGCCCGGGGACTGCGGGCGGCGGCCGCGAAGCGTTGTGTCCCCGTGTTCGTGCTCACACGGGAACCGCTGACGCGCGCCGGGCTCTGGCCCGTCGTCGGGGTTTCGTCGATCACCGTTCGGGAACGCGTCCCGCCGCCTCCGGGTGTCGAGCCCGATTCCTCATCGCCGACGCTTGATCGGTCCGCCGAGCCGGTTCCTCTGTCATGGTTCGAGGCGGCCGCGGAATCACTGGGCGATGCGGCGATCGCGTCGGTCGATCCGGTAGCGCCGGCCGCGCACCGCGTCGAGGACCTGCTGGAGCGGATCGAGGCCTTGCCGGAGCACGAGAAGCTGCACCAGCGGCTCGCGGACGCCGCGCGCCAGGCGATGCACGAGCCGGTGCCACGGTTCCCACGGCGTCGGGGCGTCGATCACCCGTTCTCGTTCTGAGGAGGCGGTCCCTGATGGCTCCCGACCGTCAGTTCCAGCTCACGCCGCGCGGCCACTGCTCTGGCTTCTGTCGCTCCGCAAGCCGGATGAGCCGGCCGAAGGCCTCGAGCTCGTCGCGCAGCGCCGCGGCGCGTCGGGACGGATCGGGCTCGGCGAGCATGCGGTAGCGCGTCTCGGTGTCGCTGACGAGGGTGAAGGCGACGACCTCGAGCATCGTGCTGGTCGGGATGTCGTCGTCCTGCAGGAAACGCACGATCTCGTCGGCCGCGGTCAGCTTCTTGAGGGGTCCGTGCTCGAACACGCCGAGCATCCACTCGCGGGTCTCGCTCAACGGGGCGTCGTCTTCGGCGTGCCGATCGGCTGGGCGGAGCGTGGCCTCGGGGTAGAGCCGATCACCATCGGCCGGGTGTTCGCGGATGATCCGGGCCCGGCAGACCCCTTGCACGAGAATGTTGTACCGGCCATCGTGCAGCCTCTCGTGCTGGACGATCTGCGTCACGCAGACATGTCCGCGGAAGCTCCGCTGGCCGGGAGCTTCATCTGACGGGAGCGCCATCGCGATCTGCCCGGCTCCGTCGAGGGCGACGCCGACCATCTGCCGGTACCGCGGCTCGAAGATGTGCAGCGGGACGATCTGCTGCGGCAGGACCACCAGGCCCGGGATGGCAAACACCGGCATGGGCCTGGAGAAGTTGACACGGACATCGATCTCGTGGTCGTCCCGGGACACGCCACTAGTCTACGGGGATCACTCCGGGGCGTGGCCCGATCCTTCGAGCGGGTCGGGTCGGAAGAGCTTGGTGTCCAGTGCCCATTGGCGCTGAGTGAAGTTGCCACCCAGGTCGAGCGGTGCACGATCGGGCCGGGCCGCGGAGAGGGCGATCTCGAGCTTGGCGTCGAGATTGTCGAGGATGGAGACGAGGATCGCCTCGGGCGTCGCGGGGATCTTGGCGGCGCCGTACTCGGGGATGCCGTGGTGGCTGAGCACGATGTGCTCGAGGACGAGCGCCGCGCCGGCCGGCAGGCGCTGCCCGGTGCGGGTCATGGTCTCGTGGACCTTGTCTCGGAGCATGAACGCTCCCTCGACGATGTGCCCGACGAGTTCGCCGCGATCGCTGTAGCCGAAGGTGCGGTCGTAGATCAGCTCGCGCGTCTTGCCGAGGTCGTGGATGAACAGGCCGAAGAGGACGAGGTCCTGGTTGACCTTCGGGTAGAGCGGGCAGACGAGCCTCGCGAGCCGCATGAGGTTGACGGTGTGCTCGAGCAGCCCGCCGAGGTACGCGTGGTGCATGCTCTTGGCCGCGGGTGCGGTGCGGAACTGCTGCATCAGGAAGTCGTCGGCGAGATAGGTCTCCGCGAGGGCGCGCATCGCCGGGTGCTGCAGTTCACCCAGGTACGCCACGACTTCGTCGAACATCGCCGCGACATCGTTGCTCGTGCTCGGCAGGAGCTCGGTGAGCTGCTCGGGCGAGGGATCGAGCGGGTCGATCTGGTGGATGATCAGTTGGAGCTCGCCCTGGTAGGGCTGGGTCTCGCCCTCGACCCAGACGAAGCCCTCGGTGGGCAGCCGGCGGAAGGTCGCCTCGTCGATGGACCACATGCGGCCGGGGAGCTCGCCGGTCTTGTCGCTGATCAGGCAGCGGAGGTAGGGCTTGTCCTGCCGCGTCTTGCCGAGCTGGGCGTTGGAGATCGCGAAGGCACCGTCGATGCGTTCATTGGGCCCGAGCTCGTTGATGTACCGTCGAGAGGTGGTCGTGTTCATCGAGGGAGTCTACAGCCACGGGCGAGCGGGGGCGACGCATGCCCGCCGGGCCGTCAGCGGTGCCACGCCGAGGGCACATCGCCGTGGGCCGCTCGCACGATGCTCCGGATGCCGCCGCGGCCCTTCCAGTTGGTGACAATCAGGAGCCATGTCGGCCGCATCGCCTCGGCGAGATCGTCGCGGATGCGGTTCGTCACGGCCTCGTAATAGATCCCCTCGTTGCGGAAGCTCTGGAGGTAGAGCTTGAGGCTCTTGAGCTCGACGCAGACGCCGCCGGCGGACCCGGCGCGCGGCTCGAAGAGCACCGTCACCGTGCCGAAGTCCGGGTGGCCGGTCTCCGGGCAGACGCTGGTGAACTCCTCCTGGATGTGCTCGATGACGAAGGGCGTATCGGCCGGGCAGGGGAAGCACTGGAGGAGCGAGGGATCTGGCATCGTGCGGGTTCCGGACAGAGTGAGCCGAAGGGGGTCAGCCGAAGCGAGTGAGGAGTTCGATGATCTCGGGCTGGTCGCGCTTGATGCGGAGGCTTCGCCGCATGGCATCGATGGCGCCTTCGAGCGCATCGGTGTCGGTCTTGTTGGACCAGAGGTAGGTATTGAGCAGGCAGACGGCGACGCCGTTGTGCGCGGTGTAGTGCCGGTCGTCGTACTCAAGGGCGGTGCGGAAGGCGGCGAGCGACTCGTCGTACCGTCGTGTGCGGAAGTAGGCGGTCCCCAGCCGTCGGTGCGCGTCGGCGGAGGGATCGGTCCGGATGAGCCGTTCGAGCGTGGAGGTGGCGTCGTCGTACCGGTTGAGCGCGGACTGGCTGTCGGCCAGGGCGAGCAGCAGCTGCGGGCTGAGCCCCATGTACTCGCTGGCTGTGCGGAAGCTGGCGATCGCGTCCTCGTGCCGTTCGAGCATCGCGTAGCAGACGCCGAGGTTGTGGTGCGCCGGCCCCGAGCGGGGGTCGAGCCGGACGGCGCGCTGGGCGTAGGGCAGTCCCTGGTCGGGTCGGCCGATCTGGACGAACGCGAGGCCGATGTTCATGTTCGCGTCGAAGTCTCTCGGGTTGAGCTGGAGCGCACCGAGATAGGCCCGGATCGCCTCCTGGTGTCGGCCCATCAGCTGCAGGACGAGCGCGTGGGAATAGCGGGCCTCGAAGACATCCGGGCCGGCTTCCGCGGCCCGGCGGTACGACGCCTCGGCTCGGGTGAGGTCGCCCTCCTGCTTGTAGATCTCGCCGATGCCCATGTGGGCCTCGACCGCGCCGGGGTTGAGGTCGACGGCTCGCTCGAACTGGGCGAGGGCCTCACGAAGGCGACCCGAGGACATGAGCAGCTTGGCGCGTTGGGTGGCTTCGTCGGCGTCGAGGACTCGTTGGAGGCTGACGCGTTCGCGTTCCGCGGATCGTCGGTCGTTGCCTCCTCCGCCGCCGAACATGCCGCACCCGGAGACACAGACCGCCAGACCGGCGAACAGGATCGGTGCGAAGCGGTGGCGGGGGGTGCGGCGGCGCAGCATCGGCGTGACTTGGATCGTCGTCATGAGTCGCTCGCCGCCTCCACCAGTCCCGTGAGCCGCCGAAGGTTGAGACGATCAAAGGGCCGACCCCGATCGTCCTCGCCCTTGGGTGTTTCCATGATCTTTGGCACGGCCGCGAAGGCGGGCCGGTTCACCACGGCGGCAAACCCGGAACGCTTCAGGGCCACCTTGCCGCCGGTCTCTTGCCCGTCCCGGCGGCAGATCGTTCCTTCGCCGATGTGGGCGTGGCGGTCGCGCCGGCTGCCGACGCCCTTGACCGAGTCGTTCAGGTGCAGGGCGTGGACATGTTCCAGGCCGCAGGTGGTATCCAGCTCGTCCAGCACCGCGTCCGCCCGCTCGGCGGAGGACAGGTCGTACCCGCCCGCATGGGCGTGGCAGGTGTCGATGCAGAAGCCGACCCGCGACGGCTCGCCCGTCTGGTCGATGATCCGTGATCGCAGGTCGGCGAGCTGCTCAAAGGTCCGGCCGAGGTTCGATCCCGAGCCGACGGTGTTCTCCAGCAGGCTGATGACCGTGGCTCCCGCGGTCCGCTTGAAGAGTGTCTTGTAGGCCCGGGCGATGCGCTTGAGCCCGCTGGCTTCGTCGCTCGTGGTGTAGGCACCCGGGTGATGGACGAGCAGCGGGATCGAGAGCTCGTGGCAGCGTTCGATCTCGACCTGCATGAGGTCGATCGACTTGTTCCACAGCTCGTCATCCGGGCTCGCCAAGTTGATGAGGTAGCTCGCGTGGCTGACGACCCGCCGCGGCGATGCCAGCGGGTCGTCCCGGAGCCAGCCCGCACGATCGAGTGCCGCCCGCCAGTCGCCCACCGCGTCGTCCTTGAGCGGCCTGACCTTCCACTGCTGCTGGTTCTTGGTGAACACCTGCAGGCAGTCGAGGCCGAGCGAGATCGCCTCGTCGACGGCGCGGTCCATGCCGCCGGCCACGGACAGGTGGGATCCAAACATGGGGTCAGGGTATCAGCGGCGGCGGTTCCGGTCCGCCGACGGCGATACGCTGCGGGCATGCAACCACTCGCAGGACGGATCGGGATCATCACGGGCGCCAGCGCTGGCATCGGCGAGGCGTTGGCCAGGGACTGCGTGGCCGCGGGCGCTCGGGTCGTGCTCAACGCTCGGCGGGAGGACCGGCTCCACGCCCTGCGCGAGGAACTCGGGTCGGCGTCGGTCGCGACCGTGCCCGGCGACGCCGCGGACGAGGGTGTCATCGAGAGGCTCTTCGATACCGCGGCCGAGGCGTTCGGCGCGGAGGCCGATCTGGTCGTCGTCAACGCCGGGCGGGGCCTCCGCGGCAGCCTGACCGATTCGGACACGAGCGAGTGGGAGGAGATGATCCGGATCAACCTGCTCGGGGCGACCCGGCTGATGCGCACGGCCGCGGAGCGCCTGACGCGCGGCTGGCCCGCGCCGGATTCGGACGCCTTCGCCGAGCGCTGGCGGGAGACCGTGGATCGCGGGGGGCCGGCGAGGGACATCGTCGTGCTCGGCTCGAGCGTCGGGCGGCACATCAGCCCGTTCAGCTCGATGTACGGCTCGACGAAGTTCGCGATAGGTTCCTTGGCCGAGGCGCTCCGGCGGGAGCTGGCCAAGACCGGCGTCCGGGTGACGCTCCTGGAGCCCGGCGTGGTGCGGACGGAGTTCCAGGAATCCGCCGGCTACGAGATGGAGGGCTTCGGCGCGTTCATGGACCGCATCGGCCCGGTGCTGCGGGCGGAGGACATCAGCCGATCGATCGTGTTCGCGGCGAGCCAGCCGCCGGCGGTGCATGTGAACGACATCATGATCCGGCCGACGCGGCAGGAATACCCATAAACGAGCGTTGGTCTGATTCCACAGGACCTGTAGACTTCCAGGCGAGGTAGGGCCAGCTGAGGCTCAGCGTGGAGGTGGGTTCATGCAAGTTGTGTACGGAGCGTTCGTTGCTGCGCTGTGCGGGGTCGCAGACGCGCAGACATCCATCCGATACGAGTTCGCTCTGGAGGCCGTGAGCAACACGACGGCGGCGACATCGCCTGATTCGGCCTTTGCCGACATCGCGGTCGGGGCAACGGGCACATTGTCGATCGAAGCGATTACCGTTCCACTAGGCGGCGGTGAACCTCAAGCTATCTCGTTTTATCCCATCCTTGAAGCAGTCGGGACCGTTGATGGTATCGATCTCGCTCTCGATCAGTCCATGTATCCAGGAACTAACACGGCCAGCACCATTGGGATTCTCGATTTCGACTTCGGGATCGGCATTGCCAGCTTCGGTGCAGAACTACAATCGTTGAGCCCTGACCTCGGTTTCGTGTTCTTGATGATCGAGTCAGGGGTGGTCTCGCCTTGGGAGCCGCGAGGACTTCCAACAAGCATCGACCTTGATGCAGCGGGCGTCGAGACGATCTTTGAGCTCAACTCGCGGAACACGAGCGGTGACGACGGCACGCTGACCATGCAGGTGACTTCGATCGACATCACGGTCGTGCCGACCCCGGCGACATCAACAGGCGTCTGCCTCGGGTTGCTCGCATTCGCTCGTCGCCGACGCCTGACACTTACGGCCAGATGCCGCGGTTGAGGTAGATGTCGCCGAGGTGCTCGAGCGAGGCGACATAGGCGGCTGTGCGCATGTCGATCTCGTGCTTCTGCTTGGCGACGATGGTCCGCCGGGCGGCCATGCACATGATGCGGTTGAGCTCGCGGTCGACCTGATCGATGTCCCAGGTGACATTCGAGCGGTTCTGGACCCACTCGAAGTAGGACACGGTCACGCCGCCGGCGTTGCAGAGCATGTCGGGGATGACCTCGATGCCGCGGCTGGCGAGGACCTTGTCGCCCTCGGGCGTGGTGGGGGCGTTGGCGGCCTCGGCGACGACGCGCGTGTGGAGCTGCTTGGCGCGCTCCTCGGTGATCATGCCCTCGAGGGCCGCGGGGATGAAGACATCGCTCGGCGTGGACCAGTACTCGTCCTCGGTGATGACCGCGGCGCCGCGGCCGGTGTGCTTGCCGGAGCCCGAGGCGGCCTGGCGCTTCTCGAAGCCGGCGACGCCCCCGTGCTGGGCGCAGTGCTCGGCGAGGGCGTGGGCGTCGAGGCCCTCGTCGTTGCGAATAGCCCCGGTGTGGTCCATAACGGCGACGATGTTCGCGCCCATGTCGTACAGGATGCGGCCGGCCCACGAGCCGACATTGCCGAAGCCGAGGATCGACACGCGCATGTCGTCGATCGGGATGTCAAGGTCGGGCAGCATCTCGCGGAGGACATTGACCACGCCCTGGCCCGTGGCCTTTTCGCGGCCGAGCGACCCGCCGACGGCAAGGGGCTTGCCGGTGACGACGGCGAAGGGGTCGCGCTCGTTGCGACCGCCGATGGCGGCGTAGGTGTCCGCGATCCAGGCCATGACCTGGGCGTTCGTGCCGACATCCGGCGCGGGGATGTCGTAGTCCGGGCCGATGTCGTTGGCGATCGCGGCGGTGAAGCGTCGGGTGACGCGCTCGAGTTCGCCCGGGCTCAGCTCCCGCGGGTTGCACTTGATGCCGCCCTTGCCCCCGCCGAAGGGGATGCGGACGAGCGCCGCCTTCATCGTCATCAGGAACGCGAGGCTCTTGACATCATCGAGGTGGACATCCGGGTGGAAGCGCAGGCCGCCCTTGTAGGGGCCGACGGCGTTGTTGTGCTGAACGCGGTAGCCCTTGAACAGCCGGTGGTGCCCGTCGTCCATCCGGACGGGGAAGTGCACCATGATCTCGTTCTTCGGCTGGCTCAGGATGATCCGGCAGCGGTGCTTGAGGTTGATGATGTCCGCGGCCTTGAGCATGGCGGCGACGGTCTGGGTGTAGATGTTGTGGGGGTCCTTGGGGAGCCCGACCTCATCGAAGATCGGGTCCCAGAAGTGGTCCGTGTCTTCGGTGGTGGAGGAAGCCGCTCTGACATCCGTGGCCGAGGTCGTCATGTCACCCTGCTCCAGTTGTGCTGGCGGGGGCTCTGCCCCGCCGGTGCTCGGGAGAAATTCGGGTCGGCGATCGCCCGAGGGCGGCCACCGATCGGGGCTATCGGCGTTCCATCTCCCCTGCTGGAACGGCCGATCGTCAACGCTAGCGTGGATGTCTTGGTTTGTCACTCCCGATTTGGCGATCATGTATGCAAGCGCATACCGGCGAGAGATCCGGGTCCGTCGCTCGCGATGTGGAATCAAATCGGATTCCAGGGCTAGCTGAAGGTGGCCGGGCGTCCCGACGACGCTAGAGTTGGAACCGGCTCTCGCGGGCCGGCTCGCGACCGTGGTGGCCTCGGTCGCGCGTTCATGTATGGCCCGAACCGCCCCTTGGGGGCCCCGCTGATCCGTCGGGTCGCGGCGTTCGAGTCGGCGTGGTCTGTCGGCGGGTTCCGCGAGCCCCGCCTCGGACCCGTCCCGCCGGCCGAGAAAGGAATCCCTGACAACATGATGATCGACGAGACGCTGCTCGCTTCGCTGCAGCTGGACGACGCCGAAGCCGAGGCGATGCTCCGCGGCGCGTTCGGGGACAAGGGCATGGAGTCCCTGCTCGAGGACCAGCTCGAGGACCTGGCGCCCGGCAAGCTGATCCAGGGCACCATTATCGGGATGGCCGGCGACGATGTGGTCGTGGAGGTTGGGCTCAAGAGCGAGGGCCTGATCAACAAGGAAGAGTTCGGCGACACCGAGGTGCGCGTCGGGGACAAGGTCGATGTGCTGCTCGAGGCGCTCGAGGATGAGAGCGGGCTGATCCAGCTCTCGAAGCGCAAGGCCGACCGCCAGATCGCTTGGCAGCGGATCACCGACTCGACGAACGAGGGCGACATCGTCGAGGGCACGGTGATGCGGAAGATCAAGGGTGGCCTGCTCGTCGATATCGGCGTGCCGGTCTTCCTGCCCGCGAGCCAGGTGGACATCCGCCGGCCCGGTGATGTCAGCGACTACATCGGTCGCAAGATCCGTGCGCAGATCCTCAAGATCGACACCGAGCGTCGCAACATCGTCATCAGCCGGCGCAAGCTGGTTGAGGAGGAGCGTTCGGCGGCGAAGAAGCGGCTGCTCGAGAACATCAATGTTGGCGACATCGTCACGGGTGTGGTCAAGAACATCGCCGACTTCGGCGCGTTCGTCGACCTCGGCGGCATCGACGGCCTGCTGCACATCACCGACATGTCATGGAGCCGGATCAACCACCCGAGCGAGATGGTCCGAGTGGACCAGAAGCTCGAGGTCAAGATCCTGAACATCGACTACGACCGCGAGAAGATCGCGCTCGGGCTCAAGCAGAAGGAATCGAGCCCCTGGGAGGAGATCGAGGCCAAGTACCCGGTGGGCAGCCGGGTGCAGGGCGAGGTCGTCTCGATCATGTCCTACGGCGCGTTCGTCAAGCTGGAGGACGGCATCGAGGGCCTGGTGCACATCTCCGAGATGTCCTGGACCCGTCGGGTCAACCACCCCTCGGAGGTGGTCTCGCAGGGGCAGGAGGTCGAGGTCGTGGTGCTCGACATCGACAAGAACAAGCAGGAGATCAGCCTCGGCATGAAGCAGGTCGAGGTGAACCCCTGGGAGCTGGTCGCCGAGAAGTACCCGCCCGGCACGATCATCGAGGGCGAGGTGCGCAACCTGGCGAACTACGGCGCGTTCATCGAGATCGAGCCCGGCATCGACGGCCTGCTGCATGTCTCGGACATGTCGTGGACCAAGAAGGTCACGCACCCCAACGAGCTCGTCAAGAAGGGCGACATGGTCAAGTGCGTGGTGCTCGAGGTTGACCAGGAGAAGCAGCGCATCAGCCTCGGCGTGAAGCAGCTGACCGAGGACCCGTGGATCAGCCTGATCCCCGAGCACTACAAGCCGGGCATGGTCGTCCGCGGCAAGGTCACCAAGATCACCAACTTCGGCGT
>JBQLZJ010000003.1:0-361389 GCA_052168215.1 Phycisphaerales bacterium
CGATCAGCACCGCGATGCCTCGCTCCAGTGCCGCGCGCACCACGCCCACCCGAACACTCGGCGGTGTGCACAGCACGAGCCCATCCAGACCGTCCGCGGTCGCGTCGAGCATCGCCTCCGCGTCCGGAAAAGCGGTGGCCCCGGTCGCCTCGGCGAGCGCTCCGGCCGCCTCCGCGACCCCGTCCGCCACGGCGACGACGCTCGCCGCCCCGTCGAGCGCCCGGATCGCGTTCGAGTGAGTCCTGCCCATGCCCCCCGCGCCGACAATGCCGAGACGAACGGTCGAGTTGCCGGGTGCTGCCGAGTGGGTTGCCATCGTTCTGATCCTGAAACGGGGGCGTGGTGCCCCCGGTGAGGTGCGAGACATGTCTGACGCCAATCCTAGGAACCGTTTGTCGCTCGTCCATACGATCGCGGCGCTCGTGCTGGCCGCTCTCCCGGCGATCGGTGCCTGCGCCCAGCCGGCACCGGAAGTTCGTGGCACCTGGCTGACCACGACTGCCAACGACCACATCGCCTCCCCCGAGCGCACAGCCGAAACCATGCGACGCCTCCGGGAGATCGGGCTCAACACCGTCTATGTCGAGACCTGGAAGAACGGGTATACCCAGTATCCATCCGAGGTCCTCGAGCGGCTCATCGGCGTCGATCGTCGGCCTGACCTGATGAAACAGGACCCGGCGGATCCGGATCGGTCCATCCCCGCACGCGACCTGCTCCAGGAGACGCTCGTCGAGGCGCACCGCAATCAGCTGCTCTACATCGGCTGGTTCGAGTACGGCTTCATGGCCGCGCACCAATCGACAATGAACCACCTCCGCACGGTCAAGCCGGACTGGATCAGCCGAGACATCGAGGGCAACGAGGTCGCACCCAACGGCTTCGTCTGGCTCAACCCGCTCCACCCGCAGGCAAGACGCTTCCTGGCCGACATCGTGCTCGAAGCCATCGACCGGTACGACATGGACGGCGTGCAACTCGACGATCGCATCGTCTGGCCGCATGTCACCATGGGCTACGACGACTACACACGAGCCGTCTACGCCAATGAGCACGGCGGGGCCCAGCCGCCCGCGGACCACACCGACCCCGACTGGATCGCGTGGCGCTCGGCGAAGATCGACGAGTATGCGGAGCAGTTTGTCGCCGAGATACGCGCGAGGCGTCCGGGTCTGATTGTCTCGGTCAGCCCCGCGCCGTACCCATGGGTCTACGAGAACTACTGCCTCGATTGGATCCAGTGGGCCGCGGACGGGCTCTGGGACGAGTACATCCCGCAGTGCTACCGGTACGACTACAACGCGTTCGTCGGCACCTGGAACCAGCAGATCGAGATGCTCGAGGCCCGCGGTGCAGCCGACGCGGTCTCGTCCATGCTCGCGGGTGTGCTGACCACGGGCAGCCGGCCGGACCCCGTCCCGTGGGATGACCTGGCGCGGAGCGTCGAGCATGTGCGGTCCACAGGCGGCGGGGGCCATGTCTGGTGGTTCAGCCGTGGCGTGCTGGACGAGTACCCGAACGAGATCCGTTCGTTCTACGCCGTTGACCGCGTGGGTCACGCGGCGCATCCCCGGCGTCCCGTGGATTGGCGGCCGGCACCGATCGAGCTCACCGGCACCCGGGACGGCAAAATGATGGTGTTCGACCTGAGCCATGTGCCAGCGGGTGCGTACCGCCTGGTGACCTGGAACGACAACAACGGTGCCATGGCCGTCCGGCCGATGGATCTGCGCGAGAAGCGCGTCGATTCGCTCCATCTGCCCGGCGGCATCGCCCGAGCCGAGTTGCTCATCGATCGCAGGCCCGACATGCGACAGCCGAGAGAGGCACAGCCGTGCGTGCCATGAAGAAAGCAGTCCCGATGAACCGACACATCACTCTGACAGCGATCACCGCAGCACTGCTCTCGCCCGCGATGAGTGCCCAGCCGCTGCGCATCGAGCCCGTGCAGGTCACACTCCAGGGTGGCACCGCGCGCGGCTACTACGCGCAGATCGACCTCCTCGATCCCCGTGTCGAGATTGTGACCACGGGCGGCACATTCTGCGGCAACGCGTGCTTTGTCCCGCTCGTCCGTGTCACCGACTGGTTCCAGCAGAACGATCTCGATCTGGCGATCAACGCCAACTACTTCGCCGGCATCGGTGGGGGGCAGGGGCAGCTTCTCGGGCTCAGTGTCTCCGACGGCACCCTGGTGTCCAACCCGCGGCAAGTCAGCGGTGTCTATGACCCGGCGGTGGGCTTCCTGGCCGATGGTTCCGCCATGGCCGGTCGGCTCACACCGACCGTGGCGGCCAGCCTGCAGCACGGCATCGCGGGTATCGGCCCGGGCTCCGGCGATTCGCTGCCCGGTTCACTGCTGGTGGACGACGGCGTCAACCTCGGTTCCACCGCGAGGGTCAGCCCGAGCAGCCGTGAGCCGCGCACCGTCGTCGGCGTCTCGCAGGACGGCGCAACGCTGCACATCGCGGTCATCGACGGTCGCCAGCCGGGCTACTCCGTCGGCATGACCCTGCCCGAAATCGCGGATTTCCTTATCGGCAAGGGCGCCTGGGATGCCGTCAATCTCGACGGTGGTGGCTCAAGCTCGTTCGTGTTCCGCGATACGGCGGGCGTCACCGTCACAAACAGCCCCAGCGACGGTGCGTTCCGAGCCGTCGCCAACCATCTCGGATTCCGAGTGGACGAGACCGCAGGACCCGGCGCGCAGCACGGGCCACGACCCATCCGGGGTGTGTGGCTCCGCCCTCCCGCCTCGCTGGTCTCGCTCGAGTCCTCGCTCGCCACGCTCGCCGACGCCGGCATCACCGATCTCTTCATCGAAACGCTCTACCACGGCCTGGCGACCAACGACTCGGATGTCTTCAACGACCGCTTCACTTTCGATTATCTCGATGAGGCCATCGTCATCGCGCACCGCTACGGCCTGCGCGTGCACGCCTGGATCGAGACCGGCTACATGGGCTTCGGCGGGTCGGCCGACTACATCTTTGGACCCAACCCCGAGTGGCGAGTCGAGGATGTCAACGGCATCGCGCCGCAGGGTGATCAGCCCGGACAGACCTTCGCCAACCTCGCCCACCCCGGCGTGCAGCAGATGCTGGCGGACTATGTCGCCGAGCTGGCGGCGATCCCGGGGCTCGAGGGCATCCATATCGACTACCACAGGTATCCGGTCGACAACGCCACCACGCCGGAGTCGCCCGCGCCGTACAGCTACGACGCCTACACCAGCTCAGCCTTCGCCGCAGCCGGGTTCGGCTTCCCCGGCTTCACGGCTCGCAAACCAGGTGATCCGGACTGGGACGCATTTGTGCAGTTCCGGCGCGACGGCATCTCGCACTGCGCCGAGGTGATGCACGACGCGATCCACGCGGTCACGCCGGGCCTGGTCTACTCGGCCGCGATCTTCGCCTCCGCCACGACGAGCTCCTCACAGCTCGCGAAGATGCAGGACTGGCCCGCGTGGGCCAACGGCGGGTACATGGAGATTGTCATCCCGATGGCGTACGGCCCCACGCAGTCGTCGATCCGAGGCGACCTGCAGCTCGCAGCATCGCTCGCGCCGAGCACGCCGATCGTCGCGGGGCTTGCCCTCACCGGCACGGCCCCGCACCCCGATGTCCTCACACAACTCGGCGCCGTCACGCAGGCCGGGCTCAACCAGTTTGTGTTCTTCGAGGGCAACTACCTTGTCGGGAATCCAGGCGAACGGGCAGCGCTGCGGTCGTGGATCGATGCCGCGCCCGCGCAGCCCGGCGACCTCGACGGCGACGGGCTCATGGACGGCCGAGACCTGGCGGTCTTCTCCTTGGTCTACCAGGGAACCCCGGTCAACGCTTCGGGACGCAACCGAGAGCTCGACCTTGACAACAGCGGTGTCATCGACGCCGCCGACGAGGCCATCCTGCTCGACCTGCTCGCCCGGGGGCGCTACGGCGTCGACGGTGTGGTGGATCAGCTCGACTTCGAAGCCTTCACGGCCTCCTTCACCGGGCCGGGCACCGGCGGCCCCGTGGGCCCGGTCATCAATCTGCACGACCTCGACGCCGATGGCGATGTCGATGAGGACGATCGCGCGATCTTCTACCGGCTCGTCACCGTGCCGCTCGAACCGGATCTCGACGCCGATCGCAACGGCGTGTTCGACATCGAGGACCTGTACGCGCAGACGCAGAACCCGATCGACGCCAACCGTGACGGCATCATTGATCAGAGCGACACCGACCTGGTCATCGAGGCGTACCGGCTGCTCACCGACCAGATCGATCCGCGATGAGCACGGGCGAGCGCGGGCCCCTGCTGGGCATCGATATCGGAGGCACGGCTGTCAAGCTCGCCTGGATCGAGCCGCACGGTCCACCCGCTCTCGCGACCAGCGACCGGTACATCCGTCCTGACCGAGCAGCGCTGCGGGCCGCGCTCCGCGAGGCGGCCGGTCGCCTCGACCGCCCCGTTGCCTCCGCGACGAGCATCGGGCTGTGCGTTCCCGGTCTTCTGGCGGAGGCGGGTGATTGCATCGGCATCGCTGTCAACCTGCCCGGTCTCGTCGGGTGGCGGTTTGACGAGTTGGCCGAGGAGATCGGCGCGTCGGTTGCGGTGCAGCGCATCAACGATGCCCTCGCCGCGGTCTACGACTGGTCGGTGCTGCACGCCTCGGCCGGGTCCGTGCTCGGGATCGCCATGGGCACGGGCGTCGGCGCGGCGATGCTCCGCGACGGTGTCCCCGTCCGCATCGTGGATGAGGGGATCGGTCACATCGGGCAGGTCGATGTCACGGTCGGTCCGGCCGATGATGCGCCGATCGCTCCGGACGGCGGTCGGGGCGGGCTCGAGGCGTATGTCGGAGCGTCGGCCGTCGTCGCGGCAGGGGGGATCGATGCAGCGTTTGCGCCGGGAACGGTCGGCTGCGAAGCCATCGCCCGCGCGATCCGGATTTGCCATGCCATGCTCCGCCCCGATGTCATCGTTCTGCTCGGTGGGATCGGCTCTCGCCTGCGCGGAGCGCCGCACATCGAGTCATTGGTCCGGCAGGACCTGACCAGCCTGGCGCGGCCGGGGTGGCGGCTCGAGTGGGGGGACGACGACCATCACGCCGCCCGAGGCGCTGCCAGACTCGCTGCCGAACGAACGCCGCCAACAGATCATTCGCTGTGAAGGTGGGCAAGATCCAGACGGGTTGATCCGGTTGAAATGCCGTGTCGACCGTTGCATGCGCGCCGGATTCTTATAGAATACTGGTCCAGGGGCTTGGATTGAAGCGGTGCCGCGGAGGGCGCAGCACCGCACCGGGCTCAGGAGCCAGCGCCCAGGGTCCTCCGCGGCGCACAGAGGAGTGGACAGATGAATCGCAAGATGATGATGGCCGTGCTCGCCGGCTCGCTCGCGGGCACCGCGTCGGCGCAGATCGAGCTGCACCGGGTCTTCGTGGACGACCTGAGCGACTTCAGCGGCGACAACTCGGGCGCGAACTCGCTGTACATCGGCAACCAGCCGCTCGCCGTGGCGTTCGACGGCACGGATCTCTATGTCGCCGGCTTCCGGAACGGCACCTCCCCGTGGGTCCAGATCGGGCATGTCATCGATGTTTTCGCCGGCGGTGCGAACCGCAGCGCGCTCATCGACTTCTCCGATCCCCTCAACCCGACGCAGAGCCCGACGCTCTCCTCGCGGCGCGTCGTGCCGGACAGCCGCGGCTACAACAGCCTCGACTGGATCGCCGGCAAGGGCCTGATCGCTCAGGTGGATGTCGGCAGCACCGCGCTGGGCTCCGCGATGGCGTGGGACACCGAGACCCAGCAGACGCCGATCGTCATCGGCAGCCAGAGCACCGCGGAGCGAGGCCTGGGTGTCGTCGCCTGGGACCCGGGTCCCGACGGCAACGGCTACGACACCGACGGCGACGGGCTGAGCGACGGGCCGGTCGCGTCGCTGCTCTTCCAGCCGATCGATCCGGTCGGACCCATCGGCGTCTCGCTGCCCGACATGTCCGTCGGCCTGGGCGACGCGGTGTACGCGAGCGCGCCCGTCCCGCCGGAAGGGCAGGGCCCGATCCTGGAGTTCGCGCCGAACACCACCGACCGCGACGGTCTCGGCGGCACCTTCTGGCGCGGCTTCGACTTCAGCCCCAACGGGCAGTGGATCGTCGCTTCCGCCGACTCGGACCTGGTCATCGCCCAGCGTGACCTCTTGAACTTCGTCTTCGCTCGGCAGGTGGTGCAGGGCCCGTCCGCCCCGTTCGTGCTGTCGCAGAATGTCACCTTCCTCGACAACTACAACGGCCAGGATGTCATCGTCCACAACACCCGTCCCACGACCGTCGGCGGTCAGGCGTTCTCGAACATCGTCAACTTCTACAACACGGCCGGCACGGAGCTGACCGTCTCGATCTTCGATGAGACCGGCGCCACCTTCACCTTCCCGGATGGTGTTGGCGTCTACGACTTCGCCTGGCACGAGCCGAGCCAGACGCTCGTCGTGCTGGACGGCGGGGCCCGCCTCGCGCACTTCTTCCGTCCCACGCCCGCCGGCGGCGATCGTCTCTGCGCCGACGCGAACGACGACGGCGTCGTCGACCCGTCCGACTTCACGGCCTGGGTCGCTGCGTACAACCAGGGCAGCCTGCTCGCCGACGCGAACGACGACGGCGTCGTCGACCCGTCCGACTTCACGGCCTGGGTGGCCGCGTACAACCAGGGCCTCGGCGGCCCGACCTGCGGCTGATCCGCGACCGTTCGCGCCTCGGCGCAGCATCTGATCGCACCTCCCCGGGCCGGGCTCGTGATGAGCTCGGCCCGGTTTGCTTGGAACGATTGACCGGAGCGTCAGGGTCGTACGCGTGCGACGACAGCCGGCTCGCTCACCGAGCCGAAGCGCCCAACAGCGCGGATGACGACGGCGTCGGGAGATTCAAGCGGAGCCTCGCTGTTCGCGTAGTCGATTGATTGCGTGCCGGCCGGAAGGATCCGCGTGCGCCACCCTGCCGCCGTGCGATCCGACACCGCCCATCTGAATACTCGCGAAGCGTCCCGCGGACCGGCCTCCCACCGGATCACCAGCCGGCCTCCCTCGTTTCGAACGCGGACGGCTGGACGAGCCGGTCTCGTCCCCATCGCGCCGAACCACGGCTCGGGTACGACAGCGGCCTCGGCGAACACGGTGTCGGCGAGTTGACCCGCCACGCCTTGGCGATCCTCGCTGAGCCCGATCATTGAGAAGAGGATGAAGCCCCCGGCGCCGCGGCTTCGCAGGAGTTCGATCTGTGCCTCGATCTCGTCAGGGGACCAGCCCCCGTCCGCCTTGATGCGGGTCAGGTAGAGCCCCGGCCACACGCCGCGCTCGCGCGCGTCGATCGACTGCCACCAGTCGAGCAGCGGTCCGAACGGCTGACCCTCGCTGTCGATGGTCCAGTAGAGCTGGGGCGAGACATAGTCGAGCCAGCCGGCCTGCACCCAGAGCCGAGCGTCCGCGGCGAGCCCCTCGTAGGCGTCGAACCCGACGATGCCCTGCGGATGGCCAGGCCGCCAGATGCCGAAGGGGCTGATGCCGACACGGGCGTTCGGCGCCCGATCGCGGACGACACGGGCGAGTTCCTCGACGAAGGCATTGATGTGGGATCGTCGCCAGGCGCCGCGATCCTCCGTTCCACCGGCTGCGACGAACGCCTCGTACCCCGTGTCATCGGGGAAGGGGTGCTCATCGCTCGGATACGGGTAGAAGTAGTCGTCGAGGTGAACGCCGTCGATGTCGTACCGATCGACGACATCGGCGATGACCGCGAGCGAGTGCGCACGGGCCTCGGGCTCGGCCGGATCGAGCCACAGGTACTGCCCGGTGTCGCGGACCAGATCCGGGCGTCGACGGGCGATGTGCGACGCGTGGATCGCTGACGGGTCTGAGGGATGCGAGGCGCGGAACGGGTTGAACCACGCGTGCAGTTCAAGGCCGCGGGCGTGGGCGTGCTCGACCCAGAATTCGAGCGGGTCGTACCCGGGATCCTCTCCCTGAGACCCCGTGAGATACGAGGACCATGGCTCGAGAGAGGATCGATACAGCGCATCGCCGTGCGGCCGAACCTGGAGAACGACCGCGTTGAGCCCGAGCCGGGCGGCCTCGTCGAGGATCCCGATCGCTTCGGCCTGCTGCTCGGTCGGGTCGAGGCCGGGCGTGGAAGGCCAGTCGATGTTCGCAACAGTCGCCACCCAGACGGCACGGAACTCGGTCGGTATGGCCGGTGGCGTAACGGCTCGCGGGGAGACGCTGCGCCAGGCCCCGGGTGCGTTGGCGCAGCCCGCAAGCAGCGTGGTCACGACGAAGCAGACGAGCGGCATGAAGACTCGATCGTTTCGCATGCCGAGGGTATCGCCGCCGCGATCACCGTTCAGCCCATCCGAACCACGATGCGATCAGGATCGTGATAGACTGCGAACCGGCGGGTTCGAATCCGCCGCCCTCGGCCACCCGGCGTTCGATCGGGTCCCCCCGTCGGTGGCCATCGGAGCAGCAGATGCCGAAGCTCAGTCTGATGGCCGTGTCAGCGACTCTCGTGTCACTGACGGCGGTGGGATGCTCGGTTCCTCGTGACACATCGTCGGACGATCCCGCGGCGTTGCGCGATCAGTTCCGCCGGATGGTCGTGGAGGCCCGGGACGCGGTCTTCCCGGCGTTGGTGCATGTCGAGGTCACCGCGACCACCTACTGGGACGGGCGCGAGCAGCGGTACCGATCCACGGGCAGCGGGACGATCATCTCGCCGGAGGGACTGGTGCTGACCAATGCGCATGTCACCGACTCGGGCGTGGAGTTCTGGTGCGTGCTGGCGGACAAGTCCCGCGTCCGGGCCGAACTCGTCGGCGAGGACCCGATGACCGATCTCGCCGTGCTCCGTCTCGAGCCCAAAGCCGGGGAGGACACACCCTATCCGTACGCCAGCTTCGGGGATTCGGATCAGCTCGCTGTGGGGGATCAGGTGCTCGCGATGGGGTCTCCCTTCGCGCTCGATCGCACGGTGACCTACGGCATCGTTTCGAACACGGACCGCGTGTTCACCTCCGGCGCGGACGATGAGTTCGAGCCGCTGTACCTGTCGGGTCATCGCTCCGGCATGATGACCAACTGGATCCAGCACGATGCGCTGATCAACCCCGGCAATTCCGGCGGGCCGCTGGTGAGTATCGCCGGGGAGATCATCGGGGTGAACACACGGGGCGGATCGGGGGCCGGGTTCGCGACGCCGTCGAACCTCGCCAAGACCGTCGCCGATGCCCTGGTCGAGCACGGCGCCGTGCCTCGGACCACGATCGAGGTGGATCTGCTGCACCTCGAGCGAACCGGGTTCGATGAGGGTGTGTTCGTTGATGCGGTGACCGCGGACGGCCCGGCGGCCAAGGGCGGCGTCGAGCCGGGCGATGTGATTCTGGCGATCAACGGGCGCGATGTGACCGCTCGTTTTCCGGAGCAGATCCCGGCCATCATGCTGATGCTCGCGAGCGGCACGCCGGGCGACCGTGTTGCGCTCGACATTCTCCGAGACGGGGAACGAATCGCGGTCGATGTGGAACTGGCAGCGATGCTTCCCGACACGGGGCGGGAGACCTCGCTGCGCGAGTGGGGGATCAGCGTGCGCGAGATCACGCCGTTCATGGCCCGGGTCCGGCGGCTCGAATCGACCGAGGGCGTGCTGATCGCGGGTGTGCGCTCCGGCGGGCCGGCGGCGACGGCCGAGGTCTCCGTCTCCTGGGGCGACATCATCAAGAGCATCGACGGGCAACCGATCGCCACGCTCGACGATCTCTTTGACGCGTATGAACGGTTCCTCGACAAGGACAAGGCGGGTCAGCGTCCCGACTGGGTGCTCGTCGAGTTCGACCGGAGCGGCAAGAACTTTGTCAGCCTGTTCGAGACCGAGGAGATCGATCAGCCCGATCCGCCGCGCGAACTCCCCAAGGCATGGGTGGGCGTCGCGACGCAGCCGGTGGTTCCCAAGCTTGCCGATGCGTTGGCTCTGGGGGAGCGGGGCGGGTTCCGCGTCTCGCGCGTGTACCAGGGCACCGAGGCCGCGAACGCCGGGCTTCAGACCGGAGACATCATCATCGCTGTCGATGGCGAACCCGTGCAGCCGCGGGCAGCCGAACAGGCCGGGCTGTTCACGCGGAAGATCCGGACACTCGCGCTCGGCGGCGAAGCGACGATCACCGTGCTCCGCGATGACGAACGGGTGGACCTGCAGGTACCTCTGGAGCGCAGCCGTACCACACCGGACGAAGCGCGTCGTGTCACCGACGAGGACTTCGGCCTAACGGTGCGCGCCGTGACCTTCTTCGACCGCGACGATCGACGGTGGTCCTCCGACATCAAGGGTGTCATTGTCATCTCGACCGTTTCAGCGGGATGGGCCGAGGCCGCGGGCATCACGACGGACAGCCTGATCACCGCGATCGACGGCGAAGAGGTTCAGAGCACCCGAGATTTCGAACGCATCATGGAGCGGCTCGGCGAGGAGCAGCCAGAGCGGGTCGTGTTCGAGGTGCTCGAGTGGTACGAATCCTCGTTCAAGTTCGTTGAGCCGGACTGGAAGCCCCGTGAGCTCGAAGAAGATGAAGGCGACCAGGGCGAGGCCGAGGAGCCAGCCTGAGCATGTCTGGTGTGGATGGGTCGGTGCGAATGGGCGAAAGGAGCCGGTGATGGTTCGTTGTGGTGTGGCGGGTGCGGTGCTCGGGTGCATGATCTCGTCGGGGGTGGCGGCCCAGATGACCGACGCCGAGCGTGAGCGGGCCGCGACCTACGAGGCGGTCACAGAAGCGGTGCTGCCCTCGATCGTGCGGGTCGAGTTTGTCATCAGCATGGAGAACCCGTGGGGCGGCGGGACCGAGGAACAGGAGATGGAGGTGCCCGGCACGATCATCAGCCCCGAGGGGCTTGTGCTGGTCTCCAACAGCATGGTGGGGGGCTGGTACGCGATGTTCTCGGAGATGCAGGTCGTCCCGAAGGACATCAAGGTGCTCATCGGCGACGATACCGAGGGCGTGGACGCCTCGATTGTCGCCCGAGATTCCGAGCGTGATCTCTGCTGGATTCGGCTGGACGAATTGCCGGAGTCCCCGCTGCCGCACATGGATGTGATGGCGGCGTCGGAGGAGCCCGGTGTTGGCACGACCCTCTATCAGGTTGTCCGTCTTGGCGAGTTCTTCGGACGGGCACCCGTGGTCAACGAGTCCACGGTTACAGCGAAGCTCTCCAAGCCCCGCGAACTGCTCTACCTGGGCATGGGCAGCGCCGAGACCGGGATGCCGGTCGTGCGCGCGGACGGCAGCATCGCCGGTGTCATGATCTTCCAGGTGCCGAGCCAGGACGAGATGGAGGCGGCCGGAGGGTTCGGAGGCGGCATGTACGACTCCTTCATTCAGGCGGTCCTGCCCGCGGCGGAAGTGGCGATCGCCACCGAGGCGGCCCTGAGCCTCGACGACGAGGGCGAATAGGCGCTCGTTCGAGGGGTCTTCTCGAGCCGACCACAACTCCTGCTCTGATCGAATCTGTGGCACGGCGCCCGCCGAATTCGGTGGCGATGGCTGGACCACACTCATGTATCGTTGTCGGCGCGGCCGGCGGGATCGGCAGCAGGCTCTGCCGCCGGCTCAAGAGCGACGGCTGGAATCTCGTCCTCGTCGGTCGATCGGAGGATTCTCTCTCGCCTCTGGCGGACGAGCTCAACGCCACCATGCATGCATTCGACGCGGCCGATGCGGACCGGATGCTCGAACTCGCCGAGCAGACCGAAGGGCTCCGCGGCGTCGTGAACCTGGCCGGCTCGATTCTCCTCAAGCCCGCGCATTCAACCACGATGGCCGAGTTCGACCAGACGCTCCATCAGAATCTCCGGACCGCCTTTTCATGCGTCCGCGCCGCGGGCCGAGCCATGCGCGATGCTGGTGGATCGGTCGTCCTGATGTCCAGCTGCGCCGGCTCGTTTGGGCTATCGAACCACGAGGCAATCTCGGCGGCCAAGGCCGGCGTGGAGGGGTTGGTGCGGTCTGCGGCGGCGTCCTATGCAGCGCAGGGGATCCGCTTCAATGCCGTCGCGCCGGGCCTGACCGACACGCCGCTCTCCTCGCGTATCACGGGCAGCGAGCCTTCACTCAAGGCATCGATCGCGATGCACCCGCTGGGACGGATCGGCTCGCCGGATGAGATCGCCCGGGTCATCGCTTTCCTGATGCACGACGAGAGCGGCTGGATCACCGGGCAGGTGCTCGGCGTTGATGGCGGGCTGGCACGGGTCAGGAGCCGATGAACGGAAGAGCGGCTCTCACGCCTCCGCCTGGGTGGACGCGACGCTGGCTCGTCGCCGCGGGGGCGTACAACCTGCTGTGGGGGAGCTGGGTCATTCTGTTCCCCAACTCGCTCTTCGACCTCACAGACATCCCCCGGCCGACCTACCCGCAGATCTGGCAGTGCGTCGGGATGATCGTGGGTGTGTACGGCATTGGCTATCTTATCGCATCCCGAAATTCGCGCCGGCATTGGCCGATCGTGCTCGTTGGCCTGCTCGGCAAAATCTTCGGTCCCCTCGGGTTCGCTGCGTCACTCGCTCGGGGGGATTTTCCTCCGGCGTTCGGCCTGACCATTCTGACCAATGATCTGCTCTGGTGGATCCCGTTCTCGATGATGCTCTGGGATGCAGCGAAGTCCAACAGCGAGCCGCACGGCACGGAGACGATCGCTATAGAGGAAGCGATGCAGCGATTGGTCGATCAACACGGGCGGTCGTTGGACGCTCTCTCTCGCGCCGGTACCGTGCTGACGATCTTTGCGAGGCACTCAGGATGCTCGTTCTGCAGAGAGATGCTCGCCGATCTGAGCAAGGTGCAGGAACGGCTGCGAGAAGAACCCGTGCATCTGGCGATCGTCACCATGTCATCGACGGACGGGAATGCCGCGCTCGCTCGAGAGTTCCAACTGGAGTCGGCGTCATGGATCAGTGATCCTTCTGCCACCGGCTACCGAGCGTTCGGCCTGCAGCGAGGCTCGTTCGGGCAGCTCTTTGGACCGCAGTCATGGGTGCGTGGAGCTGTCGCGACGCTGCGAGGCCATCGCATCGGTCGGCTGGTTGGTGACGGGTTCCAGATGCCCGGGGCGTTCCTTGTGGAAGACGGCCGGATCAGAGCGTCACACCGTCATGGAGCGGCCTCAGAACGCGTTGATTTCGCAGGATTCGCGTGCGGGGTCCCGTCGCGTGGTTGACGCCTGGGTTCTGATCGGACTATCCGCCGGGTTGTTCATGACCGGGCTGATTTGGTTCGTGCAGGTGGTGCACTACCCCTTGATGGCCCGGGTTGGCGACGAGATGGCTGTGATCTACGCGGCGGCGCACCAGAGACGGACCACGCTGATTGTCGCCCCCGTCATGCTGGTCGAGGTAGCCGCGGCTGCGGCGGCATCCCTGACGATCAGCCTCTCCGCGATGGCAGGTCCTGACGCGTGGATGGTGCACGCGGCCGGCGCACTGCTCGTGCCCATCTGGGCCTCGACCGTGTGGCTCCAGATGCCGCTTCACGCCAGGCTGCTCAACGGACCCGATGTCGGCGTCGTGCGGGCGCTGGTCAGGACGAACTGGATCCGGACCTGGTGCTGGACAGCAAGGTCCGCGCTGCTCACAGCCTCCATCGCGGGCTGACCCCCCTGCCACGGCCGATAATACATGTTATGTCAAACACAGGGACGATGAGAGCCGGCCCCAGGCTGCTCCGGGGCCGGCTCGGGAGATGGTTCTGCCTGATACTGAGACCGAGGCGCCTTGGCTTAGCGCCGACGACGGGCGACGCCGATCGCAGCGATGCCAAGCAACGAAGCCGCGCCGGGCGACGGGATTACCTCAAGGCTGAACGCGTTGAGGTACCCCGAGTTCCCGTTCAGACCCTCGAATGAAATCGTGAAGGTGCCGCCGCCTCCGGGTGTGAGGATGATCGAGGCCACCTCATTGGTGTTCGCGAGGAAAGGCTGTGATGGGTCCTGGTGGTCAAGGTCGACGGTTCCCAGCAGGGTTGCCGATGGGGAGTTATCACTGAAGATCGAGTACCGCGTTGTTGAGTCCGTGCTGAACTTGTGGGAGCCGTAGAAGGTCAGCTCGTACTGCGTCGAGGGATCGAGGTTGAAGATGTCAAAAGAGGCATTGACAAAGTAGTCGAACGCCGCCTCGCCCACGGCGAGATCCCCGAGACCCGGTCCGAGTCCCGGCAAGGCGGGGTTCCCGGTCCCGTCGGGGTTCGTGAGGGGGCCGTTGAATGAGTCGGTTCCCCCGAGCGAGCTGAAGCCGAGGCTGACACCGGTGCCCGCACCGCTGGTGTCGAGCAGGTTGGTATTGAACTGGAAGGAATCGAGAGAATTCCAGACATTCCCGTTCGCATCGGGGCTGACGACGCTGGCGCCGCGGAAAGTGCTGTTCGTCCCGAGGTCCACGAGGATCTTCTGCGCAGCGGCGTGTCCGGCCGCACAGGTCAAGGCCATCGCCATCGCGCTGAGCTCAACGGCTGATCGCATCTGAAAGGAATGCATGTCTCTCTCTCCTTGTGTTTCGGTGCGCTCTCACGCACCAGTTCTGTATCTCTGCCACTAGGGCGTGCACACCGGTCCGGCAGGGCCGAGGTTGTACGCGGCGACCCACGCCGTAAAGTCACCTGGGTCCGTCACGCCGTTCTGGTTCACATCCGCGACAAGGTCGCTGCCGTTGTAGGCGGCGACCCATGCGGTGAAGTCACCGGGATCGGCGACACCGTTGTTGTTGGAGTCTGCGCAGAGTCGACCACCAATTGTCAGGGTGATGGGTGTTGTGGTCAGCGTGGACTGATTGAGTCCCGGATCGGTCGAAAAGGTCGCCAGCGTGTCGCCGAGCACAAGCACGATGGCGCCATCGAAACCAATCTCGATCTCGCCGGAGGACGCATTCGGATCGATCACGAGATCGAATGCGAGGACGGTCGACGGCGAGGCTGTGATCCCGCCCTCGAAGGCCCGCCCGCCGGCGGCGCGAACGAGCACCGGGGGTGATCCGATCGACTCGGCGACACCGAGGGGCAGCTCGGTCGCGACCGTGGGCGCCGCCGCGGTGATGTCCCCCGCTGTCGGCCCTGATGCGACGAGTTCGCCCCCGAAGCCGTGCAGTCCCGACCCGCCGAAGATCCCTGCCGGCGCCCCGGCCGTATCGAAGGTCACAGCGAGCGTGATCTGCACGGTCGTTCCCGGAGAGACCGGGCCGGTCGGTCCCTGGACCTGCACCGAGGCGGACTGCGCCGAGACGGCCGAGGCCGTCATCGTCGCGGTGAGCAGAATGGTTCGAAGTGTGGCTCTCATGACAGACATCTCGCGTTGTGGATGCGGAACCCGTCGCGGGCGCGGCGCCGGCGACTACCCTTAGGGTACAGCGCCAAGCCCCACATCCAACCCGATCTCCACGCCATCGCGCCCAGATGCCGAAATCTCCTCGCCGTCCGGCAGCAGCAGGCGAACGATGAGTTCTCGGTCCGGCCGGTCCATGTTGCCGCCGATCGTTGTTCCTCGAACGATGACCCGGTCTCCGCTCCGCTCAGCGGTGTACCGCGTGCGCAGATACTCCCCGTCCTTGAACCCCCACCCCCAGCCGGCGTCCTCGTACAGCTCGCCGGTCGCTCGGCCCTCGTGGTCGAGGTACACAATCAGCGTGAGCCGGTCTCGCTGGTTCGGCCGCTCCTCGACATGCTGGATAACCGGCCCCGTCGGGATGATCCCACCCGGGCGGGCGTAGAGCGTCGGCTGATGCGGATCGTCGCTGTCTCGTCCATCGCCGTCGAAATCGGGAAAGTCGAAGCCCCGCCATGGCAGACCGCCGGCGTTCTTCGGCAGCGCGTGCGCGTGAACGCGTTCGGGCGAGGTCTGCACCGCCACCAACAGATCGGTGCCGAGCATGAACGCGTCGTCCTCAGCCCGCAGCGACGGATCGGTAGGATCGCGGAAAAAGAGCGGGCGCGCCACGGGCAGACCCGTGCGGCTCGCTTCTTCGAACAGCGTGTAGAACAGCGGCAAGAGCCGGTAGCGGCGTTCGAGAGCCCGGCGGCTCGTCGCCTCAACCTCCGGCCCGTACGCCCACGGCTCCTTCATCTCGTTGCCTTGCTGCGTATGCCCACGAGCAAACGGCAACAGCGCGCCGAAGCCCATCCACCGTGCAAACATCTCGGGAGGTGTGTTGTCGATAAACCCGCCGATGTCGGGACCGGCGAACGGCTGCGCCGACAGACCCAGGTTCAGCACCATCGGAATCGATGTGTCCACATGAAACCAGTTGGAGGTGTTGTCGCCCGTCCAGGTCGCGCCGTACCGATGTCCCCCCATGAAGTTTGCACGGCTGAGCACGAACGGTCGCTTCTCGGGGTTCGCGGCCATGATGCCCTCGCGGGAAGCCATGACCATCAGCATCCCGTAGACATTGTGATACCGCGCGTGCGTGTCGCGCCCGCCGAGCGCCTCGTCCGCGTCGTGCACGGTGTCCAGCGGAAAGGTCGTCGCCTCGGCGATCTCGTTGTTCTCGTCACGGATGAAGGTCGTCGGCTCGTTCATGTCGTTCCAGACGCCGTCGATACCCAGGGCCATGAAGTCCGCGTACAGCCCCGCCCACCAGGCGCGAACATCACGACGCGTGTAGTCCGGAAAGACCACCTCCCCGGGCCAGACATTCCCCCGATACTCGGAGCCGTCCGGGTTGGTGACCCAGGCCTTGATCGCATCGCCCTGGTCGTGCACGAAGTACCCGTCCTCGTTCTTGATCCCGGGGTTGATCATCCAGACATTCGCGAATCCGTGGTCGTCGAGCCACTTGTTCAGCCCGGCCGGATCAGGGAACCCGCTCGGATCAAAGGTGAAGCAGCGGAAGCCGTCCATGTAGTCGATGTCCATCCAGATGACATCGCACGGCAGGTTGCGTTCCCGAAAGCCGAGCGCGATCTCGCGTACCTGCTCGTCCGGGTAGTAGCTGTACCGGCACTGGTGGTAACCGATGGCCCACTTCGGTGGCATCTCGATCGTTCCGGTCAGCGTTGCCAGCCCGCGGACAACATCCTGCGGCGTCGCTCCCTTGATCACGATCACCGGATGCGCCGGCCCCTCTGACTCAAAACGGATGCCGTCCGTAAGGTCGATGAACGATCGGTATGTGGTATCCGCCAGCACGCCGAAACTTGATCCGTCGGCGCGCACGGCGAGCACCCACGGGTGTGAGGTGTAGAGCGGCGATTCGTCCTGGTAGTTGTACGCGTCGGTGTTCCATTGCTCGGTGCGGCGACCGTTCCGCAGAAGCGGACCGGCCGCCTGGCCCGTGCCGTACAGGCTCGTGCCCGGGTCTGTCTCGATCTCGGCGATGAATCGGCCGGCGTCGGTTGTGAACCGCACCTCGATATCGAAGCCGTCCGCCGGACCGATTGCCTCGAACGGACGGACCAGACTGAATGATGGCTGCTGATCGGCCCGGGCTTGATCGCTGGCGTGGAAGCGAGCAGCGAAGGGGGTCAGGAGCTCCCCCACCGGCTCGGACGCCGCCCCCGGGGCCGCGAGGAGGGCCGAGACGATCGTCCAAGCGAGTGCCCGCGTGGAGAGGAAATGGAGTCCTTCGAGCATCCGAGCCCCCTGAGAACGGTGAATTCTGACGATCCGGCGAATCGGCCGTTGCATGCTATAGCATTTTTGCTGTAGCATGCAAGCCTGGTCTGCCGGATTCCCTCGGACGGTCGCGCACAGGCGTGCCGAGGGGCTCCGGGAGTTCGCCGCGCGTCCCCACACCCACCCCAGGAGAGATCATCATGCTCAGCACGCCTCGTGGCCGGATTCTGTGCCCGCTCGCTCTGCTGCTCACCGCGCCGGTGTCGCAGGGGCAGTCCTTCCGGATCGATCTGACCTCGCCGCAGAACCAGACCGTGTCACCCGACACCAATGGCAATGCATGGAACAACTATGTCCGCGGCACATTCATCCGTCTCGTGGACACCTCCGGCGGGCTCAGCGCAGCGGCCACTGTCGACGGTATTGGATTTGGCGGGACGACGCCGATCGGCGAGAGCTTGCCCACCGGTGAGGGGCTGCCCAACCCCGACCCCTTCTTCCTCGGTGAGCTGGCGATCGCTTCGGCGACGGAGGACTTTCACTTCCGCTTCGATGACACCATCGGCGATCCCGAGACACTCGGCTACGAGTTCTCCAACCTTGATCAGTCGCTTACCTACACCATCCGTGTCTTCGGCAGCCGGATCCTCGATATCACGCAGGAATCCGAGTACACCGTGACCGGCGGCAACGGCTCCCAGACCGCCTCGCTTGTCACCAGCGGTCCCAACATCGGGTCGGACGGCATGTCCTTCGCCAACGACAACGAGGTCGCCGAGTTCCCGGGCGTCACCCCCACCGTCGACGGGACCATTCTCGTCGAGGGCAACGCCATTCAGGGTACATTCGTCTTCTTCAACATCATCGAGCTCTCTGTTGACACCGGTGGACCGGTACGGCTCTGCGCCGATGTCAACGAGAACGGCGTCACGGATCCCGGGGACTTCACCGCCTGGGTCGCGGCGTTCAACAGCGGCGATCTTCGGGCGGATGCCAACCAGAACGGCAGCAACGAGCCTGGTGACTTCACCGCGTGGGTGGCGGCGTACAACCTCGGCCCCGCCGGTCCGACCTGCACGCCCTGACGCCCATCCCGTCGGCGACGAACGAGGCCGTATCCACCACGCTCGCCCCCCACCGTCTGTGCGGTTGGGGGGCGTTTTGCATCGCTGGCCGAGGGCGCCTGTCTCGGCAAGTCAACCGGCAGTCATGTCCGATCGATCGCTCGGCCTGCTGTTGTCTCCCCGATGAACAGCCTTGGCGTTCCGGGAGCGATGCCCCCCCGACGGATGAGCTCCGTTCGGCCGCAGAACCAGTCGAACGGCTCTGCCAACAGATCGTCCAGCAAGGGGAACTCCAGCCCGGTTATCGCCGGTGTGCCGAATCGGCCCGGGGATTCCAGGTTCATCGCGGCGATCGCCAGATCATCCGTGCCGATCTCGAGACCGCGGTCCCAGCACGCCCGGATCGCCCCCACCGCCGAGGGATAGGTCGTGCAGATGACCGCTCCCGGAGCGATGTCGGCATCGAGCAGCTCAGACATGGCCCGGTGACCGCCCTGCATCGCGTCTTCGAAAGGCGGCACCGGGTGATTCCAGAACTGCCCACCGGCTCCTCTCGACGCGAGCCAGTCCGACCAGCAGCGCACGCGACGAGCGATCTCCTCGTGGTGCCCCTGCGTGTTCAGACAGTTGATCTCACGATGGCCGAGGTCCCAGAGGTGGTCGAGCACCGCCTTGATGTGATCTTCTGGGAACAACGAAACCGACAGCAAGCCAGCGTGGCTCAGGTCCGCATCGAAGAAGAGCACGCGGCGGTCTTCGCTCCGGAAGCGCTCCACGAGATGGTCCGGCAGCGGTTCCGTGCTGGGGACGACGATGAGCCCATCCGCCGCGGTAGACGCATCATGCACCACCGAGTCGTACCAGGAGCGGTACTCAAAGGTGCGCACGGCGATGCGCCGGCGATGGGCAGCCTCGACGATCGCCGATCGGCAGACGGCCAGGTGTGGCGAGGGGTAGCTCGGGGCGAGCAGCACCAGATGCGCCTCGGCCTGACTCGATAGAAAGTCCGGATGAACCTGAAGCGATCCGCCGGGACGACGGGTCAGCACCCGATCCTCGACGAGCTCTCGGACCGCCTTGCGAACGGTCATGTAGCTGACGCCGGTCTCTTCCGCCAGCGATCGTTCTCCGGGGACGCGCCCATCGAGGAACTCGCCGGACAGGACCCGCTGCCGGATGATGTCCTTGGCTTTCGTGTAGACGCCGGCCTTGGGCATGGGCTGCTCCGAGGTCGATCGGGCTGGGACCGCTCGCTCCGTCGCGATCGGCTTGCACTAGCATAGCATTTTGTCTATACTCTTCAAGTATGATCGACTCCCGGCGACCCGAACTGCAGCGGCGAGCGCGAGCCACGAAGCGGTTCCCGGGCGGAGGCGCGGCCCGGGTCGGTCTCGCTGCGTCGGTCGCGTGCGTGGTCTGGTCGGCCGAGGGGCAACCGTACCGCTCGGATATCGACCGCTGGCTTGCCCAGGATCAACTCGACCCGATTGAGCCCGGTGGCGTCCTGTTCGTCGGCAGTTCCAGCATCCGTCGGTGGGAGCAGCTTGCCTCGGACTTCACCGACTACCGCGTCATCCAGCGTGGCTTCGGGGGATCGCAGCTCGAAGATTTGGTGTTCTACACACCCGAGCTGGTTGTGCCGTACGCCCCCAGCGCCATCGTGGTCTGGTCGGGGACAAACGATCTGTCGACGGGCGAACCCGCGGCCGAGGTGTTCGCAGACTTCCAGTCATTCGTGACGCTCGTGCAGGCTGCTCTGCCGACGACGCGAATCGTCTATCTGGGTGTCACACCGACGCCCGCGAACACCGGGACGACCGCTGCGCGTGACGAGGCCAACGCGCTGATCCAGGCGGCAGCCGATGCCGATCCGCTTCTCTGGTACATCGATCTGCCATCGGCGTTCTACGCACTCAACCCGCCGAACGACCCGGCGTTCACCTCGCTCTATGTCGACCCTGTGCACCTGAACCGTGCCGGATACGAGCTCTGGACATCGATCATCCGTCCCGAGCTGGTCGGCATCGTTCCTCCGAACCGCGTGTTCTCAGCGAACCCGCTCACCCCCGGCCCCGGGGCGCGGTTGCTGTTCGATTTCGGGCCGAGCAACCCCGAGGACGGCGCTCCGACGCCGAGCCCCGACGCGTCAGGGCTGCACTGGAACAACTGGCACCCGGCCGAAGGCGGCGTCGCGATCAACGCCGGCGAGCACCTCGCTTCGTTGGTCACGACCAGCGGCCAGCCCACCGGCGTCCGCCTCACGATTACCGGTGGGTTCGGCTCCAACGGACTGGTCAACGGGGGGCTGACCGATCCCGACCAGGCCGCGCTCGGGTCGCTCGGCGTCGCCTCGGCCACGCAGGATTATTTCTTCAGCGGGGCTGACGATCGCGTCGGCGGCGGCGACGACGATGTGCCCGGGAGCTTCCGCCTCGAAGGCCTCGATCCGTCATCCGTGTACGAGCTCAGGTTCTTCGGCTCGCGCAGCACCGGCGAGGAAATCCGGGAGACAGAGTTTCTCGTGACCGGCGCGACCATGTCGAGCACCACGCTGGTGACTTCGGGACCCGGCGTCGGAACAGGCGGGCGCGATGGGAACGATTCGATCGTCGCGACCGTCGGCGGGATCCGCCCCACTGCGTTCGGCGATGTGTTTGTTGATCTGACCGTCGTTCGCGGACGCTTCGCCTACCTCAACGCGATGGAACTGCGGGTTGTTCCGGTGAGCATCCGCCGCGGACCGACGCATGCCCTGGTCGACGCCGGCGGTACACTGACCCTCAACGCCGATGTCGAGGGCAGCAGCACGGAGATTCTGTTGCAGTGGACTCGGGACGGTGAACCGCTCGAGGATGACGGGCGTGTGTCCGGTGCCACCACCGATCACCTCCACATCGCGGGCGTCGGACGATTCGATGCGGGCGAGTATCGTCTGGTGGCCTCCGCCGCCGGCGAAACGGTCGAGACGGCCCCAGCGATCGTCGGGGTGCGGTCCGCCGGCACGGGCTCCGCGGACTTCAACGGCGATGGGCTGGTGAACTCATCGGATCTGATCGATTTGCTGGAGACGCAGGTGCCGTAGATCGCGGACGCCTGGGGGAGGGAGCCGTCACATGCCTCGCAACACCGCCCGATCGCGGCCTGGATCCTCGATCGTTCCACGCCTCATGGCGCTCCTCGCCGCATCGGCTTCGGGGGGTTCTGCTGTTCACGCGCAATCGTTCCTGATCGACATGGGGCCGTTGAGCGGCGCGACCGCCTCACCGGATGTGCGCGGCAACACATGGAACAACTTCTCGCCGGGCCAGTTCTTCCGGCTTGCGGATACGACCGGTGCCACGAGCGGGGGCGCGACCGCCGTCGGGATCGGTTTCGGCGCCACCACGCCGGTGGGTCAAGGACCGGCGACCGGAGAGGGACCCGGCTCTCCTGATCCGGCTGTGCTCGGCAATCTCGCCGTGAGCATGGCCACACAAGACTTCGTCTTCCGCTTCGACGACGGCGCTGGCACACCAGAGAATCTGCGGTTCGAGTTCTCGAATCTCGACCAGAGTCTCGTGTACACCCTGCGGGTCTTTGCGAGCCGCAACGCCGCGGACACCCGGGAAACGCAATACACCGTCACGGGCGGGAACGGCTCGCCGGTCGCGTCGCTGCTGACCAGCAACAACGAGACCGAGGTCGCGGTGGTCACGGGCATCACACCGACTCCCGCCGGCGTGATCGTGCTCGACGCCGTTGCGGTCCAGGGATCCTTCGCGTACATCAACGCCATCGAGTTTTCGGTGGGCGAGGTGCTGGAGATCGTCCAGGGGCCGTCGGCCATCATCGTGGACGCCGGCGGTTCGCTGGTGTTCGACGCGGTTGTCTCGCCGAACTCGTTGATCCAATGGGAACGCGACGGCGTCCCGCTCATCGACGGGGACAGGGTTTCCGGATCGCAGGCGGCGCAGCTGACCATTGCCGAGGCCGGGCTGGCCGATGTCGGGCTGTATCGCGTAGCGGTCTCGAACGGCGTCGATTCGGTGGCGTCGGAAGCGGTCGTCGGAGCGGTGCGAACCGATGTGGCCGCGGCCGCCGACTTCGACGGCGACGGCGAGTTGTCCTACGAAGATGTCATCGCGTTCTTGCGGGCGTACGACGCGGCCGGCGGATGAGACGGGAGCCTCCAGAATGAGCCGATTCTCTCAGGGATCTCAACGCGCAGCCGTTCTGCTGTCGATAGGCTCATCGCTGCTGCACGCGGGGGTCGCCGCCGCACAGCCCGAGCCGACGAAGCTCCTTATGCATTACATGCCCTGGTACCAGACACCCGATGTGACAGGGTTCTGGGGTATCCATTGGACCGGGCCCAACAACGAGTTCAACCCCGACACGCTCGCTGCCGACGGCCGGCCAGCGATCTACTCGCATTACGATCCGCTGATCGGTCCCTACGACTCCAAGGACCCGGCCGTGCTCGAGTGTCACCTGCTCCAGATGAAACTCGCGGGCATCGACGGCGTGCTGGTGGATTGGTACGGCCTCTCGGACACCTTTGACTACCCGCTGATCCACGACGCGACCGAGGCACTCTTTGCCGCCACCGAGCAGTTCGGGCTGGAGTTCGCGGTGGTCTACGAGGACCGCTCGATCGAATCGCAGGTCAATCTGGGTACGCTCGATCCGTCCGCTGTGGGCGCGTATCTCCTCGGAGAGTTCGCCTGGATGCAGGCGTCGTGGTTCAATCGGCCGCACTACACGCGGAAGGACGGGAGGCCCCTGCTCCTGAACTTCGGGCCGATCTTCGTGCAGAACGCGGCGGACTGGAACACCGGGTTCTCCGTGCTCCCGCTGCGTCCGTGGTTCTACGCGTTGCCGAACCTCTGGACAACGGCCGGCGCCGACGGCGCGTTTACATGGGTGCCGTTCCCGGTCTACGAGGGCAACCCGAGCGAGGCGGTCATCAAGCAGCGTCTCATCGATACACACAACACACCGTCGACCGATCCGGACCGTGTTATCCCGTCAGCCGTGGCGGGCTTCAAGGACATCTACGAGCCCGGGGGGCGGTTCCCGTTTCTCGATCATCGAAATGGCGCGACGCTGCGTGAGGGGCTCGAGGTCGGCATCGATGGGCCGTGGGACATCGTGCAGCTCGTCACATGGAACGACTACGGCGAGGGCACGATGATCGAGCCGACCTTTGAGTTCGGCTACACCTTCCTCGAGGTCATCCAGACCGAGCGGCGTGAAGAGATCGGGCCGAGCTTCCCGTTCGACGCGGGTGACCTGCGTCTGCCGGCACGGCTGCTCGAGGCTCGTCGTGGCGTGATTGCACCGGCGTCGATTCTGGATGCTGTGTCGAACTCACTCAGCGCCGGTCAGACCGACGCCGCGGCGACGATGCTCTCGCTGCTGGAAGGCACGCTGCAGATCGACGCGCCAGAGGCACCGCTGGTCAGAGCCGGCGAACCGCTCGCCATCGCGCTCGATCTTCCCGGCAACGGCGACGGCGTCCAACTCCAGTGGTTCCGAGACGGGCAGCCGGTAGCGGACAACGGCCGCATCACGGGCGCCCAGACGCCGGTGCTGCATCTCGCTCCAGCGACCGTCGCCGACGCGGGGATCTACGCCGTTCGTGTGTCGCTCGGCGCGCAGGAGGCCGTCTCACCGGAAACCGTCGTGGGCGTGCTGCCGAGCCCGCTCGGTCCTGCTGACGCCGACGGAAACGGCGCGCTCAGCCCCGGGGACATCGACGCCTTTCTCCGGCACTTCATCGACGCGGGCGGTGGCTGACGCTCAGCCGAGCACCGCCACGGCACGCTGTGTGGCCTGATCCTCGGGCACGAGTTCGCCCCTGCCGGCGTCCCGACGGTGCTTGAACTCCACGGCACCCTCGTCGAGCGCCTTGTCACCGATCGTGAACCGTAGCGGCACGCCGATCAGGTCGGCGTCCTTGAACTTAACACCGGGGCGCTCGGCGCGATCGTCCACGAGCACATCGATCCCGGCTGCGCTGAGTGCCGAGGCGAGACGGTCCGTCGCGTCCCGATGCCGGTCCTTCTTCGGGTCCATCACCGTCACGATGGCGTGGTACGGCGCGATCGGCCATGGCCAGATGATCCCACCCTCATCGTGCGACTGCTCGATTGCAGCGGCAATCACACGGCTGACACCGATCCCGTAGCACCCCATGATGACATCGGCCTTCTTCTGCGACTCATCGAGCACGGTGAAGTCGAAGGCTTTCGAGTAGATCGTGCCGAGCTTGAAGATGTGGCCGACCTCGATCCCGCGTCGGGCCTCGAGCCGGGACGAGGGGTTCCGCGGCGAGGGATCGCCCGCCTCGGCGTTGCGGATCTCCGCCACGCGGACGGGACCATCGCCCCCAGCATCCCTCGGCAGCGGAAGCCCCAGGTCGCGCGACCACACGAACCCGGTCTCGTGATAGTCCCGTTCGTCAGCCCCCGTGGCCCAGACGCCAGCGGTGGCATCGTGATCGATGACGACGACGGTATCGGCGATACGCGCAGCCGCTCGCGGGCTCACATACCCGATCGCGAACCCCGCCTGTTTCGCCGACTTTTCGTCGGCAAGGGCCAGGCTTCTTCCGAGCGCGTCGCGCACCTTGCCCTCGTTGACCTCCTGATCACCCCTGACCACAGCGATGACCCAGGTCGGCTGACCGCCATCGGTCGTCCGGAACACGATGGATTTGAGCATGGCACTCGGCGTCAGACCTAAATGCGAAGCGACGGCGTCGATGCCCGGCATCCCCGGGGTGTGCCGCCGATCGAGCTCGTTTGCCGACGATGCATCGAACGACCAACTCCGCGGGCCGATCTCGCACTTCTCGACATTCGCCGCGTAGCCCGAAACGGGGCAGACCAGGATGGTGTCCTCCCCGGTCTCGGCGTTGACCATAAACTCGTGCGAAGCCGAGCCGCCGATGGGGCCCGCCTCGGCTTCGACCACGGTGAAGTCGAGCCCGCAGCGCTCGAAGATGCGGACATACGCCTGGTAGAGCCGGTCGTAGGTCTCGTTCAGCCCCCCGGCTCCATCCACGCTGGTGTGGAACGAGTACGCGTCCTTCATGGTGAACTCGCGCCCGCGAAGCAGCCCGGCGCGGGGGCGGAACTCGTCGCGGAACTTGGTCTGGATCTGATACACGGTCACCGGCAGCTGCTTGTAGCTGCTGATCGAGCCCTTGAGGAGTTCGGTGACGGTCTCTTCGTGCGTCGGGCCGAGAGCCGTGAGTCGCTCATGCCGATCCGAGAGCTTGAACAGCAGATCGCCGTAGGCCTCGTCTCGCTTGGTGCCCGCGTACAGCTCGATCGGGACCAGCGCGGGGAGCAGCAGTTCGGCGGCCCCGGCGGCGTCCATCTCCTCCCGGACAATCTGGGAGATCTTCTGCAAGACCCTGAAGCCCAACGGCAGGTAGTCATACACGCCCGCCGCCACCTGACGAATGTACCCGGCGCGAAGCAGCAGGCGGTGACTCGGCGTGCTGGCCTCCGCCGGAGCGTCTCGGAGCGTCGGGATCAGCGTGCGGGACCAACGATGGACGGCTCCGCCGCGGGAAGTCGCAAATTCCTTCATGGGCCGAGTCTATCCCCGCGATGGCGATCCCCTACCCGGAGGTCTCGGGGCTCGCTGACACGGCCGGCCGGGCTCTGCGCGCAGCGGTACGCAGATCCAATAAGAAGCCGAACAAGAATACCGTGCGACAGCCTGCATGCTATTGCATTTTTGCTATACTCAATGAGCGGCACCCCATATCTCGCCAACGGCCTGACGGAGGACACCGATGCGCAGAACGACCCACGCCGGCTTCACGCTCATTGAACTGCTCGTCGTGATCTCGATCATCGCGCTGCTCATCGGGATCCTCCTCCCGGCGCTTGGGCGTGCCCGCGATGCCGCCCGCGGCACGATCTGTTTGACGAATCTCCGCCAACTCGGCACGGCGATGGCAACCTACTCGACCGATTTTGACAGCTTCTTCCCGCCCAACCTCACGGTCAACAGCCCCGATCCGGACGACGGCAAACGCGGGCGGCGCTGGTTCGACGCCGAGGTGCTCGGCGACTACATCCCATCACAGGACGACGCTGACCTCGGGTTCGCGCCGACCGACGGGAGCCGAGAGACCATCGGCGGTGGCGTGATGACCTGCCCGAACCATCCCGAGGCCGGTCGGTCATACGCGATGAACTACTGGGCGTCCGCGTATGTCATCCTGGACTTCGCGTCCGCGTCGAATCGGCCGCTCCGGCCGGGCAACCGGATCCAGGGCAACGAGGAACTCGGCCGGTGGTTCCGAGCGGATGTCGACTTCTCGTCAGACATGATGCTCGTCGGAGGGGCGTACGCCAACTTCATCAAAGAGGACGAGGAGGGTCGGCGGGGCTTCACCTCTGAGACCATCGGGTTCCAGAGGCTGCCCGGCCAGCGGTTCGGGCTCCGCGACGATGAGCAGGTCATGCCGGATCTGATCTCGCAGGGCTTCGGGGGATGGCTGCAGGGGGACTCGCCCGAACTCGACACGCTGCCCAACGCGATCCGTTCGTACATCCCCTACTACCGCCATCCGAAGCGGACAACTCGGCTGCAGGCACTGGAGGGCAGCGGGCAGTTTGCGTTCGCCGACGGCAGCGCGCGCGGATTCGACCACGCGGATCTGGTCAACGAAGCCGACTCACGAAGCAGCTACCGTGTGCTCTGGTCGCCTGATGATCAGCGTATCGAGCGCGATCGCTGATCGATCAGAACCGACGGGGCGAAGGGACACGCCGGATCGTCGGTGCGTCGGCATCTTCACCCTCGACAAGTGAGCGGAGATCGAGTGCGGACGACCAGCGTTCTCTGGCCGATGCTGCACCTTCAGCGCTGGGTGACGCCGCCCACCACACGAGCGGGAGAGGCAGCCCCATGTCCAGAACCAGGTCGCCGATCTGACGATCGGTCAGATCCGCGTATGGAGCGTCGATCGTCGGGGCCATCGATGTCTCCAGAGCAACGAGGCGTTCGACAAGCAGCACGCGTTCCACGATCTCCGCGGCCCGGTTCGTGTCGACGGACTCACACGCACCGGGAACGCCCGCGTGCCACGGCACGATGACTTGCCGCGCACCGTGCTCACTCGCCCATCGGGCGGCGTCGAGAAGGACATCGGCCTCGTGTTCCCGGCGGGAGGGGACACGCTCGATGATCGCGCCGTACAACGCCGCCTGGCGTTCGAGGCATCGCTGCTGGACGGCGCCATCAGCCAACGCCATCGGCCAGATGACCGGCGACCGGTCTCGGTCCTCGCCCAGGGTCGATTCCGACACCGAGGCGAGCGCGACGAGTCCCGGCAGGTCGCCGTCAAGCAGGATGACCGAACCGACGCGTCCCGACATGGCTGCATGGTATCCGAGGCCGGGGCCGGCATGGAATCAGCCGCAGTCGGCGTTGTAGTTCTGGACCCAAGCGGTGAAATCCGCCGGGCTGACCTCGCCGTCGCCGTTCTGATCGGCCGCGGCATCCCCTGCGTTGTACGCGACGACCCAGGCGGTGAAGTCGCTTGGATCGAGCACGCCGTCGCCGTTCACATCGCCCGGACAGTCGCCGCCGTTGCGCGTGAAAGTGATGCGATCGAGGTTGAACTCGGCGCTCGGAAGGCTGATGTTCTGGAATTCGAGCACCTGGAGGCCCGGAGCGAGGGTGGCGGTCCGGGAGATCTCCGTCCAGGTTTGGAATCCGCCAGTCGCGGGAACGAGGAAGGCCGGGCCAACTGGCACGCCGTCAAGGTTCAGCACAAACGAGCCGCCTGTTGAGGCGGACGCAACGCGGGCAGTGATCGTGTACTCGCCCGCCTGGCGCACATCGACGGTGTACTGCATGGACTCGGCAAAGTCGATCCATCCGACATTGAAGCCTCCGCCCGCCGTGGCCTCGATGTCGACATCCTCTTCGGGTCGGTACACGCCGCCGATGTTGAACGCATCGGCATCGACATACACCTGGCCCGGATAGCCCTCGTCGAAGTTCTCCGCCTCCACGGTGCCCGGGATCGTCGCGAGCGTGCCGCCGAAGGGCTGCCGCTCTCGCTGATACACCCGCACCCAGTCCACCTCCATGGTCTGCGGGAACTGCGAGGACCCGTTGGGGTTGCCCGGGAAATTCCCTCCGACAGCAACATTGAGCAGCAGATGGAAGTCCTGGTCAAACGGCGCCCGGGGGTTGGTCTGCGCCGCGGTGCTGTACCAGACCTCCCTGTCGATGGTCTTGTACAGGATGCCATCGACATACCAGCGCATCTGGTTGGGGTCCCACTCCACGGTGTAGACATGGAACCCTTGCGAAAAGTCCGTCCCCGGCGCGTACTGGCCCCCGGCCTTGACATTGGCGGGGAACGGCCCGCCGTAGTGGATGGTCCCGTAGATCCGATCCGCGAAGTTGACCGATTCCATGATGTCGATCTCGCCGCCGGCGGCCCATCCGCCGTAGGGCGATGCCGTGGGGAGCATCCAAAAGGCCGGCCAGATGCCCGTCGTGCTCGGCAGACGGATGCGTCCCTCGATCCGCCCGTAGGTGAACTCAAAGCGGTTTGCGGTTCGGATTCGGGCGGAGGTGTACGACTTGCCGCCGAATGACTCAGCCCGAGCCGTGATCTTCAGCGAGCCGCTGCTCACCGACGCATTGGCCGGAACATCGCGATAGTACTGCAACTCGTTGTTCCCCCATCCGGGGATACCGAAGGCGGAGCCATCGCCCAGCTGATACTCCCACTTCGCCGGATCGAGGGCTGTGCCATCGAACTCGTCCGCCCAGATGAGCGACCAATCGCCCTGCGCGTGACCGCAAGCCGCGAGCGTGGCGTGCGCAAGAGTCGCGGCGATCAGAGAGCGCCGCCGTGTCAGTGAGGTCATCATCCACCGTCTCCATCGAGGGGGGCCGATTTGCATCGTAACAGTTGCAACGAACGGCTTGCAAGCGTTCGCCGAAGAATAATCCTATTAAAATCCGATCAGAATGCCCGTCCAGACAGATGCAGCACGAGCCGATGAAGGTGGCAGGGCAATGTACGGATGTATACACCGGAAGACATTTGTGCTCAATCTCTTGGATGTCTCTTGACAGGCGAGACGCGTTCCATCAGTATCACAACAGTTACACGGGCTCGTGAGTCTCCCGGCCCGGCAGAGTTGGAGACGACTGACGATGAGCATGACAGGACGACCCGCCGGATCCGGCCGCCGGAGTGGATTTACGCTGATCGAGCTGCTGGTGGTCATCGCGATCATCGCGCTGCTGATCGGCATCCTGCTTCCCGCTCTTGGGCGGGCTCGGCAGACGGCTCGCAACACGCTGTGTTTGACCAATCAGCGCCAGCTGGCCCAGGCGCTCATCATCTACGCCGACGAGAACAAGGGACTCTTCCCGCCGAACCACTTCGTGCAGGACATTCCCGACAACGCCGCCCGGATCGGACGCCGGTGGTTCGATCTGGATGTGATCGGGCAGATCATCCCGTCGTCGGACTTCGGCGACATCCCCTTCACCGACCTCGACAACATTGTCGGTGAGCCGCCGAATGTTGCCGGCGGTGTGGCGCTCTGCCCGAGTCATCCGCAGGGCGGCCGGTCGTACGCGATGAACTACTGGGCGTCCGCCTATGTCAATGTCCGGCGAACGGGTTCATTCGGGCCCGGCGGCGGCGTGGCCACGGACCGCCCAGGGCAGGTTCCCGGCGCGGCGAACGCGGACTTCGGCCGGCCCTTCAAGGTCGATGTCAACTACTCGTCGGATGTCATCCTCACGGGCGGGGCGTGGGGAAACTTCATCAAGGGTGAAGATCAGCTGGCATACACGCAGGAGACGATCGGCTCCTCGTTGTTGCCCGGCCAGCGGTTCGGATTCGAGTCGACGACGATCCCCGATCTCTTCGGCAACTGGGGCACCGAGGGGTCGGCCGAGCTCGACGGCACGCCCGACTCCGTCCGGTCGTACATCCCCTACTACCGTCACCCGGGTCGCAACAGCCAGTTCCAGAAGCTCGAGGGCACAGCGCAGTTTGCCTTCGCTGACGGCAGCGCCCGCGGCGTTGCCTACGACAACCTGGTGGACCGCGACGAGGAGCGCAGCACCTACGAGGCGCTCTGGACGCCGGACGATCGTTCGGTGGAAAACCGCGAGATCGGAAACTGACGGTCGGGACACCCCTGAGCGAGACCGGATCATGAGCTCGAAGCCAGCGAACCCGAGACCCAGGACACGCTCGACCAGCGTCTCGGTCCGCGAACTGGCCAGCCGACTCGGCGTCTCGACGGCCACCGTGTCCCGCGCGCTCAACGACCATCCCTCGGTCGCGCCGGAGACTCGGGCTCGCGTGCTCGAGCTGGCAGACGAAACCGGGTACATGCCCCGGGTCGGACAGCGGCACTCGAGTTCGATCGGTCTCGTGTATCCATCGCACCCGGTCATGCCGGACTTCGGCTCGTTCGAGAGCGCGCTGATGGCGGGGATCATGCGTGGCCTGGCCGAGCACCGGTACGACCTCTCCTTGATCGAGATCGACCGCGACCGGATCGAGGGAGAGAACTTCACGCGTTTCTTCCGTCGGAAGTCCGTGCGGGGTGTCATCCTGCGAACCGTGCAGCAGGCCCCTTCCACCGCGGAGGAGATCGCCGCCGAAGGATTCCCGTGTGTCGTGGTTGCCGACCGGAGCGATGACCCCGCGGTGAACTTCATCTGCAGCGACTCGCTGCTGGACAGCAAGCGGGCGATCGAGCACCTGATCCATCAGGGGCACCAGCGGATCGGTCTGGTCGTGCACACAGTGCTCGACAGCGATCACATGGACCGCATCGAGGGGTACCAGCGGGCGCTCAAGGCGTACGGGATGCCGGCGGACGAGTCGCTGGTTGTCGCGCAGCCCGCGAGCATGGAAGGCGGCGGGCGGGCACTGGCCCGGCTGCTTCAGCTGCCGGATCCGCCCACGGCGATCTACTGCACGAACCCGCTGACGACGGTTGGGCTGTTGCACCGCTGTCTGGAGCTTGGGATCGCCGTGCCTCGCGATCTGTCGGTGGTTGGTTTCGATGATTCGGACACACGCTATCGCACCTTCCCTCGCTACACGGCTGTGTGCCAGCAGGCGGATCAGCTGGGGTACGAGGCCGCGCGCTGGCTGACGCGGGTGCTCGAGGGGGTGGAGTCGTCGCCGATGCGCGTGCATCGCCCGACTTCGATCAGCTTCAATCAGTCGACGGGGCCGGCTCCGGTCTCGCCGATCCGACTGGCTCCGAACGGGGAGCAGGTGGTTCGCGCGTGACGCGGCGGGTTGACGCCCGCCCGAACGATTTGCCGGCTCGTGGCCGGTGCCCATGGGAAAGGGGGCTGCCGCCCCCGGAGAGACAGGAGACAGAGATGAAGAAGATCATGATCGCAGCGATCGTCGCCGCGGCGGGCGGGGCGAACGCCCAGCTCGCGAACTACTCCCAGGATTTCGAAGGGCTCAACGCCGGTGACGCCGCCGCGCTGGCCAACGACGGTTGGCTCGTCGGTGCCAATGTGTTCGATCCGTCCGGTACGAATTTCCTGTACAACTACTTCGCCTTCCCGGCCCCGAACGGCAACCTGGACGGCGGCGGGTTCCGCTTCTCGGCCATCGCCACGGGCGAGGGTGGCGTGGATCAGGGCGCGCAGCAGCTCAGCGTCTTCAACGATTACAACAACGCCGATCACAACATCGGCAACCGCATCGAGGCCAATGTCTTCCGTGAGTACATCATCGGCGCCGGTGATGTCGGCTCGACCGTGACCTTCACCTTCGATGCGAAGCTCGGCGACCTGGGCGGGGCGACGACCGCCGCGGCGTTCATCAAGATCCTCGACCAGAACAACGGCTTCGCCCTGACCGCGTTCGAGACGCAGGACACGACGAGCATCCCGAACACCTGGTCGACCTACTCGCTGAGCACGACGATCCAGCCGGCGCAGGTCGGAACGATCTTCCAGATCGGCTTCCTCAACACCGCGTCGAACTTTGATTCATCGGGCGTGTTCTACGACAACATCAACCTGGTGATCCCGGCACCCGCTTCCGCGGCGCTGCTGGGCCTCGGCGGTCTGGCGGCCGCTCGCCGGCGCCGCTGAGAGCGGACTCCTGAGCCGGTCCGGGCCCGCCTTGCTTGCGGGCTCGGCCCTTTCCGTGCATGCGTGATCCACACCGTGTGGCTCCTTGATGGGCCACGCCGAACCCGGAGATGATGAGATGAAGATGCGTACCGCTCTGACCGTGATGGCCGCCGGCGCCGCGATGAGCGCCCAGGGCCAGCTGCTCAATGCCAACTTCGAGACGCCCGGCGCGTCGACGACCTTCGCGAACTGGGACCAGTACGGCAACCCCGCGAACCTGCAGGTCTCCACCGAGCTCGTCAACGGCTTTGGTGCCGTCAAGATGTTCGGGGACTTCTTTATCCCGTTCAACACCAAGGGTGTGTTCCAGACGCTGACCGGCGTCGTGAACCCGGGCGATGAGTGGGAAGCAGCGATCCAGGTCGGCCAGGTCTCCTCCGACATCCTGCAGGCCGGCAACCGTGGTTTCTGCGCGATCGTCTACCGCGACGCCAGCGGCACGAATCTGGTGGATGCCGCGGTGGACATCCTGCCGGGCGCAGTCTCCACCGACGCCTTTGGCCGGGTGTTTATCAGCGGGGTTGCGCCGCTCGGCGCGGTCGATGTCCAGATCAATGTCGGCTTCCAGCAGGAGATCATCACGGCCGCCGGAGCCCTGCACTTCGATGACGCCGAGCTCTTCCTCTCGAGCTCGGGCAACGAGATCCCGTTCTACAACGGCGGCTTCGAGGAGATTGTCTTCGGACGGGCCGTCGAAGGCTGGTTCGATTTCGGCAACTCGATCCCCAACATCTTCACCGCCGAGGACTTTACGAGCCCGCCTGCAGCGGAGGGCGCGCAGTCGGTGCTGATGTTCGGCCAGTTCAACGGCGACCCGATGGGGAACGACTCGGGCATCTTCCAGGCCCTGCCGGCGTCGGCCGGTGAGTCGTGGACGGCTTCGGCGCAGGTCTACAACGATCCTGGCGACCCGATCGGCACGGGCAATGTTGCGGTGCTCTCGCTGGTCTTCCGCGATGCGGGCGGCAATGTGCTGTCAGACAACCCGGTGACCGCGGCCGATTCCACCACGCCCGTTGGCGTGTGGGCGCCCGTCAGCTCCACGGCGACGGCGCCGGCGAACACCGCAACCGCGGAGATCGTCCTGGTCTACAGCCAGGCGGGGCCCTCGGCGGACCTCAACGGCGACGGCTCTATCGGTGCGGGCGACGAGCCCGCGGGCCTCGTCCGCTGGGACGACGCCTCGCTCGAGCAGGGCGGCACCGCGAGGCTGTGCGCCGATGTCAACCAGAACGGTCTGGTGGAGCCGGGCGACTTCACCGCGTGGGTGGCCGCGTTCAACGCCGGTGATCTGCTGGCGGACAGCAACCAGAACCAGGCCGTCGAGCCGGGCGACTTCACCGCGTGGGTGAACGCCTACAACCTCGGTGCCGCTGGTCCGACCTGCACGCCGTAACTCCCTCACCCGTTCGCCCGCCGAGGAGCGCGGCGACAACTGTGATACCATCCGGGGCGAGGGCTGCCGCTCTCGCCCCGTATTCTTTCCCGTCGCACGGAGCAGCGAGTCGCGTGGCACGGCTGGAACGACCATTGATGATGATGGCGCTCTCGCCGGGCGCGTGGGTGATCGTTGGGCTGTCGATCCTGTCGTCTGTCGCCGTGCTGCTCATGCCGTCGGATCGCACCGATGCCGACGCGACCCTGTGGACCTTCGCCCGTCCCCACTACGACATCTACAAGCCTGTCGTAAGTGCTTGGAACAAGGAACCCGGAGCGTTCCGCGTCGAGGTCCATCAGATCAGCCGACCGGTGATGGACCGTCGGATGATCGGCGGGTTTCTTGGCGGCGTTCCGGTCGCCGAGCTTCTCGAAGCGGAGCGTTCGACGGCGAGCCTTGCGTTCGCCGGTCCGCTCGAAGCGGTCGGCTTCCTCGACCTGACCGATCGCATCGAATCGGAAGGGCTGCTCGATCGGATCAACCCGCCGTCGTTTGCGCCGTGGACCTTCGAGGGCCGGATCTTTGGTCTGCCCCACGATGTGCACCCGGTCATGCTGGGGTATCGCGCGGATATCGTTGACGCGGCTGGCATCAGCCTTGATGGGGTCGAGACCTGGGAGCAACTGTTCGAGGCGCTCCGCCCGGTCATGACCGATGAGAATGGTGACGGCCGTCCGGACCGGTACATCCTGAGCCTGTGGGACACGAACTCGGACATGATCGAGACGATGCTGCTGCAGGCGGGCGGCGGTGCGTTCCTGCCGGACGGCACGCTCGCCATCGATCGGCCCGTCAATGTCCGTGTGGTGAGCGAGATGGTCAGCTGGATGGTCGGCCCGGATCAGGTTGCGGTGGATGTGCCGGAGTTCAGCCCGACGGGGAACGCGCTCAAGCGTGATGGGTACGCGGTCTGCTACCTCATGCCGGACTGGATGTGCAACATCTGGCGCCGTGAGCTGCCGCAGCTGGCGGGGAAGGTCCGACTGATGCCGCTGCCCGCGTGGGAGCCGGGTGGACGACGCACGAGCGTCTGGGGCGGCGCGATGATCGGCCTATCCCGCGACGCCGAGAACCACGACGAGCTCTGGGAGTTCGCCAAGCGGCTCTACCTCGGCGAGGAGCTCGCGCTCGAGTTGTACGAGATCGGTGACATCATCACACCGGTGCGCGAGCACTGGCAGAACCCGGTGTTCGACGAGCCCGATCCCTTCTTCGGAGGACAGGCCAAGGGACGGATGTACATCGAGCTGGCGGATGAGGTGCCGATCCGTGCTGCCTCACCGTTCTTTACGCAGGCGCGGGCCGCGATGCAGACGGCGGTCTCGAGATTGCGCGAGCACGCCGAGCGCACGGGCGTGTACGACTCGGCGTCACTCCGTCCCCAGGCGGAGCGGTACCTGCGCGAGGCGCACGCCGAAGTGGCGAGGATGATCGATCGCAACGCGTTCCATCGCGCGAAGCTCGGGAGCGACTCACCGTGAGGCGGCGGTCACCCAATCCGAGCCTTGCGCCCTGGCTGCTGCTCGGGCCGTTCGTGGTCGTCTTCGTGCTCTTTACGCTCTACCCGCTGGTGCAGTCGGTGCCGTTATCGATGCGCCACGCGTTCGGGCCGCAAGCGACGATCCCCGTCGGTCTCGAGAAGTTCAGCGGCGCGCTGTCCGACCCACGGTTCTGGACCGCTGTGCGGAACACGCTGGCGTTTACCGCGGGTTCTGTGTTCATCCAGCTCCCGGTGGCGCTCGGGCTGGCGATGATCCTCAATCGGCGTGGGCTGCGGGGTCGCGGGCTGTTTCGGCTGCTGTTCTTCTCGCCGCAGCTCGTCGGTCTTGTGTTCGTCGCGGTGCTGGCGACGGTCGCCTTCCAGAAGCAACGGGGTCTCGTCAATGTCGTGCTGGCCGGGATCGTCGAGCCGATCTACGAGCGATTCGGCATCGGGCCCTCACCGGCGGAGGTCCTGGCGATCCCCTGGCTCGAAACGCTGGCGATGCCCACGCTGATTCTCACCGCGCTGTGGATGTACGCCGGCTTCAACATGATCTACTTCCTCGCGGCACTGCAGAACATCAGCCGAGATCTGGAGGAAGCCGCGATGATCGACGGCGCCGGGCCTGTCGGTCGGTTCGTGCATGTCACACTCCCTTCCATCAAGCCGGTCGCCATGTTCGTTGTGCTGCTGTCCATCATCGGCAGCTTCCAGCTGTTCGAGTTGCCGTACATCATGCTCACGGAAGGCGTGGGCCTGCAGGACCGCGGCCTGACGCTCGTGACCTATTTGTTCAAGAACGGGTTCGAGGCAGGCGATCTGGGCTACGCGACGGCGATCGGTTGGCTGCTGGCGATCATGCTCGGCGCGTTCGGCGTCTCGCAGCGTCTCTTGAGCCGTGGCGAGGTCGGCGTATGAGGCCGCGTCGTTCCAATCTGCTGGTGCAGGGTGCCATCTATCTGCTCCTCACGATCGTCTCGGTGGTCGTGGTCGTGCCGCTGCTGTATCTCATCGCGTCGGCCTTCAAGACCGAACGCGGCTTCCTCGACAGCCTCTTCCTCCCTCGGGGTGACGGCGTGCTTGGTGTCGCTTGGGACGAGCTCACGCTCGTTCAGTTTCAGCGGCTCTTCTCCGAGAACATCGGGATCGGGAGGGCGCTGCTGAACTCTGTGTTCCTCGCTTCGACCACAAGCCTGCTGGCGACACTGATCTGCGCCGCCGCCGGGTACGCGCTCGCCGTGTACCGCTTCTCCGGGCGCAGCGCGATGGAGTGGCTGGTCATCGCGGCGCTCATCATCCCCCCGCCGCTGCTGATCGCGCCGAGCTACCAGTGGCTGTACCAGCTCGGCCTGCTGGATAGCTACGCGGGGGTGATCCTTCCGGCGATTGCGCCGGCGTTCGGTGTCTTTCTGTTCCGTCAAGCATCGATGCAGAGCGTTCCCCGATCGATGCTCGAGGCGGCCCGGATCGACGGCGCGGGCGAGCTGACCATCTTCCTGGGACTGGGGTTGCCGATGCTCAGGCCGATGGTCGGCGCGTTCCTGATCATCACCTTCCTGGCGATGTGGAACAACTTCATCGGGCCGCAGATCGTGCTGCAGTCCGCGTCGAAACAGCCGCTGTCCGTAGCGATCTATCAGACACAGCACTCGTATTACGCCGACTACGGACTTCTGATGGCGGGGACGCTGATCTCGATACTCCCCGTGATGGCGTTGTTCCTGCTGCTGCAGAAAGAGTTCATCTCCGGCCTGACGACAGGAGCTGTCAAGGGCTGAATTCGAAGGAGCCACCGATGGCGTTTCCGCGTGAGTTTGTCTGGGGTGCCGCGACCTCCTCGTACCAGATCGAGGGCGCGCACACGCTGCACGGCCGGGGCGAGTCGGTCTGGGATGCGTTCTGTCGAATCCCGGGTCGCGTCCGCGGCGGTGACACCGGCGATGTCGCCAGCGACCATGTGAGACGGTACAAGCAGGATGTGACGCTGATGAAAGAGATCGGGCTCGAGGCCTACCGCTTCTCGATCTCGTGGCCCCGTGTGATGCCCGATGGCCTCGGCGCGGTCAGCGAACCGGGGCTGGCGTTCTACGACCGGCTCGTGGACGAGCTGCTCTCGGCTGGCATCCAGCCGTGGGTCACGCTCTTTCATTGGGATCTGCCGCTGGCGATCCATCACCGGGGCGGGTGGCTGAACCCGTCGAGCCCGGACTGGTTCGACGAGTTCACCCGCGCTGTGGTCGACCGTCTCTCGGACCGGGTCTCGCATTGGTTCACGATTAACGAGCCGCAGGTCTTCGTCGAGCTGGGCTACGGCACGGGCACGCACGCACCCGGCCTGAGCCTGCCCCTCGAGGACAAGCTGCGTATCGGGCACCATGTGCTGCTGGCGCATGGATTCGCTGCCCGCACCATCCGCGAGCGGTCCCGCACGGCGCCGGAGATCGGCTGGGCGCCGGTCGGGATCGTCGGCATCCCCGCGGTCGCTGATCGCGATACCGACGCGGCTCGCCGCAGGACGAACAGTGTCGGCGCCGACCCGATCTGGAGCAACACCTGGTGGTCGGATCCGGTCTTCCTCGGCAGCTATCCGGAGGATGGGCTGTCCGCGTTCGGCCATCTGCTGCCGTCCGGTTTCGAGCGCGACATGCCGCGTATCAGGCAAGCGACTGATTTCTTCGGTGTCAACATCTACCGGGGCGACATCGTGCGTGCCGGCGAGAACGGAGAGCACGAGATCCTGCCTCCGCGTGTCGGCACGCCTCGATCCGACTTCGGATGGGAGATCACGCCCGATGTCCTCTACTGGGGACCGCGGTTCTTCCACGAGCGCTACGGCAAGCCCGTGGTCATCACGGAAAACGGCATGTCGAACGCGGATTGGGTCAACCTGTCCGGCAAGGTCGAGGACCCACAACGGATCGACTACCTCTCCCGGCACCTGCTCGCACTCGAACGAGCCATCGAAGACGGCGTCGGCGTGCGCGGGTACTTCCACTGGTCGCTGATGGACAACTTCGAGTGGGCAGAGGGCTACCACCAGCGGTTCGGGCTCATCCATGTCGACTTCGGCACGCAGCAGCGCACGCTCAAGAGCTCGGCCCGCTTCTACGGCGAGGTGATCTCCACCCAGGGCGCCAACCTGCACGAGATCCCGCGAGACTCCGCCGGTGGTGACCCGTTCGCCCTGGATATCCCGAGCAAGGACGGATCAAGGAGCTGAGTATGGTGCGAGGGTTGATCGGAAGCCTGCTCTGGCTTGGAGCCATGTCGATGCCCGCACAAGAACACACCGGGCCGATACCCGTTGAGGTCGTGCAGATCGAAGAAGGGTGGCACCTGCTCCGTGGGGGTGAGCCGTACTTCGTTCGCGGGGCCGGCGGCGACAAGAACATGGAGCTCCTCGCCGAACTGGGCGGGAACTCGATCCGCACTTGGGGCGCGGACCAGCTCGAACCCCGGGAGTGGCCGGACGGACGGATCATGTCCGTCATGGACCGGGCGCATGAGCTCGGGCTCTCCGTCGCAGCGGGGTTCTGGGTCGAGCATCTCGAGGGCGGCTATATCCCCGGCAAGGTCGACTACGACGACCCGCAGCAGGTGGAGGCGCAGATCGAGGCCACCCGTGCCTTTGCGCATCGTTGGAAGGATCACCCGGCTCTGCTCGTCTGGGGTGTTGGGAACGAGGTGGTCGGCGATGATCGACCGCGCGCGTTCATCGAGCTCAACCGCATCGCGAAAGCGATCAAGGAGATCGATCCCAATCACCCGACCATGACGGTCATCTCGGGTGTCTGGCCAGATCAGGCGGAGCTGTTTGCCAAGCACTGCCCAGATATCGACATCTTGGGTGTCAACGCGTACGGCGGGCTCGTTGCTGTCCCGCAGGAGCTTCTGCGACAGGGCTACGAGGGCCCATATCTCGTGACGGAGTACGGCCCGATCGGGCATTGGGAGACCGGCATCACCCCCTGGGGCGCCGAGGTGGAGCAGTCGTCCGCGGGCAAAGCGCGGACCTACACCGAATTCTACCGCGCCGGCATCGCGAACCAGCCTGATCGCTGCCTCGGGGGCTATGTCTTTCTCTGGGGACAGAAGCAGGAACGCACGGACACCTGGTACAGCATGTTCCTCGCGACGGGCGAGAAGACGGCGCCCGTGGACGCGATGGCGCGTCTGTGGTCGGGCAAGGAGCCGACGAATAGAGCTCCGCTCGTGGAAGGCATCACCTCGGCGATCGCCTCGAGCCGTGTCCGCGGCGGGCAGAGCGTCCACGCGAATGTTGAAGTGACCGATCCCGACGGTGATCCTTTGCAGTTTGAGTGGGTCGTCCGCCGCGAGAGCACGGACAAGCGTGCCGGGGGCGACTTCGAGCGGGCCCCGGAGGATGTCCCCGGCACGATCGAGCAGCTTGACGGGAACGCGGTGACCCTTCGGCTTCCCACCGAGCCGGGCGCGTATCGGTTGCATGTCTATGTGCGCGACGGCCAGGGCGGAGCCGGGACAGCGAACATCCCGTTCTACATCGAGATGTGGCGGCGCGACTGATTCTCGCCGCTGGTATGCTCGCGTCGCATGGACAGCGCGATGGAGAGAGCGGGCAGGCTTCTGGCCGACGCGAAGAGCGTCGTCGTGCTCACGGGCGCAGGGGTTTCGGCGGAGAGCGGACTAGCGACATTCCGGGAGCCGGAGCAGGGCCTCTGGGCACGGTACGACCCGATGGAGCTGGCGCACATCGACGCCTTCTATCGTGATCCGGAGCTTGTCACGCGGTGGTACCACTGGCGATTCACACGAGCGCGAGACGCGCAGCCGAACGACGGGCACCGAGCTCTCGCACGCCTGCAGGAGTGGCTCACACGCGACGGCAGAGGGTTTCGGCTCATCACGCAGAACATTGACGGTCTGCACCAACGCGCCGGCTCTCGCGATGTGGTCGAACTCCACGGCACGATCCTGATCTGGCGATGCACGAAGACCGGCGATCAGTATCCGCTGGACACCATCGACTTCTCGAGCTTCCCGCCCCGCTCATCCGCTGGGGGGGTGCTCCGGCCGAATGTGGTGTGGTTCGGCGAGGCGCTCCCGGAGAAGGCGCTGGAAGCCGCATCGGACGCTGCCGAATCATGCGATGTCTTCGTGTCGGTCGGGACAAGCGCGCTCGTCTGGCCCGCTGCCGGTTTCATCGAGGTTGCACGGCGGAGCGGCGCCGCGACGATCGAGGTGAATCTGGATGCCACCCCGAATTCCGAGGCCGTGGATATCTCGCTCCGGGGCTCTTCGGGTGAGCTGCTCCCCCGTCTGCTGGACCGGGCGCAACGCCTCCGCGCGGCGGAGGATCAGTAGTTCGGTGTTGGCGCCCTGTAGTTCGAGATGTCCACCGACTGAAACCATTCGATCGTGCGGGCCAGGCCCTCACGCAGCTGGATCGTCGGCTCCCATCCGAGCATTTCCCGGGCAAGCGAGATATCCGGCTGACGCTGTTTCGGATCGTCCGAGGGAAGATCCTTGAAAACAAGCCGGCTGGCCGATCCCGTGAGCTCGATGACCAGCTTGGCGAGTTCGAGGATCGTGAACTCGTTCGGGTTGCCGATGTTGACCGGGCCGGGGAAGTCGTCGGGCCCGTCCATCATGCGGATGATCGCGTCGACGAGGTCGTCCCGGTAGCAGAAGGATCGCGTCTGGGAGCCATCGCCGAAGATCGTGATGTCCTCGCCATCGAGCGCCTGGCGGATGAAGTTGCTGACCACGCGCCCGTCGAAGGGGTGCATGCGCGGCCCATAGGTGTTGAAGATGCGGACGACCCGGATGTTCACCCGGTTCCGCCGGTGGTAATCGAAGAACAGGGTCTCCGCGGCGCGTTTCCCCTCGTCGTAGCAGGCGCGGGGCCCGATGGGGTTGACATTGCCCCGGTAGCTCTCGGGCTGCGGGTGCACATCAGGATCGCCGTAGATCTCACTGGTCGAGGCCTGCAGCACCTTCGCGCCGCACCGCTTGGCCATGCCGAGCATGTTGATGGCGCCCATGACCGAGGTCTTCATCGTCTTGATCGGGTTGTACTGATAGTGCCCCGGCGCCGCGGGACAGGCGAGGTTGTAGATCTCATCGACCTCGAGCCAGGTCGGGTGGGTCACATCGTGCCGGATCAGCTCGAAGTTCGGCCTATCCAGCAGGTGCATGACATTCGACTTCTGGCTCGTAAAAAAATTGTCGATGCAGATCACATCGTGACCGTCCTCGACGAGCCGCTCGCAGAGGTAGGAGCCGAGAAATCCAGCGCCGCCCGTGACCGCGATCCGTTTGATCTGCGACATGCTCAGCTCCCCTCGGTCGAACCCGGTCGGGACGGCCCCTGGTCACGCAGCCAGCGGGCGTACCGCTCGATCGCCGCGATCGGGTCAAGCCGCGGCGTGTACCCCAACCCGTCGGCAGCGCGCGACATGTCCGCCTGCGTGTAGGACTGGTAGAAGCGAGCGATGGACGCGGGCATCTCGAAGAACTCCGTGGCGAACTCACGGTCATCGACGCCGAGGCCCCGACGAACGGCGGAGGCCACCTCCTCGAACGAGGTCGACCGGCCCGAACCGGCGTTGTACACGCCAGGCCGGGGACGCTCGCGACCGCCGATGCCACCCGCGGCGAGCGTCAACCCCACGATGTCCTCGACCGGAACCTGGTCCCGCGACTGGCTGCCGTCGGCAAACAGCCGCGGTCGACGCCCGGACAGAATCTGATGCGTCAGCTGAAACGGCATCGACGCCATCGTGCCCTTGACGCTCTCGCCCGGGCCGAACACATTGAAGTACCGGAGCCCCACGACCCAAGGCTCGGATGCGCCCGCGGCCGACGCGTCCACCACCGCCCGACGGTGCGCCGTCTCCATCAGCCACTTGCTGAAGCCATAGACATTCTCGGGATGTCCGGCCTGCGGTTCCGGGAACGGGGTTCTCGCCCTCGCGGCCGGCGGGGTGCCATAGGTCGCGGCGCTGGACGCGTACACCAGCGGCGTGCCCGACTCGATCGCCGAGTCGAGCAGGTATCTCCACGCCTCGCCCGCGTTCTCCCGGATCATCTCCGCTTCGTCGTCCACCGTGGTATCCGTGATCGCACCCAGATGGAAGATGACCGCCGGGCGGCGCTCGAGGATGAAAGCCTGCCAGTCAAAGTCCGCGACGCTTTCGGGGAGCACCTCGCCCGCGAACGGTTGGTCCGCGATCCGACGGCAGGCGGCCGACAGCACGGCGAAGCTCCCGGTGCGGAACGAGTCCAGGACGATCACATGACAGCCCGGCCGCTCACGCTGCAGCGTCGCCGCCAGGGTCGAACCGATGAACCCGCACCCGCCGGTGACAACATAGACCGGAGCGTCATCGCTCATGCGTCGGCTCCCGGATCGGTTCGGCGGGACCATCCACGCCGAAGACGATCGGTGGCGATGGACGACGGGACCAATAGACCACAGCCGATCCGAGGATCAGGGCGACCGCAAGCCATTCCGTTCTGCCGACCTTTCTGCGCATCGCTCGTCCGCCCCGCTACGAGCCCGGGTTCGCCGGTAGGCCGGCACCCGAGTGGGCCTCGGACCGATGGCTGGTGTCCTTCTTGCCCGACCAGACCAGCGGCGCAGCCACTGCAATCGAGGAGTAGGTGCCGACACCCACGCCGACCAGGAGTGCGTACGAGAACGCTCGAACACCCTCGCCGCCCGCGATATAGAGGATGAGGACCGCCAGCAGCGTCGTGCCCGAGGTGATCACCGTTCGGCTGATCGTCTGGTTGATGGAGAGGTTCACGACGCGCCGGCTGGCGTAGTCAAGCTTGCCGCGGTTCTCCCGGATGCGGTCCATAATGATGATCGAGTCGTTGAGCGAATACCCGATGATGGTCAGCAGTGCCGCGACCAGACTCAGATCGATCTTGAACGGCAGGATGTTCAGCTGCCGCGCGATGTCGGCCGTCGTCTCGTGCTCGTAGAGGATCTCCGCGAGCGCAATCAGGCCGATGGCAACGAGCACATCGTGCACCAGAGCGGCGATCGCCGCGAGCGAGTACCGCGCCGAGCCGAACCGGACCCAGATGTAGATCGTGATCAACAGCAGACTCAGGAAGACCGCTGCGATAGCCCGCGCGCGGAAGGTGCTCGCAATGGAAGCATCGAAGCTGTCGATGCCGGCCAGAGACTCCGTCCGTTTGAGCGCCTCAGACACGAGCTGCCACTCGACGCTGGCGACCTCGGCCCACCACCGGTCCTGGCTGTCCAGCACCGAGAGCCCGGGATCGTTCACGACCACCGCGGCGCTGCGTACCCCCGAGGGCGAGCCGTCGAGGATGATGACCTCCCAAGGCCGGGCGAGGTAGTCGCTGAACTGGCGGTCGCGGCGCATGAACTCCAGCCGCTCGCGCAGGCTCTGCAGTGTCGGCGTGGGATCCAGACCATCGAGGACAATGGCGACGCCACCCTGGAACTCCGACACATCCGCGAGCACACTCGGCCGGTTGATCACCTCGCCCAGACGGTCCTCGGTGATCGGGAAGAGCGGAGCGGACCTCGCGTCACGGGCCTGGTCGTCCAGGAAGTCGATCGGCGGCTTGGTCGGGAGCACATCGGCGAACGCCTCCTGAATCGCGTTGCTGATCGCATCCTGATCCTGCGCGAGCGTCTTGATACGGAAGGTGTCCGAGGTCACGCCGTCGTCCGCGGGATTGATCGGCAGGACCTCTGCGGTTTTCAGATCTTCGAGCGGGGATCCCTCGCTCGCCTGCTCGCCGATCGCGACCACGCGATCGAGCACATCGGGGCGTGTCATGGTGAGCCGTTCGCCCGATTCGTCCTGCTTGAGCACGATGCGGACCGCCGTCCCGCCGCGGAACTCGTTGTCGAGCATCAGCGGCCCCTGGCGGACAATCATGATGACGCCCAGCCCGACGAACACGGCCGACACGATGATGCACAGGCCACGGATCTTCAGCCAGTCGATGTTCGGTTCCAACGCCCGCTCGATCGCGGGCACAGAGCCGGGCAGCGACGGCAGCGATTTCATCCCGAACTTGTCGATCGAGAGCGCGAAGAGCAACCGGGTAATCACGAGCGCCGAGAACAGCGTGCCGACCACGCCGATGCCCAGGGTGATCGCGAAGCCCTTGATCTCCTGGGTGCCGATGTTCGCGAGCACCAGGCACACGATCAGGTTGGTCACATTGCCGTCAACAATCGACGACAGGGCCTTGTCGAACCCGAGCCGGACAGCCGCTTTCAGCTGCGCCCCGGCGCGCAGCTCCTCACGGATGCGCTCGAAGATCAGCACATTCGCGTCGACCGCCATGCCGAAGGTCAGGATGATGCCCGCGATACCGGGCAGCGTCAGCGCGGCGCGACCGAGCGAGAGCATGCCCAGGATCAGCAACGCGTTGCACGCCAGCGCGAACACGGCAAAGACGCCGCTGGTGAAGTAGTAGAAGATCATGAAACCGCTGACCGCGATCAGAGAGATGATCCCGGCACGAAGCCCGGCGTCCAGGTTGTCCTGCCCGAGCTCCGGGCCGAGCACCGACTGGCTGATCGGCTGGGGGGTCAGGCTCGCCGAGAGCGTGCCCGCGTTGAGCGTGCGGATGATGTTGCGGCGTTCATCGGCCGAGTTGATACCCGTGATCTGCCCGGAGTTCGTGATCTTGCCGAGCAGGTTCGGCGCGGTGATCGCCCGATCGTCGAGCAGCACCGCCATACGCTCGTTGATGTTGCGTTCGGTCAGCTGCCCCAGCAGCGCTGCACCGTTCGGATTCATCCGAAAGCCGACGGCGGGCCTGCCGTTCTCGTCGGTGACCTCCGATGCGCTGGACACCTGCCAGTTGCCGACGCTGCCGTCCTGCAGCAGCGCCTTGTCTCGGCGGTCGTAGAGCAGCATGTAATACACGCCGTTGTACGGCTCGACCACGAAGTCATTGCTCGCGAAGAACCCCGCCGGTTCTTCGAGCATGACCTCGGCTTCCTGGATGCTGTTGACCCAGGCCGTCGGATCGGCCAGCGCAAACCAGCGAGCATCCGGCGCACCCGCGGCTTTCGGACCAGCTTCGCGCAGCTCTTCGCGCAGCTGCTGCTCGTCCGGGTGCTCGCCGACGCGCGGCGCAATCCGGAATTCAAGCACGCCTGACCCCTGCAGCAGCCTGATGAGATCGCTCGGATCGTCCAGCGTGGTGCGGGCTTCCTCGTAGATGCGAAGCTTCTCGACAACGCCGTTGATCACATCCACCTTGTCGGGGTGCTCGGCACGCAGATCGGCGAGCGCCCTTGCCCTCGGGCTGGGGATGTGGAACGGATCGGGGGAGTCGTTGTCCAGGACGGTGCGTTCCTCATCGGACAGCGACAGCGCCCGGCGGAGGTCTTCCGCTCGGAGCACACTCGATTGCAGCTCGCCACGCAGATCATCAAGCCGATTCAGCGCCGCGGCCTGCTCGTTCGTGATCTCGTCGAGGACTTCCTCGGGCGCGGGCGGATCGGCCGCCTCGGCACGGGCCAGACGCTCGGCGGCGTCGCGGGCGGCATCCACAGCGTCCGCCGCCTGCTCGAACACCTCCCGCAGCCGATCGTTCTCCCCGACGATCGCCGCGATGGCCTCGCTCCGCTCGCCCGGCGGGAGCGCGATCACACGGTCAAACTCGCGCGTCGAAATCTCGTTCTCGGCTATCGCTCGCAGGGAGGCCTCGTACTCCGCCCGCAACGCTTTGACACGATCGCTCGGCAGCGGCATCGTGATCTCGAGCCGGTCGCGGCCCTGCGGGACGATCGAGATCTCGAGCAGTCCGTCGGGGTCAACGCGATCCTTCAGCACCGTAATGGTGCGAGTCATCACCTCGCCCGCGTTCTGCTGATTATCGAGCTGCAGCTGATAGACCAGGCTGAAGCCGCCACGCAGGTCCTTGCCCTGACGAAGCTTCTCGCCCGGCGGGTAGATCGACCACGCGGCCAGCAGGAGCAACGCGATGACCAGGCAGGCGTTTCGAACGGTGTGACGCATGGAGTATCTCGGTCCTTGCAACGCTCCCGAACGAATCGGCGAGCGGTCGGCGCTGGTCAGCTGGCGGCCTGCGAGGCCAACTCCGGCGTCGTCGCCTCGTCTCCGGGGGTCGGCTCACCGCCTGCGGCGCTGCGCAGCACCTGCTGGACGGCGGACTTAGCCAGACGGAGCCGTGTCTTGTTCTGTTCGTCGATGATCAGCACGACCTCGTCGTCCCGGATCTCGCTGATCGTGCCGATGATCCCACCGATCGACTGCACACGATCGTGCTTGCGCAGCGACGAGATCAGCTCGGCCTTCTTCTTCTGCTCCTTCTTCTGCGCCCGACCGGAGAGCACCATCATCAGGATGAGGATGCCGATCAGCGGGAGGAAGAAGAGCAGGCTTCCGCCGCCGCCGCCGGGGGGCGGGCCTCCCGCGTCGGGCGCCGGCTGCAGCGTCGCGCCCTCGCTCGCCGGCTGAGCGGCGCTGGGCAGACCCGGGATAGATGGCTGGCTGTCCTGCATCATCGGAGCATCGGTCCTGTCGTCAGAGACCCCGGAGACCGGCACTGGGTCAGGGGATCGGTCGGGTTCCAAGGCTCGCCAACGCCGACGACGAAAGCCCCCGCACGGCGACGGGCCAGCGATCGGCGAAGCAAAGCCACGCATCATCCCGGACCGCCGCTCGGATGTCCAACATCAGCCTCTGAAAGTGCCGCACATTGTGCAAGCTCACCAGCATCGGACCGAGCATTTCTTCGGCTCTGAACAGATGCCGAATCGTGCCGCGAGAGAAGCCCCGTCCATCCGGGGTCCGAACCCCGTGCCGGCTGGGATCACAGGCCGGGCAGTCGCAGCCCTCCTCAAGGACCGCGGCGTCCCGTTTGTGGCATTGGTTCTTCAGCCGGACAGGCCCATCGCGTGTGAACGCCGTGGCGCTCCGCCCGTTCCGTGTCGGCAGCACGCAGTCGAACATGTCGACGCCCGAGAGCACCGCCGCCAGGATGTCGCGCTCGTAGCCGACACCCATCAGGTACCGGGGACGATCCTCCGGCAGGAGCGGCGCGGTGTGCGCCACGACACGGTCGATCTCGCCCTGCGACTCGCCCACCGCGACACCGCCGATCGCGTACCCGGGCAGGTCGATCGAGCAGACCCGCTCGGCGGACCAGGACCGACGGGCGAGATCGGTCCCGCCCTGGACAATCCCGAACAGCGCCTGATCCTCACGCCTCGCGTGGGACCGCTTGCATCGCTCCAGCCAGCGGACCGTCCGCTCGTTGGCCTGGTCGAGCCGTCGGTCGTGGTCGTAGCGACCGTGTCCAGAGCTATCGCGCTGGGCCGCGAGCTTCAGCCGAGTCTGGTTCACCGGCCCCGCGAGCGGGTCAACCGAAGGCGGGCAGTCGTCGAACGCCATGATGATGTCGGCACCCAGCGCGTTCTGCACCGCCATCGACTCTTCGGGGCCCATGCGGATGCGCGAGCCGTCCACGATCGACTTGAAAGTGACCCCGCCGTCATCGATCGCGTTCTTGTCGGCCATCGAGTAGGCCTGGTACCCGCCGGAGTCGGTCAGAATCGGTCCGTCCCACCCCATCATGGCGTGGACGCCACCGAGCTCTCGCACGACCTCGGGCCCTGGGCGCAGCAGCAGATGATAGGTGTTGGCCAGCAGCACCTCACAGGCGCACGCGCGGAGCAGCGACGGATAGATCCCCTTGACCGTCGCCTTGGTCCCGACGGTCATGAACGCCGGTGTCTCGAATCGGCCGTGCGGCGTCTCACAGAACCCGACGCGCGCCAGGCTCCGCTGGCTGCGGTGCGTGATGGTGAAGCGTATCGGCTTCGCCACGGCTGCGCTACTCGGCGTCGCGCGCATCTCGCGACGCACGCTCGAGGGTCTTTTTTTCCTTCGCCGTCAGACTGTGCAGCCCGGATTCACTGACCTTCGCGAGGATCCGGTCGAGCTCTCGCCGGTTGATCCCGCCGGCGCTTCGTGCGGACCTGTCGGCACGCCGGACGGTCTTGCCCTTGCCACGGAACAGCTGGAAGTCGAGGAAATCGCGGAGCAGATGCTGCTTTCTGATGAAGTAGAACCCCGCGATCGCCCCGCCGAGGTGGGCCGCGTCGCCCCCCGCGTTGGTGCCTCCGGAAAGGAGATTGAACGCCGCGATGCCGACATACCCGTACGCCAGCCACTTCATCTTGATAGGGATGGGCGGGATCAGCAGCATGACGCGCATGTCGGGCGCGATGCGAGCGCACGCGACGATGACGCCGAAGACACCCGCGGACGCTCCGATCAGCGGCGTCCCCATCCCCGTGAATGCGAGTGTTCCTGGCAGGCTCACACCGATCGACGCGAGACCGGCAAACAGCAGGTACAGCAGCCCACCGGAGATCCCGCAGATCAGGTAGTACGAGAGGTACCGAGATCGGCCGAGGTATTGCTCGACCATGCCGCCGAAGATGAACAGGCCGAACATGTTGAAGAACAGATGCGTCAGGTCCGCGTGGAGGAACTGGAAGGTCACCAGCCGCCAGACCTCGAGCCTGAGGAAGCCGTGGAGCAGCGAGAAGTGGCCGTACCCGTTCAGGGCGTGCCATGTGCGGTAGCGTTCCTGGCCGAGCACCTCGCCGGTGTTCGGGTCGAGGATGGGCCGAGCCCAGGCCTCACCCTGGCGGATGCCCTGCGGCCGTGGTGCATCGACGACCACACCGTTCTCGAACTGCTGCCGCGGAACATCCTGCCGGCGTTCCACGACATCGCGGATATCCACCATCGGCAGCGCGAGATCGAGAAAGAAGACCGCGACATTGATGATGATCAGGATGCTCGTGACCGAAAGCCGGCCCGGTCGGAAGCTGATGCGACCGAGCCCGGCGCCGCCTGAGCCGCTGCCGTGGCGAGGGTCGTAATAGTCCCGGTCGTAGATGCCCATGTGCTCGGCCCGTCCTTGTGCGTTGCGTTCACTCTACGCGATCGCCCCGCCCCGTCGACGCCTGTTCCAGCGTCCTGCGCTCGGTGCGGGACAGGCTGGACATCCCCGACACGCTGATCTTCTCGAGGATCCGGTCGATCTCGGCGGGTTCGGGCGCCGCGGCATCCGAGGACTCATCGTCCAGCGGGGGCGGATCCGTCCAGCCGACGCCGGCGTGTCTGAGGAACCGCTGCCGAGCCAGCTCCTGCCAGCTCAGGAACGCTCCGACGCTCGCCACGGCGATCAGCGTGGTGTGCTCGGCGAGCCATCCCACCGCACCGAGCAGGAAGGCCACGATCATGCCGATCATCGCGGTCGCTCGCCACGAGCCGGATTCGCCCGCACGCGGCGCGAGCACCGCCCGGAGCGTGACGCCCGCGTCCAGCGGGAGCATGGGCAGCGCCAGGTTCGCGAGCAGCACCATCGCGGACACCGCGTAGAGCAACCAGATCGCACCCGGGAGCACGCCATCGGTCAGCACCAATCGCTCGACGGCGCGAAACTCCAACGGGTTGAACAGGATGGCCCCGGGGTCGCCGCCGACGGCAACGAACAGACCAGCGAACCCAACGACGGACGCGAGCAGAGCCGTCGGTCCGCCCAATGACGCTCTGAGCGTGGCGCTGGCATCGAGATCCGACCCCGCCCGTGTGAGGCCGCCGAGCGGCCAGGCAATGATCGCGTCCAGATCGATTCCCGCTCGGCGAGCCGCGACCAATCGACCGAACTCGTGCACCCCGACCGCCAGGCACACCGCTGCGATGCGGATCAGCTCGAAGACCGGTCCGCGCTCCTCGGGCGAGATCGAACGGACGATCCAGAGCGCCGCCACGAGAGGGAACACGAGGTGCACCCGGACGACGCAGCCCGCCACCGACCCGATCGGCACCGACCACCACACGGGGTTCTCCGCATCACCCACCACGCGGGACCACCATCGCGGCAGACGCGGGCTCATCTCAGCCGTTCCCCAGTGGTTCGAGCCAAAGGCGTGGCAACACGCCCGCGCGAACCGCCAGCCACAGCGCGGCGAGCGACTTGCCGTCGAGCAAGCCCTGTTCGCCGAAGAGCATGTGGGCTTGGCTCGGTGTCACTGTGAGCACCTCGATGTCCTCGTCGTCTTCCTGGTCCTGCCCGATCAGCGTCAGACCCGACGCCACGAAGGCGTGCATCAGCTCGTCGCTCATGCCCGGCGATGTATAGAACCGACCCACGGGCAGCAGGGTTGCGGCTCGGTAGCCCGTCTCCTCGCGGAGCTCCCTCGGTGCGCACGCCCCTGCATCCTCGCCCGGCTCGAGGGTCCCGGCCGGGAACTCGACGAGACGCTCACCGATCGCCGCCCTCGGTTGGCGCACCATGACCAGGCCACCGTGCTCCAGCAGGGGGATGACGATCACCGCGCCCGGGTGCCGGACGATCTCGCGCTCCACGACACCGCCGTCCCGGGTTGTCTGCCGGACGACGGCGAAGTCGAACTTGCGTCCCCGGTGGATCAATCGCTCGCCGCGGGTGGACTGGTCGCCGGACATCGCGAGAATCGTACCGTGGACGCCCTTCGTGACCCAACCCGCCCCATGGCCAGGGAGGCAGCCCCGGATCAGGCCGTCGTGCGGATCCGGGGGCTGCGCAAGTCGTTCGGTCCCCAGGAGGTCCTGCGGGGGGTCGACCTCGATCTTCCGCTTGGGCAGACGACCGTTGTGCTCGGCCCATCGGGGTGTGGCAAGTCGGTCATGCTCAAGCACATCGTCGGCCTGCTCCGGCCCGACGCCGGCGAGATCTGGTTCAAGGACCAACGCGTCGACCGCCTCAGCGAGCGGGCGCTCGAGGCGATCCGGTTGCGAGTGGGGCTGCTCTTCCAGTTGTCGGCGTTGTTCGACTCGATGACCGTGGCGGAGAACCTCGACTTCCCGGTCCGGGAGCACGCCCGAGGAACGCCGGCGGATCGGGCCGACCGCATCGCTGCGGCGTTGGAGATGGTGGACATGCAGGGCAGCGAGCACAAGCTGCCGGCGGAGCTCTCCGGCGGACAGAAGAAGCGCGTCGCGCTCGCTCGCGCCATCATGCTCGAACCCGAGGTGATCCTCTACGACGAGCCGACGACGGGGCTCGACCCCGAGCGTGCCAAAGACATCGACGAGCTCGTGATCAAGCTCAGCGAGCGGCTCGGCGTCACCAGCCTGGTCGTGACGCACGACATGGTCAGCGCCCGGCGTGTGGCCGACCGCATGGTCATGCTCGACCAGGGACGGGTGCTCGCCGAGGGAACCTTCGACGAGCTGGCGGGCTCGCGGAACGCCCGTGTGCGGAGCTTTTTCGAAGCAGCCGGCCCCGCCGGCAGAGTCGGAGCCGAGGCATGAAGCCAACCTCTCGTGACGCGATGATCGGCCTGACCACGATTGGTGGGCTGCTGGTGCTGGCCTGGATGCTGCTCCGCTTCGGCGAACTCGCCGGCGTCGGACAGACCTTCAAGACCTTCTCGCTGCGTGTCGAGTCGGCCCGGGGTGTCTCGCAGGTCTCGCCCGTCACCTTCAACGGCGTTCGCGTCGGCGATGTCACGGCGATCCGCCTGGCGGAGGATGGATCGGGCGATGCCCTGATCGATCTGCGGGTCCGCGAAGAGACCCGTATCCCGACCGACTTCCGGGTCTTCCTCGACGCGAGCTTTGTCGGCGAGGCCGTCGTGGATCTCATCGGCCGACCAACCAACGACGCCGAGGTCGTGCGCGGAGAGGGCGAGGTCTACACCGTCGAACTCGGCTCGCTCACCGCGGGCCTGACCGAAGAGCTTTCGAGTCGGCTCGACAGCTTCGAACGCACGGCTTCCAAGGTTGAAGAGCTCGCCGAGACCTACACCGATGTCGGCCGGCGACTCGCGGTGGTCCTGGACAGCGACGAACCCGGCGATCGTGACCTGCGATCGACGCTCGAGCGGATCGAGGCCGTGCTCAGCCAGGCCGAATCATGGCTCGACGAGGGAGCGCTGCTGGCCGATGTCCGGGAGGCGATCGATCGCTTCGAGGCTTCCGCGGAAGCCATCGGCGACGAAACACGCGCCCTCCGCGAGCGCACAGAAACGACGCTCGACGCGGCGGACCGTGCGCTCGTCTCGCTCGACGAGGCCGGCTCGCACATGACCGAACTCGTCACCCGCATCAACCGCGGGGAGGGCACCCTGGGTCAGCTCGCGACAAACCCCGACCTGTTCAACTCGCTCACAGCGACCGTTGAGCAGCTCCAGGCGCTACTCAAAGAGGCCCGCCTGCTCGTCGAGAAGTACCGGGACGAGGGCGTCACAGTCGATGTGTTCTGAATCGTGTGCTAGCGCCACCAGGTCGTCGACCCGTACTCCGCGTTCTCGCCCAGCTCCTCGGCGATGCGGAGCAGCTGGTTGTACTTCGCGTTGCGATCGCTCCGGCAGGGGGCGCCGGTCTTGATCTGGCCGCAGTTGGTCGCGACGGCGATGTCCGCGATCGTTGAGTCCTCGGTCTCGCCCGAGCGGTGACTCAGCACGCAGCTGAAGCGGTTCCGCGTCGCGTAGTTCACGGCTTCGAAGGTCTCGCTCAGGGTGCCGATCTGGTTGACCTTCACCAGCACCGCGTTGCCGGCCTTCTCCGCGACGCCGCGCTCGACAAACTTCTTGTTGGTCACGAACAGATCGTCGCCCACGAGCTGCACGGTGTCGCCGAGCTTGGCGGTGAGCTTGGCCCAGCCCTCCCAGTCGTTCTCGGCGAGGCCGTCCTCGATCGATCGGATCGGGTACTTCCTGCACCACGAGGCCCAGAGGTCGATCAGCTCATCGCTCGAGATGATGTCCTGACTGCTCGAGAAGAACTTGTAGCCCTGCTTGCCGTCCTTCTCGGCCTCGTTCCAGAGCTCACTGGTGGCCGGGTCGAGGGCGACGAAGATCTGCTCGCCCCACTTGTAGCCGGCCTTGCCGGTGGCTTCTTCGATGACCTTGAGCGCGTCCTCGTTGTCCTTGAGGTCTGGGGCGAAGCCGCCCTCGTCGCCCACGGCCGTGGACATGCCCCGGTCCTTGAGGACTTTCTTGAGCGTGTGGTAGATCTCGACACCCGCGCGGAGACCCTCCTCGAAGGTGTCGAAGCCCCAGGGCTGGATCATGAACTCCTGGAAGTCGACGGTGTTGTCGGCGTGCTTGCCGCCGTTGAGGATGTTGAGCATGGGCACGGGCAGGGTCTTGGCCGCGGCACCGCCGAGGTAGCGGTACAGCGGCAGGCCCGAGCCCTCGGCGGCCGCACGGGCGACGGCCATGGAGACCGCCAGCGTCGCGTTCGCGCCCAGTTCGGACTTGTTCTCGGTGCCGTCGAGATCGAGCATCTCGGCGTCGATGCCCTCCTGATCGCGGGCGTCGAAGCCCTCGATCGCCGGGGCGATGCGGTCGTTGACATTGTCCACGGCCTTGGTGACGCCCTTGCCCATCCAGGCCTCCCCGCCGTCGCGGAGCTCGACGGCCTCGTTCTCGCCAGTGGAGGCGCCGCTGGGCACGGCGGCCCGGCCGATGGCACCGGACTCGAGCACGACCTCGGCCTCGAGCGTGGGGTTGCCGCGGGAATCGAGGATCTGGCGGGCGTGGATGAGATCGATACCGAACGCCATGGCGGGGGCTCCTGTCGGGTCTGGCCGCGTTGCTGGTCCCTCGGCCGAGCCGGCCGGGTTCTTCCGCCGATGATAGGGAGCCAGCGGTAGCTCGCGTCCGGTTCCGCCGGAGCGGATATGCTCGCTTCCGGAGGGCACCATGACGGACTCGGGTTCCCCGACCGGCGACTTCATCTCGAAGCTGTCCGCGATCAAGGCGGAGCTGGACGCCCAAGGGCGTCGCGTGCTCGACCTGTGCGAGGCGGCCTTCGACGCGTTCTTCAGCGACGATGTGCCCGCGGCCCGGCGGGTCATCGATCTCGATGAGCCCATCGACCGAGCGGATGTCCGCATCGAGAACATGTCGGTCGAGCTGCTGCACGAGGCCGCTCGGGTCAGCAACGAGCTCCCGCCGGAGAAGCTGCGCGAGGTGCTGGTCGTCGTCAAGGCGAACAACGAGCTCGAGCGGATCGCGGACTGCGCCGTGACGATCGCCGAGGAGGTCGCCGGACGCCAGGGGGCCGCCCTGCCCGACACGCTCCGCGTCATGACCAACAGCGTGCTCGGCGTGCTGCAGGACGCCTGCCGCTGCCTCGAACTGGGCGACGCGGACATCGCCAAACGCGTGCTCCGAAGCGAGGACACCATCCTTGGCTTCCGCAAGGCGCTGCGGCAGGCGGCCGAGAGGCAGATCGCCTCCGGCGACATGACCGTGCAGACCGGGTTCGTGCTGCACGAGCTCTCCTGCGCATGCGAGCACATGGCGGATCATGCCGTCAACATCGCCGAGCAGGTGCTCTACCTCGTGACCGGCACCATCGTGCGCCACTGCGAGACCGGCTGGATCGAGGTCAATCTCTGACGATTCGCTGCTCGCCCAGGGCTACGCCGGCTTCGGCGCGGTATAGAACGGCATCCGCACGACCGTCGCGTCAAGCGTCGTCTTGCCGGTGTCAACGGTGAGCGACGCGCCGACCTCCGTCGCTTCCGTGTCGACCAAAGCCATCGCGATGGACTTGTTGAGCGTCGGGCTCTTGCAGCCGCTGGTGATCGCACCGACCGGTGTGCCATGGTGCAGCACGGGCATCCCCTGCCGGGCGGTGCGTGGGCTGTTGACCTCGAGCCCGACAAGCCGTCGGCTCGGACCGCCCCGTGCCGCGGTGTCGCGCAGAGCGTGCTGGCCGATGAACGCCTCGCCGTCGTCGTCGGACGCCTTGTCGAGCGAGATCGCGAAGTCCACCCCGCAGGACAGGGCGTTGATCTCCTCGCCGAGTTCATGACCGTAGAGCGGCATGCCGGCCTCGAGCCGCAACGAATCCCTCGCACCGAGGCCGGCCGGGCGCAGCAGCGCATCCGCCGCTGACGGATCGACATCCTTCATCAGCAGCTTGAGGGCCATGCCCGTCGCACCCGCCGGCAGGATCACCTCGACGCCGTCCTCGCCGGTGTAGCCGGTCCGGCTCACGATCAGCTTCAGCACGAGAAGATTCTTGATCGCGAAGCGGTACTTCTTCAGCCCCGGCACTTCCTTGGAGACCTTCGAGATCAGGCCCATCACCTGCGGGCCCTGGATCGCGACCATCGCGGTCGACTCGGTCTGATCCTCCATCTTGAGGGTGTATCCGTTCGCCTCGATCAGCCCGCGGAGATGGCCGACGATCTTCTCGCGGTTGGCTGCGTTGACCACCATCAGGAACTCGTCGTCATCCAACCGATAGACGATCACATCGTCACGCACGCCGCCCTGGTCGTTGAGGATGAGCGAGTAGCGGCACTGGCCCGCCTGCATGGTGCGGATCTCACGGCTGCACGCCTTCTCGAGCAGCCGACGCGCATGGCGACCGGAGAACCGGAGCCGACCCATGTGCGAGACATCGAAGATGCCGCCCGAACGGCGCACCTGGTGGTGCTCCTCGATGATGCCGGAGTAGCTCATCGGCATCGACCAGCCCGCGAAATCGACCATCTTGCCGCCGTGCTCGGCGTGGAACTTGTGGAGCGGGGTCTGCTTGGACACGGTGAGCCTCCGATCGAATGCTGACGCTGAACCTACGCCGGCCACGCGGCGTTGTCGAGCAGCCGGACTCCGTCGAGGCATCCCGCGCCGAGCACCCGCCAGGGTCCGCCCACCGGGCCGGGCGGCACCCGAGTGAGCATCTCCGCGTCTCGCACGGCGGCGTACTCGACCTCGATGCCGGCCGCGACCATCGCACTCCGGAGCGCCTCGACCGCCCGACCCGGGTCCGCCTCGTTCTGGGCCGCGATGAGTCCCCGGTACAACGCCGCGGCCTTCGGCCGGGTCTCCGGCGTCAGGCGGACATTGCGGCTCGACATCGCCAGGCCGTCGGGCTCGCGGGCCGTCGGACATGGCACGATCTCGACCGACCGTCCCTGGGTCGCCACCATCGCCGAGACAACCCGGAGTTGCTGCCAGTCCTTCTCCCCAAAGATCGCCGCCTCGGGGTCGAACAGATCAAAGAGCCGGCTGACAACTCGACACACACCGGCGAAGTGCCCGGGGCGAGCCTGATCCTCGAGCCCGGGCTCCGTCGCGACCGCCGGGAGCTCGGGCTGGGGAGCCGCCAACGGATCGTCCGGCGGGTAGATCTGCTCGGCCGAGGGCACGAACGCGATCTCGACGCCGGTTCGCAGCAGCAGCTCAAGATCAGCCTGCAGCGGCCTCGGATACCGCTCCAGATCGCTCGGGTCGTTGAACTGCGTCGGGTTGACGAAGATCGAGGCGGCCAGAGGGAGGTCGTGGTCGTCGGCCACCGCCCGTCCCAGACGGAGCAGCGACTCGTGACCGCCGTGCAGCGCCCCCATCGTTGGCACCAGCACGCAGGAGTCTCCGCCCAGCGCCTCCCGCAGGTCCTCGACCGTTCCGACGACATCCATGCCGGAGCATGCAGGCCCCGGAGGGTCGCGTCAAGCGGCCGACGCGTCGATGAACCACTGCCGGAGCATGCCGATCAGCCCCTGGTCGGTAATGTTCTCAAACTCGATCTCGATCCGGTACCGGCCGTCGGACTCATACTCGCAGTGGCTCACGATGCCCACGAGCACGAGGGGCTCGGCGTCGACCATGTGGACGCCAAGAGCGACTCTGGACCCGTGGTAGCACATCCGCCGGGAGTGGACCACGATGTGGCCCCGGCTGATGACCCGGGAGCGGACGATCCACCGTGGGCCCGGGCGCAGCCGATCGTCCAGATCGCAGATGTCGAGCTCGGCCGTGAACGCTCGGCCTCCCTCCCTGCGGTTGGACATCTCGACGCCTCCCATGCTCACTCGTATCGGGTACGACTCCGCGGTTGGCGAGTCGCTCGGGTCCGATAGAGCATCCGGTTCGGCTTCCGCGGCCGAGGGATCCGCAGCCTTCTCCCAGCTTGTCGTGGCGCCGTTCCCGCTAGCATGCGGCGACCATGCCCACTCTGGACGACTGGTCGGAACGCTTCGAGGCGCTCGCTGCGCAGACCCTGGGCGGCGTGGACGCGGGCTCCATCGAAGCCGTGGCGAGCCGTGTCACGCGGCGCCGAACCGCGGGCCTGCTGGTCCGCGTGGTGAGCTCCGTGCCGGGGCGCTCGCCGCTTGAGCCGTCGGCCTCGCTCGACGAGGTGCTGCTGGGGGCCCGCACAGGGCTCGTGCCGGCGCCGCAAGCGCCATGTTGCGGCGCGGAGATCCGTCCGCTCACCGACCGGTCACCGGACGATGTGATCGAGGTGTGGACCGAGATCGAACTGGCCGCGGTGCACTCCGCGTGGGCGCTGCCGGGGTGGCGTGCTGCATCGGAGTCGGCGGCCCGGTGGCTGCTCGAAGAGATCCAACCCGACAACGCGACCAACCTGCCGTGGGCGGCGCATGTCTTCGCGGCGATCGCGGCGCGTGGGAATCAGGAAGCAAGGCTGTACGCCGAGACGCTGCTACACAACTGCGTCGTCGGCCGCGGACGGCCGGATGACCTGTCCGCGCTGATCCTGCTCGATTCGGCCGCGCTGCTGCGGTCAGCGGCCGGTTGATGCCTCACTCGGCACCGTCGGCTCGGGTTGCTTCGGCGGCAGCCACCGGTCGGCATCGCGCACCAGACCCTCGCCGTGTCGCTGGGACAGGCAGGCCGCGACGAGCCCCATGAACGCCGGCTGAGGACGCAGCGGGCGGCTCGTCAGCTCGGGGTGGTACTGCGCGCCGAAAAAGAACGGATGGGTCGGCCGATCGTCCCCCGCCGGACGGCTGCGCGGCAGCTCGAGCACCTGCATGATCGGATGCACAGGGTGCCGACCGCTGAAGATCAGCCCCGCGTCGGTGAGCTGCTGCACGAACCCGGGATCGACCTCGTACCGATGCCGGAACCGCTCGCGGACGCTTTCGGCGGCGTACAGCCGGCTCGCGAGCGTGCCCGTCGAGAGCGCGACATCCTGCGCCCCGAGGCGCATGGACCCACCGAGCCCCTCAATCGCCTTCTGCTCCGGGAGCTCGTTGATGACGAAGAGCCCCTCACCGCCGAACTCGCTGCTGGTCGCGGCGTCCAGTCCCATGACATGCCGAGCAAACTCGATGACCGCGACCTGGAACCCGAGGCAGATGCCGAGGTAGGGCACGCCGCGCTCACGGCAGTACCGGACGGCGTCGATCTTGCCCTCCACACCACGAACGCCGAACCCACCCGGGACGATCACACCGTCGAGGCCCGCGAGCGCCTGAGCCGCATCGCCGGCCGAACCGATCTCGGTCGTGTCGATCCATCGCTGCCGGATCTCGACGGGCTGGTGCGCCGAGCAGTGCTCGAGGGACTTATCGATCGAGGCGTACGCATCGCGAAGCTCGGTGTACTTGCCGAGAATGCCGATCTCGATGGGCTTGCGCACCGTGGTGGTCAGCCCGACGATGAACCGCCGCCAGTGCTCCCGGGCACGGTCCTCGTGGTTCGCGTCGACCTTGCCGTGCAGCGACAGGATCGACAGGATCTCTCGGTCGAGCCCCTCGGCCCGGAGCTCATCCGGGATCGTGTAGATGCTCGGCCGATCGTGCATGCTGAACACGCGGTAGAGCGGCACATTCGAGAACATCGCGATCTTCTGCCGTGCCGAGTCCTCGACCGGGTTGCCCGCGCGGCACGCGATGATGTGGGGCTGGATGCCGGCCTCCATCAGCCGCTTGATCCCGAGCTGGGCCGCCTTGGACTTCTGCTCGCCCAGCGCCTTGGGCTCGATGACATAAGTCAGTGCGACGAAACAGGTCGAGCCTTCGCCCTCTTCGAACGCGAGCTCACGCAGCGCCTCGATGTAGTATCCGTTTTCGTAGTCCCCGGCCGTGCCGCCGACTTCGACGAAGACGACATCCAGCGGTTCGCCCCCCTCGCCGCCGTTGACCGCCAGATCGCGGATCTTCCGCTTCACCTCGCCTGTCACATGGGGGATCATCTGGACATCCCGGCCGAGATAGGTGCCCCGCCGCTCGCGGGCGAGGACATCGGTGAAGATCTGGCCGCTGGTGATGTAGTTCCGGCGGGACATGTCCTGGTCCAGCACCCGCTCATAGGTGCCCAGGTCCATGTCGCACTCGGTCCCGTCGTCGAGAACGAAGACCTCGCCGTGTCGATATGGGTTCAGGGTGCCCGCGTCGACATTGAGGTAGCCCTCGAGCTTGATCGGCGCGACCTTCAGCCCCTTGTCCTTGAGGGCTTTGGCCATGCTTGAGGCGAAGATGCCCTTGCCCAGGCCGCTCATCACCGTGCCGATGACGACGACATACTTGGTCCGTCCCTTGACATAGCCGTCGGGGATCGGCGAGTAGAACTCCGTCTGAACGCTGGTGCTCGCGGTGGAGGCGAGAGCCGAGGTGCGGGGACGCGATTCGGACGAACGCCGGCGGCCCCCCTCGTCCCGTCGGGACCGATCGCCGGGCGTCGGCTGCGACGCCACGACATGGATGTCGATGGTGTCGTCCTTCGGCCTCGTCTGCATAGCCGAGTGTATCACGCTGTCAGCCTCCGTGCGCGTCCCGGTAGCGGGCGACGAACGCCCGATACTGCTCCGGCGTGTCGATCCCCTCGCCGCCGCTTTCCGTGACCGCGAGTGCGATCCGGAATCCGTGTTCAAGGAACCGGAGTTGCTCGAGCTTCTCGATCTCTTCCAGCGGTGTCGGGGCCAGCGTGCCGATCTTCGCCAGGAACCACGCCCGATAGACATAGAGACCCAGATGACGCAGACGCGTGACCTGACCCTGCAGCTCCCTTGGGTGCGGGATGGGCGCCCGGGAGAAGTACAACGCGTGCCCCGTCCGGTCCGCGACGACCTTCACGATGTTCGGGTTCGCCGCCAGCGTGTCATCGTGCATGGGCACGGCGGCGGTCGCGACCGGCGCGGAGGACGCGGCGAGGGCCCGGACCGTCGCGTCGATCGCCCCGGGCTCGATCTCGGGCTCATCGCCCTGCACATTGACGACCACCGCATCATCGGCGAGCCCGAGCGTCGCCACCGCCTCGGCGATCCGGCTCGTGCCGTTCGCATGCTCGGCGCGGGTCATGACGGCTTCGAACCCCGCTGAACGCACGGCGTCGGCCACTTCCGCGGCGTCGGTCGCCACGAGCAGCCGCCCGATGCTCCCGGCACACCGAACGGCCTCGCAGACATGGACGATCAGCGGACGGCCCGTCTCCGACGCGAGAACCTTGCGGGGGAAACGCTCCGAACCCAGCCTCGCCGGGATGACGGCGACCGGGCTCGGCGGGGGGCTGGTCACGGGTTCCTCAGCCTCGTCACCAGCGCCTTCGCTTGGTTGTACCGCTCGCCGATGTCCCGGTAGTCGTACTGGTGCGCCACGATCGCGCCGGCCAGCTTTTCGCCCTCGGTTGCTGCCTGCCGGTCGTTCTCGGTGTTGGCTTTGCTCAAGAGCGCATCCATGAGGGCGTAGCGCAGCGACAGCCCCACCTCGTCGGTCGTATCGCTGTGGCTGGCGATCGCCTGCCGGAGTGTGTCGATCGCTGGGTCGGTCAGGCCGATTCGGCCGAAGCTCTCGCCGAGCATCGCCAGCGACCGGGCCTTGTACTTGTTGTCGCTCTGGCTCTTCTGGAGCAGGGGGATCGCCTTCTGGTACTCACCGGCTTCGAAGTAGCGCCTGGCGAGCTCGAACTTCGGGGCGTTGTCGGTCGGGAAGGCCTCCACGCGGGCGGCGAACTCCTCGATCTCGAGCTCGCGGAATTTCACCTCGGCCTGGGGGAGCATCGAGGCCGCTTTCTGATCACCCGCCTCGGCTCGCTGGCGGATCCCCAGCACCTGCCGGCGGGCGACACGCAGCCGGATGTCTCCCGCCTGCTGGCGGAACGAGAACTGGCCGTGCTGCTCGTAGGCGCGCATCGCAAGCTTGTAGGCGAGCTTCTCATCGTCCTCCCGGCCGCGTTCGAGCAGACGCTTGATGTAGGTCTTGGTCGCGGGGATGTCGTCCGGTCGCGCCTGGTAGTCCGACGCCGCCGCGGCGAGGAGCTTTTCCTTGGTCTCGTCGGTCTTCGAGATCGAGTCCTCGGCCTCGAGCATCGCCTGCCGGTCGGCGTCGCGGATGTTCTTGCGGAAGCCCCCTTGGCCCGAGTCCTCGAACCCGCCACTGGACATCGTCGCCTGCGCGCTCATGTTGCGCACTTCGGAGACGAGCCCGCCGTCGGTCGGATCGAGCCGGATCGCGATCTCGCCCGCCTTGACGGCCAGATCGTGCGCGCCGACGGCGCTCATGGCCCGCATCAATCGGACCGCGTGGTCCTTCTTGGCCTTGGGGTCGGCGCCGACGACTCGGAGGGCCCGCTCGCCGATCCAGTACGACGGCTCCGCGAGTTCCGCCTGCGAGGCGGCCTCGGCCGCCTTGACCGCGTTGGCTGTATCCGCGGGCTTCAGTGTCCAGGCGAACAAGGCCGCGAGGTACCGGCCGACGGCGCCCTTGCCGCCCGCGGCCAACCGCGTTTCTTTGCTCGGAGACTTCTTGCCGTTCTCGGCGACGAACGATGTCGCCGCGGCCGCAAACGACTCGAGCGCGTTCATATCGGTCGCGTCGAACGACATCCCGCGAAGCCAGAGCTGCATGGCGTAGTCGTAGTTGCCCGTCTCCTGCGTCGTTCGGGCGTGCTTGAACCAGGACCGGGCCTTGTCAGGCTCCCAGGATCCCTCGCCGCCGACACCGATTGACCCTGGGGTGTCCGACCCGCCGCCGTCCTTCTTGCCTTTGCCGAGCAACGCCACTGGGCCGGATCCTCCCTCGCCGCCGGCCCGCCGGGGGCACGGTCCACCAGCGCGCATCGTAGCGCAGGCACGCGGCCCGGGAGCGAACGGGCGACGCCTCACCACTATACTGCGGTGTGAGCGAGTTCCCCGCTGAATGGACGCTGCGGACCCTGCCCGACGAGGCGCTGCGCCAGAAATGCCAGCCCGTCGAGACCATCGACGAGGCGCTGCGCTCGCTCACGACCCGGATGATCGAGGTCATGCGCGAAGAAGAGGGCATCGGGCTCGCCGCGCCGCAGGTCGGCGTCGGGCTGCGCGTCTTTGTCTGCGATGTCCCGGGTGAGCCCGGCGACACAGACGAGGAGCCCGGGCCGGCGGCGGCGACCGACGGTGTGCTCGTCTGCATCAACCCGGAGATCACCGACCCATCCGACGAACGGACACCCTTCGAGGAGGGCTGCCTGAGCATCCCTCACCTGCGGGGCGATGTCATCCGCCCCGAGCGGGTGCGGCTGACCGCGACGGGGCTCGACGGCGAGCGGTTTACGCTGCCGACGGCCGGCCTGCTCGCCCGGTGCGTGCAGCACGAGGCCGACCACCTCGACGGCGTCCTGATCATCGACAAGCTGACCCAGATGGCCCGGCTCAAGAATCGCCGTCGGCTCCGCGAACTCGGGGTGAGGGCGTGAGGATCGTCTACTTCGGATCGGGGGCCTTCGGTGTCCCCACGCTCCGCATGCTGGCGGAGGAACACGACCTCGCGATGGTGGTGACACAGCCAGACCGTCCGGCCGGGCGTGGCGGGCGTCTGCGCGCAACGCCGGTCGGCGAATGGGTTGCAACGCATCACCCGGAGGTGCCGGTTGTCAAGCCGCAGCGTGTGAATCGGCCGGAGCTACGCGACGCGATCCGGCGGATGGACGCCGAAGCGTGGATCGTCATCGCGTTCGGGCAGAAGCTCGGTGGTCCGCTGCTCGACGGCGTGTTCGCGGTCAATCTGCACGCATCGCTGCTGCCGCGCTGGCGAGGGGCGGCGCCGATCCATCACGCCATCATGGCCGGCGACACCGAAACAGGGAACAGCGTGATCACGCTGGCGGAGGAGATGGACGCAGGCGATGTGCTGGGATCGAGCGTGCGCGACATCGGACCCGAGATGACCACGGGCGATCTCCATGACCTTCTGGCGGAAGACGGTCCCGCGCTGGTGAACGCCGTGCTTTCGCGCCGGGCGAGCGGGGAACTCCACCCGGAACCGCAGGACGCGTCACGGATCACGCTGGCGCCGAAGCTCAGCCGAGCGGATGCCGTGATCGATTGGGCCGAGCCGGCCGATCGTGTCCGCGCGACCATCAATGGGCTGAGCCCCTGGCCGGGGTGCCAGGCGGTGCTCGCCGGTCGACGGCTCAAGCTTCTTCGGTGCCGAGTCGCCGAGCCCGGATCCACCCGAGGGAGCCCCGGGACGGTGCTGGATGTATCGACAGGGCTCGTCGCGTGCGGCACGGGCACGATCGAGCTGCTGGAGGTGCAGCCCGAGGGCGGCCGAGCGATGCCCTTTGCTGCGTGTGCTCGGGGCCGATCGATCGAAGCGGGTTCGCTGCTGGTTGGGGATGAGTCGTGAAGACCCTGTGGGATCTTCTCGCGGAGCCGAGCGTGGCAGGTCCGTCGTCGCCGCGTCGAAACCCCGTGGGTACTCCGATCGTGAAGCGGGGTGCTCGAACGGAGCCGGCGTCGGCCCGGTATGACCGAATGGCTAGGGAGATGCTGACGCGGTACGGCATCCGCGTCCGCAAGTGGCGAGCGAGCACCAGCGGGGTGGCGTGGGAGGTGACCTATCGCACGGGCGAGGTCAGCCGGCTGATCGAGGCGCCGCGGCCGCGGGGACCGATGTCGGCCGCGGTCTTCCTCCACGAGGTCGGCCATCACGCGATCGGGTTTCACACCTATTCGCCCCGCTGTCTGGAGGAGTATCACGCGTGGCGTTTCGCACAGGAGCAGATGCTCCGGTGGGACATCGCCATCACCGATCGCGTGCGGCAACGGGTCCATCTGTCGCTGGTGTACGCGTTGGACAAGGCCCTTCGCCGGGGTCTCCGGGAGGTCCCGCCGGAGCTCGAGCCGTTCCGTTCGGCGAAGGCCCGGGGACGCTAGAGACGGCGCTCGGCGCTCCGGGCGTGCCCCTCGAGACCCTCAAGACGCGCCAGGGCGGCTGCGTCACGCACCGCGGCGACCGCCTCCTCTCGCCGATCGATCTGCAGGGTGGTCCGGATTCGCAGGAAGTCGAACACGCTCAGCCCGCCGAATGACCGCGCGGTCCGGCCCGTGGGCAGCGTGTGGTTCGGCCCGATCCCGTAGTCACCGAGCACTTCGGCGGTGGCGGCACCAACGAAGACGGCGCCGTAGTGGCGGATGCTCGCGGCCACCGCCGCGGCGTCGCGCGTGTGGACCTCCAGGTGCTCCGGCGCGAGCGTGTCGATGACGGCGACACCCTGCTCCAGACTCTCGACCATGCAAACAAAGCCGTTGCGGCAGGCGGCACGGGCGATGTCGCCCGTCGGCAGGGTTGCAAGCTGTGCCGCGAGCTCCACCTCGACCTGGTCCGCGAGCTCCCGGGAGGTTGTCACCAGGATGGGACGGGCGTTGGGATCGTGCTCCGCTTGTGCCAGGAGGTCGGCGGCGAGGGTCGCCGCATCGGCCGAATCGTCGGCGAGCACGGCGAGTTCGCTCGGTCCTGCCAGCATGTCGATCCTGACGAACCCCGCGACGAGCTGCTTGGCCGCGGTGACATACGCATTGCCCGGACCAACGATCGCATCGCATGGGGCGAGCACGCCTGGGACGCCGAAGGCCATCGCGGCGATCGCCTGAGCCCCGCCGACACAGAGCAACGCGTCGGCTCCGGCAATTGCGGCGGCACCCAGTGTGATCGGGTGCGGTCTGGGGCTGGCGACGAGGACGCGATCGACGCCGGCCGCTCCGGCCGTCACAGCGGTCATGAGCACGGACGAGGGCAGCGGGAATCGGCCGCCCGGCGCATAGCAGCCCGCTGCCTCGACCGGGGCGATCTCCTGCCGTGCGACCCCGCCGGGAATCGGAACAGCACACTCGGTCAGGGTGGCCCGTTGGGCGTCAGCAAAGGCACGGATGCTCCGGGCGGTGCGCTCGAGCAGCTCGCGGGTCTCGCGCGGCAGGGTGTCACGAGCGATGGCGAGGTCATCCGCATCAACCAGCAGCGGTGCCGAGCGATCCGCGATGTCGCCCAGCCGGGCAGCGTGGCGGCGCAGCGCGGCTTCACCATTGGCGCGGATGTCGGCGACGATCTCCGCCGCGACACGCGCAACCTCTTCGCGAATCGGGGCAAGCTCCGCAGACTGGATCGAGTCTGGGCGGACCACTCGCAGCAGCGTCATCGCGGGGTCTCCGCCGGTTTGGCGTCGCCCGGGCGACGATCCACGGTGAGCGCTCGGCGGTCCAGCTCGCGTTCGGCGCCCGTGAGACGCCCGCTGCGAGCCGCCAGAGCGACCATCGCGAAGTAGACGAGATCGGCGAACTCCCACTCCGCGTCGGTGGAGTCTGTTGCATCGAGCAGCTCCCCACACTCTTCGATCAGCTTCGAACGCAGCAGGTCGGGGTCGTCGAGCAGGCGGCGCGTGTAGGAGCCGGACGGGGCAGCGGCGAGTCGCGAGGCGATCGTTCGTTCCAAAGCGGAGACGCCAGAGAGTGTGCCGAAGCAGGTTGCCGAGCCGAGATGGCAGAAGCCCGAGCCTTCCTGCCTGACGGTGTATCGCAGGGCATCACGATCGCAATCAGCGTCGATGCGGATGAGCCGTTGCGTCGCGCCGCTGGATTCGCCCTTTCTCCAGAGCCCGCCGCGCGATCGGGAGTGGTAGGCGCCGACGCCTTCGTCGACCGAAACGCGGACACTCTCCGCGGAGGAATACACCAGGCCCAGGGCCGTGCCGCGTTCGTCGGCGACGATCGTTGGAATCAATCCGTCATGGCGGTCGGAGCGGATCGGGGCCAGGAAGGCACTCGCGAGCGGGAGGTCGCCGCGATAGATGGCCATGCCGACCTGCGCGTCGAGCCCGAGTCGGTCGAGCTCGGCGATCTCGTCGGCGGTGGTGATGCCGCCCGCGAGCGTGATCCGGGTCTGCCCGGCGGCGGCCGAGAGTTCACGGGCCAACTCCATGTCCGCCCCGGCGAGGCGGCCCTCCCGTTCCACCGTGGTGACGAGGAAGCCCGAGACCAGCTCCCGGAGCTCGGCAAGCCGATCCATCAGCGAGGCACCCGTGCGCGTGGTCCAGCCGTGCACGACGACCTCGCGGTCTCGGCAGTCCAGGGCGGCGATGACCCGTTCGCGCGGGAGCTTGCTGAGCACCTCCGGCGTGGCGGCGCTGCCGAGGATGACCTTCCGTGCGCCTGCGTTCAGCCAGCCACGAGCCGTCTGCACATCGCGGATACCGCCGCCCACCCGGCACGGGAACTCGCTGCAGAGCTCGCGGATGATGCCCGCGTTCGAGCCCCGACCGAGCGCGGCGTCGAGATCGATCACGGCGATCTCCCCGACTCGGGAAAATCGCTCGGCGATCGGCCTCGGGTCGCCGGCGTCAATCTCGAGCGCCATCGGCTCGCCTCCGACGAGCTGCACGGCTCGGCCGTCCATCAGATCAATCGAAGGAACAATCACGACTTCGCTCCCTCGGGCTGGGTTCGTGTTGGCATCCCCAGCGCAGCCAATCGTGTCTTGAGATCCTGCACCGTGGTGTGCCCGTCGTGGAAGATCGACGCGGCCAGGACAGCGTGTGCGCCGGCGTCAAACGCCTCGACCATGTGCTCAGGCGTGTCCGCTCCGCCCGAGGCGATCACCGGGATCGTGACGCGCCCCGACACGGCGTCAAGCAGGGCCAGGTCGTAGCCGTCTCGCGTGCCGTCGCGGTCCCAGCTCGTGAGCAGGATCTCGCCCGCGCCCAGATGAGCGGTGCGCTCGGCCCATGCCACGGCGTCAAGCGTCGTTGGCTCATCGCCGCCGGAGACCCGGACGATCCAGGACTCGCCGGAGCGGGCCGCATCGATCGCGACAACCACGCATTGCGAACCGAATCGGTCGGCCAACTGTCGAACGAGCTCCGGCGAACGCACGGCGGCCGAGTTGATCGCGACCTTGTCCGCGCCGGCATCGAGGAGCCGTGCGGCGTCCTCAGGGCCGCGCACGCCGCCGCCGCAGGTCAGGGCAATCCCGAGTCCGGCTCGGACCGCTTCGACGGTCTCGACCTGGTGATCGCGGCTCTCCCGCGTGGCGCCGACATCAAGGATGACCAGCTCGTCGGCGCCCTGTGCCTGATACGCGAGCGATCGCTCCACCGGGTCCCCGGCGTCGCGGAGCCCCTGGAACCGGACACCCTTGACCACCCGGCCGTTGCGGCAGTCCAGGCACGGTATCACGCGCGGCATCAGCATGGGGACGCCTCCACCGCGGCGCGTGCCCACCTGCGGAGCAGGGTCGCGCCGTAGCTGCCCGACAACTCGGGGTGGAACTGGCACGCAAGGACGCCGCCCCGTTCGAGCGCGGCGACGAACGGTCCGTCGTAGTCCGCGATCGCAACCGACCAACCCGGCGGCGGCTGGCGGAGCCTGAACGAGTTCGCGAAATACACCTCCCCCGGTTCGAGCAACTCGCAGCCGGGTTGGGGCTCGATGCGGTTCCAGCCGAGCTGCGGCACCTTGACGCTGGAGGGATCGAAGCATTCGACGCGGGCATCAATCACGCCGAGCCCGATCTCGCCGGGCGACTCCTCGCTCTCGCGTGCGAGCAGCTGCATGCCGAGACAGATGCAGAGCGTGCGTTTGCCCGTCGCGATACGCTCACGGAGCGCATCACCGAGTCCGGTCTCCCGGAGCATCCTCGCCGCGGGGCCGAAGGCACCGACGCCCGGCAGCACAACGGCGGCCGCTTCCCGGATCCGCTCTGGCTCGGAAGTGAGGCGCGTGGGGGCGCCCAGGCGGTGCAGGGCGGCGCGGACTGATGCGAGATTGGCTGCGCCCGTTGGGACGATGTCGATCTCAAGAAGCCGATCTGGAGCGCCGCCCATTTACAGCACTCCCTTTGTGCTCGGGATGCCAGCCGAGCCGCTGCGGGTGATCGCCCGTCGGAGGGCGACAGCCATGGCCTTGAACGCGGCCTCGGCGCGGTGGTGGTCGTTATCGCCACGGAGCACATCCACATGCACCGCTGCACGCAGCGTCGTCGAGAGGGATTGGAAGAAGTGCGTCAGATTCTCGCAGGACACGGCTCCGAGCCGATCGCGGCGCAGACCGAGGGCGATGGACGCAGCCGGCCTGCCTGAGAGGTCGATCGCGACGCGGCACAGCGCCTCGTCCATCGGCACGATCGCCTCACCGAAACGCTCGATGCCCGAACGGTCGCCGAGGGCCGCATCGATCGCGCTGCCGATCGCCAGGGCACAGTCCTCGACGGTGTGGTGGTCGTCGACTCCCAGGTCACCGGTGCAGTTCAACGAGAGCGCAACCCTCGCGTGCGTCGCCATCGCGGTGAGCATGTGATCGAAGAACTCGAGTCCCGTTTCGACGGCCGGTGGCGCGGCGCGATCGAGATCGAGCCGGACCGTGATGCTCGTCTCGCCGGTCGTGCGCGTGATATCGGCGTGTCGGGTCGTGGTCATGGGCGGTGCTCTCCGGGCAGGCTTGCGTTTATCGCATCAATCAGATCGTCGAGCTGCTCCCGCGCCGTCGGACAGGTGATGCGCAGCGCATCATCGAGTCCCGGGCGATCCGTCCAGCGGCGTACGAGCACGCCCCGCTCGACGAGCCGGGACCAGATCGCTTCGGCCGCGGGGTGGCGGGCGAGGACAAAGTTGGCCTGGCTCGGCGCGACGGCGAACCCGAGCTCTTCGAGCCGACGCGACAGGGCCGCACGCGCGATGCGCACCCGCTCGACCGTCTGACCGAGGCGCCCGTTGGCGTCCGTCCACGCGGCGAGCGCGATCCGTCGGCTGAGTGCCGAGACGCTGAACGGCCCGCCCGCCGCCCGCATCCGACCGATCAGGTCTGGATCCCCCACCGCGTACCCGACGCGCAACCCCGCGAGACCCCACGCCTTGGAAAAAGTCCGCACGCCCACCACACCGGGGCGAGACATCGCGAGATCGGTCAGATCATCGTCCGCAAACTCCGTGTAGGCCAGGTCCAGCATCACCGGGCACCGCGCGGCCTCGATCAGCCGCTCAGCGTCCGACCGATCGATCACGCTCCCGGTCGGGTTGTTCGGCGTCACCAGCGACAGGAGGGCCGCACCGCTGCGCAACGCTTCGAGGATGGGGGCGGTCGGATACGGGTCGCTGTCGCCCCACGGCACGCCCACCACCGGAGCGCCCTGCAACGCCGCGTACCGCACGATCATTTCGAAGGTGGGGGTTGCGACGAGGAGCGGCGCCCGCGTTCCGAGCGTGATTCGGCACAAACGCTCGATCGCTTCGTCGCCCCCGGCCGTGACGAGCACCGAATCCATCGGTACACCGATCCGCTCGGCGATCGCGTGTTCCAGCGCATCGCTGTGGGGATAGCGCTGTGCGAGCATCCGTCCTGCCGACCCCAGCGCTGCTGCAAACCAGGACTCGTCGGGCTCGGGGCCCTCGTTCATGTCGAGCTTCAGGCGAATGCCCCTGGGCACGGTCTGGGCGCGGTACCCACCATCGCGATGATCGGTGGTGTTGCTCATCGGACAATCTGCGTCGGCCTGGAGACCACCAGATCCGTCGCTCCCCTGGCCTGCAGTTGCGGGATGATCTCGGCGATGCGGTCCCGCGGCACGGCTGCGCGAACGGCGTACCCGCTTGATCCGCGGAGCGGCGACACGGTCGGCTCGCGCATGCACGGCAGGGCCTCCACCACGGCGTCGAGTGCCTCAGACGCGACATTCAGATCCAGCATCACCCGCCGGCGGGCTTCCAGCACCGAACGCAGGAGCACCACCATCCGATCGATCGCGGCTCGCTTGAGCGTGTCTTCGTACGCCGTGCGGCTCGCGAACAGCCGTGTCGAGGAACTCATGATCGTGTCGATCACCTCGAGCCCGTTCGCGCGGAGTGTGTCCCCGGAAGCCGCGATGTCGACGATGCAGTCGGCGTCCTCGGGCGGGAAGACCTCCGTCGCGCCGTAGGTCCGCACGACGGTCGCGTTGATCCCGCGAGACTCGATCCACCGCGAGGCGAGCGAGGGCATCTCCGCGGCGATCCGCAGCGGTCGGCCCTCCGGCAGGCGCACGGTGCCGTTCAGGACCGCGTCTTTGGGAGCGGCGACGACGAGCCTGACTCGGTCGAGCCCGGTGTCGAGCAGTTCGATCAGGCCGTCGGACGAGGGGGCGTCGTAGCCGAGCTCGGCCACCCAGTCCGCACCGGCGAACCCGAAGTCCCGCGAACCGGCGTGGAGCATCTCGATGATGTTCTGCGGCTTGAGGATCTTGGCCTCGATGCCGGGCAGCCCGATCCTCGGGCGATACCCGCGCGAGCTGGCTGAGACCTCGACCCCCGCGTCGGCAAGCAGCCTGAGCACGCCGTCGTGCATGCGCCCCTTGGGCAGGCCGAGCCGGAGCGTGGATGGTGTGTCGATGTCGGTCATGTCTCGGATCGCCTGTGTTGTGGAGGAGGGGGTCGGGCCCGCCGCACGAGATCGCGCAGCCGCGGATTCGGAACGGCTTCGTCTGGGGATGCGTGAGCGGCGGAAGAGGCCCCGCGTTACGCGGTGCACGGACGCCACGCCCCGGACAAAGCCGGTCGGTGGTGGCGATGATGGCAGCTAGAACGCTGGGCCATGACGAAGTTTCCCCGCTTCTTCTGGCGGGTCAAGCCTGGGCGGGAAAGTGAGCCACGAACATCGGTCCAGCCCGGGCTCTGGCCGCCGAAGCACCCCGGGCTGGACTCGAACCAGCAACCTGCGGATTAGAAGTCCGCTGCTCTATCCAGTTGAGCTACCGGGGCAGGATCGGGATGGTACACCCCCGGCGGGGCCGGAAGGACAGCAGAGCCCTAGAGTTCTCCACCCCACCGTGAGAGAGTATCTACCGCGTGTCACGAGCGGCTATCGACAATTCCAAGTGCCCGGTGTCGAGTGATCCGCTCGCTGGTGTTTCGGCGTGGCTTGTCTATCTTGAGCTGAGCAAGCCTGGCATCACCCGCATGGTGGTCATCGCGTCCGTCGTTGGTTTTGCCTTGGCGGCGATGTACCACACGATGAGTGTCGGCGAACTCGTGCTGCCGTTCATCGTCTGCGTTATTGGCACCGCGATCGCCTCCGCGGGGGCGAACGGGCTGAATCAGTGGGCCGAGCGACACCGCGACGGCCGCATGAATCGAACCATGGGCCGCCCTCTGCCGAGCGGCCGGCTCGCTCCCGCTTCGGCGTTCGCGGCCTCGGTCGGATGCTCGGTGCTCGGACCGGCCGCGTTGCTGCTGATCTCCCCCCTCGCCGCGCTGGCCGCCGCGGCGACCGTGCTCATGTATGTGCTCGTCTACACGCCGATGAAGCCCCGCTCGTCCATGGCGACGCTCGTCGGGGCGGTGCCCGGCGCGTTGCCCGTCGTGATCGGCTGGCTCACCGCATCACCCAGCGGAGCCGGCGACTTGCTCGAGTGGCCTGTGTGGTCGGTGTTCCTCGTGCTGCTGGTCTGGCAGTTGCCCCACTTCCTGGCGATCGCGTCGATGTACCGTGAGGACTACCGACGGGGTGGGTTCTGCCCGATCCCGGGCGATGCCGAGGACCGGGTGCTCGCCTGGGTGATCCTCGCGTGGTCGGTGGCGCTGGTTGCATCGTCGCTGGCGCCGAGCACGGCCATGCCCAACCGCGTCGGCTGGCTCTATGTCGCGGTGGCGCTCCTTGCCGGATTGGGATTCGTCGCCTCAGCCATCCGTCTCGTTCGACGGTCCGACCGCGCCGCTGCTCGCGGTGTGTTCCTCGCTTCCATCGCGTATCTGCCGCTGGTGCTCTTCGCCCTGGTGGCCGACGCGGCGATCCCCTGGCACGCATGACCCCAGCCGTGCTGGCCGAGCGCGTCGCGGTGCTCCGTGCGGGTCGCCGAGCCCTGGACAGTGTCTCGATGCGCGTGGAACAGGGGGAGTGGGTCGCGCTGATCGGGCGGAACGGTTCGGGCAAGAGCACATTGTTGCTGGCAACGGCGGGGTTGCTCCGCACGGCCGAGGGCACGCTCCGAACGGCCGGCTCTATCGGCGTGTGCCTGCAACGGCCGAGCCTGGACCCGCTTCTGACAGTCGCCGAGAACGCCCGGTTGTTCGCACGCCTGTTCGGCGTCACACGGGGTGAGACCGAGTCCAGGCTCGAGCGGTTCCTCATCGCCGGCGATCTGACGACATGGAAGTCGACGCGCGTGGGCCAGCTCTCAGGGGGACTGGCCCGGCGTGCTGACCTGCTCCGCGCCTGCATGCTCGAGCCCGAGGTCCTCCTGCTGGACGAACCGACCGCGGGCCTCGATCAGCCCTCGCGGGAGCGGTTCCTCGCACAAGTGTCTCATCTGCGGGGCGACGGGCGTCCAACGGTGATCTGGGCCACGCACGATGACACCGAAGCCCGGGCTGCGGGGCGCGTCCTGGTTCTCGACGGCGGCCGGATCGTGGACGAACTGGACCAGCCGGCCGAGTCGGAGGCTGACGAGCTCTGCCGGGTCCGACACGCCGACGGATCAAGCGAACTGCTCGATCGCCGGGCGGCGTCCCGGCTGGCCGAGCGCGCGATTCAGCAAGGTGAGCCGATCTCGGTCGAGCGGGCCACGCTGCTGGATCTCTCCCGGTTGCGGCGAGCAAGCGCCCCGGGGGTGGTTTCGTGAGGGCGCTGCCGGTGGTGGCGGTGCTGGCGGTTCGGGAGTGGCGCCGCGTGCTCCGTCAGCCGTTCCGGATCGTGGCCGGTGTGCTCACGCCGGCGATTTTTCTTGTTGGACTGTCGGCGGGCTTCGCCGGTGCGCTCGCTGGTCTGAGCGAGGCGGGGTACGCGGGGTTTCTGATCCCTGGAATCGTCGCGATGGCGGCGATGTTCGCGGCGGTGTTCGCGTCGATCTCACTCATCGAGGACCGTGACAGCGGTCTGTTGCCGGCGGTGCTGGCTGGTCCGACGCCTCGCTGGGCGGTTGGTCTCGGCAAAGGGGTCGGCGTGTGGGTCATCGCGTGGGCGCAGGGCTCGTTGCTGGTGCTGGCTGCCCCGCTGCTGGGGTTGGACCTGACGCCCTTCGACTGGCTGGCGGCGCTGGCGGTGACCGGTTCACTGAGCGCGGGGGTCGTCGGCGTCTCGTTGGCGCTCGCGTGGCGCTGCCGGGATGCGGCTTCGTTTCACGGGGCCATGAATCTGGTGCTGCTGCCGGCCTGGATGCTCTCCGGAGCGTTCTATCCTGCTGACCGGGCGGCGGGGACGCTGCAGTGGCTGACGGTCATGAACCCCTTGTCGTGGCCCCTGGCCGCGTTGCGGGAGACGCTGATAGGCGAGCCGGTCCTGCCCGCTCCGTCCTGGGTGCCGTGGGTCGGAACAGCGGCCCTGGCCATCGGGGGCATCCTGACCGCATCGGCCGCGGTGCGTCGTCCGAAGGAGTTGACATGATGCGTGTTCCCGTCCCGCTCGTGATCTCGCTCGCTGCTGGCGCGTGCGTCTGCTCCGTCGGGGCCTTGGTCATGCTGGATCACCACCGCGCGAGGACAGCGCCGCCGACGCTGGCCGAGGCAGACCTGGAGATCACACCGTTTGACCTGGTCGATCAGGATGGACAGCCGCGGAACGAGTCGGTCCTGGATGGCGAACTCACGCTGGTCGGGTTCATTTTCACCAACTGCCCCGGCCTCTGCCCCATGATGACGATGACCATGGCCGAGGCACAGGGCCGGCTGGCTGACACACCCATGCGTCTGGCCAGCTTCAGCCTCGATGCGGAGCGGGACACCCCGGAGGCCCTGCGGGCGTTCGGGGTGCGATTCGGCGCGGACTTTCGCCGATGGACTTTCCTGACCGGCGATACAGAGACGACCCGACGCATCGTTCGCGAGGGGCTCAAGCTCGTCGTCGAAGACGAGCAGGACAACCAGGTTCCCACGGCGGACGGCGGGACGATGGCCAATGTGCTCCACCCGACTCGTCTGATGCTGGTCGGTCCGGACCGTTCGATCCTCGGTTTCTACAGCGTGTCGCATGTCTCGGAACTCGACCGGCTGGAGCTGGATGTCCGCTCGTTCTTCGCCGATCGCTCTTCGCGAGGCGGCTGAGTATTCGCGATCGATGCCATGAGCTCAGCGGTCCGTGCGAGTCTCGCGCCGAGGCCGTCGACGCCCTTCGCCAGATCGTGCAGCGTCTTCGTTCGCATCGCGCCGCGAAGGCGGGCGGGGTCTGCGTTGGTGTGGTCGGTGCGCGGCCTGTAGCCGATGGATCGGCAGACCTCCCGTGACGCTTGCGGCAGCTGTTCCAGCGCGGGGCGGATCAGATCGACGCTCGGTCCCAGCGGTCGCTGAGGTCGGATCCCGGCGATCGCCCCGGCGCTCCCGCCTCGGAGGACAGCCCCGATCATCGTCTCCCACTGATCGAGCGCGTGGTGACCGGTCGCGACAAACCGGTACCCGGCGGACTCCGCGAGCCGGTGCAACGCCGTGTAGCGAGCCCCTCGGGCGTTCGCTTCCGCGTTGCCGACTTCGGGCACGCGGACCGATTCGATCACGACCGGCCGCCGGAGGGTCGCAGCCAGTCCTCGCACGGCCTCGATGTCGTCCGCGACGAACTCGGCGGGCCGCAGGCCGTGTGCCAGGTACACCAGACCGACGCGTGCCCGGTCCACGGACGCCAGCGCGATCGCGAGCGCCGCGGAATCGGTGCCGCCCGAGATGGCCACCAGCGTGGGCCGGCTTTCGTCTGGCGCGTCGGGACCGCCGGTCAGCCTTCGCCACGCCAGCCGCACGGCCCGTGCCCAGGCGGTGCCATCGGGGTGTGAAGAAGCAGCGTCCACGCTAGGATGCTACCTTCGGGCTCCGGTCGTGTGGAGCATCCGCTCGAATCGTGCGACGCGAGACCATTCGATGCAGATGTTGCTTGCCCTGCAGGTGGATCCGGCTCCCCCGGCCGGCGACGCTCCGCGCGAGTTCGACCCGGTGTGGCTCGCGAATGTCATGATGACGGCCGCGGTCGTGCTGCTCATCGTCGTGGTCCTCGGGAAGACCCGCAAGCGTGCCGTGCAGCGGTCGGCCGAGCCCCAGTTGGCGCCGGCGGAGCGGATCGCCGCGATCCGCGCCAAGGCCGAGGCGGAGGGCGGCGCGGAGGGACGGACGGCCCAGGTGGCGCAGCGCGTTCGCGAACTGACCGCGGTCCTCGACACCCGGATCGAGCACCTCGACATCCTGATCGCACAGGCGGACGAACGGATCCGACGGCTCGAAGAGCTGGAAGCCACTGCCTCACTCCCCGAGGATCTCGCACGCGGTGACCGGGCGAGCTCGGCGTCTCGGCCCTCGCCGCCCGGCGCCGTCGCGGGGAAGGAAGCGATCTACGAGCTCGCCGACCAGGGGCTGACGCCGGGGGAGATCGCGGCCCGCCTCGGCCAGCACGCAGGGAAGGTCGAGCTCATCCTCGCGCTCCGACGCGTCTAGCGGGCTGCCGCGTCGATGGCGAGCACTTCGAAGGCGATGTGCGCCGCAAGCAGAGCGGTCACGCCGCCCGGATCGCGATCCGGTAGGACCTCGACAACATCCGCCCCAACGATGTTGGCCCCCGCGCAGCTCCGCAGCAGCGCGAGCGCTTCCGCGGAGGTGAACCCGCCTACGCATGGCGTGCCGGTGCCCGGCGCGAAGACCGGGTCCACACAGTCGATGTCGAAACTCAGATACACCGGCGACCCGGCCAGATCACGCACGAAAGACTCCAGCAGCCTCCGCCCGTGCTCCACCGCCTCGGCGTGCCCGACGACGCGTATGCCCTCCGCCCGAGCGTAGTCCAGATCCTCCGCCGTGTTCAGCGGGCCCTTGATGCCGAGCGAGATCATCCGACGGGTGTCCAGCGCCCCCGCTTCACGCAGTCGACGGAACGGCGTGGCGTGGTTCCACGATGAGCCCCACACGCTGTCGAGCGTATCGAGGTGGCTGTCGAAGTGAATGCACGCCAGGCCGCCCTCCGGACACCCGGCACGATGCCACGCGAGCATCACGCCGGCGTACGCGATCGAGTGGTCACCGCCGAGCAGCAGGATCTTGTCGGCGTTGACAGATTCGGCGTGCTCAATCACGCCGTCGAGCGTGCCTTTGACATCGAACGGCGAGACCGGCGCATCGCCCGCATCGGCCAGGAGCAGCGCGCCTGGCACATCGACGCCGTGTTCAAGCGAATAGTGCTTGAGATATTGCGACTGTTCACGGATGGCGCGAGGGCCGAATCGGCAGCCGGGCCTGTAGGTCACCCCCCCGTCAAACGGGACACCGAGCACCGCCCAGTCAGCGCGCTCGGGCAGGCTTGCCAAGGGCGGATACCGACCGAATGTGGCGATCCCCGCGAAACGGGGCGACACGCGGGCGTTGGGAAGCGGCGTCCGTCGGGGCATGCTCATGCGTGGCTCTCCAGCCAACCGTCGTCGAATGACATGCCCTCGGGCAGCGAGGCGTCGGCGCTCGTCTCCACCATCGAAGCGACCGGCATCGCGGTGTAGTCGAGACTGAACGAGCCTGCCGGGCGGTGGTTCCCCGACCAGCCGAGCCCGCCGAAGGGGAGCTTGCTCGAAGCGCCCGCGGTGCCGGTGTTGACATTGATGCATCCCGCTCGGCTGGCGCCGATGAACCGCTGCTGGGCCTCGGCGTCCGGAGTGAAGATCGACGCCGCGAGCCCGTACCGCGTGGCGTTCGCCTGTTCGATAGCCTCATCCAGTGACCCGACGGTCGCGATCCGCAGCAGCGGGCCGAAGGCCTCGATATCGCAGCCGGGGTCGGATGAATCGTCGGCAATGAAGCGGTCGACGCGCAGCACGCCGGGCGTGATGTAGTAGCCGTCGCCCGATTCGTGATCGACCAGCCCGGTGGTCGCCGCGAGCAGCGGTTCGGCGCCGTCGTCGATCAACCGCTCCTGGAACGCGAGCACGCCCTCGCGCGCCTGCTCGCTGATCAGCGGACCCATGAAGACGGGGTGCGCCGCGCGGGGGTGGCCCACGATCAGGGTCGAAGCGGCCTTGCAGATCGCGGCAACGAACCGATCAGCGACAGCTTCGTGCACGATCAGCCGGCGTGTGCAGGTGCACCGCTGCCCGGTGGTGACAAACGCGGCTCGGACGACCTCGATCGCCGCCTGACGCAGGTTCGCATCGGGCATGACGACCGCGGGGTTGTTGCCGCCCATCTCCAGGGCGATGATGCGTCCGGGCCGATCGAGGTTGTTCTCGAGAATCTTCCGACCGACCGGCCACGACCCCGTGAACAGGATGCCGTCGATCTCGGTATGCGTGGTGAGCCGGACCGCGGTCTCGGCCCCGCCCTGCACCAGATTGATCACCCCCGCGGGGGCGCCGGCTTCGTCGAGCGCCTGCTGGAGCATCTCGACGAGTGCCTGCCCGACGGCCGGGGTCTTCTCGCTGGGCTTGAAGACCACGGTGTTGCCCATCGCCAGCGCTGGCACGATGTGACCGTTGGGCAGATGCGCCGGGAAGTTGTACGGGCCGATGACCGCCATCACGCCGTGCGGCTTGAATGTGCACCGACCTGTGCGTGTCGGCGAGAGCGGGAGCTCGAAGTCTGTGACGCGGCTCATCCCGCTGTTCGGCGATGCATCGAGCGTGATATCGACCTTTCCGGGCAGGATGCCGGCCTCGGCCGCGGAGTCCCACATCGCCTTGCCGGTCTCGTCGCAGATCAGGTCCGCCATCTGTTGTTTGCGCTCGGCGCAGATCTGGGCAAACCGGCGGAGGACCGCGTGCCGTTTCTCGGCGGGCCAGGCCGCCCACCGTGGCAGGGCGGCCCTCGCCGCGGCCACCGCCCCGTCGACATGGTCGAGGACCGGGTCGAAGCTAAAGAGCACGGACGATGGGTCTGCCGGGTTGACGGAGACCACGCCGGCTCCGTCGATCGAGCGGAACTCTCCACCGATCAGATCGCTCGGTCGGGCGCGCAGCGTCGGGTGTGCCATGCTGGATGTCCTCCGCGCCGGTCAGCCGGCCTTTGCTCGCTTGCGAGGGCTCTTCTTTGCGGGCCGCTTCTTTGCTGTGCTGGTTGAGGCCGGAGCGAGAGCGAGCGGCGCATCGATCGGCGTGACACCGACCTTCGCTCCCGGCTTGATCTCGAGTGCGTCCATGGACTCCCGGGTGAGCTGGATCTTGTTGCCGGTGCCGAGCAGAGCGATCTCGTCGATGGCGCGAAACTCGCCGTCCGGATCCAGCACGCTGACGATGCACCGGGTCTTGACGCGTGAGGCGGCGACCGGCTGGCCGACGGTCCGGCGCGAGGTGGACTGGACGAGACTGATCGAGTCGGTCGGGCAATCGAGGTAGGGCCCACCATCGAACGGATCGACAAAGTTCCGGTACCTGAAGCCGAGTCGCTCCAGCATGCGGCGTGCGGGGCGGGTGTCCTCGCCGACCTCCCCGATGCCCGCCCGCACGGCCGGCGGCAGCAGGCTCAGATGCAGCGGCTCGCGAGGCAGGAGCGAGACGATGAACTCCCGCGAGTATTGGCAGAAGCGGTCCGCCTCGTCGTAACTCAGCGGGATGTACCGCCGTCCGATGTAGTCCCAGACGAGGTTGTGCCCATCGGTGGAGATCGGGGCCATCATCTCGGCGAGGACTCGGTCCGCGAATCGGGCACGGTGCAGCCCGATGAAGTGGAACCGAACGAGACTCAGGAACCGGCCGAGCTTCTTCTTGTGCCCGCGGTAGGACGGCTGGAGGATCAGCCCGCCGATCTCCGTGGGGCCCGATTCGTCGAGATGCAGCGTGGCGACCGTGTGCCGCGTGCCCACCTGCAGCGAGTTGGAGAAGTAGGTGCGTTCCTCGAGCTTGAACGAGACCTGCGGGTTGCCGGGCCCGCCCATGCGCGAGATGACCTGGCTGGTGCCCAGAACGGCGTCGGACTCGGTGTCCTCGAGCGTGAACATGAATAGATCGACGCGGCCGGTCGTCGCGCCGAAGCCCGAGAGGCTGACCGTGCCGGCCGAGTTTTCGACGATCTGAGGCAGCTCCGGTTCAGGATCGGGCTGACGGCCGCTGCCAGAGGCGCTCAAGAACGAGTTGCGGCTGTGCACGATCTTGGACTGCACAATGTCCTTGTCGGGCGGCAGGTTGATGAAGTGCACCATCTTGGCGAGCTTGAGCAGCGTCGCCACATCTTCGAGTTTCGCTCGTCGGATACGGAACACGGGTCACCCCCGGAGAGGTTGGCTCGGCGCGTCGTTCGTGGCACGCATGCCGCGGGGACTCCGCCAGACCCGCCGATCGATCTACCCGGCGGCCCGGGCCAGGCCTCGCTCGATGCACTCGAACACCCCCGGCCAGTCCGCCAGATTCATCACGCCGAGCGGGGGGAGCATGCGGATGTGGTACGGGCCGTGACCGCACCAGAACAGCACGACGCCCTCGTCGAAGCATGCCTTGCACGCGGCCGCGACCTTGGCCTTGTCGCCGCCGAAGGGCGTGAACCGCATCATACCCCCGATGCCCGCGCCGACGACATCGCCGCCCGCGAAGGGCACCTCCGGGAACCAGTCCGGGTGCCTCGCCTGCATCGCATCGACCTGCTCACGGAATGCCTGATGATGCCTCGCGATCCGGCCGTTGGCTCCGTAGTAGTCCCCGTCGCGCAGCAACTCCAGCACCCGCGTGCCGACCGCGAAATCCTGGCCCGCGCCGGTGAAGGTGCCCGACAGCAGCCCGGCTTTCGGGTTGTATTCCTCGGTAAACAGCGTCGCACACGCCTGCGTCATCTTCCCGACGCAGAAGACATCGACATACTCACCGAGGTCGTAGGTCTCGTACGCGAACATCTCGGTGGTGCGGCCGAAGGTCTGAATCTCGTCGTCCCACACGGCGATGTCATTCGCCTTGCAGATGTCCATCAGAGCTGTAAAGAACTCTCGCGGCGCGGTGTTGAACCCACCCTCACCCTGAACAAGCTCGAAGATGAAGCACGCGTGCATCTTCGGGTAGCGATCGATGTACTGCTGCAGGCGCCAGCAGGCATGGTCAATGAACTTGGTCTTGCCGCCGACCATCTCCGCGGCGTCGTCGTTCCAGAACGGCATGTAGTCGACCTGGGTCGACAGCGGGATGCCCTCCCGGCCGGCGGCGGAGTCGCCGATCTGGCACATGGTCACGCTCCGCCCCATGAAGCAGTGCTTGAACGCGAGGACCCGACTCGCCGGGAAGTGCTTCTGGTAGCACACTTTGATAGCGCTCTCATTGGCCATCGCGCCGGATGTGGTCACGAAGGCGTGCTTGAGGTTGCTCCGTCGCTGCGCCAGCTCGATGAGCAGCTCCCCGAAGCGGTAGGCCTCGAAACCCGACTGCAGGTTGCCGTGCTTGGCTGTGTCCTCCATCGACCCCGCGACGGAGGCCCGCACGAGCTCCGGGTGCGAATGGCCGAAGAAGTGCACCCCGATCCCACCGATCATGTCCCACTTGACCGATCCGTCGGCGAGTTCGACCAGTGCCCCGCGGCCGAGGCCGGACCCGATGTACGGATAGAGCAGCCCGCGTCCCTTCACGGCGGCTGCGCGGGAGAGCAGGGCGTCGTAGTCCTCGCGTGCCTCATCGACCGGCCCCCGCGGTCCGGTCAGCTCCGCCGACATCTCGCCGACACGGCGCACGATCGCGTCCACGGCTTCGCGGACGGCGGGATCCGCCCACAGCTTTGCGCCGACAGTGTGTCCGGTGGTGACCTGCGTCATGCTCCGCATCCCTTCCGAGCGTGGAGGATCAGATATCGGCCCAGCCGCGGGGAGCGTTCACGGCAATCCGCGAAACCACCCGTTCGGGGCCTTTATTGTTGGCCGAGCCGGCGCAGAAGAACAGCCAGCAGCTGGCACCGCTCAACGAGGCTGGAGAGGTCGATCCACTCGTCCGGGGTGTGCAAGCCGCCGCCGCGGACGCCGAGCGTATCGATCGTCGGCAACCCGGCCGCCTGCATGATGTTGCCGTCGCAGACCCCGCCGGTCGACGCGAATGGGAGCACCTGGCCGAGGCTCTCGGCCGCCGCCCTCGCCCACAGCGCGAGCCGTTCGGTCTCCGGAATCAGCGGCTTGGCGGGCCTGTTGAAGCTTCGGTGAACGACGAGTCGCGGGAGGGTGCCCTCGCCGCTCGCGAGCGCATCGAGATCGCCCGCGATCTCGTCCGCGGTAGGCTGGTCCGGGAACCGCACATTGCCCCAGGCCGCGGCGTGCTCGGGAACGGCGTTGGTCGCGGTCCCGCCCCGGATCGGTCCGACACTCACGATCTTCTGCCGTTCAGGCCGCGGAAGCTCGGCGATGCGGACGAGCGCCCGTGCGAGCCCTGTCACCGCAGAGACCCCGTCGGTGAAGGCGCGTCCGACATGAGCGCTCCGGCCGAACACCTCGATCATGAACTGCCCGGACCCCGCACGCTGCACCGCGAGCTCGCCCCCGGCGAGCGCCGGCTCCAGAGCGATGCCGATGTCGTGCTCGCGCGACACGGCCGAGAGCGCCGACGCCGAGTGGTAGGTCCCGGTTTCTTCGTCCGCGTTCAAGAAGAATGACCAGCTGACAGGAACGCCAGCAGCGTGCAACGCCTCGAGCGCGTGCACGGCGATCACCAGCCCCCCCTTCATATCAACGCAGCCGGGGCCGGTCGCGGTGCCGTCGTCGCGCACTGTCAGCGCGTTGAAGCGAGAATCCGGATCGTGCACAGTGTCGAGGTGACCGGCGATCAGCACCCGACGACCCGATTCGGACACGCAGCGCGTCACCGTGGAATCAGGCGCATCGTTGGCGGATCCGCCGAGCCATGCCGGCTTGGTGTCGGGGTCGAATCGTTCGGTGACACCGCCGATGGTCTCGAGCCGGTCGACCAGACTTGCGCGGGACTCCTCGATCGCCGGTAGATTGCCGCCCCCGGTGCGCATGCCGACATGCCACCGAAGGTCCTCGAGCAGGCGGCCCGATCGTCCCGCGATCTGGTCGCAAAGATCCCGTTCGCCCGCGTCGAGCGTCGTGGCGTCGAGTCTCACCGGCCGAGCTCCGAAGGCCGCCTGATCTCGCCGAGATCCAGGATCGCCCCGTTTGGCAGATAGACATCGGCGTTGAGCACATCGGTGTCGATCGAGGTGAACACGACGCAGGTGCGCCCGTAGCGGGCCGCGTAGAGCATGTCCGCGTCGCTCGGGCCCGCGTAGGAGCGGTTCTTTTCCTGCTGCACATGGAAGTGGTAATGGGCCAGGGCGCGTGGCGTGTCCTCGATCATCTCGCGCGACGCCACGAACGACCGATCGCCCTCCCGCGTGATCGGCCGCGGCGGGTACGAGATGGCAGCAAACCGGCCGAGCGTCGTTGGAGAAGTGGCGAGCTGGATGACCCCGCCATACTCGGTGGTGGTGTCCGCACGATCCTCTTCGGCTTGCTCGAAGAGCGCGATCGCGACACGCGGTTCTCGGATCGCCTCGTCGACGGTCAGGATCGCGACGAGATCGCCGTAGGTCAGACGATCGGCCCATGTTTCAAGGTCCTGTCGTCCGGTCGATCCGCTCGTGCGTCGGTAGAACGCTCTGCCCTGCATTCGCTCATCGAGCACGCGCAAGAGCGCCTCGCGTGAGACGCGGGTGCGGTCGCGCATCGTGTCCGCCGCGAACCGGATCGGCTCGACATGCCGCAGCCGAAGTCCTCGTCGCTGCTCCGCGTCGAGCGTGCGCAGAATCGCGTTCGCCTCGGACCACCACCGATCGGTCTCGTGGTCTTCCGGGTCCGCCAGCCGCAGCAGCCACTCGAGCTCCTCGCCGGTGAGGGGGATGGTCCGGAGCTCAAGTAGGCCGCGGCGGAGCGAAGCCAGCGTCGGATCCCGGTACGGGTCTGCCTCGCTCGCCGCGAGTTCACCGAGCAACCTCACCCGTTGTTCGCCCGTGGCGTCGAGCCGGGAGAGCAGGTTCCAGGCGTCCCGCCGCGTCCGCTCGGCCAGTTCGTCCTCGGTGCGAGGTCCGTGGTCGAGGAAGACGCGGAAGACCGTGTCCTCGACCGACCGGTCGGGGTAGAGGGCCTGCAGACCGGCTCGTTCGATGCGCTGCTCATCCGGCACTCGAGGCTCGGGGTGCGCGTACCGCCGAACGATCACCGGCGCCGCGTCCGTCCACCCGCGATCAGCAATCACGCGGATGGAGGCGGCGGTCACGCCGGGGTCCCGCTCTGTCGGGAGCATCTGCGTGAGCAACACCTTCGCCTCGTCCTCGGCCAGAAGACCCGGCTGATCAACCAGCACCGTCAGGGCACGCACGCGCAGCTGGCTGGCCAGCCGCCGACTCCACGCCAGGTCCTTCAGGGCCTCGATCGTCGCCGGGCGGCCCAGCTCTCCCTGCTCCACAAGCTCCGGGAGCTGATCCACGAGAGAGAGCTTGTCAGCGACGCGGACCGCCGGATCCCGTATGTCGGTGAGCGGGTCATCCGAGACGAACGGTTCGCGCGGGGCGGTGCAGCCGACAAGAGCGGCAAGCACAGCGATCGAAGCGGCTATCATCAAGGGATTGCGCATGAACGCCACTTTACCCATCCGCGAACGGGTCGTTCGGATCCTCAACCTGATCCGGCCGGCCGTCCAGGCCGACGGCGGTGATCTGGAACTCGTCGAGGTCACGGAGCAGGGTGTCGTGCGGATCCGGCTGCACGGGGCGTGCGTGGGCTGTCCCTCGAGCAGCATGACGCTCAGGGTGGGCATCGAGCAGAACCTCCGCGAGCATGTGCCGGAGGTCACAGGCGTCGAGGCCGTCCCGGTCTAGCCGGACCACGGATCCGATTGTCGCTTCCTGTTAGGATGTCGCTTCTGGCGGAGGGATCTGGTATGCTCTCGTCTGGTGGGGACAACGAACCAGCGCGGAGCGCTAAGGACTGGCCGATGCTCGTGATAACACGCCGGGAAGGCGAAGAGGTTGTGATCGGGAGCCCCGAGGCACCGATCGGCGTGGTTCGTATCGCGTCGATCAAGGGCGATCGCGTCCGCGTGGCATTCGAATTTCCTCGCGAGGTGCAGGTGCACCGCCGTGAGGTCGCCGACCAGATCACCGCGGACGCGGCACCAGCGCGGCCCGGCGATCGGACCGCTGGACGCGATGCGCAGAACGGCGCACACCCGCCCACCCCGGCTGGTCGGGAGGCGTCGGCTGCGAGTCGATCTTCGACCATCCGCGCGTAGAGCCTGCTCTACTCGGGTGTTCCGCTCGACAGATCGTACACCCACGAATTCACGGCCCGGTCGTAGTCGAGGACCTCACCGGCCTCGAAGAAGATCCCCAATTCACGCTCGGCGGCCGCGGGGCTGTCCGACCCGTGGATCAGGTTGAAGCTGTTGGACACGCCGAAGTCGCCGCGGATCGTGCCGGGCTCGGCGTTGCTGCCGAAGGTCGCGCCCATCATCTTCCGGCTGACCGCGATCGCGTTGTTGCCACGGACCGCCATGATGAGGACCGGGCTGGAGGTCATGAACCGAACCAGCCCGTCGTAGAACGGCTTGCCCTGGTGATCCTTGTAGTGCGTGGCGGCCGTATCCGGGCTGATCATGCTCAGCTTGCACCCGACGATCTGCAGGCCCTTGGCCTCGAACCGGCTGAGGATCTGCCCCATGAGGCCCCGCTGGACGGCATCGGGCTTGAGGATAATGAGCGTGGTTTCCATTCGGCTTCTCCGGCTGATTGGGGGGTGATCTGCTGCGTTTCGGGAGCAAATATAGGCCTCGTCGGTCCGGGAGCAGGGCGCCCGCTATCCTGTGCATTTCCGTCCGCACACCACCACGGAGGGTGGCATGGCCAAGAAGTCCGGTTCAACGACTGGGTCCCGATCCCGCGCCACGGCCGAGACCATGGCCGAGAAGCAGCGGGAGATCTCCGTCAGCGAGTTCTTCGCCAAGAACCGCCACCTCCTCGGGTTCGACAACCCACGCAAGGCGCTGCTGACGACGATCAAGGAAGCCGTGGACAACGCGCTGGATGCGTGCGAAGAGGCCGGCATCCTGCCCGACATCGAGGTGCGGATCGAGGAGGTCACGCCCCCGCCCTCGCCCCAGAAGCCCGGCCGCTACCGCGTGACCGTCACCGACAACGGGCCCGGCATCGTCCGCAAGCAGGTCGAGAACATCTTCGGCAAGCTGCTCTACGGCTCCAAATTCCACCGCCTCAAGATGTCCCGCGGCCAGCAGGGCATCGGCATCTCCGCCGCCGGGATGTACGGCCTGATGACCACCGGCAAGCCCATGGTCATCCACACCAAGCCCAACAAGAAGAAGCCGGCGCACCACATCGAGCTGGCGATGGACACCACCAAGAACAAGCCCGAGGTGACCATCGACATCGAGACCGACGACTTCCCCGAGACCTCCAGCGGCACGGGCACGCGCGTCTCGCTCGAGCTCGAGGCCCGCTTCGCCCGCGGCAAGGCCTCCGTCGAGGCCTATCTCGAGCAGACCGCCATCGCCAATCCGCACACCAAGATCACCTTCATCCCGCCCGACAAGGTGCACGAGGACCCCGAACTCGACGCGGGTGAACCGACGATCCCCCCGCGCGAGCAAGCGGAATCGGCTGACGCATCGATCGCGGCCGACATCGTCCGCACGGAGGAGCACGCCGACCGGATCGTCTACCCGCGCACCATCGACGAGCTCCCGCCCGAGACGCAAGAGATCAAGCCGCACCCCTACGGCGTCGAGCTCGGCAACTTCCTCCGCATGCTCAAGGCGACCGACGAGAAGCAGCTCGGCGGGTTCTTCAAGCGCGAGTTCTGCCGGGTCACGCCCGCGGTCGTCGCGGAGATCACCAAGGCCGCCAGCGAGAAGGGCAAGACCTTCAGCGGGCAGTCCTGGGTGAAGAACATCGATCACGCCGCGGCCGAGAAGATCTACGCCGCGCTGCAGGACGCCAAGCTCCGCAGCCCCCCCACCGACTGCCTCGCCCCCATCGGCGTGCGGCAGATGCTCGCGGGCATGCTCAAGGGCGTGCAGGCCGAGTTCTACACCGCCAGCACGCGCAGCCCTGCGGTCTACCGCGGCAACCCGTTCCAGATCGAGGCGGCGATTGCCTACGGCGGTGACCTGCCGGGCGATCAGCCGGCCCGCGTCATCCGCTTCGCCAACCGCGTGCCGCTTCTCTATCAGCAGTCGGCCTGCTGCGCGTTCAAGAGCGTCGTCGAGACGGGCTGGAAGAACTACGGCCTCAGCCAGCCGCGCGGCGGCGCCCCGGTCGGCCCGCTCGTCGTCATGATCCACATGGCCAGCGTCTGGGTGCCCTTCACCAGCGAGAGCAAGGAGGCCATCGCGGACTACGACGAGATCCGCAAGGAGATGACGCTCGCGCTCAAGGAGTGCGGCCGAAAGCTCGGGGCGTACATCCGCCGCCGCCAACGCATGAAGCGCGAGGGCGAACGCCGCGATGTCTTCGAGCGGTACATCGGCGAGATCGCCAAGAGCTGCCACGCCCTGACCGGCGCGGACACGGCCGAGCTCTACGAGGCCCTGATGAAGCAGGCCAAACGCCGGACCGAGATCGCCGACGCCAAGCTCGATGACGAGGGCAAGTTCATCAAGGACGACGACGGCCGGCTCGCCAAGGACGACGATGTCATCATCGTCCGCGACGGCCAGATCGCGAACCCGAAGGACGAGCCGGCGTCGGAGGCTGAGGCCAAGCCGGCGAAGCGATCGACGCCGGCGTCGGGCAAGAAGCCCGTCCTCAAGAAGGCGGCCAAGAAGAAGGTCGTCAAGAAGGTCAAGAAGAAGCGCACGCCCGAGCGAGCCGGGCTCTTTGGAGGGGTGTGACGCATGGCCAAGAAGAAGACTTCAAAGCGAGCGGCCACCAAGAAGGCCCCCGGCCGCAAGAAGGCACCCCTGAAGAAGTCCGCCGCCGTGGCCGAGCGCGACGAGCGAACGGCCGAACGCCTGACCGAGCTCGCCGACGGCATCGTCAAGAGCGCGATGTCGGGCCGGGAGCCCAAGGTCGAGGTCCCCACGCGCTCCGCCGGCAACACGAAGTGGAACAAGTCCCGCGGCATCCTGCAGATGGGCAGCGCCACGCAGGAGCGGCAGCTGTTCAACCTCGGCCAGGCACGCAAGTTCATGCAGACCCTGCTCCACGGCGAGGGCATCAAGGACCTCATCGCCCAGGGCAAGACCTCCAGCCTCCGCGGCATGTACTACAAGGGGCTGCACACCATCCAGGGCACCAAGGAGAAGACCTTCAACGACCAGACCGAGTCGGACGCGATCCTCGAGGACCTCGAGGTCACCATCGGGTCGCTCCGCGAAGAGCTGCATGTCTTCGCGAAGAAGCGCGGCACCATGGTCGGCAACATCACCGTCATCGACTCGGGCGACACCATCGACTGCCGACGCATGGGCTCGGGCGGCTACGCCATCCCCAGCATCTGCGAGCCGGATGTGATCCAGTTCGAGAAGGTCGAGGCCGACTTCGTTCTGCATGTCGAGAAGGACACCGTCTGGCAGCGCTTCAACGAGGACAAGTTCTGGCAGGAGCACAACTGCATCCTGACCGAGGGCTCGGGACAGCCCGCCCGGGGCGTCCGGCGGATGCTCCACCGCCTGAACAGGGAGCACGGCCTGCCCATCATCTGCCTGCTCGACTGCGACCCCTGGGGGCACTACATCTACAGCGTCATCAAGCAGGGCTCGATCTCGCTCGCGTTCGAGTCGGAACGGCTTGCCATCCCGGAGGCCAAGTTCCTGGGCATCCGCAGCAAGGACTACGAGGCCTGCGAGCTCTCGGACGATGTGCAGATCACGCTCAACGATCGCGACATCGCCCGGGCGAAGCAGATCGCCGAGTACCCCTGGTTCGCCGGCGACAAGGCGTGGCAGAAGGAGATCCGGGGGATGCTCAGCAACGGCTTCAAGATGGAGGTCGAAGGCCTGATCACCAAGGACATCAGCTATGTCACGGAGACCTATGTCCCCGAGCGGCTGGCGGCGGAGGATTGGTTGGGGTGATCGGGATAGCGGCCCGTCCCACCAAAGACCGGATGGTCGATCACCGAGTGCCACGGCTTGGCCCGCAGGGCAAGCCGTGTGGCGTTGGCCTGGGCGGCGCACGGCTTGCCGCTCCGCGGTCAAACCGTGGCACCCGCCCATGGCCTCATGCCCATTGCCTCTTGCCTACTGCCCATGGCCTCCGACTCAGGCCGCCAGCCCGAGCTGCGTCTCGCCGCCGGTCTGGCCGCCGGCTTGGGTCCCGGCCTGCGGGTTCGGGTCCACCGCGCCGAAGCGGATGCTCACCGCCTCCGACGGCTCGCTCTCCATGCCGTCGCGCAGCGTGACCAGGTAGTACGAGGCCTCGGCCGTGCCGACGGGCACGGTCGCGTCGACGAACCGCTTGGTCGTGCTCGTGCCGATCAGCGTGTAGGGCGAGCCCTGCGCGAAGCGGCGGTAGATGTTGTACACCGTGCCGTTGGCGACGGTGCCGGTCCAGCTGACGGTGACGGCGCCGGCGTTGTTCATCTGCGTCCGCACGTCCGCCGCGGGCACGGGCGGGGGCAGGGGCGTGCCGGCGGGCTGCGGCGGGTTGATCTCGGCGGACTGGAAGACGGCGTTCGGGTCGGGCTGCAGGTCGGCGAACGCGCGGATGGTCGCGATCAGGTCGGAGCCGAACGAGGCCATCGACCTCACGGCGTCGTTCTGCACGGCGGTGGCGTTGCGCGACTCCTGCCGGATCTGCTGGGCGGCGTTGTACGCCTGCCGGGCGGCGGCCGTGCGGGTGATCAGGTCGCTGATCTGCGCCGCGGTCAGGCCGATGGCGGCGGGGTCGGCCGCCCAATCGGGCAGGCGCTGCTCGAAGAACTCGATCTTGGCGACGAGCGTGCTGGGGATGATGTCGGACATCGGGGGGCTCCTGTCTGTGGCGGCGTGGCCGCCGCGGTGTGGGTGGGACGCGGCCACGCGGCGCGCCCGCTCGGCGGAGGCGTCGGCCGCGCCCGTGCACCCGAGCCACCGGAACCGCGCGGAACGCCCGGAGCCGGGTGTGAAGCGGGACCGGCTGGGCCGTGTGGGCGGCCTGTCCGGGCGATTCCCCCGCCGCCGACGCGTCCCATACGGCGGCCGGAGCGTCGTGCAAGGGGAGGCTTGCGCGACGCTCCGGCGGGCTGATGCCGTCCAAGGCCGGGCTCGCGCGACGCTCGGGCGGGCTGATGCCTTCCAAGGCCGGGCTTGCGCGACACTCGGGCGGGCTTGTGCCACCCGAGGGAGGGCTAACGCAGCGCTCGGGCGAGCCAGGAAGCGCTCGGTGGGACCACGCAGCCGGACGGCTACCATTCGAACGACTTGGTATCGCGGTGTTTCTTGGCGAACTGTTTGGTATCGAGAATAACAAGCTTTGCCAAGCTTTGTTCAGCAATCGGCGTCAGGCTGGGGTGATCCGAATCGTTCCACGAGCGGTAGGCCAGCGGGTTCTCGGTCGTCCACGCGGTATCAAGCAGCTTGTACCAGGTGTCCTTGTTCACCGCCTCGCCATCGCCAAACTCGCCGATCATCACTTCGTTGAAGTACATCGCCTCGTACCAGGCTGCCAGCGACAGAACATTCGCCACTTTGGCGTACGCTGGGACATCTACGCTGAGTGGATCGGCATGCACGGCTTTCGATCGATGGTCGTACAGCTTGGCTACTTGGCCCGCGATCTGCCGCCGGCGTTCAGGGTCGTCCGTAAGCAGAACCGCCACGCGCTGCTTCACTGCCTGGTTTATCCCTGCGGGCCACGGCACAGCCTGGTTACCTGCGGTCCCGGTGGCATGCAAACGGGGCACTTCGCCATCCTGCGGCGGCTTGCACTTTCCAACGATGGCCTCGAGTGACGAAAGACACATCGCCAATCGAATACGCGGCCATGACGATGTGCAAGCCTCGTGCAAGGCCACCAGACCCCAACCGATGCGGTCCGGCTCCAAGATCGATACAGCGTCTTTGCGTTGCAGGTACTGATAGATGGCACCCGCACGCCCAATCGCTTTCGTCAGTAGATCCACTGCGACGGCGCCGCTCAGGGTGTGGCTCTTGTCACGCTCAGTCGCGGCCAGCATTCGGGACTCAAGAAACACACGCACCAGCTGTATCACAAGAGGGACTCGATACCGCCCCTCCGGTTCGATCGCACGAGCGGTCGCGGGTCCGCTGACACGACCTGCAAGGGCCCCCCCGTCCACCGAGACCTCCAGAGAATAGAGGTTGCGCAGATCGAACACCTTGAACCACTGCGGCGCAGCCTTGGTCTGGCGGTTTCCTTCTGGAGACATGTGTTGCACAGCGGCCCCGCACGCCCTTGATGCCGGCGGAAGCAGCGTGACGCTCTGCGGTGTCCCGTGCCGAGTTGTGCCGCAGTGTTTCTCGCACCACTCGACTGACGGCACAAGCGATCTTGCCGTAGCAAGAGATGGATCGTGCACCGCACTCGTGCGGATACACTCTGCTAGATCCTCACGCGTGACAATCCAAGGCTTTTGTAACTGATCCAGAATCTCGTCGAGAACTCCGTCTTTGAGAAGGGCGTCCTCGATATCTTCGGGCCAAGCCAACCGCTCAAGCCACAACTCACCGGCACGCGAGCGACAACGGCGCATCCCTATCGAGTTAAACAGGGAATTGTCGTACACAAACTGAGTGTCGCGTCTGACATGGCCAAACAGTTTCTGTTGAGCAAGAAGTTCTGACCGTATCTCGTCATGCATTTTACTGGCAGGTTGTGGAACAAGCTGCCGAAAATAGCCGGTCGCTACATCATCGTCCCGGCCTTCTGCGGGTTCTTCTTCGCCGAATAGGTACTCTGCGATCGCATCGGCCAGTCGCTCGCGAATCGGCGCCTGCTCCAGCACTGCGAGGAGTGAGTGTGCCGGGTGTGGCAGCACATCTGTCGGTTCTGACTTGCTCGCCATGCGTTCACTCTCCGTGTCGCGGATGCCTTCCGCTCGCGCTAGTCTGCCGATGGGTCGACCACCCAAGCGGCAGCGAGAAACAGCCTCTCACCATGGATGCCGAGGTTTCGACTCTTGCGCTCGGGACTACCCTGAGCAGGCTACCAGACTTGCTAGTAGCGGGCAAAGCCGGCCCGACGAGCCCTGCGCCGCCATTCGCTTCTTCTAATGTGAGCAGCGCGGTGTACCCGCCGCTGACCAGAACGCCAACGGCGTGCGCGATTCCGGCGACTTCACCGCCTGGGTCGCCAACTACAACGCGGGGTGCTAGCGGCTGCCACGGCCGGGCCTTCGGGGATGCCACTCCCCCGGCGTCTGTGCGGAGCCGGGCTCTCTCTCTGAGCATCTATTCCGAGCCCGGCGTGAAGACATACGCCGTGCCCTGGCCCCGGCCGAACCAGCACACCGCCAGATCGTCGAGCGGGTAGAGCAGCTCGCCCTGTTCCGCGGTCGGGACGGACGGGTCGCTGACGATCGCGTGGCCCGCGCCGTCGAAGCCGCGCAGCACGATCAGGTGCCCCTCGGTCGTGTCGTACGGAGCCGCCGGCAGCTCGCCCGGCGCGGCCTTGAGGCTGATGACCATCGGCCCGTGGCGGCGGAGCGAGGCCTCGACCTCGGCCCAGGTGCGAAAGCGCGCGACGAAGCCGGGCAGGCCCATCTCGAAGGCGACCTGGACATTCCGCGGCCAGTTGCCGTAGAGATCGAAGTCCGGGTCGCGGACCGCGTCGGCGATGGTCTGGACATCCGATTCGAGGTCGTGTGAGGCGAGCACCATGGCGACGGCGGTCGGGCTGCAGAGCCGACCGGCGAGCTCGGCACGATCGGTGTGCTGGGTGCGGAAAGGCGTCGGGTGCTCGATCGGTTCGTCGGTTGTCGTCCCTGCGCGTCCGCGGATGTTGTACGCCTGCGCGTTGTAGGCGTGCTGCGCCAGGTACCGAGGGTCTATCCCAGTGCCGCAGATCCACACGCGCGCGCCGAGCGATGTGACCTGGGCGTACCGCTCCACCGCGAAGCCCCCATCGCCGACGAAGCGGTACTCGGCCGCGTCGTGCGCCTCGGTCACCTCGATCAGATCGACCGCGACCCGGCCGCCCTCCCACTCGCGGACCGGCTCGCCGGGCGCCGGCTCGCTGCCGACATGGCCGACGCGGAGCCACGGGGACCATGTTCCGGTCGCCGCTTCCCGCACGCGGACCTCGACCGCCACGGCGGCGTCCGAGTCGCGGCGCACATTCCACGAGGGCACCAGCTCGGTGAACGGCTCGCCGATATCGACCACCCCGGTCGGACCGGGCCGGTCCAGGACGACCGTCTGGTGCGTCCAGGCGTGGACCGGCGGCCAGTCGTCCCACGGCGTCTCGGCGGGGCGGTGGGCACAGCCCGAAGCGACCGCAGCCGTGAGCAGCAGCCCGATCGCTGCCCGGATCACTCCTCGATCATCCCGAGCTGGCGCATCATGAAGATGCGGCGGTCGGCGATGTCCCGGACCTGCTGGTCGAGGCTCTTGCCCCCGCCGTGGCCCGCCTCGCGGTCGACCCAGAGCAGCACGGGCTTCTCGCTCGGGCTCGACGCGGTGGCCGCCTGCAGCGCCGCGGCCATCTTGCGGGCGTGCATGGCGTGGACCCGCGTGTCGTTCTCGCCCGCGGTCAGGAACATCGCGGGGTACTCGACGCCGCGCTCGATGTTGTGGTACGGCGAATAGGCCTTGAGGTACTCGAGCTGCTCGGGGTTCTCGGAGGAGCCGTACTCCGGCACCCAGTACCGGGCCATCAGGAAGTCCTGGTAGCGGAGCATGTCGAGCAGCGGGACATGGCACTCGGCGGCGGCGAAGAGGTCGGGCCGCTGCGTGATCGCGGCCCCCGTCAGCAGCCCGCCGTTCGACCCGCCCGCGATGCCGAGGCGGTCGGGGTTGGTGTAGCCGTTCTCGACGAGCCACTCGCCCGCGGCGATGAAGTCATCGAAGACATTCTGCTTGTTCTCGAGCATGCCGGCCTCGTGCCAGGCGCTGCCGTACTCACCGCCGCCGCGGAGGTTGGCGACGGCGTACACGCCGCCGTTCTCGAACCAGGGGAACATGGTGGCGCTGAAGCTGGGCGTGAGGCTGATGTTGAACCCGCCGTAGCCGTAGAGGATGGTCGGGTTGTTCCCGTTGAGGCTGATGTCCTTCCGATGGACGATGAACATGCTGACCTCGGTCCCGTCCTTCGAGGGGTACCAGACCTGCTTGACCTCGACGAGCGAGGGGTCGACCGGGATGTCGGGCCGATCCCAGAGGGATCGCTCGCCGGTGGCCAGGTCGACGCGGTAGATGCTCCGCGGCTCGTTGTAGCTGGTGTACGACAGATACGCCTCGGTCCGGTCGTCGAAGGCCGAGAGGCCGGCCGAGCCGACGCCCGGCAGCTCCAGATCGCCGAGCGGCTCGCCGCTGTTGGTGAACAGCTTGATCCGCGTCGCCGCGTTCTGCATGTAGTTCACGGCGAGCATGCCCCGCGCAAAGCTGGTGCCGCGCACGACGAGCTCGTCATCCTCGGGCACCAGATCCACCCAGCGGTCGATGCCGGGGTTGTGGAGATCGACCTCGACCACTCGGCTGTTCGGTGCGCCGATCGAGGTCGTCATGCGCAGCACATCGCCGTCGAAATCGCTGCTGCCGATGCGGCCGGTCTCACCGATCGCCATGGGCACGAGGTCCAGCTCACCCGTGCGGTGCCAGCGATCGAGATCCGCGACCCAGAGATCAAGGCTGCTCGTGCCGGTCCAGTAGCCGACCAGCAGCCACCGCCCGTCGTCCGAGGCGCTGCCGAAGGGTCCCCAGGTCGTCTTGAGGGCTTCGAGCTTGGCATCGTCGTAGCCGGCGTCCCCGTAGAAGAAGGACAGATCGCGCTGGCGGAACAGCGTCCGGTCCTGGCGGGGGTGCGTGCCGAGCCTGTGGAAGCGGTAGACACCGGAGTAGGCGTCGTCGGTGTCCTCGAGGGCGTTGTAGAAGAACCCGCTCGAGTCGGGCGCCCACTCGTCGAAGGAGACCTTGCCCGGCACGACATCGGCGAGCCATTCGCCCGTATCGACATCCATGACATACGCCGTCGTGTTCTCATCGCCCGCGCGATAGGTGCCGAACGCCATCAGCGAACCGTCGTGGTTCGGCGCGTAGAAGCTCACCGTTGTCAGCCCGGACTCGTCGATCGCAGCGGGGTCGAGCAGCACGCGCTCCTCGCCGTCCGCTCCGTCGCGCATGTAGATCACCGGCTGCGGCTGATCGCCAGCGCGGCGGGAATAGAAGTACCGATTCCCGTAGACCGACGGCGAGGAGACGCTCGGCACCTCCATCAGCTCGCGGAGCCTCGCCTCGAGCGACTCCCGTCCCGGGATGCCGTCGAGAAACGCGCGGGTGTACTCGTTCTGGTTGTCCGTCCACTCCGCGATCTCGTCCGTGACGCCCTGCTCCGGGCCCTCGAGCCACTCGTAGTTGTCCACGAACTCGAACCCGTGGAAGACCTGCGTAGCCGGCCGGGCCTCGGACGCGGGAGGGGCTCCGGCCTGCCCGAGCACGGCGGCGGCAGGGAAGAGAACGAGCATGGTCATCACTCGGTGGCGCATGGGGATCTCCTGCTGGCGTGTGTGCATGGTACCGGCGAGGGGCGAGCCGGTGCCATGCATGGGTCTATTGCACGGCCCCCTTGGTCAGACGCATGAAGGCCGTTTCCAGGTTCACCGCCTCCTCGCCGAACGAGTGAAGCCGGAACCCCGCGTTGATCAGGACGGAGGGCAGGTCCGAGGGGCTGGCGGCGGCCTTGTCGTCGAACGCCAACTCGAGGAACTTGCCCTCGGCGTCGGCGGCCTGCCCGTCGTCGGCGGTGCGGATGGTGATGCGGGCCACGCCGGGCACCTTGGCCAGCCGCTCGGCCGCCTCGCGTGTCCGGTCGACCACCGCGAGGTGGAACACCCGCCCGACCCGGGCCCTTCGAAGGATCTCTCTGACATCGCCGCTGAACAGCAGCTTGCCGCGCTCGATGATGCCGACCTGGTTGCAGAGCTCCGCGAGTTCATGGAGGATGTGCGAGCTGATCAGGATGGTCTTGCCCATCCGCCGGAGCTCCTTGAGCAGCTCGCGGATCTCGATGCGCGCCCGCGGATCGAGCCCCGATGCCGGCTCGTCCATCAGCAGCACGCGCGGGTCGTGCAGCAGCACACGCGCGATCGAGAGACGCTGCTGCATCCCCCGGCTGAGGCCGTTGACCTCCGCGGTCGCCTTGTAGGTGAGATCGGTGAGCTCGAGCACATCCGCCACCGCCTTGCGGCGCTGCGTGCCGGTGATGTTGTACGCGGAGGCAAAGAACTCGAGATACTCCTGCACGACCATGTCCTCGTAGGCGCCCATGAAATCCGGGACATATCCGATCAGTGGGCGAATGTCACGGTTCTGGTACCCGATGGTCAGCCCCGCGATGTTCGCCTGGCCGCTGGTAGGCTTCAGGAGTGTGGCGAGGATCTTGATCGTGGTCGTCTTGCCGGCGCCGTTCGGCCCGATAAAGCCGTAGCAGGTGCCTTCTTGGATGGAGAGATTGAGATTGTCGAGCGCGACGAGCTCGCCGTAGCGTTTGCTCAGGTTGATGGTCTCGATCATCGTCATGCCTGGGAGTCCGGTGAGCCTCGTCGCGTCCTTGTCAAGGAGTCGTGGTGCGTGTCGCTTCGGGCGGGTCGGCCGGGAGAGGGTACACCCAGCGGACGACCGCGAGACCGCTGGCCGGCAAGGGCTGCTCTTCGCCGGGTTCACCGATCCGAAGCGGCACGGGGCTTGGCATCGACTCGTCGATGTCGACAATCCCGATGATCATCACGCACGGCTGGGTGAACCACTGACCGAGGTCGAGGCCGTGGGTGTGGCGGCGCAGCGCGACCCGTCGATCGCCGCGGGTGTCCAGCGCGGGTGGGCGGAACCGCGTCATGAACGCGGACGCGACGAGCTGCTCGCGGGGATCGATCGGCCGTTCGAGCGTGCCGGGAAGAGCCGCGAGATCCGAGGAGCCCGCGTCGAGCAGATCGGCGAATGCATCGAGCCGGTCTCGGAGCTCCCCCGCCGTCGGTGCATCCGTCGGCGGGGCGGTCAACACGCCGAGATCAAGCGTGACGCCCGCCTCCCACGCCCTGAACTGCGGCGCGAGGGAATAGACACGGACATCGGCGATATCGGATCGACCGACCTGCCGCCAGAGCGGAGCCTGCCTCGGCACCACCACCAGCAGCCCGTCGCGCAGCGGCCCGGGCAACCCGTGCTGGGCCCGGCCAGCAGGGCGCCCATTGGCGTCGAGCCGAATGCTGCCCTCCCGGCCGTCGGTGTCGATCGCCCGGGGCATCGCCCAGACAGGTTCGCCCAGCCAGTCCACGCGCACGGTCTTCACGGTCGCGCGCGCCGGGAACTCGAGGACGCTCGGATCTCGCGCCGCGACGGGGTAGGGGCGAGCGTCGGGGAACGCGTTGCCGGCCGAAACGCCGAGCGACCGGTCCGCCGTCCATGCGGCAACCGCGCCGAACCCCTCGTCCAGATCCGGTGACACGCTCAGTCGGCCGAGGCCGTACCGAGGCACCAGCACGCTGGCGAAGGCACGGCCGCCACGAAGATCGGACCCGTCCACCGCGTCGATGAACGCGACGATCGCGGCGTTCGGCGTCGACGGGCGCACAGCGTTGACCAGGCCCCACGACACCGCCGTGAACACGACGCCCACGCCGGTGAAGCCGAGCCACGCATGACGCTTCAGCCCGAGTTTGGCGAGGATGATGAAGCTCAGCGGCCCTGCCAGTGCCCAGTACAGGCCGAAGACCGCGAAACCCGCAATGACGCCGACCAGCACCGCCTGCCCCTTCGCGATCGCCGAGGCGATCGAGAGGTCGAAGTACCTCGGCTGCGCCACCGAGAGCGACAGCGCAGCACTCGAGGAACGCTGGTCATCAGCGCTGACGCCCACCCGACCGAGCACGCGGTGCCAAAGCGGCTGCGCTCCAGGAAGCCCGAGATCGGTCAGCGCCGGGCTCGCGACATCCAGACCCAGCAGCGTCACGGTGCCGAGCCCGACCACGCGTCGCGCCGCCAGCGCACGGCCGGCGCCGTCCCGCAGGAGCACCGATGCGTCCGACGCGTCCGCGCCCTCCGCCGGCGTGAGCACGACGCACGACAGCTCCGCCGGAAGCCGGGCGGACTCGGCATAGGTCAGGAGCGGGCGGAGCGCTTCGAGATCGACGCCGCGCAGCACGGCGGGACGCATGTCCACCTCGGGCACCAGCGCAGCAAGCGGGTTGCGCGAGCGGTCCTGCCAGAGCATCGGCTGATCGGCCAGCGAGATCACCAGGTGCCCGCCCGCCTCGACCCAGCGCTGCAGCGCCTCGGCCCGCAACGCGGTCAGCCGCGTCGGGTCCTCGTTGGTCCAGACGAGGCTCTCGAATGGCAACAGACCGACGACGCGATCCGGGAGATCATCCGGCGTCAGCCCCGAAAGCACGCGCGTGACTTCGTGCCCGCCCGGGATCCACAGATCGCTGTCGCGTTCGCGCCGTTCGTACAGGGCCATCCCAGCCGGGGCTCGCCCCACGATCGGGATGGCCGCGTTCTCCGGAGGAGCGACATCCTGACCCGCGGCGCTGATCCGTGCGAGCAGCCGGCCCGGACGGAACCGCACGCCGGTGCGTTCAGCTTCCTCAGCGGAGACGGGAAGCGCCTCGAACGCGGCGATGGTGGCGGGGTCGTCGCCGGCGTCCGGCTGCAGGAACGCGTAGAGCCAGAGCTGCTCAGCGGCTGCGCCCGGGTTGGTCGTCACCGTCCGGCGGAAGGTCGGCCGATCCCCGTCGACATCGCGCGTCTCGATCTGGAACAGCACATCGCGCTGCCGCGCTCCGAGATCCACGAACTCGATCTGCACGCCCGCCCAGTCGCCGGCCCGCGCGAAGCCCCCCACCCCCAGCGAGCGGATGCGGAGCTCGAACTCAGCCGGCGCGTCGGCGGGCTGCGCCCCGCTCCACCAGGCCGATAGCACGCACAACATGGCGAGGGCGAGCCGCATCAAGCCGGATTCTAAGGCCCCCGCTGTCTGCCGGCCTCAATCCGAGCCCTCAGCCGGCCGATGACCCGTGCATGGCCGGCATCGATGTGCTCGGGCTCTTGATTCTCGCCGGCGCGCTCGCGGCGGGTGTCGCCGTGCTCTTCGGCGTGTCCGAGACGATCCGCGACGGCGAGCGGATGCACGACCTCCGGATCGAGGTCCACCGCCTCCACCGGATCTACCTGGCCCGGCTGCGCGGTGAGGATCAGGTCTCGATCATGGAGTTCGACGGATCGGATGTCGAGCTCGTCTCCCCCGCGGACGAGACCGAGCGACCCGCCGCCCGCGACGCCGCGTGACCCCGGCTCAGCCGCCTATCGCCCACAGCCGCTCGACAAGCCGGGCGTGCGTGCGCCGGCCGAGGCGGTAGCACTCCAGCTCGAATTTCTCGTTCGGCGAATGCACGCGGTCGTCCTCGAGCCCGAACCCCACGAAGATCGTATCGATGCCCAGCGAGGCCCTGAGCAGCCCCGCCACCGGGATCGACCCGCCGCTGCGGATCAGCGCCGGCTCCGCCCCAGCTGCATCGCGCAGCGCCGCCACCGCGGCCCGCATCGCCGGCGAGTCCGTCGGCGTCGTCGCCGGCAACCCCCCGCCCAGATCGCGTGTCTCCCACCGGCACCCCGGGGGCGTCCGCTCGTCCAGCCACGCGAAGAACGCCTCGCGCACCCGCTCCGGCGACTGGTCCGCGACCAGCCGAAAGCTCACCTTCGCTCGGGCCCAGCTCGGGATCACCGTCTTCGCGCCCTCGCCGATGTACCCACCCACGAGCCCGTTGATGTCGCAGGTCGGCCGGGCCCACTCTCGCTCCGTCGCCGAGTAGCCCGCCTCGCCGACATCCGCGCTCGGCGGCAGCCCGATCGACGCGAGCGCCTCCGCCGAATCGATCCCGAGCCCACGCCACGCGGCACGCTCCTCGTGCGTCAGCTCCCGCACCTCGTCGTAGAACCCCGGCACGGTGACGCGCCGATCGCTGTCCCACAGCTGCGCAAGCACCCGGCTCAGCTCGTTGAGCGGGTTCGGCACACGCCCGCCCCACAGCCCGGAGTGCAGATCCTGGTTCGGGCCGTGCAGCGTCACCTCCGTGTACACCAGCCCGCGGATGCCGTAGGTGATCGCCGGCTTGCCCCGGCCGAGCATCCCGGTGTCGGAGATCACGCAGACATCGCACGAGCGCAGTCGATCCGCGTGGTCGTGCACGAACCGCTCCAGGTTCGCCGAGCCGGACTCCTCCTCGCCCTCGATCAGCACGGTCATGCGCACGCCGCCGGCGGCTCGGCCGGTCACCTCGAACCACGCGCGCATCGCTTCCAGGAAGGTCGCGACCTGGCCCTTGTCGTCCACCGCGCCGCGCGCGACGATCCGCTCCCGGCCGGCCTTGTCCTTCGTCACCACCGGCTCGAACGGCGGGCTCTCCCACAGCTCGATCGGGTCCGCCGGCTGCACATCGTAATGACCGTAAAACAGCACATGCGGCCCGGCGTACGCCTCGTCGCCGGGCGTCGTCGCCAGCACGACCGGGTGCCCCGGCGCGTCGGCCGTGCCCGTCGGCAGGACTTCCGCGTCGAACCCCGAGCCGCGCAGGTGCTCGGCGCACCACGCCGCCGCTCGTGCCGTGGGCTCCCGGTACGCCGGGTCCGTGCTGATCGACGGCATCGCCAGCCAGGTTCTCAGCCGATCCAGCTGCGCGGCTTCGGACGATTCCAGTGCGGCGAGAACGGCGTCTGTCTGCATGGCGAGCTCCCAAAAAAACAGCCGCCCGACGATACGCCGGGCGGCTGGGTCAGTCGGGAGCGGTGCTGTGTACTACGGGAGTTCCTTGCCCCTGGCGCCGGTCTGCGAGGTCCCCTCGGGAAGATTCTCGAGGTACTCCTCAGCTTCGGGAGTCCACTCCGCTCCCGTTTTCGCGATGCTTCCAGATGGAACCCACGCCGCAACATCGCGATGCACTTCTTCTTTCTTCAGATTCTCCGTGTGCCCATCAAAGTGGACGACATTGATCGACTCTCCGAGATGGCGGAACGAGAGTCTCTGGTTCGAACCATCGGTCGCAAAGCGGAACGCACCGCCGTAGGCCGTGTTTCCCGGCCACTGCGGCGTCCCGGACGAGAACGCGCCGAATGTTGAGGGAGTCAGGTCAATGGCGAAATCAAGCACCCCGTCCTGGAGATACCTGGTTCCGTTGGCCACCATAATCTTGGTCGAAGGAGAAATGCCGACTTGCTCGAAGCGATTGCGAAATCCGGCACGGGTATCGACCTGAGAGGCAATCAGACCTGTCCATGATCTCGGGACAAATCCGTATCGAGTCCGCCAGACTCGTATTTCATCGCGGAAGCCCTGCCCCGGGACAAACCCTTGAGACGGCGATCCCCAGTAGGTGAATCCACCGGGCATGAGGTAGCTCACCTGCCGGTACCCTCGGTTCTCCTCGAGGTACTCGACAAACTCGTTGCGATCCGGGGCAGACCCGAAGACATCGCCATTGAATTCGCTTGCCGCGGGATCTCGGAAGTCATTGAAGATATCGGCAAAGCGTTCGGCACGAGTGCTGGAGAAGCCGAGATCCTGCCCCACCGTCGGGCTGATGAAGTCAAAGGACTGGACCGGAGTCGACGAGTCTCGTACACCAAGGAGGGAATTGCCGCTGGTTTCTTGCGCTTCCCAGCCGGTCGTGTTGACCGAAGCGTAGAAGTCCTTGTTGTCGGCTCCGTAGACGGCCTGCCCCGTGCCCAGGCTGCGGAGCTGCGTCTGGTCGATCAGCGACCAGGCGGTCCGGCGGGCGGTGCCCAGCGCGGGCAGCAGCAGCCCAATCAGCAGCGCGATGATGGCAATAACGACGAGCAGCTCGATCAGCGTGAAGCCGCGCATCGTTCGTGTCGTGGTGGTCGGTTCGGTTCTCATCGTCAGCGTCCTTGACCCTCTTGCGGTGTCGTCCTGATGCGGCTGATGGGTCGGTCTGTTCGGTGCTACCTGAATCGGTTCTGGCCCGTTGTGCTCTGCCTGGTTCTGGTGTGGTTGGCTCGGTCCTACCTGGCGATGCGGATGGGGTCGGCGTCGAGCACGGTGACCCGGCCGGACTCGCGGTCGACAGCGGCTGCCGTGCCCTCGTAGTCCTCAAGTTCACCGAGGCGGCGCTGGCTGATGGACCAGTCGCCCGACTCGGACTCGACGACGCGGTAGAGTGTGCGTTCGCCGGTGTCCGGATGCTTCATGGGGGTGTACACCGATCGGTCGTCGACGGAGACGGAGTAGAGCTGGCCGGTCTCGATATCGACGAGCATCATGGAGCTGGCCATGTTGGGCCGATCGGAGGAGGTGACGGCGAAGACGACGCCGACGATGCCGGCGAGCAGGCCGATCACGATCAGGGCGATCTGCCAGGGCTTGGCTGCGCTCATGTACCTCTCCGGGAAACCACGAGGGCGGTGCGGGGATCGGGTGAACGGTATCCGCGGCCGAGCCTTCGGGGCGGTGGGCCGGCGGATGCTGGCGGTCACGGAATCGGACCCCCGATCATAGCCGAAACTGTGTGTGAATCCCGCAAGCAGCGGGGTCGCCGCCGATCGAATCCGGAGTCCTTGCAAACGCTTCACATTGGGATTGGACTCTGATCGGACGGCGGGGAGGTTCTGGGGCCGGCGGCCCGGCTCTAGGATGGCTCTCTGGGCGGGGCCGAACCCCGCCGACGGCATGCACGAAGGAGCGCGATGCGGATCATCCTGCCCAATCCCCGCGGGTTCTGTGCCGGCGTGAGAATGGCGATTGATGTCGTGGACGAGGTGATCGACCTCTTCCCGGGTCAGACGGTGTATGTGTACCACGAGATCGTGCACAACAAGCATGTGGTGGGCCGGTTCCGGGATCGGGGCGTGGTTTTTGTCGAGGATGTCGCGGAGGTGCCCGAGGGGAGCGTGCTGGTATTCAGCGCGCACGGGATCCCGCCCGCTGTGCGTGAAGCGGCGGCGGTGCGCGGGCTGACGACGATCGACGCGACCTGTCCGCTGGTGACCAAGGTGCATTCGGAGGCGATCCGGTACGCCCGCCGAGGGTTCCAGATCCTGCTGGTCGGGCACCGCGATCATCAGGAAGTGCTCGGGACCGCCGGTGAGGCACCGGAAGCGACCATCGTCGTGGAGACGCCTGAGCAGGTCGACGATCTCGTCGTCCGAGACCCCGAGAAGCTGGTGTACCTGACGCAGACGACGCTGTCGACGGACGACGCGGCGGTGATCATCCGGGCGATCAAGAAGCGGTTCCCGAGGGTGCACGAGCCGCCGGGCTCGGACATCTGCTACGCGACGACGAACCGCCAGCACGCGGTTCGGCAGATCGCGCCGGAGGTGGATGTCGTGCTGGTGGTCGGGAGCACGAATTCGTCAAACTCGGTGCGGCTAACGGAGATCGCCGCCAACGCGGGCACGCCCGGCTATCTGCTCGACGACGCGACGCAGATCGATCCGTCGTGGTTCTCACGAGGTGCTGACACGCGCGTGCTGGTGACAGCCGGAGCCTCGGCGCCCGAGGACCTGGTGGCTGAGGTGGTCCGGACGCTCTTGGAGCGTTTCGGCGGCGAACTCGAGCAGTGGGATGTGGTGGAAGAAGATGTCGAGTTCGCGCTGCCCGGAGCGCTCCGCCGGATCATGCGTGAGCGGGGCATTGACCCAAGCGAGAAGCGGATCATCATCACTCGGCCCGAGCCGACCGTGGAGGGCTACGGAGCGGTGGCGTTGACCGTCTCGGCCAAGAGCACGCCTCCGGCTCCGGCGACCTGACCCCGGCGGTGCCGATACGCTGAGTCTCGGATGCGTCACCCAGCCGCCCATATCTTCGAGATGAGCGAGGCCGACCTCCGCGCCTGGTGCGTGGATCGTGGGCTGGAGCCGTACAGGGCGGTGCAGATCGCCGAGTGGGTGTACGAGAAGGGTTCGTCGGACCCATCGGCGTGGACCAACCTCGCCCGCCGGCAGAGGGAGATGCTCGCCGCCGAGCTGACGATCCTGAGCGGTGAGACGCTGGCGCACCAGCAGGCCACGGACGGCACGCAGAAGCTGCTGATCGAGTGGTCCGATGGCGAGACATCACGGGCGGGGCTGCCGATAGTCGGCCAGGCGGGCGATGTCACGCGGCAGACCGAGTGTGTGATGATCCCGAGGCTGGGCGAGGGTTCGAGCCGGCGGACCGCCTGCATCTCGAGCCAGGTGGGCTGCCCGGTGGGGTGCCGATTCTGCGCGTCGGGGCTCAGCGGGCTGGACGGGAACCTCTCGGCGGGCCGGATCGTCGAGCAGGTCTGGCGGCTTGAGCGGCTGGCCGGGGTGGGACGGATCAGCAACATCGTGTTCATGGGCATGGGCGAGCCGCTGAGCAATTTCGGTCCCGTGACGAAGGCGATCCGCACGCTGGCACGGGCGAAACCCTGGGGCATGGGCATCGGGGCGCGGAAGATCACGGTCTCGACCGTGGGACTGCCGAAGTACATCGAACGGCTGGCGGTGGAGCTCGAGCTGCCGATCACACTGGCACTCTCGCTGCACGCCCCCACCGACGAGCTCCGGCGAGAGCTGATCCCGTGGTCGGAGTACACCACGGTGCGCGAGCTGCTCGACGCCTGCTCGAAGTGGTTCGAGAAGACGGGCCGGGAGATCACGCTCGAGTACACGCTGCTGGGCGGGACGAACGACGCACCGGAGCAGGCCGAGGCGTTGGCGAGGCTCGCCCGGACGCTCCGCTCGAATGTGAACCTGATCCGCTACAACGAGGTCGAGGGGCTGCCGTTCCGCCGGCCTCGGGACGAGCGGGTCCACGCGTTCCAGCGTGTGCTTTCTGACGCTGGGGTGAACTGCCACATCCGTGCAAGCCGGGGGCGGGACATCGCCGCGGCCTGCGGGCAGCTCCGCCACGAGCATGAGAGCACGGGCGCATGACGCTCGGTGCGTTCAGCCGGTTTTCGCTGGAGCATGCGGCGGTGGTGCTCGTCGCTGTTGCGCTGGCGGCGGCGTGGATCGGCTGGGGGCTGCGGCTGACTGTCAAGGACCGCGCGCGGGCGAGGATCGCCGTTGGCGTCGCCACCCTGTTGCTGCAGGTCGGCCACAACATTTATTGGATCGGCTTTCGCGCCGGCTCTGGAAACGAGTGGCCGCTGCACATCTGCGATCTGGCGGGCTTCGCGGCGGTGATCGCCTTTCTGACCGGGCGGCCGGCGTTCGTGCTGCTGCTGTACTTCTGGGGCACGGGTCTCTCGAGCCTGGCGTTTGTGATCCCGGTGCTGACCGCCGGTCCCGCAACGGTCGAGTTCTGGTCGTTCTGGCTGACGCACTGGATCGTGGTCGCGGGCGGCGTGTATCTGGTGGTCGTCGAGCGCGTGCGTCCGACCCTACCGGCGGCCCTGGCCGTCTCCGGCGTGACCGTGCTGTACGGTCTGCTCATGCTCCCGGTGAACGCCCATCTCGGAGCGAACTACGCGTATGTCGCGAGAGAATCGCCTCCGGCAGCGTTTCTCGGCGCATGGCCTTTGCCGAGGCTGCCGCTGCTTGCATTCGCTGCAACGGGGCTGATTCTGGCCGCGTACGCCCCGTGGTCCCTCTGGCATCGCGGGCGACGCGCGGAGGTGGTCGCGTGACCGGGGTGGTGCTCGCCGTGGCCCTCGCGGCGGCCGGAGCGTGGCTCGCGACCTGGGCGGCTCGTTGGCTTGGGAGGAAACTGAACGCCCTCGATGCGCAGGGCGTCGTCGGGCAGATCAAGGCACCGGTCCGAGCGATACCGAACACCGGGGGCATCGGCCTGTTTCTGGGGTTCGCAGCCCTGGGCGGGCTGATCGCGCTGGTCGGCCCGTTCGTTCCATCGCTCGGATGGCAGGGGTTCGATCCGGCGAATGCGGGGTGGTCGGTGCCCTGCCTGCTCGCGCTGCTTGCTGTTCATGTCGCCGGGGTCATCGACGACCGGCGGCCGCTGCCCTGGGCACCGAAGCTGCTGGTCATGCTCGCGGTGCCGGCGTGGCTGGCCTGGACGACGGACACCCGGGTGCTGACGCTCGCCGACGGATGGGCCGGTGGGCCGTGGCTCTCGATCGCCATCACCGCGCTCTGGTTCGCCGTCGTGATGAACGCGATGAATTTTCTCGACAACATGGACGGGCTCGCTGCGGGGACCTCGGCTGTCATCGCAGCCTCGATCGCGGGTGTTGCGTGGGTGCAGGAGTCGTCGGGCGTGGTGCTTGGAGCGTCGGTGCTGTCCGCATCCTGCCTCGGGTTTCTGCTGCACAACTTCCCGCGTGCCCGGGTGTTCATGGGTGATGGCGGCTCGCTGGTGATCGGGTTCCTGCTCGCGTTCTTCACGACGCGGCTGACCTACCTCGACCCCGAGGCCGTCGAGCCGCGGTGGGACCGGCTCGCGATCCCCTTGATCCTGCTGGCTGTGCCGCTCTATGACTTGGCGAGCGTCGTGATCATCCGGCTCGCGCAGGGTCGTTCGCCGTTCGTGGGCGATCTGCAGCATCTGTCGCACCGCTTCGAGCGCCGCGGGCTGTCGCGGCCGCGGGTCGCGGTGTCGGTCTGGCTTCTTGCGGCGATCTGCGGGCTGGCGGCTGTTGTGATGGCTCGGGCGGAGCCCTGGCAGGCGGCTCTGCTCGCTGTGCAGACGGCCGCGACGCTCGTCCTGCTTGCGCTGGTCGAGCGGGGCATGGCCTCCGGGACGGGTCGGCCATGAAAGACACTCGGCCGAGCCTTGCCCGAATGCTGCGCTGGCCGAGCGTTGTGCTCTTGCTGTGGACCGTTCTCGTGCGGTGCGTGACCATGGAGGAGCCGCTGCCCGGTTGGGACGCCGACCCGTTCCTGCAGCTCAACGCGATCACCGGTCTGGGGCCGTTTGCCAGCGGTGTGGTCGATGTGCTGATCGTGCTGAGCGCGGCGAGCATCATCTGGCTACACGGTGCCGTATCGGCGTGGACCTTGGCGGCGGGCATCGGCTGTGTCGCCGTGGTGGCGCGATGGATCGCGTTGGACTGGGATCATGCCGAGGCGTCTCGGCTGACCTCCGCCTGGGTTGCGGCGTGGGCCGCGTTCGCCGCGGGGTGCGTCATCGCACGAGACCCGAGCCTCCGGCGGTTCGCGAGCGCGGTCCTCGTCGGCGTCGGCGGTGTGCTGCTTGCTCGGGCGGCGCTCCAGGTCTTTGTTGAGCACCCGGCGACGGTCGCCCAGTTCCGGGCCGATCCCGATGCGGCCCTCGGTCAGCGCGGTCTGGCCGCGGGCAGTCCGGGCGCCCTGCAGTTCGAGCGTCGGCTGCTGCAGCCCGATGTGACGGCGTGGTTCGGGCTGAGCAATGTGGTCGCCTCGGTAGCGGTTGCTGTGACCCTGCTGCTGGGATGCTCGCTCTGGGACGCACGGCGCCGGCTGCCATGGAAGTGGCTCATCGGCGGGCTTTCGGCTCTGGCGATGCTGGTTGTGCTGGTGCTGGCGACCAGGTCGAAGGCGGGCCCGCTGATCCTCATCGCAGTGGTTGGCGGGCTCTGCCTGGCGCGCACGGTGTCGGCCCGATCCGGCATTCGGGGCGGCGTGATCGGTGCGTGGCTGCTCGTTCCCATCGCGGTACTGCCGACGGCTGGTGTTCTGATCCGTGGGGCGTTCGGTGCCCCCCCGGGCGAACTCTCCCTGCTCTTCCGATGGTTCTATGTGTCAACCGGGGTGGAGATCGGTGCGGAGAACGCGCTCGCGGGCGTCGGTCCAACAGGATTCCGACAGGCGTACATGCTGGCGAAACCTCTGCATGCCCCGGAGAGCGTCACGAGCGCACACCACGCAGCCGTCGACTGGCTCGCGATGCTCGGCGTGAGCGGCTGGCCCTGGGTTCTCACGCTCGTTGCCGCCGCGTTTGTGCTGACAATGGTCGCATCGCGAACGGGTGGGTCGTCTTCGAAACGCCTGCGGCGGCACGGTCTCAACGGGCCGGTCCGTCGCGTTGTCGTGCTGGTCGGCGTCGCGTTCGCCATGCCGGTGATTGTCAGCGCTCTGGCGGAATCCCGAGCGACCACGATCGAGGTCGCACTCGGACGCATCGCCGGGCTGAGCCTCGCGGTGTGGCTCGCCATGCTGGCGTGGCGCTGTCGGCCGCCGGCATGGGCGAACGCCGCTGCGGGCCTCGGCCTGGTCTTGCACGCGCAGCTCGACATGGTGATGCACCTCGGCTCCTCAGCGGTGCTGGCGTTGCTGCTCGTGGGCCTGGGTGTAGGCGGGTGGCGTGGACGGGTGCGATCCTCGGTTCGGGGTCAGCAGCATCTCGTCGCGCCACTCATGCTCGCGCTGGTAGCCGGCGCGATCGGGCTGTGGACCTGGCGCGCGTGGATCTGGGAGCAAGCCCTGCGCGAGGGGTTCCGGGCAGCCCAGCGGGTGACCTGGGCGGATATCTCGGCGTCGACCGACCCGCTGAAGCGGCGCGACATGCTCGACGATCTGACGGCGAACGCGGAGTCCGCCGCGGCCTCGTTGTCTCATGCCCAGTCGCAGTTCCCGACGGACTCGCGGCCGAGCGGGGAGCTCGCTCGGCTCCGGCTGCACCAGGCCGAGGCGTTTCGGGTGCTGGGTGATGCGGACGCATCGGGGCGTGCCTCGGAGGAAGCGGTGCTGGCGGCCGCACGGATGGTCGAACTCGAGCCGACCTCGGCGACTTGGGCGGGACTGGGCAGCGTCCTGGACCGGGTCGGCGGTGCGTCTGGCCGAACGGATCTGCTCGAACGGGCGGCGGAGGCCTGGTCGCGGTCGGCGGCGCTCGATCCGGCGGGACCGGTGCCGGCGGCCCGGGCGGCTGAGGCGTTCTCGGTCCTGGGCGATGCGTCGGCCGCGAGCCGATGGGCGCGCGAGTCGCTCGTCCGCCACGATCGCATCGCGCCGCTCGATCCGCTGACCGGGCTCGGAGAGGCGGTGCAACGCCGGATGCGGGCGCTCGCGGGCGTGGCTCCGCCGCCTTGACGCCCCCCACCGCCCGCCTAGCATTGACCTCAGGGGTTGTCAAGCCGCGGCCGAGAGGCCTCAGGCGAGGATCCCGGAGTCGGTGCTGTTGAAGCAGCGACGCGACGGAGGTGGCGACGATGGACGAAGATGAGGAAACGCCCGCGTCGGGGCGTTCATGACGCCCACAGCCCGGATCGGAGCGGTGCCGCTCCGGTCGAACGCTGCCTCCTGACCCATGCATGCGCACCGGCGGGCATCGCCGGTTACCGAATGACCAGCTCCGCCGCGAGGGCCGGGGCGTAAGCCGACAGACCAAGGCTCGCGCGGGGCGAGCACCAAGGACGAACGACTCATGGCGACCGACCTTTCACACATCCGCAACATCGGGATCGCGGCGCACATCGACGCCGGCAAAACCACCGTCACCGAACGCATCCTGTACTACACCGGCAAGAACTACAAGCTGGGCGAGGTGCACGAGGGCACGGCCACGATGGACTTCCTGCAGGAAGAGCAGGAGCGCGGCATCACGATCCAGTCCGCCGCGACCACCTGCCCCTGGGAGAAGGACGGGCGTGCGTACAAGATTAATCTGATCGATACCCCGGGCCATGTCGACTTCACGATCGAGGTGGAGCGCTCTCTGCGTGTGCTCGATGGCGCCGTCGCGGTCTTCGACGGCAAGGAGGGTGTCGAGGCGCAGTCGGAGACCGTCTGGCGTCAGGCAGACCGGTACAAGGTCCCGCGGATGTGCTTCATCAACAAGATGGACAAGCTCGGTGCCGACTTCGAGTTCAGCTTCAACTCGATCAAGAAGCGCCTCGGGGCGAACCCGATCGCGGTGCAGATCCCGATCGGCCACGGCAACGAGCTCGAGGGCATCATCGACCTCCTCAAGATGAAGGCGTACTACTTCGATGTCGAGTCGATGGGCGCCAAGGTGACCGAGAAGGACATCCCCGAGTCCCAGGCCGATCGAGCCCAGAAATGGCGGCACGATCTGATCGAGTCGGCTGTCGCTCTCGATGACGACCTCATGGAGCGGTACCTCGAGGACGAGGATTCCATCACCGTCGAGGACATCAAGAAGGCCCTGCGCAAGGGCACCATCTCCCTGCAGTGCAACCCGGTGTTCTGCGGGTCGGCCCTCAAGAATGTGGGTGTGCAGCGGCTGATCGACGGGGTCATCGACTACCTGCCCAGCCCGGCGGAGGTGCCGGTGGTGCAGGGCGAGAACCCCCGCGACCCCGAGCAGAAGATGACCCGGCCGCACTCCGACGACGCGCCGTTCAGCGCGCTGGTGTTCAAGGTCGTCAGCGACACGCACGGCGATCTGACCTACATGCGGATCTACTCAGGCAAGCTGACCAAGGGCAGCCGAGTCCTGAACCCCGGCAACGGAAAGAAGGAGAACATCAGCCGCATCTTCGAGATGCACGCCAAGGACCGGCAGGCGTTGGAAGAGGTGGGCGCGGGCAACATCGTCGCCGTGGTCGGCGTCAAGGATTCGATCACGGGTGACTCGCTGTGCGACGCGGACAGCCCGATCCTGCTCGAGCGGATGGACTTCCCGGATCCGGTGATCTCGATGTCCATCGAGCCGAACTCGGCCGACGACAACCGCAAGCTGGGCGAGGCGCTGGTGACGATCCGCCGTGAGGATCCGTCTTTCCAGAGCCACTACGACGACGAGACCGGACAGACCATTATCGCCGGCATGGGCGAGCTGCACCTGGAGATCATCAAGAACCGTCTCGTGCGGGACATGAAGATCGGCGTGCAGGTCGGCAAGCCCCGCGTGTCCTACCGCGAGGCGATCAAGGGCTCGGCGGAGAAGGTCGAAGGGAAGTTCAAGAAGCAGACGGGTGGCCGGGGCCAGTTCGGGCACTGCGTGATCAACCTCCGCCCGATGACGCCCGAGGAGGCGGAGGCCGAGGGCCTGAAGTTCAACGACAACATCGCGTTCAAGAACTCGATCGTCGGCGGCAAGATCCCCAAGGAGTTCATCCCATCGGTGGAGGCGGGCATCCGCGAGACGGCCAAATCCGGCGTCTCCGCGAGCTACCCGCTGATCAACATCTGTGCCGAGCTCATCGACGGCTCGTACCACGAGGTCGACTCGAGCCAGGTCGCGTTCGAGCAGGCCGGGCGGCTGGCGCTCCGTGAGGCGGTCAGCAAGGCGGGCAGCATCCTGCTCGAGCCGATCATGAAGGTCGTGATCATCACGCCCGAGGAGTACCTGGGCAATGTGACGGGCGATCTCTCCAGCCGGCGTGGCATGATCAACGACACCGAGGACCGGGGCCATGTGAAGGCAATCACGGCCGAGGTGCCTCTGAGCGAGATGTTCGGCTACACCACCACGCTGCGGGGCATCTCGCAGGGCCGGGCCGCGAGCTCGATGGAGTTCTTGGCGTATCGCCCGATGCCGCCGAGCCTGCAGAAGGAAGTGATCGCGGCGGGGAACTGAGTGCCGCGACTCGAACACGGTTGACGATCGCGTCCGCCCCGGCCCTGCCGGGGCGGTTTTTCTGCGCCCGGCTCGGTATGCTTGCCGTGCGGTGCTCGAGGTCGGTTGGCCTGGGCTGGTGTGCCGGGGTCGTCCGGCGCGATCGCGATCAGGAGTCCACACCGTGAGCCACGACAAGTACCAGTGCGTGCTGCTCTTCGGCGCCCCCGGCGCCGGCAAGGGCACGCAGGGAGCCATCCTCGGACGCGTCCCGGGGTTCTTCCACCTCTCCTGCGGCGAGGTGTTCCGGTCGCTGGATATCCACTCGGACCTCGGCAAGGTCTTCTACGAGTACTCGTCGAAGGGCGAGCTCGTGCCCGATGATGTCACGGTCGACATGTGGGTCGAGAATGTTCACGCCCAGACGGTGCTCGCGCTCTACAAGCCGCACGACGACCTGCTCATTCTCGACGGCATCCCTCGAAATGTTGAGCAGGCCAAGCTGATGGACGAGCACATCGATGTGCTCGGCATCGTCCACCTGGTGTGCCGGGACAAGGAGGCGATGATCAAGCGACTCCGGCGGCGTGCGCTGAAAGAGAACCGCATCGACGACGCGAAGGAAGAGGTCATCCGAAACCGCTGGCGCGTGTACGAGGCCGAGACCGCACCGGTCCTCGGGTACTACGACAGCTCGATCATCCACGAGGTCGACGCGGTCGGCTCGCCGGCGAGCGTGCTGCAGCATGTGCTCGAGGTTGTCGTGCCGATCCAGGACGGCCACTTCAACAACCCGATCGACGGCGAGCCCACCGGTCCCGATGCCTAGCACACGGACGAAGCGGGGGCCGGGCTTCTCACTGATTGAGCTGCTGGTCGTCATCGCGATCGTGGCGCTGCTGATTGGGATCCTGCTGCCCTCGCTGGGGTCGGCCCGCCTTGCCGCCAAAACGGTGGCATGCGGCTCGAAGCTGCAGCAGATCGGCGTCGGGACATCGATGTACCTGAGCGACTTCCGCGATGCCCTGCCGCAGGTGCTCGTCGATACCGGGAGCGGGCCTGCGCCAGTCGGCTCCCTCTTCGCGGGCAAAAAGGGAATGGTGCCGTTTTTCGGCATCAATGAGTATGGCGCGGAGCGCCGTCCGCTGAACCCGTACCTCGGTGTCGGGGCCGCGATCCCGGACACCGCAGCCGCGATCCAGGAGGTGACGGAGTTCGAGTCCCCGCTCGACCGTGGCGCCGACCGAACCGGGTTGCCGATTCCGGGGCTGGACTCAACCGAGTCGATGTACGACTTCGTCGGAGCGAGCTACACGCTCAACGATCACGCGCCGGACCTGGACCCGGCACGGGACGCCGTGCCCACGCTTGTCCCGGCGAGGGGCGGCCGGATGCCCCGCGTCGCCGATCCCTCCCGCACCGTGCTGATCGCGACGCACACGCTGTACAACTTCGACAACGGCGACGACCGGCGGATGCTGTGGTTTGACGGGCCGCTGGGTCGGGGCAAGGTCGAGGCCAACATCCTCTTTGTCGATCTGCATGTCGACCTCCGTCAGCCGGTTCGTCGCCCCGACGACACCGCGACCGAGGTCGGCTACACCTTTCTGCCTGATCCCGAGTGGGCAACGGCACGAGGCGGTGTTCGGTAGCGGCGAATCAGCCCTCGCGGGCTTCGGCGATCGAGGTTTCCACTTCGTCACACTTCGCCTGATGATCCTCGTTGTTGGGGTCGGCGGCCCGAGCGTCATCGAGAACCGATGCTGCTTCATCAAGGCGTCCTGCGGCGAGCAGGCATCGGGCGAGATTCCGTTGGAAGATAGCGTACAGGAAGCCCGGGTACCCGGACTCCGGTCCGGTGTGCTCGACGACAACACGCAGGTGCTCGACGGCTTCGTCTCCCCGTTCCATGGAGCGCAGGAGCATGCCGAGGTTGTTGTGCGTGACGAGCGTGTCGTACTCCGTCGGGCCGAGCAGTCGCTGCTGCCTGGCGAGCAGGTCCTGCTGGATACGGACCGCTTCGTCTCGCTCGCCGATCAGCTCACACGCCTGGGCGTAGTTCCGTAGCGCGAGCATGGAACGCGGGTGGTCCGGGCCGAACGCTTCGTTGGAGACGCGGACCAGTTCCTCCGCGGCCTCGTGCGCCTCCTTCGGCCGATCGAGCTGCATCAGGAGCACTGTGTAGTTGTTCAGGGCCACCGCGGTGTCGGGGTGGGCGCCACCGCCGATACGCCGTTCGTCGGCCACGACGCGCCGGCTGAGCTCCAGGGCTTCGTCGCTTCGCCCTGTCGCTGCGAGCACATCGACCATGTTGCCGCGGAATGTCCTCACATCGTAGTGATCGGTCCCCAGGACCTGCTCCATCCGGTCGATCACGCTCTCGAAGAGCTCAACCGACCGCTCAGCGTCGCCGGCGTAGCCCAACGCCGTCGCGAGGTTGCCGATCGCCTTGAGCGTCGAGGGCGAATCACCCCCGAGCGACGCCCGCGTCGATGTCACCAGCCGTTCGTACAACTCGACGGCATCGGCTGCGAGCTGCAGCTCCAGATACGACCGGCCGAGGGCGCTGAGCGCAGAGCGTGTGTGCTCGTTCGTATCGCCGAGCCGCGTTTCTCCGAGTTCGACCGCCTCCTCGAGGGTTTCGATCGCAGCTCTTGCTGACCCTGTCATCCGCTGGGCTTCGCCGAGAGCGATCAGCGCCGCAACGCGCGTCTCAACTGATTCCGCATCTGTTAGAACCACGAGGTCAACGGCGTTCTGGGCGATCTGCACCGCCCGCTCGAGCTCGCCGGTGTGCACGAGGCTGTTGGCGATGTCCGTTGCGAGGTTCAGCATCACCGCATCGCCCGGTTCGAAGCGTGGGCGTGCGAGGTCGAGGGCTCGCTCGAAGTGGTGCACGGCCTGATCGTGCAGCGAGAGCGAGGCGTAGGTCCAGCCGACGGTCCGGTGCAGATCGATCTGCGCGACAGGATCGCCGATGGACTGCTGCTCGATCGTGGCCGCCCAGCGGTCGAGCAGGTCGACCACGCGGACATCCGGCCCGTCGATGTCGGGATCGGCCGAGGAGATCATCGACCTGAGGAATCGGTAGGAGGTCTCGAGTCGTGCGCCGGTCTCGATCGCGGCATCGCGTTCACGCTCTGCCCGTTCGTTGGCTTCGATCGCCGCGTCACGCTGCCGCGAGGCGCTGACGAAGCCAACCGTTGCAAGGGTTCCCAGCACGGCCGCGGTGACCACCAGCAGGCACGCGATCGTGACCACCGCCGGGTTCCGCCTCGCGTATCTCGACAGCAGATACGCGGTCGTCGGCGCTCTGGCGGAGACCGGTCGCCCATCGCACAGCCGCTCGAGGTCTTCAGCGAAGGCGGCCGCAGAGTCGTACCGACGATCCGGGTCCGGATCGGTGGCCTTGCGGTACACAGCGTCGCAGTCGGAGGGCAACCCGAGCGATCGTGCATCGAGGCGAGGCAGGTCGCCGCGGAGAATCCGCGTGGCGATCTCGATGGACGAACACTCGTCCTGTTCGATGGCTCGCCGGCCCGTGAGCGCCTCGTACATCAGCACGCCGAGGGAATACACATCGGTTCGGGTGTCGAGCCGTCCAACCGAGGGATCGATCTGCTCCGGGCTCATGTAGCTGAGCGTGCCGAGCACCTCGCCGGTGACGGTGTGAACGGACCCGGTTGCATCGTCGAGCAGGCGCGCGATGCCGAAGTCGAGGATCTTCGGCTGTCCCTGCGCGTCGACCAAGATGTTGCCGGGCTTGAGATCCCGATGGACGACACCCGCCTGGTGCGCGGCGTGGACGCCGCGAGCGACTCGCGCGAGCAGAGCGGCTCTCGCCGTCGGTTCGAGCGCGTGGGCGGCCTTGGTCAGCGGCACACCCTCGACGAGTTCCATCACGAAGTACGGGATCTCCGCGCCGCTCGGATGCGCCGCTGTCCCGGCCTGGTACATGGTGGCGATCGCGGGATGGCTGAGAGTGGCGAGCACCCGCGATTCCTGCTCAAACCGGCTCTTCGCCCGCTCGCTGGCGAGCCCGGCCCGAAGCAGCTTGATCGCAACAGCGCGTCCCGGCTGGAGCTGTCGCCCCTGATACACATCGCCCGATCCGCCCCGGCCCAGCAGCCGACCGAGTTCGATCCCCGGGATGCGGATGCCGGCTGGTGCGTCAGAGGGTGGGACCGATTCCGCCCGCAGCATGTCATCGACTGCCGGGATGAGTCTGGCATCGTCGTCGCCGCCCTCGAGCATGCCGGCGACGGCCCGCAAGAGCTCGCTGTCGTCGCCGCAGCGTTCCTGGAGCCAGACACGCTCATCGGCAGGCGCGGCGTCGACCAGCTCCCTGTAGACACGCAGCGCGCGGTCCATGACGGGTTCACCGCCGGCCGGCGTCACGGCTGATTTCCGGCGGCGCTGGCCGAGATGCGAGCGTGCAACCAGGAACGGGCCGCCACCCAGTCGCGTTTGACCGTGCGCGGGGCGATGCCCATGAGCGAGGCGGTGTTGGCAACGGAGAGGCCCGCGAAGTAGCGGAGGATGACGACTTCGTAGAGCCGATCATCGATATCGCGCAGTCCGGCGAGCGCCCGGTCCAGCCCGAGCACCGAACCCTCGGTGTCGTGGGGGTCGATGCGCTGCTGATCAGGGATCTCGGGCAGCACGACGCGTGCGCGCCCCCCGCCCCGCTTGATCGCTCGCCGGCGCCGGGCCTCGTCGACCAGGATCCGCCGCATGCATTCCCCCGCCGCCGCGAAGAACTGCCGATCGTCGGCCCAGCTCAGCCCTGGATCTTTGAGCAGACGCAGGTACACCTCGTGCACCAGCGCCGTCGGCTGGAGGGTGACGCCCTTCGGTTCGGACGCCATCTGCGACCTCGCGAGCAGGCGCAGCCTGGTGTAGATCGCCTCGCTCAGACCCGGCGGGGGCGCCCCGGTCGGGGGCGAGGCGGCAGATTCTGATCCATCCATGGCCCCGGCCTCGTCTCGCTTACGCCACCAAGAGAGGAAACGGAATCCCGCATCCCGGGGAGGCCTGGACAGCCTGTCCGGGAGTTGTGTGGCGGGACTCGCACGGTACCAGACTGCGTCAGGTCTGTCGATGGAGAATGTCATGTTGAATCGCACCAAATCAGTGCTTCTTGCCGCTTCGATCGGCGTTATCGGAATCGGTCAGGCTCAGAGCCAGGTCATCGAGTGGAGCAACGCCACCGGCGGCGACTGGACCAACGCCCTCAACTGGTCGCCGAACACCGTGCCCACGCTCGCGACCGAGATCGCACGCATCGCGCTGGCGGGGACATACGGCGTCAGCTACTCGGGCGCCGGCTCGGCCATCGGGGCCCTCGAGCTGACCAACCCCGATGCCACGCTCACCATCGCGCCCGGTGGCGTGCTCGGCATCAGCGCCAACTCGGTCAACGGCGGTGTCATCCAGCTCAACCCCTTCGCCTCCAGCGCCAACTCCGTGCTGGCGATCAACGCGCCGCTGACCATCGGCGGCTCCGGCGAGATCCGGATGCGGACCTCGGCCGACAACGCGCAGATCACGGGCTCGACGCTCACCAACGGCGCGTCGCACACGATCCGCGGCGTCGGTCAGGTGTTCGCTCCCTTGAACAACGCCGGGCGCGTTGCCGCCGACATCGGCGTCTCGGTCTCCGGCAACAACCTCGAGCTGCGGTCGGCGACGACCAACAGCGGACGCCTCGCTGCGGCCAACGCGTCGATCCTCGAGATCGACAGCGGCACCGTCGTCACGCAGCCTGCAGGCGAGATTGTTGCCGAGAACGGCGGAACGGTCACCGTCTTCGGCGGCAGCGCGGTGCTCGGCGGCGATGTCGGCAGCGAGGGCTCCGGCTTCGTGCAGGTCTCGACCGGGACCGCCGGTTTCCAGAGCGTTCGAAACGGCGGCGACCTCCGCATCCTGCCCGGCGCGCAGGTCGATGTGTCGGGAGCCGGCCTCACGAACGACGGTCAGATCGACATGAATCCGATCGGCTCGGCCGCGAACAGTCTGCTGAATTTTGCTCAGTCCGGCGCGATCGACGGCATAGGCACGATCCGCATGCGGACCTCGTCCGACAACTCGCAGATCATCGCGGCGCCGGGCCAGAGCATCACGCACGGTGCCATGCACACGATCCGGGGCGTTGGCCGCATCGACGCGCCGATGACCAACGACGGCACGATCACCGCCGACATCGGCGTCTCCGTCTCGGGCAACAACCTCGAGCTCCGGATCAACGACAAGGTCAACAACGGCCTGCTCTCCGCCGAAGCGAGCAGTCTTCTCGACATCGAGGCCATCTCGATCGACCAGACCGGTGGCGGCGAGATCCGGGCGGAGGACGGCGGCGTCGTCGGGTTCTTCGGTGCCTCGTCCGTCGTCGGTGGACAGATCAACTCATTAGGCACCGGGTTCTTCGACTTCGAGTTGTCGACCTCGACCACACTCGATGGCGTGGAACTGAACGGACGGGGCTTTGTTAGCCCGGGCGGGACCACGATCCTCGCGGGCACAGGCATCACCAACAACGCCCTCGTCGAGATGAACCCGGCAGGCTCGGCCGCCGATTCGATTCTGACGGCGGAGACGCCCGTCACGATCCAGGGCCTCGGTGAGATCCGGATGCGCTCCGCGTTCGGTAACTCGCAGATGAACACAACAGCCTCGGGCATCATCACCCACGGGGCCGATCACCTGATCCGAGGTGTTGGGACCATCAACGCCGCGTTGGTGAACGAGGGCATCATCGCCGCCGATATCGCTGCCTCGGTCTCCGGCTCAGAGATGACGCTCCAGACGGAGGACAAGATCAACAACAATACCATGTCGGCCGAGGCAAACTCGAGGCTCGACATCGACGGCATCACCGTCAGCCAGGGTCCCGCCGGGATGATCCTGGCCAACAACGGCACCGTCACCCTGGGCACGGGCACGCGCATCGAAGACGGCGCCCTCGGCTCGACCGGCACGGGCGCCGTCATCGCCGAGAGCGGGTCGCAGCAGCTCAGCGGCGTGGAGTTCGCGGGGAGCATGACCATCGCCCCGGGGTCGACCACATCCGTTGATTCGTTTGGTCTGACGAACAACGGTGTGATCCAGATGAACCCCAATGGATCAGCCTCCAACGCTGTGCTCGATCTCGTTGACGCCGCCATCGCTGGCACAGGCGAGATCCGCATGCGGACATCGGGGGACAACAGCCAGCTCGGCGCGCCCGTCGGGTTCGCAGGCACGATCGGCTCAGGGCAGCTCGTCCGGGGTGTCGGCCGCCTCTTCGGCGATCTGACGAACAACGGCGAGATCCGTGCCGACATCTCGGCCTCCGTCAGCGGTGCCACACTCGAAGTCTTCACCGATTCGCTGACCAACAACGGGGACCTGACCAGCCGGCCGAGCAGCACGCTTGTGCTCGACACCCTCATCGATCAGTCCGGCGGCGGCGAGATCCGCGCCGAGGGCGGCGTCGTTGCGCTCGCCGACGGGCTCGAACTCGTCGGTGGTTCGCTCGATGCGTCGGGCGCACTGGTCTCTGGCCAGCCCGCGTGGGGCACCAGCAGCGGCCAGAGCGCGATCGAGGGCACGGCGCTGTCCGGCAACGGGTTTGTCAACGCCGGGCACACCATCGAGGTCCGAGGCGGCACGCTGACCAACGCCGGCACCATCGACCTTAATGTGCAGGGCTCCGGTGCCGACTCGGTGCTCCTGCTTCCGGAGACAACCACCTTCACCGGCAGCGGCTCCGTGCGGCTGCGCACCGTGGCCGAGAACGCCCGCGTGACAGCGGTTGCCGAGTCGGGAGCGGAGCTGATCAACGGGGCCGGGCACACCGTCGAGGGCGTCGGCCAGGTGCAGGTGCCCTGGACAAACGAGGGCACCGTGCGTCCGGGCTTCCCGTTCGGCATCATGGGTGCGACGGCGGGGTTCACGCAGGCCGCCGGGGGCACCTTCGAGGCAAGCATCGGCAACAACCTGACCAACGGCAGGCTCGCGGTCACGGGTACGGCGACGCTCGGTGGCTCACTGCAGATCAATGTGGTTCCCCCGGCGGTCCTGACGAAGGGCTTCAATCACACCATCATCACGGCCGACAGCGTGGCCGGTACCTTCGCCGACGAGGGCACGCTGCTGGACGGCCAGCTCATCACCCGGGTCGTGTACTCCGCGACCGAGGTGCGCGTTCTGACACGCTGTCTCGCGGATGTCAATCTGGACGGCGCGGTCGATCCGGGGGACTTCACCGCCTGGGTGGCGGCGTACAACGCCGGCAGCAACCTCGCAGACCAGAACCTCAACGGTGCGACCGAGCCCGGCGACTTCACCGCCTGGATCGTCAACTTCAATTCCGGCTGCTGACGCAGTCCCGGCCCGCCCGGGTGAGAACCCCGGCGGGCTGTTCCTGCCGCGGAGGACGCTGTCCGCCGGTCCGCGCTCACGCTAAGGTGTCCGTGTGGGGGTCTGCCCCCCGACCGCGGAGCCACGAGCGATGACGACCCCGGATCACGGAGCACCGCCCCGCAGCGTCACCCTCGACGGCTCGGCTCTGCGGATCCGCGAGGTCGTCGGTGTGGCACGCCTTGGATGGTCGGTCGCGCTCGCGCCCGACCGCCTCGATGTGCTGCGGGCGGCTCGGGCGGAGATCGACCGCATCGCGTCCGACGGCGCGGCGCACTACGGCGTGAACACCGGGTTCGGCTCGCTCAGTCGGACAAGGGTCGACGCCGACCACCTCAACGAGCTGCAGACGAACCTCATCCGGTCCCACGCCGCGGGAGTGGGTGCGCCGCTGCCTCTCGAGGTCGTCCGGGGGATGATGCTGGTGCTCGCGGCGTCCCTCGTGCGGGGCGCTTCGGGTGTGCGTCCCGTGCTCGTGGAGACGCTCCTCGCGTGCCTGAATCAACAGATCACCCCCGTCGTGCCCGAAACAGGTTCAGTCGGCGCCTCCGGGGATCTCGCGCCGCTCGCGCATCTGAGCCTGGTCCTGCTTGGCGAGGGAGAGGCGTGGTATCGGGGGAGCCGGATACCGGGGAGTCAAGCGCTTGCGCAGGCCGCTATCGAGCCGATCAGGCTCGAGCCAAAGGAGGGTCTGGCGCTCATCAACGGCACCCACCTGATGGCCGCCCGCGCTGCGCTCCTCGCGCACGATGCGACCCGTGTATTCCGCGCATCGATCGTTGCGGGCGCGATGTCGATCGACGCCTGCAAGGCCACGGATTCGTTCCTGAACGATCGTGTCGCCGAGCTTCGTCGGCACGAGGGCGTTCGGCGGGTTGCGTCGGATCTTCGGTTGCTGCTGGCCGGCAGCGAGATCATCCCTTCGCACCGGGAGAACGATCCCCGCGTGCAGGACCCGTACTCCCTCCGCTGCCAGCCGCAAGTCATGGGCGCGGTGTACGAGGTGATGGCGTCGGTGCACCGTTCACTCCACCAGGAGCTCGGGGCAGTGACCGACAACCCGTTGCTGGTCGGAGAACAGGACGGATCCCGCTACCTGGTGAGTGCCGGGAATTTCCACGGCATGCCAATCGCATTGCCGCTTGATAGCCTGACCCCCGCTGTCGCGCATCTGGCCGGGATGGCGGAGCGCCGCGTGTTCTACATGCTCGCGGGCACGGACGCCGAGGCGGCCCTGAGCCCGTACCTCGCGACCCGGCCCGGGTTGACCTCCGGTCTGATGATCGTGCAATACACGGCCGCCGCATGCTGCAACGAGATCATCGGGCTGTCGGCACCCGCGAGCGTGGCGAACCTGAGCACCAGCGCCGGTATCGAGGACTACAACAGCTTTGGTCCCCGTGCCGCGGCAAAAGCCGCTCGCGCTGTGGAACTTGCGCGCGCCGTCGTGGCGATCGAGCTTCTCTGCGCCGCCGAAGCGATCGAGCATCACCGTCCCTTGCGGACGGGCGACCGGCTCGAAACGGCGCACGCCCGCGTGCGCGCCACCGTGCCCAGGCTGAAGGACGACCGCCCGCCGGCGCCGGACATCGAGTCCATCGCCGGTCTGATCGCTCGTGGCGCGTTCGATGACCTGTTGCCAGATCACAACGAGCTGACCTCCGAACTGGCGTGACGCCGAGGAGAACCGCGATGCATCCATCCGCCCCACCGAACGCGATTGACCGGGCACGAACCATTCGGGCGCCGCGTGGCGCAACGCGATCCTGTCGGTCATGGGCCGCCGAGGCCGCCATGCGGATGCTCATGAACAACCTCGATCCGGATGTTGCCGAGGACCCGGACCGCCTGGTTGTGTACGGCGGTCGCGGACGAGCGGCACGCAGCTGGTCCGACTTCGACGCCATCGTCGCCACGCTGAAACGGCTCGAGCCGGACGAGACGCTGCTGGTGCAGTCCGGGCGGCCCGTCGGTGTCGTCCGGACGCACGAGGACGCGCCGCGCGTGCTCATCGCCAACAGCAATCTCGTGCCGCACTGGGCGACGCAGCAGCACTTCGACGACCTCGAGGCGAAGGGCCTGATGATGTACGGCCAGATGACGGCCGGTTCGTGGATCTACATCGGCACACAGGGCATCCTGCAGGGCACCTTCGAGACCTTCGCCGAGTGCGGGCGGCAGCACTTCGGGGGCTCGCTCGCGGGGCGTCTCTGTGTCACGGCGGGCTGCGGCGGCATGGGCGGCGCGCAGCCCCTCGCCGTCACGCTTGCGGGCGGAACCTGTCTGATCGCGGATGTGGATCGATCTCGGCTCGACCGCCGCGCTCACGATCGCTATCTCGACGAGGTGCTGGTCGATATCGACACGGCGATCGACCGAGCGAACGAGCTGGCATCGCGACGGGAAGCGGTCTCCGTCGGCGTCCATGCGAACGCGGTCGACCTGCTCGAACGACTGCTCGCGCGGGGCATCACGCCGGATGTGCTGACCGACCAGACCTCCGCCCACGACCCGCTCGAAGGCTATGTGCCCGTGGAGTACACGCATGAGCAGGCGATCGTCGCGCGCCGCGACGACCCCGAGGCGTACCAGCGTCTTAGTCTCGGGTCGATGACACGGCATGTCCGCGCGATGGTCGCCCTGCAAGACCGGGGCGCCATCACCTTTGACTACGGCAACAACATCCGCCAGCGCGCCAAGGACTGCGGCTTCGACCGGGCGTTCTCGTTCCCCGGGTTCGTGCCGGCGTACATCCGCGAGCAGTTCTGCCTCGGCCGGGGCCCCTTCCGGTGGGCGGCGCTCTCGGGCGACCCGACGGATATCTACAAGACCGATCTGGCGCTGCTGCGTGCCTTCCCCCGCGACGCGGGCGGGTTCAACGACCGACTCCACGCATGGGTCCTCGGCTGCCACAAAGATCCCGAGGCCCTGCTCGCCGGCGCGTTCGACCGATGCGAGCCGCGGTTCGGATGGCAGGGGCTGCCAGCGCGGATCTGCTGGTTCGGTCTTGGCGAGCGCGATCGCGCGGGTGCGATCTTCAACGAGATGGTCGCCCGCGGCGAGCTGAGCGCCCCCATCGTCATCGGCCGGGACCACCTGGACTGCGGCTCGGTCGCCAGTCCGAACCGAGAAACCGAGGCGATGCGCGACGGAACCGATGCCGTCTCGGACTGGCCCTTGCTCAACGCGATGGTCAATGTCGCCAGCGGCGCGAGCTGGGTCAGCTTCCACCACGGCGGCGGTGTCGGCATCGGCTTCAGCCAGCACGCCGGGCAGGTCGTCGTCGCCGACGGAACGGAGCAGGCCGCCCGGCGTGTGCAGCGAGTGCTGACCAACGACCCCATGATGGGCGTCTTCCGGCATGCCGACGCGGGATACGAGACCGCCCGAGCCTGCGCCGATCGGCTCGGGGTGGATCTCCCACGGAACAGGTGACCGCCCCGGATCGGGTAGACTGCGCCGATGCTCATCCCGCATGTCCGACGCGTCGAGTGGCCAGAGCCCCGGCCGAACAGCTTCGCCACCTCGATCGTGGGCGACGATCCGAAGGGGTGCCGTGTCGCGCTGCTCGGCATTCCGGATGACACGGGCGTTCGGCTGAACCACGGCCAACCGGGCGCCGACAAGGGTCCCGGCGCGTTCCGCCGGGCGCTGGCGAAGTACGGAACGGCCCATCCCGAGGGCATCACCTGGCCCCGCGTGTTCGATGCCGGCGATATCCAGCCCGCGTTCGAGCTTGCCGAGACGCACCGCCGTGTGACCGAGGCGACCGAGGCGTTGCTCGACCTGGGCCTCTTGCCGGTGGCGATCGGCGGTGGGCACGACCTGACGCTGCCGCTGGCCAGGGCGGTCGCCCGCCGGTGCGATTCCATCGGGGGCATTTATCTGGACGCCCACCTGGATGTCCGCGAGGGCGAGGGCTCGGGCATGGCCTTCCGACGGCTCGTGCTCGATGAGGGCGTCAACCGGCTCGATGTGATCGGGCTGGATCCGCTCGTCAACGATCACGAGCATGTGCGGTGGTTCATCAGCCACGGCGGGCGCATCGACGCGATCGAGCCGGACGGCGAATGGCCCGGCACCCACCTGTTCTTCAGCGTTGATCTCGACGCCATTGATGCCTCGCAGGCCCCGGGTGTGAGCGCGAGGAATCCGTCGGGCATGTCCGCGGAGGCCGCGAGAGTCTGGGCCCGCGCCGCGGGCCGGTGCGATCGCGTCCGCTGCTTCGATATCATGGAGCTCTGCCCCGCGAACGACGAGTCGGAACGGACCGCGAGGCTCGCCGCCGCGGTCTTTCTGAGCTTTCTGGCCGGAGTGAGCGGCCGGCGGATGCCGAACGCATGACCGGCGACTTGCTGATCCGGCGAGCACACCTCCGCGCGTTTGATGGGCCCACGGATGTTCTGTGCAGCCGGGGGCGGATCGCGGCCGTGGCGCCGTCGATCGCGCCGCCCGACGGCACCGAGGTCTTCGATGCGCGAGGTCGTGCACTCCTGCCCGGGTTTGTGGACTGCCACACGCATGCCTGTTGGGCGGGGCAACGGCTCGGCGAATGGGAGCAGAAGCTCGCCGGTCGACCGTACCTCGACATCCTCGCGGCCGGCGGCGGCATCATGTCCACCGTGCGGGCCGTCCGCGAGGCGACCCGAGCCGAACTGGCCCAGCTGCTGCTCGACCGGCTCCGCCTGATGCTGCGCCATGGCACGACCACCGTCGAGGTGAAGTCCGGCTACGGGCTCGACACGCCCACCGAGATCAAGATGCTCGAGGCCATCGCCGACGCGGCGAGCCAGTGGCCCGGCACCGTGGTTCCCACGGCCTGCATCGGTCATGCGCGCGATCCTGCGATCGGTGATGGCGGTGTCCGGCGCGCCATCGACGAGACGCTCCCCGCGGTCACCGCGGCGTTCCCGGGGATCGCCGTCGACGCCTTCTGCGAGGCCGGCGCCTGGACGCTCGCCGAGACCCTGGAGCTGCTCGAGAAGTCAGCGAACGCGGGGCACCCGATCCGCGTCCACGCGGACCAGTTCAACGACCTGGGCTGCGTGTGCGCCGCGGCGGAGCTCGGCGCGGTCAGCGTGGATCATCTCGAAGCCTCATCGGCCGAGACCCTGCGCCGGCTGGCCGCGACGCCGACCGTTGGAGTGATGCTCCCGGCCTGCGGATTGCATCTGGACGACCGGTACGCTCCGGGCCGATCCCTGCTCGACGCCGGCGGCAGGGTCGCTCTGGCGACCAACCTGAACCCCGGCAGCGCCCCTTGCTACTCGATGCAGATGGTCCTGGCGTTGGCTGTCCGCAAGCTCGGGCTTCGCTTCGGCGAGGCACTCAATGCCTCCACCGCGGTGCCGGCTGCTGTGCTCGGCCTGACCGATCGTGGACGCATCGCCACCGGTGCGCGGGCCGATCTCGTTCTGCTCGAGAGCGAGGATGCGCGTGACGCCGCCTTTCTCTTCGGCGGGAATCTCGTCTCGTGTGTCTGGATCAAGGGCCAGCGGGTGGTCTAGAGCATCGGCTGCAGCACGCGCAGCGCGCCGGGGAGCGCACGACAGCAGATCGTTCCCGCCTCGGCCAGATCCGTCGGTGCCGGGTCGCCGTCGAGTTGCACGGGCGTGCGCTCGGCGAGCCGGATCGAGATCGTCACGCCGCGAAACGCCGTCCGGCCCGGGATGAGCGCGGGCTCTCGCGTCCAGCAGGCAGCCAGACGCCAGGCGACCGATGCGGGGCGGCGGCCGGGCAGGAAGACGGCGTCGAGCGCGCCATCGTCGGCAACAGCATCCCAGGCCGGATCGAGCCCCATGCCGTACGCCGACAGATTGGCAACCACCACCATACCCGGCCGATTAAGCACCGGCGTGCCGTCGACATCGACGCCGACCGGCTCGAGAGCTTGTCCCCCCAACGCGTTGAGTGTGGGAACGGCGTAGCTGAGATGGGTGATCGTGCCGCGTCGCCGTGCGTTGACCCCGGCCACGATGCCCGCGTCGGGTCCGGCGCTGAGCATGATCGCGAACGGCCTGCCGTTGGCCTCCGCGGCATCGACCCGTCGGACGCGGCGGGCGCGGATGGAACGCAGGATCCGGCTCGGGCACGCGTCCATGGTGAACGCCCGGGCAAACAGGTTCTCCGTGCCGAACGGGGCGTGCCAGAACGGCACGCGGGCGCTGATCAGCTTCGGCAGCCACCGGTTCAGCGTTCCGTCGCCGCCCGCGACAACGGCTGCGTCGAGAGCAGCCGGGGCTTCGTCATCCGTGTCGTGCCGCTCGAACACGCTCGCTCGGCCGCCGGCCCGCCGGATCGCCTCCGCCAACTCCCGGGCGAAACGACGAGCCCGGCCGCGACCGGCGATGGGATTGGTCAGGATCGCCACACGCATCGGCCGAACCCTAGCCGACTGCCGCGAAGCCGCCGACTACTATCGACCCGTGTCACGAGTCCCGATCCTGAGCGAACGAGACGCCGAGGCGGCCCGAAACGCCGCCCAGCGTGTGGTGCAGGTGCACCGCCGGCTCGCCGAGTGGCTCCGTCCGGGGCTCACTCTGGCCGAAGTGGACGCATTTGTCGCGTCGACGCTCGAGGACCTTCGGTGTCGGAGCTGCTTCCTCGGCTACCGGGTGCCCCGAACGCCCCCGTTCCCGTCGCATGCCTGTCTGAGCGTGAACGAGTGCATCGTGCACGGCACGGCGGGCTACACCAGCGAACCGCTCAAGGACGGCGACCTGCTGTCGGTTGACATCGGGGTCTGGTATCAGGGCTGGGTTGGCGACGCCGCCTGGACCTATGCCATGCGAGAGCGAACCGACGAAGCCGCCCGCCTCATGCAGGCCGGCCGCGATTCGATTGCCCAGGGCGTGCAGCAGCTGCGCCCGGGCAACCGGCTGGTGGCCTGGGCGCAGACCGTCCAACGCATCGTCGAGACCGAGGCCGGGTTCCATCTGACGCGCGGCCTGGGCGGGCACGGCTATGGAAAAGCCCTCCACGGACCCCCGTTCGTCTCGAATACGGTGCCCTCGTTCGGCTTGCTTGGCGAGTGGCCGGATGCCCAACTGGTCCTCCAGCCCGGCATGCTGATGGCCGTCGAGCCGATGATCGCCGTCGGCACGGGACAAACCCGGTCCGAACCGCGTTCGTGGCCCGTGTTCAGCGCCGACGGCAGCCTATCGGTCCACTATGAGCACGATGTGTTGATCGGGAACGACGGGCCCATCGTCCTGACCGAGGGACTCGACGACCTGCCGGATATCGTCGGATAGCAGCAGGAGCCGTGACCGTATGAGCCGCATCGACCGCATCTTTGCCGACCTGAGGACGCGGTCCGCCCGTGGTCTCATGCCGTTCATCGTCGGCGGGCATCCCGGCCCGGGCCGGACGGCGAGGCTGATCCAGGCTCTCGAGCAGGCCGGGGCGAGCGTCGTCGAGGTCGGCCTGCCGTTTTCCGATCCCGTAGCCGATGGGCCGGTGGTGGCCTCCGCGATGGACGATGCCCTGCGGGCCGGGTCGACGCCCGAGAGCGTGCTGCGGGAGATCGGCGAGGCTCGTGGTGAGCTCTCCATCGGGATTGTGTGCATGGTGTCAGCATCGATCGTCTACAGGCTGGGTGGTGCCGCGGGCTTCGCCGAGCGGGCGGCGGCAGCGGGCATCGACGGGTTCATCTTTCCGGATGTGTCGTTCGAGGAATCGGGCCCGTACCGTGAGGCGGCAGCCGCGGTGGGTGCGAGCTGCTCGTTGCTGGTGGCTCCGAGCTCGAGCGACGAACGCGCGGCGGCGATCGCCCGGGGGAGTTCCGGGTTCGTGTATGCGCTCGCGCGCGCCGGGATCACCGGTGAACGCGAGGACCTGCCGGTGGTCGAATCGAGCGTGGCACGGCTCCGGGCGTCGACGGCTCTGCCGATCGCCGTCGGATTCGGGATCTCCTCGGCGCAACAGGTTCGCGCGGTGGTCCGACACGCCGACGCCGCCATTGTCGGCAGCGCGTTGGTGCGCCGCCTGACCGAGGCACCCGACAGGGCGGAGCAGGTCGCCGGCGACTTCACCCGTGAGCTCGCCGCCGGGTTGGCGTAGCTCGCCGCGGCCGCTGTGTTACCCGGTGTATCCACCGAATCGCGAGGATTCTGCGCGCCGCGGCTTGCTGTTGCGCGGGAAGCAGAAACAATGCGTCCGTTCGTCCCGGGGGAGGCCCGGGCGTTCAAGAGCCCGTCGCCGGAGTCGCGCATGAGCACCGAGGGAATCCGTCAGGCCGCCATCGAAGCCGCCACGCGTTGGAGCATGGAGTCGCGTCCCCGTGAAGCGGAGAGCGAACGGATCGACGCGATCTTCGGCACAGACTGCTTCAGCCTGCCCGAGATGCGCGAGCGGCTGCCCAAGCCCGTGCTCCGTCGGCTGCTCGACACGATCGAACGGGGCACGCCGCTCGACGCGGATGTAGCCGATGTCGTCGCCGCCGCCATGAAGGACTGGGCGGTCGAACGCGGCGCCACTCACTTCACGCACTGGTTCCACCCGCTCACGGGGTCCACCGCGGAGAAGCACGACGGGCTGTTCGACCCGGACGGTCAGGGAGGTCTGCTCGCGGGACTCTCGGGCAGCAGCCTGGTGCAGGGAGAGCCCGACGCATCGAGCTTCCCCTCAGGCGGGCTTCGTCCAACCTTTGAAGCACGGGGCTACACCGCGTGGGACGCCACCAGCCCCGCGTTCCTGATGCGCGGCGTCAACAGCGTGACGCTCTGCATCCCAACCGCCTTCGTCTCATGGACCGGCGAGGCGCTCGACAAGAAGACCCCCCTGCTGCGGTCGATGGACGCGATCTCGAAGCAGGCGCTCCGCGTGCTCGAATTCTTCGACACCGCCCAGGGTGTGGAGCGGGTGTACAGCACCGTCGGCTGCGAGCAGGAGTACTTCCTGCTCGACCGGCACTTCCTCGGCGGCCGGCCCGACCTGCAGCTGTGCGAGCGCACCGTCTTCGGCAAGAGCCCGCCCAAGGGACAGGAGCTTGCGGACCACTACTTCGGCGCCATCCCGGCGCGAGTCCTCGCCTTCATGGCCGAAGCGGAGCGCGAGCTCTACCGCATCGGCGTTCCTGTCAAAACTCGACACAACGAAGTCGCGCCCGGCCAATACGAGATCGCCCCGCTCTTCGAACAGGCCAACATCGCCTGCGATCATCAGATGGTCCTGATGGAGATTCTCAAGCGTGTCGCGCCCCGCTACGGGCTGCGCTGCCTCATGCACGAGAAGCCGTTCGCTGGTATCAACGGCTCCGGCAAGCACACGAACTGGTCGCTCTCGACCAACACGGGCGTGAACCTGCTCGATCCGCGCGACGAGACCCACACCAACATGCAGTTCATGGTCTTCCTGTGCGCCGTCATCCGGGCCGTGCACCTCCACGCCGACCTTCTGCGCGCATCCATCGCCTCGGCCGGCAACGACCACCGGCTGGGGGCGAACGAAGCCCCGCCGGCGATCATCTCGATCTTCCTCGGCGACATGCTGACGGATCTGATCGACCAGCTCGAGCAGGGCACCCCCACCCGCACGCTCAAGGGCGGGGACATGGACCTCGGCGCAGTCACGCTCCCCCAGATCCCCCGCCACTCCGGCGACCGGAACCGAACCTCGCCGTTCGCGTTCACCGGCAACAAGTTCGAATTCCGGGCGGTCGGTTCCACCTCCGCCGCGGCCTGGCCCGCCACGATCATCAACACGATCGTCGCCGAATCCCTCGACGCGATCGTCACCGACCTGGAGAAGGCCGCCGGGAAGAACCCGACGCCGGCCAAGCGGCTCGCCGCGGTCAAGTCCGTCCTCAAGGCCGTGATCAAGGAGCACAAGCCCATCGTGTTCAACGGCGACAACTACAGCGAGGAATGGCACGCCGAGGCCGAGAAGCGCGGCCTGCCCAACCTCCGCGAGAGCGCCGACGCCCTTCCGATGCTGCTCGCGAAGAAGAACGCGACACTGCTGTCAAAGTACGGCGTGCTGAGCAAGCAGGAGCTCGAGAGCCGGGCGACGATCTACATGGAGACCTATGTCCAGCAGATCCGCATCGAGGCGGATGTGATGGTCGAGATCGCACGGGGCCACATTATCCCGGCGAGCATGCAGCACCAGCAACGCTGCGCGAACGCCATCGCCGCCGCCGAATCCGTCGGTGTCGATGCGGGGCACCAGCGCGCCGATCTGGATCAGTTCGTCGCGACGCTGGAGAAGTTCTCAGCGAGCGTGCGCGATCTGGAGGGCGCGATCAGCGGCGTTCCGGAGGACGCCGCCAAAGCAACGGCCTACACGCGCGACCGCCTCAAACCAGCGATGGCGACGACCCGATCGCTCGGCGACCGTCTCGAGGGACAGGTCTCGGCGGATCTCTGGCCGTTGCCGACCTACCGGGACATGCTGTACATCAAGTAGCACCGACCGGGATGCGCCCTCTAGACTTGTCCCATCGGCCCCGTAGCTCAGCGGTCTAGAGCTGGCGACTCATAATCGCTCGGTCCCCGGTTCGAATCCGGGCGGGGCTAGTCGTGCTGATCGTCTCGGCCTCATGCGGCGGTATCCGACCGGAGCCGACGCGCGACGCTCTGCAGCGAGCGAAGCCCCGAAGGGATCCGCCGGTCCTCGGGAGATGCGGTGAGCATGCTCAGGCAGCGGTTGGCGCTGTCCGATAGGCTCGTGAACCCGTGGGATCCGCCGCTGGCCGCGAGCGAGCGGATCAGGCGGATGGTGTCGTCAGGGTGATCGGCGTCAAACCGGACCACCGCTCGTTCGCAGAGCATCTGCACCTGCTCGATGTAGGTCTTCAGCAGCTCACCGCGGTTCGGCAGGGTTGCCGGCGCGTCTGAGTAGATCGGCGCCGTATCCACGATGCATTCCGGGTGCTCACGCAGCACATCCCGGAGTGCCGCGGCGATCGCGTCGTTCCGCAGCGGCAGGAGTACACACCGCGTCCGGCTGAGCGGGTCCATGCCGGCGAGGTACTCGGTCTCGGGGTCCATCGAGATCAGCACGAGGGGCCCGGTGAACGCGCGTTCCCGGCATTGCAGCAGCAGCTGCGATGCATCGATATCGTCCGAGTCTGCATCCAGAACAACCGCGTCGGTGCCCGCCGTCTCAACGGTGTCGAGCAGCGCCCCCGGTGTTGTGACCAACGATAGCTCCAGCTTTGTTCCGCGCAGCTGAAAGAACACCGATCTCGACGACAGGTCGTTGCTGCTGCAGACGACGAGCCGTCCGGCGAGCGGTGCCTGAACATCCGGATTCCGTGCGCACGACTCGAGCCATTGCTGGTGACCGACGAGTTCGCGAACCGGGACGGGCGATTCCGAACGCACCCCGACGAGGTGGTACCGCTTGCTCAAGAACCGGCACCACACGCACTCCCCGTCGATGCGGATATCCGGCTGCCCGGGCCGGCGAACGGTCAGGATCATCTCCGTGCCATCGTGCACGAAGCCAGGCCACACGATCTGCAGACCCCCCGGCGCCGACATCCACAACCGGCACGCGCTGCTCGCCCCGTGTCCCCCCGGGGTGCATCACCACGCAGTCCGCTTCAACGCTTTCCAGGTTGAACCGTGCGTGTTCTCTTCGGCGGGACACATCAACCAGACCCGCGTCCCCGAGTTCGACAGCCATCCGAACAAGCCGCGAGAAATCTGGATGGGAGTAGGACACTGCCAGTCGCTCCGGACCGCCTGTGAAGTGAGACATCGGGTCTCGGCTGAATGCATCGTCACGGCTGCTATCGGATGGCACCTGATCTGCCTGAACCGGAAATTGCTGCGTTCGGGTGATGCGAACACCTGCCTCAACCGATCAACTCCGCATGCTGAGTCCTTCAGTCCATTCGACCGAGCCTGTTCGGCAGCTGGTCTACCGGAGTGCGGCCCTGCACCCGTTCACCGAGGCCGGGCTGCTCGCTCTCCAGGCGGAAGCAGCCACGAAGAACGCCAAGCTCGGGGTCACGGGGTTCCTGCTGTATCACCACGATGCCTTCGTGCAGTTGATCGAGGGGCCGGATGAGGCGATCGGCGCTCTCATCGATCGCATCCGTGCTGACAGCCGCCACAGGGAAGTCGTTGTGCTCTTCGACGAGCGGGTCTCGGAGCGAGCCGTCCCGGCGTGGAGCATGGGCGTGCTCGATATCGCCGATTTCGAGGACGACCAGCGGACACCTCTGGAGCGTCTGCTCGATGCGTGCCTCGTGAGCCCGCGGCTGAATGCTGAGCTCCGGAGCGCGCTCATCAAGGAGCTGCGTTCGGCCGCGAGAGCGGCTGGCGGGCACCGCCGTGCGGGCTAGCTGCTGAGGGAACAGGACTCAGGCGGACGGCTGATGAGCTCACCAGCCGCGCCGGCAGTAGACTGGCATCATGCCAGAGGCCGAAACCGCGGCAGAGCTGCCATCGCAGGAACCGACGCGATCACCGCTCCCCGAGCGGGTCGGCCCGTACCGCATCCTCGACGAGATCGGTTCGGGCGGCTTCGGCGTCGTCTATGAAGCTGAGCAGCGGGAACCGCTCCGGCGCCGGGTTGCGGTCAAGGTCATCAAGCCCGGCATGGATTCCGCCGCGGTGGTCGCTCGGTTCGAAGCCGAACGGCAGGCACTCGCGCTGATGGACCACCCACACATCGCGCGGGTCCTCGATGGCGGACTGACCGAGCATGGCCGCCCGTACTTCGCGATGGAGCTGGTCCGCGGTGTCCCGATCACCGAACACTGCGATCGGCAGAAGCTGGGGATCAGGGAACGCGTCGAGCTGTTCATCCGCGTGTGCGACGCTGTTCAGCACGCCCATGCCAAGGGTGTCATCCATCGGGACCTCAAGCCGAGCAACATCCTCGTCGCGATCCACGGCAACGAGCACATCCCAAAGATCATCGACTTCGGTGTCGCCAAGGCCCTGTCTCAATCGCTGACTGATGCGCCGCTGCACACGCGGATCGGGCAGCTCATCGGCACGCCGGAGTACATGAGCCCCGAGCAGGCGGAGATGACCTCGCAGGACATCGACACACGGAGCGATGTCTATTCGCTCGGTGTCGTGCTGTACGAGCTGCTCGCGGGGGTGCGCCCGTTCGACGCAGCCATGCTCAGCGGCGCGCCCGTCGCGGAGGTGCAGCGGATCCTCCGCGAGACCGAGCCGCAACGCCCGAGCACCAGACTGAGCACCGCCGGGGCGTCGTCCGGCTCTGATCAGCCGACGCGGATCGCCGCGGCGAGGCGGACCGAGCTCCGCTCGCTCACCGGGGTCCTGCGGCGCGATCTGGACTGGGTGATCATGCGCTGCCTCGAGAAGGACCGGACACGCCGGTACGAGACGGCCCACGCGCTCGCCGATGACCTGCGGCGATACCTGGCTGACGAGCCGGTCTCGGCCGGCCCACCGACCGCGATGTACCGGGCCCGCAAGTTCGTTCGGCGGCACCGTGGCGGGGTGACCGCCTCCCTGCTCGTCGCGGGGTGCATCGTCGCGTTTGGAGCGGCATCAACTGTCTTCTATTTCCGCGAAGCGCACGCGAGAGCCCTCGCCGAGACCGCGCGACAGCAGGCAGAGACAGAACGAGCTGTGGCCCTCGCCATCAACGCCTTCCTCAACGACGATCTGCTCGGCGCGGTTGACCCCGAAGCAGACGGCCCAGATGTCCGGGTCGTGGACATCCTCGACCGGGCGGTCGGAACGCTCGATGGACGGTTCGTCGATCGGCCCGAGATCGGAGCACGACTCCGTTCGACGCTGGGCGGATCCTACCTCGAACTCGGTCGGCCGGAGCGAGCCGAGCCGCTGCTGCGCGAGGCGGTCGCCGCCCTCGAAGCCGCGGGCGATGCGTCGGACTCAACGCTCATCGTCCGGCTTGAGCTCGTCGAGTCACTCTGGCGTCGTGGCCGGGCACAGGAAGCGCTCGAGCTGGCACGGCAGGTCGAGAGCGCGACGGCGTCGCGCGATCCGACCGACCCGGTGCGTCTGACAACACTCAACCAGCTCGCCAACGCCTACAAGTACGCCGACCGCATCGACGAGGCACGCCCGGTGTACGAACAGGTCCTCAAGGCGAGGCTCCAGGCGAACGGGCCGAGACATGTCGATACGCTGCGCGCTTCCTACAACCTCGCCCTGCTCCCCGTGCTCAGGGGTGTCGCGGCGCGGCGGGCGGGTGACGACAGCCAGGCCAACCGGTTCTTCGAGCAGGGGCTGCACGAGCTCCGCGATGTGCACACACGGGCCCAGGAAGCCCTCGGTGCGGATCATTCGTTCACGCTGACCTGCGCCTCGGAGGTCCTCAGCCAGCTCAACAGGCTCGGCCTCGTCGACGAAGCGGAGCCGCTCTACCGCTCCCTCCTCGACACCATGGATCGACGGCTCGGTCCCCAGCACTGGCGGCGGCTGCAGACCACGGCCAACTTCGGGCGCATGCTCATGCGCGAGTCACGCCCGACCGAAGCCGCTCCGCTGCTCTCGGAGGCTCTCGAGGGCTACCGGGCCTGGCGGGGCGTCGAGTCTGCCGAAACGCTGACCATCACCCGCTGGCTCGCGAGCACGGAAGCGTCACTCGGCGAAGTTGGGCGTGCGCTGTGGCTGCTCGAACGGGCTCTGCACGAGCTGCCGAACGATGCCGCCGTGAAACGCGAGCTCATCGATCTCGGCGCAGAGGTGCTCCGCGATGCGCAGCGCGCGGACGATGCCGAGGCGTGGCTGCAGCGCTGGGGCTAGCAGCCAAGGTTGTAGTTCTGGACCCAGGCGGTAAAGTCGGCAGGCGAGACCACACCGTCACGGTTTTGGTCCGCGATAGGACTGCCGCCGTTGTAGGTGACGACCCAGGCGGTGAAGTCCGCCGGCGAGATCTGCCCGTCCCCGTTGGTATCCGGGAGGCAGGTTGTGCCCTGAAACTCGTATGCGCCGATGTCCTCGGAGACGCCGGGAATACCCCCGTCGTCCAAGAGGCGGGGAAGGCCGGCGAGGTCGAACGCATCACCCGACGGGTTCAGCGGATCGGCTGCATCGATCGCCGGTGATGCGGCGCGGATCGAGTAGTCGCCTGCCTGCGGGTTGACGAACAGCGGATCCAGCGCGATGTTCGAAGCCGTCGCCTCCGGGAAGATGCACCGGGAGAGATCTATGTCGCCGAGCGCGCTGCCCGGACCGACGGGCCCGTTGAACCCGCTGTTGCCCCAGAAAATACACCCGATCGCGGTCAGGGCGTTCTCTGGTGTGGCCACCGTCACCGTGTTGAACGCGGTGTTCCCCGCCGCCGTGCAATGCAGCAGGGTCGCGTCGGCATTGCCCTGCAGCTGAACAGCCGCTCCGCCCTGCGCGATCCCTCCGGCGAACAGCGTGTTCGCGGCGAAGAGTGTGTCATCAACGAACGCGATGTGGGCGGCCCCACCCCCGGCTGCGCTGTTCCCCCGGAACTCGCACCGCATGAGCTCGACGAGTGTTGCGCCGATCTGGGCGATCCCGCCCCCGCTGCCCGCCTCGTTACCGATGAACGAGCAGTCCTCGAAGCGTGCAGCCGATTGGTCGAACAGCACCGCCGCTCCACCGCTGAATCCCGCGGCGTTCTGCTCGAACAGGCACCGTATGAACTCAGCCGTCACGGTGTTGTAGAGTGTGATCGCCCCGCCGTCAAATGTCGCGTGATTCGCGGTGAACTCGCAGTCCTCGAAGACGATCGAGGTCCCCAGCCCGAATCCTGCTACACCGCCCGTGTTGCCGTTGGTCGATCGGCCGTCGCGGAACGCCACGCGCCGGAAGGTGACCTGGCTGTTGCTGCCCACGATGGCGTTCCCGCCGAGCTCGCCCACGACGAACGAGTCCCCGTTGATCAGCGTCAGGTCCGTGATCTCCACACCGAGCGCACCGCCTGCGATGAACAGGCAGCGATCAACCCCTTGGGCATCGATCACGGTCGTGTCCATCCCGACGCCGCGGATCGTGAGTGGTTTCGAGATGAACACGCCGAACTCATTGAGCACGCCCGCGGAGATTGCCAACTCGTCGAACGGGGCCGCCGCGTTGACAGCCTGCTGCAAGGAGGCGTACCCCGTGCCCGCCGACAGGTTCTGGACCGGCTCGCAGGCGTCCGGCGTCCCGTTGCCGTCGGTATCGATCTGGGTCAGATCGCTGATCCCGTCCGTGTTGCAATCGGGCATCGTGAACTCGACGACGCCGAGCTGAACCACGACCTCGTCGGGTGAGTTCCCGCTGCCACCGAACGAGATCGACTCCTGAAACGAGTAGCTGCCGGGAGGGATGATGTCACCGATGGCGAACTGCTGCAACGGCTGGATGGCCCCGCTCCGGTCGGTGAGCACCACGGGCTGGTCCACGAGCAGCACGACATTGAGTTCCACCCGACCGTCGAACGATCGCAAGCCGTCGTCGTCCGGCGCGGCACAGACATCGGCCCACTGGCCCAGGTTGTCGGTCGTGAGCTCGCCCTCGAGTGTCAGCGTCGCGACCACATCGGTGCCGGGCCCAACGCGGCTCGAGCCGTAGTCGATGTTCATCGAGCCACGCGCGGTGTTGACCATCGCGAAGTCAACCAGGCCCGAGCCGGTCGAGCCGTCGTCAGCGATCGTGAATACGGTGCCCTGGCTGCTGGCGTTGTCGATGCCGTCGTAGCCCTCGATGCCAGTCGGGCAGCTCAGGAAGGTGTTGAGCCGCAGGCGAACATGCGAGCCGAGCCAGCTCTCAGGGAAGCACTTGGCAAACGGATCGTTGAAGAAGTCCCCGTCGCAGGCGACGCCGAATGGTCCCTCGAGTGTGACCGGCGGGTTCGTCGGCTGGGCGGCGGACGGCAGCGCGAGAGCCAACAGCGTGCCCAGAACAGTCAAGCTGCAGCGGTTGTTCATCGATCACCCCATTGCCCCCAGAACGGGGTAGCCACAGTGTACCGAGAGACCCGGTTCGGTGCCAGACTGGGTTCGCGACATCCAGAGGGGCGCTGAGGCGCAGAGGCGCTCGGTGTGCATTCACAAAGACGAAGCAAGGGCAACATGAAGCCGGAGCGAAGAACGGGTCAATGTCAAGCCATCCGACCCGCGTCTTCACAAGGCACTGACAAAGGGACGGCCAACCTTGAAGCTATCTTGAACGCTTCTTGACAACGAGATCGATGCGCAGCGAGAAGATCCCACCGTCTGAGTTCGCGGTCCGCGGACACTTTCAGGACGGAGGTCTCCCCTATGGCAATCGCCCGCCGCGTTCGTGCGTTCACGCTGATCGAGTTGCTCGTGGTCATCGCGATCATCGCGCTGCTCATCGGCATCCTGCTGCCCGCGCTCGGGTCCGCCCGCAAGACAGCCCAGAAGGTCGCGTGTGCCGCAGGCCAGCGGATGATCGTGCTCGGTGCGCTCGTGTACTCGGAGGAGAACGATGCCGGGCCGTATGTGCCGACCTTCAACGGTGGCGACGACAACCTGGCGTATCTTGTGGACATCCTCGAAACGCCCGAAGCAGCCGTGTGCGCCGGCACACGGCACAAGGTCGATCCGACGGTCATCATGCAGGTCGATGGAACGGTCGAGGGCGATCGGGTCAGCTTCAACAACTCGGGCCGGAACCCACACGGCAAGCCCGTGCCGGTCGATCTCATGACCAACGCGATCGAGCGGAGCCTCGACGCGAGCCTCGATGATGTCGAGGCGGACGCGAGCGCGAGCTTCGCCCAGCGGGGGCACAGCTACGAGGTCTGGTCGTGGTACGGTCAGCAGGACGGGATCTACGGCGGCGGTCTGGCCGTGTGGCCCGACGGCACCTTCACACTCCGGTACACGAACGCCCCGAATCAAGCACGCATCACGCGTGATCTGAACCGCGATCGTGGGTACACGGATGAGAACTCTCCGGGCTATGCGAGGCAGGAAGAGCTGCTCGGGGATCCGGAGCAGTTCAGCCCGGGGCTGGGCGAGTACGACCGGTTCATCAAGAAGCCCGACCGCGTGTTCACGCCCAGTCAGATGATGCTGACCATCGACTCGGACGAGGACAACCAGCGAGCGATCTGGAGCCAGTACGCTGGCAGCCGGGAGGCAGCGCCCGTCGTCAACAACTGGCCCGATGAACAGACCGGCAACCACGGAGCCGACGGTGTCAACATCAGCTTCGTCGACGGCCATGTGGAGTTCGTCCGCGCCAACGAAGAGCTGCTCAAGACCTATCTCCGCAGCCGGCACACCGGCATCACCTTCGCTGCGCAGCAGGAAGTGCAGGACATTGTCCAGCGCTACAAGGGCAACGGGTTCGACTGGGAGCTGACGCGGCGGAGCGTCAACGGCCGGCCGCAGAATGTCACCCGGTTCATCTTCACGAGCGACTGACCACTGAGTCCGCCGGCGACCGGGGTCGGCGGCGCACATCACCGGGACGACGCCCCACCCGGGCGGAGCCCAGCCGGACGCCCGGGACCGGCAGCACACACCTTGGAGCGAGTGAGATGATAAAGAAGGCATGGATGATCGGCTGTCTGGCCGGCATCGCAGGGACCGCCTCCGGGCAGGTCATCGTGACGGAGGTCTTCTACAACCCGTCGGGAGACGAGGCGGAGACCGAGTGGGTCGAGGTGACCAATGTCGGCGTCACCCCCGTCGATATCACCCGGTACGCCCTGGACGACGAGGACAACTCCACGCCCTCGCACATGTTCGGCGCCGGCGCCGTCCGCCTGCCAGACGGCACCGTGCTCCCCGAGTCAACAGACCCGGACTGTCTGACGATCTCGCTGCAGAACGGCGGCGGCATCGCGTGCGAGCCTCAGAACTCGATCATCATCCAGCCGGGCGAGTCGATCGTCATCGGCGGGTTCTGGGATGACCGCTCCGTCAACGGCGGCGTTGACGGCCGCAACAACACTTTCGATGATTTCGTCGCTTCGTGGGGCGAGGACACCGACGGCGACGGCATCGGCGACACGCTCAACTACCGCGTTGTGTTGCTCCTGTCGACCGCGACCATTGCCAACACCGCCAGCCCGACCAATGAGGTGCTCGATCTGATCGAGATCGATCCTTCCGGAACATTCATCTCACGCGACTTCGTCAACTACCAGGTCGGCAACAGCCAGAACCAGTGGCCCTTCAGCTCGAACGGCCGCTCCATCTACCTGCAGCCCAACTTCTACCCGCAGGCCGCGGGCGAGGAGCTCATCGGCGAGGCCTGGGCTCTCTCTGTCGAGGGCCGCGACCTCGGCATCGCGGGTCGACTCGTCGAGAGCACCGACACCGACGACGGTTCCACCTTCACGCTCTACGGCGAGGGCGATGTCGCGAGCCCCGGCGTCGCGCCGACGCTCGCGCAGTCCTTCGAGGACGCCAACAACAACGGCCGCGACGACGCGCAGGACATCTTCCTCGGCTTCAGCCAGGACTGCAACCGCAACCGCATCCCCGACGAGGCCGAGCCGGACTGCAACGGCAACGGCATCCCCGATGACTGCGAGTTCCAGATCAATCAGGAAGACGACTGCGACGGCGACGGCCAGCCCGATGACTGCCAGATCGCCAACAACCCCTCGCTGGACCTCGACGGCAACGGGCTGCTCGATCTTTGCGAATCCGTGCCCGGATTCGGCGATGTCATCATCACCGAGATCATGTTCAACCCCAGCGGCACCGAGCGCGAGTGGATCGAGCTCTACAACACCGGCAGCAGCACCGTCGATATCTCCGGCTGGTTCTTCCGCGATCTCGACCAGCCCGTGTTCGACGGCGCTGAGCCGCCCTTCGATGGCGATCCGTCCACGCCCGAGATCGATCCGGTGCTGCTCGGACCGGGTGAGGTCGCGGTCATCGGAGGACGGACGCTGGCCGACTGGGAAGCCGGCTGGGGCCCTGTCTCGGGGTACACCTATGTCGAGTCGAGCCTCAGCCTGGCGAACAACGCCGACCTGGTCAACGAGGTGCGCTCGCTGATCGCCCCGGTCGTCACCGGCACCGATCCCGTGACCGGCGAGGACATCATCGCGGAGATCCGTGTCGATGTCGCCAACTACCAGGGCACCACCTCCAACGGCGTGCCGCAGGCCGGCTGGCCCGGTGACGACGGGCGTGGCTCGTTCTTCCTGCTCGGGGCCGGTGCCTCCCGCGCGGACAACAACACCGCGTCGAACTGGCGGCTGTCGATCCGGAGCGTGGACGGTGCCCGGTCGCCCAACGCCGCCGGCGGTTTCGACGGGCGCGACGCGGGGTCGCCCGGTGTCTTCAACACCGGCGCACCCGTCCGTCCGCTCGGCCAGGTCATCATCTCCGAGATTCACTTCGCGACGAACTCGGACTTCCCGGGCCTGCCGTTCCCCGACGAGACTCTCGGCATCGATGAGTGGATCGAGATCGTCAATGTGTCCGGTGCACCGATTGATGTCTCCAACTGGACCCTTGAAGACGAGGATGGCGCGACAACGGGCTTCCCGGCGGGCTCCGTCCTCCAGCCGGGTGAAGCCGCCATTGTCATCGCCAACGACTTCCCGGTCGAGAACCCGACGCCGGTCTCCGAGTTCTACTCGGCCTGGGAGTGCGGCTACCAGATCTTCTATGTCGAGAACTGGTACAACGGTGGGCTGAGCCGACTCGGCGACACCGGCGAGGCCGGCTCGGCCTCCAACCCATCCACCGGCCGCGAGATCCTCACGCTGCGTGACACGGCCGACAATGTGCAGGATGTCGTCAACTACGACGACGACGGCTTCATCTGGCCGCTGGTCTCCAACGGCCTGCCGTTCAACACCGCGTTCTCGATCTACCTGTTCCGCACCTCCAACCTGAACGAGTTGGACAACGACAACGGCCTGAACTGGGCCACCTCCCTTGTCGGGTTCGACGGGGCGATCAGCAACAACCTGACCACCGTCTACAACGCCCCGGCCTTCGGCTCTCCGGGCTTTGTCGACGGGCTCACCACCGGGTTCAACCCCTCCAACTGCATCTCCTCCGACCCGAGCCTCCCGCTCTGCGCGGACACGAACCGCAACGGCATCGTCGAGCCGGGCGACTTCACCGCCTGGGTCGCCGCCTACAACCAGGGTGATCTGATCGCGGATCTCAACTTCAACGGCGTGGTCGAACCGGGCGACTTCACCGCCTGGGTCGCCGCCTACAACGCCGGGCCGGCCGGCCCGCTCTGCCCGTAACCGGGGCACTCCAGTATCATCTGCGGGTCGTCGCGTTCACGCGCGGCGACCCGCTTCCAGTTCCGTCGACATTCAACCGTCCAGACCAGGAGGATCACATGCTGCAACGGGCCGCTCTCGTCTTCGCGATCACCGGGCTTGCAGCGTCCGTCGCCCGAGGGCAGGTCGCCACCGGCGTTGTCTTCGAGGACACGAACAGCGATGGCCTCCGCCAGGCCGATGAGCGTGGCATCCAGGGCGTTGCCGTCACCAACGGCGAGATCGTCGTTCGGTCCGATGATGCAGGTCGATACGAACTGCCCGTCGACGAGGACACCATCATCACCGTGATCAAGCCGAGAGGGTATCAGCTCCCGTTGGACCGGCACGGCGTTCCTCGACACAGCTATGTCCACAAGCCCGCCGGATCGCCCGATGACGGGTTCCTCTTCCCCGGTGTGGCGCCGACCGGGCCGCTTCCGGAGTCCGTCGACTTCGGCCTGCGTCCCATCGACGAGCCCGAATCGTTCAGCGTGATCGCCTTCGGTGACCCGCAGCCGTACTCGCTGGAGGAGATCGATCTGTTCCGACGGGAGGTGATCGATCCGCTCGCGGTACCGGGAGGCGTCGGCACGGAAGGGAACATCCACGGCGCTGCATTCGGCATCAGCCTGGGCGACCTCGTGGGCGACAACCTCGACCTGTTCCACCCGCTCAACGAGGCCCAGGGGTTGCTCGGCATCCCGTGGCACAATGTCTATGGCAACCACGATATGAACTTCATGGCAGGCGACTCTTCGCTCACCGCGGATGACCCCGACCGATGGGCCGACGAGACCTACGAACGCGTGTACGGCTCTCCGAACTACGCGTTCCAGGTCGGACGCGTGCACTTCATCCTCCTCGACAATGTCATCTACCAGGGGTTCGAGGGCTTCCGCGACGAGACCGATCCCCGCTGGCCCGCGGCACGCAAGCCGAAGACCGGCAACTACCGCGGCGGCCTGCGAGACGACCAGCTCCGCTTTGTCGAGAACTACCTGGTGATCGTTCCCGTCGATGACCTCGTCGTGCTGGCGTTTCACATCCCCATCGAGGGCGACGGCGTGCACCGGATTCCTGAGCAGGAAGCGCTGTTCCGCATCCTCTCCACCCACCCGCATACCTTCAGCCTGTCGGGGCACACGCATTATCAGCGGCACTGGTTCTTCGGCGCCGAGCACGGCTACACGCCACCGGCACCGAACCAGCACACGCTGCATGATCCCCGACGCTTTCCCCAGCCGGTGCACCACCACCTGAACGCCGTCACCGCCTCTGGCTCGTGGTACCGCGGCGCGCTCGATGAGTACGGCGTCCCGCACACCCGCATGCGCGACGGGTCACCAAACGGGTACACTCTTATCCGCTTCGACGGCAACCGCTATACCACCGAGTTTCACCCCGCCCGCAGAGAGAAAATCCATCAGATGTCGGTCTGGCTCCCGGAACCGCAAGCCGGTGCCGAGTTCGTCGTCAATGTGTTCAACGGCGCACCAGGCGATCGGGTGGAATGGCGTCTCACCACCGGCACCGCGGCTGCGGGGCAGGGCGCCTCCCCTCTGGCGTGGACATCGATGCGAGAGCGTCCCGGGCAGGACCCCTCGTATGTAGCGATGCACGCCGCCGAGTCCGCGCTGCCTGCCGAGCTGCGCACCAACCGTCCGTCGCCGCAGCCCGTTGATTCCCACCATCTCTGGATCGCCGACCTGCCCGAACAGCTTCCCGCTGGTACACACATGATCGAGATCCGTCATACCGATCTCTACGGCCGGACGACGACCCATGTGCACAGCATCAGGATCACGCCGTGACCCAACGGTTGCTGCCAACCGTGATCGCACTCCTCATGGCGTCCGTGGCATCCGCGCAGCCGGCGGATGGCATCCGCATCGCTACATGGAATGTCACACTGTACGAGGGCGGGTTCCTGGACGAAATCGGCACGGTCGTCTACGGCAGCTTCGAGGGCCGTCAGCTCGATCCGGACGCGATCGTTGTCCAAGAGTTCCAGACGCGTCGCTCGTACGACGACTTTCTGGTCGCACTGAACCGGGCCCCGGGTTCTCGCGGTGACTGGTCCGCCTCCGAGTACCGGGACGGCACCGGCTTTGACACCCATCTGTTCTACCGCACGAGCCAGCTCGAGCTGCTCGAGGCGACCGTGGTCTCCGTGGGCGGACCGGCTCCGAACCATCCCCGAGATCCGATGCGGTACGAAGTTCGGCCCGTGGGTTACGACAGCCCCTCAACGGTGCTCTCGATCTACTCGGTTCACTTCAAAGCCGGCTCGACACCAAGCGATCGGGCGCGTCGTTTCGTCGAGGCCCAGGCCATCCGAGCGGACGCGGCGACGCTGCCATCGGGTCGAGCGTTCCTGATCGCGGGAGACTTCAACACACAAAGCTCGCTTCAGGACGCCTACCAGGAGCTTGTGTCGGCCAGCACGCCTCGAGACCCATCGAACCGCGGTCGTTTCTTCGACCCGATCGCCACACCGGGGGAGTGGCAGAACAACATCGCCTATCGATTCGTCCACACGCAGGATCCTGCGCCGGGCGCTGCAGGGATGGACGATCGCTACGACCAGATCCTAATGTCTGACGACCTGTTCAACACGCAGGGCATCGACTATATCGGACAGGCAGGCGTGCCGTACAGCACGGTCTCGTGGAACGATCCCCGTCATTCGTACCGCGCCTGGGGCAACGACGGCGGTTCATTCAATCAACCGCTGCGAACCGTTGGGAACACCATGGTCGGCGAACAGATCGCCCTCGCGCTGCAGGTCATGTCCAACGGTGCCGGGCATCTGCCCGTCTCGCTCGACCTGCGAGTTCCGGCGAAGATTGCGAGCCCGCAGCACATCGATGCCGGGCGCATCGAGCCCGGCGACACGATCCTGCTTCCGGTTGCGCACGCGGGCGACATCGGGCGGTGGGGTGTTCGAGGTTTGGAAGCGCTCACACTGTTCTCCATCGGGTCTGACGGAGCGACGACGCCGTTCGGGCCGTTCACCGTTCAGCCAGGCGAGGTCATCTCGGTGCCCGTCACCATCGATCGGGAGCCCGGCCCGTTCTCAGTCTCGGTGCTCCTGCCGAATAACGACCCCGACGACAGCGCCATCACCGTCACCATCACCGGCACGCTTGCCGGGGCGTGCCGAGTTGATGTCAACGGCAACGGAACGCTCGATCCCGGTGATTTCACGGCATGGCTTGTCGCCTACACCCAGGGGGACGCGTCGGCCGATCAGAACGGCGACGGTCGCATCGATCCATCCGACTTCGCAGCGTGGGTCGTGGCGTACAACGACGGCTGCTGACCCGGCCACATGCCGAACCGCGGGCGGTGAGCCAGGTGTCGAGAGCCTGGAGACGAATGGGCGCAACAGGACTCGAACCTGTGACCTCTGCCATGTGACGGCAGCGCTCTAGCCAACTGAGCTATGCGCCCGGCTCGGGCGAGGATAGCCCGCTGGGCGGCTCACCGTCCACTCTCCGCCGAGCCTACCATGCGTCATCGCCCACCGGTCGGATGGGTGGTGTGGCCTCGGGGGTGGTGTACCCGGGCCGCTCGGATGCTGTGAACCCGCCGGGGCCCGCCCGGCACGAAGCGCCCTTGTGCGTCGGCGTCTCGGCCTCACGCCGAGCCGACCCGCTGCCGCCGGTGTCGCTGAAAGGACCGTCCCATGGCCGAGGCCACCCCCAACTCGCTTGTCCAGGACCTGATCGAGGCCGGTATCCACTTCGGCCAGCGTTCCAGCGGCTGGAACCCGAAGATGGCACCGTACATCTACGGCAAGCGCAACGGCATCCACATCATCGATATCAAGGAGACCATCAAGGGCCTCCTGCTCGCCAAGAAGTTCATCGTGCGCACCGTGGCCAGCGGAAAGGATGTCTGCTTCGTCGGCACCAAGCGGCAGGCGCGGCAGATCCTTGAGCAGTATGTCGGCGATGTCGGGCAGCACTATGTCACCGAGCGCTGGCTCGGCGGCACCCTGACCAACTTTCGCACCATCCGCGCCCGGCTCAAGCGTCTCGAAGAGCTCGAGGCCATCGAGGCCGAGGACAACTTCCAGAGCTACTCCAAGAAGATGGAGAGCCAGCTCCGCCGCGAGGCCCGCAAGATCAAGCGCAACCTTGACGGTGTCCGCCGGATGGAGAAGCTCCCCGGCGCTCTGGTCATCATCGATGTCAACCGTGAGCAGACCGCCCTCAAGGAGGCCCAGAAGCTGGGCATCCCGACGATCTGCCTGATCGATACAGACGGTGACCCCGCGATGGCGGACATCCCGATCCCGGGCAACGACGACTCGATGCGATCCATCGATGTGGTCATCCGTGAGCTGTGCAAGGCGATCGCCGAGGGCAAGCAGCAGCGGACCGAGCAGCCAGCCGAGGCCGACTCCGAGCAGGACAACGAGCAGCCCGATCGCCCGCAGCGTCGCAGCAGCCGGCGCTCGCAGTACCGGGGCGAGGCCTCGGCGTCGGCAAGCGACGACACGCCGACGAACGCGGACGCCCCCGCGGTGCCTGCCCGAAGCGAGTAACCGGTTCTTGGTCCGCACCAGCGGACTCCAGCACTTCGCCGGGGCTTCGGCCCCGACACGCCACAGGCCGCGGCCGCGGCCGCGCACACCGACCCGGAGCAGAGACCCATGGCCGATATCAGCGCAAAGGATGTGATGGCTCTCCGAAACGAGACCGGACTCGCCATGATGGAGTGCAAGAAAGCGCTCATCGAGGCGGGCGGCGATAAAGAGAAGGCGATCGATCTGCTTCGCAAGAAGCTCAAGGGCAAGATGGACACCCGGACCGATCGCGTCGCCGGCGAGGGACGCATCGCCGTGGCTGTCAACGACGGCGGCGCCGTCATCGTCGAGGTCCGCGCCGAGACCGACTTCACCGCGAAGAACGAGCAGTTCATCGCGGCCGTCGACCGCGTCGCGGCACTCGCCACGGGTGCATCCGCCGGACCCGTCGAGCCGACCGACGAGATGAAGGCCGCTATTGACGAGATCCGCATCACCACGGGCGAGAACGCCTCGGTCGCGAGGATCCTCAAGGTCGCCCGCGACAGCGGCGACACCTTCGGCACCTATGTCCACCACGACGGGAAGACCGGCGTCCTGCTCCACGCGAACGGCAATATCGGCGACGATATCCTCAGGCAGATCTGCATGCACATCACCGCCGCCGTCCCTCGCCCCATGGGCGTGACGGCCGACGAGATCCCCGCCTCCGTCGTCGACAAGGAGCGGAAGTTCCGCATCGAGCAGGCGATGGAGAGCGGCAAGCCGCAGGAGATCGCCGAGAAGATGGTCGAAGGCGGCATGCGCAAGTTCTTCTCGGAGATCGCGCTCCTCGAGCAGGACTTCGTCATGGACCCCTCCAAGAAGATCAAGGACCTGATCGGCGGCGGCCGCATCGTCGCCTTCCATCGCTGGCAGGTCGGCGAAGAGGCCTGAACCCTCGCCGAATCGTGCACCATCGAGCGGGGCTCCGGCCCCGCTTTTTCGTGCGCGGATAGGCTTGGCCTCGAGAGGAGCGTCCGATGGCCTTCACACCCCAGCCCGGCGAGCGATACACCATCCGGCAGAAGATCTTCAAGATATTTGGCGAGGCCTTCCACATCTACGACGACCAGGGAACGGTCATCGGGTACTGCAAGCAGAAAGCGTTCCGCCTCCGCGAACGGCTGGTGCTCTACACCGACGAATCCCAGCGGGACGAGCTGCTGACCATCCAGGCGAGAACCATCCTCGACTTCGGGACCACATACGATGTCAGCGACCACGCCCGGCTCATCGGCTCCATCCGCCGCAGGGGCGTCCGGTCGATGCTCCGAGACGAGTGGACCGTGCTCGGGGTCGACGGCGAGGAGATCGCGACGCTCCGCGAGGACTCCATGGGCCGAGCGCTCGCTCGACGGTTCATCCCGCTTGTCGCCACCCTGTCCCCGCAACGGTTCGAGCTGACGACCGCGGACGGCGCCGTGCTCGCGGTCTACCGCACGCACTTCAATCTGTTCGTGTATCGATTGGGTATCGCGATCGGACGGGAGGGCGTGGTAGACGAAATGCTCCTGCTCGCCGTTGGGTTTTTGATCGCAGCGATCGAAGGACGGCAGGGCTCCGACGATAGCGGAGCCGGATTTCTGACGGGAAACTGACCCCCGCACCCCGACAATCAGAAAAAGTTGCCCAGATCACTGGCACACGGAGGAAGCCGTGGCATGTTTCGGTTGTCTTGTCTCTCTCTTCCCATGGCTCGACTCCGGCGACGGCTGGTGTCGAGTTTTTCTTTTGGGACCCGGTCGGCCGAGCGGTCTTTCCGGCGCATGCGAAAAAAGTCGCCCAGATTGCTGGCACCCGGTCGAAGCCGTGGCATGTTTCGGATGTCTTGTCTCTCTCTTCCCATGGCTCGACTCCGGCGACGGCTGGTGTCGAGTTTTCTTTTGGGGATTGATCGATCGTTCCGGGGACTCCCCGCCGCACGAGTCGGGGCAGCCCCTCGGCCGAGAGCTCACCGTTAGGAACGGGCCCAGCACGCGACAGGATGCCCGGCTTCCTTGAGTTCCAGCGGGGGCATCTCGGAGCGGCACCGATCCATCACTTCCGGGCAGCGGCCGGCGAACGGACATCCGGGCGGCGGGTTCAGCGGGCTGGGCACATCGCCGGAGAGCACCGTGAGCGGGCGCCGATCGTTCGGGTCATCGATGGGGTTCGCGCCGAGCAACGCCCTCGTGTAGGGGTGCTGGGCATCCTCGCGGAGACGGTCGCAGCTGAGCTCCTCGACCACCCGTCCCAGATACATCACCAGCACGCGGTCGCAGAAGTGTTCGACGACCTTGAGGTCGTGGCTGATGAACATCATCGTCAGGCCGAACTGCTCCTTGAGGTCCATCATCAAGTTCAGGACCTGCGCCTGGATCGACACATCGAGCGCCGACACGGGCTCATCCGCGACGATGAACTCGGGCTTGAGCGCGAGGGCGCGGGCGATGCCCAGCCGCTGACGCTGCCCACCCGAGAACTCGTGCGGGAACTTGTCCTTGGCCTCCGCGCGGAGCCCGACGGTCTCGATGAGGTGGTCGATGTACGACTCCACCTCGTCGCGCGCGACGATGCCGTGGAATCCGATCGCCTCCTTGAGCAGTTGCCGCACGGTCAGCCGCGGGTTCAGAGAGGAATACGGATCCTGGAAGATGATCTGCATCCTTCGGCGAACGGGCATCATCGCCTGATGCGACAGCCCGGTGATCGTCTTGCCCTCGACGGACACGCTGCCGGCAGTCGGCTCGATCAGCCGGATCACCATCTTGCCAAGCGTGCTCTTGCCGCAACCGGACTCACCGACGATGCCGAGCGTCTCGCCCTTGCGGATACTGAACGAGACATCGCTGACGGCGTGGACATTCGCCGTGACGCGGTTGAGCACACCGCCGCGGATGGGGAAACGCTTGACGAGGTTCCGGACCTCGATGAACGAACGATCGTCCTTGGACGCCCGGGCGGGCGCGGCGGCGGTCTGCGTCACGAGGTCTCTCCCACCGTCAGCGTCGCGTCCTGATTCATCGGGAAGTGGCACCGCACCGGGCGGTCGGGGTGGGCGTGCGGTTTGAGTTCCGGCTCGACATCCACACAGCGCTGCTCCTTCTTCGGGCAGCGGTCCTGGAACCGGCACCCGACCGGCAGCTCGAACAGGCTCGGCACGATGCCCTTGATCGTCGGCAGACGCTGGCCGGAAACCTTGGACCCCGCCTTCGGGATGGACTCAAGGAGCGCCTTGGTGTACGGGTGCTGGGGCCTGTGGAACAGATCGTGCACCTTGGCTTGTTCGATGACCCGGCCGGCGTACATCACGATGACCCGGTCACAGGTCTGGGCCACGACGCCGAGATCGTGCGTGATCAGCAGGATCGCTGTGCGCAGCTTCTTGCGTAGATCGTCCATGAGCGCGAGGATCTGGGCCTGGATGGTGACATCGAGGGCCGTCGTGGGCTCGTCGGCGATGAGGATATCCGGCTCGCAGCAGAGCGCGATCGCGATCATCACGCGCTGCCGCATGCCGCCCGACAGCTGGTGCGGGTATTCCTTGATCCGCTGCTCGGGGTTCGGGATCTCAACGAGCCGGAGCATCTCGATAGCCCGAGCGCGCCGCTGGGACTTGTTCAGCGTGGTGTGGTACCGCAGGGCCTCGTCGATCTGCCAGCCGACGGTGAAGACCGGGTTGAGGCTGGTCATGGGCTCCTGGAAGATCATGGCGATCTTGTCGCCCCGGACGCGGCGCATCTGGTCCTCGCTCGCGGTCGCGAGGTTCATCCCTCCAAACAGGATGCTGCTGGTGGGGTCGATGATGCTGTTGCGCTCGGGCAGCAGCCGCATGATCGTCTTGCTGGTGACGGTCTTGCCGCAGCCCGACTCGCCGACGATGCCGATGGTTTCACCTGGGTAGACATCAAAGTTGACATCGTCGACAGCGGTGACGGTGCCACGGTCGGTCCTGAACCTGGTCGTGAGCCCGCGGACTTCGAGGATCGGCTTGTCGTGCGTCTGTGCAACCATGCGCGGTCGGGTCCCCTGCTCAGCCGACATGCTTGGGATCGAAGGCGTCCTGGAGCGCATCCGAAAGAATGTTGAACGCCAGAACGAGCACAAACATGAAGAAGGTCGCGGCGCCGATCTGCCAGAAGAAGCCCTGAACAACCTCGCTCTTGGCCTGACTGATCATGATGCCCCAGCTCGCGCCCTCACCCAAAGGCAGGCCGAGCCCGAGGAAGGTCAGGATGACCTCGCCCTTGATCGCGCCGACGAACAGCAGCGAGAAATTGATGAACATCAGGTGAAGCGTGTTCGGCAGGATGTGCTTCACGAGGATGTAGAGCCGACCGAAGCCGATGGCCGTGGCGGCCTGGACATACTCGAGTTCCTTGATCTTCATCGCCTCGCCGCGGATGACGCGGCACGGTCCGATCCAGTAGGTGATCGCGAACGCGATAAAGAGTGACGGGAGACCCCGCAGCGGCTGGAGCGGCCCGGACAGGAACATGAAGCTCAGCACCGCCAGCAGGACGAGCTGCGGGATAGAGCTGAAGATCGAATAGAGCCAGTTGACGGCGTGATCCACGAAGCCGCCGAAGAACGCCGCCGCCGCGCCAAGGAGGCTCCCAAAGATCACAGCGGTCAGTCCGACGATGACGCCGACCTGCACCGCAACCTTGCCCGAAGCAAGCGAACGCACGAGAATCGAACGACCCTGCCGGTCCGTTCCCAGGAGCAGACGAACGCGGTAGCTCAGCCCATCGAGGCCCGATGGGATCGGCATGATCTGATCAACAAAGGCCATCGCTTCCGGCAGCAGCTGCTCAACACCATCCGCCTGCGCTTCGGCAGCGTCCTGCGCCTTCTTGTTAATGCGATCGAGCGCCGATTCCAGCTCAGGGATCGCCCCTTCGGAATCGTACAGCAGATCCACGGCACCGAGCAGCTCGTCGGTCGTCGCTTCATCGAAGGCGGCTTCATCGCCGGAGACGGATTCGTAGGTCTCGATCGACCCGATGACATCTTCCAGAGCGAACGCTGCCTCTTCGCGGAGGATCATCGCGTCGTCGTCGGGGGTCGCCGTTCGGACGGCTGCGAGCTGGTCACGCGCTTGACGCACCTGCACCGCGATTGTTTGCGCACTGTTGACCAGCGAACGCGCGGCGTCCAGTTCCCCCAGCAGGTCCTCGCCGTCTTGAATCCGGGCGGTCAGCTCCTCGACCGGGAGGTCGGCGAGCGTGCGCTCCTGCACGGCTGCATCAGCGAACACATCGGCCGGGGTGCGATCGGAGGCGGGATCAAGGCGTTGAATCGAGTCGACAGCGCCCCGCGCCCGGGAAAAGAAGTAGTCGACATAGTCAAGTCGGCCGTTGAGACCGATCGGACGCCCGAATCCACCGAGGCTGGGCGGCCCCGCCTCATCCAGGATGCGCGTGGACAGGAACGCGCTGACAAACGGCGTGCGGGATATGTCGTAGAGCTCGGTCTTCTTCCCGACCCAGTGGGCGGCGTCCATCGCCATCATCCACGCCGCGGCGAGGAAGTACACGGCGATGATGCCGAGCGCCACCATCGCGGACCGGTTCCGCCGCAGCTTCCCGAAGCCCCTCGACTTGAAGAAACGCCGCATCATGACAGCCTCACCCGCGGATCAACCAGCGCGTACAGCACATCGGTCAGGATGACCGTCACGATCACGACCGCGGCGAACAGCGCAGACATGTACTCGACCACCGGGAAGTCCTTCGCGGTGATGGCGGTGATCAGCGTCCGCCCCATGCCCGGAATCCCGAAGAAGTACTCGAGCAGGATCGACCCGACCAGCAGGAACGGCAGGCTGATCATGATCCGAGTTATGATCGGGATCATGGCGTTCTTCAGCATGTGCACGAACATGATCTTCCGGCCCGTTGCCCCCTTGGCTCTCGCGGTGGTGATGTAGTCCCGTCCCGTCTCCTCGACCATCACCGCTCGGTAGAACCGCGTGTCGTACCCCATCGCCACGATCACGCTGATGAGCACCGGAAGACCGCAGTATCGCAGCCAGGCTCCGACGGCCTCGAACGGGGAGCCGAACCAGAACGCGAGGGTCGACAGCCGCATGTCGTAGCCGTCGATATCGAAGGGCAGGACCCCGTCATCACCACCGAAGCGGTAGCCACCGAAATACTGCCCGAGAATGATGTACACCAAGAAGCTGATGCTCATGCCGATGACCGCGGAGAACATCAGCACCTTGTCGATCCACTGCCCCCTGTAGAACGAACAGATCAGCCCGATGAGGATCGAGATCGCTGCGGTCAGCGCCAGCGCCGGGACCGTGATCATCGTCGTCGCCGGCACCGCGGTCGCGATCATCTCTCCCACAGGTCGCTTCTGCTCCCACGACCGATCGGAGAAATTCAGCGTCACGATGTTTTTCACGCGTGTCGCGTACTGCACGAGGAAGGGCTTGTCGAGACCGAAGTCCTTCTGGATCGCCTCGTACTGCTCCGGCGAAGCGTTCTTGCCCAGATACGCCGTAACCGGGTCGTTCACCCGCAGGGCGAGCATCACGAGCAGAATGATGCCGAGATAAACAGGGATATTGTACAGCAGACGCCGGATGACATACGACCACATGCAGCGGGACTCCTCGGGGCCTCGGGCGTGTTCCGGGCGTCAGGGCCGCTGGCTGTCGTCGACATCGAGGAACTTGAACCAGGCGTAGTACCGCTCCGTCGGCTTGGCGTTGAGCAGCCACGGGTTGATCAGGTAGTAGCGGGTCCGAGCCATCGAACCGATGTACGGCGTGTCCTCGATGACCATGTCTCGCATCTTCTCATAGATCGCCGTGCGCTCGGGGCTCGGCTGCATCGTGAGGATCTGCTCGTACAGCGCGTCGTACTCGGGGTTGCTGTAGTTGTAGTGGTTCGAGCCCGGTGATGCGTTGAGCGAGTAGAACAGGGCGAGGTTGTTCTCCGCGTCCGGGTAGTCGCTCGACCACGCGAAGCCGAACATGGGCGCCTTGCGGTTGTTCGTGAACTCGATCAGCGTGGAGAAGTCGACGAGTTCGGGCTCGAGGACGATGTTCACACGGGCGAGCTGCCGCTTCATCATCTCCACCTGCTCGGCGTTGTTGCCGCCGCGGCTGGTGTAGAACTTGATCGGCGGCAGGCCCTCGCCGTTCGGATAGCCGGCCTCGGCGAGCTTCTGCCGAGCGAGCTCGAGGTTGGGCCCTCTGTAGCTCACGGGCGCCCGGCCGTTCTCCGGATGGCCGTCGAGCCCCGGGGGGATCGGGCCGTCGTACTGCACCGTGTTGCCCTGGTAGAACCGATCGCTAAATTCGTCGAGGTCGATCGCCAGGTGGATCGCCTGCCGCAGGGCACGCTTCTCGGGCGAGTACCCGCCGAGCAGCTCGTCTTCCATGTTGAAGCCACGGAAGATGAAGTCGAGCAGCGCGTTCTTGTGATAGCGGATGCCCCGTTCGCGCGTCTCGGGAAGGAGCTGCTTCGTCCTCGCATCGAACGCCTCGTCGAAGTACTCGGCGGGCACCTCGGTGTACCCGATATCGCCGTTCTGGAATCGCAGCCACATGGGCTGATCCTCGACGAACATCGTGAACTCGATGCGATCCACAAACGGAACCGCTTTGCCGGCCGCGCGGTGCAGCCGGTTCCGCCGGTCGTCCCGCGACCACTCCTCGGCGGCGGGGTAGAGCACCTCGTGGTAGTCCGGGTTGCGGTCCGCCGACAGGCTCTTCTTCGGAATCCACTCATCCAGAATGAACGGGCCCGTCCCCACCGCGTTGAACGCAAAGTCCTTGCCGTAGTGCTCGACCGCCTCTCGCGGCACGATCGAAGTCTGGAACATGCTCAGCACATACAGGAACCGTGTCACCGGCTTCGTCAGCACGATCTCAAACTCGTGATCGCTGATCTTGCGGAACCCCTCGATCGGCACATCGTAGTCGAAGCTGCCGCTCCCGGATTTCACCGCCTCCTGCTGGGCCTTGGCGTACTCGTCGAACCCGAGGATCGTGTCCTCGAGCAGCCACTCGTTCTTCAGCTGGTTGGCCGGGTCCCGCAGGCGGCGAAGCGTGTAGAACACATCATCGGCGACCAGCTCGCGTCCCTCGCCGTTGGGGAAGCACGCGTTGTCATGGAAGAAGACGCCTTCCTTCAGACGGAAGCGGTAGACCGTGCCGTCTTCGCTGACTTCCGGCATCTCGGCCAGGAGCAGCGGCTCGATCTGCATCGGATCCGCGTACCGGTTGACCAGCAGCGTCTCGTACATCTGCACGCACGCCATGTTGTCGTAGGTCGTCGAGCCCACCGCTGGGTCCAGGCTCTTCGGGCCGTCGGTCCGGATCGGAAGCTGGACGACCTTCTGGGCGATGGCGGTGCCCGAGATCGCCACAACCAGGGCCCCGGCGGCAACGGCACGACCAACTCGGCGGATCAGGTTCTCAGGCATGGCTCCACTCCGTGAACATGGGCGGCAACGGGCCGAGCGACCCGTCCCGACAGGGTAGCTTGTATACCGGACGGCCTCAACGGGAAGCGACCGCCGACGAGAGCAGGCTGCGGGCGGTCGGCGGGTCCATCGTCGCGGGACGGATCGCCTCGGCGATCGCCCGCTCGATCCGCAGCGTCTCGCCCTCGGACAGTCCCGCCGAGCGAACGGCGACCACAAGGTCCGCAAGGCGCTCGACCGCGGCGCCCGCGTCGGGGCTCGCATCTCGGACCGCATCGAACAACGACAACGGATCAACATCCCGCAGCGAGGCCCCGGTGGCGGACCGATACCGCGTCGCTGCAGAGCCCATCAGGGATCGCACCCGGCTGTACACGGCGTCGCGGTCGTTGGCGGGCTCGTTGACCGCGAAGGCAACCCGGTTCCACGCCGACTCGATCCGTGCCGCCGCCTCGGGCGAGACTCTCGCCGACGAGATACGGATCGAGCCCTCACCGGCCAGTGCCGTCGGTGTGTCCACCGTGATGGCCACACCCCGTGCCGCCGCCCCTCGCAGCTCCGACGCGTCCGGCTCACGCAGGCCGACACCGGCGACGGCATCCGCCCCCACGGCGTCCTGCACCGTCGGCCGAACCAGGCTCGACTGCAACACACCCACCTGCCGCTGATCGACAGATTCATCGACGACGGCCGAGGCCAGCGGAACCGTCGTAGCGCCGGTGGCGATCGCGTCGAGCACCGTCGTGACATCCTGCGCCGGACCGCCGCCGGTGCCGACGCGCCGGTTGAACACGACATCCTGGAGGCTCAGCGTGCGCTCCGGCGCACGAGTCACGATGTTCTCGAAGCGGGCCTGACCCAGCGGCTCGGCGAGCGTCGGGGCGTTCAGCGACGAGTCGGTCAGCCGGATCGGGCCCTCGAACGAGGCGGTGCCGGCGACCACGAAGTCCGTGCCCGTATCCATCAACGCCGAGGCCGGGATCAGCGTCTCGGGATCGGTGGTCGTGTCAACCGACGCGAGACCGGCCCCCGGACGGGTGCGGATCAGGATGTCGGGCGAGCTGACCCGTAGATCACCGACGGCCGTGATGTCACCGATCGTGGCGGTACCGCCCGCGTCGATCGAGATCGAGCCGAGCGCGGTGAGCTTCTCGAACGGACCCATCGTGAAGTCGCCCGTGGTCTCGACGCGAAACGCCTGGCCCGCGACGGGCTCACCCTGGGCATTGAATCGGCCGAAGACCACCGTGGCGACCTCCGGAACGGTGGATCGCCCGCCGCCGATCGTCAACGCATCCAGCGCAGTCTCGGTGCCCACGGCCCCCTCGAAGCGCACGACCGGGATCGCATCGCCCGCCGCCGACGCATCAACCGCGACGGTCAGGTCGCTGCTGCCCTGGATGTCCCCGCGAACGATGACATCGCCCTCGAGCGATCGGACGCTGTTGCCCGCACCCTCGAGCGACACGGTGTCGCGTGAGGCCACGCCGCCGAGCCGGACTGTTTGCCGCGCCTGCAGGTCCGCCGAGCGGAGCAGTGTGCTGCCGTTGACCGCGAGCGCGCGAACATCGACGGCGTCGGCAAACAGGGAATCCCCGCCGACCGACTGCGCGGTGAGCGCGAAGGTCGGGCTCAGGACCGTGCCCAAGAACTCGATGTGGTCGCTCGGTCCTCCGGCGGTGGCGATCGTGCGGTCCGCCAGCAGGGTGACCGGGCCGTCAAAACGGATGATGCCGGTTTCCGACGAGCCGAGATTGCCGTTGAGCGTGATACCGGCGGGCGCGGTGTAGATCTGTTCGCCGGTGGTACGCACGCCGGGCAGCGTGAATGCATCGCCCGTGATGCGCAGCGACGCGAGGCGTTCGCCGAATCCGAAACCTTCGGAAACGACGAACGAGCCGGCGCCGCCCGAGCCGGTCAGGTCGATCTCGAGCGAGGCGGGTCCGTCGAGGCGGACCGAATCGAGCCGGAAGTCGCCGCCCAGCGTACGCAGCGTGCTGTCGGCCTCGACTAGGACACGGTCGGCCCGCGATAGATCGATGCCCTGCGCGACACGCAGGTCGCCGTTGAGCGAAAGATCACCCGAGAAGACACGGAGACGGTCGAGCTCGATGTCGCCGAGCGCGACGCGTCCTCCCTCGGCATCCAGGTCCGGATTCGCGTCGAGCGTGAGCTGGAAGCCAGCGCCGTCGATCCGGGCGCCGTCGAGGAGGATATCGCCGGCTCGAGCGTCATCGCCGACGATGTCAGTGTCGATGACCGTATCGCGCGTGAGGGTGATCGCCGCCGCCTCGCGCAGGTCGGCCAGGCCGCCCCGCCCGCCGAGGCTGTTATCAAGCCGGATGTCACCGTTGAGGACCAGTTCCTGCGTCGCGGTGACCTCGAGGCCTGAGAGGTTCGAGATCGTCGGCAGCTCGACACGGCGCCCGACGAAGCGCAACGCACCGCCGCCGATGATCGACACGGACGGGTCGATGGTGAGGTCGAAGGTGTCCGTCCCGCTGAAGGCACCGATCGTGGCCACGGTCTCGGGCCCGTCGAGCACGAGTTCCGGGAACCCGGCGAGCGTGAAGTCTGAGCCGGAGATCAGGTTGCCCCGTAGCTCGACGCGATCGGCGTTCACGCTGATCGAGCCCGCCTCGAGCCCGCCGATGGTCGCGGTGCCACCGGGATTGGTCAGCGTGTAGACCGCGTTGCCGGTGGTCTCGACCAGCCGCGAGGTCTCGAGCCGATCTCCTGTGGTCAGCGAGATGTCGCCGCCGAGCGTCCGCAGGCTGCCGGTGACGATCGAGTCATTCGCGGTGATCGTCAGACCAGCGCCCTGCGTGGTGATCGCGACATCCCCGTTGACGAAGAAGTCGTTGCCGGCGTTGAAGGTCACCGTGGCGCCATCTCCGGCGGCGAAGTCGAGCGAGCCGTCTTCGAGCGAGTTGATGATGATCTCGCTCGTGGCCTCGAGGAGAACATTCGTATCGCCGATCGCCTCGAGCGCCGCCTCCGAGATGACGATGCTGATGCCCGGCGCCTCGGTGACGGGGATCTGGTTGTCATCGAGCAGCGAATCGCTGGATTGGCCCGAGCCCCCGACGATGTTGATCCGATCGGGGTCGAGCAGCAGTGTGCCGCGCTCGCCGTTCGCGGCCGAGGTATCCGCCCGTCCTTCAAACGCCAGCGTACGCGGGCTCGAGACCTCGATCAGCCCGCCGTCGCCTCGCTCCGCTCCGCCGCGCGCCGAGGCCTTGCCCCGGAAAACGGTGGCGTTGTCCGCCCAGGTGACGATCAGCCCGCCGTCGCCGGCGACGCCCGCGTCAGCGATCATCGCGGTGTCCTCGGCGACGAAGACGCCCGTGGCGGTCGCGATGTCCGAGGTGTCACCCCGGAACCCGCCGCCGACGAGGATGGTCCCCCCGCTGCCCGCGCCGGAGGCGTTCAGCTCCGCGCCGACGACCGCCACGCCCTCGCCCGTCACGCCGATGAACCCGCCGTCGGCCGTGCCTGATGAGGCGTCAATCTCGCCCTCGACGCGCACCGTGCCGCGGCCTGCGCTCTCGACACGCACATCAGCGCCAGCGATCTGCGAGGTCGGCCGGAGCGCGATCGAGTACATGTCCCCGGCACCGATCCGGACCTGCCCGCCCGACGCGTTGATCCGGCCCGCTTGGTCCACACCGGTTGATCCCGCGTTCGTGCCGTCAGAGATGCGCACAAAGACATGCCCGTCGCGACGGCCCAGCAGCACCTCGTCGCCCGAAGAGAGCGTCACCAGACCGCCCTGCGCGTCGAGATCACCGAGGTTCGTCACACGCCGACCGGCGACATGGATCTCGGAGGCGGCAACGCGGCCGGCGAGCTCGACCTCGCCCGCGAGCGTGCCGAAGCGGTCCACGCCGCCCAGGAAATCGGCGTTCGTCATCGTGCCGGCGGCCGCGTAGATCGCCCCGGCGCTGACCACGGATGTCGCGCCGAAGTACACGCCCGCCTCGTTGACCAGGTACACCCGCCCGTTCGCGGTCAGCGAGCCATCGATCCGTGTCGGCGAGGCACCGAGCACGCGGTTGAGCACCCGAGCCTCCGTCGAGGGCTGGATGAACTGCACCGCCTCGTTGGCGCGGATGTCGAAGGAGCGGAACTCGATGATCGTGTTGTCCGCCGCGGTGATCGTGGTCCGAGCGCCGTCGCGCGCGATGGCGGCCTCGCCGGCGACGACGCGCTCGCCCTCCGGTCCGCCCATCGCCGTGCCTGCAAGCAGCGCGAGCACGAGTGGAGAGGTGATCGGAACGAACGGCCGCTGCTGCATCATCGCGTGTCTCCCGTCTGTCTCCCGACTGGGTCCATCGGGGCGGGCCCGTCAGTACGCCAGCGTGGCGACGAAGTGGATCTCGCTGTCGCCGGAGGTGGTGGTTCCATCATCCAGGTCGGAGAGCGCGAACCCCCAGTCCGCGCGGACGCGGAGGTTCCGCCGGAGGTCAAGCCCGATGCCCACACCCGCGCCGAGCAGGGTCTCGTCGAACTCGCCGGCCTCGGCGTCGTTGTTGATCGTCTGTCCGATGTCGACAAACCCGGCCAGCACCAGGTCCCAGTCGGCGCTCCCGAACGCGCGGTCGCGCCGCCAGCGGAAGGGCTGACCGAAGAACGACCCGGGCTCCGTGCTCACGCCCAGCAGCGCCGGCAGGTGCGCCCGGTACTCGAGGGTGCCGATCAGGGTCGTGTCGCCCGCGGTCGCGCTCTCCGGGTAGCCCCGGACCGAGTAGAGACCGCCGACCACACCCTGCTCCTGGGGGATAAGCCGGGCATCGAGCGCGCTCTGCCCGCGGAAGATCAGCGCCAGCTCGTGGCCGAGCGTCGAGCTGCCGGGTGTGCTCGCGTCGTTCCACGCGCCCGGCCAGAGCAGCGGCTCAAGGAAGACCGAGGCGGAGGCGTCCCACCGGATCCGGGCCCAGCTGTCGTCGACGCGCAGCCTGCCCAGCGCCGGCAGTTCGCTCTGGTCACCCCCGTCGAAGGTCCAGTCCACCGCGACCTCGGCCCAGAGCGATCTGGCGGGCCGCCGGTCTTCCACCCGGACGCCCGCGGTGCCGAGCAGGAGATCCGTGTCGCCAGTGGTGCCGGCGAGGTCGTTGGTGACCTCGAAGCTCTTGCCGACGACGCCGCCGAAGACATCGAGGAAGAGCGAACGCCGCTGATAGACCGTCGCGATCAGCTCACCGCCGTAGGTGTATGTCGTGCCGGAGAGGTCCTGACCGGGCAGGCCGATATCGCTGGCGGTGTAATCGCTGAAGGTGCCGTAGACGCGTGCGCGGGCGAGCGTCGTGCCGGGCAGCGGCGCGTCGTACGAGGCGACGCCAGCATACGAGTCGTCGAAGCTGGCTGTCACGAAATCAAGCCGCAGCGTGTCGTCTCGCCCCGTGAGCTGGTAGTGCGCGAATCCGAACCGTTGCCGCCACTCGTTGGTCTGCTCGGTGCCCGTGTTGCTGATCTGGGCGTACGCGGTCCATGGTCGGCTCTCGCGGACGAGGTAGTCGAGCGTTGTCGCATCGGGTCCCGCGTTCGGGTCGGACGCCGGCGCCACGGCGATGTCCACCCGGCGGTTCGGGTGCCGATTCAGCCGATACACATAGTTCTCGACAACCTCCCGCCGGATCAGGTCCTCGCGGGGGCCCGGCGCGCCGTTCCACGGCTGCGCGGGCGAGAGCCGGAGGATCCGGCCGTGGGCGGGGTGGTCGATGACCGGGCGCTCGTCGAAACGGTCGCCGGTCCCGACGCTGCGCAGCTCCGTGACCAGCCCGACCCAGATGCGGATGACCAGGTCTCCCCGACCGTCAGGACGAAGGTCTTCCCCCGTCGCGGGCGAGATCAGTGACGGATCCGGCGCAACCAGGACGCCGACGATGCCGCGGCGGTTCAGCTCCGCGACCAGCGCGGTGGCCAGCTCGTTCAGCGCGGCGGCTGTGATCGAACCATTCTCGATCTCGAGCACTTGCCCGAGTGTCGCACCGGTGTCGGCGGTCGCGTCAAGAACCGGGCCGGTCGTGTCGATCGCCAGCGGAAGACGCTGCATCGACTCGACCAGCGGGAGCTCCGGATGGCGCGTCGCGAACTCAACACGCAGGCGATGGAACGGGTAACCGAGCGCGGGCGCGTCGGCCGGTGTGGCATCGAGCTCCGGCAGATCGATCGGAGGCCGGTCCTGCGCGCCGGCGGCGCACGCCAGAGAGGCGGCGAGCAGGGCGGCAACCCACTTCAGACGACCTGACAACCCGCTCTGCCCCATGCGTCTCCCCGACAGCCCAGCCCCGCGCCAGCGACGCTCACCATAGCAGAAAAGGCCCCTCGATCGGCGATCCGATGCCGCCTGGGCGGCCTGGGTCCGACGCGGAGCCTCGTCAACTCACGAACCGAATGGCGAGGGGGGGACTCGAACCCCCGACCTCCGGGTTATGAATCCAGTGCTCTAAACCAGCTGAGCTACCTCGCCTGTCTCCGCCGAGCCCTCCCGACGAGCCCGCATCGTAGACCCGCCGCCGAAACGCGTCGCCTGACGGTCCTGTTTCCTTTCCTCGGGCACCCAGGACTTACGAGCCAGAGCCGCCCTCGTTCGACGCCGGCCGCACCGGCTCGCCGGGCGATCGCGCCACGCTTCCTGGGGCACCGGCCGCGGTGCGATCCGCGGCGTTCAGTTCTCGGACCTCGCGGGTCGCGTCGTCCACATCGTCCGTCACATCTTTCAGCCCGCGCTTGAACTCCGTGATGCTCCGTCCCAGACCCCGGCCCACTTCCGGCAGCCGGCGGCCGAAGAGCAGGAGGCCGACCAAAAGCAGAATGCCGATCTCGAGCGGGCCGATCGAGCTGAACAGACCAAGCGTGGGCATCGGAGAGCCTCCGGCGTCGCGGGGCACCGCCCACGAGGCGATTGATTCAAGTCGGACCCCGGAGCCGAGTCAATCCGGACCTTCGTGGAGCGAGCTTGGATCACCGCTGCCGCGTCGCCGCATCGACCGCGTTGCTCAGCAGCGTTGCGACCGTCATCGGCCCCACACCGCCCGGGACGGGCGAGATCCAGCCGGCGACCTCGCGAACGGCATCGAAGTCCACATCCCCGCAGGTCCGACGCGAACCATCGGCATTCGTCACACGGTTCACCCCCACATCGACCACCACGGCGCCGGGGCGGACCATGTCGGCGGTCACCAGCCCCGGAACGCCCGCGGCGGCGACGACGACATCGGCCCGTCGGCACAGGTCCGCCACATCCGCCGAGTGCACATTGCAGGAGACCACCGTCGCCTCCTCACGCATCAGCAGCACCGCGAGCGGCTTGCCGACGACATTGCCGGCCCCCACCACCACGGCCAGCTTGCCCCGGAGCTCGATGGACGAGGCCTGGATCAGCCGCATGGCCGCCAGCGCGGTGCAGGGCACCAGGCTCGATCGGCCGTAGACGACATTGCCGATGTTCGCCGGGTTGACCCCCTCGACATCCTTATTTGGCGCGATCAGACTCTGGATTCGATAGGTGTCGACACGGTCGGGCAGCGGGAGGTGAACCATGATCCCCGTGACCGAGTCGTCGGTGTTGAGCAGCAGCACACGGCCGGCGATGTCTTCGTAGCCCGCGCTGGCGGGGAGCTCGTGCAAGCGGAACTCGATGCCGAGCTCCTCGCACTGCCTGCCCTGGTTTTCAGCGTAGAGCCGGGCGGCGTTGTCGGCCGAGCCGACCAGCACCGCGTCGAGCGATGGCACCCGGCCGGCCGCCCGCAGCGCAGCGATCCGCTCGCGGAGGCTCTCGCGCATCCGTTCCGCTAGGGCTCGTCCATCGAGGAGCTGGGCCGACATCGCTCGATGCTAGCGGGCCCACGGGGGCGGTACGATCGCCCGTGAGCAGAGCCAGCGCCAGCACGCGGGTCAGGCAGCTCCGGGAAGTGCTCGAGCGAGCCAACCGGGCCTACTACACCGAGGCCGAGCCGATCATGTCGGATCGGGAGTTCGACGAGCTCCTATCCGAGCTCGCCGGGCTCGAACGGCAGCACCCGGAACTGGATGATCCGAACAGCCCGACCCGACGAGTCGGCGGCGAACCGATCGAAGGTTTCGAGACCCGAGAGCACGCCGTCCCGATGCTCTCGATCGACAACACCTATAGCCGCGAGGACATCGAGGCATGGTGGAGGTCGGTCTGGCTCGAGCTCGACGATCGATCGACCCGCCTGCGGAGCCTTCGTGCCTCCATCGAGGCCAACCGGGGGCTGCCGGATGCGACGGCCGCGGATCTGTCGCTCGCGGGGATGTCCAAGTCCAAACGCCTGGAACGCATTCGCGAGCTGTTGCGGGAGCGCGAGGCCGAGGGTGAGCGAGCCGGCTTCCCGGGCGTGTTCGTCGGGGATCCCAAGATCGACGGTGTCGCCATCAGCCTGCGGTACGAGAACGGATCACTCCGCCACGCGCTGACCCGCGGCGACGGGCGGCGGGGCGACGATGTCTCCCATGCGGTGCGCACCATCCGAGCCATCCCGCTGACCATCAAGCAGGCGCCGGCGGTGCTCGAAGTCCGAGGCGAGGTCTTTATCCCCGAGGCGGAGTTCGAGCGGATCAACGAGGAGCGCGAGGCCGACGGCGAGGACCCCTTCATGAACCCCCGCAACGCGTGCGCGGGGACGCTCAAGAATCAGGACCCGAAGGTGGCCGCGAGCCGAAACCTCGGTTTCCGTGCGCACGGCCGGGGCGAAGTATCAGATGAGGCCTTCGCCGGATCGTTCACCGAGTTCATTGAGCGGATCACGAAGCTGGGCCTGCCGACGCCCGACATGACCTGGGCCTGCACGACCGTGGACGAGGTGATGGCCGCGATCGATGCTCTGGCCGCGCATCGTGCGACCCTGCCATACGCCATCGACGGCCTCGTCGTTCGGGTGGACCGCTTCGATCAGCAGGAGCGGCTCGGCACGACGAGCAAGAGCCCCCGGTGGCTCATCGCCTACAAGTACCCCGCGGAGCGAAAGACCACAACGCTGACGAGCGTTGACTACCAGGTCGGCAAGACCGGCAAGATCACACCCCGCGCGGTGATGGAACCCGTGCTGATTGCCGGAACGGTGGTCAGGCACGCCACGCTGCACAATTTCGGGCTCGTTCGGCAGAAGGACATCCGCCTTGGCGACACGGTCGAGGTCGAGAAGGCGGGCGAGATCATCCCGTATGTCGTCGGGCCGGTGATCGGGAAGCGGCCGAAGTCGGCCACGCCGATCGTGCCGCCCGAGACCTGCCCCGCCTGCAGCGGTCCCGTGGAGATCGAGCCGCACGGCGCTGAGGACCGACCGGAAGATGAGACCGCGCGACGGTGTGTCAATCCGGAGTGTCCTGCGCAGCTGCGCGAGAAGCTGATCTGGTTCGCCGGTCGGCGTCAGATGGACATCGACGGACTGGGCGAGTCCACGATCGACCAGATCCTGGCGTCCGACATTCCGCTGCGCTCCTTTGCGGACATCTACCGGCTCGCTGAGCATCGCTCGGCGCTGCTCCAGCTGGAGCGGATGGGCGAAAAGAAGCTCGAGAACCTGCTCAGCGGGATCGAGGCGTCGAAGTCCCGCGGGCTGGCGCGGGTGCTCGCGGGGCTGGGCATCCGGCATGTGGGCGATGCGACAGCTCGGTCGCTCGCGGCGCTCGCGCCGGATCTCGGTGCGCTGCTCGAGCTCGACGAGTCGATGCTCCGGCCCAAGACGCTGTCCAAAGCTGAAGCGAGGGAACGGGGCCTGCCCGAGGACCCGAAGGAACGGCCCGAAACGGGCCTCGGCCGGGACACAGCGCCGACCGTGCACGCCTTTCTGCACTCGCCGGCGGGCCGAGCGATCTTCGAGGGGTTGCGGGCGGAGGGCGTCGATCTGACAAGCCGAGAGCACCGCGCCGAGGAGGCCGACGGTTCACCCGTCGCGGGCAAGACGGTCGTGCTGACCGGCACGCTGGAGTCGATGGACCGATCCGAGGCGAAAGACCGCCTTGTGGCGCTCGGGGCCAAGGTGACGGGCAGCGTCAGCGGGAACACCGATATCGTGATCGCCGGTCCGGGCGCCGGCTCGAAGCTCAAAAAGGCCGAGGAGCTCGGCATCGAGGTCTGGGACGAGGCGCGTCTGCTCCGTCTGCTGGACGAGGACTTTTGATAGACTGTCGCGATGCACAACGTGGAGTACAAGGCCGAGCTTCGTGACCCGCCGCTTGGGCGGGCGATCGCCCGGCGTCTTGGGGCGACGCTGGCCGCGGAGCTTGCTCAGGAAGACACCTACTACCGCGTTCCATCTGGACGGTTGAAGCGCCGCGAGATCGTCTCCACGGACGGCACGCGTGAGATCGAGTACATCTTTTACGACCGGCCGGATCTGACGACACCTCGTCTGAGTCACTATGTCATCTATGACGAGCCGACGGCGCGCGAGCGGTTCGGCACACGCTCGCTGCCGATCGACATCGTCGTGACCAAACGCCGCGAGGTCTTTCTCACGGGCCCGGTGCGGATCCATCTCGACGAGGTGCGTTCGCTCGGTTCGTTTCTCGAGTTCGAGGCCGTCGTGAGCCGGGACCATCCGGTCCGACGCTGCCACGAGCTGGTGGCCGACCTTCGCGAGGCGTTCCGGCCGGCGACCGGCGAACCGATCGCGGTCGGGTACGCCGATCTGCTCCGCATGGAACGCGATTTCGTGGCGCAGCCGAGTGAAGACGGGCGATCAGGCCTCGATTCCAGCGGATGACGGCGTCCGACATCTCGGTATCGGACGATCAAACGCCTCAATGCCGCTTGAGCACGAGGCCGGGATCTGCGAGGATGGCCTTCCCGAGGTCTCGGGCGTTCGGAGGTCTTCCCGTATGCGTCGACTGTGCATCCGTATCGCAACGGTCGCGGCCGTCGTATTCAGCGGGACGGCGCACGCCACCTGGTCGATCCTGCTGGTGGATTTCTCGACCGGTGAAGTGGCCGTCGGATCCGCGACCTGCTTGACGGGTTTTGATCTGCAGGCGAACACGCCGGTGCTGATCCCGGGCGTCGGTGCCGCGACAGCGCAGTCGTTCGTTGATCTGGACGGGTTCAACCGCACCTTCATCCGCGACGGGCTGGCGCGCGGGCTCACACCCGGCGAGGTGCTCGCGGGGCTGGAGGTCTTCGACGCGGGGCACGAAACCCGGCAGTACGGCGTCGTTGACACAGCCGGCGGGCTGCTGACTTTTTCGGGTCTGCAGGCCGGCGCGTGGGCGGGCGGCGTGACGGGGACGCTCCCTGGAGCGGGTGTCACCGGCGGAGACATCGGCTACGCGATTCAGGGCAATGTGCTGACCGGCGAGCCGGTCGTGCTCGGCGCGCTGCAGGCGATCCGGGACGAGCCGGGTGATCTGCCGGCCAAGCTGATGGCGGGCATGATCGCGGCCCGCTCGCTCGGCGGCGACGGGCGATGCTCCTGCCCCACGCTCGGGCCGACGGGCTGCGGCGAGACGGTCGAGGACCCGCTCAAGTCGTCGGACATCGCGTACATGCTCGTGGCGCGCGACGGCGACCGCGAGGGATGCTCGCCGACCTACAGGACGGATCAGGTGCTGGGCGACATCGAGGTCGTCTCGCGGGTGAACGATCGGGTACTGGCGCTGAGCCTGGAAACCACCAACGCGCTGGAGCTCCGCCGGATCGAGCCGATCGCCGCGCCGGCTGCGCTCCAAGCGGCGGTCCGAATCCCGCTGCCCGCGCCGGCGAGCGAGATCGAAGTCGGGGATCTCGATGGGGACGGGTTGGCGGACATTGTCGCCTCGGCGTTCGACGGTTCGGCGACCTGGCTCCTCGCTGCGGATCCGGCCGCACCATCCGGGTTTGCCGAGCCCTTGGACCTCGGGGTGGCGGGCCAGTTCTCCCTGGTGGCCGATCTGAACGCGGATGGGCGTCCCGACCTCGTTGTTGCCGACCGTGTCGCCGGCGAGGTGACGGTGCTTCGCGGCACGCCGACGGGATTGGAGCAGGCAGCATCGATCGCCGTCCCGGCGGTGGAACGCGTGGATGTCGGCGACCTGAACGGGGACGGCCTCATCGACATCGCGTGCGTCTCGTCATCCCCAGCCGGGCTGACAGTCCTCACGCAGCACGCCGGGCTGTCGTTCTCGGCGGCGGGGCTTGCACCGAGCATCGTCCCGAGTCCGACGCTCATCCTGGTCGCGGACGCGGACCGCGACGGTGCGCTCGAAGTGCTGCTCGGCGGCCGGACCGGGCCGGCGCTCGAGACCTTCGACGGCTCGGGCACGCCCGATCCCTTCGGGCAGGTGTTCCTGCCGTCCAGGCCGCGGGATCTTGCGGTTATCGATCTCAACGGCGACGGGCAGCGCGAGGTGTTCGTGCTCGGTGTCGCGGGGTCGGTGGCGCTGCGACCGTTCTTCCCGGGAGGACCGCTGGTCTACGACACGGAGATTCCGATCTTTCTCCAGCCGCTGGCTGTTGCCACCGATGATCTCGATGGCGACGGCGACCCGGACCTCGCGGTCGCGTGCCAGGCACGGAACACCACCCGGCTCGTGGAGAACATCGAAGGCGGATTCCCGCTGACCACGGGCTGCGGCGACGGTGACTTCTTCCTCGAGTTCAATGTCGCTTTCGCCACGCGCAACGATCCCGATCCCGTGGATCAGCTCGAAGGTCTGTTCTCGGCGTGGGCAGACGAGCTGCGCGGCGTGCCCGATGCCGTGCGGTCTGAGTTCCGCCTGCCCCGTCCGTTCCTGTCGTCGCTGGCTGACTGCGAGAGCACGGTAGAGATCCTGCTCAGGGATCGAGATGGACAGCCGGCCGACGCCGAGGAACTCACCGTCGAAGCCGTCGGCGATTCGGCGGCGACCCTCGCATTCGCCGGTGCGGAGCGAACCGGCTTCGGACGCTACCTGCTGTCCTTCCGGGGGACCGGAGATCGCGGCGAGAACGCCTTCATCGTCAGGGTGCGGGCGGATCGGCGGGAAGTCCAGCTGATGCCAACGCTGCGGCTGCTGGCCGATGACCGAGCCGACCTTGATGGCGATGGGTCGGTGACCGCGGTCGACCTGGACCTGTGGCTGACGGCGTACCAGACAGGCGACGCCGCGGCGGACCAGAACGGCGACGGACAAGTCAACCCGGCGGACTACGCCGCGTGGATCGCCAACGCCAGGGGGCGCTGCGGGCCGTAGCGAGGTCCCGAGGATTCGGGTGGGATGCCGCGGAGCCGCCGGGTATATTGGGAACGCCGTGGAGCGAGCGGTCTTGATGCCCCGAGAAAGAACGAGGAGAGACTGATGCATCGGAAGAAGCTGTTGTGCGGCGCCGGCGGATTCGGCGTCCTGTGTTCATCGGTCGCGGCGGCACAGGCCGTCCCTCCGGAGTTGGAGCCGTATGTCTCGGTGGAGGGCGGAGAGGCCGAGGTCCGGCTGATCGGCGAGCTGCTGTCTCCCGACGCGGATCCCGCGGTGATCGAAGTGATCGCGCCGGCGGATGCCCGGATCAGCTTCATGCCGAACGACGCTGTGGGCTCCGCTTCGTTCGACCCCGCTTCCCTGCTGGATGTGGGCACGGCGCCCGAGGGCGATATCCCCGTGGCGATGGCGTACGCACCGGACGGCAGCGAGCTGTTCATCCTGCACCGCCAGAGCCGGAACATCGTCCGGTTCGACACGGCCATGAACACCCCGACGGGCGCGATCCCGCTGTCACGGCTCGGCTTCGCGATGGACATCACACCGGACGGTTCGCGAGCGATCATCGCCAATCTGGTGGACGATTCCGTGACCTTGGTCGATCTCGCGACAGGCGTCGAGAGCTTCCTGCCGGTCGGTGATGCCCCGGGAACGGTGGATGTCTCACCGGATGGTGCGTTCGCCGTGGTCGGGTGCTCCGCCGCATCGACACTGGACATCATCGACCTCGGCACGGACACGATTGTGCGCTCGATTCCGACGCCGGGCTTCACGCAGACGCTGTCGTTCGGGCTCGAGTCCGCGACGGTGGACTACCGCATCACGACGAAGCTGGACTTCCGCGACAACACGACGGTGGCCTTCCCGGGTCGGTTCGACGATGTCGTGGCCGTGATCGACATCGCCACCGGAGCGGTCACGACGATCCCGGTGGACCAGGACCCAGCGGGCCTTGGGTACAGCGGCGACGGATCGGTGCTGCTGGTCGGCCACGCGTTGGCGTCCGGCCTCGTCACCGTGATCGACGCGGCGACGAACACCGTTGACCGCGTGATCCCGACCGTCGGCACGAGAGCGAACGGGCCGGTGGTCGTTGATCAGACCGGATCGGCCGCGGTCGTATCGCTGCAGAACACCACCCGGGTGCTCGATCTGACGACCGATACCTTCGGGCCCGCTCTGAACACCTCGAACCTGAACGACCTGCTGCTCAACTCGACCCGCACCCGGGCGATCGGTGTCGGTTTCTCGGGCGCGGTGATCGATCTGGCGACAGGGAACCTGCTCGCCCGGGCCAACGATCGCGTGTCCGCTGCGATCGGAGCGGCAAGTCCCACCGCGGATGTCGCCGCGATGGCCTCGACCACCTTCGGCGATGATCTTGTCGTCATCGAAAGCGACGCCTCCCCGGCGCTGCTCTACTACGACCGCAGCGGACCCGGGCCGGAGGGCGATGTCTCCCGGCACTCGGCCGTGAGCCCCGACGGTGCGACCCTGGTCAGCAGCAACCTCTTCAGCGACAATCTCGCGATCTTCGACGGCGCCGGCACGGGGCCGCTGGTCTACGCACCGCTCGACGAACGCCCAGGCGAAGTGGAGATCTCGCCCGACGGCACGACCGCTGTCGGTGTCAACCTCGATGGGTTCACCGTCAGCATCGTGGACCTGGCGACCGGGACGACGACCGCCCTCCCCTCGGCACGGCGGCTCGCACAGGTCGAGATCAGCCCGGACGGCACAGCCGCGTATGTCGCGCAGGTCGCCAGCGGCGACGGCGTCCGCAAGATCGACCTGACGACCAACACCTTCGTCGGCGGGCTCACCGCGACGGGCAATCTCGGCGGCGTCGGCTACAGCTACAGCCAGAACTCGCAGATTGCCCTCTCGCCGGACGGTTCGCTGCTCGCGGTCGCCGGCTCCTTCAGCGGGCAGGTCGACCTCGTCGAGACCGCCACGATGACCGTGCAGCAGACCCTGCTTGCCGGCTCGTTCCCGACCCGGCTTGCGTGGTCGCCCGACGGCGCGACGCTCCTGGTCTCGGACCGCAACGACGATGCGGTGTTCGTCTACCGCGAAGTCGGCGGCTCGTTCTCGCTCGATACCACGATCCCGGTGGGTGATCAGCCGTTCGATATTGTCTTCGCCGATACGGGCGACACGGCGTTCGTCCTGAACTGGGGTGATTCGACCGTGGGTCGGCTCGATCTCACGACGGACACGCAGACCGGCACCGTCGGCCTGCTGTATCGGCCGGTCGGGGCGAAGCTGATCGGGGGCGGCACGACGCTCGCGGTCATCGGCGGCAACGCTCTGACCAGCGCCGGCGCCGGGACCTTCACCGAGACCCGAGAGGGCGAGATCGTCTTTCTTGATACCGCTTCATTCACGCAGACCGACACGCTGATCACGGAGCTGCCCGCGTCGATGCTCAGCGCCAGCGCCGACGGCTCCACGCTGGTGGCCCCGTCGCCGGGCTCGGACGGTCTGATCTTCACGCGGGACACCGGCTGCGTCGCGGATGTCAACGGCAACGGCGTCGCGGATCCGGGCGATTTCACCGCCTGGGTCGCCGCGTACAACCAGGGCGACCTCGCCGCCGATGCGAACGGCAACGGCGTGACCGACCCCGGCGACTTCACGGCCTGGGTCGCGGCGTACAACATCGGCTGCTGACGCCGAAGGACGCCGAAGAGCATGAAGCGCGCCGTGCCCCGGTGATCATTCGCCGGGGCGCGGCGTGTTCTCATTGGCCGTGCGGCTCGGTGAAGTCACCGAGATCGTCAGAGCCTGCCGAACGGCCAGCGGAGCACGGGGCGCCACATTCCATCCCCACAGGCTCGGCAGCGGCTGACGCCTGGGCGAGAGTCCGTACGAGAGCGCCCCCATCTGGTGCGGATGCAGGTGGTATGCGAGCGGGACCGCCATCGACAGCGTCTCGCTGCTGCCGAAGCCCGGCCACGGCTGGTCAAAGGCTCGGCGCCCGACATTGCCCGCCGCCATGGACACGATGTCGACCGGCACCCAGGTCAGCGCGTCCTCCGGGCTGTGCTGCTGCTCGTCGTAGAGCGCAAACTCGACCCAGCAGTACAACCCCGGCTCCGGACGGTCGGCGGCGCGGAACGCCTCGCCGCCAACGGCCTCGGGCTCGACCACCACGCCGAGAACGATGCGGGCGGGCAGCCCGGCCTGACGGTAGCAGGCTGTGAGCAGCAGCGCCAGATCGACGGCTGAACCCTTCAGCCGCTGTGAGGCTTCCAGCGCGCCGATGGTGTTGACCGCCCCGATGGCGCCGACGGACTGTGCCGACTGCCGCGGCGTGCCCGGGACGATGTCTGGCACCGTCGGAGCGCCGCTCACCTGGAAGGCCTTGGCGAGCTCGCCGGCGATCCACTTGGCCAGCACCACCGGTGGCTGGCTCCTGGGCTTCCCGCCCGTGAACCGACGCACGAGTTCCTCGACGCGGCCCGGGCGGTCGGTCGGCGTGATCGTTCCGTTGATGTAGAGCATGCCGTCGAAGGTGGATGCGGCCTCGGTCGGCCAATCGCCGCGGGGCCACTCGACGGCGCGGGCGGCCTGCTCGTCGAACGAGGTGTTCCAGCACCGCAGGGTCTGCTCGATGGTGATCGATGCGGTGGCGGTGACATCGCTGAGAGGGCCGAAGGTCCACTGGGCGTACGCAGCGTTCGAGTGCAGCGGCTCGCCGCCGCCGAGGTCGTCCACCAGCGTCATCTTTCCAGGGACTTCTGCGCCGGAGAAGCGGATCGTTCCTGTGACGCTCTCCCGGTGGACCTCGTACGACGCGGCCCGGGCCGCCACGGGCCAGAACACTGTCGCCTGCTCGATGTCGAAGCGCGGCGACATCGTGACATCGTCGCTCTGGGCATCGGTCATCGTCGGTCCAGGGGGCCTGGCGTTCGGCTCGGTGGTCTCCGTCGCCGGCGTGAGCGCGATGTGGGCACGAACCAGCCAGTCCCTCGGCTCGGAGCGTTCGATGTACGGCCCGGCCCGCTCGATCTGCGCCGACACGGAAACGGCGAGGCACAGCATGGGCGCCCCCACCTTCATCCGAGACATGAGCATGGTGCTCTCCTTGTTGGACCGGCTATTCCCCCACAGGTCGCTGCCCGCTGGTGACGGGCGATTCCCAGACGCTCGCCGAGAGCTGCTGGGTGAGGAAGCCCGGCGTGTTCGGCACAACATTCCAGCCGTAGATCAGTGGTCTCGGCGGCTCGTGCTCGGGGGCGGCGGCAAACACATCGCGGACCATGGCCGGTCGCGTGCTCCCACCGTACCAGATCTCGCCCATGCGGTGCGGAGCGAGATGGAAGCCGAGGGGGATGGTGCGGTTGAGATGCGCCACGGTGCCGAACCCGGGCCACGGGGTGTTCAGGCCCCGGCTGAAGGCTCCGCCGCGTCGAATCTCGAGGACATCCACCGGCACCCAGACCAGGCGCTGATCGTCCCGGACGGCGGACTCACGCTCGTCGAGGAGCGCAAACTCCACCCACACATGCAGCCCGAGCGGCTGGTCGTCGATTGCTCCGCCGGAATCGCCCTCCTGCGGGTCGAAGATCCGCCAGCCCACGACAATCCGCGCGGGAATGCCGATCTCCCGGTACACGCGGGCGAGCAGCAGCGAAAGATCGACCGGGCTGCCCCGGAGCGTGTCCGCCGCCGCCTGTGTTCCGACGGCGTTGAAGCCAACCGGTACGCCGACACCGGGGTTCAGCCCGAGCGTGGGCTCGATGGTGTCCTCGTCAAAGCGATCGGCTGCGATCGAGCAGTACTCCATCCCGGACCGATCGAACTGGAAGCGTCGCGCCAGCTCGCCGGCGATCCACTTCGCGGCGACCACCGGGGGTTGCGACCGCTCCCGGCCGCGCGTCAGCTCCTTGGCCAGCCGCTTGACCGACTCGGGCTCATACGGTCGGCCGTAGGCGTCATGGTCGGTGAGCAGCATCGGCTCGAAGGTGCTGGCGGCTTCTTCGGGCCAGGAACCCGTCGGCCAGTCGATCCGCCGGGCGGATGCCTCGTCGAAGACTGTGCTGTACGCGATGGCCCGACCCCGCAGCCTGAGCTCGATGTTGGCCACATCGGCATCGATCGGGCCGGTGTACCAGTCGGCCCACGCGGCACCGGAATGCAGCGGGGATCCGTCGGCGTACGCCTCGAAGGTGCGCCGACGGAGCGGAAGCTGCGTCGAGTCGATCCAGAGCTCCGCGTCGATGCCCTCGTAAGGATCCGTCTGGTGCGAGGCGCTGCGCTCGGTCACGGGCCACAGAAAGGACGCGGTCTCGGCCCGGAGGCGGAAGCGCTGGGCGGGGCTGATGTCGATCGGCCGGAGCGGGGTGCCCTCGGGGCGTTCGGGCAGGCGCCCGCGGATCGGACGGATCGGCACGAGCCTGATCCGATACACGCGATCGCTCGTCGCCGGCCCGTCAGCGCGCACGAACTCGTCCAGCGCCTGATCCTCACAGTCCGCGGCCGTCAGACGGAGCGTGATGGCGTACTCCCAGCGGCGGGCGTCGGTCCGGTCCAGGATCGGCGGCTCGGTCCGGGGCTGCGCGAAGGTCGACGCGGTTGTCAGCAGGACCGAGAGGCCCAGCAGGTTCGGGAGGGTTGGTCTCACGCTGATCTCCGGTGGATAGGATCGAAGACGACAAACCAAGAGGGCACGAGATGATGGACGGTCGCGGCGGCACTCGGACGGAAAAGGACTCGATGGGCGAGATGCCCGTGCCCGCCGACGCCTTGTACGGCGCGAGCACGCAGCGTGCGGTCCTGAACTTTCCGATCTCCGGACAACCCGTTCCCCAGGAGGTGATCCGCGCGTTCGCGGTGCTGAAAGCCTCGTGCGCGGAGGTCAACCACGGCCTGGGACGGCTCAGTGAACGCCGCCGGGACGACATCCTCGCCGCGTGCGAGGCAATCGGGCGAGGTCTGCCGGAGCACGGCGGGCTGGATCGACACTTTCCGGTGGATGTGTTCCAGACCGGTTCGGGCACCAGCACCAACATGAATGTGAACGAAGTCGTCGCGAACCTCGCCTGCCTGCGTCACGGGGAGCCGATCGGCCGGTCGAAGGATCCGGCGTGGTACCGGGACGCGGAGGAGGGCGGCGTCGGCGGCGTCCACCCGAACGACCATGTCAACATGGGCCAATCGTCCAACGACACCTTCCCGACGGCGATGCACATTGCGGCGGCGACGGCGATCTCCCGAACACTGCTGCCGGCCGTTGGACGGCTGCGCGAGGCCCTCGAGCGGAAGGCCGACGCCTGGGACAGCGTCATCAAGATTGGTCGCACGCACCTGCAGGACGCGACTCCGATCCGGCTCGGGCAGGAGTTTTCTGGCTACGCCGCCCAACTCCGGCAGGGCGAGGCGCGGCTCCGGCGGGCGCTCGAGGTCCTGGCGGAGCTGCCGATCGGCGGCACGGCGGTCGGCACCGGGATCAACACGCACCCGGAGTTTGGACGCCGGGTGTCGGCACGGGTTTCCGAGCGGCTCGGGATTCCGTTCCGGGAGGCGGCGAACCACTTCGAGGCCCAGCACGCCAAGGACGCCGTCGTCGAGACCTCGGGCCACCTGCGGACCCTGGCCGTGAGCCTGAGCAAGATCGCCAACGACATCCGCTGGCTCGGGTCGGGTCCGCGCTGCGGCATCGGGGAACTGCTGCTCCCGGCTGTCCAGCCGGGGTCTTCGATCATGCCGGGCAAGGTCAACCCGGTGATCTGCGAGGCCGTGATGATGGTCTGCTGCCAGGTCGTGGGCAACGACGCCGGGGTGGCGATGGGCGGCCTTGGCGGGGTCGGCTCGCTGCTGGATCTGAATGTGGCGATGCCCGTGATGGCCGCGGGCGTGCAGGACTCGATCTCGCTGCTGGCCAACGCCTGCGATGTCTTCCGCGAACGGCTGGTCGAGGGGCTGGAGCCGGACCGGGATCGCTGCGCCGCCCTGATCGAGGGCTCCCTGGCGATGTGCACCTCGCTTGTGCCCGAGATCGGGTACGACGCTTCGGCGAAGCTCGCGATGGAGGCCTACGCATCGGGCAAGACGATCCGCCAGCTCGCCCTGGAGCAGCAGTTGCTCCCGGCGGGTCGGCTGGATGAGCTGCTCGACCCGGCGTCGATGACCCGGCCTCACTGACCGGTCCACACTGCCCGGGCCACCTCGAACATTTCGCTATGACCTGTCGTATCAGGGCATTAGGATGTTTGAAAAGGTGGCGAGCCATGAACAAGTTCCGATATCTGGTGTGCGGTTGGATGGCCCTGCTGGCGGGGACGGGAGCCGGTCAGGCTGTCGAGTATGTGACCCGGGATCGCCAGCCCATCCACGCGATTCGGTTCAACGCCAAGCCCATCCGCATCACGATCACCGAGCGGGGTGTCCGCGAGCCGATCCGGATCAGCCATCGAACCGACCGCGATGCTGACTCCACACCGACGGCGATCCGCGTCGGGGCGACCCCGCTCCGGGTCGATGGGGACCGGAAGACCCGATCCCGCACGGTGTACGGCTCGTCGCGCACTTCAGATGACCGTCGCTCCCGCGACAAGGGGGGGGCCGAATCGAGCCCCGAGGCCAGGCGACACCTTCTCCGGGTCCGTGCGATACTCGCGCAGGATTCTCGTCGATCTTCGGGCTCAGCCGACCGATGACACCCCGGGCCTATCCTGAGAGCTCTCGAAAGAGAGCCGCAACCGAGCGATAAGGGATCGATGGGGTGATGGGGGCAGAATCGACATCAACAGCCGTCCAGGGGGCTCCGTTCGCGGGCGCGTTTCCCCGAGACGAGGGAGCGACGAACGGCGCCGCATCGGCCGTTGATCTCTCGCTCGTGATCCCGCTTCGCAACGAAGAGGACAATGTCGTTCCGCTGTACGAAGAGATCCGCGAGGTGCTCGACGCAACGGGCTGGACCTGGGAATGCATCCTGGTCGATGACGGCAGCTACGACGCGACCGTGCCACGCCTGATCGACGCGTTTTCGGGTGATCCGAACCTAATCCTGGTGCGTCTGCGGAAGAACTCGGGTCAGACCGCCGGTCTGGCCGCGGGCTTCGAGCGGGCGCGGGGCCGGCTCATCGCGACGATGGACGGCGATCGCCAGAACGATCCGGCCGACATCCCCAAGCTCGTTGCCAAACTGGACGAGGGGTTCGACCTGATCAGCGGATGGCGGAAGGATCGCAAGGACAAGTGGCTGTCCCGCAAGTTCCCGTCGATGATCGCGAACCGGCTGATCTCAAAGTTCACCTGGACGCCGATCCAGGACTTCGGGTGCGCGATGAAGGTCTATCGCCGCGAGGCGCTCGAGGATGTGTCGCTCTACGGGGAGATGCACCGCTTCCTGCCCGCGCTGTGCGTGTGGAAGGGGTTCCGTATCGCGGAGATGGCGGTGAACCATCGGCCGCGCGTCGCGGGGGAGAGCAAGTACGGGCTGATCCGCACGATCAAGGTGCTGCTGGACCTGGTGACGGTCAAGTTCCTGAATGATTACCTCGGCAAGCCGCTGTACTTCTTTGCGAAGATCTCGTTCGGCATCCTGCTCGTGGCGGGCGTGTGCGTGTCTGTGGCGTTGCTGCAGCGGCTGGGCGTGCTGTGGTGGGGCGACGGGTTCCTGCCACTCAACCGCAACCCGCTGATCATGCTCTCGCTGATGCTGATCCCGCTGGCGGTGCAGCTCTTGATCTTCGGGGTGATCAGCGAGCTTCTGGTCCGGATCTACCACGAAAGCCAGGGCAAGCGGCCGTTCCGCGTACGCGAGGTGATCCGGCTGGCTGAGCTCGGCACGCAGATCACACCGGCGCAGCCCTGATGCAGCGCGCGGGTCGCGTGCAAGCCGGTCAGACGCTCGGACCGATCCGTGGCGACCTTGAGGATGCGCAGCGCACCCCACCTGACGCGGTCATCATCGGCGGCGGGATCTACGGCATCTGTACGCTGCTGGAGTGCGCCCGGGCGGGGCGGCGGGCGCTGCTGCTGGAACGCGACGATTTCGGCTCGGCGACGAGCTGGTCGAGCCATCGGATCATCCACGGCGGGCTGCGGTATCTGCAGTCGCTGGATCTGCCGAGGCTCCGCGATTCCGTCCGGGAGCGGCGTTGGTTCGCCGATCTGCTTCCCGGGCTCATCGAGCCGCTTCCGTGCGTGATGCCGCTCTACGGCGAAGGGTTGAAACGGCCGAGCGCGTTCGGCGCGGCGCTGGCGGGGACCGCCGTCCTGTCGCGCTGCTTCGGCGGGACGACACCCCGGATCCCCGGCGGCCGGGTGCTTGATCGACAGGGTGTGATCGAACGCTTCTCGACAGTCCCTCCTGAACGCCTTCGGGGCGGGGGGATGTGGCATGACGGACGGATGGTCAGCAGTGAGCGGGTGATGATCTGTCTGCTCCGCCTGGCGTGCGATCTCGGCGGGCGCGCTATCAACCACACGGCCGTGACCCGTGTGCTGACGGAGTCGGGGCGAGTGATCGGCGTGGAGGCGAGCACCGGGAACGGTCGGAGCGTGCGGATCCCAACGCCACGGGTCATCGACTGCGCCGGGCCTTGGGTCGCGCGAGCGGAGGGCTCGGCCGCGTCTGCCCGGCGGGAGCTGTTTGTGCCGGCGCGGGCGTTCAATCTGGTGCTGGAAGTTCCTCCCCCGAGTGACACCGCTCTGGCTGTGGCTGCGCGTCGACCTGGGGCGCCGACGCTGTTCCTCGTTCCATGGGGGCCGCGCACAGTCGCGGGGACCTGGCACGAACCGGCGGCAAGTGACTCCCCCTCGGTGATGCCCACCGTCGACTCGATCGATCGGTTCCTCGCGGAGCTCCGTGAGGCTGTGCCTGGGTTCCAGCCCACGCGATCCGCCGTCCGCTGCGTGTGGAGCGGGCTTCTGCCTGCCACGGACACCGCCACGGGCGAGCCGAGCGATCGGCCGAGGATCGTCGATCATGCGCGCCGCGGAGGGCCGATCGGGCTGGTGTCCGTCTCCGGCGTGAAGTTCACAACGGCCCGGCTGGTGGCGCAGCGGGCTGCGCATGCTGCGTTCGGGTCCCGTGCGGATGCTCGGCCGATCGGCCCTCTCCAGGATCCTCTGGAGCGCTCCCCGCTGATGGAGCCCGGCGTGGACGGCTTGGAGAGCGAACAACTCGCAACGGTCATCAGCCGCATGCGTTCCGAAGAGCTTGCGGCGGATCTCGCCGATGTTGTGCTCAGGCGGAGCCTGTGGTATCTGTGCCCGACGGACGGGGTTCTCTGTCGGGGATTGTGCGAGGCGTTCGGCATCGATGCGGAGACCGCATCGGCGGAGTTGCATCGGTTGGCCCGGTTGATCCGCGGCCCGCTTGGGGAACTGCCGGTCGAACAGGCGGTCGGGTGACCGTCTCGGGAGCGGGGCATGGGGGCGATCAAGGACAGCGTGACAACCGGCGGCGGGTCCGCGCTGCAGAAGTATCAGACGACCATCGTCGGCTCGCGATCGCTGCTTCGACTCGCGAGCTTCGAGCTCCGGCAGCTGCTGTCGAGCCACATCCCGGGGGCGCTCGGGCTGGCGCTGCGCAAGCTCCTGTACCCGGGGCTGTTCGGCGCCTGCGGCAAGGGAACGGTCTTCGGGCGCAATCTCGTGCTCCGGCAGCCCGCCCGCATCCGAATCGGTCGCGGCGTGGTCATCGACGACCACTGCTGCCTCGACGCGATCAGCGACGAGCAGACGGCCATCGAGATCGGTGACACAACCATGTTCGGCGTGGGCACGAAGCTGTCCGCCAAGATGGGACGCATACGCATCGGTTCGGACTGCGGCTTCGGCGCCGGGATCACGGTGCACTCGGCGGTCGGTGGATCGGTCGAGATCGGGAACAAGGTGCTCGTCGCCGGCCATGCGTATCTCGGCGGAGGCCAGTACCACATGGGCCGTACGGACATCCCCATCGCTGACCAGGGACATGTGCAGGGATTGTCGCTCGTGATCGGAGACAACTGCTGGATCGGGGCGAACGCGACGGTGGTCAACGGCGTCAGGGTCGGGCGGGACGCGGTCATCGCCGCGGGCGCGGTGGTGACGAAGGATGTCCCGGACTTTGCGGTCGTCGCCGGTGTTCCGGCCAAGGTGCTCCGAATCCGCGGCGCTGACGAGTCGGGGCATGGCTGACCATGCGCATCGAAACGGGCGGGGCGGGCGCGGCCGAAAGCGCGCTCTGTTCGCGGCGAAGCTGACGGTCTCCGTGTCGCTCCTTGTCTTTGTCCTCTCTCGTGCAGATATCGGCGCCGTGTGGAACGAGATCCGGTCCTCTCGGGTGAGCTTCCTGCTGCTGGCGTTGCTCACACCATTCGGCGGGTACTACTTCACCTCGCTCCGGTGGAAGGGCCTGCTGCGTGTGGCCGGCGTGCGGGTCTCGCAGTGGCCGCTGTTTCGTGCCTCGATCCTGGCGATCTTCTTCAATCAGCTCCTGCCGAGCACGATCGGGGGCGACATCGCGAGGATGTACGAGGCATGGCGGGCTGGCGCCCCCAAGGCGATCGCGGTGTCCTCGCTCCTGATCGATCGGGTGATCGGCATCTTCGCGCTGGCGTTGCTGGCTGTCGGCGCGGTCCCGTTCGTCCGGGCGGAGTTCGAGCGGCCGGAGTTGGTCTTCGGACTCGTTGGCGTGATCGCGTTCGGCGTCACGGGTGTGCTGGCGATGGTCTTTGCGCCGGTGCCGGCGGTGCTCAGGCTCTTCCGAGCGATCTACGGCATGCTCCCCGGGGCGGCCAGCAAGATCTTCCGGAAGCTCGATACGGCGTGCGAGGGCTATCGCGGCAATGTACCGGCCTTCGCGCTGGCGCTGCTGTTTTCCTTTGCGATCCAGCTGAATGTCGTGCTGATGCACTGGCTCATCGCGGTGGCGCTCGATATCCCGGTGGGCTATGACCAGCTCATGTTCGTCGTGCCGATCGCGCTGATTGTCATGCTGGCCCCGATCTCGATCAACGGTATCGGGCTTCGGGAGGGGATCTTCGCCGTGCTGCTGGCGGCGTACGGTGTGGCGCAGGCCGAAGCCGTCGCCCTCGCCCTGCTGTCGTACGCGGTCTTCCTGGTCCATGGCATGCTCGGCGGCGTGGTGTTCGCGCTCCGCGGCGTTCGGCTGAAGCAGATCGAGGCGGTCACCGAGACGCCCTCGGGTCCCCCTCCTCCGAGCGAGGTGCCCGCCCCGACACCTGATCCCACAGCTGGTTGAGCCGTTTCTCCGACGCTCCTCCCTTGATCGCCAGCGCGGGCGCGAAGAGCACGAGCCGGTATTCCTCGATCATCCATCGGTACGCATCGAGGAGCGGATCGATTCGTCCGACGGCAGCGTCTTCCGACGCTCGCTGCAGGCATCGCCTCCAGTGCGGCAGCAGGCGGGCCATGCCCTCCCGATCGCGCGCCAGGCCGGGGCCGCGTGCGCGGTCGAGACGGACCTCGATCCCCCGGATGTACGCCGCGAGCCGTTCAAGCCTCGGCCAGGGAATCGTCCGAAGAGCGGCCGCATGGACGAGCTGATCGAGCTGGAAGCGCGTGTCAGCCGCGGCATCCGCGAGCGATGGCCCCGATGCCCTTGCGATGGCCTCGGCGGCTCGCTGCCTCGCCGCCAATGTGTCGCCCACGACGCGGATGACGGTGTTGCTGCGATCTGCGAGCTCCGATCGGCACCGCTGGACGAGCTGAGCGAGATCGTCCCCGGTCGCCGGGGGAGCCTCGACGGCACCTCCGATGTCCGCCAGCAGCGTCAGCAGATCGGCATCAGGCTGATCCGCCTTCGGGACGGTCGACCACAGCAGCCGCACACGGTCGATACCGGGCGCGTGCTTGAGTAGATGTTTCGCTTCGTGGGCCAGTGCGATCGACACGAGGCGCCGGCAACCGAGACGATGAAGAGCGAGCGCTGTGAAGTGGTCCGGTGCCTGCACGAGCCGGACGCCGGATACCGCATCGGCGAGAGCATTCGGCGGATGGATCTCAGGATGGGAGTCGGGCCAGGAGTCGAGCAGGTCCCGCGCCTCGTCCGGGGGTTTCCTCTTGGCGAGCTCCTGCCGGGCGACCTGGACGACATGAGTGAGATCCCGTCCGCGGACGACCTCCCCGCCTCGGCTATCGATCACACGGATGATCGCGCGGAGGTGATCCGGCAACGGGACGCTTCGGCACATCGCCTCGGTGACAGTGATGCCTGTGGCCTCGGTCGCCGCACGCGAGAGTTCGACGAAGAAGTCACCACCGCCGAACCGCAGCCGCTCGGCGATGCGGCGTGCCAGCGTTGAGCCGTCGAGCTGGCGGCGCATGTCTTTCGGGAGGCCCCTGAGCACGGCATCGACTTTGTGCTCAAGCCATCCCGGGACGAGCCAGTCGAGCGTGGAAACGGGCGCCGTCGCGGCGACCTCCAGCGGAAGGGTCGCCTCGATACCGTCAGACGCGTCCCCGGGGCGGAAGGTGTACCGCAGCGTGGCGTGCGTGCGATCGCCGATGGGCACGCGGTCCGGTGTGAGCGAGAGGTCGTGCGCTGCACTCGATCGGTGCACCAGGTCCGACTCAGAAAGCACGAGCAGATCGGGACGCTCGCGTTCCGCCCGGCGGCGCCAGCGATCAAAGGCCCGTGCGGAACAGATGTCGGGTGGCAACCGACTGTCGAAGAACGCGACGAGCTGCGCCTCTGTAGGGAGCAGGTTCCGACGCAGGCGTGCGCCTCGCTCCGTGAGTTCCCTGAGCAAGGCTCGGTTCCGACGCTCATACGGCGCATCGGTTGTCAGTTCCTGTCCAACGAGGGCCTGCTCGATGAAGATTCGGCGGGCCTCGGCCCGGTCCACAGAGCCAAAATCGATGCGTCGGTTGCGGGCGATCTCGAGCTCGCCGAGCTTCACTCGCATCGATGCTTCGACGATGCCGCGGTCGCTGTTGTACGACGGATCGTCGTACTCACGGGTGAGCAGATGGGCGGCGGCCTGCTCGACGGCGTCCGCCGACACCTTTGCGCAGCTCCGGGCGTAGAGCCTCGTCGTACGGACGAGTTCGCTCACCACCAACCACTGCACGCCTTTGGTCTTTACCGATGACCCCGGATGAACAAAGAACCTTCCAGCCGAAGGCGAGGTGTAGCCGCCCTCCGGGTGAGCTCGACCCACGGTCGTGACAAAGCCAGCGAGGATCGCGGCGTGCAGCGCGTCCGAGTCGTTCGAACGCCGGCCGACCCTGAGCCCGATCGCCGTGCACATGTCTCGCAACTGGCGATGTGTGTCGGTCCATTCGTTGAACCGAACGAAAGAAAGGTAGTCGGCGCGCAGCGATCTCCGCAGCTGGGCTCGTGACAGCGCCGCTTTGTGCTCGTGGTACTCGTCCCAGAGACGAAGCAAGGTCAGAAAGTCGGAAGTGGGGTCAGCGAACCTCGCGTGCTTCGCATCCGCCGCGGCCCTGGCGTCGGCCGGGCGGTCGCGCGGGTCCTGGGTCTCGATGGCGGCGGCGATGATCAATGCGTCGGCCAGGACGCGGCGGTCGGCGGCCTCGAGCAAGATCCGGCCGATGCGCGGGTCAACGGGGAGCTTCGCGAGGCGTTCGCCCATGGGCGTGAGATCGCCCCGCTCGTCGGCGGCGCCGAGTTCGCGCAGGGTCTCGTGGGCCTCGTTGATCCTCCGCGGCTCCGGTGGCTCAACGAACGGGAACGACGACGGGTCGCCAAGCCCCAGAGCGCGCATCTGCAGAATAACGCCGGCAAGGTTGGATCGCTGGATCTCGGGCGGCGTGAACTCTTCACGCGAACGCAGGTCATCTTCGGCATAGAGCCTGATGCAGACGCCGGGCTCCGTTCGGCCGCAACGCCCGGCGCGCTGGCTCGCCGACGCCTGGCTGATGGGCTCGACGAGCAACGACTGGACGCGCCGCCGCGGCGAGTACCGGCTGATGCGGGCGGTGCCGGTGTCGATGACTGAGCGGATGCCGGGCACGGTGAGGGAAGTTTCGGCGACATTGGTGGCGAGCACGATCCGCCGGGTCGGCGAACTTCGGAACACGCGCTGCTGCTCGTCGAAGCTGAGCCTGGCGTACAACGGGACGATCACGGTGCCGGCCAGGATCCTGGTGGCGTCGACCTTCTCGCGCAGGGCGGCGGCCGTTTCGCGGATCTCGCGTTCGCCGGGGAGAAAGACGAGGATATCCCCGGGTCGCGAGAACCCGTCACGAACGGCGAGTTCCTCGGCAGCTTCCGCGACGGCGCGCGGGAGATCCAGCGACCGGCCGTCCTCATCCACAGGCGGACGGTACAGCGTCTCGACAGGGAATCGGCGGCCGGTCAGCTCAATGACCGGCACCCGCTCGTGCAGGTGCGACTCGAAGTGGTCGGCGAACCGCGTCGTGTCGATCGTGGCCGAGGTGATGATCAGCTTGAGGTCCCGGCGTTGATGCAGCACGCGCGTGAGGATGCCGAGCAGGAAGTCGATGTTCAGGCTTCGCTCGTGTGCCTCATCGACAATGATGGTGTCGTACTGCTCAAGCCAGCGATCGGAACGGGCCTCGGCCAGGAGCACACCGTCGGTCATGAGCTTGATGCGTGTGCGGGGTGAGGTGTCATCGCGGAACCGGACCTTGCAGCCGACATCATCACCGAGCGTCACGCCGAGTTCGGAGGCCACTCTCGCGGCCACCGACCGTGCCGCGAGCCGCCGGGGCTGGGTGTGACCGATCAGGCCGTGGGTCCCGCGCTGGAGTTCGAGACACAGCTTGGGGATCTGTGTGGACTTGCCGGAGCCAGTTTCTCCTGCGATCACAACGACGCGTGCTTCGGAGAGGGCCGCCGAGATCTCTCGCACCCGCGCTGCGAAGGGGAGCTCCTCGGGATAGCTGACCGGGAGTGGCTCGGCCAGGCGACGCTGCACCTCGGCCCGCGACTCGCTGAGCGACTGCTCGAAGGTGGGGTCGCCCGCACGGTGCAGCCTTCTGAGTCGTCGGCGATCCGGTCCGAAGGTGCCTTCCAAGCGGGTCGGGCTCACGCGTTGGCGCGACGCCCCCCCGGCTCGCCGGCGGCGTCTGGGCTTGTGGGGGGGGCCGCTCACGCTTCAGCCGCGGCCTCGATGGGCGACTCATTGAGCACGAGAAGGTCGGCAGCGGAGCGGTAGTCGGCGTGATAGCGGGCGAAGGTGGGCTCGGCAACGGCGTCGAAGTGCATCCGCGCTCGATGCACACCCATGCCCCGCTCGCCCCGTCGCTCGATCGCCTCCCAACGCCGCCAGCGCGTGGACGCCGAGGCCTCGACGAACACCGCGAGATCAAGGCGTTGACGGATCCGGTCGTGCAGGGCAAACAGCCCCTCGCACACGACGGCGTGCTCGCCCGCGATGCGTTCATCGCCGACACGGCGGTGCTCCTGGAACGACCAGACCGGCACGAGCGCCGCCCCGTCGCGGGCGGCGGCGATGAGGTCGTGCTCGAGCCGTTCGAGGTCGGCGTGTTCCGGATGATCGCGGTCCAGCGGTTCGATCTCGGCATAATCGGGCAGGTAGCGGTCGGTGGTCAGGCACAGAGCATTTGTGTGCTCCCTGAGGAGCCGGGCGAGTGATGATTTCCCCGATCCGACCGGTCCGGTGATGCCGACGATGGGGAGCGGGCCCGGCACCGGACGCCACGCGGACAGCCTGTCGACGATCCATGCCGCGGCGGCGTGGATACCGTCGATCCGATGCTGGCGGCCGGCTCCTGTGCTCATGGTGTCTGCTCCACGCCGTTGACGGTAGGCTGATGCCCCAGAAAGGAGCGAGAGCATGGCGCAGTTGAGCGGGCTGCTGGGGGTCATCGGGCTGCTGACGGTCGCCTGGCTGTTCTCCGCGGACCGCCGACGCGTGCCTGTGCGGGTGATCGTGGTCGGGCTTGCGCTGCAGTTCGCCTTGGCGGGCCTGCTGCTCGGCGTCCCGCCGGTGGCTCGGCTTTACGACCTGCTGGCCCGGGCGTTCACGAGACTGCTCTCGTTCTCCGACGCGGGCGCGGCATTCCTGTTTCGTGATCTCGCTGATGCGTCGGGTCCGTGGGGGTTCGTGTTCGCGTTCAAGGTGCTTCCGGTGATCGTCTTCTTTGCGTCGCTCATGGCGGTGCTGTACCACCTGGGCATCATGCAGCGGCTTGTGGGAGTGCTGGCTTGGGCCCTCCGGAGGACACTGGGCGTTTCCGGTCCCGAGGCCTTGGCGGCCGCCGCGAATGTCTTTGTCGGTCAGACCGAGGCCCCGCTGAGCATCAAGGCGTACCTCGATTCGATGACCCGGTCGCAGTTGATGCTTGTGATGACGGGCGGGTTCGCCACGATCGCGGGCTCCGTGCTCGCGGCGTTCGTGACCATTCTCGGCGGCGAGAGCGACGAGCTGCGCAGCGAGTTCGCGCGGCACCTGCTGACCGCCAGCGCGATGTCGGCGCCCGGCGCGTTCGTCATGGCCAAGCTGTTCCTGCCCGAAACCGAGGGAGGGGCGGCTGATGGCCCCGCCGCGGCAATGCCCGAGATCACGACACAGAGCGTGCTCGACGCCGTGACGCAGGGTGCCGGCGAGGGGCTGCGCCTCGCGCTCAATGTCGCCGCGATGCTGGTGGCTTTTGTGGCGCTGCTCGCGATGATCGACTGGCCCCTCGCCGAGCTGAGCGGGACGCGCGTCGGCCAATCGCTCGCCGGGCTGCTTGGCGCAGAGACGCTGTCACTCTCGGCATTTCTCGGGTTGCTCTTCCGGCCCATCGGCTGGGCGATGGGGCTCGCTGGCGGGGACGCGGCGGCGGTCGGCTCGCTGCTCGGGACGAGCATCATCGCGACGGAGTTCGTGGCGTACATCGAACTCGGCGAGCTGCTGCGGCAGGACGCCATCTCGCCACGGGCGGCCGCGGTCGCGACCTACGCGCTGTGCGGGTTTGCGAACATCCCGTCGATGGCGATCCAGATCGGCGGACTGACGGCATTGGCGCCGTCTCGGCGGGCCGAGATCGTGGCGCTCGCGCCGCGGGCCATGATCGCCGGCGCCATGACATGCTGGATGACGGGATGCATCGCGAGCCTGTTCATCCCGGCCTGACAATTCAGCCGATGGCCCGGTGGATCGCCGGCGCCAGAGCCAGCACGGCGGCGCCTGCCATCGCGACGAAGGCCCCCATGATCGCACGCCGCGTCACGCGATCCTTGAGCAGGAAGTGCGAGAATGGCAGGATGAAGACCGGGCTCAACGAGGCGAGCGTCTGCGCCACGCCGATCGGGCTGTTCTTGAATGCCACCAGGGACATCCAGACGCCGAGAAACGGCCCCACCACGGCGCCGGCCGCGGTCAGCGCCACGCCGGACTTCCATCGGTGGGCGATCCTCTCCTGGCCCGCTCGGCGGCGGAGCAGCACGACATATACCAACACAATCGGGGCCATGCCGAACAAGCCGAACACCATGCGGACGAGTGTCGCGGAGATGGTGGGCAACTGATCGGCCTCGGGCAGCCAGCCGATGCCCATGCCGAGCTTCGAGAACATGCTGCCCGCGGCCTGGCTGACCGCGGCGAGAAACGCCAGCACGACGCCGCGTCGGAAATGGGGCGCCCGGATCGGCGGTCCCGGGGTTTCTTGCTCCGGCCGCTCGAGCACGACCATCAGGATGCCGGTGATGGTCACGGCGATGCCGAGAAACGCGACGGGCAGGACGCTCTCGTGCAAGAAGACCGCGCCGAAGAGCACGGCGAATATCGGCGAGCTGGTCATGAAGAGGAGCGCCCGACGCGGACCGATATCGACGAACGCCGTGAAGAGCGCCTGGTCGCAGAGCGACAGCCCGATGAGTCCGGAGAGCGCAAGATACAGGATCTGCCGGGCTTGCGCAATCTCCGGCACGATGCTGCCGGAGAGGAACGCCTGCGTGCAGGCGAGCAGAACAATGGCGACGACGATGCGGAGCGTGTTGACCGCTGTCACGCTGATCCGGCGTCCGGCGGCGGTGAAAAACAGCGATGTCAGGACCCACAGGATGGAAGTCGCCACGCCGGCGAGGGCACCGATGTATACAGGGTCGATACCCACCGGTTCGTGTGGCATGGATGGAGCGTATGGCGGTCGTTGGCACGCCGTCACGAGACCCGCTATGCTCCGGTGACCTCGGCCGAGGAGATGATGTGAGCCGCCTCGACAGCGAACAGCACGGACCCGCCGGTTCGACCGCGCCCGGGTTCTCCACCGATGCCGCGAACCTGCTCGCTCAATTCAGACGAACGCGTCGTGAGACGGTCGCCCTCATCGAGCCGCTGACCGAAGAAGATTGCTGCGTCCAATCGCAGCCGTGCTGCTCGCCGGTCAAGTGGCACCTGGGTCACACGACCTGGTTCTTCGAGCGTTTTATCGTCGTCGACGGCCTTGGCGGTTCGTTCTACGACGACCGGTTCGAGTATCTGTTCAACTCGTATTACAACGCCTTGGGCGAACGGCAGCCACGCGCGAAGCGCGGCCTGCTCACGCGGCCGGGTCTCGGCGAGGTGCTGGCGTTCCGGAGTGTCGTCGATGAGGCCATCGAGCGCGCGCTCGAGCGGGGTTCCTTCCCTGAGCACCTCGTGATGCCGCTGACGCTGGGCCTGAACCATGAACAGCAGCACCAGGAACTGCTGCTGATGGATGTCAAGCATCTTCTGTCGTGCAGCCCGCTGGGCATCGCCTACTGCGAGGCACCCCTGGAGCGTGCGACGGGCTCCGCCCAAGACTGGATCGAGTTCGGCGAGGGGATGCGGACCATCGGCACGGTGTTCGGTCGGGATCACCGGGTGTACGACAACGAGTGCCCGCGGCACCGGGTGTACCTGGAGCCGTTCGCGCTCGCCGATCGATTGGTGACCAACGGGGAGTTTGCCGCGTTCATCGGCGACGGCGGGTATCGCCGGGCCGACCTGTGGCTCGACATGGGGTGGTCGTTCGTCCGCGACCATGGGTGGCAACGGCCCGCGTACTGGTTCGAACGGCACGGCGAGCCCATGGAGTTCACGCTGCACGGCGTGCAGCCTCTCGACCCGCACGCACCGGTCGTGCATGTGAGCTATTTCGAGGCGGACGCCTTCGCCCGGTGGGCCGGGCATCGGCTGCCGACGGAGTTCGAGCTTGAGGCGGCCGCGCAGGACTCCCCCGGCAACGAGGGCAGCGGCCGGATGCTCGGCGAGGGACGGTTCCACCCGGCTGGGGCGGCTGCGCCGTCCGGCCGACCTCGCCAGCTCGTCGGCGACTGCTGGGAGTGGACGAGCAGCTCCTACGGCCCGTATCCAGGGTTCCGCGCGCCGCCCGGCGCGATCGGCGAGTACAACGGCAAGTTCATGTGCAACCAGTATGTGCTCCGCGGCGGGTGCGTCGGCACTCCCCGCGGGCATCTTCGCCCGACATACCGCAACTTCTTCGAACCGGAGGCGAGGTGGCAGTTCGGCGGCATCCGACTGGCCCGATCGCAGGCACAATGACATCACCATCGGAATCGGAAGTCTCCGTCCTCGCGCAGGGGCCCGAGGCGAAGGCGCTCGCACAGGAAGTCTGGGAAGGTCTGAAGGCCGACCGACCCTCCATCCCCGCCAAGCTCCATTACGACGAGCGGGGCTCGGAACTCTTCGAAGAGATCTGCGACACGCCCGAGTACTACATCACACGGACCGAGACCGGCATCATGACCGAGTACGCCGGCGAGATGGCGGGCGAGATCGGTGCGGAGGCATCGGTCGTTGAACCCGGCAGCGGCGCGAGCACGAAGACCGAAGTCCTGCTGGAGTCGATCGAACGCTGCGCCGCGTATGTCCCGATCGACATCAGCGACACCATGCTCCGCTCGGCCTCTGAGCGCGTGAACAGGCGGTTCCCGCAGATCCCGGTCATCGCCGTGCACGCTGACTTCACGGAGGAGATGGACCTGCCTGCCGAGGCCGCCCGGGGACAGCGGAGGCTCGTGTACTTCCCGGGCTCCACCATCGGGAACTTTCCGGTCGATCGACAACCCGGGCTGCTGGCTTCGTTTGCACGGCTCGCCGGGAACGACGGCGCCCTGCTGATCGGCTTCGACCTGGTCAAGGCTGTCGCCGAGATGGAAGCCGCGTACAACGATCTTGCGGGCGTCACCGCGGAGTTCAACCTGAACATGATCGACCGGCTTCGAGACGAACTCGGCATGACGATCGACCGGGAGTGGTTCGAGTTCTCCGCCACTTGGGATCCTGATCGAGGTGCGATCGTCAGTTCGCTCCGGGCGACCCGCGACGCGACGATTCGCTCCGGCGAGGAATCGGTCCTGATCCGAGAGGGGCAGTTCATCGAGACAGAGGAGTCGCACAAGTACTCCCTCGACCGGTTCGTCGGAATGGCGTCGTCGGCTGGTCTGCGCACGCATCGGGTATGGACGGATCGGCAGGACCGCTTCGCGGTGGCGATGCTCCAGCCGGAGGCTGGGTAGGGACGCGCGGTTTCGGCTACCGCATCGCGTCTCGAGCGTGGACAATCCTCTCGGCTGCGCGGGGGTCGACGCGGTTACGCCAGTGGCCATCGTGCTTGACCGCCGAGCCGACGATCAATGCGCGTGCGTGCTCGAACAGCGCGGGAACGCTATCCGCTTGAACGCCTGAGCCCACGAGCACAGGGAGCGTCGTCGCCCGTGCGACCGCCTCAAGATCGCGCATATCCGCAGGCCGTCCGGTCGCGGGGCCGGTCACGATCAGGGCATCAGCGCCGAAGAAAGCTGCGCCCTGGGCGACCTCTTCAATCGTGAGATCACCGGTGATCGCGTGCGAGGCGTGCTTCTTCTTGATGTCGCAGAACACGCCGACATGCTCAGCGCCGATCGATCGGCGATACCTGAGCAGAGGCCCCGCCTCTGCGACGGGCAGCAGGCCCTCGTCCGCGGTGTGCGCGAACACGAAGTTTTCGCACCGGACGAACGACGCTCCGGTGGACTTTGCGACGCCGAGGGCGTGGCGGTTCCCGCCGGAGAGGATCTGCACGCCGACCGGGATATCGACGGCGTCGCGAACGCGGCCGACGGCCAGGGTCATCGCGGCGACAATCTCCGGCCCGAGCGCATCGCCGTGGACATACGGAGCATCGTGCATGTTCTCCACAATCACAGCATCGAAGCCGGCCTGCGCCAGGTCGCGGGCCTCATCGGCCGCGAGCGAGGCGAGATCGACCGGCTCGTGCGAGGCGTTCGGTGTTCCGGGGAGCGCGCCCACATGGACCATGCCGATCAGCACTCGGCCGCGCGAGAGAAGCGATCGCCAGACGGGGTCGTTTGCGGGAGCCTTCACCACTAGACTGTATCCCCACCGAAGGAGGTCCCGATGCCAGGTTCGAGCGCGATGCTGTCTGTGCCGTTCCCCTGCCTCGCCATGCTCGGCTGTGCCGTGCTCGAACCCGCGGTCAGCTATGAGGTGGACCTGAGCGCGGCGCCGACCCAGGTGGTGACGATTTCGGCCACCGCGCCCGTCGTTGATGGGCGGGCGGAGTTTGTGCTCCCCGTGTGGCGCCCGGGACGGTACGGCGTGCTGGACTTCGCCGCGACGGTGCGGGAGTGGTCCGCTCGTGATGATCTGGGCCGACCGGTCGAGGCGATCAAGACCCGCAAGAACGCGTGGCTCGTGCAACCAGACGCGGACTCCCAGACGGTCACGCTGACCTACTCGATCTACGCCAACTCGCTGGGTGATCGCACGCGACATGTCGACGACTCGCACGCGTTCCTCAGCGGCTCGAGCGTGTTCGTGATGTCACCCCCCCACCGCGAACTCGAGCACCGGGTCAGCATCGGCCTGCCGGTCGGCTGGGAGGTAGCGACGGGTCTCTCGGGCGAGGGCGGCGTGTTCGCGGCCCCGACCTACGACCATCTCGTTGACTCTCCTCTCGAGATCGGTACCCACCAGCTCCTCATCTTCGACTGCGACGGCGTCATGACCGAGGTCGCGATCTGGGGCGATGTCGAGATCGACCCGGACCAGATCGAGGCGGACTTCTGCGCCGTCGCGGAGGCGACACACGAGGTCTTTGGCGACGCGCGACACTTCGATCGGTATGTCTACATCGTTCATGCGTACCCCGGAGGACGGGGCGGGACAGAGCACCTGAACTCGACCGTGGTGCAGACGACACCCGCGACCTTCCGCGATGCCGACCGCTACCGCGGATTCATGAGCCTGGTCGCCCACGAGTATTTCCATACCTGGAATGTCAAGCGGTTCCGACCCGCGGGGATCACACCGTACGATTACGATCGCGAGAACTACACCTCGTTGCTGTGGCTGGTGGAGGGCACGACGAGCTACTACGACGAGCTGCTGCTGGTCCGAGCCGGGCTGAACACTCCGGATCGGTACCTGCGGGATGTCGCGGGCTCACTGTCATCGGTGGTTGATCGGCCGGGTCGGCAGCGGTCCAGCCTGTCGCAGTCGAGTCATGATGCATGGCTGAAGTTCTGGGGCCAGGACAGCCCGGACCACCGCAACACCACCGTGAACTTCTACAGCCACGGCGCGATGGTCTCGCTCGCGCTCGACCTCTTCCTTCGCGACGCGACCGCGAACAAGGCGTCGCTCGATCATGTTATGCGGACGCTTAACGCGCGTTTTGACTGGCGGAACAGCGGGTACACACCGGGCGATGTCAAGGCCATCACCGCCGAGGTCGCGGGCAAGAGCATGGACTGGTTCTTCGACCGGTTCATCGATGGAACCGAAGCGCCGCCGCTGGCCGAGGCCCTGCTGCTCGCCGGCCTGCGCGCCGAGCGGGGCGAGCCGGACGGCCCGCCGTACTCGGGCATCAACTCCAGGATGTCGAACGGCGCGGAGGTCATCATCTCGCTTGATGACCCCTCGCCCGGGTTCCTGGCGGGCCTGAATGTCGGTGATCGCATCGTCTCTGTCGACGGCGTGAGTGTAGAAGAAGTCGACCTTCGCACGGCTCTCGCCGACCGCGCCGCGGGCGATCGCGTCGTGCTCGGCGTATTCCGCTACGGCCGGTTCCGGGAGTTCACCGTTGAACTGGACCCGCCGGCGCCGGGACGCTTCGTGATCGAGCGGATCGACGAGCCGACCGACATACAGCGGGAGGTCTACGAGAGCTGGCTGGGCCAGCCCTGGCCGAGCGGCGAGTGAGGCTCAGGGCGCGGCCGGCGTGTACGCCAGCGGTCCCTGCGGGCCGAGTTCCCAGCCGCCCTGAATCCAGACCAGCAGCATGATCGCCCAGACGATCGTAAAGACGATCGTGTAGGGCATCATCATCGAGATCAGCGTGCCCATGCCGGCGCGGGGCGCGTGCTTCTGCATGAACACCAGGATGATGATGAGGTAGGCGTTCAGGGGCGTGATGATGTTCGTGGTCGAATCGCCGATGCGGTAGGCCGCCTGGGTCAGCTCCGGGCTGATGCCCACGAACATGAGCATGGGAACAAAGATCGGCGCGAACATGGTGTACTTGGCGCTCATGGAGCCGATGAAGAGGTTGAAGACCATCGTGACGAGCACGAACGCGATCACGAGCATCGACTTGCTCAGGCCCGCCTCCGCGAGGGCGATGCCGCCCTCGAAGGCGAGCATCCGGTCGAGCTGGCTGTACTTCAGGTACTCGATGAACTGGGCCGCGAAGAACGCGAGCACGATGATCGGCGCCATATTGGCGATCGATTCGATCATGACCTTCGCCGCGTCCTTGCTGGTCCGGACGCTGCCGATGGCCAGCCCGTAGACAATGCCCGGCACGACGAAGCCCAGGAAGATCAGCGGGGTCACCACATTCACCCATCGCTGGAACTGCAGCCCGCGAACGACGAGCACCTCCCCGGAGTCACGCACGAAGACCTGGCGATCGATCCGCCCGTCGCGGTCGCTGTCCAAGCTGTACATCACGCCCTTGCCTTCGACGGCGTCGGTCTGGGTCGGGCTGGCCGGGATATCAGCCTCGGAAGCCCGATCGGCCAGAAGCGTCCGCCCGGGCTCGAGGGGGTTGGGAACCGTGTGGTCGTAGAGGGGCGAGCCGGGAACGAAGGTCAGGGCGACCAGCCCGACGATCAGCACCGCCATCGAGCCGGCCCCCCAGGCGAGGGCTCGTATCTCCGGCGCCGTCAGCCGCTCGGCCTCGATGCCACCACGCTCGACGGGGCTCGGCCCGCCCTCCTCGCTCGACTTGCGCGACAGCCGACGCTCGACGAACCACGCGCTGACCGCCCAGCCCGTCATGGTGATCACAAAGGTCGACGCGATCATAAACCACCAGTTGCAGGTGGCAGCCACGGAGTACGACGGGTCGATCACCCTCGCGCCGATCTGTGAGAGGTTCGCCAGCATCGGGTCGAGACCTGTAACGAACAGGTTCGCGTTGAACCCCGCGGAGACACCGGCAAACACCGCCGCGATCCCCGCCAGGGGCGAGCGGCCGACGGACTTGTAGAGCGCGGCGGCGAGCGGCGGCAGCACCACATACCCCGCGTCCAGCCCCATGGAGCTCATGATCCCGAGGAACACCATCGTCGGCGTGAGGAGGTACCTCGGCACGACCAGCATGAACGCCTTGAGCAGCGCACCGATCAGCCCCGTCTTCTCCGCCACGCCGATGCCCAGCATGCCTGTCAGCACCACACCCAGCGGCGCGAAGCCCATGAAGTTGCCGACCATGCTGGTGAGCGTCCAGTACAGACCGTCCGAGGTCAGCAGGCTGACGGGCCGAATGGGGTCACCTACCGGTTCGAACTGCATCGCGGCCAGGCCGTCGTCGCCGACGACCTGCACCGGGCTCATCGGCTGAACCTCCCAGTCTGCCCAGACGGCGAGCTGGCTCAGGAACATCACGAGCACGGCCCCCATGAGGAACAGCAGCACGGGGTCCGGCAGCTTGTTGCCGAGCCACTCGATGAAGTCGAGCAGCCCGCCGCGAGTTGAGGTCGCCAATTCGGGGGTCTCAGCCATGGGCAGATTCTGGCGACCCCGCTCGGATTGTGCAACCCGCCCGGCTCATCCCGCGTCGAACAGCGTCCGCTGCAGGAGCTCGTGGCCCCGCGCGATGGTCCATCCAGACGCCGAAGCCTCCTGTTCGGTGAATCGGCTTCCGCCGCCGGGAGCCACGCCCGTGCCAGCCACCAGGAACGGTGGCGGTGTGGCGTCGTGCTTCCGTGTGCGGCAGAGCGTGTAGTGATCGGGCAGGACGAGCACTCGCCACGCCGACTCGCGCATGAGACGCTCGACCATCGGTCCAACGCACCAGTGGTCGATCGCCTCGATCGCGGCGACCTTGGTCGACCAGTCTCCCTGATGCGCCGCCTCGTCCGGCGTCTCGACATGGCAGCAGACGATGTCGTAGCGGTCCAGGGCCTGGGCGCTCGCCTCGCCCTGCGCCCGGTAGTCGGTGTCGTGCCAGCCCGTGAGACCGGGGACCGCAAGCCGATCCCATCCGATGAGCGCGGCAAGTCCGGCGAGCAGGTCCACGGCGGTGGTCATCGCGCCCCGCCGACCGAACCGCTCGACGAACGGCGGTGCCGTCGGAAACCCACCCTGTCCCCAGATCCAGACATCCGTCGCCGGTCGCACGCCCCGTTCGATGCGTCGTCGGTTGACCTCGTGGGCTTGCAGGACCCGTCGGGCATGCTCGGTGAGGGCGATCAGCCAGAGGGCTGCCGGCCCGCCCGACGGGCCACGGCCGCCGATGGGATCATCCAGCATCTCGTGCGGGGGATGTGTGACGAGACCCTCGAACCCGCGGCCCGTGCGGTCGACCAGGGCCGCCCTGTAGCCCTCGCCCGGAACGAGCTGGGCGCCGTCGAGAAGCCCCGCCTCGTCCCAGGCCCGGCCGATCGCCTCGAACAGCTCCCGCGCCTCCTCGCCACCGATGCCGCCGGCGGAGTGGTCGCGCATGATCGAGCCCGCCTCGATCGTGACGAGGTTGACGCGGTACACCGCATCGTCAGGACCCCCGGCTACGCCCAGAGCCGCCGCCTCGATCGGTGCTCGCCCGGTATGGAAGCGAGCCGGGTCATACCCGAGCAGGGACATCGAACAGACATCCGAGCCCGCGGCGAACCCCGCCGGTGTGGTGTGCACCAGGCCGAGCCTGCCCACAGCGGCCAGGCGATCGAGGTTGGGCGTCTCGGCGGCTTCGAGCGGGGTACGGTCTCCCAGATTCGGGAGCCTCTCGTCCGCCGCACCATCTGGAATAATGAGCCCGTATTTCATCATCACGGACAGACTACCGCGGGCATCGAGGCGAGGAACCCATGGCCACTGAAACCCCTTTTGATCCGAGCGGTCCCGCGATGACCGACGAGTTCTTCGGGCTCCAGCCGAATGCCGAGCGGGACGCCATTGCGCTCGTCGCGGTCCCGTACGAGGGCACCGTGTCGTACGCCACAGGCACGGCAGAGGGCCCGGACGCCGCCCGGGCCGCCTCGCTGCAGGTCGACCTGCACGACGCCCACTTCGGTGCGGTCTGGAGGGCCGGCATCGCCGAGTCCGAGCGCATCGTCCCGATGCGAGGCTCGGATCAGGACGCCATCGGCGAGGATCTGCGAGCACGGCTCCGTTCGCACACTGCCTCGCTGCTCGAGGGGGGCAAGCTGCCGGGCGTGCTCGGCGGGGAGCACTCGATCTCCCTGGGACCCATCGAGGCGTGCGCCTCGGGGCGGGACCTCGGCGTGGTGCAGATCGATGCGCACATGGATTTTCGCGACGGGTACGAGGGCCACAAGTACTCGCACGCCTCGGTGATGCGCCATGTGCTCGAGCGCTGCCCCACCGTCACCCACATGCTCCAGATCGGTGTGCGCGACTGGTGCGACGAGGAAGCGCGCTTTGCCGCCGAACAGGGTCGGCGCGTCTCGGCGATCACCGACCCGGAGCTCTGGCGGCACATCGATGATGGCGGCTCGGCGCGGGCGCTCTTCGCCGCGGCGCTCGAGCCGCTGCCCGGCGAGGTCTACATCTCGTTCGACATCGACGGCCTGGACCCGTCGCTGTGCCCCTGCACGGGAACGCCGGTGCCCGGCGGGCTCTCGTTCAATCAGGCGGCGTGCCTGCTGGAGGTCATCGCGGCGAGCGGACGACGCGTGGTTGGGTTCGATCTGGTGGAAATCGGGCGCAGCGCGGGGGGCGACGAGTGGGACGGCAATGTCGCCGCGCGGATGCTCTACAAGCTCGCGGGATGCGCGGCGAGGAGCTGCGGACTGATCGATTAGGGCGCGCCGAAGAGCTTCGCGACCGTGTCGATCCCGACACTCGCCACGAGCAGCCCCGGCTCGAAGATCAGCCGGCCGGCGAAGAAGAACACGAGCAGGAAGAGACCGAGCCCGACCCACTGACCGTTCTCCGACTCGAACAGCCGGCCGTACTCGGGCACGAAATCCGCCAGGATCCTCGAGCCGTCGAGCGGCGGCACGGGGATGAGGTTGAACAGCGCGAGCGAGATGTTGAGGAAGACGACGAGGAAGCAGAAGGTCGACAGATTCGCCCCCAGCGGCTGACCAAGGGCACCCTGGCTCGCGGCGACGACCCCGCCCAGCAGCACGAACACGCCCGCGATGACCAGGTTCATGGCCGGTCCTGCCGCGGCTACGACGGCTCTGGCGTACTGACCTCGCATGCGGGATGGGTCCACGGGCATCAGTCCGTACGCGATGCCGAAGACCGCGAACAGCAGCAGGCTCATCTGGCCCATATGGACCAGCGGGTTCCAGGTCATGTGGCCCGTTTCAACGGGCGTGCGGTCACCGCTCCAGATCGCGACCCAGCCGTGCGCGAGCTCATGCAGCACGATCGAGCCGATGACGGCAACGATCCACGACACGAGGCCCACGACCCCGAGATTCGGGTTCTGCAAAACATCCTGGACCCACCATCCACCCATGGCGGAGGGTAGGCCGACCGGCTCAGCTCACCTTGGCGGCGGGAGTGGCCTTTGAGGCCTTGGTCGCGATCGAGACCAGTTCGTCGAACGCCTTGGGCTCATCGATCGCGATCTGGCTGAGCATCTTGCGATTCAGCAGGACGCCGGCGAGCTTGAGCCCGTTCATGAACTGGCTGTAGCGTGTGCCTCGCATCCGGCAGGCCGCGGTGATGCGGGTGATCCAGAGCGCACGCATATCACGCTTGAAGTTCCGGCGGTCGCGATAGGCGTAGACACCGGAGCGGATGACCTGCTGCTTCGCGAGCTTGCGGTGCCGGGAGCGGGCGCCGTAGTAGCCGCGCGCTTCGCGGAGGATGCGCTTGCGGGCCTTGTTCCGGGTCGGGCCGTTGCTGGCACGGGGCATATCGAGACTCCATCAGTGCCCGGCGGAGCGGCGCGGAGCCGGCTTCGTTGACCCGACGGGCGGGTGACTCTTCGGATGTCGAGCGAACGGGCCGAACGGCCGCCCTGCTCGGGGGACTACTCCTGAGCGGCCTTCGCCGCGGCCTCGCGCATCGCCCGACGCTGCTCGGGGGATGGGCTGGTCCGGACCGCGGTCCTCGGCTGCGTCCGGCCACGCAAGCGGCGGTACAGCAGCTTCTCGAACCGCTTGGCGTCGGGGTTGGAGGCGTAGGGGTCCTTGCGGAGCTGGCGCAGCCGCTTGCCGCTCTTGTGCGAACTCAGGTGCTTGTGGAACGCCGAGCGGTGACGGACCTTGCCGGTCTTGCTGATGCGCACCCGCTTGAGCAGGCCCTTGTGGATCTTGTTCTTCGGCATCGACTTCCCCGACGCAAGGACAGACCGAGGTCCATCACCGGATGGACTCGCGGACCCTGAGCGTAGGCCACCGCCGGCCGTGGGACAACGCCCGCGCCGCCCGGAGCATGGCTCACGGGGCGACGAAGGCGTCGTCCGGCCCCGAGGCGTCGGGCATCGCCGGGAAGCTGATCACCCGCCCGGCGGGGAGGGCGTCGATGATCCGCTCGATCGCACGGGGCAGATAGAGGTGGTCGCCCCCGACCCAGGGGCTGTCGGCCCATGAGACGGAGCCGTCGCCCCGGAGCAGGTGCTGGCCTCGCCCGCCGTGGTTCGGCGAGTTCTCCCCGCTGAGCACGGTCTCGCCCCGGAAGAGCCGGACGGCGACGGGGGACCGATCGGCGAGCACGACCGTGTCACCGGCGAGCATCGGCTCGGGCTCGTCGCTCAGGCGGTAGCTGTACGAGACCTCCCGATAAGAACGCCAGTCCTCCGCCGATTCGGGCAGGTCATCCCGCGGGGCATCGGGGTTGCCCGGGCTGGCGAGCGACTCGAGCGTGGTGTAGTCCAGCTTGTAGAGCCGGTAGAGGTTCGCGGAGTTCGACTGCTGTGGGTCGACCCCCACGCGCCACCACACGCGCGGGCCGGTCGTGGGCGGGGCCACGAGCGCCGGGAGCCGGCCGTCGTAATCAGCCGCGTACGCGCCGAATCCCAGGCCGGCGACGGCCATGTTGGCTTCATTCGCGACTCGGCGGGATTCCGCCCGCACGGTCGTGAGCACGGGCATGAGGACGCTCGCACCGATCAGCAACACCGCCGCGAGCGAGACCAGGTCGCTGAGCCTCGCACCGATCCCGAGCCGGCGGGGCTCGACGGGCTCGAGCGGTGCCCGGCGGGCGATGGCGGCGAGGGTTCGCTCGACGAGGGCGGCGTCGCCCCAATCGTCCGAGGCAGGCTCACGCAGCAGTTCGCTCAGCCGATCGTGCATGCGGGCCCTGTCCCGCAGCCCGGTCGGCGTTCGGTTTGCACGCCGGCCTTCAAGCAGCCACAGGTCAAGGGCATCCGCATCCTCCTCGGCGAGCCGGTACTCCGCGGCGCCGACGGCATCGGCGTCTGATAGACCCAGGCGAGCGCAGACCGCCTGCACGAGGGCCGCGTCGGTCGCAGGCTCGCCCTCAGCGATGAGGTCACGGAAGGCGCGCAGCCGCTCGACACGATCCCGCAGGTGCTGCGGGGAGGGTTCGTCGCTCCAGCCCGTGTGCTCGAGCCAATCGAGCGCCGCGGCGTCATCGGGCGTCAACTGAGAACCGTGCTGATCAGGCTGATCCGTCACCGTGACCTCCGTTGGATTCGTTGGCCGTTGCGTGCCTCGCCATCCAGTGCTTGGCGAACTGAGCGACCGCGGCGTGCAGCCGGCTCTTGACCGTGCCGAGGGGGATGCCCAGCTCGTCGGCGATCTGGGCGTAGCTGAACCGCTGGAAATAGGCGAGCAGCAGGACCTCGCGCAGCGGGTGGCTGAGCTTGGCGATCGCGCGATCGACCATCGCCTGCCGCTCGCTCGCCTCGAGGCCGGCGTCGACCGCGTCGGTCTCGAGCTGCAAGAGGTCCACGAACTGGACCGAGCCCTCCCCGGCCACCGGCCGAGAGAGCGTGAGCGAGGGCTGACGCCGCTGCTTCCGCAATGCGTCGCGTGCCTTGTTCGCCGCGATGGTGAAGAGCCACGGCTTGAGCCGGCGCGAGGGGTCGAACCTGGCCGCGGAGCTGTGGAGCTGGAGGAAGGTGTCCTGGAAGGCATCCTCGGCCGCTTCGCGGTTGCCGGTGAGCCTGGTCAGGAATCGGAGCAGATCGGGTTGATAGCGTTCGACGAGCTCGCGGAGGGCGGCATGATCGCCGCGCACATACGCGGACAGCAGCTCTTCGTCGGTCGCCGACCCGGGATCGGCCGGCCCGATCGGCTGGGCGTCATCCACCGGCCCCTCCCGCGTCTCGCTCCAGGACAACATCCCCCGAACTGCGCTCGGGCCGGAGCGGACGCCGGGCGTTCGGCCCGAACCGCGAAAGACCGATCTGGCGGAGACGGGCGGCATGCTCCGCTTCATACGACGCAGACGCGGCCTCGTTCGCACAGATGGAGCGACATTCGACGAGGGTCCGGCCGAGCCGGATGACACCGGCCTGCTCTGCGCCGGCACGGAGCAGGTCGTCCGCGGGCTGGTCCGCCATCCACCGGACGAACTCTTCGGCCGCGTGCTCTGGTGGCGTGGTCGCCCGCACGGTGTACGCGTATCGGACCATCGGAACATGGTAGGGTACGGCGGATCCGGCCGGGACCTGCAAGATCCGGCCGCAGGAGTCGTTGAGCCAGAGCATGCCGGATGAAGCCGGACATCCCCGGCCTGGGGCACCGTCGTCCGACGAGTCGCTCCGCGAGACCGTTCGGCGTGCCGCCGATGGCGAGGCGTCGGCGTGGGAGTCGTTGGTCAGGGCGTTCGCCCGCCGTATCTACGCGGCCGCCAAGAGCCGGCTCGGCGATCCGGAGTCGGCGGAAGAGGTCACGCAGTCCGTCATGGCATCCGTCTACGCGACCATCACGAGCGGCGGCTACCGGGAGCAGGGCTCGTTCGAGTCCTGGCTGTTCCGAATCGTGATGAACCGTGTCCGCGATGCGGGGCGGAAACGCACCAGAGACCGGCGGTTCATGCAGGAGTTCCGCCCCGATCGCCCGCGGGAAACGACCACCGCGGACTCGGGGCACGAGATGGAGGCCCTGCGGGACGCGATCTCGCAGCTCTCGGCAACCGATCAGGAGGTCATCTCGCTGCGTCATCACGCCGGGCTGAGCTTCGCGCAGATCAGCGAGGTGCTGGATGCTCCGCTCGGGACGGTGCTGGCGCGGCACCACCGAGCTTTGGCGAAGCTGCGGGACCGTCTGAGCCCGGTTGCGTCGGAGACCACACGATGAACACGAACGACGAGTCACGGCGACAGAGGCTGATCGAGCACCTGGATCGACTTGGTGAGCACACACGGGCCGAGCCCGACGACGGGTTCGAGGCGCGCGTTGCCGGCGTGATCTCGACGACGCCGCGCACGCGACCGGTCGCGGGTCGGCGTCGGTCGGTCCTGCGTCGTGTCGCGGCGGGCGGGTTGCTGGCGGCGGGGCTGGGCCTGGCGATTGTCGCTGCGATCCTGCCTTCATCGGGGCGAGTGTTGGATGAGCCCGAGGCGCTGACCGTGGCCGTGGACGACGCGGCGTTGTGGGAGCTGTCGTTCGATGTTCTGTCCGAGCTTGGCCCAGGGGAGACGGGTCTGGCTGTGCTGTCGTCCGCGATCGATGAAGCAGCCCTTCGAGAGACGGCTTCGTGGACCGCTGTGGCCGACTGGGAGGAGATGTCGCTGTGAGAGGCCGAGCGTGGATCGCAGTCGTCGGTGTGTGTCTGGCAGCCCACTCGGCGTGCGCGTTTGCGCAGCCCGAGTCGTCGGACGGTCCTCCTCGCGAGCGCTGGGGTGATCGGCTTGACGAACGCGAGCGGCTCGAGCGCCAGCTCGCCTGGCTCGACCAGCGTCGGGCGCGTCTTGCGGCCGAGTTGGCGTCGCTCGGCACGGAGCGAGAGCCTCAGGCTGCACCAGAGGGCGAGCCTGGCGAGATGCCGAGCCGGCCCCGCTGGCCGCTGGAGCCCGGCGAGTTCCGGGAGCGCTTCCGGGCGGTGTTGGACGAGGTGCGGCCGGCGATCGGCGACCGCGGGTACGAAGTGCTTCGACGAGACGGCGAGGCGCCTGATCCCGAAGCGCGTCGGCTGGTCGGCCGGATCCTGCCGAAGCTGTTTGAGCTCACGCACCTGCGCGACCGCGACGATGAGATGTATCGGGCCAAGCTCCGCGAGTTCCTTGCGGGTGCGGCGATCATGCGGGTGGCGCGTTCGATCGCCGAGGCCGATGAAGCCACCCCCACCCCCGATCAGCGGGAGGAACTGCGGGCCGCGATCGAGGAGGGGCATCGGGCTCGCGTGGCTGTGGCGGAGCTCGAGCTCTCCCGGCTTGCCGAGCGGCTGGAGGAGCAGCGGGCGCAGCTTGACGCCGCGAAGACCAGCGGCGAGGCGGTCATCAACGAGCAGATGGATCGCGTTCTGGAGAGAGTCCGGCGGGCCCGGGCCGAGCGCCACCGAGACGGGGACGAGCGTTCAGGAGACGATTGAACCGGGCGCCAGGTCCGCCATGAGCGTGGCGAGCACGACCTGGCGATCACCCTCGCCCTTTGGCGCGCTGCTGGCAGCGAGCAGCATGCCCCGCGATTGCTCGCCGCGGATCGTGCGCGGCGCCAGGTTGGCGACGATGAGGATGTGGCGACCGACGAGCTCCGCCGGCTCGTAGTGGCCCTTGATGCCGGCGCAGATCTGTCGCGGGATACCGCTGCCGTCGTCGACCTGCAGCCTGAGCAGGCGGTCCGCCGAGGGATGGTCGTCGGCCGCCATGACACGCGCCACGCGCAGGTCGACCTTGGCGAAGTCCTCGAACGAGACTTCCGGCTTGAACTCGGCGGTGGTGGTCTGCTCGTGCACGGCGTTCTCCGCAAGGGTACATCGCTATTCGTCGGCCGAGGCAGCGTCGTCATCCTCCTCGGCGGGTTCGGTCTCGTCATCCGACTCTAGACGGGTGTCACGGCGTGGGTCCGTTATCCAGCGGCCGTCGCGAAAGACGGTGCGGTTGACATCGATGCGGTACATGCTTGAGAGCTCGGCCGGGTCCGGATCGCGGAGCGGCCCGACACGGTTCACCGAGGCTTCCGCGGACCAGGTCTCGGCCGGTGAGGAGAGCACGACGGCTTCGAAGGCAACTGACGCGGCGAGATCACGGTCGGTCAGCAGCGGCCCGGGGTTGCCGCGACAGGTCGGGCAGAGGATGCGCCCCGTTTCTCGGTCGCCCGGGTCGACAACGGTGCGGGCGTTGCCGCACTCCGGGCAGGGCCAGACCTCGGCCTCGGTGAGCAACCTGGGCCAGGTCACCGCGGCACTGCCCGGCAGGGGGGCATTCTGGTACCGCTCCGCGAGCGCGAGCGCGCCGGGGAAATCGAGCCGATCCCTCGCGAGCGTTCCATCGCCGGAGCGGACGAGGCCGACGAACTCGGCGAGGCGAAGGCGGACCTCCGCGTCGGCGTCGGGTTCGCCCGAGAGATCCCACCGTCTGGCGCCGTAGGAAGCATCGAGCCGGGTCGCGAGCGCTCGGAGCCATCGGCGGCGTTCCTCGCCGGGCTCGATCGCAGCGAGGGCGATGCACACGCTCGGTCGCAGCCACGCCGCTGTCGGATCATCGCCCGCCAGCCAGAATGAGAGCACGAACAACCGGCGTGCGAGATCGAGCTCCTCGGGCGAGGCGGCGACATCGGCCACCTCCTCAGCCAGCAGGAAGTACGCCTCAGGGTCGTCGCTGCTCAGGGACTCAAGACGGTCCGTCCACCCGGTCGGCTGCCCTGCGACCGGAACGCGGCAGCAGAGCGAGATCAGCACGAGGCCGACAACGCGCAACCAGGCATTCATGGTGTCTCTCCGGCTCGAAGGAGCCACAGCCTGAGCATGGCGTGCTCGGTGAGCCCGATCTGTTCAAACGCCCCGGCCGCTTCGCGCCTCGCGGCCGCGAGGCCCCTCGCGATCGACCGGATCTCGGGCGTGCGCGCCGGCATCTCGAACCGAGCGGCGAGCGCCGCGGCGTCGAACGCCGAGACCTGTTCGGCCGCAAAACGCTGAACATCACCCTCCGCCATCGCGAGCCGCCCCTCGAGCGTGCGGGTGATCGCACGGATCTCCGCCTCCGCTTCACCGGTGCGATCCGCACGCCGTGCTTCTTCGAGCCAGATCTGCCGGAGGCGACCGGCGAGCCTGGGCAGGTCGTCCAGCGCAGCACCTGTTCCGCCGAAGTTTTCCCGGAGACGCTGGGCGTAGGCCTCGGCGAGGAGCTCGCCCAGCTCGTCGAGCTTGCCCGTGCTGCCGGCACCGGCGAGCATGCCGAGCAGCCTGGCGACGACAGCGCGGCGGGCCTCGAGGGCCCACGCCGGGTCGTCGATTGAAGGGAGCGTGGTGCCGGCCGCGAGTTCGACGATCGGAGCGATGGATCGGTGCCTGGGCGCGCGGGGCAGCAGTTCCAGGACGGCGTTGACGAATGCGGGGTCGCCGGCGAAGACGACGAGCGCCTCGGTCGCCTGACGCCTGACCTGCACCGGCGTACCAAGCATCGCCTCGGTGACGAGCACCTCCGCCGCGACCGGGCCGAGCTGCGGGCGGACGCGGACGAGCTCGGTCAGCAGAGACTGCCGGACGGGGATGTTGCGTCTCGCCTCGAGATACCGTTCCGCCCAGTCCCGTGCGCCGGCGACATGCACCCGACCGGTGACTCGTGGTGCCTGCCGTGCGAGCACCTGCTCCAGATCGGCTCGCAGGTTCGCGGTGATGGTGCGCGCGAGCTCGCGATCTCCCCAGAGGAGCAGTGAGGCCGCGGCGTTGAGGCGGGCCGCCGCCACCGCTTCGACGAGCTGTTCCGCCTCGGCCGAGGGCTGCGGCCTGGTGAGCTGCGCCCGCGCGAGATTGACGAAATCTTCCGTGGCCCAGCCCCCGCCGCCCTCGCCGAGCCACGCCTGCTCGAGCACGGCTCGCAGCTCGGCACGCCGGGCCGCGGACGCCGTCGGCGGCAGGTCGAGCGACGAGGCAAGGTCCGCCAGCGCCGGGTTGCGACGCAACGAGGCGAGGAGCATGGTGAGTCGGGCCGGCTCGATCTTGGCGTCGGCGACGACGGAGAGCACAAAGGCGGTGTTTCGTGGGTCGTCGGGGAGCGTGAGGAGTCGGCCGGCTCGGTCGACGAGCAGTCGCTGCTCCCGGTTCGCCGCGAGGTCGGCCTCACCGAGCAGCATCGTCGAGAGCGATCGGCGCAGGGCGGCCTGGGCCAATGCCGACTCGATCATCTGGAGCCGCTCCGCGACACGCATCCAGGCTTCTGCCGATCCGGCCGGCATCTCTCGGCCGACGCTCCATCCGTCCGCGGCGGACTCGAGCCGCGCCTGCACTCCGTGCCCGAACGAGGACTGCAGCGATCGGACCCGGTCTCCGACAGCCCCCGCCAACGCGGCGACGATCGCGGAATCCACGCCTCGGGCGAGGCTGGGTTCCTGCGACAGGCGGGCGAGCATGCCCGTCGCCCAAGCCGCGGACACCAGATCGTCGCCTGCCGCGACCTCGCCGAGGCCCGCGATGAGTTTTGTCCCGTCGCCGGGTGCGAAGCGATAGAGGAGATCGGTGACGACCGTCTGCGCGAGCGCCCGCTCGGCATCGGTCCGGTCCAGCCAGGTTCGGGCCATCCCCTCGAGCACCCGTAGCGTGACGCTGGCATCGGGTGGCTGGCTGTCCTCGCGGATGCCCGCGGCCGCGGCCAGCCAGTTCGGCGCGTCCGAGGGTGTGCCCGCGGTTGCTCCGGCTGCATCGGCCGCCGGTCTCTCCGTCGAATCGTGCGGTCGCGCATCCGCCAACAGGGTCTCATCGGCAAGATCGACCTGCGCCTGCTCCGTCGGTGTCTCAGAGTTCGCGGTGATCGTCGCTTCGCGCATGGTCGCCGCGGACCTCGCGAGTGTTCGCCAGGTCAAGGCCAGCGCCACGAGCGCCAGGATCACGAAGACGACGAGCACGATGCTGGATCCGAGTGACCGCTCGGGATGGAGGACGCTCGGTGATCGCGGCGTCTGGCCTCGGCGCTCCTGCGAGGTATCGGCGACGGGTCTGGCGGCGGAACCGAGAACCGCCAGGATAGCTGCGGGCACCTCTTCGGATGGGATCCCGCGAGCGTGCGCGAGCATGGCGACCCGGCGGAGGGCGTTGGTATTCCAGCCGCCTTCGGCTGCGACGACCTGCAGTGCCTGCGAGCCGAGCGGAACAGACGGCGTCACGGACGACACAGTGTTCGCCCGCGCTGCGGGACGGGATGCGGTCGGCGGCGAGGACACCGCACCCGCGCGCAGCAGCATCGCGCGCCGAACCGCCGGGTCGAGCAGTCTGGCGGCGGCGGCGTGCAGGGCCAGACGGACCTCGTTCCCCTCGGCCGACTCGCTCAGCGGGTGCTGGGCCACCTGCTTCATGCGGCGTCCCAGGGCATCGATGATCTCCGCGTCATCGAGATCGCGGACCTCGAGATCAAGCATCGTGAACGGGCCGGCGTTGGCCGACACACCCAGGATCCGTTCCACCGCATCACGATCGGGCGTCTGCATCAGCCCCCCCCGCTCTCGATGCGTTCCAGCACATCTCGGAACGCGGGTCTCAGGCTCTCCGGTCCGAGTCGGGGGTGGAGCGCGCGGAACTGCGCGGCGGCCTCGCGGGCGGAAGTGGGGTCCGTCTCCGCCAGGATGCGCAGCGACTCGAGCCTCGCCTCAAACCAGCGCAGGCTCGTGGGATCAGCGGCGGCGAGCACACGACGCCACGCCTCGAGCGCATCCCCCCGGCGATCGGCGGCGGCGAGCATCTGCGCGCGCTGCGCCAACAGCTCGGCCTCGCCCACCCCGGCTTCCAACAGCGCGTCGGACGCTCTGAGCCCTGCGTCCAGCGCGGGCGTCCCGCCGCCGCGGCGCCACCAGTCGAACGCCGCCTGTGCCACGGTGTCGAGGACGCCGAGACGCACCGCGGTCTGCCTCGGATCGTCGGTCAGGTCGTCCGCCACGGGCAGCCCGGCGCGGACGACGGCTTCGGCACGGCCCGCCGCCGACGGCGCATCGAGCCATTGGTTGACGGCGTCCCTGTACACCAGCCGGCGTGCGATCAGAAGGTAGTCGCTCCCTGCCGTCTCGAGCGACCGCATCGCGCGCGATCGGTCCTGCGGATCGTCCTCGATCAGCGCGATCTGCAACCGACGGAACGCCAGCTCCGACTCGATGTCGCCGATGTCCAGACCGGCGAACGCCGCGACTCGATCGATCGATTCCAGCGCAAACCGCGCCCGATCGACCGAAGGGGGCTCGACGCCGAGCGCGGCATCGGCGAGGCGACGGCAGCTGACCACGATCGACTCCGCCAGTTCACGACCGGCGGACGCGCTGAGCTCTCGCAGCGCCGCCCGATCCGCCGCCAGCAGTTCCTCGGCGAGCACCATGTACCGCTCGGCGGCCAGCGTGGCGTCGGTCCCCGAGGCTCCCCGGTACTGCCGGTACAGCAACACGGCGGCTCTGCGGCGCGCGTCGGTGTAGGTGGGCGAGCCGGCGGGCGTGGAGAGCAGGATGTCGATGGCCTGCTCCGCCGTAAGAAGACCAGCCGTGCCGGGTCGGATCGCCAAGAGCGAGGCGCGTTCGGTTGCTGAATAGGTCGTCAGGTAGAGCACGGCGACGCGGTCACGATCCGCCCGAAGATCATCGCGGCCCGCCGAGACGGCCTCGTCCAATGCGACCACGGCGAGCCAGAGCGCCTGCTCGCGCAGGGCGGCCTCTTCCGCGGCGGTCCAGACGGCCTCGAGCGCACGCAGCGCGTCGGCGGGCCTGCCCGCCTCGAACCATGCAGCGCCGGCATCGAACCTCGCCTGGATCGCCTCGCGCGCGTAGCCGCCAGCGTCGGGCGCATCGACGGCGCGTTGCAGCGTCTCGGCCGCTTCGACGAAGCGAGCTCGGACCACGGCCTCGGCGTTCTCGTTCCCGCCGGCATCTCTGGCGGCGCGGGCCGCATCGAGCGCGAGCAGGCCCCGGACATAGCTCGGCACGAAGCCTTCTCCCCGGATTCGATCGGGCCCGTAGTGCCGTGCGAGATCAGCGACCTGCGCGATCTCACCGGCGGCAATCAGCGAGCCGAACGCATCGTCGGCGAGCCGACGCAGGAGCTCCGACGATCGGCCGCCGCCAGCCCCGGCGAGCTCGTCGAGAGCGAGCACCGCAATAAGCCGGGCGAACAAGGGATCGGCCTCGCCCGACTCGGGGCTCAATCTCCGTCGCGCGAGGGTGTCCAGGTCACGCCAAAGCTTGCCCTCCGCGAAGACGGCCGCCTTGCGTGCCGGGATCTGCGCCCGGATCTCGGTCGGGACGGCGGTCTCGCGGGCCACAGCGTCGAGCCACGCTTGGGCCTCGACGATCCGGCCCGTGCGCCCGCACGCCAGCCCCGCGCCGACCGCGGACCTCGCGACATGCTCGAAGCGCAGCAGGCCGGATTGCAGGCCCTCGATCGACGCGGGCTCGCCGCTGCCTGCGTTCAGGAGCCATCCGAAATGGCGCAGCGCCTGCTCGGCGAAGGCGGGATCCTCCGTGAGCACACTGAGGTAGTAGCACGCCCAGCCCGAGAAATAGAACGCGAAGGACCGTTGCCGACGCGCCTCGGCGAGGTCGGTGGTCACGCGGTCCTCGTCGTCACGGTCGAGCTGCCGGCCGAGCTGATTCTCGAGCAACTCGGCGCGTCGGTGCGAGGCCTGACCGATGTAGACCAGCTGCGGCACGATGTCGCGCAGGATGCGTTCAGCGCGGACGATCTCATCCGGATCCGCCAACCGAAGCCTGGCACGCTCGGCGATCGCCTCCGCCTGCATGTACGCCGCGCGGGCGACATTGATCTGCAGATCGGGCGAGTCGGCCTCGGGCACGAGGCGGAGCAGGGTCGACGCGCGCGACGCCCAGCGTTCACGCCCCTTCGCTTCGTCGGACGACTCGAGCAGGCGGATGTAGACCTCCGCCAGCTCGCGGGCGGTGGCGACTCGTGTCTCGCCGGCTTCGCGCTCCAGACGGGCGGAGAGATACTCGGCGTACAGGTCGTCCAGCCCGCGCTCGCGAAGGTACGACCCGAGTGGGTCGGTCTGCTGCGCAGCAGCACCCGCCGCGCCGCATACAGCGATCCACAGAAGCACCAGGCTCGTGATGGTGTTAGTCCGGCGCCACATAGGTCAGCTTCTCGAAACCGGCGTCCTCGGCGGCCTGGAGCGCCGCGGCCACGGCCCAGACCGGTGCATCATCCCTCGCCCGAACGAAGACCCCCTGTTCCTTCGGCAGTCGGCGCAGCAGGTCCGTGAGCGACGCCTGCGTGCTGAGCTGCTGCCCGGAGACAATGAACCGCGCGCCCCGCTCCGTTGAAGGTGCGATGTCGATGATCTGCGGCTCCAGGTTGCTCGCGGAGGCGTCCTGAGAATCCATGCCGAGCGCCGCGGCGAGCTCCTCCTCATGCGGCGTGATGCTGGCGCTGACCAGGAAATAGACCAGCAGCAGGAAGAAGACATCGATCATCCCGATAAGGGGAAGCCGTCCGACGGTCTGACGCTCGGACCGGGTGAAGTTCACCGCGAGGCCTCCGCGCCGGGGGTGGTGGCGATGCGGTACGAGCCGACACCCGCGTCCGCCATCAACGACGCCAGCCGGTTCAGTTCTGCGGCTCGGGCCGAGCGGTCGGGACGGATCAGCACCTCGATCGCGCGATCGCTCGAGCGGACGGCGGATGTCATCATGGAACGGAACACCTCGATCGTGACCACCTCGCCCTCGAGACGGAGCGACCCGTCGGCGAGCAGGTCGACGATGAGGGCACCGGACTCATCGACCTCGCGTCGGTCGCTTCCGGGCTGCTCCGGGAGCTCGATCGGCACGCGGATCGATCGCGAGAACTGGGCGGTGACCAGGAAGAAGATGATCAGCAGCAGCACGACATCGATCATGGGCGTGAGATCGAACCCGGAGACATGGGATCGCCCGAGCTTCACGCGTTCGCCCCTGCGGGCCTGGGCGGCGGGGCCGCGGCGCCGGTCGCCTTCGACGCCTGGTGGCTCTCGACATACCCGAGCAACTCCTCGGTCATCTCGGCCACAGCGGCGGCAAGGGACTCGATCCGGTTGCGGAAGAGCGTGACGCACGCCGTCACCGGGATGGCGACCACCAGGCCCAGCACCGTGGTGATCAGGGCGACGGAGATGCTGCCGGCGAGTTCATCGGGCCGCGCGAAACCGCCCGCAGACGAGCCGAGACGATCGAACGCTCCCACCATCCCGACAACCGTGCCGAGCAGCCCGAGCATCGGGGCCACGGAGGCGATGAGGGCGAGCCCCTCGGTCGTCCGCGAGAGACGGGAGACCTCGGCCTGGCCCGCTTCTTCCAGCGCGGATCGGAACTCAAGCAGACCGAACGGCGATCGCGCGCATCGCGTCAGCGCCGACCCGATGACATCGGTCAGGAAGCTCGGCTGATTCGTCTCGGAGCAGTAGGCCCGCGCCTGGTCGAGCTGCCGCTTCGCCAGATAGTCGCTGAGCTTGGCGAACTGCTCCTCGGGCGCCAGCTTGGACAACCGGAGCTGCACCGCGTGCACGATCACCAGCGCGAGGGCCGCGAAGGAAAGCAGCACAATGATGAACCCGATCGGTCCGCCTGAAGCGATGTGCTCGAAGAGCGACTTGGTATCGGCGGGCGCATCCTGGGCCAGAAGAACGGCCTGGAGGAGTGAAGCTGGGCTGGTCATGAGGGCGTCTCGCTCACGGGCTGGGGAACGGGAGCGTCCGGCCGCGGACGCCGAAGCAATCGCTGGATGTCCGGGCGGGCCTCGCAGGGATGCCCCGGGAAGTGCTCGGTCAGGTCGCGTACGAGTCGCTGGGCGTCTTCGCTGCGTCCCCCGTCGGCAAGCACGGCCGCGGCCTCCGCCAGACAGGCGCCGGCGAGCAGCGGCGAGATGTCCGAGTAGCGGGCGGGCACCGCGAGCAGGTGCGCCACCGCGCGCGGTCGCTCTGACTGGCTCTCGCGCAGCAGGGAGAACCCGATGCCGGCCTCCGCCCAGGCGGCTCGCCAGCCGTCGCGCGAGTCGTCGAGCACCTCCCAGAGTTCGCGTCGGGCGATACGACGCGAGGTCTCGTCACCCGTCCTGGCCAGCACGACCGCGCGAAGCAACTCCATGCCCGCGTCACCGGCCACGGGCTCTGGCATCGGGGCCGGGTCGCCCCGTTCGAAGGCGGCAGCGGCGGCATAGATCGCACCGGCGACGCTCTTGTCCTCCGGCAGTCGGCTCGCCGATCCATGCGGCAACGCCGCGAAGAGGCTCGGCGAGAGCCAGGGCACGAGGCCGGACTCCGGGTCGACCATGCCCGCGGACCGGTCGGCGTGCCAGACGCCGGCCCGCACGCTGGCACGCAGCACGAGCCACGGCTCGATAGCGCCGAACACATCACCCCGGAGAACTCTGCAGCGGAGCAGCCCCCCCGCGACGGCCGCGGCGGTCGCGCTCGGATCCCCGCCGCCGAGGACCGCGAAGGCCTCTTCGAGTGGAGCCTCGGCCGCCGTCGGATCGCCTCGCTCGAGGCGGGCCAGCCCGCGCCAGGCCGCCTCGCCTGCTTCGAGCAGTTCGACCAGCCTTGGGTCGTCGTGTCCGTCCACACTGCCGATCTGGTGCCACGGCAGCGTTTCGACACCGAAGTCGGTGCGGACGACCAGCCCCGCGAGATCAACGGACTCGATGATGACCCGAGCGGTGCTGCCGCCGCGGAGCTCGACCGTGCTCTGGGCACTGCACGAGCCGGCGCAGAACGCAGCGACTGCGAGGGCGACCGGGCCGCGACTCATGGGTGTCCACCGGCAGGAATGTGCGTGTAGGTTCCACCCGACGCGTTGGCGATCCGCTTCATGAGCTCGGCGGCGTCGTCGGTCACGAAGGTGATGCAGTGGATCGGCGTCGGCCGCTCGCGGTTCATCGCGATGATCTGGGCGGCCATGCGGTCGTCGAACTCACCGTCGGTCATGAAGTAGATCGCGTCCGGTCGCGGACGGATGGCCATGACGATTTCGAAGGCCGGCAGCGGGTTGGTGCCGCCGAGCGGGTCGATGCTGGCGATCTTGGCCCGAGCCCACCGCTTGCCCGTGGCAGAACCGTCGGTCCACTCGCGCCGATCGCCAAGCGGTCTGGCGTCGTCGGAGTAGAGGACGACAAAAAATTCGACATGGTCGAGCAGCTCGGTGATGGACTCGGCAAGCTCGCGCCGTGTGGCCTCCATCCGTCCGTCGCGGTCCATCGATCCGGAGGCGTCGACGATGTAGGCGAAGCGGTTGCCTCTGGCCTCGATGCCGAAGAAGCTCGCGCCGCCGCCGACGGCACCGCCACCGGATGCACCCCCGTCGACCGAGAGATCCCCGCCGCCGGAGCCGAGCGTCGGCTGCAGCGTGAGCTCCGGCCGAACAAGCGACGAGGAGAGATCCGCCTCGAGCGATGCATCGATCTCCGCGAGTTCGCTCACAAGCAGCTCGCTCGCCGAGGGTGGATCGATCGAGAGCTCGCCCGCGGCGAGTGCCTCGAACTCGGCCTCGGGCATCACAGCGAACTCGATCGCGGCCGGCCCACGCGAGCCTTCTCCCGCCGGGCCCGAAGCGAACGCCAGCAGCGCGGCGAGGACCAGCAGACCGACATGAACAACCATGGAGAGGACGAGCGCGCCCACCGATGACCGGACCAGCCATCGTCGGATCGTGCTCCACCGATCGGCGGCGCGCGGATCAGCAGCGAATTGTCCAGGATCGGCGTCACTCATGACGAAGGGCTCGCGCAGCCGAACAGGTCACCTCCGTGTGTCCCGGGCTCAGGCCGGCGATCACCCGAGTCAGACGCCTCGCCGCGGAGCGGGTTCCCCGTGGCGGAGCGTTCCGGGTGATCCGGGCACGCCATCCGGGCGGACCCCGGGCTATGGTACCACTGAGCCGCACTTCTGTGGCGTGGAGACCCCTCGTGGCCAACCTTTCAGTAGGTCCCCAGCCCCATCGGGTGCTGCTGAAGCTCAGCGGCGAGGCGTTCAGTGCCGCGACCGGCTTCGGCATCGACGCCCAGCGGCTCGCGTTCATCGCCGAGGAGATCCGCCGGGCCCACGAGCTGGGCGTGCAGATCGCCGTGGTCGTTGGCGGGGGGAACATCATCCGCGGGGCGACCCTGGCGGACTCCGGCGACATCGAACAAGCCACGGCCGACTACATGGGCATGCTCGGGACCGTGATCAACGGGCTGGCGCTTCGGGAGAAGCTCCAATCGATCGGCGTCGACAGCCGGGTCATGTCCGCGCTCGAGATCCGCTCCGTGGCGGAGCCGTTCATCCGCAACCGGGCGATCCGTCACCTCGAAAAAGGCCGCGTGGTTGTGCTCAGCGCCGGAACGGGCAATCCGTTCTTCACGACGGACACCTGCGCCGCGCTCCGGGCGACCGAGTTGCGGTGCGACATCCTGCTCAAGGCCACCAAGGTCGACGGGATCTACACGGCCGACCCGAAGCGTGACCCGAGTGCGCAGCGGCTCGACACGCTGTCCTTCTCCGAGGTCATCGAGCGAGGGCTGGCCGTCATGGACGCCACCGCGTTCACCCTCTGCCGAGAGCGAGACATCCCGATCCGGGTCTTCCGGTTCGATGAAGCAGGCAACATCAGGGCGGCTGCGTCCGGCGAGCCGATCGGCACGCTGGTCAGCAGCGAGAGCGCAACCGCCACGGCGGGCTGACGGAGACGATCCATGACCGATCCGGACACCATCCTCCTCGATGCCGAGGAGCACATGCAGAAGGCCGTCACCTATCTCGACCAGGAATTCAAGGGGCTCCGCGGCGGACGGGCGTCCACGGCGCTCGTTGAGTTCGTCAAGGTCGACTATTACGGGGCCCCCACCGACCTGAAGGCGATCGCGGCCATCAGCACCCCCGAGCCGACGCAGATCCTCATCAAGCCGTTTGACGGCGGCTCGGTCGGTGAGATCCGCAAAGCGATCGAAGAGTCCGACCTCGGTCTCGCGCCGGTCGTCGACGGCAAGCAGATCCGGCTGAACATCCCGCCGCTGTCCACAGAGCGGCGCAAGCAGCTTGCCGCGAAAGCCAAGAAGATGGCGGAGGAAGCCAAGGTCGTCATCCGGAACGCCCGCCGCGACGCCAACAAGCACGCCGAGGCGCTCGCCAAGAGCGCTCATCCCATCCCCGAGGATGAGGTGAAGACGCTGAAGGACGAGATCCAGGAACTGCTCAAGAAGTACGAAGGACAGATCGATCAGCGCTTCGACGAGAAGTCGAAGGAGATCATGGAAGTCTGATCGCCGTTCCTCGCGGCTGGATCGTTCGCTTACCGGATGTGCAGCACCCGGTGTTCGAGCAGCGTGACGGGCTCGTCGCGGAGCATGATGGCGGCATCAACCCTCGACCGGACGGCCGGCCACGCGGAACCGACGAGCCCCTGCAGCATCGGCTCAAGCGAGGCTGCTCCCACCGGCAGGCGCAGACTCGGAGCCGTGACGGCTGACGAGAACTGGCTGAACAGCGACTCGAGGCTCTGCGGCCCGGGGTAGTTGAGCACATCGAACGAGTCGATGCCGACCTCCTCGGCGAGGGCGTCGATGGCGGCCGAGAGCGAGCCGACCTCGTCGGCCATACGCAGCGCCACGGCCTTGTCGCCGGTGAAGAGCCGGCCCTCGGCGGTCTCCGCGAGGTCGATGCCCTTCCGGCCGGCGGTCACACGGCTCGTGAACAGGTCATAGACGGCTTGCATGCGATCCCGGACCTGCTCGCGCTGGGCGCTCGTCCACGCCTCGGGGCCGAACATGTCGGCCATCGGTCCGCGGGCCCGGCTGACGACATTGACGCGCAGCTTGCCGTACAGGCCGTCCATGGCGAGCTTGCCGCCGACCACACCGATGGAGCCGACGATGGAGGACGGGTTGACGAAGATCCGATCACCCGCGACGGCGATGTAGTAGCCGCCCGAGGCCGCCATCGATCCGACGCTGACGAAGACGGGCTTGTCCTCGGCGACCTGCCGGAACGATTGCCAGATGACCTCGCTCGCCGTCGCCGATCCGCCCGGTGAGTTGATGCGGATGACGACGCCTCGCACCAGATCGTCCTCGCGGAGCTCGTCGGCGATCCGCCGGATTGTCCGGCTCCCGACGGATGACGAGCCGAAGAGCCCGCCCTCGGTCGATTCGCCGTCGACGATCGGCCCATCGATGTGCACGACGGCGATCGTGGGCCGCGTCGGCTTGGTCTGCGGATCCCGCGACAGGAGCGAGAAGATCGCAAACGGATTCGAGGGATCCAAGTCCAGCCCGCCCTCGGATTCGACCAGTTCCGACCGCCAGGAGACCTCGGCCCCGAAATCATCCTCGAGTCCCTCGGCCAGGTGATTCAGGCTCACCGCCTCATCGATCAGCCCGAGCCCGACGCCCTCGTCGACCGAGGCCAGCCAGGCCTGCTCCATCGCGGTGTCGAGCTGGTCATCGGTCATGCCCCGGCCTTCGGTAATCACGGAGCGGAGATTGCCGTACAGGCTGTCGAGCAGCTGGGTGATGTTCTCGTCCCACGCGTCGCTCGGCTCGGAGCGGGTCAACGCCTCGTCCGCGCCCTTGTAGTCGCCCACCTGCACGAAGCTCGGCTCGACGCCGATCCACTCGAGCATGTCGCGGAGGTACCACTCCTCCATGTACATCCCGGGCAGCATGAGGCCGGCACCCGACTGAGCGATGATCCGGTCCGCGTACGCCCCGAGCATCAGCTCGCCGGTGCTGAAGTCCTCGCCGACGACGACGACCTCCCGGCCGGCTTCGCGAGCGACGCGGATCGACTCGCCGAGCTCCTCGATCTGCGTCGTGGACAGGGCCGCATCCTCGAGCTGCAGGACGATCGCGCGGAAGGAGTCGTCCTCGCCGGCGGATCGGATGGCCTCGGCAACGGCTCGCACGGTCGGGGCGGCGTCGCTCATGAGCCAGTCGAACGGGCCCGGACGCTCCTGCAGCTGGCCTGAAAGCTTGATCAGGCCAACAACCGCCGTCTCCGTGTCCTCCGCCGACTTCTTGAGGAACTGCCCCGCCGCCGCCTGCGCCCCGAGGAGCGACAGGCCTGCCAGCGTTCCAACCGCATACCGGACGATTCGGTTCATGTGTTTCTCCACCTCTGACGCTCACGATACCGGTGAATCGGGCCCGGGTCGCAGCCCACCGCCCGGCGATGCAGGATCAGTCGTATCCAAGGTCGGCCAAGTGGTCCTCATCGAGCCCGAAATAGTGACCCAGCTCGTGCAGGACCGTCGTGCGGATCTCCTCCGCCAGCGCCAGCCGATCAACGGTGCCGTCCGGTGCTCGCACATATTCGGTCAGCCCGATCCGGAAGACATGGATCACGGTCGGAGCGGCTGCGGGGTCATCGACAGACGCCTCCGTCGGCATCGTTCCGGTGTGGAGCCCCAGGATTTCATCTCCGGCGTCCGGGTCGTCCCGCAGGCCCAGATCGGCGAGCATGTCGGGGGAGGGTCGGTCCTGGACGATCACCGGGACATCCTCCTCGACGGCCCGGCGCCACCGCGGCGGCAGCGCGAGAATGACCGCCTCGACGATCCCATCGAACTCTTCGGGCGATGGATCAGCCATCGCTGCGGTCCACGGCTTGAATCTCCTTGCGGGTCAGATCGCGATATCGGCGGACGGGCCTGGCAAGGGATCGGGCGATCCGCAGGGTGTCGATCAGCGCCGCGACGAGCCCGGCTGTCAGGATCACCGAGGCCGCCACGACGGTGACATACCCGGCGATCCGGAGGACGCTCTCGCCGGTGCCCGGGGCATGCGTCGAGAGCAGCAGCACGCCGTCGCCGATCATGGCGAGCCCGATGGCGGCGGCAAGCGCGAGCAGCCGCTGCCGGTTGTCGTGGTCCCGCCGGAGCAGGAACGACCGGGTCGAGAGGGCCCGAGCTGTCCGCCGGAGCAGCAGCACGCCAGCGGCGAGCAGCGCACCGATGATGAGCCGTTCGATCACGCGATCCGTCGGCACGCGGTGGAGATCGATGTAGGGCGGGAGACGGATCGGGTCGGCGGTGGCGTGCAGACGGTAGATGCGCCAGCCTGCAGCGAGCAGACACGCGGAGCCCAGAGCGGATCGGACTGCGCTATGCACTCGAGTGCCTCGAACCGGCCGAACGAGCACCAGCGAGCAGACAGCCCCCGCCGAGACCATGCCTCCCGCGATGACACCGGTCCCGGGCCAGATGCACCGGTGTCCCTGCAAGACACAGAGAAGGTCCGCCCCGCGCTGTGTCCAGATCGTCGCCGCAGCCGCGGTGGTGCAGATCGCGAGCCCGACGAGCCCGTAGGCGGTGAGCCTCGGCGAGGTCAGGGGCTCGAGCGTCGCGCCCTCCGGGTCGACGGCCGTGACAAGCGTCGCGCGGACATCGATGCCGCACTCCGGGCATCGCGCGGTGATCGAGAGCCCGGAGAGGTCGTACCCGCAGCCGATGCAGGGGAGGGGTCCGGAGAGGATCAGCGCAAGGTTCGGCGAACGCTCAGGCGGCTGTGGTCCTGTGATCGGCATCTCGGCTCACGCTGGTGATGGACGATCGCGAGCAGACACTGCCCCGCCCAAACTGGCATCTTATACTCGCGGGCACCGCTCACCGCCAGCCGGACGGATCCATGGAAGAGACCATCATTGCCATTCGAGAGGCTATCGGCCGCGTGTTCCTGGGATCCTCCAGCGCCATCGACCGGCTGCTCTGCTGTGTCCTGGCCCGTGGCCACCTGCTGCTCGAGGATGTACCCGGCGTCGGGAAGACGGTTCTCGCTTCCGCGGCGGCGCGAGCCATCGGCGGCGAGTTCCGCCGCATCCAGATGACCTCCGATCTGCTCCCGGCGGACATCATCGGGGTGAGCGTGTTCGACCAGAACACCGGGGAGTTCCGCTTCGTGCCGGGGCCCGTGTTCGCGAATGTCGTGATCGCCGACGAGATCAACCGCGCCCCGCCCCGCACGCAGAGCGCGCTGCTCGAAGCGATGAACGAGAACGCGGTCTCGGTTGACGGGACAACACACCGTCTCGACGAGCCGTTCCTCGTCATCGCGACGCAGAACCCGGCGGACTACCACGGCGCCTACCCGCTCCCGGAAAGCCAGCTCGACCGGTTCCTCATCCGCACGGCCGTGGGCTACCCGGACGAAGCCACCGAGGTGCAGGTGCTGCTGAGCGACCCCGGAGCGCACGGCGCGGTGGATGTGCAGCCCGCTGTCTCGCTGCAGACGGTGCGCGAGCTCCAGGCGGACACCGAACGGACCCGGCTCGATCCTCAGCTGGCGCAGTACATCCGCGCGCTGGCGCACGAGAGCCGTCGCCGACCCGAGCTCGCCACGGGTCTGAGCACGCGTGGGGCGCTGGCGCTCGCCAGGGTCGCACGGGCCGCCGCACGCCTCGACGGTCGGGACTATGTCACCACCGACGACATCGTTGATCACTTCGTCGAAGTCGCGGCTCACCGCCTGATCCCGCGTGATTCGGGGCTTGCCTCGGACAGGCACCACGCGGAGTCGATCGCCGAGGAACTCGTGCGCGCCGTCCCGATGCCGGTCTGAGCCTCAGGCGCCGGACCGACTCCCCGGCCGTTCCAACCGGGACGCCAGGTACGAGACGGGGTGCAGCGCGTGGCGGCCGGTCCCGTCGAGGATCTGGTGCCGACACGATGTGCCCGGCGCGAGCACCGCATCAGCTGAAGACGCTTCGCGCACCTTCGGGAAGATGCCGAGCTCGCCGATGCGCATCGACAGGTCATACTTGTCGCGGTCGTAGCCGAACGAGCCGGCCATGCCGCAGCACCCGGTGTCCAGCGCCTCGACGCGGTCGGCGCCGAAGGCGTACCGGAGCAGCGCCGCCGAGCTGTCGATGCCCCACAGGGCCTTCTGGTGGCAGTGGCCGTGCAGCAGCACCCGGCCTTCGGGCGCGTCGAACCTGGGCCGCCTGGGATGCTCATCCCATCGCTCGGCCAGAAACTGCTCGGGCAACCACGCGCGCTCGGCCAGCCAGCGCCGATCGTCGAGCGACGCACCGCTGCGCAGTTCGAGCCAGTCGTCGCGGATCGCCGAGAGGCACGACGGCTCGATGACGATGAGCCCGGCCGAGTTCTCCTGCTCCATCGCGCGACGGAGCTTCGGAACCGCCCGCTCGATCTCCCGCCGGGCCTGATCGAGCAGACCGGTCGAGATCATCGCCCTCGCACAGCAGCCGGCATCGATGAACACCACACGGTAGCCGAATGCGCCGAGCAGACGAACCGTGTCGACCCCGATCGCCGTTTCGTTGTAGGTGCTGAAGCAGTCGCCGTAGAGCAGCAGCGTTCGCATCGCCGGGTCGGCCGGGGGAGGCGGGCCGAGTCGGCGTCCGAGCGGTTTCTCAAAGGCCGGCAGCGAACGATCAGGCGCGAGCCGCATCACACGGTTGATGATCGCCCGCACCGGCGGCAGGCGATTCGTTGCATTCGCCAGTCGAGGCGTCAACGAGCCCAGCCGATTGAGCGTGCGGACCCCGCCGAAGAGCCTGGCCCGGAGGGGCGCCCCACCGTCCGCTCGGAACCGCTGCGCGGTGTACTCCGCCTTAAGCCGGGCGATGTCGACATTGCTCGGGCACTCCGACTTGCAGGCCTTGCAGCTCAGACAGAGGTCGAGCGTCTCGATCGTGTCCGGGTCGTTCCAGGAGGGCGCACCACCGCCGAGCTGTCCCGTGATCGCGAGACGGAGCGCGTTCCCGCGGCCTCGGGTCGAGTGCCGCTCGTCGAGCGTGGCGATGTACGACGGGCACATCGTGCCGCCCGAGGTCTTCCGACAGACACCCGCGCCGTTGCACCGCTCGACGGCGTGCCCGAACCCGTCCTGATCCGAGTAGTCGAAGTAGGTTTCGACGCCGGGTGTCGGCAGATCCTGCCCCTCGGGACGGATACGGGTACGCTCGACAATCGAGGGCAACGGATCAGGCGCGACGATGTTGCCGGGGTTGAGCAGGCCGTCGGGATCGAACACGGCCTTGACCTCGCGGAACGCCGCCATGAGCTCGGGACCAAAGAAGCGCTCCAGCAGCGGGCCGCGGGCGCGACCGTCGCCGTGCTCGCCGGACATGACGCCGCCCAGCGAGCGAGCGAGCTCGGCGACGCGTTCGGCGATATCTAGGACCGCCTCGCGGTCCTCGGCGAGCCGGAGGCTCAGGAGCGGCCGGACATGCAGCACCCCGACGGACGCGTGCGCGTAGAACGCCGCCTGCGTGCCGTGATCGGCAACGATCCGCTTGAACTCGCGGACGAACTCGACGAGCCGGCCGACCGGGACGGCGTTGTCTTCCACGAAGCCGAGCGGCTTGCGCTCACCCGGGATCGCGTGGAGCAGCGGCTCGCCAGCCTGGCGCAGCTTGAGCGCCTGCAGCATCGCGCGCGGCTCGGTGTAGAACGACATGGCCGTGTCGCCCGCGATCCGCCGGATGTGCTGCTCGGTCTGCAGAGCCGCTTCGTCGGTGTCTTCGAGCACCTCGATATAGAGCACGGCTCGCAGCTCGCCGCCCGCCGGCGTCGGCATCAGGTCGACATACGAGCGGTACTCGATGTTCTGGCGCGCCGTCGACAGCACCATGTCGTCGAGCAGCTCGACCGCGCCGGGGTTCACAGCGAGCAACGGCTCGACCATCTCGATCGCCGCCTCGAGCGAGTCGAAGCCCAGCACCGCGAGCCCTCGGGCACGCGGCACGGGATGGAGCAGCAGCCTTGCGCCGGCGGTGAACGCGAGCGTGCCCTCCGAGCCGCAGAGCAGGTGCGCCAGGTTGACGGTCTCGAACGGGTGACCCGGCCGATCCATCTGCTGCAGGATCATGTCCAGCGCGTAGCCGGCGTTGCGCCGCAGCGTCGTGGGGAACCGCTCGCGGATGAGGCGTTCATGGCGTTTGACGATGTCGACGACCTCGGCGGTCAGGCGTTTGGCGACCGGGTCTCGCGTGGCAGCGCCCTCGTCGAACCAGACGCGGAGGCCAGTGGGCAGGATCGCGTCGACGCCGAGCAGGTTTTCGGCGGTGCGGCCGTATCGGATCGAACGCGTGCCGGCCGCGTTGTTGCCGATGCACCCACCGATGGTCGCCTGCCGAACGGTCGAGGGATCCGGGGCGAACAGCAGCCCGGTGGGCGCCAGGTGGCGGTTGAGCGCATCGATCGTGATGCCCGCATCGACCTCGCACGAACGACCGGGCACATCCACCGACCGCACCGCTCGGGCGTGGGCCGACAGGTCGATCACGACCGCGCGGTTGACGCATTGCCCGGCCAGGCTCGTGCCGCCTCCTCGGGGGAGCATCGGGAGATGCCGACCCGCACAGAACCGCACCGCCGCCTCCGCGTCCTCCGGGGAGGCCGGCACGACCACGCCCAGCGGCTCCATCTGGTAGATGGACGCGTCGGTGGCGTACAGCATGCGGTCGTGCGCACCGAACCGCACCTCACCCTGCACCGCGTTCGCCAGATCCCTCGAGAGTGATCGCAGCGATTCCTCCGAGGGGGCGGGATGGTCCTGGAGCACGGGCAGTGAGGGCATGATCGATCCTAACCCACCGATTCGGCGACGGCGCGAACCGGGACAGGGACGGGGCCGTCCGAAGGGGCGCGGTACCATGCGATCCGGTCAGACCCTCGGTCGCGCCCACGCACAGGAGGCACACCATGCTCGCCACGAGAACCCGAGTCCTGCCCGTTGTCCTGATGACCCTCGCCGGGCTGCCGGCCGGTGCGCAGGCGAACGATGAACTGCCCGTCACCGCCGTAACGCTCTACCGATCGGGCGTCGGGTCGTTCGAACGCGGCGGCACGGTGACCGGCGATTCCACGGTCACCCTCAACGCCACCGCGGACCAGATCAACGACCTGCTCAAGTCGCTGGTCGTGATGGACCTCGACGGCGGGCGTGTCGGCGCTGTCACCTACACCGCTGACGAGCCTGTCCGCCGATTGATGGAGGCCCTCGGCATCGAGGATGTCTCCGAGATCACGCTGACGAACCTGCTCGGTTCGTTCCGCGGCGCCAGCGTGACGATCGAAACGACCGATTCGACCATCAACGGCCGAATCCTCGGCACAGACGCCGTCTCCCAGCCCGTGCCGGGACAGGACTCGATTCTGGTGACGCACCGCCTGAGCGTGCTGACCGCCTCCGGCGTGCGCACGGTGACCGAGCAGGACATCCGGTCGCTGGTGCTCGACGATCCGGACCTGCGCGAGGACCTGGATGCCCTGCTGCTCGCCCTCGCGGAGCAGCGCACCGAGCAGAGCCGGTCGCTGCAGATCGAGCTCCGCGGGTCGGGCGCGAGGCGGGTGCGGGCGTCGTATGTGCAGGAGGCGCCGGTCTGGAAGACCAGCTACCGGATCATCCTGCCCGAGGAGGCCGACGACCCGATCGGCCTGCAGGGGTGGGCGATCGTGGAGAACACGACCGATTCGGACTGGGAGGGCATCACGCTGTCCCTGGTTGCGGGTCGGCCCGTCGGGTTCCAGATGGACCTGTCCCAGCCGCTCTTCGTGCCGCGACCGGAGCTTCCGGTTCCGTTCGATCTGGCGGTCGCGGGACGGGCGTTCGGGGGCGGCGCAACGCTCGCTGCTGGGCAATCGGGACGCGCCGGGTTGGCGCGCGAGCGCGTTGCCGATGAGCGTGCGCTCGCCTACGCCGATGTGAGCCACTTTGCCCCTGCTCCGGCCGCCGCGGCCGAAGCTGGGGCCGAGATCATGCGGCAGTCCATGGTCAGCGCGGCCGCAACCGGGCAGACGGGCGAGGTCTTCTTCTACCGTCTCTCGGACCCGGTCTCGATCGGTCGGCAGCAGTCGGCGATGCTGCCGATCGCGGCCGCGGAGATCACAGGCCGGCGCGTCTCGATCAGCTCCGCGGGCGACGCCGGGCATCCCATGCTCGGCGCCGAGATCACGAACACCTCGGGCCTGAAGCTGATGCCGGGGCCCATCAGCGTCTACGACGGCTCCGCGTTCGCCGGTGACGCCCAGATCGGGTATGTCGGCCCGGGCGACGACCGCCTGCTCGCGTTTGGCGTCGATCTCGACCTGACGGCGGAGCGCAAGAGCGAGACACGCAGCGCCATCACGAATCTGGTGATCCGCGACGGTGTCTTCATCCGCACCTCGGCCGAGGAGATCACCCAGACCGTCGAGCTGACGAGCCAGGACGAGTCGCGCGGCCGAACCGTGATCGTCGAGCTGCAGCGGTACGACGGCTGGGACCTGGATTCCTCGGGCGATGCCCCGAAGCCGTACGAGGTCGCGCCGGGGCTCTACCGCTTTGAGGTCGAGCTCCCCGCGAGCGGCGCGGCCACGCTGGCCGTCACGCAGTCGAGAACCGTGGACTCGACGGTCGGGCTGACCGGTGCGGATCTCGAATGGGTGATCGAGCAGCACCGGCGCGGCGCCGCGTCCGACGCCGTGCTCGCGGCGATGCGCGAGTACGCCTCCCGCCGGGCGGAGGTCGAGCGCGTCGAAGCGCGCCTCGCGAATCTGGACCGGGACATCAACGCGATCACGCAGGATCAGAACCGCATCCGCAACCTCATGGGCGCCGTGAACCGGCAGGACAGCCTCTACAGCCGGTACCTCCGCCAGCTCGAGGAGAGCGAGGACAGGCTCGAGGCGCTCCGGACGCAGCGGGCGGGGGCCGAACAGGAGCGTCGGGAACTGCAGCGGGCGCTCGACGAATTCGTGCGCGGGCTGGATGTCAGGTGATCAGCAGCGGCGTGGGCGTCAGTCGCCGCCGCCCTGGCCGGCGGGGCGGTCGGTGATGTCCCACGGCGTGGCGCGGAACGAGTCGCCCGTGCCGCTGATGTTGTACCACGGCCGGAGGTACGAGTTGGTGCCCTGATCCGGCCGGAGCCGGTTCGACGGGGCGCCGTTCGAGCTGGCCTCGTCCTCGTTGACGAAGATGTTGTCCCGCCCGGTCTCGTCGCCCGACGCGACGGCGATGCGCAGCCCGTCGGGGTCGGCCTGGTTCTCGAAGTTCACGCTGCTGTCGGCGTAGCCCACATTGCCCGACCACTCGTTGTCCGGCGTGTAGAAGAGCAGGGTATTGGACTGCCCGCCGTTGGCGCCGATGCCGGTGGTGGCGATGCGCCAGCCGCTGACGGCGTCGCCTTGATAGATCGTGCCCCGGTTGCTGACGAGCGCAAGGCCCGCGCCGCCGCCGGTCTGCCACTTGGTGCGCCGCGCACCGAAGGGGGCGAGGTGGGCGTAGGAGTTGTTGCCCAGCTCGCTGGTGCGGATGTCACCGCCGGCGGTGCCGGTCTCGGCCGTCACGCCCGCGAATCCGGGATCCCAGAGCGCAAACTCCGGGTTCTCGGCGTCGGGGTTGCTGGTGTTGTAGGTCGTGTACTCCTCGACCTGGTCGTTGGTCTCGACCGGGCTGATGAAGTCGGCCGCCTGCACGAGCTCGGCGGCGATCATCAGGCTGAAGATGTTGCCGGTGTTGTCCTTCTCGAGCGCCCTATCTGCTGGAACATCGATCGTTGTGCCTGAAGCATCCACCACACTTGGCAGCGGGTACCGGCTGTCGTTGTCGGGGGCCCAGTTCTCGAAGCCCTGGAGGATGCTTCGGATCTGTGCGGCGTCCTTGAGCTTGCGCGCGTTGTTGCGGGCGCCGGCGAGGGCGGGCAGCAGGATGCCGATGAGCAGCGCGATGATCGCGATGACGACGAGGAGCTCGATCAGCGTGAACGCGGGGCGGCGGGATGGGTGCATGCCGGTTCTCCGGGAGCGGGGCCAGGGTCGGCGCAAAGCCGGGGCCCCCGGCTGTCACCGGGAGCCCCACGCGAGTGATCAGGTCAGTCCGGGATCAGTCCTGCCAGACGCCGACATCGCTGTCGGTCGCGTTGGCGGCGATCTTCAGGAAGGCGTTGCGCTGCCCGAAGATGTCGTTGATGCCGGTGTTCTCGTAAGGGATCTCGTCAACGCCGGCGTCGAAGGCCTGGGAGCCGACCAGATCGCCGGTCGTGTCCGACTCCATCATGAAGATGTTGTCGTTGCGGGTGAAGGCCTGCCCGCCGCCGGTGCCGCCGGTGATCTGCAGGGCCGACGCGCCGTCCGGCGTCGGGCTCTGCTCGAAGTCGACATGGTTGTCGTTGTAGCCGACATTGCCCTCCCAGGTGTTCCGCCCGCCGTGGATCAGCAGGGTGAACGACTGGCCGGCAGCGGCGTTCTCAAGCTCGAGCTGCCAGGTGAGCGCCTCGCCGGTGCCGACCGCCTGGTAGACGGGGCCGCGGTTGGCGAGGACGGGCTCGGCCGCGGAGAAGGTGTTGGACCACTTGCCGGTCTGCCGGCCGAAGGGCAGGGTGTGGGCGTAGGAGGTGTTGCCGGTCTCGTCGTTGCTGCCGTAGGTGATATTCAGGCCCTCGCCCTCGGCGGGGTCGGGGCTGCCGCGCATCGCCGGGTCCCACAACGCCCGCTCCGGCTCGGCACCGGTCGCGGCTTCGGGCTCGGTGATCTGGTACTCGTCGTACGCCTCGATGCCCGGGTTCTGCTCGACCGGGCTAACGAGCAGCTCGGGCGTGATCGATCCGCTCTGGACAAGGACGGCCATGATCTGGCCCGTGATGTCCTTCTCCCGGTTGCGGTCGCCCGTGGGGGCGAGGTTGATGGTGAAGTCGTTGCGGTCGAGCTTGCTGGGCAGCGGGTACTCGTCGTCGTTGTCCTGGGCGTGCAGGACGAGCGCCTGCAGCACGCCGCGGACCTGGGTCGAGTCCTTGAGCTGCTGGGCCGAGCGGCGGGCCTTGCCCAGCGCCGGCAGGAGGATGCCGATGAGCAGGGCGATGATCGCGATGACCACCAGGAGCTCGATCAGCGTAAAGCCGCGATGCTTGCGAGTGTTCATGGAAGAACCTCCCATTTGTCTGATGACCCGCCCGCGATCGCGAGTGCGGAGGGGTCACGCCAACTGCGGCGGGCGCTCAACGGAGCATGTGCCCGCCATCCGATGCTCGTCGCCCGAGTGAACAACAGGGCTCACGGCGACGCGCCCGCGTGCGGCACAGCCGTCATCCGGACGGGCCGCGCCTCGCGGGGCTTTCGGGTTGTCGGCGTGCGTGGGAGGCCGAACTGGGTCGGACCATCGCATCTGGGCGGGTCTCGCCCGGCATGAGAGCATTGTGTATGCCCAGCCCGGCGCCTGTGCCGCACACCATCGACCGAATCGGAGCCCCGGGGAACACCGCTCGATCTGTATCCGATGCGCCGCTCGGGACGCCTCGGTTCCGGATAGATTATCTCCGGTTTCCCAGCTTCGCAACCGAGCGGGACGGCCGAGCCCCCCGTGAGTACGAGAATTCACACGATGAACCGAACTGATATCGAACACAAGCTGGCATCCATGGGGCTCTCCCTGCCGAGCGTGACGCCCCCGATGGCGGCGTATGTCCCGGCGCGGCGGGCCGGTGGGCTGCTGTTCGTTTCGGGCCAGCTGCCGATCCGCGACGGTTCGCTGATGGCCAAGGGTGCCGTGCCGAGTGCGGTCAGCGAGGAGGAGGCGGCCGCCTGCGCCCGGCAGTGTGCGCTCAACGCGATCGCGGCGGGGATTGAGGCGATCGGCCCCGGTGGCTCGATCATCGGCGTCGTGCGCGTCGGATGCTGGGTGGCGTCGGATCCTGGCTTCGGCGGACAGCCGGCGATCGCGAACGGTGCGAGCGAGCTGCTGGCGGGGGTCTTCGGCGACGCCGGCCGGCACGCACGCGCAGCGGTCGGCAGCGTCGCCCTGCCGCTGCGTACGCCGGTGGAGGTCGAGGTGCTCTTCGAAGTCCCCGATTAGCCGAACGCTTTGGCGTAGTCGGCGAGGAACTTCTCGAGCCCGGCGTCGGTGAGCGGGTGCTTGAGCAGGCCCTTGATGACCGAGAAGGGGACCGTCGCAACATCCGCGCCGGCGAGCAGGCAGTCGAGCATGTGCTTGGGATGGCGGATGGACGCGGCGAGGAGCTTCGTCTGGTAGCCGTGCGCGTCGTACGCCTGACGGATCTGGTGGATGAGGTCCATGCCGTCCTGCCCGATGTCGTCGATGCGGCCGATGAAGGGGCTGACCAGAAACGCGCCGGCCTTGGCGACGAGCCACGCCTGCAGCGGCTGGAAGCAGAGCGTCATGTTCGTGCGCACGCCGCGGTCGGCCAGGGCCTTGCACGCGCGGAGCCCGTCGGGCGTGCATGGGAGCTTGATGACGATGTTCGGCGCGATGGCGGCACGCTGATCGGCCTCGCGCATCATGCCGTCGAAGTCCGTGGCGATGACCTCGGCGGAGACGGGGCCGGGCACGACCTCACAGATCTGCGCGAGACGGTCGCCGTAGTCGACGCCCTCCTTGGCAATCAGGGACGGATTGGTGGTGACGCCGTCGAGCACGCCCAGGTCGGCGGCCTGCTTGATCTCGTCGAGGTTGGCGGTATCGACATACAGCTCCATCGTGGCGGCACTCCGGCGTGAGGGATCGGGCGTCCAAGGGTCAGGAGTGTAGAGCGCCGCGTGCCTCATGGTCCTCTGGGAGCAGGGTGTGCAGCTCCCGCCGGAGTACCTTGCCGGTGGGGTTCCGGGGGAGCGTCTCGACGACGAAGACCTCGCGCGGGCACTTGTAGCCGGCGAGCCTGTCGCGGCACCAGGTCCGCAGCTCGTCGGGTCTGGCGGCCTGCCCGTCTTGGGCCTCGACGAAGGCAACGACAACCTCGCCGCGCATCGGGTCTCGAAGACCGGTGACGCCGGCGGCCGCGACAGCGGGATGCTTGGCGAGCACCTCCTCGACCTCCCGCGGGAAGACATTCTCTCCGCCGACGATGATCATCTCCTTGAGCCGTCCGGTGATGAAGAGATAGCCGTCGTCGTCGATGCGCGCGATATCGCCGGTGCGGAGGTAGCCCTGGGCGTCGAAGGCCCGGCGGGTTTCGTCTGGCATCTTGAAGTAGCCGCGCATGAGGTTCGGGCCTCGCATGCGCAGCTCGCCGTCGGTGTTGACGCCCATGTCGTCGCCGGTCTCGGGATCGACGATGCGCTGCTCAACGCCCTGGAGCGGCGGCCCCACCGAGTGCCGCTTGTGGGTGCCGGGTGTGCAGCAGTGCGTCGAGGGCGACATCTCCGTCATGCCGTATCCCTCGCAGATCGTCTTCTTGAACTTGTCGGCGAATCGTTCAAAGACCGCGTCGGGGAGCGGTTCGCCGCCGGAGATGAGCAGGCGAACGGAGGCGAGGTCATCGGGGCCGCCCTCCTTCGCCATCGCCAGCGCGTTGTACATCGAGGGGATGCCGACGAAGGTCGTGGCGTGGTGCGTTCGCATCAGGTCGATGATCCGGCTCGCGCTGAAGCGCGCGGTGAAGACGACCCGTCCGCCGACGGTCAGCGGTGTGAGGGTGAGGGCTGTCACGCCGAAGCTGTGGAACTGCGGGAGCACGCCGAGGAAGACATCACGGTCGGTGACGCGCATGCCGCGGATGCCCTGCCGGATGTTGGCGCTCAGGTTGCCGTGGGTGAGCATGACCCCCTTGGGCAGGCCGGTGGTACCGGAGGTGTAGAGGAGCATGGCCAGATCGTCATCGTCGGCGAGCGCCGGCCAGCGGAGGTCCGGCACAGCACGAAAGTGGACCTGATCGAGCCGGATGAGATCGACGCCCTCGGGTTCGTAGCCGAGATACTCGAGCATGGGCCCCACGGTCACGACGGCGTCCGTCTCGCAGTGGCGGATCACATACGCGAGTTCCTCGCGCTTGAGCAGATAGTTCAGCGGGACGATGACCCGGCCGAGCATCCACGATGCCAGAGCCGCGATCGGGAACGCCCCGCTGGTCGGCAGCAGGAGCCCGACATGCGGGGTGGCGCTGCGTCGCTCAATCTCCGCCGCGACATGCATGGCGGCGACGACGATATCGATGCCCCGGTATTCCCGGCGATCGTCCACGGCGACGACCCGGCTTGCCCGGCGGAGCAGCGATCGGAGGATCGGCCAGTGTACACTCATGCAGCGAACCCCCGGCCGCTCCCAGGCCCGGGCTCAGGAGGCGGCGACGCTCGGCAGATCGCGGAAGTCTACGGATTCTGACCGGGCTGAGCCGACTGTAGACCCATGAAGAGAACCGAACCTCTCGCGTGTGCACCTCGGTCGCTGTCTCGCGTCGTCGTCCTCGCCGTGGCGCTCGGCGGGTGCACCCTGGGCCCGGGGTGTCGATCTTCCGGCTCGTCCCTTGGCCTTGGTGCGGGTGGGTCCGGGGATCCGGCGATGGCGGCTTACCGGGCGGGTGAGTACCAGCGAGCCGAAGACCTGGCGCGTCGCGCGACGCCACCTTCGGAGTCGAGCCGGCTCGTCCAGGGGCTGGCGGAGCAGCAACTGGGCAAGGCAGGCGAAGCGGAACGCACGCTCAGCCCGTTGCTCTCATCCCGTGACCGGCGCGTCCGTGGCACGGCGATGGCCACCCTGGGACTGATCGAACAGCAGCGAGGCGACCACGAACGCGCCGCCCGCATGCTGACGGATGCCAGCGACCTGCTGACTGGCACCGATCGTGTCTGGGCGGCGCACTACGCGGCGGTGTCGCACCGCGCGACGGGCAACACCGCCGAGGCCGCTGCCCTCGAACGGGTCGCTGGGCCCGCGGCGGCGGCGAATGCGGCTTCACTCACAGCCGGGGGGTACACGATCCAGTTTGGCTCGTTCTCCACCGAGGCACGGGCCGCCCGTCACCAGCAGGCCGTCACGCTGCTGCTGCGGCGCGAGGGTCTCCCGGCGCCGACGGTGCAACCCGTACAGCGGGGCAGCCGGACCCTCTTCGCGGTGCGATCGGGACGGTTCGATTCCCGTCAGGCCGCCACGCTGGCCGCCGCCGCCCTGCCGACCGAGACCGCTGTTGTCGGTCTGAACTGAGCGTTGGGGATCCGGGAACCGACCAGTTGGGAACCAGGCGCGCAGATCGGCGTCCGGAGGAGTTGAAGGGAGCCGACCATGCCTCTCCAGCCATCCCGCCGGACGCCTTGGATCCTGTTCGCACTCGTTGGTTCCTGCATCACGGCCGGGAGCGTCGCTGCCTCGGGACAACCCGAGGACGCGCCGGAGGCGCAACACGCCTTGTCCGCGCTGACTCCACTGGCCGAATTGGAACGCGAGGCACGACGGATCTTCTCGACCTTCTTCAAGCGGACGCGGAACACGCAGATGCACGAGCAGGGCTGGGCGGAGCTCGATCCGATCCTGGCCGATACACGCACGGCCGAGATCCTGCTCGGGTTGTTCGCCGATGAGCCTGTCGCGCTGCGGCGTTCGCTGCTGGACCGCTACGCGGATCTCGCCTCGGAGGACGGCGATACGGTGCTCGCGTGGGTCGCCGTCTTCGATGAGGACGAGGAACTTCGAGCGCACGCGAGTGCCCGTCTGATCGAGCGCGTCGGCGATACCGAGCCGGCCCACGGCGTGCAGGTGGTGCTGAGCGAGGGGCTCAAGTCCCCGCAGGACGAGATCGCGGTCTCGGCGGCGGAACTCGTTCGCGCCTTCGATCTGCTTCGGGCGGTGCCGCAGCTGGTGCAGGCGCAGGCGCAGCCGCGTCGGGGCGGCGACGATGTACGGACCGGAGCGCTCGCGCAGATCGTCGTCGGCACGCAGCAGGCCTTCGTGCAGGACCTCACGCCGGTCGTCGCCAACAACGCCGTCGGGTTCCAGCCGACGATCGGTGTTGTTTCTAGCGGCACGGTGCTGCGCGTGATGGACGCTGTGGTCTGGGAGTACCGCACACAGGTCCACCGGGTGCTCGTGGACATGACCAGCGCCGCGGTGGGTGAGTCGACAGCACGGCTCGGCTACGACGCGCACGCCTGGCTGGACTGGTATGCCGCGGAACTCCGTCCCATCCTCGACGAACGCGACGGCTGAACGCTAGCCGAGACCGATGGCCGTCGCGGAAGCAAGCGATTCGGTGTGCGTGATCGAGCAGAGCCAGGCCCTGATGCCGAGTTCGTGGGCGCGCCGCGCGGCGTGCTCGTGCAGCCGGATGCTCGGCTCGCCCTTCTCGCCGAGCTCGACTTCGATGTCCGTCCAGGCGATGCCACCGGAGACGCCGGTGCCGAGCGCCTTGGCGACGGCCTCCTTGGCGGCGAAACGGGCGGCGTACCGCTCCGGAGCCCGCCCGTCGCCCGAGCGTTCGCTGTCGGCACGCTCTCGCGGGGTGAAGCAACGGGCGCGGAACCTCTCGCCGTGCCGGCGCAGCAGACCCGCGATCCGCTGGACCTCGACGAGGTCGGTGCCGAGCGCCAGCGGCGTCACGCGTCGGCTGCCTCGTCAGTCGGGGCGTCGGCCGCGACGACGACCTTCGCCGGCCTGAGGACGCGATCGCCCAGCGCGTACCCGAACTGGAACACCTGCCCGACCCGACCCGGCTCGACGCCCTCGATGGGCATCTGGCTGACGGCCTCGTGCCGACCGGGATCCAGCTCTTCACCCGGCAGGGCATCGATGCGTGTGACGCCCTGCAGTTCCAGCGCGCGGAAGAGCTCCGCCTTCACCATCTCGACTCCGCCGAGGATCTGCTCGACCGAGCCGCCGGCTTCGCGTTGCTGCAGCGCAAGCTCGAAGTTGTCGAGCACCGGCAGCAGCGCCATAACCACAGCCGTCACACCCTGCCGGCGCGCTTCAATCTCGTTGTTCGCCGCGCGACGCTGGAAGTTCTGAAAGTCGGCCATCGCTCGCAGTGCGCGGGCCTCGGCGTCGGCGAGGCGGGCCTCCAGCTCGGCGGCACGATCCGACTCCTGCTCGGACACCTCCTCGTGCACGGTCTCGGCGGGCTCGGCGTCGTGGTGCTTCTTCTTCGACACGGTACAGTCTCCGCTGGGCCCGATCAGCCGCCCAGAAAATCTCGGATGCGATCCATGAAGCCGTGCGATTCAGGCAGAACGCGCCGGTCCTCAGTCTCGGCGAATTCGCGCAGCAGCTTCTCCTGCTGCTTGGTCAGCTTCTTCGGAATCTCGACCTTGACAAGCACAACGAGATCACCACGCCGGCCGCTGCGCAGGTTGGGCAGCCCCTGACCGCTCACACGGAACATGGATCCGTGCTGGGTCCCCGCCGGCACCTTCAATTCGTGCGAGCCCTCAAGCGTCGGCACCGTGATCTCTGCACCGAGCGCCGCCTGAGAGAACCCGATCGGCATCTCCAGCAGCAGATGGTCGCCCTCGCGCTCGTACAGCTCGTGCTGCTTCACACGCACCACGACATGCAGATCGCCCCGGACGCCCTCGCCGGTCGGGGAGAGCTCCGGCGCCGGCGGCTCGCCCTCGCCCTGGATGCGGATGACCTGCCCATCCGAGATGCCGGCCGGGACTTTTACCTCGAGGGTGCGCCGCTTGGAGATGCGCCCCTTGCCGTGGCAGCTCTCGCACTTGTCCTTGATGATCGTGCCCCGGCCCCGGCAGTTCGGGCAGGCCGTGACCATGCGGAACATCCCGCCGAGCCCGGCCTGCTGCACCTTGCCCTGCCCGCCGCAGGTCGCGCAGGGGACGGGCGTGGAGCCCGGCTTTGCGCCGCTGCCCGTGCAGGTATCGCAGACATCGAGCCGAGTAAACTCGACATCCGTCGTCGTGCCGGTCAGGCAGTCCTTGAGCTCGATGGCGACCTCGGTCTCGAGGTCGTACCCGCGGGCGACGCGCCGGCCGCCGCGGCCGCGTGCCGTGCCGCCGAAGCCGCCGCCCCCGCCGAAGATGTCGTTGAACATCGAGAAGATGTCGTCGACATTCATCCGGCTGAAGTCGTGCGTCGCCGCGCCCCGGCCGCGGAGTCCCTCGTGGCCGTACTGGTCGTACACCTGCTTCTTCTGCGGGTCGGAGAGAACCTCGTAGGCCTCGGCGCACTCCTTGAACGCGGCCTCGGCCTCGGCATCGCCCGGGTTGCGGTCCGGGTGATACTTCATCGCGAGACGCCGGTACGCCCGCTTGATCTCGTCGGCATCGGCGGACTTCTCGACGCCGAGGATCTCGTAGTAGTCACGTGTCGCGGGCATGGGCCAATGTACCTCGGACTATACCGACAGTTGCCACTGATACCGCTTCGTGTGACGAGGCGTTCCACCGGGCTCATCAACCACACGTACTTCGACGAGCGGCCGAGAACTTGCTGCCAATCCCCGCTCTTGCCACAAGCGATACTGGTCCTCAACCTGTCGGACAAACTCAGCCGGGTGCGGTTGCCCGTCGTGGCAGTAGTGTGACGGGTTCGCATCCTGGTGGTGCCGTATCATCCTTAATACGACATCTTCAAAGGTATCAGCCAAGGCACAGCTGAACAGCTTCTCAATCTGCTGGTCCATAAGGCTCTGCCTCCAGTTTTCCAGAGGTCAGAGAAAACCCAATTCACGCCGTCGCGCCGGCGACCTCCTCGGTGTCTTCCTTGAGGTCCGTCACCAGCACATCGGTCGTGAGCATCAGGCCCGAGACCGAGGCGGCGTTGATCAGGGCCTGCTTGGCGACCAGGGCCGGGTCGATGATGCCGGCCTTGACCAGGTCCTCGTAGTCGCCGCTCGATGCGTTCAGGCCCGTGTTGCCGGTCTCGTCCTTGACGGTCTCAACGGCGAGGTCGCCATCGAAGCCGGCGTTTTCGGCGATCTGGCGGAGCGGGGCCTCGACGGCGCTCGCGACGATCTCAAAGCCGAGCTTCTCATCGGCTTCGGCCTTCTTCGCGGCGGCGGCGATGGCGGCCTGGGCGCGGAGCAGCGCGACGCCACCACCGGGCACGAAACCCTCCTTGGCCGCGGCACGGGTGGCGTGGAGCGCATCGTCGACCATGTCCTTGCGCTCCTTCATGGCGACCTCGGTCGCGCCGCCGACATGGATGATCGCCACGCCGCCGGTCAGCTTGGCGAGACGCTCGGCCAGCTTCTCCTTGTCGTAGTCGCTGGTCGACTTCTCACGCTGCGCCTCGATCTGCGCCACGCGGGCCTGAACATCGGACTTCTTGCCGGCGCCCTGGATGATCGTGGTGTCGTCCTTCGTGACGACGATCTTCTTCGCCTTGCCGAGCTCGGAGAGCTCGATCGACTCGATCGACCGCCCCAGGTCCTCGCTGAAGAAGGTCCCGCCGGTGAGCACGGCGATATCGCCGAGCATCTGCTTCCGGCGGTCGCCGAAGCCGGGGGCCTTGACGGCACAGATCTTGAGCGTGCCGCGGAGGCGGTTGATGACCAGCGTCGCGAGGGCTTCGTTCTCGACATCCTCGGCGATGATCAGCAGGGGCTTGCTGCCGCCGGCGACCTTGTTCAGCAGCGGCAGCAGGTCCGCCATGTTCGCGATCTTCTTCTCGTAGATCAGGATCAGGGCGTCCTCGAGCACGGCCTCGGCGGTCTTGGGATCCGTCAGGAAGTAGGGCGAGAGGTAGCCCTTGTCGAACTGCATGCCCTCGACGAAGTCCAGGGTGGTGTCGGCGCTCTTGCCGTCCTCGATCTCGACGACGCCGTCGGCGCCGACCTTCGAGATCGCCTCGGCGATCAGCTCGCCGATCTCGGCATCGTGGTTGGCCGAGACGGTCGCGATCTTCTTGTAGTCGGCCTTGCCCTTGCAGGGCGTGGCGAGCTTGTCGATGGCGGCGGCGGCGGCCTCGGCGGCGGCGTTGATGCCCCGCTGGAGTTGCACCGGGTTCGCACCCGCGGTCACATGCCGCAGGCCTTCCGAGAAGATCGCCTGCGCCAGCACGGTCGCCGCGGTCGTGCCGTCCCCGGCCTTGTCGGCCGTCTTCTTCGCGACCTGGTGCACCATCTTCGCGCCCATGCTCTGGAAGGGCTCGGCCAGCTCGACTTCCTTCGCCACAGACACGCCGTCCTTGGTCACGCTCGGTCCGCCGAACGATTTGTCGATCACGACATGCCGGCCGCTCGGGCCCATCGTCACCTTGACGGCGTCGGCCAGACGGTCCACGCCCTTCTTGAGCTCGGCGAGGGCCGCGTCATCGAACATCAGCTGCTTCTGACCCATGGCTATCTCCGTGTCCTTCTCGCCGGCGTGCCCGGCGCTCGGTGCTTTCTATCGCGGCTAGGCCGCCGATTCCCACCCGCCGTACCCCGCGAGGTCGGCGGCCTTTCCCGCGTACTCCTCGAACGCCTCGCGGAACGCGGGCGTGTCGTAGTTCCGCCAGTCCCCCACCGCGCCCTTGCGGAAGAAGTCGGCCGGGTTCTCCGCTTCGAAGCCCGGCGCGGTGCGCACGCCCGAGCCGATGGACGCCGCCTCGGCCGCGTCCAGCCCGAGGAACTCGAGCATGCGCTTCAGCTCGCCCGGCGTATCGGCGTGCAACTTCTCGTACCGCAGCTCGAGCAGGGGCGCTGGATAGCTCTCTCTCGCCTCCAGATCCTGCTCGAGCCGCTTGGCCCACTGCTGCGCGACAAACCCCACCCACCGCTGCTGGCTCAGCAGGTCCCGTGCCGTCTCGTAGCACGACTCGGGCGGGCTCGCGTGGAAGCGCTCGGCGTACGGCATAAAGAAGTCTCGGATGCCCTCGCCCCAGTGCGCGATGGTGAAGCTCGGCCTCAGACGAAGATAGTGATAGGTGTAGCTCACCACCACATCACGCCCGTCGCGCACCAGCCAGATCGTCGGCGCCCCCGGCAACACCTCGGCCAGCCCTCTCGGCGAGCGGTCGCCCAGCACCGTTGCCGCCGGTCGATCCTGCAGCATGCACAGCATCACCCGGCGGACGAGCTCCTGCATGCTCTCGTTCGCCACCGTCCGGTACGGCTCATGAAACCCCAGCTGGTGCCGCGGCTCTGTGAACTTCTCCAGGGCATCGGTCAGGAAGTTGAACATGAACTCACCCCGGCAGCTCACCGCGGGGTGCAGGTTCAAGAGGTTGCTGAGCCAGTTGGTCCCGCTCTTGCCGAAGCCGCAGACGAAGAAGAACCGGTACTCGGTCTCCTTGCCGTCGACGAGCGTGCGCAACCGCCACGGATCGGTGGCGTCGGACTCGCCACGCATCGAGCGCGACGGGTCAGACGACCGGGGCCGTTCCGGAGCAAGCCGGCGCAGGTTGTCGCGCAGAGCGGAGAGCATCGCCGGGTTCAGCCCTCGATGACGCCGAGCAGCTCGCTCTCGCGCATGATCAGGTGCTTGACGCCCTTGATCTCGACCTCGCTGCCCGCGTATCGGCTGTAGACGACCGTGTCGCCCTTCTTCACCTGCAGCTTCGCGGTCTGCCCGTTGTCCAGCCGCTTGCCCGGCCCGGTCGAGACGACCGTCCCCTGGATCGGCTTCTCCTTGCTGGACTCGGGCAGGAACAGCCCCGACGCGGTCTTGGTCTCCGGGTCCTGCGGCTTGACAAGGACGCGGTCTTCGAGTGGTTTGACTGCCATTGTAATTGCTCCTAGCACTCGCTATTTCAGCGAGTCCTTCTCAATATCTTCGTTAGAAGGTTCTGTACTGGGTCCTCTGTGCCCAAGCCCTGCCGCCACTCCCGGCAGTGCGCTGCCGATGATCACCGCAAAGAGTGTCGACACAACAGAGGGCGCGAGCAGTTCGAGACTTGCGCCAGCGATAACGAACAAAAGCATCAGTGCCGCAACGATCGGGAGCACGACGTACATCACGACTGGCCGACGAGTGCTCGGGTTCGAGTCTCTTCTCAGCAGAAGCTCCGTTGGCTTTCGCAACGCAAACGAGGCGGCTACCAACCCAACAACCAAGACAGCCGCCCATGTCAAATGGAGTGACAAGTCTTGAGCTGGCTCACTCTGTGCTAGCAACTTCCTTGCTCCTGATCAGTGGTTCAGAACCCCATCCCGCCCATGCCCGGCATGCCGCCCATTCCACCCATGCCGCCCATGGGGTCCATGCCGCCGCCGGCGCCGGCCGGGGCCGCGTCCTTCGGCTCGGGCTTGCTGGTGATGATGCAGTCGGCGGTGAGCAGGATGGTCGCGACGCTCGCGGCGTTCTGGAGCGCGAGGCGGTCGACCTTGGCGGGCGTGATGACGCCGGCCTTGACGAGGTCCTCGTACGCGCCGGTGAGCGCGTTGTAGCCCTGGTTGCCCGTGAGCTCCTCGACCTTGGCGACGACGACCGAGCCCTTGGCGCCGGCGTTCTCGGCGATGGTCTTCAGCGGGACCTCGAGCGCGTTGTAGACGACATTCAGGCCGGCGGCCAGGTCGTACTTGGCGTGGCCGATCTCGTCCGCGGAGACCTCGTCGGCCTTGCCGAAGACGGCCTTCCACTCGCGGGTGGCTTCGATCGCGGCGCGGGCGCGGAGGAAGCTGACCCCGCCGCCGGGGACGATGCCCTCGTCGAGCGCGGCGCGCGTGGCGTGCTTGGCGTCCTCGACGCGGTCCTTCTTCTCCTTGAGCTCGGCCTCGCTCGCCGCGCCGATCTCGATCGTCGCGACGCCCTTGGTCAGCTTCGCCAGCCGCTCCTCGAGCTTCTCGCGGTCGTAGTCGCTCGTGGCGTTCTCGATCTCCCGGCGGATCTGCTCGACGCGGGCGTCGATGTCCTTGCGGTCGCCGGCGCCCTGGACGATGGTCGTGTTGTCGTTGTCGACGACGATCTTCTTCGCCATCCCGAGCTGGCCGATCTCGACGGTGTCGAGCTGCGTGCCGAGGTCCTTCATGATCGGGTCGGCGCCGGTGAGGACGGCGATGTCCTGGAGCATGGCCTTGCGGCGGTCGCCGTAGCCCGGAGCCTTGACGGCGCAGACCTGGAGCGTGCCGCGGAGCTTGTTGATCACCAGCGTGCTGAGCGCCTCGCCCGTGACATCCTCGGCGATGATCAGCAGGGGCTTCTTGGCCTCCATGACCTTCTCGAGGAGCGGGACGAGCTTGCTGATCGAGTCGATCTTGTCCTCGTGAACCAGCACGAGGCACTTCTCGAACTCGGCCTTCATCTCGTCGGGGTTGGTGACGAAGTTGGGCGAGAGGAAGCCGCGATCGAACTGCATGCCCTCGACGACCTTGACGAGCGACTCGAGGCTCTTGCCCTCCTCGATGGTGATGACGCCGTCCTTGCCGACCTTGCTGAAGGCCTCGCCCATGAGCCGGCCGACCTCGGGGTCGTTGTTGCCGGAGATGGTGGCGACATTGGTGACATCCTGGGTCGTGCTGATGGGGGTCGCCATGCGGTCGATCTCGGCGGCAACGGCCTCGACGCCCTTCTTCATGCCGCGGACGAGGGCGTTCGCGTCGACGCCGGCGGCGATGTAGCGGAGGCCCTGCTTGAAGAGCGCCTCGGCCAGCACCGTCGCCGTCGTGGTGCCGTCGCCCGCGTCGTCGGAGGTCTTGCTGGCGGCCTGCTTGACGAGCAGGGCGCCCATGTTCTCCGCCTTGTCGGACAGCTCGATGTCCTCGGCAACGGTCACGCCGTCCTTGGTGACCTTGGGGCCTCCCCAGCTCTTGTCGAGCACGGCGGTCCGCCCCTTCGGGCCGAGCGTGCTCTTGACGGCCTTGGCGAGTTTCTCCACCCCGGCGAGCAGGGCCTGGCGGGCGTCGGTATCGAAGGTGAGCTGTTTGGCTGCCATGTCAGCATGTCTCCGCTGTTAGGGCCGATCCGTCAAGGCCCGGGTGCGTGATAGGCGTCGTGCGATCCGGGTTCGGAGGCAAAGCGTGTGCCAACACGCATGGCGAAGCTCCGCGCGGCTCCGCACGCGAACGCCCAGAAGACGGTGACACGGCCCGGGCAGGCCTTCGTCGCGGCTGCCACCTTGGCAGGCGGTCTCATGAGGTGTCGGGCCCCACACCACACTTGGGTACCGAGCCCGCCGCGACCCACGACCGGGGCTACCATCCGACCATGATCACGCTCGCGGCGACAGACCTCGGGAGCTACCTCCCGCTGGCCATCATCATCCTGATGGCGATCACCTTTTCGGTGGCCAACATCGTCGGAACGAAGCTCTTCGGACCATCACGCGACGGCGCCGTCAAGGCGATGGCGTACGAGAGCGGCATGAACCCGGTCGGCACGGCCCGCAAGCGGTTCAATGTGCGGTTCTATCTGATCGCGATGGTCTTTCTGGTGTTCGATGTCGAGATCGTCTTTCTCTATCCCTGGGCGGTCACCTTCCCGAACATCGACTTCCACGCTCCCGGCGCAGCGGAATGGCTCATCCGGATCCTCTTCTTCCTGTTCACGACGGTGGTGGCGTACCTGTATGGCTTCCGCAAGGGTGTCTTCAAGTTCGACTGATCGCGCTCGCGTCGGGGGGCTGGCCCGTGCGGGTGCCGGGGTGGCAGCGACGGGGTGTGTCGCGCTGCTGGGCACGGCCGCTGCCTTGACACCGGAGGACGCGGGGCACGGCACACACGAGCAACTGGGCCTGCCCGCCTGCATGTGGGCCCAGCAGTTTGGAGCCCCCTGCATGACCTGCGGCATGACAACCGCGTTCAGCCATGCCGCGGAGGGCGACATCGTGCAGAGCTTCCTCACCCAGCCGATGGGATTCGCCCTCGCGCTCGGGACGGCGTCCGCCGCGTGGATCGCGGCGTACATCGCGCTCACGGGATCGACGCTCGGCGTGAGGCTCGCCGGGCTGCTGAACGGCCGCACGCTCGCGATCGCGGCGGCGCTGACCGCCGCGGCGTGGGCGTACAAGATCGCGGCCTGGTCGCCCGGTCACTGAACCGTTCCCCCGCGGAGAGACGCATGCGACGACACCACCGGCTCCGGATGCTCTCGCTCGCGCTGCTGGGCGGTCTCGCCGCGGCCCAGCTCGGGTGCGAGATCATCGCGTTCCCCTTCTTCATCGCCAAGGAGATCGACAAACAGGGCAGCCACATCGAGCCCGCGCAGTACACCGGCCTGGAGGGCAGGTCCGTTGCGGTGCTGGTCTCGGCCGATCGGTCGGTGCAGGCAAACTTCCCGGGCGTCGTGCCCGAGATCTCCGTGTCGCTCGCCGAACGCATCCGCGAGCATGTGGACATCACGGGCTATGTCCCGGGACGCGTCATGCTCGCGTTCCAGTACGAGAACCCGAGCTGGTCGGCTCTGGCGTACGGCGAGCTGGCAGAGAAGCTGGGCGTCGAGAGGCTCGTGGTCGTGGATCTTCGGGAGTTCCGACTCAACGACCCGGGCAATCGCTATCTGTACGATGGTGTCGCGGACGCCGCTATCGGGGTCGTCGAGGCGGACGGTCCCTACCCGGACGACATCGCCTACGAGCTGTTCGTCAATGTCACCTTTCCGGACGCCGGCGGGTTCGGTCCCGAGGACTTCACGAGCCAGCAGGTCATGTCCGTGCTGATGAAACGCTTTCTGGACCGCGCCAGCTGGCCCTTCTACGACGCCGAGGTGCCCAATGACATCAACTACTAGGCCGAAGTCCCGCGTGCTGCTCACGGCCTGTTTGCTCGGCTCGGCTGCGGCCCTGCCGGGCTGCAACATCGTCGCGCCGATCTTCTTCATCGTGGCCGGCCCGGACAAGATACCCGCGGCGTACAAGCTCGACGAGGATCGCTCGACGGTCGTCTTCGTCGATGACCCTCGGAACGAGATGCCGCGGCGGGCGCTCCGCGTCTCGCTGCTCGAGGCCGTCGAGGACGAGCTGCTGAACCGCGGATTGGTCGAGACCGTCGTGGGCGGTCAGGCGGCGTTGCGCGTCGCGGACAACGATGCCTCCGCCGGCAAGATGTCCGTGACGGAGATCGGCCGAGCCGTGAACGCGGAGGTCGTCATCTGGATCACGATCGATGGCTTCGCCCGCGCGGACATGGCCCGGAATGTCGAGCCCACGATCCAGTTTCGCGTGCGTGTGGTCGACGCGACGAACGACACGATGCTGTTCCCTTCCGGCGGCGGTGTCGGCCAGCGCGTGACCGTTCGCGAGACAGTTCGGCGCGGTGCTGTGGCGAGCTCGAGCGGGGCGCAGTCGTCGGCCGAGCTCGCGATCGCCGACAAGGCGGGCCGGTCCGCGGCGCAGCTGTTCTACTCGCACCCCGTGAACGATCGCATCGCGGAACGCGCCCCGTGATCCGAGTGCTGGATGTCTGGGACCGCTGCCCGCCGCCCCCCGGCGGGGCAGACGATGAGGCGCTGCTCCGATGCGCCGAACACCCCCGCGTCCCCACGGTCGTGATCGGCGACGCCACAGCGGTGCAGCGGGCGCGCGCGGTCGGGATCGAACCCGTCGCGCATATCGCTGTCCGCCCTCGTTCGTCGTGGATGATGCACCGGCGCCTGGCGAGGCTCCTGCAGTCCCTCGGGCGCCCAGAGTGCCACGCGGCGTCGGAGTTCGCCGTCCGGTTCGCGGAGCTCTCCGGGGCGATCCCGGGCCATGCACCACAGGGGGCGGCAGCGCCGCTTCGGCTGACGACACCGCCTGACCTTGCCAAGGCGGCGCCGGTGGTCGTGCCGATCGCGCCGCATCCATCGGGTATCTCCGCGACGCACCTGATCGAGGCGGCGGGGCTTCTCGCCGCTGGTGGAACGCCGGTCGCTGTCGTTGTACCCGTGCAGTGCGCCGGATGCTCCGAAGCGCGTCGGCGTGCTTCGGCGGTGGATCGACCGATATCGATCATCCCGACGGCACTGCCCGCGGTGTGCTGGCTGGCGCACGCCTCGATCGCGATCGACTGGACCCGTGGCGAGAGCGTGCAGCGGTCGCTCGCCAGGGCGCGAGGGCTCTCCCTCGCGGACGCGAGCCAATGCCGTTCCGGTCTTTCGCTGGCGACGACGATTCGCAGCGCCATGCGCCAAGCTGCCGGGGCATCCGCATGAGCGAGTCGCGGACACGCCTGCTGTTCGTCTGTCTCGGCAACATCTGCCGGTCTCCGCTCGCGGAGGGCGTCTTCCTGCACCAGGCTGCGGCGGCCGGCCTGGCGGACCGCTTCGTCGTTGATTCAGCCGGCACGGGGGGCTGGCACGCCGGCTCGCTCGCGGACCCGCGATCCCGAGCGGTCGCCGCGCGCCGGGGGATCGTTCTGGCGACCCGAGCGCGCCAGGTCGTCGCCGAGGAGCACGACGCATGGGACCTGGTGCTCGCCATGGACGCACGCAACCGGGATGACCTCGTTGCACTCGGGTTCGCCAGGGATCGCGTGCGCCTCATGCGATCGTTCGAGACACCGGGCTGTGCCGCCGATGTCCCGGATCCGTACTACGGCGGCGACAAGGGCTTCGAGACGGTCTTCGAGATGCTCGAGCGCGCGTGCGGCGGACTGCTGGAGCACCTGAGAGCCGCGGCGGGCGAGTGATCAGAGATCGAGCATCAGCCGCTCGGGATCCTCGATCGCCTCCTTGACCGCGACCAGGAACTTGACCGCGCCCTCGCCGTCCACGATGCGGTGGTCATAGCTGAGCGCCAGGTACATCATCGGGCGGATAGCGACCTGCCCGGGCTGGCCCGGGTGCTCGACCGGCCGGTTCTTGATCGCGTGCATCCCGAGGATGCCGGACTGCGGCGGGTTCAGGATCGGCGTCGACATCAGGCTTCCAAAGATGCCGCCGTTGGTGATCGTGAAGGTGCCGCCGGTCATCTCTTCGAGCGTGATCTTGCCGTCTCTCGCGCGGACGGCGAGGTCCTTGATGCCCGCCTCGATCTCCGCGAAGGAGAGCGTGTCGGCGTTGCGGAGAACCGGAACGACGAGGCCCTTCGGACTCGCGACGGCGATGGCGATATCGCAGTAATCGTGGCTCTGGATCGCGGGCTTGCCGGCGTCGTCCTCGACGATGTACGAGTTGACATTGGGCTGGGACTTGAGACCGCGCACGACCGCCTTGACGAAGAAGGACATAAAACCGAGGTTCACGCCGTGCTTCTCAGAAAACGCGTCCTTGTGGCGTGATCGGACGGCCATCACGGCGCTCATGTCGCACTCGTTGAAGGTCGTGAGCATCGCCGCGGTCTGCTGGGCCTCGACGAGGCGCGACGCGACGCGTTGTCGAAGCGGGGACATGCGCTCCACGCGCGTGCCCCGCGCGCCGCCCTCGCCGCGGCCGGCAGCGGGCGTCGCGGACCCGCCGGAGCCGGCGTGGACGACTGCCAGGATGTCCTGCTCACGGATGCGGCCGCCCGGGCCAGTGCCGCGCACGCGTCCGAGATCGATGCCGTGTTCCTCGGCAACCTTCTTCGCCAGCGGCGTGGCGTGCACGGTTCCGTTGCCAGATGCCGCGGATGGCTGCGAGGCGGGCGCCTGCGGCGCTGGTGACGCGGGAGCAGCGGGCTTGGACGGCTCTGCGCTGGCAGCGGCGTCGCCCGATCCCTTGGATGCGCCGTCCGACTTCGATTCCGACGCGACGGCCGCGGGCTTCTCCGCGGTCTCGTCGACACTTCCCACCACCGAGCCGACCTCGACGGTGTCCCCCTCGGCCGCGGCGTGATCGCCCAGCACGCCGGCGGCCGGCGCAGGGATCTCCATCGTGACCTTGTCGGTCTCGAGTTCGATCACGGCCTCGTCGCGGTCAACCCAGTCGCCAGGCTGCTTCAGCCATGCGGCGATCACGCCCTCGGTGACCGACTCGCCGATGTTTGGAACCACGATCTCGGTAGCCATGTCTGCGTTTCTCGTTCCTGGGCGCGATCCGTGCCGCCCCGCTGAAGCCTGAGCTTATCCCGCCGCTACCGCGCGCTTGGGGCCGTCCGTGCTCGTGGTGTCGGCCGCGGGCTTGTCCCCCACAGCCCGGGCGAGCACCGACGCCTGCTGCGCCCGGTCCATCTTCTTTGATCCCGGGGCGGGGCTGGAGGACGCATCCCGACCGATGTACTCGATCCCTTCGATACCGAGCCTGTGCCGGAGGATGTCGGTCACGAAGTGGAACGCGCCCATATTACGCGGCTCCTCCTGGACCCAGCAGACCTGCGCATCGCCGGGGTACCGGGCGAGAACCTGCTTCATCCGCTCGAGATCGAACGGGTAGAGCTGCTCGATGCGGATGATGGCGGAATCACGCCGATCGAGTTCCCGGCGTCGCTCTGCCAGCTCGTGGTAGACCTTGCCCGAACAGAGCAGCAGTCGCCCGACTCGCGTCGCCGCCTCGGCCGACTCGCACTCGGGGTCGTCGATGATGGTCTGGAAGTGGCCGGTGGTCAACTCCTCGACGCTGCTGGTCGGGACGCGCAGCAGGCTCTTGGGCGTCATGACGATCAGCGGCTTGCGGAAGTCTCGCTTTACCTGCCGGCGGAGCAGGTGGAAGATCTGCGCCGCCGTGGTCGGGTAGACGACCTGCATGTTGTCGTTGCCGCAGAGCTTGAGGAACCGCTCGAGCCGGGCGGAGGAGTGCTCCGGGCCGGCACCCTCGTAGCCGTGCGGCAGGAGCATGACCAGGCCCGACCACCGCTCCCATTTGGTCTGTGCGGAGGCGATGAACTGGTCGATGATGACCTGAGCGCCGTTGGAGAAGTCGCCGAACTGGGCTTCCCAGCAGACGAGCATGCTCGGGTCCGCCAGCGAATAGCCGTAGTCGAAGCCGAGCACGCTGACCTCGGAGAGCGGGCTGTCGTAGATGCACAGCTTGGCCTGGCGGACGACGCCGTCCTCGGTCGTCGAGCCCGGCGGATGGTCCGAACCGAAGATGCCCATCGGGCGGATGTTGTTCAGCGGCTCGTACGGCTCGGCGGTCTTGTGATCGTAGAACACGGCGTGCCGAGAGCTGAAGGTGCCACGCCGCGAATCCTGCCCCGAGACGCGGACATCGTGCCCCTCGATCAGCAGGGAGCCGAAGGCCAGCATCTCCGCGTCGGCGTAGCTGATCTCGCCGCCCCGCCAGAGCGATGCACGCGATGACAGCAGCTTCTTGAGCTTCGGGTTGACCGCGAAGCCCTCCGGCACGCGCCCGAGCGCCTCCGCGACCTCGCGGAGCGTGTCGGTCGGGATGCCCGTCTCGACGATCTCGTGCGAGTAGCGATGCTTGAAGCCGAGCCAGCGGGCGCTGCCCGGGTCGATCGTCGGGTCCCGCGGCATCGATCGCGCATTCTGCTGAGCCGCGTCGAGCACGGTCTCGACCCGGGTCGTGATCAGATCACGGTCATGCTGGGTGATGACGCCCTCGTCCAGCAAGCGATCGGCGTAGCCGTTGAGCACCGGCGGCTTGGCCTTGATGAGCTTGGCGAGCACGGGCTGCGTGAACGACTGCTCGTCCTGCTCGTTGTGGCCGTACCGGCGGTAGCACCACAGATCGATGAACACATCCTTGTGGAACTGCTGGCGGTACTCGGCCGCGAGCTTCGCGACGGCAACCACCGCCTCCGGGTCCTCGCCGTTGACATGGAAGACCGGGCAGCCGGCGGCCTTGGCGATGTCGGTGCAGTAGGTCGTGCTCCGCGCATCCTCGGGACGGGTGGTGAACCCGATGTTGTTGTTGACGACAACATGGACCGTGCCGCCGACCGTGTAGCCCTTGAGCTGCGAAAAGTTCAGGCACTCGGCGACGATGCCCTGGCCGGCGATCGCCGCGTCGCCGTGGATCAGCACCGGGATGACCCGCGACCGCGAGGAATCGCCCCGGAGCCGCTGCTTGGCGCGCGTCCGGCCCAGCACCACGGGGTCCACCGCCTCGAGATGGCTCGGATTGGAGGCCATCGCCAGACGGATCGACTTGCCCGACGAACAGATGCGATCCGCCGAGTACCCGCGGTGGTACTTGACATCGCCGCCCTCATCGGCGAACTCGTCGTCCCGCCAGGAGTCCTCGAACTCCGTGAAGATCTGCTCCGGCGTCTTGCCCAGGATGTGGTGCAGCACATTGAGCCGGCCGCGGTGCGCCATGCCCAGCACGATCTCGTCAGCGCCGACATCCGCCAGCCGATCCAGCAGCCCGTCCAGCAGCGGGATCAGAGACTCGGCCCCCTCGAGGCTGAATCGCTTCTCCCCCGGGTATCGCTTCTGCAGGAACGCCTCGAAGCCCTCGGACTTGATGAGCATCTCGAGGATGTGGGTCCGCTCGCCCTTGGTAAACTCGAATCGGCCCCGCAGCGCTTCCCACCGCTGCAGCAGCCAGTCCCGCTCCTCGTAGTCCTCGATGTACATGTACTCGACGCCGACCGGGCCAAGGTAGATCCGCTCGAGCTCGCCGACGAGGTCCCGGAGCGTCGTTCCGGATGGCATGCCCAACAGTCCGGCGTGCAGCGGCGCGGACAGATCATCCTGGGTCAGGCCGAACTGCTCGAGACTGAGCGCCTGCGGCCGGGGCCGGTCACGGTCGAACGGATCGAGCCGAGCCGCCAGATGGCCCCGTCCCCGATAGGCCATCAGCAGCGCTTCGGCACCGACCTCGATACGGTCGCGGTCGGAAGCCGACCCACCCGTTGAGGGGGATGACTGAAGGCCCAGTTCGTACCCCTGGAAGAACGCCCGGACATCGGCCGGCACGCTCTGGGGGTCGGCTCGGTATGCCTCGTACTGGTTGTCCAGGTACGGAGCGTTCCAACCGTTGACGCTCGGGCGGGTGGCCCGTGGATCGCCGCTCATGTCAGTCCTTCGCAGCCTCGACCCCGAGGATGGAGAGCCGGCCCGAACCAGGGACGCCATCCGGCTCCGAGGAGTCTAGTCGTACGGTCGGCAAGCCGTCGGCCCGAAATGACAGGAATCGCCCGCGTCGCGGTGAGATTCGGGATCGGTCATCCGAACCGCCCGGTCACATACTGCTCGGTCTCGGGCAGCCGGGGCACCTGGAAGATATCGGCGGTCGGGCCGTATTCGATGAGCCGACCGAGGTACATGAACGCGGTGAAGTCGCTGACGCGCGACGCCTGCTGCATGTTGTGCGTGACGATCAGCACCGTGTACCGGCCGGCGAGTTCGTGGATCAGTTCCTCGATCCTGCCTGTCGCGATCGGGTCGAGGGCCGAGCAGGGCTCATCCATGAGCAGCACCTCCGGCTCCGCCGCGATGGCCCGGGCGATGCACAGCCGTTGCTGCTGACCGCCCGAAAGCCCGAGGGCCGACTCGTGCAGACGGTCCTTGACCTCATCGAGCAGCGCGGCCGATGCCAGCGATCGCTCGCAGACCTCGCGCAGCACGGCGCGACGCCGCTCGCCGGCGATCCGCAGCGGATAGACCACATTCTCGAAGATCGACATCGGAAACGGGTTGGACTTCTGGAAGACCATGCCGATGCGCTTGCGCAGGGCGATCACATCGACATCGGGCGCGTAGAGCGAACGACCGTTGAGCAGCATCTCGCCTTCGGTCCGGACGGTCGGGACCAGGTCGTTCATACGGTTCACGGCCCGCAGCAGCGTCGACTTGCCGCAGCCGGACGGACCGATCAACGCCGTCACACGGCCCTTCGGCACCATCATCGTGATGTCGTAGAGCGCCCGCGCCTTCGCGTACCACAGGCTGAACGCCTCGACGCGCAGCAGCTCCTCCTCCCGAGCGACGGCCTCGTGGGTTTCCGTGTCGAACCGCTCGTCGCGCTCGATCGCCGACGCCACCGAGCGTTGCTGGTTCATCGAGGTGTTCATGACTCGCCCCTTGCCCGATCCATCAGAAGTGGCCCGACGATAGCCTGCTCCGCAGCCTTGCCCGGATCAGGATGGCCGCCAGGTTCATCGCGACGACCAGCGTGATCAGCAGCAGCGTGGTCGTCCAGACCATGCCGCGGGCGGCCTCGGAATCCGGGCTCTGGAAGCCCAGATCGAAGATGTGGAACCCGAGGTGCATGAAGCTGCGGTCCGCGAAGATGAACGGGAACTCCGCCCCGACGGGCAGCTCCGGTGCGAGCTTCACCGCTCCCACGACCATCAGCGGCGCGACCTCTCCCGCGCCGCGAGCGATGGCGAGGATCGCACCGGTCATCACGCCGGGCATCGCCCCGGGCAGAACGACGCGTCGTATCGTCTGCCAACGCGAGGCGCCGCAGCCGTAGCTGCCCTCACGGAGGGACGGAGGCACCGCCGCGATCGCCTCCTCGGTCGAAACGATGACGACGGGGAGGGTCAGCAACGCGAGCGTCAGCGACGCCCACAGCAGCCCGCTCGACCCGAAGGTCGGTTCGCCGTCGAGCAGCTTCACGCGGAAGAACCCCTCGAAATACGGCGAGGTCGCCGCGAGCACCAACGCCACGCTCAGCGAGACCGCCCACAACCCGCCGACAACCCACTTCGGGGCCCGGCCCTGCCCCGGCGCACGCCGACCCGACAGCACGACCGCGCCAGCGATGCCGGCCATCACCAGCACGCCCGCCACCCACCAGGTCGGCTTCGGCAGCTCGACCGAAGGCCCGCCGTCGATGAACCCGCCGACCGCGTAGCAGAAGAACCCGAGCCCGAAGACGCCGTACACAATACTCGGCACCCCGGCGAGGTTGTTGATCGCGATGCGCAGTGCGCTGACCAGGGGGCCTTGCCGCGCATATTCCCTGATGTACAGCGCGGCCAGCACGCCCAGCGGGACCACCGCGACGGTCAGCAGCAGGGTCACAAGCAGCGTGCCGACGATGACCGGGAAGACGCCGCCCTCCGTGTTCGCTTCGCGTGGGGCGTCGCCGACGAATTCCGCCCATCGACCGAGGTACACCCCGACGCGATCCCCGGGTGAGAGCTCGTTGCCCCGCACGGCGCGAACGATGTCCGAGACGAGCATCGGCTCGTTCGGTGCGCTGGGCGAGGCCGGCGCGATCCGCCCGTCGGCGGCACGAACAACAAGACGGTGGACCGCATCGGCTCGCTCGAGCGCCTGCAGCCGATCGGTAAGCTCCTCGAACTGGCCGAGCAGCACTTCACGCTCCTGAGCGAGTTGGACGGTCCGCGCGGTGAGCCGCTCGGCGAGCGTCGAGGGATCGGGGCCGGGTCGTTCGAGCCAGGCCGCGCTGCCCGCCACGACCGCCACGCCGATCACGCCCGGGAGCACACCCTTGGGCAGGCGGAGCCGGACACCGACGAGAGCCACCACCCCGGCCGCCGCCGCCAAGACGACCGTGCCGATCCACAGCGGCCTGGGCAGCTCGGACCGGCGAGGCTGGCTCGCGCGCAGCTGCGCCTCGGCCAGTTCCTGCCGGTTCCGCCCGATCTCGTGGTTGACCGAGGCGATCGGCCCCGCGCGGAGCGACTCCATCTCGTGCCGACGCTCGCGCCCCGACCGGATGATCTGCGCGACTCGATCCGGATCGGGTCGATCCATGTCGCCGAATGATTCGCTCGGCCAGGAGTCGGTCACGCCCTCGATCACGCCCAGGAAGACGCCCCACTCCTCGCGTTCGAGCATGACCAGCTCGGCTGGTCGATCGATCTCGGCGATGGCGTCCAGCGCAACCCAGCGGAACGGCCGCCCACCGAAGTCGCGGTTTCCAACCCGGTAGAGCCGGCGGGAGCCGCCGAACTCGTCGCTCTCCTCGCGGATCGGAACGCCGTACAGCACCGTGTCATCATGCAGCGTGACGCGTTCGATCGGCTGGGGCCAGAAAGTCGTGGTGCCCTGCACCACGATCAGCCCGAGCAAAACGATGATCATGATCAGGCACACGCCGAGCGCCAGCCCCATGCTCCACACCGGGAGCACGCCGAACGCATGCGGCGGTGTCGGCCGATCGCGCAGCCTCGCGTCCATCTTTGGCATGCTGGTGGTCGGCGTCGTGCTCACAGCAGGGAGTTCCTCCGACGGAACCGCTGCCGAACGATCTCGGCGGTCGTATTGACAACGAAAGTCATCAGAAAGAGCACCACACCACAGAGAAACAGCAGCCGATAGTGCGTCCCACCTCGCTCGGCCTCAGGCAGCTCCACGGCGATGTTCGCCGAGAGCGTCCGCAGACCGCTGAACATGTTCCAGTCCATGACCGGTGTGTTGCCGGTGGCCATCAGCACGATCATCGTTTCGCCGACGGCCCGGCCGAGCCCGATCATGACGGCGCTGAAGATCCCGCTCGCCGCGACGGGCATGACCACCCGCACCGCGGTCTGCCACCGCGTCGCGCCCGCGCCGAGAGAGGCCGCCTTGAGGCTCAGCGGCACACTCCGCATGGCGTCGTCGCTAATGGTGTAGATGATGGGGATGATCGCGAAGCCCATGATGACGCCGACGACCAGCGTGTTGCGCTGCGTAAAGGGGCCGAGGACGAACGAGCGAGCGTCGTACCCCCCCGATGCGAGCACCCAGGCTCCCGCCGCTGCCACGACCAGGCCGACGAGCACCGAGCTGCCCACCTGGACGAGCGGTTGCCATCGGCTGTCGGTCACGCCCGGCCGGGCCCGCACGAGCAGCCCCCAGCCGACCGTCCCGACCAGCAGGGTGACCACGGGCGTGAGCAGCGCGAACCACCCGGGCCAGGCGTCGCCGAACACGCCGCCGAGCCAGTTCTTGAGCGTCGATCCGCTTCGGAGGAACTCGTCCTGCATCGCGAGCACACGGGATTCAGCCTCCGCGCCGGGGTCGGCCGAGACGGCGTACCACGAGCCGTTCATCTCGAAAGCGCCCTCGGCCTCGGGCGCGGCGGGCGTCGCCAGCCCGGCCAGCACCGAGAGCTCGCGATCGGAGGGAGCGAACAAGGCCTGCTCGACCGGCCCCGCGACAGCGGACGCCACCGCGAGACCGGCCAGTCCCGCCGCGAGCGCCATGCCGAGGCTCGCCGCCGGCCCCGCTTTGATCGCCCTGTCCCGCGGAACGAACGCCCAGCATCCTGCCGCCACGAGCGCTGCCACCGGTGCCAGAAACAGTCCCACAAGCACCGTCGTCAGATGATCACGGATGAGCGGAGCCACCACCATCGCGGCGATAAACCCGAGCACCACCGATGGAAGCGACGCCATCATCTCGATGCCGGGCTTGATCACCCGGCGGTGACGCTCCTCCATGAACTCGCTGGTGTAGATCGCGGCCAGAACAGCGAGGGGGACTGCAAACAAGAGCGAGAACACGGTTGCCTTGATCGTGCCGAAGATCAGCGGCGTCAGACTGAGCTTCGGCTCCGCGTCGTCCTCGGCGGACGACGCCTGATAGACGAACGACGCTTCCGGCGTTCCCTCGTAGACAACCGGAAGAAACAGCGTGCGCACCGTCGCTGCGGGGTGCCCCGTTTCCAGATCGAGCAGGCTCGCTCGATCGCCGCCGACGACGAGCAGCCCGTCGAGCTTCGGAGCCGCGGCGATTGCCGAGATTCCACCCCCAAGCTCAGCGTCCTGCACGACGACTCGCTTGCCGGAGGTCGCGTGCCAGCCGTAGACCCGCCCCGACTCATCGCCGAGGAACACGGTCCGATCCCGCATGCTCGGCGCAAACGCCCTCGGTGTTCCTTCGGTCAGGCGCCCTTCTCGGCGAACAAGCACGAGTTCGCCCCGGCTGGACCGGTCCGCCGGATCCAGCGCCACGCTCCAGACGGCAGCATCGCCAGCCTCGGATGCCACCACGAAGCTGCCGCGCCCGAGCACCGGCCCGACCACGGCTACGCTCGCGCCATCGGCGAGCAACTGGCGGGTCTCGATCAGCGCAGCCGTCCGACGGGAGAGGGCGTACCGGTCCGCGGCTCCGGAACTGCCAACGACCACCAACTCGCGTCCGTCGCGCAGCAGCGCGAGCCCCGCGACCGAGCCGGCGCCGTCACGCGGCGGCAGCTCCGCCCGCTCGAGCGTCAGTGCCTCGCCATCGGTCATCAGACCGCGCGGCCGACGCAGCACGACGACGAATCCCGAGCCATCAGCGCACCACACCGCCACGATCGGACCCGACGCACCCTCGGTGACATCAACCGCCAGAGGGGCCGAAGCCGCCGGCAGGTCCGCCAGCGCCTCGAAGACGGCGCGGGTGGTCCGGAACTGCTCTGGACCGAGCTGCTCGATCAGGAGGTGACCCACGGCCGCCCGACGACTCGCGTCAAACGCTGCACCGGTCGGCGAGACAGGCACAATCGCAGATCGGAACCCGAGCCGACCGATCCGTACTCCATCAGCCGACGCCACGGCAACGAGCCCGGTCGGCGCGTCGACAGCAATGACCGGTCGAGCCGCCTCGCTCCCCACATTCGCTGACCAGGACTCGAGCGGCACCAGGTCGGAACCCACGAGTCCGAGCGCATCGACTTGCCCGTCCGGCCGGACCATCGCGGCGACGGCACGGTACTCGTCGATCAGCGCCGCGGCGGCCCCCTCGCCGGACTCAAACCGGCTCGCCACCTCGGCCCGCCCGGGGGAGAGCAGCGGCAGCGTGACCAGACCGAGATACAGGATGATGCCGAGTACCGCTGCGATCACGGACAGGCCGCCGGCGGTGATCACCAGCTCGGCCGTGCGGTCCGCCGCGAGCACGGCGCGTCGCTGCCGGACCTGCCGGCCCGCGGCATCCGCCGCGTCCCCCGGTCGACGGTTCCCTGTCGCCACGCCGCGCCCCGATCGAAGGGTGTGAGACGGTCAGCTCGCGGGGTCGAGCCCGAGCTGGGTGAGCTGCTTCGTCGCCAGGTCCGCCGAGATCGGGAAGTACCCGTCCTTGAGCACGGCCTCCTGACCTTCACGGGAAAAGATCAGCCGGATGAACTCCTCGCGAAGCGGCTCGAGCGCCCGCGAGGGGTCCTTGTTGATGTAGACATACAGGAAGCGGGCCAGCGGGTAGGAGCCGTCGTACGCCGAGTCACCGCTGGGCGCAACCGCCTGCTCGCCCTCCGAGGCAATCGCCAGTGCCTTAACATCCTGCGTCTGGAACCCCAGGCCAGAGTAGCCCATCGCGTACGGATCGCTGCCGACGGCCTGCACCACGGACGACGAGCCGGGTTGCTCCTTCACGCCCGGCTTGTAGTCGTTGCCATCGAGCGCGAGCTTCTTGAAGTAGCCGTAGGTTCCCGACGCGGAGTTCCGTCCGTAGAGCGTGATCTGGCGGAACTTAAAGCGAGGATCCTCGACGCCGAGGTCGCCCCAGGTCATCTCGGGACCGGCGGTCGAAAAAATGAGTCGAACCTGCTCGAGGGTCAGCTCATCGATCGGGCAGTCCTTGTGGACGAACACGGCCAGGCAATCGATCCCCGTGCGCAGCAGCGTGGGCTTGTACCCGAAGCGCGCCTCGAACGCGTCCTCCTCCGAGGGCTTCATCTGCCTGCTCATCGGACCGAACTGCGACTGGCCCTCGGTCAGAGCCGGGGGTGCCGTGGACGAGCCTTTGCCGGTGACCTCGACCGTGACGCCCGGGTAGAACCGCATGAACGATTCCGCCCAGAAGGTCATCAGGTTGTTCATGGTGTCCGAGCCGACGCTCTTGATCGAGCCGGTCACGCCCTCCGCCGGGGTGTACTCCGGCAGATTCGGGTCCAGCAGTGAGTCGCCCGCGGACGACTGCGCCACAACTCCGCCGCCGACGAGCAGGCACGCCGCCCCAACCCCAACACGAAGCAAACGATTCATCATCACGCGGGCCTCCGGTCGCGGGCGGGAAGTCCGCCCCGACGCCGCGGAGCGTAGGCCCCGGGAGTGTCAAGATCGCGCGAAGAAGCAGGGAGACCTAGTCCCCTTCGGGATCGTCCTGCTCCGCCGCGAGCGCTTCCTCGACAGCCGACAGGACGACCTCGCCCATCGGATCCTGCGCCGATTCGAACCGGGCCACGACACGCCCCGAGCGATCGACCAGGAACTTGGTGAAGTTCCAGCGAGGCTCTCCGCCGATCGGCTCGGGCTGCGAGCGCAGATCGTCGTAGAGCGGGTGAGCCTCGTCACCCGTCACGGCGATCTTGGCGAACATGGGGAAGGTGACATCGTAGCTGGAGCGGCAGAACTCGAGGATCTCGTCGTTGCTGCCGGGCTCCTGCCCGCCGAAGTCATTCGCCGGGAAGGCGAGGACCTCGAACCCATCGTCTTTGTGCAGCCTGTAGAGCTCCTCGAGGCTCCGGTACTGCTTCGTGTACCCGCAGCGGCTCGCAACATTGACGATGAGGACCACCTTGCCCTCGTACACCTCGTCGAGGCGTTCGGTCTCGCCGGTGATGCGGTCGGCCTCGTGATCCAGGACCATGGCGTCCGTCACCGGTTCATTCATCGTCTCCCCACAGATGACTCCGAGCCCGATCATCAGAGCCGCTGTCAGCACTTGCGTGGTCATCGCGTTCGCTCCCGAGTTTCCCGGCCGAGTCCCGACCTACAGTTTATGGTAGATGGTTCACCTTCGACGCACCGTCCGTTTCGCCGTCGGCGCCGCCGTGGATCCTGAACGCGCTGAGAAGGGCGTCAACGGGTTCGGGGGCAGCCCTTCGATGCAAGGGCTGGGCGCCCACTACGAGCTCGATGTGACCTGCGGCGGTGTTCCCGATGAGACCACCGGCTATCTGGTCAACATCAAGGTGATCGATGACGCGGCGCGATCGGCGGCTGTCCCGGCCATCGCCAGCGCGTTCCACGAACGCCCGCAGACCGAACCGGGTGAGATCCTGCCCAGCATCGCCGAGACGCTCGCCGGGACGCTGCAGCACGAGCTGATCCGGCTCAGCTGGCGGCTCTCGCCCACCTACGCCGTGGAGATCGACATGGCCGACCCGACCGTCGTGCTGATCCGTCAGAAGTTCGATTTCGCCGCGTCACACCGGCTGCACTGCGCCTCGCTGACCGATGAGCAGAACCGCTCACTCTTCGGCAAGTGCAACAGCCCGTCCGGCCACGGACACAACTACCAGGTCGAGCCGGTGGTCGCTATCCCCGCGACACCGCCGAGCCACGCCGAGCCATTCACGCTCCGTGTGCTCGAGCGGCTGACCGAAGACACGATTATCCAGCATTTTGACCACAAGCACCTGAACCTCGATACCGAGGAGTTCGGCGATCACGGCGTCAACCCGAGCGTCGAGCACATTGCCCGCGTCTGCTTCGAACGACTTCGGCCCGAGGTGGCCAGGCACGGCGGTGAGCTGCGCGCCCTGACCGTGTGGGAAACCGATCGCACAAGCTGCACCTACCCGGGCTGAGCCTCGATTGGCTGATCCGGCGCGTCCCGGTGCGCACCGAGCTGCCAGCGGAGTGTCACCGTGACCGGACGCGCCTCGGTCTCCAGCGAGAGCTGAAACTCGCCGTAGGTCCAAGACTCTTCGTCGTCGGCCAGAACGAAACCATCGCCGAGCATCGATGCAACGAAGCCGGCCGCCGATGCCGCTGCGATGCGCGGCTCCAGCGTGGCGACCAGAGCCCATTCCTCATCAAAGGACAGCTCAACGCGGTCCACGGACCGGAGCAGCCGCCGAAGCCGCAGCTCCCAGGTGGGCATGCCGGAGACGGGCGCATCCTGTTCGATGCACACGGCGGCCCGAACGGCGGCCGGAGCCCACGCGAGCGCTTCGCCCGTCAATCTCCAGCCTCCCTCATGCGTCCGCTGGGCCAGCACGATCGACGACTCCTCGCTGTTCGCGAAGACGCTCCGGCTCCGGAGCGAGAGTGTCAGCAAGCCGTCGTCGGTACGGAACGCCAGCGCGCCCATGTTCGCGAGCCGCAGGTGACCGAGCGCCGCGTTCACCGGGCCCGGGACGAACCGGTCCGGCTGCCATCGACGCAGACGATCGAGATCGACGCGCAGCGTCTGACCGCCGACAACATCCAGCGCAGTCTGGATGGCCCCCGGGTCGAACCGGGCGTGGAAAAGCGCTGCCCGCGCCGCCGTCTCGAGCCGACCGATGTCCGTAACTCGTTCCAGCCGATGCGGAGTCGTTCCCAGAATGGGGATCAGGGCCAAGGCGAGGACGGCGGCCGTGAGTGCGCGTCGGGATCGTTGGCGGTTCATGCGTCCGCGCAGGATACCCTACAGACCGTGGATTCACCCCGACGCATCCTGATCATCCGACCCAGCGCGCTCGGCGATGTGTGTCGGAGCGTGCCGCTGGCGGCGAGCCTGAGGCGGGCGTTTCCGGCGGCGCAGATCGAGTGGCTCGTCAACGCGCCGTACGCCGATGCCGTCCGAGGCCATCCCGCGGTCGACCGTGCCGTGCTCTTCCACAGGCATCGACGCGGGTCGGTCGTCACGCTCCTGCGTCGGCTCGCGGCCGCTCGATACGACCTGGTCCTCGACGCGCAGGGACTCGCCCGATCCGGGCTGTTCTCGTTGGCGACCGCGGCGCCCGTCCGCGTCGCTCGGCGGGATGCGCGCGAGGGCGCCTGGCTGGCCGCGACTCGGCGAGCCGGCGCTCGCCGTGGGCAAGGGGTGTCCATGCACACGGTCGACGCGATGCTCGAGCTGCTCGAGCCGATCGGCGTTGAGCCGGTGCACGACCTTCGACTCACGGTCCCGCCGGATGTCCCGCCGGATGTCGAGATCGAGCCGAACGCCGTGGTGCTCGCACCGACCAGCCTCTGGCCGGGCAAGCGATGGCCGATCGAGCGGTTCGCGGAGATCGCGCGACGGCTCCTGCCCGATCATCCCGTCGTGGCGGTCGGCGGGCCGGGCGAACGCGAGCAGTGCGAGCCTCTGCTGCGCGTCGCCGGCGTCATCGATCGCGTGGGCGCCACCTCTGTGGGGGGCCTCATGTCGATCGTCAGCCGAGCCGCGGTCGTGGTGGCCAACGATTCCGCGGCCCTCCACATGGCCGTCGGGCTGGGCGTGCCCCGGGTCGCGCTCTTCGGTCCGACGCGGACGGAGCTCGTCGGGCCCTACGGCTGCGCGAGGGATGTCATCCAGCACATCGAGCCGACCGACCGGCTCGATCACAAGCACGAGGCCGTCGGACGGTCGCTGATGGAGCGGATCAGCATCGACGAGGTCGAGCGGGCGGTGCGTTCCAGGCTCCACGCCCGTGTTTCGGACGAGCCGAACCCGCTAGCCGTGGCGCCGCTCGAAGTCCCGCAGGAATGAGGCGAGCGCCTCGGCGCCCTCGGCGGGGAACGCGTTGTACATGCTCGCCCGCATGCCGCCGATCTCCCGGTGACCGGCGAGATTCCTGAGCCCGGCATCCTCCGCTTCGCGGATGAACAGCGCATCCAGATCAGGGCTCGGCGTCTTGAAGGTGATGTTCATCAGCGAGCGGTCCTGCTTCCGCGCGTGCGGCGTGTAGAACCCGCTGGCGTCGAGCGCGTCGTAGACCACCGCCGCCTTCGCCTCGTTGTACCGCTGCATCGCCTCGAGCCCGCCCCGGCGGAGGATCCACTTGAAGGACTGACCGATCAGGTAGACGCCGAAGGTTGGCGGGGTGTTGTACCGGCTGTGCCACTCGGCCTGCAGCCTGTAGTCGAGCATCCACGGGAGCTCGCGCACCTGACGCTGGAGCACATCGTCCCGCACGATCACCAGCACGGTGCCGGCGGGGCCGAGGTTCTTCTGCCCGCCGGCGTACAGCATGCCGTACCGCGTGACATCGATCGGCCGGCTGAAGATGTCGCTCGACGCGTCGCACACGAACCAGGCATCGCCGGGCGGCGTCGGCGGCATGCGGTGCCACTCCGTGCCCATGATCGTGTTGTTGCTCGTGAACTGCACATACACCGGGTTGGCGGAGTATCGGATGTCCTCATCGTCCGGGATGCGGTCGTACCGCGTGCTCCGGCTCTCGCCGGCGACATGGACCGTGCCGTAGCGCCCCGCCTCGTGGATCGAGTCGCTCGCCCACTTGCCGGTCAGGAAGTAGTCCGCTGTGCGGTCCTCCGGGAGGAACGCCATCGGCACTTGGTAGCACTGCGTCGTGGCCCCGCCCTGCAGGAAGAGCACATGGTACTCGTCGGGGATGTTCGCCAGGGCCCGGCAGTCGGCCTCGGCCTCGGCGAGCACGCGGTCGTACTCCTTGCCGCGATGGCTGTGCTCGAGGATGCCGATGCCGGATCCGAACAGGTCCCACAGGTCTCGCTGGGTCTGGACGATCACCTCATCCGGCACGCATCCCGGACCGGCGGAGAAATTGAACGCCCGCCGAGAAGTGTTCGTCGGGGCGGCGGCCTGCTGCGATGACGCGGACACGCTCATGGGCGGCTCTCCAACGCCGGATCGGTGTCGGCCGACCCGGCGCGAATGGTAGGTCGGGCGCGCCGCCTCCCTGCAATGCAAACGGGCCCGCCGAGTGGCGGGCCCGCGAAGCGTGAAGCCGGATGGAAGCTCAGCCGCCGATTCGCTGCAGGAAGGCGTCGACGCCGGCCTCGTCCTCGACGCGTTCTCCGCCGTAGTCGATGCCCTGCAGACCCCACCGGGTCTGGTCGAAGCGGAACTTCATGCCGGGGGTTGTCGGCGTACCGCTGTTGTCGAAGACCGGATCCCCGATGAACTGGTACCCCGGCGTCGCGAAAGTTGGCGAGTTTGGACGCCAACCTTCGTTCGCATCGCCGCTGCGGAGCGTCCGGCAGCTGCCGTCGAAGAAGAGCAGGGGCTGCTTGGCCTCCTCGAAGCCCATGTAGATGGTCTTGTCGGACGAGTAGCGGTCGTAGTTGTCGTACATGTGGACCTTGCTCGACGGCGAGCGGACTTCATCCAGCCGGCGATCACCGGGTCGGCCGCGACGGTTAGCAGTCCGATATGTATTGGAGGAGTTCTTCTCGTTGACCTGATACTCGGTGCTCAGCCTGCCAATGTCACCCGAGAGGGCAGCCGTCGCAACCTGGAAGCTCGAACTGAAAGCCCAGCGGAACCGACCGCTGCCGGTCCCCGGAGGCTCGGGAAAGTAGTCGCCGGTGCCGCCGTCCATCCAGGCGTCGAGGAACTCGTTGACCTCCCGCTGCCATTGGCCGCGGACACGGTCCGCGGGGGAGATGACATACTCCGTCGGCAGCGTCTCGCCCGCGTACTCGTTCACGACGAGATGGCTGTAGAGGATGTACGGGATGTGGCCCGAGATGGGAGCGTTCGGCCAATCGTCTCGCGGGAAGAGATCCCGGAAGATCATGATCTGCTGATAGGTCGCGGCCAAGTTGTGCGACCCCTGTGCGTCGGGATTCAGGCCGGCGACCGCAAGGGCCAGCTGACGATTCTGCGGCGAGTGGTTGGGGAGCTCGCCCGCCTTGAAGCTGAAGGTCGGCACGCGCTGCTTGTGCTCGGAGCCGTAGGCCGCCGTGAACCGGCCGGACTGGCTGAGGTTCGAAACGGTCGCGACGAGCTGGGCCTTCTTGCGAGCCGAGCCGAGCGCGGGGAGCAGAATGCCGATCAGCAGCGCGATGATGGAGATCACCACCAGCAGCTCAATCAGCGTAAAACCCGTGCGGCGCTGTCCTGACGCCATCGCAGCCTCCTTCTCTGGCCATACTGCCCCGCACCGGAGAACCCGGCCGAGGTTGCTCTGAGAATGCAGATCATACAGTGTTTCGGCTGGTGCGCCCAGCCGGTTCCACCGGAGCCCGATGGGCGTACCCCGCCCTGGGCCCCGTCAGGGGTTTGCTTCCCGGAATCGGAGCTGCTGGAGCCGACGCTCGGCGGCACGGACCCACGATTCCTGGATAGCCCTGTCCGTTTTCCACCGCTCGACGATCGCCCGGAGCTCGTCGGTATCGAGCCCGGCCAGCGCGGTCAGCTCCGGCGGAACGGACTCGGCCTCCGCAGCGGAGGGATCGGCCGCGGGTGCGGGCTGCTCCTGAGCGGCCGGATCATCCGCGGGGTCATCAGCGGGAACAACCGACCGCGGCACGGCTGGGTCGGCCGGCTCGTCGCTGGTGTCCCCGGCGGCCAGCCCTGTCGGCCGAATCGAGGCGTCCTGAGCGGCGGACCCGCCGTCGGCTTCGCGTGCGGCCCGGGGCTCGTTCGCGCTCTCGACGCCGGGAGCAGCCGCGAGCGGTGCCCGCTGGGTGGCCGCGTTTGGTCCGCCCGTGACCAGGAGCACGATGCCGACGACCGACCCCGCCAGAACGACGGCCGCGGCGACCATGATGAGCGGCAGCCGAGAGCGTCGGCGCTGCGCCCGCCGCGATGACACGGACGACCGGGTGGGTGCGCCGGCGGGAGCTTCCTGCGAGGCGGGCCAGGGTTCCGCGCTTGGTGTTTCGGGGTGAGGCGACGGGGAGGCGGGGGTGGGCGCCTCATGATCCAGCCCGCTGCCGAAGGCGGCCTCGGCGATCTGCTCCGCCTCGGCGTCGCCCGGGAGCAGATGGATCGGCGCGAGGCCCAGGTGCTGCCGCTCGCTGGATACGAGGAAGGAGGCGTCGCACTGCTGGCATCGGCTCTGGCTGTTGGTGACGCGCGTCCCGCACGCGTGGCAGACACCCAAGAGGTGCGCGACGCCGGGTGTGTTGCGTGCAAAGCTCCAGAACTGCCGCGTGGTCGGTCCGCGCAGCACCGTGTCGAGCCTGATGCGGCCGCGGAGCGCCATGCGGCGCAGCGTCGCGTACGAGCAGCCCGGATGGAAGGGCTTGATCTGATCGCGTACAAACCAGGGTCCCATCGCGTTCTGCGTGCGTTGACGGCTGAGCAGGTCGAAGTGTCCGCCGCAGTGCGAGCAGACCCGCATGTCGGGTGAGGTGCTGCCACAGTATGGGCAGAGCACCATGAGCGGCGCTGCCCCCGTCGGGTGCGGGCTCTCGGCGGTCATACCGCCGGGCTGCGCAGGTCGATTCGAGTGGTCGCGATCGATGGCGGGCTCCCGAGCGGCTCCTCGCACCTAGCGTGAGCCATGCAGCATGGATCCGGAACAGACGGTCGACGCGTGGGCTTCCCCCTGATGGCGCTGGGCGGGATCGTCACGGCCCTCGCCATCTGGAGTGTACCCGGTTGCGGCGCGCAACCGACATGGAATCCGACGGAAGGCCTGGAACCCGCGCCCGGTGCGTCAGGCACGCGTCAGGTCACGGGACGACCCGCCGCGATCATCGACGGTGTGCCAGTGACGGGCGCTGAGCTCTTCCCGGCGTTGGCCGAGATTGCGGGGGATCAGGCCCTCCGCGAGCTGGCTGTGGATCGGATGCTCGCCGAGGAGCTGCGGGCGAGGTCGCTCCGCGTCACCGACGAGCACATCGAAGCGGAGCGGGATCGCCTCGCGGCCCTCGCCGGGTCGGACGATCGGGCGCAGTCGGCAGTCCTGGGGCCACTGCTGGAGAGCCGGGGTCTGGGGCCGAGCCGTGTGCGGTCCCTCCTGGCGCGCAACGCGGGGCTTCGGCTGCTGGTCGCGGATGAGATCGAGGTGACGGAGGAGTCGCTGGACCTGGCGTTCCGGGTGCGGTACGGGCCGCGATCGCGGGTTCGCGTGGCGGTGTTCCGCACGCCGAACGATGCCGCGGACGCGCTGCGCGCCATCCGGAGTCGAGCGGAGTCCCTGGGCCTACGGGCCGCGTTCGCGGAGATCGCGGCCGAACGCTCGATGGATCCGAGCGCCGAAGTGGGCGGCTTGCTGGGCGAGATCAGCCCGCTGGATCCGGGCCTCTCGGCGGCGCTGCGAACGGCTGTGCGTGACGCGAGGCCCGGTGAGATCGGCGCGATCGTCGCACTCGAGCAGGCGTTCGCGCTGCTGCTGGTCGAGGAAGAGCTGCCCGCCCAGCCGGTGGAGTTCGCGCAGGTCAGAGACGACATTCAGCGCGAAGTGCGCTCCCGCGCGGAACGGCTGGCGATGGATGCGCTGGCGGATGAGCTCGTGCAGCGGGCGGGTGTGACGGTGCTCGATCCGTCGCTGCTGTGGTCGTGGCAGCGGATCGATGCTCGCTAGTCGGGCTGCGTGAAGAACTCGGCGATGAGGCGCTGGGCGTCATGCGGCGGGTCGAAGAGATCGACATGGTCCGCGCCGGGGAGGACCACGAGGCGTACATCGACGCCGGCAGCAACGGCTCGCTGGTGGATGCGCTCGCTGTGGTAGGGCCGGACAATCTGATCGGCGTCTCCATGGACCAGCAGCAGCCTTGTCGTGGCCAGACGCTCGGCCGCGTCCTCCGCGGCCAGGCCACCGCGGATCAGCATCGGGCCCAGAACACCCGCGAAGTCGCCCGCCACGCGGGGAAACGAGGCAAAGGGCGCTACGGCGGCGACGGCGGCGAACCGGCCGGGGTGCTCCGCCGCCAGATTCATCGCCATCACGCCGCCCATGCTGTGCCCGATGAGCAACAACGGGCGGTCGGGGTGCATCGCCTCGAGTGCCTCGGCGGCGGCGCGAGCATCGGCCATCAGCGTTTCCCGGTGCACGCGCGTGAGATCGCTGGATCGGCCGAATCCCCGGTAGTCGACGATCACGACCTCGTAGCCCATGCGAGGAAGCCGATCGACGAAGAAGAGGTGGTCGGGCAGGTTGCCGGCATTGCCGTGGAGGAACAGCACGAGGCCTCGCGGCGCATCGGTCAGTGCTCGGAGCCGCCAGGCGTGCAGCTCGCTGTCGTTGGGCCCGGGGAGCGTCAGGTCGTCGATGTCGACGGGTGTCCCGAACGCGGCCCGTGATGGCGCAAAGAACGCCGCCGATTCGATGACCCGTCCCGCGCGCAGCACGGCCCCGAACAGCACGACCGCGAGGAGCAGGAGGACCCAGTTCACGACGGCACGCCGGCGCGATCCTGGCGCAGCGGGTCGGGGCTCACCGGGCATACTCGACGGCCCGTGTCTCGCGCAGCACGGTCACGCGGATCTCTCCCGGGAAAGTCATCTCGTCGCTGACGCGCTTGGCGATCTGGCTGGCGATGAGGTGCGCTTCGTCGTCGGACACCGTGCCGGCGTCGACCATCACACGCACCTCGCGGCCGGCCTGCACGGCATAGGCCTCCTCGACGCCCTTGTGTGACTTGGCGATGTCCTGCAGCTCGTTGAGCCGCTGGATGTAGCGTTCCATCGACTCCCGGCGGGCGCCGGGGCGGGCGCTGCTGATCGCGTCGGCGGCCATGACGATCGGCGTGTAGAAGCTGGTTGCGGGGATGTCCCCGTGATGCCCGCCGATGGCGTTGAGCACGGGCTCGGACTCGCCGTGCTGCTTGGCGAAGCTCATGCCGATGGCGGGGTGGGTGCCCTCCTGCTCGTGATCCATGGCCTTGCCGATGTCGTGGAGGAAGCCGCAGCGCCTGGCGATCTCGCCGTCGAGCCCGATCTGGTCCGCGATGATCTGGCTGAAGTACGCGACCTCGACGGAGTGCCGGAGGACATTCTGGCCGTGGCTCGAGCGGTAGTGCAGCTTGCCCATCGCCTCGACGATCTTGGGGTGCATGCCGCGGAGCTGGACCTCGAGCTGCGCGTCCTTGCCGGCCTTGATGACCTTCTCCTGGATCTCGCTGCGCACCTTCTCCACGACCTCCTCGATGCGGGTCGGGTGCATCCGGCCGTCCTTGATCAGCCGCTGGAGTGACTCGACGGCGACGGCCTGCCTGATCTTGTCGAAGCAGGACACCACGATGACGCCGGGCGTGTCGTCGACGATAATGTCCGCACCGGTCGCCCGTTCGATCGCCCGGATGTTGCGGCCCTCTCGGCCGATGATGCGGCCTTTCATGTCGTCCGACGGGATCTCGACCGACCGCACCGTGGACTCGCTCGTCGCTTCCGTGGCGTACCGCTGGACGGCCATGCAGAGGATCTCGGTCGCCTTCTCGCGGGCCTCGGCCTCGGTCTCCTCGGTGACCTTGCGGACAATCTTGGCGGCATCAGCGCGAGACTCGGCCTCGATCCGGTCGAGGACCTTGGCCTTGGCGTCCTCGGCGGTCAGCCCCGCGATCTGGAGCAGCTCCTGGCGTTGCTTCGTGAGCACGCTGTCCAGCTCTGCCTGCTTGTCAGCGAGGTCGCGGTCGCGCTGCTCGGCCGAGGCGATCTCCCGCTCGAGCCGGTCGCGGTCGCGCTCAAGCCCGCTCTCGCGTTTGTCGAGCTGGCTCTCCCGCTTGTCGAGCCGGCGTTCGAGCTCGCGGAGCTCCTGTCGATCTGTGTGCAGCTCGGCTTCGATCTGCTCGCGCCGCTCGCGGAGCTCCTTCTCAAGGGCGAGTTGCCCCTCCTTGGCGTCGGCCTCCGCCTGGAGCCTCGCCGTCTGCAGAAGCTGCTCCGCATCGGCCTTCGCCTTGCGGAGCGTCGCGCCGGTCGTAAGCCGATAACCGATGGCGCCGACGCCGAGCCCGAGCAGACCAAAGAGGGCCACGACCCACCAGGGCTGTCCGGAGGCTTGGGTCTGCGCCATCGCGACGAGGAGCCATGTTCCGTTCACGCGTCCACACCCCTTTCCCTGAGGCAGGGGGTCGGGAACGGCGTACGAGTATGCAGCAGCCGCCCGGCCTACACCGGGAACGCTCTCATGAAACGCGCCCTACGCGGCGCGCTAACCATCGTTGTGATCGCCGGAAGAGCCCCGACGATGCAGTTCCGGCCGAGTGTGGCACCCGGACCGGGGAGGAGAGCAACGCAGGCTGCAGCGTCCCGGACGCCGTCCGAACCGACTGCAAGCATTCCGGGAGGAGTATAGCTGGAATCGTCCCGGACGCGCCCGGCTCCGCTTCAGGCGGCTCGGGATGAGCCAATCGGGCTCTGGAGACCCGCGACATATCGACAGACCTGCTCGGCGATGAACGCCTCGTACTCCCGGTGGAGCGAGAAGTCGAAGGCGAAGCCGGCGTGGATGTGCTGGCTGGAGTCGACCTTCGTGTGCGCGAGCCTCGCGGAGATCGGCAGCGGCAGGGCCACGCTGGGGGTCAGGTCGACGCGGAGCAGGAAGGCGCCCTTGCGGTCGAGCACGCCGGCCTCCTCCGGTGGCAAGCGGAGGCAGGCCCCCCCGCCGCCGAGGTTGAGCAGGACACCTTCCGCGGCGGCCGCGGCGCCGGGTTTGAACGGTCCGCTGACTTCGAACAAGGCCGCGGGATCAACGCCGGCACCTTCGAGAAGGGCCGCCCGCGTCGCAACCTCGAGCGGGACCGCCGAAGCCGGGTCTGCCAGCGGCCAGCACCCGACGGAAGGGAGCTGGAGCGAGGCGGTGGAGATGCGGTAGAACGAGCGGCGCTGACAGCGCTCGACGCTGCGCGGCGGTTCGAGGCGGAGGGCATCGATCGGGCGTCCGGATGCCTGGACCGACTCGATGCCCTCGACGCGGGTGTGGAACATCCACCGATTCTGTCCGATCGCGATCGCACCGACGAGCGGGGTGCCGATGGACAGCGGCACGCGGCGCCGGAGCGTGCTCGGCTGCTCCACGAGCATGAACTCGTCGTTGACCTCGAAGAGGCGAACCCGCCAGACGAGCGACTTGGCATCATCATCCGCGACGCTGATCTCGATCGGGCCAGCCCGATCGCGCAGCTGGTTCAGCGATTCACGCCACCGTTCGGTTCTCGACCGTCGTGCAGGCACACCAGCGCTCCCAATCGGGGACCCACCCCGCAACGGGATCGACCCGGTCACCGATTCGCTTGAGCCGCAGCGGCTCAGGGGGCGTTATGGGGCGTTCGAGAGGCCGCTCTGAAGCGATCCGCGGCGCTGCGCAGCCGTTCGAGGGTTTCGGTACTCCCGGCGTGGTGCGAGAAGCTGAAGGCCTCGATCGCCGCGGCGAGCTCGACCGCCTGCTCCGGCCCGGTCGTGCGTGCCGCGGCGCGCAGCGTCATCCCCTGCGCCCGGTCGGCACCGACCGATCGCCAGTGTCGTTCCAGCAGACGCATCGCCCGTTCGACTTCCGCGTGCCGGCGGGCCACGCTGGGACGGCGACGACGGCGAAACCAGACCAGGCCCCCGATGGTCGCACCAAGGAGCACCACCACGACGATCCAGCGATCGAGGGTCACCCTGGGACCGTCAGCGCCGAGCAGCGGCAGGCGGTTCATGCCCATGCGCTGCATCGCGTCGGCAAATCGCCCCTGAAACGCGCGCTGGCTCCGGCTATCGAACGAGACGAAGCCGCTCAGCCAGGCGCTCTCCAGCCCGCTGAGCCACCGCATGAACGGATTGACGCCGGGGCCCTCGGCGCTCGCGAGCGAGGCCGCCGGTGTCGCGTCAAACTCCCGCCAGTCGTCCGCGCCGACCTCCGCTTCCACCCAGGCATGCGCGTGCGAGCGGCGCACACGGTACGCCTCGATCGATTCGTCGAATTCCGTGAGAAGGTACCCGGTGACGACCCGGCTGCGGATGCCGACGGCCCGGCACATCAGGGCGAGCGCGGAAGCGAAGTACTCGCAGTGCCCTGCGTCGGCCGATTCGAGGAACCACGCGGTGGCATCACGGTCCGGGGGCGCCGGCGCGATCTCGAGCGAGTAGCCCTTGCTCCCGCGAAGCCACGAGGTCAGGGCGACAACCGCCGCGTAGTCGTCGGCGGTGGGTCGGGTTGCCGGATCGGGATCGATGCCGGCCGCTTCGAGCGCCTGTGCCGCGAAGCGAGCGATGACGGGGTCGACTCCATCGCCGACCCGAACCCGCGTCTGCAGCGGCTCGGGCGGGCCGTGTGGGATGTGGCTCCGCACCGTGTAGCCCGAGCGGCCGCCGGACTCGGTCTCGAGGCGCATGGTCAGATCGCGCAGGTCCACGCGCAGCACGGGAGCGCCGGGGGCGCGCTCCAAGTCGAACCGAATCGGTCGCCAGAGCGCGAACGCGGTCTCCGACTGCGTTGCGCCGCCGAACTGAATGATGTCGAGTTCGATGCGCCGAGCGTCCCGTCGCCCGAGTTGGCCTCTGTCCACGGGGCTGCCGAGCCCCGGTGAGAGCGGCGCCCGATCTTCCTCGAAGTTGGCCGCGGGCCGGCGCGACCAGCGGCGTTCGCTGTAGAGGTCGAGCGTCTTGCCGCGCAGGCGGAGCACGGCCCCACCGATCTCAACGGACTCGTCTCCCTCGAGTGAGCGTGCCCGCACGGTCATCACCTCGCGGGTGTTCTGCGAGATCAGCCCGCCGGTGCCGAGCTCGACTGTTTCCCGGAAATCGGTGACGCGCTGCGCGACCGGCCCTTGTCGCCTGAAGCTCTCGCCGAACTCACGCGGCAGCACGAAGAACCCGACCGCACCGATGGCAAGGATCGCGACGAATGCCCCCACCGACACGGAAGCGAGCGATCCGGCGCGGTCCGGCTGCGGGTCCCCGACGGCGTCGATCTGCACGCGCATCGCGGCGATCGCAACCAGGAACAGGTAGACGATCGTCAGCAAGCCCGGGAAGAGCTCGTTGCTCTCGACGGCGGCCGCGAGGATCATGAAGATCGAAACGATGAGGATCTGCCCGTCATCGCGCGCTGTGCGCCGCTCGAAGCATTTGATGGCGCCGAGCAGGATCATGAAGTGGGCGAAGATCCAGACATCGAAGCCGACGCGCATGGTCTCGAAGGCGGCATAGGCGATGACCCCGAGCACGGCCGGGGCGACCAGCCAGTTGGGCGTGCGCCAGCCGGGCACCTGGCTCTGGAGCCAGCGCCCGCCGATCCCCGCGAGCAGCGCCACGAGCGGCAGGTACGAGTTGGGCACCGCGAGCTGGTACGCGAGCGTGGCCGTCGCGAGCGCCGCGAGCACGAGCCAGCCCATCCCCCTCAGGGTCGCCCCTCGCTCGAGGGTCGCGTTCGTGCGGCGACTCATGGTTCGGCCTCGGCGGTGATGTCCAGCACATCGGTGCCTGGAGGGGCCGAGTGCGCGACACGGCCCTGCCTGTCGCCGAGCTGGGCGAGCGCCGGCCGCCATGCACCAGCGGGGCCCGGGGCGATCAGCACACCGGTCTCCGGATGCCAGAGGCCGACGCGGACGCCGCGCGCTTCGGCGAGTTCCGCGAGCCGGGCGGTGAGCGAGACGGTGCGCTCGGCGGTCGGCCTCCGATCACGCAGGGCGACCGCCGACGCGACCGGGCGGAGCCAGACCGAGCGGCCGGCGGGGGAGGCGTGCTCACGAACGATGAGCCGACCGGATCGGGCCGAGGATCGCCAGGCGATCTGGCGTCGCGGGTCACCCGGGCGGTACTCGCGCAGCGCGTAGGTCTCCCCCTCGGACTTGCGCAGCAGCTCTGTCAGGATGAGGTCCTCCTCGCCGGTGGCTGCGGGGTGGTCGATGACGACCGGGGCCCGCTCGGGCAGGGCGATCACCGCGCCGGCGGGCTTGAAGACGAGGAGCTTGTTGGACAGACCAAACGGGAAGGTCGTGGAGACCCGGACGCTGTGGATGCGCCAGAGGCCCCGATCCGGGAGCGAAAGCGGGATGGGGACGACTGCACTCGAGCCTGGGGCCACCGCGGCGCACCCGCCTCTGAGCACCAGAAGGCCGCCCCGTGGGCCGAGGAACCGGACCTCGATGCGCAGCGCGTACACCGTGCGCCGACGATGGCGATTGACGACCTCGATGTGACAGATCGATGGCGCCGCGGGATCGAACAGGGTCGGGCATCGCACGGCACCGAGCCTGACCGCCATCATGGCGGGACCCGCAATGAGCCCGCTGACGATGATCGAGCCGATCGCGACCCCGACGAGCCAGAACAACATGTTGTTCTCGCTGGTGATCGCGCCCAGCATCACCAGAAGCGCGAGCGCGACGAACACGACGGTGAACAGTTGCAGGCGATCCCGCCGGCGGGCCGGACGCATCGTGTTCGCGTGCAGGGCGAGGGCCATCGTGGGTGTCTACGGCTCGAGGCGGCCGATCGGTTTCAGCAGAACCAGGAGTCGCTGGTCCTTGGTCGGCGTCGGCATGCTCTCCTCGATCGCCCGGACATAGCCCGGCGCCCGAACCTCGACGCCCATCGGGGCGCTGAGCGCCCCGGTGCCTTTCAGCGGAACATAGAACCGGCCGTCACCGCGGGCGTCCCGTTCGACGACGGCGCCCGATCGTCCGGTCTGCTGCACGACCACGACCGCGTCGCCAAGGCCCGGCTGATTCAGACGCGGGTCGCTCTTGTCGACCACGGCGATGAGGCTGATCTCCCCCTCAATCACCGTGCCGCGGATGCTGACCGGGGCGCACCCGACCGAGCAGAGCAGCACCACGCCGAGGAGGCACACCAGGGCTCGAAGCGGTTGGGCTGGTATCGTCATGACGGCTCACTCTCCTGTGCGTCCGGTTCGGGCAGCTCGGGTGGTGGCCTGGCGCCCTCGATCGGGGGCAGATCCCCGAGCCGAGCGAGGCCAAACTGGGTCAGAAACTCCTTGGTCGTGCCGTACAGCATCGGCCGCCCGAGTTCCTCCGCTCGACCGACGATCGTCAGAAGGCGCCGATCCATGAGCGAGCGGAGCACATCGCCGGCGGCGACGCCTCGGATCGACTCGATCTCGGCGCGGGTCACAGGCTGGCGGTACGCCACGACGGCGAGGGTTTCGAGCGCGGCCCGGCTGAGCTTGTTCGAGGCTCGCGTGCCGTGAAACGACGCGAGCACGCCCGCCAGGTCCGGCGATGCAAGCATCCGAAACCCCCCGGCAACCCGCGCGATCCGGAAGGCCCGTCCGGTGCTCTCGTAGCTTTCGTTGAGTCCGGCGACCTCGCGCTCGACCGATGACGAGTCGGCGGTGAGACCGGCCTCGGTGAGCGCGTCGACGAGCTTGGCCGGAGTCACGGGCCGATCCGTCGTCAACAGGATCGCCTCGATGGCCTGGGAGGGCGAAACGGAGGGTGATGCCCGCATATCCGGTGCCGCTTGGTTCGAGGTCATGGAGGCATCGTACGGCCGCCTGCGTTGCCGCGGCTGCACCTACGCTCCCGGCGATGTCGCACCACGCCGAGCCGCTGCCGAGCGAACAGCACCGCTACGAGGGCCTCCCGGAGCTCCCCGAGGTCATCCTTCACCGACGGCGGGAGCGGCTCTTCCTGCTCTTCGCGGGCCTGTTCCTCGGGACCCTCGCGATGCTGAACATCCTGGGCATCACCCGGTTCATCAAGCTGTTCGAGATCGACTTCGATGCTGCGACACCCGGAGCGACGGCGTTCGCCGTGGCGGTCGGCGTGCTGCCGTATCCCTTGACCTTCCTGTGCACGGATTTCATCAGCGAGCTCTGGGGCCGTCGGCGTGCGAACGCGGTGGTCTATGTCGGCTTCCTGCTGAACCTCTGGGTGGTGGGGATCCTCTGGCTCGGCGGGGTGCTGCCGGGGTTCGGCGAGCACGACCCGGTCACCGGCATGCCGCCGACGCCGACCTGGGACCAGGACAAGCAGGCGTTCGTCGAGACCGGGTGGACCTTCTACCAGCTGCGGACGCTCGCGTTCGGCGCGGTGGCCGCCTCGATGATCGCGTACCTCGCCGCCCAGCTTGTCGATGTGCAGGTGTTCCACTTCTGGCGTCGGCTGACGCGCGGCCGACACCTCTGGCTGCGCAACAACGGCTCGACGATTGTGAGCCAGCTGGTGGATACGACCGCCGTCATTCTCATCACGCACTTCTACGCCCACGCGTTGCCGATCGACGAATCCCGCTCGGTCTGGCCGCAGCTCGGTGTGTTTATCGCGACGGGCTACGCGTTCAAGCTCGCCGCGGCGCTGCTGGACACGGTGCCGTTCTACCTCGGGTCGTCTTGGCTTCGGCGGTACCTGCGGCTTCCGCCGGCCGGTCACAACGAGTAGCCCCCTCTCCAGGGGGCGGTCCGTGATCCGGCAGCGCTCCAGTGAGCGCCCGGCCCGCACAGACGGACCCGTCGCGTGGGAACCGCAACCGATCGCCGGGGCCCGTGCTCGATTGGCGGGGCCATCGCACCGATCAGCGTTACATGAGCGGGGTGCCATCGGATCCGGTCCGCGTCATGCTCGTCGACGACGAGCCGCATGTGACGCACATCGTCTCGCGGAAGCTGCAGCGGCTGGGTTACCAGACTCTGGTCGCCCGGGACGGTGCCGAGGCGCTCTCGGCCGTCGGTGAGTTCCGGCCGGATGTCATCCTGTCCGATCTGCAGATGCCGCAGATGGACGGCCTGACGCTCGCGGAGCGGCTCGCCGAGCTGGAGCCGACCCGGGAGACACCGATCCTGATGATCAGCGGGCGTGGCTTCCTGCTCGACGAGGCTCGGGTCCGCCGGACGAACATCACCGAGGTGATCGAGAAGCCGTTCAGCATCGAGGCCGTCGTGGAACGGATCCCGCGGATGCTCGCGGGCCGCACGCCCGGATCGGAGGCGGCATGACGGACCTTACGCTGCCGGATGAACGGCCGAACCCGGTCGACGAGGCCCGGCAGACGGTGCTGTCTCGCTGCGCGGAGCTCGGCGTGGTCGGGTGCTGCCCGCTGACGGGGGCGTGCAGCGAGCCGATGCTGCGCGGCGCGCTGACCGACGCGTTCTGGCTCGAGCGGGTTGCGCGATCGCTCCGTGGCGGGACCATGGGCCGCGTGTCGCCGGGGATCTCGGTGCTCCGGCTGGTGACGCCCTACCGCGCCATGCAGCCGATGTCGCTGGACTTCTACGCGTTCGATGCGGAGGACGCCGCGGACTGGCGTGGCTCCCCCGTGCCCAGGCCCGCGATCCGCGCGACGACGCACGAGCAGCTCGTAGCGCTCGAGCCCGCGCTGCGGTGGGCTACGGCGGACGCCCTGACGACGGCGGAAGCCACGGTCGACATCGGCGACCTGGCCGATCAGCTCGCCAGCGCGTACGAAACGCTCGACCTGCTCTATTCCCTCGGGCGATCGATGACGGATCTCGGCCGGCCCGAGCACTTCATCCGCCAGGCGTGCGACCGGCTGCGCGAGACGACCTGCTTCGGCTATGTCGCGGTGCATGTGCCCGAGTCCGACAATGTCGGTGACGAGCTCGCCGGGCGAACGGTGTGGAGCGGCGACCCCGGCGGGACGGCCGAGCGGCAGACGCTCGACCGGCTCGTCTCAGCGATGGCCCGGCTCGGCGAGGTCTCGGACGCGTTCCGCGGCCCGCAGGCGCTCGTCCGGCCCCTGCAGTCCGACCGGGGCCTGGCCGGCATGATCGTCGCGGGCGACAAGCAGCGCGAGGGCGGCAATGTCAGCTCGTACGACACGAAGCTGCTCGACGCCGCCGGCGGGTTCATCTCGACCTTCCTTACCAACTCCAGGCTCTACGCCGAGCAGCGACGCCTCGTCATGGGCGTGCTCGAATCGCTCTCCGCCGCGATCGACGCGAAGGACCCGTACACACGCGGCCACTCGCAGCGTGTCTCCTGGATCTCCCACCAGATCGCGCTCGCGCTCGGGTTCGACGAGGAGGCCGCCGAGCGCCTCCGCATCGCCGGCCTCCTGCATGATGTGGGCAAGATCGGTGTGCCCGAGACCGTGCTCCGCAAGAACGGCAAGCTCACCGACGACGAGTTCGACGAGATCAAGAAGCACCCGGCGATCGGGCACCGGATCCTTAAGGACCTGGCCGGGCTCGAGGATGTCCTGCCCGCGGTCCTGCACCACCACGAGCGCATCGACGGCCGGGGCTATCCGCACGGGCTGAGCGGCACGCAGATCCCGCTGGTGGCGCGGATCGTCGCGTGTGCCGACACCTTCGACGCGATGAGTTCGACGCGGTCCTACCGCCAGAAGATGCCGCGGGATGTGGTGCTCGAGGAGCTGCGCCGGTCCGAGGGCACCCAGCTCGACGGGCGCGTTGTGGAGGCGTTCATGACGCTTGATCTTCGCCCGTTCGACGAGATGCTGCTCTCCGCCGCCCCGCCGATCCCGGCCAAGGCGTCGGCCGAGGGCGATGTGCAGGCCGCCTGATCCGCAGCGGCCGATTCAATCAACGATCTCGCGCCACGAACCCGCGACCAGGTGCGGCCGGGCCGCCGTGCCGAAGCCCGGCGGCGGATCGTCCTTGTACCGATCGTCGTAGCGGATGCGAACGGTGTCGCGGATCGAGGCGGTGCCCGTGGCGATGACCACGCCGTGGATATCGACGGCGTTGACGAACGAGATGTCGCCGTCGGCGTAGATGAGCCCGCGGATACCGTCGAAGGCATCGTCCTCGAAGCCGTTGTCGTCGGCGTCGGGCCGCGTGCCTGTGACGGTCGTCGCCTTCATGTTCTCGAGCACAAGATTCCCGTCGGTCACGACCACGGGGTATCCCTCGTCGCCCACGCGCAGCGCAGAGAGCTGGGTCAGGGTCACCGTCGCGCCCGCGGCGTTGTGGACGACGAGCGTGCCGACGATGCTGCCCTGATCGATGGTGACATCCGCGCCGCCCGCGTCGATGACATACACCCCCTCGGGGTCAGGGATCACGCCGGACGGCGCTTTGGACACGGAGAGATCGAGCGAGCTGTACTTCTCTCCGGTGCCGCCGTCGCTGGCGGAGGCCGGGATCGCCGTGCCCATGGCGGCGTAGAGCGCCACGAGCGAGGGGTCGGGCTGGTCGATCCAGTTCATCGAGGGGGCCGAGTACACCATGCTGATGCTCAGCAGTCGTCCCTTGCCGCCGTTGACGATGATGAGCCCGGTGTCGACGGAGAGGTCTCCGTTGCCGCCGCCGTCGTCCTTGGCGCCGCCGGCGATGACGAACGGGAAGCTGAGCGCCTCGATCGGCACAACACCGAAGGAGAGATCGACGGACAGCCGCTGGCGGGCCGCGCCGACCCGGCCCTGCCCGATGATGCGGACGGTGTCGGTGTCGTCGTCCGTCAGGTTGCCGTCGTCCGGGTCCTCGACCCAGGCGCGGAGCGTGCCGCGGCCGAGCGGGGTGTCCGCCACCAGCAGCCCCGAGACCGCGTCGCGCCAGTCGGGGTTCTGGTCGATGCGTTCGAGCGCGAGCTGCACCCCGCTCTCGGCCAGAGCGGCGGCCTCGGCGGCGGCGATGGTCTGCTCCCCCATCTCCCGCTGCGCCGCCAGCGCGGACAGACCGATCAGCCCGATGCTCATCGTCACGGCCGAGATCGACAGCACGACGACATAGATCCCGCCGCGCTCCCGGATGACCGGACGCGGCCGCATCACTCCATCACCTCGTCGGCGGCCTTGGAGCGGACGGCGGTGGCGGTCGCCAGCACCGCGGTGCCGCGCAGCACGCGCACCTCGACGCGGAAGACGCCGGTGTCCGCGACCGAGCCGCCCGCGGGAGCGCCGGCCGCCACCTCCGTCACCGTGACGCTGCGGGTTAGCCCGTCCGCCCCGGGGACCCACCCGCCGGAGCGCATCATGGGCGGCGTGGAGGTCCACCCGTCGTAATCCTGGACTTCGTCGAACGCCGCGCGGCTCACGGGCAGGCTCCCGCCGGTGGTGCCGAGCGACGCGGAGGCGCCGCCGACGAAGAGCGACGCCCCGCCGCCCCCGACCGTCGCGGTGGCGCCGGCGATCTCGGTCTCGATGGGCTGGGTCATGATCTCCTCGAGCAGCGCGTGGGCGAGGGCGCCGGCCTGGGCGCGGGAGCCGGCGACGAGCCGCTCCCGGGCCGCCGCCCCGGCGACGCTCATCGCCGCCGCCGCCATCACGCCCACCACGGCGATCGCCAGCACGACCTCGATCATGCTGAACGCCCGGCGGGTTCGGATGGACCGGGGGCACTTCAATTCAATCGCTCCGCGTTCAGGCAGCGCTGCTCGCCGCAGAGTGTGGCATCCCCCATCGTGATCACGGCGCAGAGCCTGTGGGGCATGGTGCGGCCCGGCGTGTCGGGCGAGGCCCACTTGAACTCGACATCGTCGACGGCGGCCAGCAGCGGCGCGGCGTCGCCCCCGTCGACCGACCTCGTGAGCGGATCGCCCGCGGTGCCGCTCCAGGCGTAGAGCACCACCTGCGCCGTGTCGCCCCCGTTGCGGTCCGGCACGAGCATCTCGACGCAGTCCTCTTTGATGATGCGGACCTGAGAGGCGACGCGCAGGTCGTCGGCGATGGCGGCCCAGGCGCGCTGGAGCGTCGGCAGGTTCTCCGCGGCCGACCCGGAGCCGGGCAGCGCCCGCGAGGCGAGCACGATCGAGGACCCCATCGCGCCGATCAGGATCGACACGACCGCGAGGCTGACGACGAGCTCGATGAGCGTGAACGCACGGCGTCGGATCATCGGGTGAACCTTGCGTCGGTCGCCGCCGACCCCGCGACATCGACCGAACGGGTCGACCGCACCTCGACCGGTGTGATCGTGCCTGTGTTGCGCGGCGGGTCGCTGATGGTGAGCGTCTCGATGCCGATGGTGGGCGACCCCTGCGTGAGCGTGATGCGCTTGGCCTCGAGTCCCGACGCGATGATGATCAGGCCGTCGTTCTCGGCGACGCCGTGGCCCGACATCTTGAGCATGACGGCGTCGGTGAAGGTGGCGGAGACGAGGTCGGTCTTGAACGGCTCCGGGCCGAGATCGACCCAGCGGTTGAAGGCTCGTCCCTGGCTGGCGATGCCGAGCATGATGTAGGAATCGCTCGGGGCGTCGAACACGACGGAGCGGGAAGTGCCGGCGGCGGAGGCGGCGCCGGCGACGATCGAGAGATCCGACAGGACACGCTGCGTCGCGAGGTCGAGCCGGTAGCGTGCGGAGGCGGCGGCGAACTGGGGCACGGCGACGGCGGCGACCACCGCGATGATCGCCGCCGTCACGATGAGCTCGATGAGCGTGAACCCCCCGGCCGGCCCGGCGACTCGGTTAGAACTGGTTCCAGGGCGTCCCGGCACCGTTCACCTCGGTGTTGGCGGTGTTGGCGCTGATCGCGCCGGTGGTCTCGTTGTAGATCCAGCCGACACCCGTGGCGTCAGCGGCGGCGACGCCGGTGTTGCCCTGGTTATCGCCCACGGGCAGCGGCGGGATGGCGCGGAGGTACGGGCCGTAGACGAAATCGCCCGTCTTGGTGGCGCTCGTGGCACCGGTGGGATCCGTGTAGAGCAGGAGTTGATCCGAGAAATCGGCAACGGTCGGGTACGCGCCCTGATGCTCGGCCGCGTAGAGCTCGATGGCCCCGCGCAGGGCGGCCAGGTTCGCCTTCAGGGCGGATTCGGCGGCGCCCTCGGAACCCCGGCTCATCCGCGGGATCGCGATCGCCCCGATGATCCCCAGGATCACGACGACGATGACAAGCTCGATGAGGCTGAACGCGCGACGACGGCTCTGCATGATCATTGGTTGCGGCTCCCGCAGCTCTGGAACGAACTTTCCCGAAGAGCTATCGGCGGCGTCATGGGGCGTCTGTACCCCGTGCCGCTGTGGAACCGTGGTTTTTGCTATCTGCCGAGCGTCGGACGCTCCATTCTGAGCGTAACGGGTCCGATAGCGGTATCCATCGTGACCGAAGCCTCGTCGATGGCGCTCACGGTCGCGCCGTCCACCTGATCGCCGACGCGCAACGGGCGGCCGTTGACCACGGCGAGGCGTTCCCCATCGCGCGTGAGGATCGACGACAGCTTCAGCCCGACCTCCGCCGCGACGGGCTCGGCACCGGGGGCGGTGGGCTCGGCCTCTCGGAGGCTCGCCGGGGTGCCGAAGGCGTCGGCGAGGCGATCCTGGCTTGTCTCGGCCGGTCTTGGACGGAATCGCTCGAAGTGCTGCGCGAGGGTCGGTCCCGTTGGCGCGGCGACAACCGAGGAGCCATCATCCGACGCAGAGGCCGCGACGGCAGCGCCCCCGTCCGCCGGCGCCGTCGCCGACGCCGACAGCACGAACTGATCAACGGCGAGCGCGCAGCCCGCGACGGCGAGCGCGATCAACGCCCACGGCTTTGGCTTTCGGTGTTCCCCCATGCGAGGAGCATGCCGAACGGTCGGGCCCGGTGCCAGCGAACCGACGCCGGAACTGTCAGCGGTCGCCCGCGGGACCCGCGCCACCGTCACGAGCGGTAAACCAGTTGAGCTGGAGCGAGAGCCTGGCGATGCCCTCGTCGGTGCGTTCGAGGACGATGCGCTGCACGCCGAAGTCCGGGAACACCTGCTTGAGCTTGGAGATGAACTCGACGGTGTCCGGCAGGTCGCCTCGTCCGACGACCTGGACGGGCATGGCCTCGAAACGCTCCCCCTGCCGACGGTCCCCCGGGCGCACGGTCTGCAGCTCGACGCCGCTGATCTGCGCAAGCTCGGCGAGCTTGGCGATGCGCGCGTTGCTGGCGGTGGAGAGGTCCATCGAGGCCACGCCGCTGGCGAGAACAGACTCGTACTCCGCGACCTCGGCGGCGAGTGCCGCCTCCTTCTTCTCGGATCGCTCGACCTGATCCTCGATCGATGTCACGCGGGCGCGCAGCACGACGGCTTCGGCATGCGAGGCGATGATCGGCTGAACACCGCCCATGTACCCGATGCCGGTCACGATGAGCAGCGCCGTGATGCCGATGGCGTCGATCTTGCGTTCCGGTGTCATGGCGTGCTTCCCCGCGTGATGACGCCGCGGAGCTCGAACTGAACAGCGTTGCGCTGCTCGACCCGTGTCGGCGCGGTCTGCGTGAGCGTGAGGGACGCAAAGAGCCCGGCCTTCTCGAGCTCCAGCGCGTAGCCAGTCGCTTCAGCCTGGCCGCTGGCGACGCCAACAACCACGACCTCATACGGTCCGGCGGCGACGCTTGCCGGGGTCATGGCGTCTCCCGTCGCGGTCGAGAGCTGGACACCGACACTGCGGAGCGCCACGGAATCGCCGACATGCGTCGCCAGATGCCGGAGGAGGACGCCCCAGTCCGGTTGCCCGGTGATGTCGCGGACGACGCGTGCCCTGCCGGCGAGCGTATCGCGGCGCGCGGTCAACAGCCCGACGGAGGCGTCGCTTCCGTTGAGCGACGCGGTGAGCGATGCGAGCCGGGCCTCGAGCTCGCCGGCCGGGTCAGCCACAACCTCGGTCGATGCCGTGACGGCGCCGATCCAGAGCACGGCGTACCCGATGACCACGCGGAACCACAGCGCGCTTCGACGCATTCGGCGCCGCCGGCTGAGCACGGACTCCGGCAGAAGATTGACCTGGATCATGCCGCCACCTCCGCGACGCGTCGGCTGTCCGCCCAGGTCGTCAGGGCCAGGGCCTGGGCATAGGCGGGGTCGAGCACCACGCCCGCGCCGCGCCCGGCCAGCTCGCCGGACCAGACCACGACGGTGGCGTCGAACTCCCGCCGGACCGCCTCGGCCATCCCGGGTTCACGCGCGAGCGGACCGGTCAGGATGACGCGGTTCAGCGGGAGATCGGAGAATCGGCCGGAGGCGTAAGCCGCGCACCGGTCGAGCTCCTCGATCAGCCTGGCTTCAACGAGTTCCCCCCGCGAGAACTGCGACACATAGCAGAAGCGTGGCTGATCGTCCTCACAGATGTGCAGTCGGATTGACGACGCGCCGAGCTCGGCGAGGACGCGCGCCCCGGTTCCGATCCCGCGAGCGAGCGATGTGGTCGGTGTGTCCACCGCCTCGACGATGATGCCCACCTGCTCGAGCGCCGCGGTGACTTCGAGGATCGGCTCCCGGCCGCCGGAGACCACGAGGTACTCGGTCGCGCCCCCAGACTTTCGTTTCGGTGCCGGGAGCTCAAACACGCCGACCTCAACCGCCCCGCCCTCGCGGCCGCGCGCGATCTCCGTCGCCGCCAGCATCTCCAGCGGCGCTCCCGACGATCGGGGTGGCAGCTCGAGCACGGCCGCGGCAATCGAGAGCTCCGGCGGGATGATGACCGCTCGTGCGTCGCGTCCCACGCCCTGCCGTTGCAGCGATTCGGCAAGCCTGGCAACCGCTACCGGCGAGTGAGGCCCCGCATCGAACGAGAGCGGCACCTCTGACACCGCCTGCACAACGCTGCCACAGACGGCCACGGCGCGCAGCGCGTCAGCGCCGGGATCGATGCCCACCCAGGTCTGTGCTCCCACACGCATCAGCCGGCCCCCGTCGATGCGGTCAGGTCGAACAGCGGCAGGAAGAGGCTGAGCGCCACCCCGCCGACGAGCACCCCGAGCACGGTCAGGATCAGCGGCTCGAGCACGCTGGTCAGCGACCGCACCAGGATGCTGTTGTCCTCGTCCATCATGTCCGCCAGCACCACCAGCACCTCGCCCATCCGGCCCGATTGCTCGCCGTTGCGGATCGCTTCGGCCACCGAACTCGGCACAAGGTCGGAGCCGCGGAACGCATCACTCATCGTTTCCCCGCGCTCAACGCGCGACGATGCCCGCTCGATCAAGTCGGCGTAGAGCATGTTGCCAGCGCCCTGCCGGGCGATCGCCAGCGTCTCGAGCAGCGGCACCCTCGCGTGAAGCAGCACACCCATGATGCGGACGAGCTGCGCCACCTTGAACGAACGCACGGTCGGCCCGAACATCGGCGCCCGCACAACGAACCGGTGCCGGAACGCCACGCCGGACGGCGACCTGAGATAGAACCACAGCGAAGCGATGCCGACAGCCAGTCCGACCGCGATCTCCAGCCAGTGGCCGCGGATCAGACTCGAGACCCGCATCAGCGCCGCGGTCATCGGTGGCAGCGGCGCGTTGAGCGTCTCGAAGAGCTCCTCGAACCGGGGAAGGACCTGGACAATGAGCCCGACGAGCACGCCGGACGAGACGACCAGCAGCAACGCCGGGTAAACCATGGCACCGGTGACGGCGTTCTTGGTGACCATCTGCTGACGCGTCAGTGCCGCGATGCGCTCCAGTATCTGCTGCATGTCCCCGCCGGACTCGCCCGCGCTGACGAGGCTGCGGTACACGGCGTCGAAGACCTGGGGATGGCGGCCCATCGCATCACCGAGCGATTCGCCCTGCTCGACGCGCTGACGAACATCCGCGACGATCCCTCGCCAGTGATCGTCGGCGGTCTGTCGCTCGACGGCTTCCAGCGCATCCACAACAGGCGTCCCGCTCGCTGTCAGTACAGTCATCTGACGGGTGAAGGATGTCAGCCAGCGCAGCCGGCCCATGCGCAACACGCCCGCGAGGCGACTGCCGCTGTGCTTCCGGGCTGTCTGTGCGTCCAGCGATTCGGGAAAGAGACCGTTGGCGCGCAGCATCCGCTCGGCTTCGGCTCGGCTCGGCGCGGCGATGTCGCCCTCGACCACGGTGCCGTCCGACTTGAATGCTCGGTAGGCGAAGTTCATGCCGCCTCCTGCAAGCCGCGGACCGTCGCCGGCTCGACATCATCGGCGTGCGTGACTCGCAGCGCCTCTTCGAGGCTGGTGCGCCCCGATCTCGCGAGCCGCACGCCCTCATCCCGGAGCGTTGGCACACCACGCCGGCGGATCTCGTCCCGGAGCTCGTGCGTCGGTGCCCCGGAGTGGATGAGCCGGCGCAGCGACGGGGTGACCTCCATGACCTCGTAGAGACCGATCCGTCCCTGGAACCCAGAGTCGTGGCACTGCTGGCACCCGGCACCTCGCTGGAACGGCCGGCCCGCATCGGCCGACAGCCCGGCGTCGAGCAGCGCTGTCTCGCTCGGGTAGTACTTCACCACGCAGTGCGGGCAGTTGGTCCGCACAAGCCGCTGCGCCACCGCGCCGTTGAGCGAGCCCGAGATCAGATACGGCTCGATGCCCATGTCCTTGAGGCGTGCAACCGTGCCCGGCGCATCGTTGGCGTGCAGCGTCGCCAGCACCAGGTGGCCCGTCAGCGCCGCCTGCACCGCGACACGCGCGGTCGGCTCGTCGCGGATCTCGCCCACCATGATGACATCAGGGTCCTGACGAAGAATGCTGCGGAGCGCTCGAGCGAAGCTCATGCCCACGCTCTCGTTGACCTGGATCTGGTTGATCAGGTCGAGCTGGTACTCCACCGGGTCCTCGACGGTGACGATGTTCACCTCCGGTGTGCGGAGCTGGTCGAGCGCCGAATAGAGCGTGGTTGTCTTGCCCGATCCCGTCGGTCCGGTGACAAGCAGCAGCCCGTGGGGACGCTTGAGCATGCGCTGAAATGTGTCCATCGGCTCCTGCTCAAACCCCAGCTCGTCCAGCCGGATGCGCAGGTTCGCCTTGTCCAGAACGCGGATCACCAGCTTCTCACCGAGCAGCGTCGGCATGCTCGATACACGCAGATCGATCTCCCGGCCTTCCGCGACGATGCGGACGCGCCCCTCCTGCGGCGTCCGCTTGACCGCGATGTCCATCTTCCCGATAACCTTGACGCGGCTGATGATCGCCGAGTGAACGCCCGGCGGCGGGTGCATCAGCTCCCGCAGCACACCATCGACGCGGTAGCGGATCCTCGTGCCTCGCTTGTCGGGCTCGATGTGGACATCGCTCGCGCCGTCGCGCACGGCCGTCACCATCGCGATGTTCACGAGATTGATGATCGGCGAGCCCTCGACGAGCTGGTCGAGGTCCGTCTCCGGTCCGTCGTCGATCGCCTCACGCTCGACAACCTCGAGGTCCTGCTCGCTGAGCGAGGTCAGGAAGTCATCGACGCTGACATTGCCCCCCCGGTACTTCCGCACAAACTCGAGCACATTGGACTCGAGCGCGAGCACCGGGCGGATCTCGCATCCCGCGAGGCGGCGCAGCCGATCGATCGTCGGGATGCTCTGCGGTTCCGCCATGGCGACGGTCATGACATCGCGCACGCGGAACATCGGGATAGCCCGCAGCCGCTCGCACTCTTCCTCGCCGATCTGCCGGATCAACGCCGGGTCGATCAGACCATGCCGAAGATGGCAGCCGCGGACATTGAGGCTCTGTGCGAGCGCCCGGACGAGCGTCTGGGGCTGGACCAGCCCCTGATCGATCAGCAGCTCCCCGAGCCGTTCACCCGAGCGAGCCTGCTCCGCCAGGGCTCGGCTCAGCTCAGCCTCGGTGAGCGCGCCCGCCGCCACGAGCGCCTCACCCACACGCTGGGACTTGCGCCGCAGGCTCACGAGAAGCTCCTGACTGCAGCGCCGACATCGTCGTACTGGTCGCACATCGCGGCGACCTCGGTGACATCGAGCACCTCGCGGAGCGTCTCGTTGGCCGCAGCAATCTTCAGCGATCGGGCGACCCGCGACATCTCCTCGCTGATATCCACGATCGCCTCAAGCCCCTGGCTGTCGAGGTACGGAACATGTGTCAGGTCGAGCACGCACCGGCCGGCACACTGCCGAACGACCACGCGCAGCCGCGAGAGCAGCACGCCTGCCTCGTCGCCGGTCAGGGCTCCTCGGGGCGTGACGACCGTCACGGCTGCCTGCTGATGCTCGTCGATCTGCATCGCGCCGCTCCCCTACGCCGCCCGCCCCGCCGGCAGCCGGAGCGTGAAGGTACTGCCCCGGTTCAGCTCCGTGTCAATCGTCAGGTCGCCGCCGTGCTGTCTGGCGACCTCCTTGGCAAACGCGAGCCCGAGCCCGGAGCCCTTGATCCCGGCGATGCGATCGTCCTTCGCGCGGTAGAACTTCTCGAAGACCAGGTTCGCCTCTTCCGGCGCAATCCCGATCCCCGTGTCGACGACATCCAGCAGGAACTGTCCCTGATCGGTCTGTGCACGGACCGTGACCGAGCCGCCCTCGGGCGTGTACTTGATCGCGTTGCTCACGAGGTTCTGGATCAGCATCGCGACATGGTCCCGGTCACCCTTCAGCACCGGAAGCTGCGGGGCCACCTCGAAGGACAGCGTGATCTGCTTCTCCTCGGCCGCCCGTTCGAAGGCCCGCCGGGTGTCCTCGAGCATCTGCTCGATCCGAACATCGCCGCGGTGGGTCGTCCGCGAACCCGACTCGAGCTCGGAGATATTCAGCAGGTCGCTGACGATCCGTTCGAGGCGCTGCGTCTCGCTGGCGATGACATTGAGCGCTTCAGCGCGAAGCTCCGGCTCTTCCTCGCCCTCCTCGATCGCAGAATCCACATAGAGCCGGATATTCGTCAGCGGGGCCCGCAGCTCGTGGGTGGCCTGCGCGAGGAACTCGCCGCGTGACGCCTCGGCCGCTCGCTGGCGGGTGATGTCGTCGGCCGTAATCAGCACCATGGGCGGCGAGCCCGGGACCGGCGCGACACCGATCTTGAGCGCCTGCGATCGGCCGTCAATCACGGTTCGTTCATGCTCCACCCGACGCGGCAGGCTGCCCGAGATCGCACGCTCGAGTGAGGCAGCGGCGTCCGGCCCGATGAACTCCTGAAGCCGGTCGAGGGGGACATCCTCGTCCGGTTCAACGCCCAGGAGCACGCGTCCGGAGGCGTTGACCGCGAGGAGGCGACGCCCTCTGTCGAGCAGGAAGAGCCCGTCGGGCAGCGCATCGAGAAGCCCCAGATCGGACAGACTGCGGGGGTTCACCGCCGCGAGCGGTCCGGCGTCCGGACTGACCATGTCGCGTTCAACCAGGCTGTTCCACGCCTTGGCGACCGCACCCAGGCCCGGATCCACGCGGAGCTCGACGCCCGCCGCCTGATGGACGGCCGCACACCGAACCGCATCGGCCACCGCCGCGAGCGCCCTCAGGCGGCGCACGGCCATGACACCCACGGCCACGGCGCAGGCGGCGAAGACACCACCGGCCGTCAGCAGCGTGTCGTCCACGACACCCGCCTGGCGGGCGTCGAGGGCGATCAGCGTGGCCGAAGTCCCCGGCGCGAGCAGCGCCAGCAGGACCAGGAACGCCCGGCCGCCGGGGGCCGCGCGAGCCATCAGGCCCTGCGATGCCGCGAGCGTGCCTTGCTGGTCGGTCGTCATCGTCCGATATCCCCGGTGGGCTGCCTGCCCCCGTGGATATCGGCCTGCCTGACCGTGACTTCAGCGACAACCCCGCTCGGAGGCGCACGAGGCATCGCTCCGGCGGAGTCCACCCGTCGGTTCCGGCCGTCTGCGCGCGTCCACCGCCTGTATCGGGTGAGGGACAGCAGCACACCAAGCCGAGACACGACGATCGAACGCCCGGTGGAGTCCGGGCGTTCGACCGCCAGAGCGTGATGCGCCGAGATGCCTATGGGCAGCCCGCGTTGTAGTTTGCGACCCACGCTGTGAAGTCATCGGGGGTGCACAGACCGTCGCCGTTCTGGTCGCACGCCGGCGTACTCGTGTTGTACGCCGCGATCCAGGCGGTGAAGTCCCCAGGGTCCGTCACACCGTTGCCATTGACATCGGCCGGGCAATCGGCTGCAGCGCGGTCGAGCGGGAAGAGCCCACCGATGAGCTCAAAGTCGCCGGACACCAGCAGCCCGCCGGCGGTCGGGTTGACCGTTCCCCGGAGGACGAAGCCGCCCGCCGCGACCTCCCCACCTCCACCTGCGATCGTCGGTTGCTCGATCACGAATGGCTGCCCTGCGGCCGGCAGACCCAGTGCCATGACAGCTGCGATGAGCAGCGCTCGAGGGGTGTATCTCATCGCGAGCTCCTCTCGGCCAACTCCGCCGCGAGCTCCGCTTCGAGGGCGTGCATCCGCTCGCGGATCGCGGCCAATTCTGCGTCGATGCGTGCCTCGTTCTCCGCGACGGCCTGCGCACGCTCGGCGAGGATCTGTTCCGGCCTGAGCCCACCACGCTGGGACGGGACCTCGTGATCCTCGAATGCGAACCGGGGGTCCTGCCTCGAGCCACTGACCGAGCCATAGCTCGTCGGGATGAAGATCAGCGACAGTGTCGGGTCGTTCGCGGTGACCGAGTGGCCGGTGCTGTTCTGATCGCCGACGAGGTAGAAGGTCCGCGTGCCCGCGGTCACCGGGAAGACGCCGTGCAGCGTGACCGGGTGATCGTACAACCCGCTCGGGCTGTTGCCCTCGATGCGCAGCTCGATGTCCTGGCTCGTGGAGAAGGTCCCCGACACATCGGACAGACCGAACTCGGCCGACGACTCGATGCCCTGCACATGCGAGATCGAGCCCTCCAGCGTGGCGAGGGCGACGATAAAGCCGCTCGTCGGGCAGCTGATCGTCGCGCTGGTGATGTTGTCGCGCGTCGACGCGACGGGCGTGAGGGTGACGGGGGATCCGACCACGCTGGCGACACCGGATTCGTTGCGCATCTCGGACGCGTTGATCGCGTCGACCGGAAGGGCGACCGAGGCGTCGCCGGTCTGGTCCATGGCGAACTGGATGTTGCCGCTGTCACCGTACATGATCAGGCGTGACCGCTCGGTGCCGGCCCAGTTGCCCTCGAGCTGGATGCCGAAGTTGGTGCCGGTCGTCGTGCCGGACCCGCCGCCGGTGTTGCGGTAGATGAACGCGCTCCCGCCGCCCCAGTTGCTCGTGTCGGGCGCGATCTGCCACACGGTGTCGCCGGTGGCGCCGTAGCCCTGGACATACCCGCCCGGGTTGAAGCTGCCCATCTCGAGCGTGCGCACAGCGTTGAAGTTGAACAGCCGCATCTCACCCTGCCGGGCACCGGTGCCGCCAAGCTCCAGTTCGGATGCGCCCACCCCGGTGCTGGCGATGACCACCGGCCCGGCGTCGGCGTTGATGACGCGGCCGTTGTCGTACGCCTCGTCGAGCGTCGTGCCCGACAGCTCCGCGAATGTCGCGCTCTCCGCGTTGATCGCGTAGCTGGCGTACGGCGTCGCGGTGACCTCGGTCCGACCGAGCGTCGTGTAGCTGCCCGATCCCGCCGGCCGGACCGCAACCTCCAGCCAGCGGCGCTGGCCATCGAAGATCAGGCCGATCCCGCCGAAGCCCACGGTGGTTTGCAGGTAGCCATCGGTCACCGGCGTGTTCGTGCGGCTGATCGGGTTGCCGATCAGGCTGCCCCCGGAGGGCGCATCGAAGAGACGGAAGATCAGATCGTAGTTGCCGTTGGCCGGTGCACCCTGGTCGGTCAGCTCACCCTGATAGAGGAACTGCTCCGACAAGGGTTGGGCGAGGCTGCTGCCGGTGGCGGCAGCGGCGATCATCGCCGCGATGAGTGTCTGACGGGTCATAATCTGCTCCTTGATTCGGTTCGTGGCCGGGGTCGACGCCGCGTCGTTCCCAGCCGCCTTCCCTGCAGACGCGACGAGCGTGCCCGGATACCGACACGGCACGCCCCACTTCAGGCAGAATTTCGGTAGGATCGAGCCGGGGGGGCCGATGGGGGTCGGAACCGAAGAACCGGATGTCACGCAGATGCTCCAGCGGCTCGAGAGCGGGGAGTCCGCGGTCGCGGCCGACCTGCTGCCGATCGTGTACGACGAGCTCAGGGCGATCGCGGCCCGGCAGATGGCGGCCGAACGCGCGGGCCACACGCTTGAGGCGACCGCGCTGGTCAACGAGGCGTGGCTTCGCCTCGTCGATCAGACGCGCGTGCATTGGGCGGGGCGAACCCATTTCTTCTCGATTGCCTCGCTCGCCATGCGACGGGTGCTCGTCGACCACGCCAGGTCACGGGCCAGACTCAAGCGCGGCGGAGGTGCCCGGCAGCTGCCGCTGACGCCCGGCGTGGAGATCGACCCCGCCGATGGCATCGATCTGCTCGAACTCGACGAAGCGTTGACGCGCCTCGCCGAGGATCATCCGGACCACGCCCGCCTGGTGGAGCTGCGGTATTTCGCGGGCATGTCGATGGACGACGCTGCCGTCTTGCTCGGTGTGTCATCGCGTACCGCGGAACGATGGTGGCGGTTCGCCAAGGCGTGGCTCTACGCGAACCTCGGCGGCCGCGACGAATCGGGATCGTCGGCATGACGCTCCCTCTTGACGAACTGTTCGATCGGGCCGCGGCGATGCAGCCACATGATCGCGAGCCGTGGCTGCGTGCGCAGTGCGAAGGTCATCCGAATCTGCTCGCCCAGGCGCTGAGCCTGCTCGCGGCCGACTCCCGGGCGGGCGCGTTCCTCGAAGCGCCACCGGCGCAGCAGATGGCCGACGCCGCCGAAGCGATCGCCGACGAGATCGCACGCCGACAGCCGAAGGCGATCGGTCCGTACGACATCGAGCGGCTTCTGGGCGCCGGTGGCATGGGTGAGGTCTACCTCGCCAGGCGACGGGGCAAGGACTTTGACCAGCGCGTCGCCCTCAAGCTGCTGCGCGGCATCCCGACCGCCGAGCTGCTCCGCCGCTTTGCGCAGGAGAGGCGCGTTCTGGCGTCTCTCACGCATCCTCACATCGCCCCGTTGATCGACGGCGGCGCGACCGAGCACGGCGTGCCGTATTTTGTCATGCCGTACATTGATGGTGCGCCACTCGACACCTACTGCCGTGCGCACAAGCTCGGACCCCACGCGGTGATGCAGCTGCTCCTGCCCGTGCTCGACGCGGTGGAGCACGCGCACCAGAGGCTGGTTGTGCACCGCGATCTCAAGCCGGCGAATGTGCTCGTCGATACCGATGGACATCCGACGGTGCTCGACTTCGGCATCGCCAAGGTGCTCAGCGAGCAAACGATCGACGCCACAAGGACCGGGCGGCAGCTGCTCACACCGATGTACGCCAGCCCGGAGCAGATCCGTGGCGAAGCGATCGGGACCGCTGCCGATATCTTCAGCCTCGGCGTGATGCTCTACGAGCTCGTGACAGGTCGGCATCCCTGGGCCGCGCCCGAGCGGTCGCCGCTGGAGCTTGCGCAGCGTATCTGCGAGACGGAGCCGCTCCCCCCGAGCCGTGCCAGGCCGTCCTCGACCACTGATGCCAGGCTTTCGCACCGCGCGTTCTGGTCGGATCTTGACGCGGTGATCCTGACCGCGATCCGCAAAGAGCCGTCACGACGCTACGCAAGCGTGTCGCGCCTGGCGGATGACCTGCGCCGCGTGCTGGCGGGTCGTGCCGTCGCGGCGCAGCCCGATACGCTCGGCTACCGCACGAGCCGATTCCTCCGTCGGCACCGGTTCGCGTCGTCGGCGGCGGCTGTCGCCGTCGTTTCCATGATGGCGGGCACAGGCGTGAGCCTCTGGCAAGCCGACCGTGCATCCGACGCCAGCCGACGCTACCGTGCTCAGCTCGAACAGACCGAGCTGCGCAGCCGGCAGCTCCGCGACCTCGCCACCACGCTCGTCTTCGACATCTACGACAGCGTGGCGACGCTCGACGGAGCCGACGAGGCGAGGCTCCGGCTGACACAGAGCGGCGCCGACTACCTGGACCATGTCGCCGAGCAATTCGCGGATGATCCCGCCGTCGTGATCGAACTCATCCGCGCCTATGTACGCCTTGCCGATGTGCAGGGGCTTCGAACCATCGGCAGCGTGGGCGACACTGAGGGAGCGCTCGTCAGCAGCGGCAAGGCGCTCTCGCTCGCAGCCACGCTCCAGGCCATGCCGGGCGCTCCCGAGGACGCGCCGATGCTCCTGGCGATGGCCCAACGCGTGCGCGGCGATCTCTATCGGACGCAGAACCGCCTCCACGAGGCGCTGGACGCCTACCGCGCCGGGATCCTCGCGGCCGAACAGATGACCGAGCGGCTCCCCGCTGACCCACGAGGCTCCCGCAACCTCGCCTCGCTCCTGCTGCAGCTCGGGTTCCTGGAGCACCGTCTCGGCCGACCCAGCGATGCCCTACGCACCTACGCGAGCGCCCGAGCCGCGATCAACCGGTCACTCGAGCTGACACCGGGACACGACGACTCGCTGCGCGATCTGGGCATCACGCTCCGACGCGAGGGCGATCTGCTCCTCGCGAGCGGCGACATCGATCAGGCCGAGGCGAGGCACCTCGAAGCGATGCAGCTCTTCACCGATCTGGCTGAGGCAGACCCGCTCAATCGGCAGCACCAGTCGAGCATCGCCTTGCAGCACGAGCGGCTCGGAGACTGCGCCCTGCGCCGAGGGAACCACACGCGGGCCACTCACCACTATGAGGCGACACACGCGATGAATCTCGCCGAGCTCAAGGCGAACCCGAGCGACCAGCTCGTTCGGGAGCGCGTATCGATCAGCTACGAAAAGCTCGCAGACATCGGCCACGCCATGGGCGACTACGAGCGGGCTGCGTCCGCCTCGGCGGAGGCCTCCCGACTCGCCGATGAGGTCGCCGACGGCGATCCGTCCAACGCACGCCTGATGCTCGACGCGCTGTACATCCGCGGGAAGGCCGCCGCGTACGCAGCAGCGGCGGGCGATGCAAACGCGGCGGACTCGCTCGAGGCGGTCGCCGCTCGGGCGCGCGAGCTCTCGGTGCTTGATCCCGACGACCCCTACCCGGCGGAGATCGAGGTCGAGGCCCTCATCGCGAGACTCGACGCGAGCGGACGGCAGATCGATGCACGGACCGCCCTGACCGAAGCGATCGATCGGCACGCCGTGCTGCACGCCAACGCGGCATGGCTCGCGAGGGCGAGGGAGGCACTCAAGCGAGCGGCCGGCGACCAGTCCACGCCACAGCAATAGACGGCCGACGCCGGATCTGCGATCGGAACCGAGCCCCTGTCAACGACAACGCCCCGCAGCGGGAGTCGATCCGCTGCGGGGCGTTCCAATGGGCAGAGGCGGACTTGAACCGCCGACACCGGCATTTTCAATGCCGTGCTCTACCAACTGAGCTACCTGCCCGGCAACGCCAAGGGTAGCCGATCACCGCCGTGCGTCAACCCGCCGTGGCACCCGCTGATCCCGTTGCCACGGCCCCGTCGCTACGATGGCTCCATGCCCGAGAACCATGCGGACCAGCCGAGACCACCGCTGCTCACGGTCGAGGACCTCACGGTCACCTTCGGCGGTCGGCGCCGACCGTTCAAGGCGGTCGACGGGGTGAGCCTTCAGATCGCCGAGGGCGAGACCTTCGGGCTCGTCGGCGAGTCCGGGTCGGGCAAGACCACCGTCGGCCGCGCCATCCTCCGGCTGATCCCGGCCACCGGGCGGGCCACCTTCGCCGGCACGGATCTGTTCGCCGCCTCTTCGACGGCACTGAAAAAGCTCCGCAGGTCGATGCAGATCGTGTTTCAGGATCCCTCGGGATCGCTCGATCCGCGCATGCGGATCCGCGACATCGTGGCGGAGCCGATCCGGGTGCACGGCCTGGCCAAGGGGCGGGACATCGAACGCCGGGTGATCGAGCTGCTCGATCGCTGCGGCATGCCCGCCGCCGCGGCGAACCGCTACCCGCACGAGTTCTCAGGCGGGCAGAAGCAGCGCATCGGTATCGCGCGGGCTCTGGCTGTCGAGCCGAGGTTCATCGTGTGCGATGAGCCGACGAGCGCGCTCGATGTATCGATCCAGAGCCAGATCATCAACCTGCTCAGGCAGCTCCAGCGCGATCTGGGACTGAGCTACCTCTTTATCAGCCACGACATGGCCGTCATCCGCCACATGTGCGACCGCATCGGCGTGATGTACCAGGGGCGGATCGTCGAAACGGGCCCGAGAGATCTCGTCCTGTACGACCCGAAGGACAGCTACACCCGCCGGCTCCTCGCCGCCGTACCAAGGACCGAGGCGGCCACCGCGTAGCCCCGCCCACGAACGCCGCGCCCCCACCACCGGTCCGCCCACAGCACCAGGTTGAACAGCGGCCACGCCAGGTTCCAGTGCCGCGCCGGATCCGCCGCCACGACCGCCAGCGCGCCGGGCCGCACGAACGGCGCCGAGCCCACACACGACAGCACCCGCTCGCTCGCCAGCCGCAGCCAGCCCTCGAACGGGAGCGGAAAGCTGGCCTTGTCACGACGCAGCACCTCGTCCGGCACCGCATCCCGGAACGCACGCCGAAGCACGAGCTTGGTCCGCTCGTGCATGGTCGTGGCATCGGGCGAATACAGCCGATCGCCCGGGATGCTCCACGCCGCCGACTGCACGACTCGATCCGCAAACGGGGTCCGTCCCTCGACCGACTCAAGCATCGTCGCCGTATCCAGCCGCTGCAGAAGCCCCACCAGATTGACACGCTGATGGAAACGCAAGTGGGCACCGATCTCATCGGCCGCACCTTCCGACGCCTCGGCCCACACGCGTGTGAACACCGCCCTGACTGCGTCCAGATCCGGATCGTCGCGCCACGCCGAATCGTCCAGGATCAGGCGATGCTGCTCGGGCGACGCCCAGGCGTGCGCATCGAGCAGATGCCTCGCCGCATCGCCCCCACTTGAGCGGGAGAACTCGACAGCGAGGCGCATCGGCTCGTCGTACCCGCCGAAGAGCTCGTCGGCGCCCTCCCCCGTGAGCGCGACGACGCACCCGTCAGCGCGCACCCGCGCCGCGACTCGCCGGATCGCGACCTCGTTCGGCGTCGACATGGGCAGGCCCGTCCGCTCGATGCTGTCGATCCATAGCTCCAAAAACCGATCGCCGGTGATGCTCGTCTCGTGGTGCACGGTCCCGAGCAACTCGGCGACGCGCCTGGCGTGCAGCGCATCGCCCGTAGCGATGTCCGGCCCGGATGCGCAGTAGGTCCGCAGCGGCGAGACGCGACGCACGACCTCGGACGCGATGATCGTGCTGTCCAGACCGCCCGAAAGAAGGGCGCAGATCGGTACATCCGTCTGCAAGTGCACGGCGATGCTCTCAGCGATCGTCTCCGCCGCTTCGTCGTCACGGGCCGGCCGGTCCAGTGCGTCGACCCCGATCCGGCCCTCGACGGGTGGGTCGTCCGGGCGGTCCAGGCTGAACCGCAGCGTCTGCCCCGGACGCACCGCGCGGACACCCTCGAACATCGTGCGGTCCTCGATGACCGTCCGGATCGTCGTGAGATACTGCCGCACACCCGCCGTGTCCGGGCGCGGCTCGAGCTCGGGGTGCGCGAACAGCCCCACGACCTCGCTGGCGAAGATGACGCGGCCCGGCAGACGCGACCAGTACAGAGGCTTGATCCCGAGCGGATCGCGGGCGAGCGTCAGCGTGCGTGCACGCAGGTCCACCCACCCGAACCCGTACATGCCGCGCAGCGATTCGAGCGGCATCCCGGCCGCCACCCATCGCAGCAGCGTCGCCGTGTCTCCCGAGGATGTGTAGCAGTCGTCCCCGATACCCAGCGATCGGCGAAGCTCCCGGTGGTTGTAGATCTCACCGTTGAACACCAGCGCAACGCCGGCCTCGGCATCGACCATCGGCTGATCGCCTGCGTGCGACGGATCCAGCACCGCGAGCCGGCGATGGACCAGACCCACACCCGGAGCCGTCCAGATGCCCGCGGCGTCGGGACCGCGATGCTCCATCGCGTCACGCATCGCCAGCAGCACACGCTCCGGAGGCTCCGGCAACCCGATGATGCCCGCGATGCCGCACATGGAGCCTGTCATCGGCGGTTCGGAGGCAACGCGATCAGCCGGAATCCTCGGCCGACGCGACTCGCACCCACTCCCACCACCCCGGCTCCCGAACGGCTCTCGCGATCCAGGCCTGCTCCGCGTCGCCCGACTCCAGCAGCAGGTCGATCCGGCCCGGGCGCTCGGTCCATCGCAGCACCCTGCCCGTCGCGACGCGTCGGACGCTGCCACGGCCCCGGCCGATGTCCCCCTCGTGCTCGAAGTAGTGCACCCGATGGTCGGGCAGCCGCTCGGCTCGGAGAACGCAGCCTGTCGGTTGCGCGAGCGCATTCACGCCGAGCCGGAAGGTCGGGACGCGGAGGGGGGGGAGCGTCCACCCGTCGCTCGGCGACTGGATCAGCCAGTCGTAGTGGGCGTCGCCCGGCCCGACCACATGGTGCAGGACGACCGTGCGCCCGATCATGACATCCCTCGCAGCATCCCCCGAGGAACGGGGTCGCGGTCGGGTGCCGCTCGCCCTAGACTCGGGCTCGTCGTGACAGGAGGTCGCCGATGCACCAGATGATCCGTTCCGCCGTTGCCCCCGCGATGCTGAGCCTCGCGGTGGCGCTTGCCGGCTGTGAGAGCCAGCCCTCGCCCCAGACCCTCAAGTATCGGGGCGACCTCGCGATGGAAAAACGCGACTACGCGACCGCCGTCGAATGGTACCAGCAGTACTTCCAGCGGATCCCCGTCGATGCGGAAGCTCGCTACAGCCTGGGCACGGCGTACCTCGGTCTCGGGCAGCCAGCCATGGCGCGCGAAGAGTTCATTTTGGGCATGGAAACCGATACCGATGTGACACCCTATATCGAGGGGATTGCATCCGCGCTCGTTGCCATGGGCCAGCGCGACGAGCTGTTCCGGTTGCTCCGTCGGCAGGCCGAGCAGACCCGCAATCCCGATGATTTTATCCGTTACGGCAAGTTCGCCGCTCTTGTTGGCGATATCGATGTCGCCGAGGAAGCCCTCCTGACCGCCGCCCGGATCGACGAGGGCCGAACGCTGGAGCCCCAGCTGGCGCTCGCGGATCTCTACCGCTCGATTGGCGATGGTCCCCGGGAGCTCTCACGGCTGCGGATGGCGCTGTTCATCGACCCCGAGAACGAGGAGATCTCGGCCCGCATCGCTGAACTCGGCGAGGTGGCCGGGCCGGCCTTCGTTCTCCAGCCTGTTGAGCGACAGTGAGGATCCGAGACCGAGCCGCTTGACAGCTCTTCCAATGGTTCTACCATTCATCCGCAAAGACGGATGAAACGACTACTTCCCAAACACGGTGTCGCGGCCAGGCTGGCGGTTCTCGCCGAGCCGGTTCGACTCCGCATTCTCCGCCTCCTCGAGCTGGAAGAGCTGTCGGTCGGCGAGGTCGCGAGCGTGGTGCAACTGCCACAGTCCACCGTCAGCCGCCACCTCAAGGCCCTCGCCGAGATGGACTGGCTGCTCAAGCGCCAGGAAGGCACGGCCACGCTCTACCGCTTGATCATGGACGATCTGACGACCGAGCTCCGGGCGATCTGGCGGCCCGTGCGGGAGCAGGTGCTGGCGGACACCAGCGATGCGGAGCTTGAGTCGGACCGTCGGCGTCTGAAGACCGTGCTCGCGGCCCGTCGGACCGACAGCCGGACATTCTTCGGTCGTGTTGCCGACGAATGGCATCACCTTCGGACCTCGCTGTTCGGCGAGGGGTTCACGGCACCGGCGCTGCTGGGCCTGCTCCGCCCCGACTGGACCGTGGCGGACCTCGGATCGGGTTCCGGCGATGCGTCGCGGTACCTCGCCCCCGTTGTCGAGCGTGTCGTCGCGGTGGACCAGTCCGAGGCGATGCTCGAGGCTGGCCGTCGCTTGCTGACGGAGTTCTCGAACATCGAGTTCGTGTGCAGCGATCTGGAATCTCTGCCGTTCGCGGACGCTTCGATCGACGCGGCGACGCTCTCGCTTGTTCTGCATCATGTCGAGCACCCGGAACAGGTGCTGGCGGAGTGCCGACGCGTGCTCCGGTCGGATCGCGGGGGTGGGGTGCTGCTGATTGTGGACATGCTCGCGCACGACAGGGAGGAATACCGCCGGACGATGGGCCACCACCATCTCGGCTTCGAGGCATCGGATCTGCGGCGGATGCTTGAAACCGCTGGATTTCGTCGGGTCTCGGTGCGTGAACTGCCGACAGGGACCAAGTCGAAGGGCCCGGGCCTGCTGGCCGCTTCGGCCCGCGTGGAGGCGATGGATCGTGTGTGATGCCGACTCGGTCGCGGGACCGGGTTTGGCGCTTCGTGTTGACAGCTGCGTGAGACGGAGAGGAAAGGACAACCCATGACGACGATGACGACACCCAACATGACCGTAGAGACCGCGAACGGTCTTGATTTCAAGGTTCGGGATCTTTCGCTGGCCGAGGCCGGCCGCCACCAGCTTCGCTTGGCCGAGCACGAGATGCCCGGCCTGATGGCGCTGCGGAAGGAGTACGCCGGCAAGAAGCCCCTGAAGGGCGCGCGGATCGCGGGCTCGCTGCACATGACCGTGCAGACCGCCGTGCTGATCGAGACGCTCGCCGAGCTCGGCGCGGAGATCCGCTGGGCGTCGTGCAACATCTTCTCGACGGACGATGCCGCCGCGGCCGCGGTGGTCGTGGGACCAAAGGGCACGCCGGACAACCCGCAGGGCGTGCCGGTCTTTGCCTGGAAGGGCGAGACACTCAACGAATACTGGTGGTGCACCCGGCAGATCCTCAACTGGCCCGGTGAGCCGGCGAACCTGATCCTCGACGACGGCGGCGACGCCACGATGATGGTGCTCAAGGGCTACGAGTTCGAGCAGGCGGGCTCCATCCCCGAGTTCAGCCCGCACGAGCACCCCGAGGAGTTCGGCGCGTTCCTGAGCCAGCTCCGCGAGCAGGAGAAGGAGCACCCGGGCTGCTGGGCGAAGCTGCGCGAGGCGCTCCGCGGCGTGTCCGAGGAGACCACCACCGGCGTGCACCGGCTGTATCAGTACGCCGAGCAGGGCATCCTGCCGTTCCCGGCGATCAATGTGAACGACTCCGTGACCAAGAGCAAGTTTGACAATGTCTACGGCTGCCGGCACTCGCTCATCGACGGGCTGAACCGCGCCACCGATGTCATGCTGTCGGGCAAGGTCGCGGTGGTCTGCGGCTACGGCGATGTCGGCAAGGGGTGCGTGCAGTCGCTCCGCGGCCAGGGCTGCCGGGTGCTGGTGACCGAGATCGACCCGATCTGTGCGCTCCAGGCCGCGATGGAGGGCCTGCAGGTTGTTCGGCTCGAGGATGTCGTCGAGACCGCGGACATCTTCATCACGACCACGGGCAACAAGGACATCATCACGCTCGAGTCGATGAAGAAGATGAAGGACAAGGCGATCGTCGCCAACATCGGGCACTTCGACAACGAGATCCAGATGGAGAAGCTGGCGCGTGACCCGGATGTCGAGCGGGTCAACATCAAGCCGCAGTACGACGAGTTCGAGTTCAAGAGCCTGAACAAGTCGATCCTGGTGCTCGCCGAGGGTCGGCTGATGAATCTGGGCTGTGCGACCGGGCACCCCAGCTTCGTCATGAGCGCGAGCTTCACGAACCAGGTGATCGCGCAGATCGAGCTGCACACCAACAACGATGCCTACCAGAACAAGGTGTACATGCTGCCCAAGCACCTCGACGAGAAGGTCGCCCGGCTGCATCTGGAGAAGCTTGGCGTCCGGCTGACCAAGCTGAGCCAGGAGCAGGCGGACTACATCGGCGTGCCGGTCAACGGCCCCTACAAGCCCGAGCACTACCGCTACTGAGCCGCGACGACGCGCACGAAAAGGCCCCGGGGTTGGCGCCCCGGGGCCTTCTTTGATGGGACGAGTTGTGATCCAGCCTGCGCCGGAGCGGTCAGCGGCGGCGACGCATCGCGGCGAGCCCGCCCAGCCCGAGCACAGCCACCGAGCCCGGCGCCGGGATGGCCAGGCCGATGACGGCCTCGATCGTCGTCGCGCCGTCCAGCGTGGTCAGGTCGACTTCCACATACACCAGCCCGTCCTCGGCGAAGTTCAGGCCATCAGAGAAGGCGTTGAAGTCGGTGACGGTCCAATCGGCGATGCCGTCGCCCGTATCGTCCCAGCCGTCGCCGACCGAGAGCAGCGGCGTGGTGGTCGCGGCGAGGCTGGCCGCGTCGGAAGCGTAGAACAGCGTCTCGGCCGCACCGGCGCCCGAATCGAGCTCCCAGATGAAGGCCGCCTGGTTCAGGTTGTTGATGCTGACACCGTCGACCGAGCCGGCGAGCACGCCGCCTCCGATGGCGTCACCCTCGCGGAGCTGGATCACGCCGTTGTAGGCGACGAACTCGTCGCTGGCGGAGTCGCCGTCGGTGTCGCCGGAGAACAGGAAGTTCCCGTCGTTATTGATGCTGTTCCAGTCGAAGTTGTCCCAGTTGTCGCCCTGACCGGTGGGCGATCCTTCCTGCGCGATGACCAGCCCGTTCACGCTCACCGTGGCGTCGGCCGTGGACGCTTGGTTCGCGTCGTTGAAGCCGAAGAGGGTGTGAGCGTTGTTGTCGGAGAAGCTGTAGTCGAAGTCGATGCCGCTGCCGCCGGCAACGAACGCGCCGTCGATGATGTCGCCGGCGCGGATGAGACCGGTGACGGTGCCGTCGGTCGTTCGGCGGTAGAGGATGCGGTTCTGGGTGCTTGTGCCGCCCGCGCCGTCGTTGGTGCCGGAGACCCAGTAGATCGTGCCGTCGGGCGCCATCTTGGGTCGGCTGTGGAAGGTGTTGGTGAAGCCCGGGGCGAAGTCGGCCGCGGGCTGGTCGTCGGTGGCGATGACACCGAAGCTGGAGTAGAGGCCGTCGCCGCCGTCGATCGACGGGCTGTAGACCCAGGCGCCGCCGTTGCCGACGCCCATCGTGCCCTCGCCGCCGGTCAGGCTCAGCGGGAGCGCCTCATCCGATGTGAAGACCACGCCGGTGTCGTACCAGATCGCCCGTCGGCCGTCTTCGAGACCGATGACAAGGCCGACCTTGCCGTCGCCGTCGGTGAACGGGGCGTTGATAATGGTCACGGTCGACCCGTCAACGGCGTCGCCCTCCTTGACCACCGTGGTGCCGGAGACCGTCTGTCCCGCGGCGGAAACCGCCAACCCGCTGACCGCGATCATGGCGATCGCGGCGCGGCTGCGTGCCGTCCTCATGCTTGCTCTCCTTCCGCGTCCGCTCTCTCGGACGCCAGTGCTTCCCGCCCCTTCGAGTGCCGCACCAACCGCGCAGGCCACCCGCGGGGAACTTCTAGAATACCGGAACCAGCAGCAGATTCATCCGCCCGTTTTCCAAACAGGACACCACTTTTGGTGGGTGGCCGAGTTTCGCGAGCCCTGTGGCCTCGCGAACCGAGGATTCGGAGTGCCCACCCGGAGACCACGCCGTGCACATCGCGGACATCCTGAGCGCTCGCACGACGAGCTTCAGCTTCGAGTTCTTCCCGCCCAAGAGCGAACAGGCCTCGGAGGGGTTGTTCGCGACCATCGCTGAGCTGGAGACGCTCACACCGTCTTTCGTCAGCGTGACCTACGGAGCCGGGGGATCGACGCGCGAGCTGACGCACGACCTGGTCGTCCGGCTGAAACGGGACACCTCGCTCGATCCGGTGCCGCACCTGACCTGCGTGTGCCACTCGGCCGACGAGATCCACCGTGTGCTCGCCCGGTATGCCGAGGCCGGCATCTCGAACATTCTTGCGCTTCGCGGCGACCCGCCGCGGGACCGCGCGGATCACCGGCATGAGGACGACGACTACCGGTTCGCGGCGGAACTCGTCGCGGCGATCAAGCGGTTCGGCGATCACCCGGACCCACGCGGTTTCGGCATCGGGGTTGCCGGCTTCCCAGAGGGACATCCGGCGTGCCCGAATCGAGTGCAGGAGATCGACCACCTCCGGGCCAAGGTCGACGCCGGCGCGGACTACATCTGCACCCAGCTCTTCTTCGACAACCACGACTTCTACGACTTCGTTGAGCGCTGTCGGCTGGCGGGCATCACCGTGCCGATCATCGCTGGCATCATGCCCGTGACCTCAAAGGGCGGGATGCTGCGCATGGCCGAGCTCGCGCTCGGGGCGCGGTTCCCGGCGGGGCTGCTGCGTGCGATCGATCGGACGGATGGCTCCAACGACGCCGTGGCTCGCGTGGGTGTGCACTGGGCCACCGAGCAGTGCCGGGACCTGCTGGACAACGGCGTGGACGGTATCCACTTCTACACACTCAACAAGTCCCGGGCAACTCGCGATATCTTCGCGTCGCTCGGCGTGCAGTCATCGACCGAGATCGACGGCTCGCGGGGCGGCTAGCACCGCTTCACCCCGGCCGACGACACGAGCCGATTGAACAACGCCTGGCCGAGCTCCGAGTCACCGGTGCGTTCGGGGTGCCACTGCACGCCGAGGCGGAACGGATGATCTGGGTCCACGATGGCCTCGATGGTTCCGTCCGGCGCGGTCGCGGCAACGGTGTACCGGCCGGGATCGGTGATCCGTTGCCGGTGCTTGCTCCGGACCGTCCCACTTGCCGGCAGGCACGGGTGACACCCGCTGACCGGGTGGTCGCGCTCCCAGTGGGACGCGTGGTCCTGGGTGGAGTCCGGCATCCACTGGTCGAGCACACCGGCGGCGTGGAGTGCCATCATCTGCATGCCGAGACACACGCCGAGCACCGGTGCCTTCTCGCCGTGGCCGAGCGCTTCGAGCAACGCAGATTCGAATGCCTGCCGTTCGTTTCGGACCGGCGTCACTCGCGGGTCGGTCGTGGAGCCGAAGGGCTCCATGCGAGGATCGTCGCCGCCCGTCAACACGAAGCCGTCCATCACCCGGAGATACGCAGGGACAAGCCCCACATCCGGCGCCATAAGAACCGGCACGCCGCCCGCCCGCGCCACCGCATTCGCGTACGCGCTGCCGGCCAGGATCCGCTCGATACCGTTGACCTCGATCAGGTCCGTCGTGATTCCGATGACCACCGGTCGGCTTGCCACGATCTACACTCCGGCATGTCGCCCAGATCCGCCCTGCTGCTGGTGCTCGGCTTCGCGCTCAGCCTGGGTGCGTGGTGGGCTCTTCGCACGAGCCCGCGTTCCGCCGATGCACCGGATGCTAGTGCGCTCGTTCCGGGCCGGATCTCCGAGATCCGCCGCATCGACAGCGAGAACGCCGAGCGGGCCGTCGGCGTCGTGCGATCGCAACCGGGTGTCGGATGGCTCGTGATCGAACGCACCGGTGAGACATCGACGGCGTGGCCCGCTGACCGCGATCGGGTCGGCGCAGGGCTTCGCATCCTGGGCGCTTCGCGATCGACACCGGCGGCGCGATCCGTTGAGTTGGATCGGTCCACGCTTGTCCGGATCGCGACCGACGGCAACGGGGTGTCGCTCGAGATCGGGTCGGATGCGCTCGGCGGCGAACGCTTCGCCCGGCTGGAACGCTCTTCGCAGGATGCGTCACCGGTCCGCATCGCCGACGATCTCGCCGGGATGCTCGAGCCGGGGTCGCTCATCACCTGGCGCGATACCTCTGTCTTTCCGCTGCTGGATGACGGCGTGCAGCGCATCGCGATCACCGGAGCAGCTGGCCGCACCGAGCTCCGGCGAGTCGGGTCCCGGTGGGGCACGGTCTCGCCCGTTGCCGCCGCGGCGGACGGCCATGCGGTGAGGCGACTGCTCGACCTCCTGGCGAGTCTTCGCTTTGGAGCCTCGCCCGGGTCGGACGAGGGTGACTTGGACGAGCAGGGAGTCTCCATCGAGGTGGCAGGCCGCCTCGCGGGGCGTGAGATCCTCTGGCGTGCCGTCATCAGCCCCGACGGGCGAGCGACGGCCTCGATCAAGGGATTGCTTGAGGATGGTTCGGCAGAGGTGCTCCGCGCCAGCGGCGCGTTACTCAACCGACCCGACCTGACGCCGCTGGTGCGCGTGGAGCGTCTGCTCGCGAGGAGCGTGCTCGATCTACCGGCATCGGAGATCGCGGCGGTGCGTCTGACGCGGGCGGACGGCTCGGCGATCGCCGTCGCTCGAACCGGCAGGACTTGGAGCGGGCACGCCGATGTCGCCGAAGCCTTGCTGGCGGTGCTGTGCGCTTCCGAGGCGGATGCGGTTGAGCTGCGCAGCGGATCCGTGGCCGGTGCTCAAGGACCGGCTGCCACGATCGAGCTGGACCGCTTCGGCGGGCTGCCGGTCGGAGCGTTCGAGTGTCGGCTCGAAGGCGATACGCTGAGCGTGCTGTCAGAGCATGTCGCGTGGCGCTTCGATCTGTCCGAGGCACCACCCGAGAGCCCGGAAGAGCTGGTCGCGGCGTATCTCGCCGCGCCAACGCGGTAGCACAGAAGGTCACCGGATCACGCGCTGGCCGTGGACGAAGCACCGATGTCTCGGCGCAGCTGCATGCCTCGGAACGAGATCAGGGATGCGGCGTGATAGGCTCGATCCCGAGCTCTCTCCATCGTGCGCCCGGTGGCGACAACATTGAGCACACGCCCGCCCGCGGTGACGATGCGACCGCGATCGTCCCTCGCCGTGCCCGCGTGCAGCACCTGCACGCCCTCCACCGCCGCGGCCTCGTCGATACCTTCGATGACATCGCCGAGCTTGGGCTGAGCCGGGTAGCCCTCGCTTGCCAGGACGAGACAGCAGCTCGGTTCCTCGCTGAAGCGGAGCTCGTACTCGCTGAGGGTCCCGGTGCAGGTCGCCACGATCGCGTCGAGCAGATCGGACCGCAGCCGGGCGAGCACCGCCTGGCATTCCGGGTCGCCGAAGCGAACATTGAACTCGAGCACCTTGGGTCCGGCTGGTGTGAGCATCAGGCCGGCGTACAAGACGCCCTGAAAGCGGATCCCGTCGCGCTTCAGGGCGTCCACTGTCGGCACGAGGATGTCACGCTCGACGGTGGACAGCGTCGGCTCGTCGATCCGATCGCTCGGGCTGAACGCCCCCATACCGCCCGTGTTGGGCCCGAGCCCACCATCGAGCAGCCGCTTGTGATCCTGCGCGGTCTCGAGCGTGTAGATGGTTCGACCGTCAACCAGCGCGAGCACCGAGACCTCGGGCCCTTCGAGCCGTTCTTCGATGAGGACGCGTCTGCCGGCGTCGCCGAACTTGTCACCCTCCATGCACTCTCGCAGGAACGCCTCCGCCTCATCGCGCGAGTCTGGCACGAGCACGCCCTTGCCCGACGCCAGGCCGACGGCCTTGATGACATGCGGCTCATCGCGCGAGTCGAGAAAGGCCAGCGCGCTATCGAGACGCTCGAACACGCGTCCCTCGGCGGTGGGAATCGAGGCGCTCCGCATGAGCTGCTTCGCCCATGCCTTATCCGCCTCGAGCCGCGCCGCCGCCGCCACCGGACCAAAGACCAGCCTCGTGTCGGACGCGAGTTCGTCAGCGAAGCCCTCGGCCAGCGGTGCCTCGGGCCCGATGACGATCAGGTTCACGCCGTGCCGATCGCAGTACTGTCGGAGCCGATAGATTTCCCGTCGACTGACGGGCACATCGACCTGTCTTCCGAGCGCCGCCAGTCCCGGGTTCTGGGCGTGTGTGACATGGAGCGACGCGAGCCTTGGGGACCGCACCATCGCCTCAGCGAGCGCGTGCTCCCGCCCCCCACCACCGATGAGCAGGACGTGCAACGCCGAGTTCGAGCCAGAGTCACGGGTCATCGGCGCATCCTAGCCGCAGCGAGAACCGGCCCCCGACCCTGCCGTGTCCGGAACGGCTGGTACAGTTGACGCGAAGTTGGCTGCTGCGTAGAGTCCCGTCCTGATTGCGGGGTAGAGCAGTCTGGTAGCTCGTCGGGCTCATAACCCGGAGGTCGTAGGTTCAAATCCTGCCCCCGCTATTTCCGAGCCGGTTGCAAACGCGACTGGCTCACCGGTTCACGACTGACGCCGCCGAGAGATCTCGGCGGCGTTGTCATTTTCAGGGCCAGTCTCCGCAAGGGTTTAGAGCAGGAGTCAACCCGGGCCTGGGTCTTTGATCGCCTGCTGGTCATAACCGTGCTCGGGGCGTGGCCGGCCGAGCGGGGCGTTCTGGCCGCCAAAGTCTCTGCGTCTCTGGTTCGGGCGGGTGCCGGGGTTAAGGGCTCTTCGTCTCTGCTAGGCGGTCCGCAAGGGCCTGTTTGGGGCCGGGGGTAGAGCATGATCCTGATCGTTCGATGGACCGGCGGTGAAGTCTCTGCGCACTACGTGGGCGCGCGGCATAGGTGACATCAGGGCGGCGTCTTGAGCACGCGGCCTAAGAGGTCACGCGATGTCCAAGCACTACGCCGACACAACGCGCAATCCGGACACGATGACGGCCGACGAGCGCCGCGACGAGGTCGCCGGCATTCTCGCCCGTGGGTTGGTTCGGGCGCTCGAGGCGAAGCATGCGGCCGACATCGGCGATCGCGAGAACCTCGACGAAGACGGCGAGACATGCCTTGAACTTCCGGGCGATCAAGGGCTCAGTGTGGCTCCGCGGTCCGGCGGTTAAGGGCCGCGTCTCCGATGTCCCCGATACGAGGAGCCGCGATGACGAAGACGGCAGAGGCGAAGGTGCAGAAGGAGCTCGATGCGCTCGAGCATATGACGACGGCGGAGCTCGTCGAGAAGTACAAAGAGCTGTACGGGCACGTGTGCAGGACCAGGCACCGTCGGTACCTGATCCGGAAGATCGCTTGGCGCATCCAGGCGAATGCGATGGGTGGGCTGAGCGAGCGGGCCAAGAAGCGGGCCGAAGAACTGGCCAACGACGCCGACGTGCGGGTCATGGCGCCGAAGACGGTGCTGGGACCGAACGAGGGAGCAGGGCACACCGTCGCGGCAGCCCTCCGCGACGAACAACGCCGCGACCCCAGGCTCCCGTCGCCCGGCACGGCGATCATCCGGCAGTACAAGGGTCGGACGATCCGCGTGATCGTCCTCGATGAAGGCGAGGGGTTCGAGTGGGAAGGCGAGCGGTATCGCACGCTGACCGCGATCGCGAGGAAGGTCACGGGGGGGCACATCAACGGGTTTCGGTTCTTTCGGCTCACGAAGGAGGTCCGCTCATGAGGGCCGTCCGCAAGCGAGACCGCGAGGATCCGAAGACTGCCCCGAAGGCCACGATGCGGTGCGCGGTCTACACCCGCAAGAGCAGCGACGAGGGGCTGGACCAAGAGTTCAACTCGCTCGACGCACAACGGGACGCGGCCGAGGCGTACATCATGAGCCAGCGAGCCGAGGGCTGGGCGTGCCTGCCGGACCGGTATGACGACGGCGGCTTCTCCGGCGGCTCCATGGATCGACCGGCGCTGGACCACCTGCTCCGAGACATCGAGGCCGGCCGCATCGACTGCGTCGTGGTGTACAAGGTGGACCGGCTGAGTCGGTCGCTCATGGACTTCGCCCGCATCATGCAGCTGTTCGAGCAGCACGGGGTCTCGTTCGTCTCCGTCACCCAGCAGTTCAACACGACGAGCTCGATGGGTCGCCTGACACTCAACATCCTGCTCTCGTTCGCACAGTTCGAGCGGGAGATCATCGGCGAACGCATCCGCGACAAGATCGCGGCCCAGAAGCGCAAGGGCAAATGGGCAGGCGGCGTTCCCGTGCTCGGTTACGACGTCGACCGCTCGGGCCCGAGCCCGCGGCTGGTGGTCAACGCGGCCGAGGCCGCCCGGGTCGTGGCGATGTTCGAGCTGTACGCCGAGATCCAGGCGCTCCACCCGGTCGTCCGCGAGCTGAAGCGACGCAAGTGGTGCAACAAGCGGCGGGTGACCAAGAAGGACCGCGTCATCGGCGGGACGCCCTTCAACGCGTCCACTCTGTACACGCACCTGACGAACCCGGTGTACATCGGGAAGATCGTCCACAAGGCCGAGGTCTATGACGGCGAACATGAGGCGATCGTGCCGCGGGAGTTGTTCGACCGCGTCAACGAGATCCTGAAGTACAACGGTCGGACCGGCGGCGCCGAAGTGCGGAACAAGTACGGCGCCCTGCTTCGCGGCCTGCTCCGCTGCAAGGCGTGCGGGTACGCCATGAGCCACACGTTCGCGCGGGGGCAGGGCCGGAGGACATACCACCGCTACTACCGCTGCATCGAGGCCATCAAGAGCGGAGCGACCCATTGCCCCTCCAAGACGCTCCCGGCCCTCGAGATCGAGCGGGTCGTGGTCGAGGAGGTCAGAAGGCTCACCGAGGACCGGGACCTGCTGAAGCGTGTCCTGGCCGACGCCGAACGCCTCGTCGCCGGCGAGCTTGGCGAACTCCGGAAGGAGCGCAGCGGCCTCGCACGGGACTTGGAACGGCATCACGCGGAACTGGGACGACTCGCCCAGAGCGGGTTCACCTCCGCCGACGTCGCCCTCCGGGTCGCCGACCTGAACGAGCGGATCGCGCAGGGTGAGGCCCGAATGCAGGAGCTGAACGGTCGCTCGGTCGAACTGGAGCGGCAGGTGATAGACCCGGACGAAGCGGCTGAGGTCTTCACCGAGTTCGATGCGGTATGGTCGAACCTGATTCCGAGGGAGCAAGCACGGATATTGAAGCTGTTGATCGAGGTCGTCCACTACGACGCCGCCACCTCCAGCGTCGCCGTGACATTCCGGCCATCCAGCATCCGGGCGCTCATGGACCGCGTGAAGACGGAGGTCGCATGACCACGGTGACGAGGACGATCCACTTCGAGATCAAGGCCCGTCGAAAGAGGATCGTGGATGGCCCCGGGCCGGCGGCCAAGGAGGCCCCACTCCCGGGGCGGGTGCCCCGGATCGCGAAGCTCATGGCCCTGGCCATCCGGTTCGAAAGGCTGATCGCCGACGGCGTCATGGCGAACCAGTCGGAGCTGGCCCACCTCGCCCAGGTCACGCAGCCGCGGATGACGCAGATCATGAACCTGCTGCACCTGGCACCGGATATTCAGGAGGAGATTCTGTTCCTCCCGCCGGTGACGGCGGGACGGGATCCGATCACAGAGCGGGAGCTTCGTGCAGTCACCCAGGAAAGGTGCTGGAGACGGCAAAGGGAGCTCTTTCTCAGGATGGCCTGAGTGATCTACTCAATTCGTGCGTCAGCATTCAACCCAAGCTCGCGCAGAGCGTTTCGCGTTTCCTCCAAGGATCGTTCTGCTTGGTCCCCGGAAGCGGCAGCCTTGAATGTCACCTCCAGCTTCAACCCTGGCGTTGTTGCGAATCGCGACAGTACCCTCGTATAGAAGTTCATCCACTTCTGCGCTGGCACCTCGCCACTCCAGAGCAGCATCTGAGAGCCTGCGGCACCACTGGGTTCCCCACCAGGTTGCGGGACTGATGCCGTGCGAAGGCGAACACTCGCGGCGGCTTCGATCTGGCCCGATCGCACGACGATCTTGGCATCGCCGGCTTCGGAGCCTGCTGTGAACTTGCCATCGGAGTCGATGCTGCCGCTGGTCGCAGACCACACAGGATCGACTACATCATGGCGCTCGTTGTACTGAGTCATCCCCAGCACCCGGCACATCATGGATTCGCCCGGCGCGAGTTCATATCGGTCTGGCTGGATCTCGAGCTTGACCAGTTTCGGGGGCTCGAGCAGCTTCTTGGCGTCATCGGACCGCAAGATGACAACATCATCGCTCAGCTCAACGCTGCTTTCAGGCAGCTGGCCGCCGAACGAGCCAAAGGCCACGAGTTCCAGTTGATCGTTCGCCTTACGCCGCGCGTACCCGAGGTCTCCTGCCGACACGCCATCGGCAATCGTGCGATTGATCAACTCGGCCCTTCGAAGACGGTGCAGCGATGGGGTTGTGAAGAAGGCATCGCGAACGGCTTTAGTGGGCCACGCATCCCGAGCTGGCGGCCACCACCGGATCAGCTTGTTCACGCCAGGTGCGCCAGTGACGATGTCGTAGTTGCTCAACTCGACCAGAATGTTCTCCGACGCACTCGTCGCCTGGCTGCGAGTTACATTTCCAAGGTCAATGTGCCTGAGTGCGTTCTCGCCGTTGAGCAGGTAGACATGCCTATAGGCCCGCCAAATACTCTCCTCCAGGGTCTTCTTGGCACCGCCAAGATTGACCTTGAGTTGGGTCCGTTGGCCATCATCGAGGCGGGACTTGGTCTGCTCGTCTTCATCGATCTCTCGCCACGCTAGAACATCTCGCGCGGCATCCTTCATGGTTGACGCGCCGTCGGTGACAACGAACACGACAGCCGCCTTGAACTCGCGGCTCTTCTCGCCGCACTCCTTGACAACCTTGTCCATGAAGGCTCGCGTGGCCGGAGAATCGTTCTGTCGCTCGGGATTCAGCACTGCCAGCGTGAGTACCGGACGGTCAGGGACATCGCTCGTTCGCTCCGGGAACGGTGGTGGAACCACGAGGTCGTGATCCTTCACCTTGTCTGGAAACGCTTTGGAGATCTCCTTCTTGAGCAGGTCGTCGATTTGAGACGGCTGTACCGCCGCGCGTCGATCGGTCAAGATCTTGTTGACGTTCGGAGTCACGCTGAAGCGGTAGCGATTCCGATCGATATTGAGGTAGTAGCAGTTGGTGATCAGGCCGTCCAAGACATGGTCGATGTCGGCCATGTTGACGCCGGGGCCACCAACCGCGGCCTTGATCTCACCGATGGCAGCCTCGGTCTTCAGCTGGCCGCCATTGGATTCGAAGAAGATCGTGGTTGCGACCTTCTGGTGCATTCGCCCCTTCTTGATCGCCTCCGTTGCCTCCTTGTCGAGTCGTACGGCATGCGCGTTCGCACCGCCCGCGATATCCGTCGTCGACGGCCCCTCAAGGTCGGCGCTCCCAAGCTGCTCGAAGACTGCTGCACGGAATCGAGGGTCATCGATCGGCGCTGAGCCGAGGCCGATGAGCGCGTCGGGGAATTGCTGGCGATGGTCTTCCTGGAATGCCCGAGCAACCCACAGCGCGAGCAGCCGGAGGACGCCGCGGGTCCGCTGAAAGCGTGGCAGCGACTGCCACTTGCGCTCGAAGACGGACAGTGCCGCGGGGTGGAACGGATAGGACGACTTGAACTGTTCAAGGGCTCGATCAGGATCAATGCCCGTGAGTGCGCCAGCATTCTCTCGCACCCAAGCGGCGTACTCCTGCGCTGCGAGTTCACCCTCCTTCGGGAGACCATTCCAATCGAAAAGACGGCGACGGATGATCTCGGCGATCTCGACGTCGGCCGACATCATGATGGGCTTGCCAAGACGATCCAGCTCATGCTTCAGCAGCGTGTAGTCCTGCTCGTCCTCGGGCGTGATCTCGGTGGTAATTGACTTGGGCACCGAGACACAGAGCACGACCCCCTTCATGGCGCGGGTCGTCTCGGCAAGGTTGAACAGGAAGGAGATCACCTGATCCCGCATCCCGAGCTTGCGGCTCCGGCCGACGTAGTTCACCAGTTCGTCGAGGAGAATCAGCACAGGACCGCTGGGCAGCATCTTGCGGATGACATCGCCCCCGGGGGCCACGCCCTTCGCCTCATGCTCGGCCACTTCCTTAAACGACTCCGCTCCGCCAAGCTGCCAGGCCATTTCCCCCCAGAGGGTCTTCCGGACCGGGCCCTCGCCGTCTTGGCGTCCAGTGATTGGGTCGAACTCCGTGCCGACGATGACGGCGGTCGCTGCCTTGGGGATCTCCTGAACGCCTGCGTCGGCCAAGATCCGGTCGACCCCGGTCCAGTCGCGTGCCGCGGGGCCGCCGGTCGCTAGGTGGTACAGCGTGGCGAGGGCGTGCGTCTTGCCACCGCCGAACTGGGTTGCCATGTTGTAGACCGCCGCGGTCTCGGACTGCTCGCCGGAGAGCCGTCGCACGGCTCCGACCGCCAGCTCCCGAAGTGCTTTGGTCATGAAGGTCCGCGCGAAGAAGATGTGCGGCTTCACGTAGTCCGGGTGCGAGTCACCCCGCTTGATGTGGTCGAGGTTGACCGCGAAGTCGGCTTCGTTCAGCGGCTTGTTGAGGCGCAGGTCCTCTCGGGGCTGGCAGCCTTCGACTCGATACCAGGGTTTGAGGTTGGCCATGTTGCGCTGTCTCCGAATCTGCGGTCGGTCTTCTCGTTATCCCTCTGCGTCCGCTATCGCGGCCATCTTCGTGAACTGGCACACCCCTGGGTCGAACTTCCACAGGCGGAAGTAGTCCCAAGGGAAATGGTCGCCGTCGGACCGGCTGCCGATGACCAGCAGGAGTGCGCCGTCAATGGCGTTCCACCGCTCAATCGGCATGGTCGTCCGGATGACCGCGTCGGCCAAGAGGCCAGGAAGAGCATTCGCTTCCTCCCAGGTCCGCCGATAGGCGATGACGACCCGGAGGGGCGCCGCGACGTTGAGCACCTTCCAGAGCGAGTACGACGTCCGCTCGTCGGTGTGCTTGTTCTCGAGTTCAAAGACAGCGATCGGCCAGTGCCATCGAGCGCCGTCGGGTGCGACGCTCGTGTCGAAAGCCATGCCATCGAGCGACAGGTACTCCTGGCCGGGCTGTGGCAGGAGCGAGAGCCTGTGGCCCTTGGCCGCGATCTCCCAGCCCATCCCGCGGCTGGCGATCGCCACCGCGTCTGTCATGAGCCGCGTCCAGGTCTTCAGGTCTCCGTCCACCGCAGCCGCGCGGAGCGGGTCCCGCAGCTCATCCGTCCGGATGGCGTTCAGCAAGCCGGCACACCAGGTGTGACCGAGGGCCTGGCCGGGCTGGAAGCCTTGGTCGTACATCAGAATCCGAAGCTCTTCTTCCGGGCGAGGACACCCTCGACCGCGCGGCGTTCCTCGCTCGCGATCGGGTACAGCTTGTTGAGCGAGTCGGCGAGCTTCCAGAAGCGGGCGTCCTGGCCGACGCCGTCGTCGACGATGAACCGGCGGAGGGCCTCGCCGCGGCCGGTCGAGAACAGCAGCATGGCCTGGTGCACGCGGTCGAGCACCGTCGCACCGGGCTTGGAGGCGGCGAGCTTGCCGGCGGCCTCGGCCTCGGCGGCCTCGATCTCCGCCTTGACCTCTTCCATGCTCTGGAACAGGTTCGGTTCGCTCTTCTTCTTGCGCCCCTTGGCCTTGGTGACTGCGGCGGCACCGAGCTGATCCTCGGCGGCGTCCTTCCCGAAGAGGTGGCGGACCCGCTCGGCCATCGAGAGGAGGCGGGCGGTCTCGCCCTTGACCTCGACGAAGGACTGGCACTTCTCCAGATGGACGCCGAGCCCCTGGGCGATCTTGCGGGCGGCGTCGAACTCAAGAGCGAAACCCCGCGCCGGTTTGCCGGCGGGCTTGGGGGTGTCGTCGTCTTCGTCGTCGCTGCTCTCGTCGTCGTCCGAGTCCACGGAGCCGTTCTCCGGCGTGGTGGCACGAAGGGTCCAGAGCCACATCGCGGTGAGGCGGGCGTCGGGCTCGAGGCCGCCGGCGTCGGCGTCCTGGAAGATCAGCGAGAGCGCCTCGGTGCTGACGGTGGCCCAGACATGCTCGAGATACTCGGGCAGCAGCACGGCCTCGCCGCTGGCCCTCTCGACGCGGGAGTAGCGGGAGAAGACCTCGAGGGCGGGGCCAAGGCAGGCGAAGATCGCGTCTGCGCCGACGACGCCCTCGGCGTCGAGGCGGGGCATCCACTCGCGGATTCGTTTGGGGAGTTCTTCGAGCACCGATCGCCAGTCGCCGACCTCGCCCTCGTCGAGTTCCCCTGTCGGCAGCTCGCGGGGGCGAACGACGATGTGGACGCTCGAGCCAAGCCTTGCCTGCCCCTGTGCCGCGACCCGAGTTTCCATCTCCGTATCGATTGGCCACGAGCCCGTAACGATCCACCCGGCTTCGATTACGGCCTTGAGGATGGCCTCCCATGAGCTCGTTGACTTGCTCGCGAAGACGATGCAGCCGACTCCGTCAGGCCGCACTACTCGACGACTATCCGCAAAAGCCTCAGCCAAGGCTCGCTCATAGAAGTAGATGTCCTTCTTGGAATCGCTCTGCTTATGCGGACGATCTACGACGATTTCCTCATCCTTTGGAACCCCTTCGCAGCCGAGCAATCCTGGGTGAACGTTCGCCAGAGTGCGCCGCACCCATACATAAAAGAAATCTGAAAGATATGCGTACGGAACCGCGTCGTAGTACGGCGGATCAGTCACGAGCGCCGCAACCGAGTCGTCGGGCAGCGGATGAGTAGTTGCAGACGATCGCTCCACCTGCCCTGCCCATGCCGCGGTGGCACAATTAGCTTCGCAGACGGAAACGACCCACGACAACGCTCCGAGCCAGTCACCTGACGAGCCCGAGAATGGATTCACTTCCGCAAAGTCCCAGACCATACCGATCGCCTGTCGGGCGTACAGGCCTTGGACTGTGTCTCGCGTGACATCAACGCGACCCAGTGATGTACATGCATTTGCTTGTCTGCCAAGAACAAGTGCCAACAGGGTCTGGACTGCTTCGGCCATTCCGGGTTCATAAGGGTCATCTCGCGACTCGTTGGGATCAGGCGAAGACTTGGGTGCCTGATTGAACATCTGGAGATCGCGGGAACGATTCGAAGAGTGATTATTGATCGCCTTGCGATCACGAGAGGACATCGGCCCCCGTTTGCCATCCATCATCTTGTCACCGACTTGTCGCACCAGTCTGGAGATAACCGACAATGCGAGAGCCTGTCGAGCTGAGAAGAGGTCGCCCCAGCGCTCAAGGCCATAGGTCATGGCCCATGTATGACGAATTCCTCGAACATCCAGCGGTTCATCAGGCACGAGGGACAGTTCACCCGATGGTTGGAGACGAGAGTTCGTTTGGCGGGCCTTCAGCTCATCACACGAAGCAGCAAATGCTCGCTCGTCTTCCTTGGTTGAGAGTCGGAAGAACCGTCCCTGCTCTGACCAGTCCTGGAAACTCTTGTCCTCGCGTCGTCCGGTGTATCGCTTGGTGGTCAGCGTCGTGACCACTGCGAAGAGGCGTGCGTCGTACGCTCCGCCCCGCCGGCGCTTGAGCTGCTCGCGGACCGAGTCCACGGGCGTGACGTGCCCGGTGACGGGGCAGGTGGCGTGGCCGCGGGCGACGGTGCCGCCCTCGACTTCGCTGTCCTTCTTGGGGTGGAAGATCTCAAGGATCGGACGCTTGACACGGCGCGGGGTCGGCTCGCCCTGGACGTAGAAGGTGACCTCGACGGTGCGGGTCTTGACCTTGCCGTTGTCGTCACGCACCCAGCGGAGGGCTTGTTTGCGGCCGGACTTCTTGGCGAGCCACATGGACCGCATGAGCGGAATCTCGACGGGGATCTCGCCCTGCCCCGGGGCGTCGGAGAGCACGGTGCGAGCCCAGAGGTAGGCGATGGGCGTTTCGGCGGCGATGCCGTCGAGGTGCCACGTGCCACCGCCGCGGAGCTGGATCTTGGGCTTGGGCTGCGGGAAGTAGGCGTCGGGCTTGAGCTTCTGGGCGGGGTAGAACTGGGCGAGCTCCTCCTCGGCTTGTTCCTTGATCCACTCGCCCCAGCGGCGGACCTCGTCGGCAAGGCGCTGGCCGTACTTGGGGATGTACTCCAGCACGACCTTGTTGAGGAGGACGGGGATGGGGTTGAGATCGCTGGCGAAGGCGTCGGCCCCGACGCGGAGGGCTTCGAGCGGGATGGACCCGCCGCCGGCGAAGGGGTCGATGACGATGGGGCGGACGCCGGGCTGGCCGCCGAGGGACTCATGGGCGGCCTGGGTGAGGGTGCGGGCGGTCTCGAGGAAGAGCGGGTCGGTGGAGTTGTCCCAGTTGGCGAAGTCGGCGATGAAGTGCAGGAGGAGCGAGCGCAGGAGAGCCGGGCTGTCCGGGCCGTCGAGCAGCGCGGGCTTCTTGGCGATCTCGGCGAAGGCGTTCGCGGTCTCGGGGCTGGCCTTCTTGTCCCAGAGGAGTTGCTCGACGTGGGGGGCGAACTCCCGGACCTGCTCGCGGGCCTCGCGGAGGAATCGGTCGGGCTTGATCGTGGGGTCGTCGTCGCCCCAGGTGGCGAGGTCAACGGGGTCGGGCCAGAGCGAGGCGAGCACGACGGCGCGGCAAGCGGCGAGCGGGCGGCGGGCCCACCAGATGTGAAGCGTCGAGATGTGGCCGTGACGGATCGACTTCTCCCGGCGCGAGTGCGCGGAGATCCGTGCGATGGGGAGGTCGACTTCGATGAGGCGCTTCGGTAGGTGCATTATCGTGTTGCCGCGTCCTTCAGTTGGTCTACGAGTGCACGGGCGTCATTCGCGTTGACTCGCGTGGCGTACTCACGGGCGAGCTCCCCGGTGAGTTGTTCAACAGTAACCCTGGCGTGGGTGGCGAGCTTCGGCAGGTACTCGTGGTGGTTTGGATTTGCACCCATGCCTGCGAGGAAATCGGCCCAGACGACGCCATAGGTTGCCCGGAGGAACGCGACGACCTCGGGGACATCCATCATCTCCTTCTCGGGCGCTCGAGTGCCCGGCAGCTTGAAGAGATTGGTGGCTGGGTTGGCTGTTCCGTCGCCATCAAGAACGGCCGCAACGCGCAGGCCGGCGCTGGCGAGTGTGTTCATTGCCGTCTTGATCTCGTCTTTGCCCCCGCCGACGGTCTGGCCGTTCTTGTCCCTCTTCCCAGCCACGACGATTCGGACAGAGGTCAGGAACGTTGCGTCGATGCTGCGGATTAGTTCGGACATGATCGCCTGTGCACAATCGTCCTCGACGACGACGGTCAGCGCGGGCGCATTGCCCTCGGAGAGCAGGCTGACAGCCTGCATCGATGGGATACCTGCAATCGGCTGCAGTCCGGTAGCCGTCCGATGCAAGTACACCGACGACATCTGCGGCAGCGCTCGCAGCACGAAGTCGCTGTGTGTTGTCAGCAGGATCTGGTGTCCCTTCCGAAGTGCGAGTTCCACGAGGTACTGCCCCAGGCGGTACTGGGCACTTTGGTGCAGGGCAGACTCGGGCTCCTCCAACACGATCAGGCTCTTTTCTGGGGCCGCTTCGAGCCGTCGGATCATCGACTGGACACGGCCTTCGCCGCATCCCATGTGAATCTCCGAATACGAGACTCCTGCACGAGAAGCCGAAAGCACCTCGGCGCGTGTTCGTCCCTTCCTGACGTCCTTCTGCTCGACCGTCGTATACGTTTGCCCCAAGACATTCTGAGCTCGAGCCTGAACCTCGGCGAGTGGAGTTGTCGCGTCGATTAGAAGTCGCGACGCCTCTCTCACGACGAAGTCCCGCCGTTCAACGCGTGGGACATGGATGTCGGCCGAAATAAACTCCACATGCCGCTCTGGCCTTCGACGGTAGCCACTCCAGTTGGACTGTGGTGTCCGAGACAGCGTCACAGTCTTTACCGACTGATTCTGCTGCCAGTACTCAAACTGCACCGACGCCTGAGCGTCGAATGGTGCAGGATCAAGCGGACCGACCGCGAAGAACGTGCTGATCTGGAAGGGTGTTCCAGCAGGAGCTCTGTAGGCTGCAGCGGCAAGCTCGACGATGGTCGACTTCCCGCAACCATTGAGGCCGCACAAAGCGGTAATCGGGCTGCGAATCTCGATCGTCGTGCTGGCGTGGCCGCGGAACCCGTTGACCGTCAGCTTCGTCAACACCTCACCGAAGTTGGCGAACCGATCGCGACCATCGAACTTGCGCTGCAATGGACCGCGGAGGTCTGTCATGACCCACCCCCGGGCGCATTCGCAAGGGTCTCATTGCTTGCCACTGCGGCAGCGGGAAGTCGGTAGTGTTCAATCGTGACGACAGGTTCCCAGCCGAGACGAGCGGGATCATTCACGACGTGAAGTTTCGGATCGGTCGCGCAGTCGAACACGGCGTAGAGCCAGTACTCACCTCGCATTCGCTCAGCAGTACGGAACTCATTCTCTGTGAGCGCGACATCGCCGATGCTTGCACGACCCTTGACTTCAATGAACCGGACCTCAACGAAGGTCTTCGGATCTTCTGGGTGGGGCCGGCGAGAGATCAGATCAAACCCCCGATTCTCGCTCTCGACACTCTCGACTACCCAGCCGCGCGACTCCTCGTGAGCAGTCGCGATTGCGATTGCGGTGCGCTCGACCTCGTCATCCCGCCGCATTGGAGCGAACTGCGGCGACTGTCTTTCGGGGTGTGGAAGAACCACGGCGCGCCCGAGGTGATGGATGTCTGAGATGGATGTATGCCGCTCCATGTCCAGCTCGAGCCGCCTCGATTCCAGTCTGTTGTTGAGATCATCGAGGTGCTGCTCGGTCTGCGCGATCAGGCCGTCGAGACCGGGAACAGTCAGGCCCTCGATCTGGCGATTCAGATACTCAGCCAACTGGAACTGCTGACGATTGATCAGTGCGTTCAGGCTGATTTCAACGTGCTTGGCGACGCGTTCAATCTCGCTTGCGCGCTCTGCTTGAACCTGATCGAGCCACGGATGCAAAGCCGCTTCGACAAGGAAGGCCTCAGCGGCGTGCCTATCTAGCGTGGCGGCTAGTTCTGCGCGGGTATCGTCTTCCTGTCGTACCGCGATTTCATGGAAGACGGTCGGCTGGCGAAGTCGCATCGCTCCAGCGGTGTCCGTTTCGACGACGAAGAGCTGTCGGTGCAGCGTGTTGCCCCGGCCGTCCTTGATGGAGGCCGCAAAGACATCGAGGGTGCATGGATTGTCGCGATTGATGTCGTAGAAGATCGCCCCCTTGCGCAAATCTCCCTCCACGCGTTCAAGCAGATCTTCGCGGGCGACTTCAAAAAGCGGGTGACCTGGCGTGACCCATTCAAGTGTCGAATCCTGCTTGAGCTTCTCCTTGTCGAAGCAGACTTTCGCATACTCGCGACCCAGCTTGCCATGGCGCTGCTCGAGCCGGTCTCCGATCGCGTGCAGGTGGCGCGGAACACGGCCCACGCGGTAGACACCAGCGCCCTTTGAGAATGGCCGTGGTGAGATTCCGATGACAGGCCCAGCGCCGACAAAGAACTGCTCGATGGCTTCTGGCACCAGGCGTCGCTCCTTCGCTTCCACTGACCGACCGATGACCGCGCTGAGGTTGAGCTGCCGCTTCGCAAGCCCTTCCAGCGCCGATTCTGTGATGTCGCGGAAGCGTCTCGGGTCGACCTCGGCGACGATGCGACTCTGAATCGTGTGCTCGTCGAGGCGGCGCGCGTACATCTCTCGAAACAGCTTCTCGATCAGGTTGGCTGGAAACACCTCGCCGACAACATCAAACACTTGGTCAGTCCCCAGCTCCTTGCGGATCTCAGCCAGGCGATCAAGAAGCTTCTGTAGCACACGGCCTTCGCGTGTGTTCTTCGCTACAAAGTTGAAGATCACGCAGTCTTCCGTTTGGCCGTAGCGGTGGATGCGGCCAATCCGCTGCTCAAGGCGAACCGGATTCCAGGGGATGTCGTAGTTCACCATCTCCGAGCAGAACTGCAAGTTGATGCCTTCTCCCGCAGCTTCCGTAGCGACGAGAATCTGGCAGTCCTCGCGGAACTCGCGTTCTGCGTAAATGCGACTTCCGGGCGTGTCGCGATCTCCGATCTTCATGCCGCCGTGGATGGTGGTGACAGACAGGCCCCACTCGCGGAGCTTCCCGAGCGGGCGGCCGTCCTTCCCATCACCAGCAAGAAAGTCCAGGGAGTCTTTGTGCTCAGTGAAGACGAGCAGCTTCTTCGCCCGATCGCGGAAAAAGCCGTTCTCGGTCAGAACCGCACGGAGCTTGTTGAGCTTTGATTCGATCTCGCGTCGCTCAAGATGAACGGCTTGTTCCACAAGGCGGGTAAGCCGCACGATTTCTTCGCGCAGGGCTGCCGGATCAACGGAGGCAACGATGTCCTCAAGCTGGGCGACGATCTCCTGCTGCTCCTCTTCCGTTAGTTCTTCGAAGTCGTCAGGAAGCTTTTTGTCAATTTGCTCACGCCGAAATGACTCCGGGTCTGCCAGGATCTTCTCTCGGCGGGTTCGCATTCGCTCTAGGCTGCGACGTACCGCGTAGACCGTTGAAGCCATACGCCGCTGAAGCATTGCCATGGTGAAACCAACGGCCCGACCGCGTGCGGAGTCGTCCGCGGAGGCAAGAATGGATTGATCCTCGACGTAGCGTGTCAGCTCGTCGTAGAACTCGAGTTCTTCGCCATCGAGATCGAAGGCAGCCGTATGTACTTCGCGTCGAGTGAAGAGCTTGCGTACTTCGCCCGTTTCGGGATCCGGGAAAGTGACCAGTGCTTCCTTGGTGCGCCGCAGATAAAACGGCGCACTCTGCTGTCGCATAGCCTGCTCAAGGCTCTGGATGTTGCCGTAAACGTCGCGATCTAAAAGCGATAGGAACAAGCAGAAGTTTTCCGGATCACCTTTGTGCGGTGTTGCGGTCATCAAGAGAAGGTGGTCGGTCATCCCAGAGAGTGACTCGCCAAGTCGATAGGCGAGGGTCTTTCGTTCGTCCGCATAGGCAGACATCTTGTGTGCCTCATCAACGATGACGAGGTCCCACCTGGAACGCAGAAGACTGTCACGAGCATCCTCGATGCGCGATACCCAAGATACAGAGGTGATGACCTGATCACGATCCTGCCATGGATTGTGCCCGTAGTTGGAACGGAGGACTTGGCTGTTGATGACCTCAAAGCTCTCTCGGAACTTATCCTTCATCTCTCGCTGCCATTGGAAGGTCAGATTAGCAGGCGTGACGATAAGCGTTCGCTTGACCAACCCCCGGGCCTTGAGCTCCTTTAGGAGCAGCCCACTCATGATGGTCTTGCCGGCACCAGGGTCGTCTGCAAGCAGAAAACGGATCCGGGGCAGTTTCAGAAAGTAGTCGTAGACGGCTTCGAGCTGGTGCGGAAGTGGATCGACACGTGCGATGGAGAGAGAGAAGTAAGGGTCGTACTCGTACGCCAACCCGAGTCGGTGGGCCTCGATGCCAAGACGAAACCGACCGGCGTCGCCGTCGAGCGGCAGCGTCGCGGGACCCGCGTACAGCTGCCCGAGCTGTGCAGCAGTGAGCACTGCTTCACGCACGAGGCCAGATCGAACTCCGCGGCCAACCAGCTTGTGGGACGCTCCCATGGGCACCACGACCAGAACCTCGACGGGCTCTGGAAGGAACGGCCCTGTGACGACCGTGCCGATTCGTAGTTGGCTTGATTCCACTCAAATCCTCCGGGCTGCGGAGAGGGCTTGACCCGCCGGTTATGTGCAGGATATCCTAAACATCGCCCCCTGTCCGGGTCAAGGCGAGCACAACCGCATGAGCGACCCCCTCCAGCATTTCGGTTCCGTCCTCCGCGAAAGGCGGCTCGAGAAAGGCTTCAGCCTGCGGAAGTTCGCCGAGCTGGTGGACATCAGCCCAACGTACCTGTCGCTCGTCGAAACCGGTAAGGCGGAGTATGCCCCCGCCGCTGAGCGTGTCCGCAAAATGGCCGAGGTACTCGGCGCCGACCCGGATCACTGGATCGCGCTGGCGGGGCGAATGCCCGAGGACGTCAAGAACATCATCCTGAAGGACCCGGAGCAGATGCCGGCGCTGCTCCGTGCCGCGAAGAACCTCACCCCCGAGCAGCTCAAGAAGCTGATCGCCGATGCGGAGCGCAAGGGCAAGGGGGCCGAGGACTGATGGCCCCCGGATCGCACCAGAAGAACCGCGTGAAGTTCCTGCACGAGAAGCAGATCGAGCGCGAGTCCAAGCTCCTGCTTGACGAATGGGCGGAGAAGGGGCATGAGATCACCGTGCCGATCCCGCTCGATGATCTGGTCGAGATTCACCTGCAGTTGCCGTTCGAGATCGTGGACCTGCGGTCGCAGTTCGGCGGGCACGATGTCATGGGCGCGATCTGGTTCAGCGACGGCACGATCCGCATCGACGCCTCGCTCGACCCGCACGAGTTCCCGCATCTCCGCGGGCGGTACAACTTCACGGTTGCGCACGAGGTGGGCCATTGGCGGCTGCACCGGTCGCAGCTGCTCGATGACCCGAACGAGCGGACGCTCTTTGAGTCCGGCAGCAAGCCCGCGTTCGTCTGCCGCGATGGCGACAGCGTGCCCGAAGAGTGGCAGGCGAATGCGTTCGCGGGGTGCTTGTTGATGCCCCGCGAGCTGGTCTTCGACGAGTGGCACGCCTGGCGCGGAACCGATGCGCCGGTACCGGACGCGGATCTGGATGTCCGGCCGCTTGCCGACAATCGAAAGCGCGATGTGGAGCTCGCCCGCGAGGCGCTGTGCAAGCCACTCGCGAACAGGTTCGAGGTGTCCCCGCACGCGATGCGGATCCGCCTCGAGAACCTCGGGCTGTTCGTGAAGGAGATCGAACCCGGGCTGTTCTGACGGGGCGCGTTGGCCTCTCTATTTGCCCGGAGTGTTTACTGTCCACGGGACAGAAATATACGAGTCATGGCCAAGGCTTTCGACCCCCGCAAGGTGCTCAAGCAGATCGCCAACCCCCTCCTCCGCGCCTTCTTCGAGCGGCGCGGGGAACTGACGGAGATCGCATGGGATGAGCTGACCGAGCACAAGATCGAGCCCGTCTTCGAGGCGTGGCAGGCGCTGCCCGAGCGGCAGCGGCAGCAGGTGCAGGTCATCCTGCGCGACATCAACGAGCTAGCGGACCACCGCGGCATGGCGGTGCTGGCCGAGGAGATCCTCTGGCGCGACGCGACCATGGCCGAGGACTTCAAGGCCCAGGCGAGCAAGCAGGACAAGGCGATGTGGGTCTACCTGCACCTGCCCGAGGCGTTCACCGAGGGCGCGATGTTCGCGCGGGCGGACAGCCTCGCCGCCGGCCGGCACTGGAAGCGGCGGAACAGCCTGCCGAAGGTGCAGCTCGAGGTGACGCCCGAGATGCTCGATCGGCTCAGCGAGGCGCTCACCGCCTTCTACGGGCCAAAGCAGATGCGCGGGCGCTGCTGCAAGGTGGTCCACTACCGCCGTCAGGGCGGGACCGACTACTTCTTCGCGTACCTCGATGACTACCCGGACAAGCACATCGTGTTCGACGCCGACAGCGACGAGCCCGTGGTGCGGTCGGACCGCTACGCCTTCGAAAACGTCTTCGTGTACAACGCCGATGACGGGTCGATGGAGGTGTTCGCGCAGGGCGGCAAGCCGGTCTGGGAGCCGCTGCAGCTCGCGTTCTGCAAGGCTGTGCTGGGCCGCGACGTGGACCCGGCCGACCCGCTGCGGCCGACCTTCAAGCTCGATCACCTGCTCAGCCCGGACTTCCCGCTGACCGTCGAGGCGACCGACGGCGTCGAGGACGCGCGCATCACGCAGATGCGCGTCGCGCCGCGCGGCAGCGGCGGCTGGATCGAGATCAAGGCCGATCCCAAGGCCTCGCCGAACGACATCTACCGCAAAATCGAGCGGTGGCTGCGCGCGGAGAGCGTCACGGCCGAGGGCGCAAAGGTGCTGTCGGCCTCGGTCGCGATGCGGTTCCGGCACGACGGGCCGGGTCGGGCGCCCACGCTTCGGTTCAGCGTCTCGGCGCCGAACTCGAGCAACCTCAAGAGCAAGCCGGACGAGCAGCGGGCTGTCGGCGAGCGGTGCCTGCGGCGCTGGGGGGTGACCGATGACCAGTGAGGCCGTGATGCGACTGCTCCTCGAGGCGGCCGATGACCTCGGCCGCACCTTCGATCACCGCGACCTGAGCGAGTGGCCCCCGGGGTCACTCCAGGTCTTCCAGAAGCTCGGCGTGGTCCGCCGGTCCGCCGGCGGCCTGACCGCATCGTGCCCGAGTTGTGACGACGGGCACATCGAGGTCGTGGCCGAGCGGCCCGGTCCCGATGGCCAGACGAGGCTCTACATCTACTGCCCGGAGCAACTCCGTCTCGACGTCACCGCCGAGATGTGCCAGGGCTGGGAGGTCAACCCGGACGGGCTGGCCGCGTGCGTCGCTGCCGGGCTCGGGCTGAAGGGCACGCCGAAGCCGGTGGTGCCCAACCGGCTCTGGCGGCTCGGCAGGATTCCGTGCGACGGCACGACCCGGGAGGTCGTGTTCGCCGTGCGGCTTGGCGAGGCCGACGCGACCTCCGTGGTGGCGCATGTCGGGGTCGGTGGGCGAGCGATCGTGATCGTCCCCCGCCTCGTCCCCGACGAACGGATCTGGCCGGGCCGGGTCCCGGCGGTGGTGCCGTTGGACCGCGTGGGCGAACTCGATGGCGACCAGTTCGTGATCGATGGCGTCGCGTTCATGGAGATCGTCGGCGAGGCGGACGCGATCGCGGAATCCAAGAGCCCGCTCCCGGTTGATCCCCAGGTCAAGAAGCAGATCGTCCGGCGGCAGCTCAAGGCCGAGATCAAGGGCCACCTCAACGACGATGTGCTCATCGCCGCTCGGCTGACGCATGGTTCGACAAGGAAGGCCGCCAGCGCATTGACGCAGCAACTGGGTCGGTCCGTGTCCAAGGACCAGGTCCAGCGTGCCATCGACCGCGCCGGTGGGCTGGCTGCGATCTCCGAACTCGACGACTCGAACTCCGTCGCCCGGACTGTCGCGTCGCACAGCCGCGACAGGACAAAGAAAATCGAGCAGTATCGCTAAGGCCTGCATCTGCAGATCTTTGCAGACTTCGGGGCGGGCCTTCGGCTCGCCCTGTTTCTTGCGCCATCCGCGACACCCCGGCCCTCGTCCGAGGCCGGCCGGCTCATCACCGGCCAGTCACGGGCGCACCGGTGTTCTTCCACGACGAGCTGTCGCGGCACCGCTTTCGACGTGTTCCCGGTGACTGGTTCGGGAGCCCAACCGCCGGCCTCGGAGCAATCCGATGGCCGACAGGCACACCGTTGTCAGCGACCCGTTCACCGCCAAGCTCATCCGCATCAAGGCCGCGCAGCTCTGCCGGCGCAGCGACTTCTCGAGGTCGGACTACGACGACCTCCGGCAGGGCATGGCCGCCTACCTGATCGAGAAGGCGCACCTCTTCGACCCCGATCGCGGCAACATCGAGTCGTTCGTCACGACCGCGATCAACACCTTCGTCCGTATGGAGCTGCGCTTCCGCTCCCAGGAGAAGCGTAGCGGGAACCTCGTCGCGGTCTCGCTCGAGCAGACCGAGGTGGGCGGCGGTGGTGGCGTCACAGCGCTGCGCGACGCCGCCGGCGAGCGTGACGGGTGCCGACGCACCGCGACGGTTACGCCGGACGCGTTCGAGTCGGTGGACTTGGCCGAGGCCGTCGGCCACGCCATGTCCCGGCTCCGCCCCGAGGACCGCGACCTGGTCGAGCACGTCGCGCAGCACGGCTGGTCGAGCGCCTCGCGCGAGTGGACGCGGCGGATGGGCCGCCCGATCTGCCGCCGCTGGATCGAGCGGCGGCTGGCTTCGCTGCGGTCCACGTTCGAGGACGCGGGCCTCGGCCTGACCTGAGTGCGCACTCCGAGGCGGCGCGGCATAGGTGGCAGGAGGAGGCCGCGCCCGCCTCCGTCGCCCGACGACCGGCCCCGGGGCGCCGTTCGGCACCAGTCCCCGGGGCCGGCAGGGGCGATCCAGATCGCAGGAGGCACCGCGTGCAGAGCACCGTTCTTCGATTCACGTTCGACAGCCGAATCGACCTCAGCGACGCCGAGGCGACGCTGCACCTGGCCATTCTGGCGGCCGAGGGTCTGTACGGCGAGGCCCGTGTCCGGATGGACGTCGCCTACTTCGCCGATCGAGCGCATCGCGTCATCCATCTGGACACGGGCTCCCAGTCTGGTGACGCCGTGGCCCGGATCTTCACGATCTTCGCCGCCCGCGAGTTCGGGGACCGCGCGTTCGCCGTCCGCCGCGTCCGCGTCGCCCAGCCCCTGACGCCGGCGCCGGCGGGAGCGGCGGCTTGAGCAATATGAGCACCGAATGCAACGCGCCGCTGGTGCGGCTTGGCCAGGGCGACTACGAGCGCGCGATCCACCCCGAGGATCTGGATGGATCCGAACGCCCGGCGCACGAGCTCGACCTCGGCTTCCTGATCACGGAGCGGGCGTCCGTCTACCACGCGAAGGCCAAGGACAATCTCTCCTCGCACCAGCTCGCCGACTTCCGGCGTTGCCCGAAGCTGTACAGAAGGAAGCAGCTCGGTCTTATCCCGCAGCGTGACTCGGCGGCGTACGCCCTCGGGCGGGCGGCCCACGTGCTCATCCTCGAGGGACGGGAGCGGTTCGAGGCCGAGTTCGCGGTCGGCGGGCCGATCAATCCGAAGACCGGCCAGCCTTTTGGGACGCAGACGAAGGCGTTCAGCGACTGGGCAGCGTCGGTCGGCCGACCGGTGCTGAGCGACGCGGACGCGGCGATGCTCGAGCAGATGCGCGCCGGTGTGCACGACCACGTGTTCGCCCGTGAGCTGCTGCGTTCGGGTGTCGCCGAGGGCGTGGTGCGGGCCGAGTACGGCGGCGTGGCGTGCCAGGCGAGGATCGACTGGCTGAACCCCGTCGACGGCCGCGGCATCGTCGATCTGAAGACCTGCGACAACCTGGACGACTTCGAGCGCGACGCGCATCGCTACGGGTACGTCCACCAGATGGCGTTCTACCGCGAGCTGGTGGTCGAGGCCTGCGGCGTCGAGCTTGAGGTGCATCTGGTCGCGATCGAGAAACGCGAGCCGTACCGCTGCGGTGTGTGGCAGCTCTCGCGTCGGCTGCTCGACCGGGCCGCCGACGAGAACCTCGACGCGATCAAAGAACTGAAGCGTTGCCGCGAGCACGACATCTGGAAGACCCGGTTTGAGTCGCTGCGGCTGATCGACACCGAAGCACCCGCCCCCTCATCAACCCACCCACAGGAGAACGCATGAGCCTGATGAAGCACATCGAGCGCGGTCGAGCCGCGCGCCCCCGCCGGATCATGGTCTACGGCACGCACGGCATCGGGAAGTCGACGTTCAGCGCCATGGCCGAGCGGCCGGTCTTCATCCAGACCGAGGACGGCCTCGCGGACATCGACGCCGAGCGGTTCCCACTGGCGACGGAGTTCAAGCAGGTCATCGAGATGCTCGGGGCCCTCTACACCGAGCAGCACGAGTACCAGACCGTCGTCATCGACAGCCTGGACTGGCTCGAGCGGCTGATCCACGCCAAAACCTGCCGCGACCGCGGCGTGAAGTCGATCGAGGACGTGCCGTATGCCAAGGGGTACATCTTCGCCCTCGACGCGTGGCGTGAGGTCCTCGCCGGGCTCGACGCGCTGCGGAACGACCGCGGCATGCAGGTGATCCTGATCGCGCACGCGTCGGTCGAGAAGTTCGCCAACCCCGAGACCGAGACGTACGACCGGTACGCGCCACGCCTCAACAAGCACGCGTCCGCGCTGATCCAGGAGTGGTGCGACGAGGTGATGTTCGCGACCTACCGCGTGCTGACCAAGAGCATGGACGAGGGATTCAACCGCAAGCGGGTGCAGGGCGTGGGCAGCGGCGAGCGCGTGCTCAAGACCACCGAGCGCCCAGCGCACGTTGCCAAGAACCGCCTGAGCCTGCCCGACGAGCTGCCGCTGGACTTCCGCGTCTACGCCGCGCACCGCGACGGCAGCGCGACCACCGAGACATCCAGCCCCGACACGAGCGACACACCCACCACCACGGAAGGAGCTTGAACATGCCCAGCCTGAACGGATTCAACGCGAGCGAGGTCGACCCCGCGGCGGACTTCGAGCCCATTGCGCCTGGTTCGTACACCGCGGTCATCACCGAGTCGGAGACCAAGCCCACCAAGGCGGGCACCGGCAGCTACCTGCAGTTCACGTTCCAGATCGTGGACGGCGAGCACAAGGGGAGGCTGCTCTGGGCCCGGCTCAACCTCGACAACCCCAGCGAGACGGCGGTGAAGATCGCCAAGGGGGAGCTCTCGGCGATCTGCCGGGCGGTGAACGTGTTGCAGCCGAGGGACTCGATCGAGTTGCACAGCATCCCGCTGGTGATCAAGGTCGGCGTGAAGCGCCGCGAGGACACTGGCGAGATGACCAACGAGATCAAGGGCTACTCGGCCCGCGGCGGGTCGACGAGCCCCGGCCCGGCCCGGTCGCCGTTGGCATCGGCGGGCGGCAACAGCACGCCGCCGTGGAAGCGCTGATCTCGCGCTCCCGTTGTGAAGTCCATTCTGCAGTCCTTTGTGAACCCGGGAGGCGTCGCCAGGGATGGCGGGTCAGACGCTCCAACTCACCCTGCCCTGGCCGCCGAGCGTGAACCGGTACTGGCGGTCGGTGCCGATGGGCCGGGGCCGGGGCGTGCGAGTGCTGATCAGCCGCGAGGGCCGGGCGTTCCGCAGGGACGCGGTCGCCCGGCTCGCGGGGCTGCGTCCCCGCGGCCCGTTGCGAGGGCGGCTCGATGTCCGCATTGAGCTGCGCGCCCCGACCCGGCGCGCCCTCGACATCGACAACCGTCTGAAGGCGCTGCTCGACGCGATGCAGCAGGCCGGCGTCTACCGCGACGACGGCCAGATCGACCGCCTGCTCGTCGAGCGCGGCCCCGTGACGCGTGGTGGCCTGGTCCGCGTGGCGATCTCCGAGCTGAACCCATGAAAGAGCCACCGAGCATGACAGACACCAACGCAGCAACATGCCTTGAGACCACGTCCGAACCCGGTCCGACCCCTGAGCGCGCGCACGCCGACTTCATCGGTGGCCCGATCCGGTCACGCCCGAGCAGATCCGACCCGGCGTGGGCGACCGACGAACAAGCCAATGGGTTCTGGGCCAACGCCGTCCGCGCGTACGAGGAGGGCCCATGCAGCTGAGGGCCTACCAGCGCGAGGCGGTGGACCGGGTGTACGCGCACCTCCGCGAGCGGGACGACAACCCGTGCGTCGTCATCCCGACGGGCGGGGGCAAGACGCCGGTGATCGCGACGATCTGCCGCGATGCGGTCGAGCTCTGGAACGGGCGTGTGCTCATCCTCGCCCACGTCAAGGAGCTGCTCGAGCAGGCCGTCGAGAAGATCCGGGCGATCGGGCCAGACCTGCCGCTGGGCGTCTATTCGGCGGGGCTCAAGCGGCGGGACACCGGGTACGCGGTCACGGTCGCGGGCATCCAGAGCGTGTGGAAGCGGGCCTGCGACCTGGCCAACGGGGGCGGCGCGTTCGACCTGATCCTGATCGACGAGGCGCACATGGTGCCGGCCGAGGACGACGGCATGTACCGGCGCTTCATCGCCGACATGCGGCGGATCAATCCCCACGTCCGGATCGTCGGCCTCACCGCGACGCCCTACCGGCTCAAGACGGGCGAGATCTGCGGGCCCGACAACATCCTGAACGAGGTCTGCTACGAGGTCGGCGTGCGCGAGCTGATCGCGCAGGGCTACCTGTCGCCGCTGCGCACCAAGGCTGGGGCGACCAAGGCCGACACCGCCGGGCTTCACGTCCGGGCCGGTGAGTTCGTCGCCGGCGAGGCTGAGGACCTGATGGACGACGACGTCCTGGTCGACGGCGCGTGCGCCGAGATCGCCGAGGAGACGCGGGGCCGCGCGGCGACGCTGATCTTCGCGACGGGCATCAGGCACGGGCGGCATATCCAGTCGGTGCTGCGCGATCGGCACGGGATCGAGTGCGGGTTCGTATCAGGCGAGACGCAGGCAGGCGAGCGGGCCGAGATCCTCGGCCGGTTCCGCTCGGGCGAGCTGCGATACCTCGCGAATGTTAACGTGCTCACGACCGGCTTCGACGCCCCGCACATCGACTGCGTAGCGCTCGTGCGTCCGACGATGAGCCCGGGGCTCTACTACCAGATGGTCGGCCGGGGTTTCCGCCTGCACCCGGGCAAGGACGACTGCCTCGTGCTCGACTTCGGCGGCAACGTGCTGCGGCACGGGCCGGTCGACGCGGTGAGGGTTGCGACCGACGACCGCGGTGATGGGGGCGAGGCGCCGGCCAAGGAGTGCCCGTCGTGCCGGGCGCTGATCGCGGCGGGCTACCAGGCGTGCCCCGAGTGTGGGCACGAGTTCCCGCCGCCGAACCGGTCGAAGCACGAGGCCCGCGCATCGAACGAGGGCATCCTCACCGGGCAGGTCACCCGCAGCGAGCACGAGGTCGACGAGGTCACGTACCACGTCCACTGGAAGAAGCATGACCCGGCGGCGCCGCTGACGATGCGCGTCGAGTACCACGCAGGACTCGCGCAGGTCTTCCGCGAGTGGGTCTGCTTCGACCACGACGGGTACGCCCGGTCCAAGGCCGAGTCGTGGTGGCGGGCCCGATCCGTCGAGCCGGTGCCGAGCGGCGTCGAGGAGGCCGTCGAGCTGGCCAAGGCCGGAGCGTTGGCGCCGACGCTTTCGGTCACCGTCGAGAAGAAGGCCGGCGAGAAGTTCGACCGGATCGTGCGGCACCGGCTCGGCGACAAGCCCGCTCGGCTCGACGACCCCGACGCTTGCCCCGAGTACGCGCCCGCCGCGGGCGGCTTCGACATCCCCGAGGACGAGATCCCATTCTGATGTCCGGCGACGCCTCCAGCCTGCTCGACGCCGCCCGCTGGTACCACGCCCGCGGGTACGCGCCGATCCCGCTGCCGGCGGGTGAGAAGAAGCCGGTGATCCGCGGGTGGAACGCGCTGCGCCTGTCCGAGGACGATCTGCCCCTCCACTTCAACGGGACGGGCAACATCGGGCTGCTGCTGGGCGAGCCGTCGGGCTGGCTGGTCGATGTCGATCTCGACTGCGACGAGGCGGTCGAGCTCGCGGAGCAGTACCTGCCGCCGACCGGGGCGGTCACGGGGCGGCCGAGCCGGCCGGGCTCGCACCGCTGGTACGTCTGCGAGCGGGCCGCGACGGTAAAGCACAAGGACCCGGCGTCGGGCGCGATGGTTGTCGAGCTGCGGTCGACCGGAGCACAGACGGTCGTGGGCCCGAGCCTGCACCCCGACGGCGAGCCGTACGACCCGCTCGAAGGCGAGCCGGCCGCCGTCCCGGCGGCGATGCTGGCGGCGTGCGTCAGGGCGCTCGCGGACGCCGTGGTCGAACGCCGGCACGGACGGGCGTCAGCGGCCACAGCGACGCGCCCGGAACCGCGTTCGCCGCCGAGCGCGGGCCTTGTCGAACGGCGGGCTGCGGCGTACCTCGACGCCATGCCGCCCGCCATCTCCGGACAAGGCGGGCACGGGCGAACCTACGCGGCCGCGACGGCGCTCGTGCACGGGTTCGAGCTCGACCCCGAGACCTCGCTGCGGATGCTGCTCGAGCAGTACAACCCGCGGTGCGAGCCCCTGTGGTCGGAGAAGGAACTCCGCCACAAGGTCGAGGACGCGGCGTCCAAGCCGCACGACCGGCCGCGCGGGTGGCTGCTCGAGTCGGAATCGGTTGCGCCGGCCGCCCCCAGCGTGGACATCTCGGGGCTCATTGCCAAAGCCCCGCCGCCCGAGGCCGCCGGACCGCGGACCTGCGACCCCGGCCCGCTGCCGCCCGAGATGCTCCGTGTCCCCGGGTTCGTTGGCGAGGTGATGGACCACTGCCTCGCCGGGGCGCCGTACCCCAACCAAACGCTCGCGTTCTGCGGGGCGCTGTCACTGCTCGCCATGCTCGCAGGGCGGAAGGTCCGCGACCCGGGAGACAACCGCACCAACATCTACCTTCTCGGTCTCGCGCACTCGTCGGGCGGCAAGGACTGGCCCCGCAAGGTCAACACCCAGATCCTCCAGCGCGTCGGCATGGCGAACCGCCTCGGCGAGCAGCTCGCCTCGGGCGAGGGCATTCAGGACGCGCTGTTCGCCACGCCGGCGATGCTGTTCCAGACCGACGAGATCGACACGCTGCTTCAGTCGATGAAGCGGGCCCGCGACGCCCGGTACGAGTCGATCATGGCGACGCTGCTGACGATGTACTCGGCGTCGAACTCGGTCTACCCCATGCGCCGCCGGGCCAACAACCCCGACCCGGGCGTGATCGACCAGCCGTGCCTGGTGCTCTTCGGCACCGCGATCCCGAACCACTACTACGCGGCGCTGTCCGAGCGCATGCTCACCAACGGCCTCTTCGCCCGGATGATCGTCCTCGAGTCCGGCCCCCGCCCGCCCGGGCAGGAGCCCGGCATCCTCGATCCGCCCGACCGCGTCGTCGAGACCGCCGCCTCGTGGGCCAACTTCAGGCCGGGCAGCGGGAACCTCGCCGACGCACACCCTGTTCCGAAGACCGTGCCGCACACCGCCGAGGCGAAGCGGCTGCTGGTCGATCTGCGCGAAGAGGCCGAGCGGGCGTACTCGGAAGCCGAGGCAAGGTCCGATGCCGTCGCGACCACGGTCTGGGGCCGCGTCAGCGAGAACGCCCGCAAGCTCGCGCTGGTCTACGCGATCAGCGAGAACCCCCGCGCGCCCGAGATCGGCGCCGAGGCCGTCCGCTGGGCCACGGGCCTCGTGCTGCACCAGACCCAGCGGATGCTCTACATGGCCTCCGGGTACGCGGCCGAGGGCGAGTTCGACGAGCTGGCCCTGCGGCTGCTCCGCAAGCTCCGCGAGGCCGCGGACCGTCGCCTGCCGCACAGCCTGCTGCTCAAGCGGATGAAGCTCGACGCGAAGGCGTTCCGCCAGCTCGTCGAGACCCTCGTTGAGCGCGGGGACGTGGCCGTTGAGGTCGCCAAGACCGCCGGCCGCGACGCGGTGACCTACCGGCTCGCGGAGAAGGACGGTGAAGAAGGGGTGAACGAAGGGGGGCCGGAATGAGGGCTGTCTATATAGACAACTTCTTCTTTCTCTCTTTCACCCTACACCCACCCTCCCGCGCGTGCGTGCGCGTGAGCGCCCCGGTGAACGGGGTGAAGGAGGGAAAGAAGCCCTCCCGCCACGGGTCCTCCCTGGCGGATCGGGCCGCTTACGCCCGCGGGAACAGCCGCGGAACCCGACTGACTTACTTCGACCTGTCCGAGCGCCCGCCGAGAGCCCCCGCCCCCGTTCCGACACGGGCCCCGACGTTGGCCCACGTTGCTTCCGCCGACAGAGCCCGGAGCCTCGGGCCACCCGCCATGACAACGCCACACGCGGCGACGACCGCCGCGACTGACCCCACGCCCACCAAGGCAAGGAGCGCCGCATGAACATCGAGATGAAGCCGCTGGCCGACATCCGGCCGTACGAGAACAACCCCCGGATCAACGACCAGGCGGTCGACGCCGTCGCGGAGAGCATCGCCCGCTTCGGGTTCCGCCAGCCGATCGTCGTGGACGAGGCCGGCGTGATCATCTGCGGGCACACGCGCTTCAAGGCCGCGACGAAGTTGGGCCTGGCCGAGGTCCCGGTGCACATCGCGACCGACCTGACGCCCGAGCAGATCCGGGCGTACCGCATCGCCGACAACCGGACGGCCGAGCTGTCCGAGTGGAACATGGAGCTGCTGCCGCTCGAGTTGGCCGACCTCCAGGAGGCCGGGCTCGACTGGTCGCTGCTGGGCTTCGACGACCGCGAGTTGCAGAAGATGCTCGATCAGGGCGCGAAGGCCGGGCTGACCGATCCCGACGCGATCCCCGAGCCGCCCGACGAGGCGACGACGGTCCGCGGGGACATCTGGATCCTGGGCGAGCACCGGCTGATGTGCGGCGACTCGTCGCTGCCCGAGGACATGGCTCGGCTGCTCGCCGGCGATCCGGTGCAGCTCGTGAACACCGACCCGCCCTACAACGTCGCGGTCCAGCCGCGGTCCAACAACGCGTTCGTGACCGGGCAGACGAACTTCGCCCCCAAGAAGCAGCACGCCAGCAAGCGAGACCGCGGGCTCGACGCGAAGCGCAAGGCCGGGCCGAGCAAGGGCACCACCACGAAGCTGCGGGCCAAGGACCGGCCGCTGGCGAACGACTTCGTCTCCGACCAGGAGTTCGACCGGCTGCTCATGGCGTGGTTCCAGAACGCGGCCGATGCGCTCGAGCCCGGGCGGGCGTTCTACATCTGGGGCGGCTACGCGAACATCGCCAACTACCCGCGGGCACTGGAGGCGGCGGGCCTGAAGTTCAGCCAGCAGATCATCTGGCACAAGATGCACCCGGTGATCAGCCGCAAGGACTTCATGGGCGACCACGAGTGGTGCTTCTACGGCTGGCGCGAGGGCAAGGCCCACGTGTTCCTGGGGCCGAACAACGTGCCGGATGTCTGGCAGGTCAAAAAGGTCAACCCGCAGAGCATGGTCCACCTGACCGAGAAGCCTGTCGAGCTGGCCGTGCGGGCGATGCAGTACTCGTCACGGCCGGGTGAACGCGTGCTCGACATCTTCGGCGGCTCGGGCTCGACGCTGATCGCCGCGGAGCAGACCGAGCGAAGGGCGCTGCTCATGGAACTCGACCCGCTGTACTGCGACGTGATCGTGAAGCGCTGGGAGGAGTTCACGGGGCGGAAGGCGGAGCGGGTCATCGCCGATGTGCCGGCCGAGATCGGGAGCGGGGTCTGATGTCGGCCTCCCTGCGAAACGATCGTTTCCCAGCGTGCATCACTAAGAAACGATCGTTTCAGAGCGAGCCGCCGACGGACCATCCCGCAACGGTGCTAGCGGTCGTTGAGCCGCTGGACCGAGTCCGCCCACTTGGTGTTGGCCAGAGCGTTCACGAGCCGGTCATCTGCGGTGACCATTACCGAGCGCTCGCGGGCGGCGAGCGCGACGTAGAGGCTGTCGTAGACGGTGCGATCCGTAGCCGTTGCGATACGCAGCGCGTCGGTCAGCAGCGTGCCCGAGTCGATGATCTCAACCGGGAAGGCGGCGGCATCGGACATCATGCGTTCGGTCTCTTCGGCGGTGAGCGATCCGCGACGGGCGACCTTCCAGAGTACCGAAGCGACCTCGATCCAGAGCAGATCCGGGGCGATGAGCCTGTGGCCTCCGCGAAGCAGCGCGACCGCCGGCTCGGCGTCCGGCTCCGGCAGGAACCACTTGACGGCCACGCTGGCGTCGACCACGAGGGTCTCGGACTTGTTCTTCGGCCGGGGCATCAGCGGGCCCGGTCATCGCGGAGCAGTTCGGTCGAGTCAGGCAGGTCGCGCCCGCGGAGGCGATCGTGCCAGGACGCCGAGATCGCAGCCGCCTCGTCGAAGTTCCGCTTGGCGTCTCGGCGGAGCGCCGCGTGCAGTTCCTGCTGCAGCGAGCGGCCGGTCCGCTCGGCCCGGGCCTTGAGCACACCGACGACCTCGGGGTCGAGTCCCCGGAGGAGCAAGCTCGCGGGTTCACGGGTTCGTGACGTAGCCGACTTCTTCGCCGACTTCGACGCGGACTTGGGCTTGGAGGCCTTGCGAGAGGCGGAGCGGCCGGCGGAACGAGCTGTCTTCTTGGGCGTTGCCATGCCCAATGATATCAAACTGATACCGCTTTGGCCAGCGGAATCTCGTCGGCAGTTGGCTCCCCCCGGATCCGGCACGCTAGTAAAGCCCGCGTTCCTAGCGCAGCTCGCTAGTCAAGCCGCCTTTACCAAGACCCGCCACACGAGAAACCCCGGCCGGCGGCCGGGGAATCGGGATCGGGTGGCCCGGGGCCGGTCAGCCGGCGTCCGCGGGCTCGGGGCCCTTCTCGCGAAGGGCGTGGTACTCGGTCATGGCGTCGAGGAAGCAATCGCCGCTGGCGGCGTGGTTGGAGTCGCCCCGGCGCTCAACGATGCCCCGCTCCTTCAGGAACGCCAGGGCGACCGCGGCCTGGGTCCAGGCGACCCGCTCGGCTCCGGCGATCTGGTTCAGCGTCCGCTGGTCGCTGTCGCGCCCGTCGAAGTGGTGCGCAACTGCCTGAAGGGTTTCGAGCGAGCAGCGGTGTTCGTACCGGTGGCCGTCAGTGGCGACGCGGGTCCGTACGAGCGCCCCCTGGTCATCGACGCGAAAGTGTTCGATCGGGTGGCGTCGGTTCATGCCTCGGCCTCCCGCTCGCGCGCCGGGTCGCCCTCGCGCCGGATGAGCCCGGGGCCGGGGTCGTACCGGCAGCCGCAGGTGTGGCACTCGACGACGTCGTCGTCGATCCAGATCAGGAGGTCCATCTCCCGCTCGCCGCACCATGGGCAGGCGAAGTCAGGCTCGACGGGGGTGCTGTCGTGCTGATCGGTGTTGTCGCTCATCGCTCACGCCCCCTTCTTCGCGGCCTGGGTGGTCTCGAAGAGCCCGCGGTCGACCTTGCGGAATCGGGCTGTGTCGCCCTTGTTCGCGATCTCGCGGAGCATCGCGGCGTAGAGCGTGGCCTGCGGCGTCTTGCCGCTGGTCTGCCACCCCGCAGCGATCGCGCGCTCGGCGATGGCCTTGGCGGCCAGAGGTTCGCCCGCATCGGCGAGGACCTTGGCGGCGAGGTCGAGACCGCTCGGCTTGCGGTCGGCTTTAGCCGCGATCTTCGCGACCGGATCCTTCCCGCCGTCCTGCTTGCGGCGCTTCGCCGCGGCCTTCGCGGGTGCGGAACTCTCGGACATCGCCCGTTCGCTCGGCGTCATGCCGTCGGTGCTCGCGGCCCGCTCGTCACGCTTGGTCGCGTTCTCCTGGTCGGCCGCGGCGATGGCCTTGAGGTTGGCGTCGACGCTCGCCTTCGCCTCGGCGAGGGCACGCTTGGTTTTGGCCGCGCCCTGCGCCCGCGCGGCGCTCGCTGCCGTGCGGGGCGGCTTCTTGGCCGGGGCCTTGTTCGCCGGTGTCTTCTTGGTCGCGGCCTTGCCGGTCGTCTTCTTCGTGGTGGTCTTCTTCGCCATGTCGGTACTCCTCGGGGTTCCAAAATCAGCGAAGCCCGCCGTCATCTCCAGATGGGGCGGGCTTCACAGGGGTCGGATCTCAATGTCCCGGTCATACGCCGGGCAGGTGGTTCGTGTTGGCGGTGCCGCCTTGCGGCCCGCTTCGTACGCCCGCTCGAGGGCGTCCTTGATCGACCAGACCGCATGCTCGTGGAAGTCGAAGCTGTCCATCCGGCGGGCCTCGAGCGTTTCGAGGTCGAGCACCTCGCGGGCGATGCGGTTGATGGCGTTGTCGCGTGCGGTGGGCATGGTCGGTTCTCCTCAGCAGCCGGCGACCCGGTCGATCTGGTCGAGCACGTCGTGGATCATCGAGTTGGTCGCGTTGGGCTCGCCGCGCTTGGTCGTGCCGCAGATCACCTTCGCGGCGTTCCAGGCAACCGCGTAGCGGTCCTCGCGCGTCATATCGCGGTCGATCTCGGCGTCGATGTCGTTGGCGGTCACCACCGCCCCGGTCTCCGTTCGGCTGATCTCGACGTCGCCCTCGACTCCCTCGATCACGATCTTCTTGATGAACATGGTCTGGCCTCCTTTTGGTCGTCTATGCCGCGGGCAACCGCTCCGCGCGTGACACATGAAGCCATGACATCGCCGGCGAGGGAAGGCCGTTCGGCCTTGATTTCTCGATGTTGCCGAGATTCTGCGACCTGTCGCCGCCAAGGTCCGGGAGGTGCCCCGTGACTCCCGAACACGCGCCTAGTTCGGGCGGCAAGCCGGGCCTGAACCCCGCCGCGCTGCGCGTCGACGACGCCGCGAAGGTGCTGTCCCGCATGGGCGGCAAACCCGTCACCGCGGACATGCTCCAGGCTGACATCGACGCGGGCGCGCCGACGAACCCCGACGGCAGCATCAATCTCGTGCACTACGCGGCGTGGCTCGTGAAGGAGATGGCATCAGGAGGAACGCGTGCCGATTGACCCGCGGCAACTCCGTCCCGGCGAGCTGTGCCGGCTGCTGAACTCCACGCCGCTGGGCGAGGTGATCAGCGAGCGGCAGCTGCACCGCCACCGTACGCGAGCGGGGTTCCGCGTCGCTGCGGACGGGGACACCGGCCGGGTGGACCTGTTCCGGTACGTCGCGTGGCTCGCGGCCACGCGCCACGAACCGAAACCCGATCCGGACGAGGCAGAGGGCTACGAGGCGTACCGCGACCGCAAGGCCCGCGAGGCCCGGGCGATGTCGCTCTCCGGTCGCGACATCGGCGAGCTTCCCGAAGTGGCGGACGCAGCGAGGAAGGACCGGGCCCGCAGCGACTTCCGGTTCTTCTGCGAGGCGTACTTCCCGCAGACCTTCCACCTGCGGTGGTCAGCCGACCACCTGAAGGTCATCGCGAAGATCGAGCAGGCGGTGCTCGAGGGCGGCCTGTTCGCCATGGCGATGCCCCGCGGCAGCGGGAAGACCAGCCTGTGCGAGACGGCGTGTCTCTGGGCGATGCTCTACGGGCACCGCGGGTTCGTTGCGCTGATCGGATCGGACGAGGAGCACGCCGCCGACATGCTCGATTCGATCAAGGCCGAGCTGGAGAACAGCGAGCTGCTGGCGGCCGACTTCCCCGAGGTGTGCCACCCCATCCGCTCGCTCGAAGGGATCACCCAGCGGGCGGCCGGGCAGCTCTACCGCGGCCGGCAGACGCACATCGGGTGGACCGCGAAGGAGATCGTGCTGCCGACGATCGAGGGCTCGGCCGCGTCGGGGGCGATCATCCGCGTCGCCGGGATCACCGGCCGCATCCGCGGCATGAAGTTCAAGCGGGCCGACGGTCAGAGCGTCCGGCCGTCGCTTGTGCTCATCGACGACCCGCAGACCGACGAGAGCGCGCGGAGCCCGAGCCAGTGCGCCAACCGCGAGCGGGTGCTCGCCGGCGCGGTGCTCGGGCTGGCCGGGCCCGGCGAGAAAATCGCGGGGCTCATGACGCTCACGGTGGTGCGCCCCGACGACCTGGCCGACCGCCTGCTCGACCGGGACAAGCACCCGCAGTGGCAGGGCGAGCGCACGAAGATGGTGTACGCGTTCCCCAGCGACGAAGCGCTGTGGGCGAAGTACGCCGAGATGCGGGCGGATGGCCTTCGCAGCGACCGCGGCATCAAGGCCGCGACGGCCTTCTACAAGCGCAACCGCAAGACCATGGACGTCGGCGCGGAGATCGCCTGGCCCGAGCGGTACAACCACGACGAGTCCTCGGCGATCCAGCACGCGATGAACCTCCGCCTCCAGGACGAGGCCGCGTTCTTCGCCGAGTACCAGAACGAGCCGCTGCCCGAGGTCGAGGCCGACGATGACCTGCTCACCGCGGACCAGATCGCATCAAAGCTCAGCGGGCAGAAGCGCGGCGAGGTTCCGATTGGATGCTCGCACCTGACGATGTTCGTCGACGTGCAGGGCAAGGCACTGTTCTGGCTGGTCGCCGCATGGGAGGACGATTTCACCGGGTATGTGATCGACTACGGGACCGAGCCCGATCAGCAGGCCGCGTACTTCACGCTGCGTGATGTCCGGAAGACCCTCGGCGCGGCGACACCGCGGGCCGGCGTGGAGGGCGCGATCTACGGGGGGCTCGAGCGGCTCTTCGAGCGGACGCTGGGGCGCGAGTGGAAACGCGACGATGGGGCCGCAGTTCGCATCGACCGATGCCTGATCGACGCGAACTGGGGCACCTCGACGGATGTAGTCTACCAGTTCTGCCGGCAGAGCCCGTTCGCCTCGGTGCTGCTCCCCAGCCACGGCCGGTACGTCGGTGCGAGCAGCATCCCGTTCAGCGAGTACAAACGCAAGCGCGGCGATCGCGTCGGGCTCAACTGGCGGGTGCCGGTGGTGACGGGCCGCCGCGCCGTCCGGCACGTCGTCTTCGACACCAACTTCTGGAAGAGCTTCGTGCACGCGCGGCTCGCGGTGCCGATGGGCGACCCGGGCTCGCTCGCGCTGTTCGGGCACAAGCCCGAGATGCACCGCCTGCTCGCCGAGCATCTGACCGCGGAGTACCGGGTCAAGACCGAAGGCCGGGGCCGGACCGTGGACGAGTGGAAGCTCCGCGTGGACGGCCTCGACAACCACTGGCTTGACTGCCTGGTTGGGTCGGCCGTGGCGGCGTCGATGCAGGGGGCGGTGCTGTTCGGAACGGATGCCAAGCCGCGACCGAGAGTCCGCCTCAGGCTGTCCGAGGCGAAACGTGCCCGCACTGGTCTCTGACCGTGAACCCCAACAGCTCGTACCATGTAGTCGAGGAAGGTACCACATGGCGAAGCTAACCGGTTGCCCACCAGCGTGCTACGACGCTCTCCACCGAGTGCGGGAAACCGCGCTGGTCGACTTTGGGAGCCTCTTTACCCCCGATCGGAAGATCTGGACGTCACGAAACCTCCAGCGACACCACGAGATGGTCGTCCAGCGGTTTGACGAAGGCGAAGGGAACTTCCTCAGCAAGTACCAGCACCAACTCGATGGCGCGGACGACGACACCATCCAGCTTGCCGCCGAGCTCGTGTACGTCCAGCAGATCTTCACCACGGTCACCGGTCCCAAGAAGAAGATCGCGAATGTTCAGGAGATCCTGACGTGGTGCGATCGAGCCGTCGACGTCCCGCAGTGGGCGATCGACGGCGCTGCCGGACACGCCGGAGACCAGAGCTTCAACCAGCACCGGCCGTGGCACCTGGCATGGATCAACGAGTATCTGCTCCACTGGCATGAGCTACCCGAATCGCGCAGGGCGGAGATCCTCGCTGATCCATGGGCATTCCGAGAGGACGTGTTCGGGCATAAGACCTCGTTACAAGCCTTCCAACCGATGAGGGAGGCGTGGCTCTACATCGCGTTTCCCGACACGTTCGAGAACATCTCATCCCGCAAGGACAAGAAGGCGATCAGAGCCGGCTTCGAGAGTCTCTTGCCCAACGGAGCGACCGACAACATCGATCGAGATCTCCTGGTTATTCGAGAAGCGCTTGGCAAAGACGCAGAGCCAGGCTTCCACTTCTATCGGAAGCCCTTCCTTCAGCAGTGGAAAGAACCAAAGGAGCAGAAGACGAAGAAGCAGGCAGGTGCCGACGTTGCGAAGACCGTGACACCGGGCCCCGGTCTGTCCGCGAGCGATGCACCAGTAGTGATCGAATCGCTGGACGCGCTTGCCGAGTCACTGATGCTGGAGCCAGTCGATACTTTGTCACGATGGGCGGCGTTGCTCGTCGAGAAGGGCCAGATCATCCTCCAAGGACCGCCCGGCACTGGAAAGACCTTCATCGCTCGCAAGATGGCGGAGTCAATCGCGGGTTCCGCGGATCGCGTGACGGTCGTCCAGTTCCATCCATCGTATGCGTACGAGGACTTCGTTGAGGGCTTCCGCCCTGCCGGCCCCAATCACTTCGAGGTTAAAGACGGTCCGCTGAAGAGGTTGGCGGCACGTGCGGGGGCCGATCCCAGCGCACGCTTCGTGCTGATCATCGACGAGATCAATCGAGGCAACATCGCGAAGGTGTTCGGCGAGCTGCTCTTCCTGCTCGAGTACCGCGATGAGGCCATCACCCTGCAGTATTCCGAGTCCCCGTTCCGTCTACCGCGAAATCTCCTGATCATCGGCACGATGAACACCGCGGACAGGTCGATCGCCTTGCTCGACATGGCGCTACGGCGGCGATTCCGGTTTATCGATCTTGTACCCGGCGAGGCGCCGATCGATGGGTTGCTGAAGAGGTTCTTGGAGTCGAACGCACCGGACATGGTGTACCTCGCAGGCATGATCGACGCCGTCAACGAGATCGTGGGTGACCGACACGCGATGATCGGTCCAAGCCACTTTCTCACTGATGACCCGCGAGCCCTCACGGAGGAGTGGGCAAAGCAGATCTGGGACCATTCGGTCATTCCTGCGCTGGCCGACCGTTTCTTCGATAACCCGAGTGAGCTGAGTCAGTTCCTCTACGACACCGTCAGAGATCAGGTCACTTCCGACGATGTCGTGGTAGGCCAGTCGGAGGACGACGATGCGTCGGCTGACGCTGACTGAGTACATCACGGCCACCGGGGTGGCTCTTGATGCCGTCGAGCTCGCGATGCTCCGCCGTGTATACCCAACGTTGCGGATCGAGCCCGCGATGGGTCTGCCGGGACGATTTGACCTGACCCCGGATCAGCACATCGGACTCGTTCAACTGCCCTCTGTTGCCATCGAAATCCAACCCAAGACGCCGATGTCTTCGGTTGTCTTTCTGGTCTCGTACGCGGCTGACCGCGTGAACTGGTCCCGAATACAGACAGCATGGCAGGATGACGCGACGCTGGTTGATCTGATTGCGACCGTGCTGTGCCGATCCATCGAACGCGCGACCCGAAAGGGACTGCTCGCGGGGTATCGCTCCCACGAGGAGTCGCTGTCGGCACCGCGGGGCCGGATTCGGTTCCCTGAGCACATCAGCAAGCGACTCGGGCAAGCGCCGCCGATCGAGATCGAGCACGATCTGTTTACGACGGACATCGTCGAGAATCGAGTGTTGCTCAGCGCCCTCTCACAGCTGCGTCACCTCCCGTTGCGATCAACCACGATCACCCGCGAAATTGGGCGCGCCGCGCGGCTCTTTGGTGGTGTGGAGCTCTTCCACTATCCGAAGCACAACATTCCAGAACCGGCCATCACGCAGCTAAATCGGCACTATGAGCCGTCGCTCCGAATCGCCCAGCTCGTCCTCCGTTCCTCATCTGTCGATGCCGGAGCGGGAGCGCGGCGGGCGGACGCTTTTCTCGTGGACATGAACGCTGTGTTCGAGATGTTCCTGCGGACTGCGCTGCGGGAATCCCTTGGTTGTTCCCTGAGCGCATTCCCCGATAGGCCGCCGCGACTCCGCCTGGATGTCGCGGAGCGCATCCCACTCAAGCCAGACTTGTGCTTGATCGCGAACGGGGCAATTTCCTGGGTGGGCGATGCAAAGTACAAGCGCCTCAGCCCGGCCGGCTATCAGAACGCCGACGTCTACCAGATGCTCGCGTACCTTACGGCCACCGGATTGCCATCAGGGACGCTCATTTACGCTGCCGACGCAGGCTTGGCCTCGACGACGCACGTCATCGACGGCGGGACTCGTGAGGTTCGGGTACGCACCCTCGATCTGCAGAAGCCGCCGCTTGGCATTCTGCGGGATGTCGCGGATATCGCAAAAGAGATCCAGGCCTCTGCGACTGTGTCCCAGATCAGCGATCATCCGAAGGGCACGGCCGTCTTGGCATCCCGGTAGCCCTGGGCGGCGGGTTGACTTCGTTACCTCGATTGATGCCAAGGTTCGGCAAGAGTCTGAGCGTCAGGTGATGCGCAGTTGCCACCCGGACGGCATAGGTGACCAATGAGGGCCCGCGGACCGTGGCCCTGCGAGGTCGCCCCGTGCCGGATCAGGATCCACAACTCGACCAGGCGATCGCCGAGAACGCCGCCGGGCCGTCGAAGGCGTCGGTGGACGGGCAGTCGGTCGAGCAGCACGCGATCCGTGACCAGATCGAGGCCGACCGCTACCTCGAGTCCAAGAAGGCCTCGCGGAAGCGCGGCATGGGCATCCGGTTCGTGCGGCTCTCACCGCCCGGCGCCGAAGGCGGCGGGGAGGGCGGATGCTGAAGCGTCTGCTCGGATCCCGTCCGTCCGACACGGCGCCGCCCCGCCGCGGCGCGCTCACCGTGGTCCGCCGCCCGCGTGCGGTCCGGGCCCGGTTCGACTCGGCCCAGACGACGACTGACAACCGCCGGCACTGGGCCGCGGCCGACGGGCTCTCGCCCAACGCCGCGGTGAACCCCGAGGTCCGCAGGATCCTCCGCAACCGGTCCCGCTACGAGGTCGCCAACAACTCCTACGCCAAGGGCATCGTCCTCACGCTGGCGAACGACACGATCGGGACCGGCCCGCGGCTGCAGATGCTGACCGAGGACGCGGACGCCAACCGGCGCATCGAAGAGGCGTTCAGCGACTGGGCCCGCGCCGTCGACCTGGCGGCGAAACTCCGCACCGCGCGATTGGCCCGGGCCGAGAGCGGCGAGGCGTTCGGGCTGCTGACCAGCAGCCCGATGCTCGACACGCCGGTGAAGCTCGATGTCCGGCTGGTCGAGCCCGACCAGGTTTGCTCTCCGTGGACCCGCAACGCCCGGCCCAACGACATCGACGGCATCGTCTTCGACGCGGCGGGGCACCCGGCCGCGTACCACGTGCTCCGGCGGCACCCGGGTGACGGCATCACCTGGGGCAAGGCCGCGGGCAACGACGAGTACGACACGCTGCCCGCCTCGGCCGTGCTGCACTACTTCCGGGCCGACCGTCCGGGTCAGTGGCGCGGCATCCCCGACATCACGCCCGCCCTGCCGCTGTTCGCGCAGCTGCGGCGGTACACGCTCGCGGTGATCGCCGCCGCCGAGACCGCCGCCGACTTCGCCGCGGTGCTCTACACCGATGCGCCCGCCAACGGCGAAGCCGACCCGCTCGAGCCGATGGACGAGATCGAGCTCGAGAAGCGGATGGCAACCGTGCTGCCGGGCGGCTGGAAGCTCGGGCAACTGCACGCCGAGCACCCGTCGACGACCTACGGCGAGTTCAAGCGGGAGATCCTCAACGAGATCGCCCGCTGCCTGAACATGCCGTTCAACGTCGCGGCGGGGAACAGCTCGGGGTACAACTACGCCAGCGGCCGGCTGGACCACCAGACTTACTTCAAGAGCCTGCGCGTCGAGCAGCGGCACCTCGAGGTGACCGTGCTTGACCGCGTGCTCCACGCGTGGCTCGCCGAGGCGGTGCTCGTCGAGGGCCTGCTGCCGCAGTGGATGCGGACGCGCGAGTTCGCGGCCCAGCCATCGATCCCGCACGGCTGGTTCTGGGACGGCTTCGAGCACGTCGACCCCGCCAAGGAAGCCAGTGCGCAGGCGACGCGGCTCGCCAGCCACACCACGACGCTCGCCCACGAGTACGCCCGGCAGGGGCGCGACTGGGAGACCGAGCTGCGGCAGCGGGCCAAGGAGCTCGCGCTGATGAACGAGCTGGGGCTCGGCGCCGCGGTCGCAGCGCCCGCACCCGCCAACCCCGACACCCCCGATCCCGACGAGGACGAAGCCCTCAAGGAGGCCGCGTGACCATGCGCACCGAGATCCCGACGACCGAGCCCCGTTCCCTGATGATCCGCGCCGCCGCCACAGCCGAGGCCCCGCCTTCGAAGCTGCCCGCCTTGTCGTTCACCGCGCAGGCGGAGTTCGAGGTCGAGGCGGCGGGCGAGGCCGGCGACGGCCCGGCGCCGCTGCCCCGGTTCCGGATGGTCGCGTACACCGGCGGGCCGATGAAAGTCAGCGGCTGGCGGCACCCGGTCGTGATCGACCTGGCCGGCCTGCACATTCCCTCGCCGTCGCGGCCGATCCGGTTCGGGCACGACGCCGCGGCCGGGGTCGGGCACACCGATGCGGTCGCGGTTGAGGCCGGGCAGCTGATCGCCACCGGGATGATCTCCCGCGACACCACCGCGGCCCGCGAGGTTGTGGTCTCCGCGCGGAACGGGTTCCCCTGGCAGGCGTCGGTCGGCGCCAGCGTCGAGGCCTTCGAGTTCCTCCGCGAGAACCAGACCGCAACGGTCAACGGCCGCGAGGTCGCGGGCCCTCTGAACATCGTGCGCAAGTCCACGCTCGGCGAGATCAGCTTCGTCGACCTCGGGGCCGACGGGGCCACCACCGCGACGATCGCCGCGGGGGCGGAGCCGAACCCGGGAACGGCCCAGGCCGCGGGCGAGACGCCCGAGACGCCGGCCACGCCGCCCGCCCCGGGGCCCGACCCGGTTCGCGAGATGCGGGCCCAGGTCGCCGCCGAGACCGAGCGGATCGCCGCGGTCCGTCGCCTGTGCGCCGGCCAGCACCCGCAGATCGAGGCCCAGGCCATCCGCGACGGGTGGGACTCGACCCGCACCGAGCTCGAGGTGCTCCGGGCCAGCCGCCCGAAGGCGCCGGCCGTCCACGTGCCCGCCGGCTCCGGCCCGCTGTCGCAGCGCGTGCTCGAGGCCGCGTGCGTGCTCTCGGGCCGGCTGGCCAGCCCGGAGCGGCACTGCGCCGAGCAGGACCTCGAGGCCGCGAGCCGAGAGTTCGGGCAATCGATCGGGCTGCAGGAGCTCCTGCTTCACGCGGCGTGGGCCAACGGCTACACCGGGCGGACCTTCCGCGATTCGCGGGGGGTGATGGACGCCGCGTTCGGCCGCGGGATCGAGGCGACGGGCAACTCGACGATCAGCATCGCCGGGATCCTCTCCAACGTCGCCAACAAGTTCCTGCTCGAGGGGTTCTTCAGCGTCGAGCGGACCTGGCGGAACATCTGCTCGGTCCGCAGCGTCGCCGACTTCAAGACCGTCACCAGCTTCCGGCTCACCGGCGGGGACACATACGAGCGCGTCGCGCCCGGCGGCGAGATCAAGCACGGCTCGCTCGGCGAGGAGAGCTACAGCAACAAGGCGGACACCTACGCCCTGATGCTCTCGATCGACCGCACCGACATCATCAACGACGACCTGGGCGCCATCACGACCGTGCCCCGCAAGCTCGGGGCTGGCTCGGGCAAGACCATCAACGAGGTCTTCTGGACCACCTTCCTCGCCAACTCGGGGTTCTTCACCGCCGGCAACAAGAACTTCATCTCGGGCGCCGACACCGTCCTCTCGATCGACGGCCTGACCAAGGCCGAGGTCACGTTCATGGACCAGGTGGACAAGGACGGCAAGCCGATCGGCGTGCTGCCGCAGGTCCTGCTGGTCCCGACGGCGCTCTCGGCGATGGGCAGCCAGCTCTTCAAGAGCATGGAGCTGCGCGACAACACCTCGGCGGCCAAGTACCCGGTGACCAACCCCCACCAGGGCAAGTTCCGCGTGGAGGTCAGCCGGTACCTGGGCAACGCGGCGTTCACGGGCAACTCGAGCAAGGCGTGGTACCTGCTCGCCGACGCGAACGACCTGCCGGTGATCGAGGTCGCGTTCCTCAACGGGCAGGAAGCACCCACCATCGAGACCGCCGAGCAGAGCTTCAACCGGCTCGGGATCCAGATGCGCGGATACCACGACTTCGGCGTCGCGCTGCAGGACCCGCGCGGCGGCGTGAAGAGCAAGGGTGAGGCATGAGTCAGTTCGGCGGGGGGCAGCTCCCCGGCGAGTTCGACACCCTCTTCGACACCGACCACGACTCGGGCCCCGGGCCCGGAACAGGAGACTCTCGGATGACCAAATTCGTCCACGAAGGCAACGCGATCGACTACACCCCGGCCGCGGACACGCCCGCCGGCACCGTGGTCCTGCAGGGCGACCTCATCGGCGTCACGCGGACCGACATCGCCGCCAACCGCCTCGGCTCGCTCGCGGTCGACGGCGTGTTCGACTTCCCCAAGGCGACGACCGCGGGAACGGGGTTCACGGCCGGGGCCCTCGCGTACTGGGACAACACCAACAAGGTCGCGACGAAGACGGCGACGGGCAACAAACTCATCGGGAAGGCGGTCGCCGCGGCGGCCGATGCCGCCGAGACCGTCCGCGTCCGGCTCTCGCAGTAATGGGGTGACCACATGGGCGACCTGCTGGCCAAGGGCTCTGAGCTGATCGATCGCACGCGGCGGGCGCACCTGTCGCGCACGGTGGTCTACCGCCGGGGCGATGACACCGTCGAGCTTGCGGCCACGGTCGGGTCGACCGCGTTCGACCGCACCGACGAGTACGGCGTGATCCACCGGATCGAGTCGCGGGACTACCTCGTCACCGCGGCGGACCTGGTGCTCGGCGGCGAGGCGGTGATACCCAGAGCCGGCGACCGGATCAACGAGACCGACGGGGCCCGCGTGCACGAGTACGAGGTCATGGCCCCGGAAGGAGAACCGGCGTGGCGCTACAGCGACCCGCAGCGAATGACGCTGCGGATCCACACGAAGTTCGTGCGAACGGGGGCGGCGTGAGCAACGGCAACGGAACCAGCACGGCGAACGGCAATGGCAACGGGAAAGCACGCTGGGCCGGCGTCGTGCTCACCGGCGGCCTCGCCATCGCGGCGCTCATCGTCCAGTGGGGCGTGGTAACCACCAAGCTCGACCAGGTCGAGAAGCGGCTCGACGAGCTGATCTACGAGGCCCGCACACTTCGGCACGAGTACCAGGGCATCGAACGCCGGCTCTCCTACGTCGAGGGCCGGCTCAACGGCGAGTACCAAGGAAGGACCGGCCCATGAGCGTGCTCGTTCAGATCGCCGACGCCGTCGCGGCGTCCATCAACGGGGCCACATTCACCGAGCCGCTCACGGCCGTGCGGGCCTACCGCCCCTCGTACGACCTCGAGCAGCTCGCCGAGACCCGCGTCACGGTTGTACCCCGCTCCATAACGATCGCGGCGCTGGCCCGCCTGCAGAGCCAGGTCGATTGCACGGTCGACGTCGGCATCCAGCAACGCGTCCCCGCCGGCGACGAGGCCCGGATCGATGCGCTGCTTGATCTCGCCGAGGCGGTCGGCGACCACCTGCGGCACAAGCGGCTGGCGGACTTCCCCGAGGCCGCGTGGCTCTCGATCGCCCACGACCCGGTGGCGGCGAGCGAGCACCTCGACGAACGGTCGACGCTGACGACGGTCCTGAGTGTCACCTACCGGGTGAGGAGATAACCGATGGCGATCCGGCTCGGTATGGAGGCCGTGCTCAACTACAAGACGGGGGCCAGCTCCTGGACCGAGCTCGCCAACGTCCGCGACGTCACGCTCACGCTCGAAACGGGCGAAGCGGACGTGACCACCCGGGCCAACGCAGGTTGGCGTGCCACCGTCGCGACGCTGAAGGACGCGAGCGTCGAGTTCGAGATGGTCTGGGACACCGCCGACGCGGGGTTCACGGCCATCAAGAACGCATACCTGAACAACACCGCGATCGGGCTGCAGGTGCTCGACGGGACTTCCGGCGAGGGTCTCCAGGCGGACTTCATGATCACGAGCTTCTCGCGGTCCGAGGCGCTGGAAGAGGCCATCACGGTGTCGGTCACCGCCAAGGTGACCTACTCGACCACGCCGCCCGAGTGGCTGGAGGGCTGATCATGAAGACCTTCACCGACACCGCAGGCCGGGAGTGGACCATCGAGCTGCACACGACCGCGATCAAGCGGATCCGCTCGCTCACCGGCGTCGACCTGCTCGCCGACGACGGCGCGGGCGTGGTCGCGAAGCTCATCCGCGACCCGGTGCTGCTTTGCGACGTTGTCTATGCGGCGGTGAAGCCGCAGGCCGACGAGCGCGGCGTCAGCGACGAGGACTTCGGGCGTGCGATGCACGGCGACCCGATCGGCGCGGCGACCGAGGCGCTGGTGGACGAACTCGTGTCTTTCTGCCCGAACCCGAGGGACCGGGCCGCCCTCGGGAAGGCCGTCGCGGCGATGTACGACGTGATGGACAAGGCCCGCGACCTGGTCGAGGCGAGGCTCGACGAGCTGACGGCCCCGGAGTCGATCGGCGGCATGGCGACGGCGGCGCTCTCTGGCGAGCCGTCTACCAGTGCGCCGGTATCGCCGGAGTCGATCCGGGCCCCCTGACGCTGCGCGAGCTGCTGGCCATGGCCGAGGCTCGCCAGCGGCACGACTGGGCGATGACGAGCAGCTTGCTCGCGCTGCTCGCCAACTGCCACCGCGACCCGAAGAAGACGCGGCCGCTCAAGCCCGCGGACTTCGACCCGTTCTCGCGGGGCCAGAACTCGAGCGAGCGCATCCCGGCGGATGTCGGGGTGCTCAAGGACGTGTTCATCAAGAAGAAGGCAGAGCACGGAGGCTCGGATGAAGGTTGATCCCAAGCACATCATGTTCGCGTTCGGGCTCGTGATGGTCTCGCTTGCACTGGCCGCCTGCGCCGGCTTTGACCTCGGCGACGTGGTCAAGGTCAAGACGCCTAACGAGATCCAGCAGACCCGCGGCCTTCCCCGCGCGACCACGCTAAACGAAGCCGAGGCGGAGTACCGGGCGTGGTTCGAAGACGTGCAGCGGACCGGGGCGCAGTGGAAGGCCTCGATCGATAGCGGCGGCGAGATCCGCGGCCTGCTCGGGCAGCTCACGCTGAGCGCCCTCGACGAGGTCGGCCCGACGCTGGCGGGCGTGCCCGTCGCAGGCCCGGCCCTGCCGGCGCTGACCGGGCTCGTCGGGCTGTTCATCGGCGCGGGCCGGCTCCGCAAGGAGAAGGAGGCGTCGTTCAACAAGGGGCTGGAGAAGGGCCGCGTGCCGACGCCCGCGGTGCCGCTGCCCTCGCCGACGCCGGCCGCGCCGGTTGAGATCCGGGGGACCACCGCGTGATCGACATGCGGATCAAAAGCCTGTTCTTCGACCGCCCGGCGGTGATCCGCTCGGTCGACGCGGCCCGCCGCCGATCGCTCTCTCGGGCCGGGGCGTTCATCCGCACCCGGGCCCGGACGAGCATGCGGAAGCGCAAGGGCACCAGCCGCCCGGGACAGCCGCCATACGCCCACGAGGGGTCGCTGCGCCGGCTCGTGCTGTTTGGCTACGACCGGGGCTCGGACAGCGTCGTGGTCGGCCCGGTCGGGTTCCGACGCAGCACCGCGCCCAATGTGCTCGAGTTCGGCGGCCGGACCACCATCGTCCGCCGGCGTCGCGGCAAGCGCGAGAGCCGCGCCGTGACGATCAAGGCCCGCCCCTACATGGGCCCCGCGCTCGAGAAGGAAGCGGCCAACCTCCCCAAGGTCTGGAAGAACAGCGTGAGGGGAGGCTGATCCATGGCCGACACTCGCGGCATCCGGGCCGGGCGTGCGTTCGTCGAACTCGGCGTCAGCGACCGGCTCACGGCCGCGCTCAAGCGGGCCGAACGCAAGCTCAAGGCGTTCGGCGAGAGCGTGCGATCGCTCGGGCTGCGGCTCGCCGGGCTGGGCGGAGCCGCGCTCGCGCCGCTCGCAGGTGCCGTGAAGCTGTTCTCGTCCGCGGGCGACATCCTCGACAAGATGAGCCTGCGGACCGGCGTCAGCGTCGAAGCGCTGAGCGAGCTCGGTTTCGCCGCCGAGCAGTCCGGGGCCGATCTCCAAACGCTCGAGAACGGCGTCCGTGTGATGCAGCTCACGCTCAACGACGCCGATCGCGGGCTCGCGACGGCCCAGGATGCGCTGGCCGACCTCGGGCTGACGGCCGACGACCTCCGCGGGCTCTCGCCCGAGCAGCAGTTCAAGACGCTGGCCGAGGCGATCAGCCGCATCGAGGACCCGAGCAAGCGAGCCGCGGTCGCGATGCAGGTCTTCGGCCGCGCGGGGACCAAGCTCCTGCCGCTGATCGAGGGCGGCGTCGACGGCATCGAGGCGCTGCAGGCGCAGGCCCGCTCCCTCGGCCTGACGATCTCGACCGAGACCGCCAAGGACGCGGCGCTGCTCAACGACACGATGAACATCCTGTTCCGGGTGCTCAAGCAGGGCGTGTTCATCATCGGCTCGGCGCTGGCACCGACGGTGATCAAGCTCTCCAACGCGATCACGCGCGTAGTCGTGGCCGCGAGCGACTGGGTGAAGCAGAACAAGGCGGTCGTCGTCTCGGCGGCCAAGATCGCCGCGGGCGTCCTGCTCGCGGGCCTGGCCCTCGTGGGCATCGGCCTCGCGATCACGATCGTCGCCGCGGGGTTCGGCGGGCTGGCGACGGCGGTCACCGCTGCCGGGGCCGTGCTCGGGGCGATCCTCTCCCCGATCGGGCTCGTGGTCGCGGCGGTGGTCGGACTCGGCGTCGCGATCGTGCGGTACACCGACGCCGGCGGACAGGCTCTGTCCTGGCTGATGGAGCGGTTCGGGGAACTCCGGGCGTTCGTCGGCCGGGTCGCCGGCGGGATCGGCGATGCGCTCGCCGTGGGCGACATCGCGCTCGCCGCCGAGGTGCTCTGGCTCGGTCTCAAGGTCGCGTGGGAGCGGGGCGTCGCCGAGCTGAACGCCGTCTGGCTGCAAGCCCGGGCGTTCTTCGTCGGCAACGCCCAGAAGATGTGGTACGGCGCGCTCGCCGCGGCGCAAGTCGTGCTGCACGCGCTCGAGACCGCGTGGATCGAGAGCACGGCGTTCCTCTCCAAGACGTGGACCCGCTTCACGGCGGGCTTCCAGAAGGTCTGGGAGCGGGCGTCGTCGTTCGTCGCCAAGCGGATGCTCGAGATCCAGGGGCTCTTCGACGACGGGCTCGATGTCGAGGCCGCGAAGCGGGCGGTGGACGAGCAGCTCGACGCCCGTCTCGGCGAGATCGACGCCGGTGCACGCCGCGAGATCGACCAGCGCGAGCAGAGCCGGGCGGCTGAGCGATCTCGGTCGGACGCCCTCAACGAGGCCACCCTCGCCGAGATCGGCCGGCAGTTCGAGGAGGCGCAGGACGCGCTTCGGGAGGGCACGGACGGCCGCCTCGAAGAGACCCAGCGACGGCTCGACGAGGCCCGGGCCAAGCTCGACGCCGCGATCGCAGAGGCCCGCAGACGCCGCGAGGAAGCCGAGACCGATGCACCAACCGGGCCCCGAAGCCTGCTGACCGAACTCGAGGATCGACTGGGGGGGCTGGGGGACGCGATCGCCGAGCGGATCGAGGTGCGGGGCACGTTCAACGCGCTGGCGGTCCAGTCGCTCGCCGGCGGGGACGCAGCCGCGGAGCGCACCGCCAAGGCCACCGAGCAGACCGCCCGCAACACCAAGCGTCTGGCGGACGCTGCACAGACCGGCGGCCTGACTTTCGCCTGAGGGGACCCAGCGCGTGCCGACGATCGTCACGGAGAAGTTCGAGAGCCGGCGTTCGACGACGGGCGACAACCCGTCGGCCGAGCTGGTCTACGACATCCGCGGCGTCGAGAATGACCTCACCGCCCGCGGCCACGCCGACACCGCCAGCCCCACGAACTACGACGGGCTGACCAAGCTCTCGATCTCGATCGAGCCGGTCGGCCCCGACCACTGGGAGGCGACGGTCCGCTACGGCCGCGAAGAGCTCGGCGGCTTCCCGCAAACCGGCGAGAGCGTCTTCAGCTTCGATACCGGCGGCGGTACGCAGCACATCACCCAGAGCAAGCAGACCGTCCAGCGATACGGCGCATCCGGCACCACCGCGCCCGACTTCAAGGGTGCGATCGGCGTCACCGCCGACGGCGTCGAGGGCGTGGACATCGCGGTGCCCGTCTACCAGTTCAGCGAGACGCACTACCTGCCCGCGGCGCAGGTGACCCAGTCGTACAAGGGCACGCTGTTCAGCCTCACGGGCAAGGTCAACAGCGGCTCGTGGAAGGGGTTCAACGGCGGCGAGGTGCTCTTCCTCGGCGCATCCGGATCGCGACGCGGCACGAGCGCGGACTCCGACTGGGAGATCACGTTCCGGTTCGCCGCGAGCCCGAACGCATCGGGCATCTCGGTCGGGCCCATCAGCGGCATCAGCAAGAAGGGCTGGGAGTACCTGTGGGTCCGCTACGCCGACGCGGAGGACTCGGGATCGAACGCGATCGTGAAGCGGCCCGTCGCGGCGTATGTCGAGCGTGTGTACGACGAGGGCAACTTCTCGGCGCTGGGGATCTGACGCATGGCCGATGCCTTCCGCAAAGTCCAGACCGGCCAGCCGCTGGTGATCCCCGCGCGGGCGTACAACGCCTTCGTTGACGCCGCCGTGGCCGAGCGCCGGCGCGAACAAACGCGGGGCGGCGGGCCGCTGGCTGACGCTGTGCCCCGCGGGCTGGTGCTCGTGCGGAACGACTCCGACCAGACGATCGAGCCATACCACGTGCTCGCGATCTCGGGCGTGCTTGTCGAGCCGGGCGAGGACGACCAGGAGCGGACATTCCACAGCCGCACGCCGCTGACGGGCGAGATCGCGACCGAGGACTCGAGCCCCATGGCGTTCGTGCTGGTGACCCAGCCGATCAAGGCGGGCGAACTCGGACGTAGCGTGCTCACCGGCGTCACGCCCGCCCGGGTGTATGTCGCGAATGAGCTCGACACCACCTGCGAGCTCGCGCCCGAGGAGACCGTGCTCACCAGCACGCCCATGGGCGGCGTCCCGATCCTGTGGAAGGAAGCGGGCGTCGGGGAGAAGTGGGCGGTCATCGAGATGGGCCGGCCGTCGTCCGGCCGGGTCACTGCGATCCTCGGCGCCGCCCAGCCGATCCCGACCGAGAGCAACCGCTGGCGGTACCCGTGGCAGGAAGCCCGCCTCGACGGTGACCCCGGCAGCGAGACCTACCTGCGGTACGTCGCGGTGCCCGAGGGACTCTCGTCGCAACTTCCCAGCGGCGGCGAGGACCCCACCAAGCTCGCGATCAACCGCTTCGAGGCCCACCACATGAACGAGGGCACGCCCGGAACGGGCTTCGAGGGCCTGCTGGGCCTCGGCCCGGTCTGCGACCTGCCCGGCGTGCTGCCCGACTGCCCGCCCGCCCGGTCGTTGCGCCCCAAGCTCGTGCCCATCCCCGAGGGCGTGTGCGTGCAGCTCACCTGCGAACGCAACAGCAAGGGCCGGCCCGTCTGGGTCTTCGAGGCGATGTCCCTGATGGAGCTGGCCGACCCGGCCGACGGCGATCGCAAGTTCAACCTGTTCGTGGAGGGTGCCGGATGAACACTCCGACGAAAGCCACCACCAACGACCTCGACGCACGCCGCGAGCACGAGCGCAGCAAGTACGTCGCGCTCGCGTCGCGCCCAGGCTCGGCGTACGGCGCGACCAACCACGGTCGCGATGCCATCGCCATCGTGAAGCGCTGGAAGCCCCGGTTCGTGGTCGACTTCGGCTGCGGCCGCAACGACTTCATCACCGAACTCCGTCGCCACGGCATCGACGGCCTCGGCGTGGACTTCGCATTCCCCGAGGCGGACATCGCCAAGCCCATGCACGACACCGGCCTCGTGGAAGGCGTGGCCGACGTTGTTGCCAGCTTCGATGCGCTTGAGCACCTGCTGATCGAGGATGTAATCCCGGTGCTGAACGAGATGCGCCGGGTCGCCCGGCCGCGGGGGTGGTTCTGCGTCTCCGTCTGCACCCGACCCAGCCGCATCACCGTCGCCGGCGAGAACCTTCACCCGACGGTCCGGCCGCTGACGTGGTGGGTCGAGACGATCGGCCGTGTGGGCGTGCTCAGCGACACCCGCGCCGCCGGCCGCTACATCACCGGGAGGTTCCGGTGAACAACCCGAACCAGTCCGACATCATCGCCCTGCAGCGAGGCATCAAAACCCGGGCACCCGCCCGCAGCGGGCTGCGGCTCTACACCAGCGACTTCGACTCGATCTCCCTCGGCGGGTTCTACAAAGGCCGCTCGGCGTTCCTCGTGCTATCAGGCCCGTCGCTCAACGCCATCGACCTGGGCCTCCTCAACGGTCGCGGTATCGTGACGATGGGCGTCAACAACTCGTGGACCGTCCATCGCCCGACGCTCTGGACCTGCGTGGACGATCCGGGCCGGTTCATCGATACGGGCTGGAAGGACCCGGGCGTGCTGAAGTTCGTCCCGGTCTGCCACTGGGGCCGCAAGCTGCGCATCCAGGCGAGGGACGGCACGATGCGTGACAGCGCGTTCCGTGTCGCGCAGATGCCCAGCGTCCTGTTCTTCCGCCGCAGCAACCACTTCGACCACGAGCGATTCCTCACCGGCGACACGGTGCCGTGGGGCAATGACCCGAAGTCCACCGACTCGCTTGGCATCAAGGGCAAGCGGAGCGTGATGCTCGTGGCCCTGCGGCTCCTGCACCACCTCGGCTTCCGGACGGTCTACCTGCTCGGCTGCGACTTCAAGATGGCCGCCGATCGCAAGTACGCCTTCGACGAGACCCGAGAGGCCGCAGCGATCAAGCACAACAACACGCTCTACGACTCGCTGAGCCGGCGCTTCGAGGCCCTCCAGCCGCACTTCGAGAAGCACGGGTTCCGTGTGGTGAACTGCTCGCCCGGCAGCGAACTTGGCGTGTTCAAGCGGATGGCCTACGAGGACGCAATCGCCGCGGCGAGTGCTGAGTGCTCGAAGCCGATCAACACGCAGGGGTGGTACACGCCGATCGAGCCGCCGAAGGAGGCCGCCCAGAGGACAAACCGATGAGCGAGCCGACCCGGTACTACCTCTACATTCCCGTCTGGGCGACGGGCCGCGCCCCGCAGGGCGGCGGCTCGAGCGATTACTCCACGCCCGGCACGCCGGACTCGTCGTACCAGACGCCGGCGAGCAGCACGCCCACGCCCTCGGAGGGCACCAGCTACTCGACGACCGGCGATGTGATCTACACCACCGGCCCCAGCGGCACGCCGACGCTCACCACCTACACCACCGACGCGTTCACGAGCGACAGCGGGACGCCTCCGAGCGAAACAGACTCGCCCAGCGTCAGCGAGACCGCCCCGCTGAGCTCCAGCAGCGGCGGCGGCTCGACCGGCGTTTCCAGCGGCGGTTCTTCGGCGGCTTCGAGCGGGGGATCATCTGGCGGCTCATCGTTCCAGTCCTCGATGGCTTCGACCGACGACCCGGGCTCGTCCGGCGGCGGGTCCTCCGGTGGTGGCGGATCGAGCGGCGGTGGCAGCGGCCCGGGCGGTTCAGGTTCGGGGCCCGGTGGCAGCGGCCCGGGCGGGTCCGGCCCCGGCGGATCGGGTTCCGGCGGCAGTTCCAACCAGTCGAGCATGGACTCGTCCGGCGCCAGCAGCGGTGCATCGAGCGGCGAGAGCTCCGGGTCCGGCTCCAGCAGCGAGAGCTCGTCCGTCGAGTCGCCGAGCGACAGCTTCAGCCAGACGCTCACCCTCGGCTCCGACGGCACCATCAAGAACACCACTATCACGATCGGCACGAGTTCCGACTCGTTTACCGGCACCTTCACAACAGACCCCAGCGGCACCATCGTCGGCACGGAGGTCACCATCGATCCCGGCTCCGGGTCCGGCAGCTCGGGCAACGACGCAGCCGCGCTGGGCAAGTTCGGCGAGCAGTTCATCGAGGGTGGCATGGAGGGCGTGCCGCCAGCCGGGTGGCAGGTCGAATCGAGCACCACGCAGGAGGCACCGAAGTGATCCCCAAGATCGTCTACACCGCGCACCTCGCCGAGTCGCCCGTGCCCGACACTTTCCGTCGATGGCAGGCCGAGTGGCAACGACACCACCCCGAGTGGGACATCCGCGTGATCACGCTCGATGACCGCGAGCCGATCTTCAACCACGCGCAGTGGGCTGAGACGTTCAAGCTGCATGAGCCCGCCGGCGCGGCGTCGAGGCTCAACATCCTCCGCTACGAACTGCTCGCCCGCGAGGGTGGGGTGTTCGTGGACCCCGACCGGCTGCCGCTGCGCCCGATTGATGACCTGGTCAGCGGCACCCGGGCGTTCTGCTCCACCACGCAGCAGCACGGCCGGCCGCACCTGCTGTCGCCGGCGGTGATGGGGGGCGTCCCGTGTCACCCCGCCCTCTGGCACTGCGTCCGCGACCTTGCCCACTCCATCGCGACATTCCGGGGCGTCTGGGATCAGACGGGGCCGGGGTTCCTGAGTCGCGTGATCCGAGACCACGGCCATTTCCGCGATGTCGTTCCGTTCCATTGGGGCCTCTTCGAACAGGCCCAAGCCGACGCCCGCGATCACGGCCGTGCGTATCTCTTCAACGCGATCCTTCAGCCCGTGGAGGCCGTTGCCTGATGGCCGACGCCTCCCCCGTCCCGAAGGTGCTCCACCAGATCTGGCTCGGCCGCGGCCAGATGCCCGTTCAGCAGCGCCGCTGGCGACGCCGGTTCGCCGAGATGAACCCGGGCTGGACGCTACACCTGTGGACCGATGAACACCTGCCTTTCCCGATCCTGAACCGCCAGGCGTGGGACGCCTGCCTCGCCCTCGGCGGCGTCCCCGGCTGCGTCATGCGGAGCGACATCCTCCGCCTCGAGCTCATGGCCCGCGTGGGCGGCGTCTACCTCGACACCGACATCAAGCCTGTCCGCCCACTGGACGCCTGCTGTCCGCCCGGCGTCAACGCCTGGATCGCCTGCGAGCAGGGCGACATCATCTCGAACGCAGCAATGGGGTTTGCACCCAACCACCCGGCAGCGTGGCGGGCGGTGAACGCGATCGAGGAGTCTTTCTTCGAGCGTAGGTACGTCGGGGACCAGGCCGGGCCCGGCCTCGTCGCCCGGATCCTGCTCGAGCATGATGACGTAGTCCTCTGGCCGCCGGCGTGCTTCCATCCGACCGTCGGCGACGTCGCGACGAATCCCGACCGGGTTCGTCTGCTGATGCAGGCGCATCTGTTCGCCGGTTCGTGGGTAGAGGGGCGGCGGAACGCACATCGGCACCTGTGGGATGCAAACCACTGACCTGCAGACTCGCCTTGATTCAGCCCATTAACTGGCATCGTCTCTGGGACGTTGTTGTCCGCGGCTCAACGACCGTCCCTGACTACCCACGCGCTCGCGAGCCAGCCAACGCTCCGCCAGTCGCAGGGCGACTCCTGGAGCTACTCGACGCATGGCGCGACGAGAAGAGCTCGTCTAGCTGGATTCAAGCTTGCGCTAGCGTGCCGAGCAACTCCGCGAGACAGTCGCTGCTGGTCCTGCATCGCCGCGTCTCGGACCACTGCGAGCCGAGACGCGGACCCGGGATATCCTTGCCATTGGGGCGACGCATCCATGCAACTCGTCGCCCATCCTGTGACATAGCCTGCACCAGGGCACTGTCAGCTTCGGAGGCTGAAGTAGACTATGGCAGACGAACAGATCACACAGCAGTCATCTCCGGCTCCAGCTGAAGGCGAACGCCGAGCGATGACCGGCTACCTGCCGCAATACGAAATCGCGGCGTGGTCAATCATGCGCCACCTTCGAGAGCAGAGCTTCGAGTCAATCCGCCTCGGTGACACAGATGCCGGTCGTGTTGACGACTTCATCATTCTGAGCACTAATGCCGTCGACGGGCACTCAGTCAAATGGTCAGAGCGCAAAGACACTGTCACCTTTCTCGACTTCACGAGGCCTCGGGACAAGGCGCCGTGCTGGGTCGCCCAACTGGCTGACGGTTGGAAGCGGCTTGGTGTCAACCATCCAAATCGGCGCGTCGCGGTTCATCTGGTCACCTGCGACATTCCTTCAAAGAGTGACAAATGTCCCGGCGCCAACAAAGAACCCTTCGCAGCGTTCTACTACGAAGCTTGGGTACCCTTTCGGTCAGATGGCAAGGCCATTCCAGACAAGTGGAAGACTGCATGGGAGGCTTGGCAACGTGCGAGTGGCTTGACCGCAGACGAGTTCATTGAGTTTGCGAAGGCCTGCCACCTCGACTTTCACGCCCGCACCGCAGCGGATCGCACGTTCCTTTCGCGGGACGATGAGGTACTGCACTCGCAGCTCAAACAGTTGGCCGCCGAACTCGCGAACATCGTGCGCGACCCTCACCGTCAGGTGGAGTTCACGCGGGATGAGCTGCTGACGCGCGTCGGGTGGAGTCACCTTCTCGAATTCCGGCATCGACATGAGTTTCCAACAAGGGATCCCTACGAACCAATCGAGTCATCAGTACGAGAGCTGACGACCAAGCTGACGACGCTGAATAGTGGGTATCTCGCACTCTTGGGCAGCCCGGGTTCCGGGAAGTCGTCCTTGCTGACCCGCACGCTTGAGGCGGGCCTTGATAAACACAGGCTCGTGAAGTACTACGCTTTTGTGCCGGGATCGGCTGACCCCCGGACTCGTGGGGAATCAGTCAACTTCCTTCACGATCTCGTGCTGGCTCTTGAACGAGCGGGGTTCTCTGCAGGGCAGAGCCAAGGCAACTTTGACCGCGACCTGCTCCTTGGCCGCCTCAATGAGCAATTGCAGATGCTTGGTGCTGACTTCAAGACGTCAGAGTTCCCAACTGTGATACTCATTGATGGGCTAGACCATATCCCACGCGAGCAAACCCCACAGCAATCGCTCATTCGCGACCTGCCCGATCCGGACCAGATTCCCGAGGGTGTGTTCTTTGTGCTGGGATCACAGACGGACGACCTTCCAGGCCTTCCCCCCGCGGTACGCCAAAGCATACAGGAGTCCGGACGTCGCATTCAGATCGGACAGATGACCAGAGAAGCAACGCTCAAGGTAATCGGCGCAACGCACTTGCCCGTCTCGCCGAGCGCTGAGCAACAAGAGCGCATTGTGGTCCTATCGGGCGGACACCCCCTCGCGCTGTCTCTGTTGCTAAACCGCTTGAAAGGCGCCACAACTGCGGACCAGATGTCGGCCGCGCTTACCGACACCATTGCGTTCACCGGTGATGTTGACAAGTACTATTTCTCGTATTGGCAGCAAATCGAAGCGGTCGCCAGCCTCGCCGATCTTCTAGGACTTCTCGCTCGACTCAGGCGTCCGATTGACATCGATTGGGTGGCCTCCTGGAATCCATCGCCTCCGCTCGGAGAGCTTCGCCGCCGATTTGGGCACTTTTTCAGGGAAGTACGACCAGGCCACCTTGAGTTCTTTCACAACAGCTTCCGGCAGTTTATATTAAGCAGAACCGCAACGCTAAGCGGGGGGACCCCTGCGAACGCCAACCGCGACTTTCACATGCGGATTGCGACGATATGTGAGACATCGGACGCGCCGAATTCGTGGGAAGTCGTCTATCATCTTGCAATGGCGGGTGACGCAGTGGGCGTTCTTGCTCGTGCAACACCTGACTACTTCCGGCAGCAACTCAGCGCATTAAGGCCTCTTGAAAGCGTTGCACGCGATGCGCGGTATGTGGCGGCTGCAGCAGGCCAGCTAGGGAATGCCGACACTCTAGTTGCCTTTGCGCTTTTTCTTTCTGAGCTATCGCAGCGTGCTTTTTCCCTCACGGCGTGGACTGTAGGTGGCAGTTTGCTTTCATTGGGTTACCTCGATAAAGCTATGGAGTATGTGTGGGAGGGAAACGAACTCCAAATTGGCCAGGAAGAGGCTCTACGTGTCGCGAGGAGCCTCTTCGTCCGCGACCAGGCGCCGCTCGCGCGACGTGTGTTTGAGGCAGCTGAACCCTTCTCGCTCATCCAGCCCGCCGGAGAAGTCGAGGGTGATTTCAACCGCGAGACCTCGGATCTGCTCCGGGCGTGGGCGGAAGCCGTCCCGCTCTTTCGGCCAGTCGATGAAGTAGTCGGACTTATCCAGGGCTTCGTGCCTCCCAAGTCAACTATCGATGAAGCCCAGGATGCGAGGGAGTGGCGGAAGACTCTACTGTATTGGGCTGGCCAATCAATGGAGCGGCTGGGACGTACGGCAGAGTACTTGGCGTTGGAGAAGTGTCTCAAGGAACTAGAAGGGGGCGCACCGGATCTCTCTGTGTGGTCGGCAATTCATCGATTCCGAAGGTGCGCCAGTCGCGGACAGGTGGCGGAAGCCACGGCAATGATTGAGGAACTTCTCAAAGCACCTACGTTCGCCAGCTTTTCCGACCACGCAAAGCTCTTGATTGCTCAAGGGGCTCACGCTCAACTTCCACATCATGGCGCCCCAGCGACAATCCTCAAGGCAATCAAGCAGCCGAAGGTTGATCTCGATGGCGTTGGAGAACCAGATTTTTCAGAAGCGATGGCGGTGTTCCGCTTCTACCGCTTGCTGATGCTTACCGGTGGCGAGATCGCACCGAACACGGCAGCGCCCGATCCGGCGAAGGACAGTGATTGGCCGCGAGTTCTGTTGGAACGTTGCCTGGTACAGCTAGCAAAGGTGTCAGCAGACGCCGCTCGCGGAAAGACGTACACGGCTACCGACGTTCGGCGCGAGTTGCATCAGCCCCTGAGGCTGTTCAACCGCACATGGAAAGAGAGGCGGCGGTGGCATGGGTGGTATCGCGTGGAGCGACTGCGGGACGAGTTGGACCAGTTGATCGTAGAGGTGGTGAAAGAACACGGCCCTGCGGCCCTCGAAGAGCTGCGAGCCGAGTTTGAGCAGTTGTGGACCGACAAAGAGACACAGTGGGCATGGTCGCCCGAGGCCAGACGAAACGTCGTCATGGAACTCTACGATGCGGGGCTCGCCGCGGAGTGGACAAGGGCGCAGCTTGAGACAATCGCCGACACGATGCTGGAAGGCAAAGACGTTGCGGGCAAGATCGGAGAGTGCGAGAGACAGGCAGAGGCATGGGCCGATCTCGGGGATAGGGATGCCGCCATCCTCGAGCTCCGAAGGCTCGTGTCAGTGTCTTTCGGTGTCGGGTACCGAAAAGACTACCAGATGGATGAGTGGGTCGAGTGGCTGGACACGGTGCTCCCCCTCGATCCGGCGAAGGTTGGTGAACGTCTAGCACTCTTCGCGGCGTCAATCGCGGGTACTGAAGAAACCACTGAAGGACGCGGAACTAGAACCGCCGCCATTGCCTTGATCAGGAGCTGCGTGCCCGCCTCCCCACTAAGAGCGGTACGGCTCATTCACTGGTTCGAGAAGCACCGGTGCATCGACCATGCCGAGGCCATCGCGGCCTGCCTGCAGATCGCATCGGAGAGGCGATTGTGCCGACCGTCAGTGCTCAAGGCCGTGTACGTCCATCTGCTGCTGACTTTCTCGACAGAGCCCCATACTTCGTTGGTGAAAGCCCTCTTCGATCACTACTTAGAGGATGGCTCCAAGCAGGCCAGCGGCGAAGTATGTAAAGAGCTTGCGGATGCCGTCAGGGTTCGCTCGCTCCCGACATCACGGCCGTTTATCTTGAGAGCTCTTGCCGAGACCGCACAGAGTGTGGGCTTGTCGCTTCGCGAATGCGGCCTTGAGTTGTTGCCATCGAGGGCACACCAGGACGGCAAGTACGAGCACACCCTCAAGCTTCGGGACGGTACTAGCCTCACCCAAGAGCAGGCGGTGGCGAGAGCCACTTGTGTCGATGGGTTCCTTGGACTCGTCAAGGAAAGCAACGAGTCGTACTACCGCTGGAGCACCCTTCTTGAGGCGCTTTGTCCCACTCTCTCTCGTGCGGAAGCGACGAGGCTGGCTCATGGACTTCCTGCGGAGTTTAAGGACTCGCTTGCGCTGTCAGCCATCAGTCAGCGTCTCAGCGAACTCGGCGAGCGAACTCTGGCATGGCAAGTTGCGGAACGGGCACTTCAGGCGTCTCCAACCTACGGCTGGGCAGAGTATCTCGATGGCGGCACCCGGTTGAAGGCCCTTATGGCGTTGGTAGCAGCCGACGCGGTTCCCGGGCGAGAACGAGCTCTCAAGGAAGTGGCAGCCAATCTGAGTTCAGAATCTGGATCGCCCTTTGACCTGGCAAGGCGTCTCATCGACATCGTCCCTCTACTGGGTGCCGGTCTCAAGCCCGAACAGTTTTACCCGATGGTTGAGGACTACGTGAGACTTCTCTCGTCACCGCTAGAACTGCTAGGCGAAGCGTCCTCCAAACTCGTGGCGACTCCAACCGATGATAACTGTGAGCGAGCCCTATGCGAGCTCTTGGCGTTTCACATGGTCGACTTGATCCCGCTGGTCGCTCAAGGGGCGCTGAAGGCGTTCGCCGAGATCTTGTTGAGCGGGAGCCCTGCCGGGGAGAAGGTCGTCAAAGAGATGCTGGCCGGGACAGAGTTCCAGCGAGTGGCTGCTGTCGGGCTCTTGGATGCACTTGCTACAAAGTCCCCGGACGCCGTCAGGCCATACGGACAAGTTCTACAAGGGTTGGTACAGGCTCGCAACTGGTGGATTAGCCGGGCGGCGGAGCGGTTGTGCATCGCACTCAAGCTAGAAAACACGCCGCAGCGAGCATCCGCGACGCTTCCGGCCATCTACCAGCTCGCACTGCCTCCGAGCGAGGACAAGATGCCTTCGGTCGGAGTCGATGAGCCGCTCCCCGATTCCGAGAACCCGCGAGATATGGTTCGCCCGTACGACTTCCAGCTGGGCATCATTGCCAAGATGGCGCAATTGGACGAAGAGAATCTCTTCATTGCGGCCGCTCGAGAGATGAAATTGATTGCCGACGCGCCAACTCTTACAGCCCAGAGCGAATCAGCTTATCGGTCGCACCTGGAACGCGCCGGACTGAAGCTTCCGTTTCGACGCAGGCGTGGCGCAGTAGCGAGAGAGGCGATGCGGCGTATAGCCAGCGACCTCATCGATGCACAGCGTGTACATCCAGACAACGTGGAAATGCTCTTCAGACTGGTCGCCGCGCAGGATCCCGATCTCGCGCTTTTCGATCCCGGCCCGCGGCCCGTCGCCATCAGGCCTCTCGGCGGACTTGATCAGTACGGCTCCAACGCGGTGGCTTGGATGGAAAGTAAGACCTATCCGTTTGATAGTCATCTTCGAGAGTTTGCCGGACGAGTCGTGCTCGGTGAAGTCGCTCGTCTCAAGGCGCTCGATTGGTCTGTGCCGACGGAAACTCGCATTTCCTTTGTCGGAACCAAAGGGACGATGTCGATCAACGCCGAGAATCCGTTCGAACGCGTCTTCGATGTACCAAAGGGCTCATACTCCGGGGCGGTGCCGCACGAAGGTGGCGCGACCGATGCGGTCATCGTTCGAAACCAGTGGATTGGAGCCGACACAGATGGTTCGGATTGGATCGCGCTGAACCCCGCGATCGCCAAGAAACTCGAATGGACGCTGAGCTCTGACGGCCTTTTCAGATGGGTCAATGGAACCGACGAGGTTATGGTCGAGACCCTGTGGTGGAAGGATGGTTGCGTCGAGCTGGGGCCATATCAGAGAGAGACAGAGGTTGGCGAGGGTTTCCTGGTCGTCGCAACTCCCGGTGCAGCGGAGGAGATATTCCGGCTCGTTCAAAAGCCGACACGCCATTTGTTGCTGCAGCGTTCCTGCGTAGCAGACCACTGCAGTCTCGAGGCGCCGACCGTCTACAGAAGCGAGCCGCTAGTCAGGAGCTAGAGTAATCGGCACGTTTGTCTTGCGATGCCGATACGCATAGGGCGCCCGAGAGGTGATCGGGCGTGCTGGATGCTTGCCTGTGAATCGCCGTTGGGCCTAGAGGCATGCGATGCGCGGCATGCGTGAGTAGGTAATGTGGAGTCAGTATCCGCGTATGCGGGTTTAGGCTCATCGCTACTGCAACCCACTGTCGTCAACACTCGTCGGAATCGTGGGGTCTATTCGGTTGGCCACCTCCAACGCACGCTGTGCCCATTGTTCGAATTGTGTGGCGGCATTCCCAGGCTCGCAGGCATGCACGCGCATCAGATAGGCCTCTACGAACGCCCTGATTCGCGTCGCGTGCTCCCACCTGTCTATGACGGCTAGCAGCGCCGAGAGCTCTGCTTCTTCCTTGCGGCGCCGCTCTGCTTCGATATAGCGGCGATGGGAGGCCTCGGCTTCTCGACGGTGCTGCTCTTCTCGCGCCGCCTGCCGTTGCAGGTCAGCATCCACATCTTCAAGAAGGCCGACCACGATCTCCCGGACCATTGACTCGACGGTGCGTGCTTTGCCGTCTGTCCACGAGCGATGCTCGTGCCTTCCGTCGTCGTCACAGATCGACAGGCGTAGTAGGCCACGTGGGGTGTAGTCCCACTTGTCGATGGTCGCGTAGGTATACCGCTTCTTCCGAGCGAGCTCTTCGGCTGTGGGCTCGTGCGGGATGCGCTGGGTCAGCTCCCGGATTCTGACCTGTCGCCGGATGTCGAGCATTTCGAGTACCGGTCGTGTGCGGACCCCGTAGTCCGCCTTGTGGGTACCGAGGTGAAATCCGGCCTGCTTCGCGGCCTTAACCACTGTGTCGAGGAGCCGCCCCGCACGACTGATCGATCCTGGGCCGACTGACACGCAGAAGATCGAGCCTTCTGCCCTGTAGTCAGGCGACACCAGGCACGAGTCTTGTCGGCGCCCCATCAACGATGGCTTGGCATCGCGCAACGCTGTCAGTGTCGCGGCCACCTCCGGCAGCGGGTTGTGCAGGCGGCTGGAGACATCCCACTTGATCTCGGCCTGCTCGAGCCGGGCGAACGTGGACGCGATGCGCGCATCCCAGAACGTCAGCGTGCGCTCCGGCGGCGAATCCAGATCACCTGGTTCGGGTGGTCGACGGGGCCTGCGAGAGGCGGCGCTCTGCGGCGTGAAAGTGATCTGCTGAAGACTCGGATCGATGACGGCTGGGAGCGGCGGCTTCAGGACCGATTTCCCGGCCGCCTTCTTCGCCCAGTATCCGAGCGGCGGCTTGGGGATCTCGTGCCGCTTGCAGGCCTTGGCGATCGCCACGTCAGAGACGCCGAGTTGCTTCGCGAGCTGTACGGCCGAGATCTGCCAAACCTTCTCGTACAGCTCTTCTCGCGTGAGGGTTGTTCGTGTCGACCGCGCCTCGTCCGTAGTGGTCTGTTCCATGCCGAATTCTGGCACGCGGCGGTCGCGATCGGAGATCGATGACTTCCTCGACTTCGATCGGCTCGCCGACCCGCCGCGGCCGGCCCTTAGGAGACGCCACGAGCCGGGAGACGACGCATCCACGCGAAGTCCCAGGCCGAGCAACTCCCCGCGTTCAAACTCTCGCGGCTCGGCTCCTCCTCCAGAACGACCGGCTCCGCACGTGAAGCCAGGCAGGCCCCGGACACGGGCGGCCTCGCAACGGATGCGGCTAACTCAAAGTCGAACTTTGAACTGGCCGCCAGTAGCGTGGCTTTCGTGCCCGATCAGAGTCTCTGAAGCGGGTCAGAGACCCCGTAGATACGGATTATACTCGGTATTGATGAGTCCGACAGAGGCGAGGGGCGTTCCGAGTGTCCACTGTTTACGGGACGATTGACGATTACGTTGTATCCACCACTATTTCCGAGTCGGTTGCAAACGCGGCTGGCTCACCGGTTCACGACTGACGCCGCCGAGAGACCTCGGCGGCGTTGTCGTTTTCAGGGCCAGTCTCCGCAAGGGTTTACGGCCGAGGTCCAATCGAGGCTGGGTCTCCGCTCGCCCGCTGGTCATAACCGTGCTCGGGGCGTGGCCGGCCGAGCGGGGCGTTCTGGCCGCCAAAGTCTCTGCGTCTCTGGTTCGGGCGGGTGCCGGGGTTAAGGGCTCTTCGTCTCTGCTAGGCGGTCCGCAAGGGCCTGTTTCGGGCCGGTGGCTGAGCATGATCTTGATCGTTCGATGGACCGGCGGTGAAGTCTCTGCGCACCCCTTGGGCGCGCGGCATAGGTGACATCAGGGCGGCGTCTTGAGCACGCGGCCCGTGAGGTCACGCGATGCCCAAGCACTACGCCGACACGACGCGCAATCCGGACACGATGATGGCCGACGAGCGGCGCGACGAGGTCGCGGGCATTCTCGCCCGTGGGCTGGTTCGGGCTCTCGAGGCGAAGCATGCGGCCGACATCGGCGATCGCGAGAACCTCGACGAAGACGGCGAGACATGCCTTGAACTTCCGGGCGATCAAGGGCTCAGTGTGGCTCCGCGGTCCGGCGGTTAAGGGCCGCGTCTCCGATGTCCCCGATACGAGGAGCCGCGATGACGAAGACGGCAGAGGCGAAGGTGCAGAAAGAGCTCGACGCGCTCGAGCACATGACGACGGCGGAGCTTGTTGAGAAATACAAGGAGTTGCACGGGCACATGTGCCGGACTAGGCACCGTCGGTACCTGATCCGGAAGGTCGCGTAGCGCATTCAGGCGAATGTGATGGGTGGGCTGAGCGAGTGGGCCAGGAAGCGGGCCGAGGGCTGGGCATGCCTGCCGGACCGGTATGACGATGGCGGATGCTCAGGCGGGTCCATGGATCGGCCGGCGTTGGACCACCTGCTCCGAGACATCGAGGCCGGCCGCATCGACTGCGTCGTGGTGTACAAGGTGGACCGGCTGAGTCGGTCGCTCATGGACTTCGCCCGCATCATGCAGCTGTTCGAGCAGCACGGGGTCTCGTTCGTCTCCGTCACCCAGCAGTTCAACACGACGAGCTCGATGGGTCGCCTGACACTCAACATCCTGCTCTCGTTCGCACAGTTCGAGCGGGAGATCATCGGCGAACGCATCCGCGACAAGATCGCGGCCCAGAAGCGCAAGGGCAAATGGGCGGGCGGCGTTCCCGTGCTCGGCTACGACGTCGACCGCTCGGGTCCGAGCCCGCGGCTGGTGGTCAACGCGGCCGAGGCCGCCCGGGTCGTGACGATGTTCGAACTGTACGCCGAGATCCAGGCGCTCCACCCGGTGGTCCGGGAGCTGAAACGCTGCAAATGGTGCAACAAGCGGCGGGTGACGAAGAAGGACCGCGTCATTGGCGGGACGCCCTTCAACGCGTCGACTCTGTACACCCACCTGACGAACCCGGTATACATCGGGAAGATCGTCCACAAGGCCGAGGTCTACGACGGGGAGCATGAGGTGATCGTGCCGCGCGAGCTGTTCGACCGGGTCAACGAGATCCTGAAGTACAACGGGCGGACAGGCGGCGCCGAGGTGCGGAACAAGTACGGTGCCCTGCTC